>NZ_MUHH01000026.1 GCF_002217475.1 Flavobacterium tructae
CCCGATTCGAACCTGCGGCCTTCCTGATTCCAATCGGGACTCGATAACAGTTCAACTATAGGATTTCAGTTTAAAGCAAAAAAAAAGTCTTTCCAAATATGAAAAGACTTTTGTCGGGGTGGCAGGATTCGAACCTGCGGCCTTCCCGATTCCAATCGGGACGCGATAACAGTTCTAGCTATAGGATTTCAGTTTAAAACAAAAAAAAAGTCTTTCCAAAAAATGAAAAGACTTTTGTCGGGTTGCCCCGATTCGAACCTGCGGCCTTCCCGATTCCAATCGGGACGCAATAACAGTTCAGCTATTAGGATTTCAGTTTAAAGCAAAAAAAAAGTCTTTCCAAAAAATGAAAAGACTTTTGTCGGGGTGCCCCGATTCGAACCTGCAGCCTTCCCGATTCTAATCGGGACGCGATAACAGTTCTAGCTATAGGATTTCAGTTTAAAACAAAAAAAAAGTCTTTCCAAAAAATGAAAAGACTTTTGTCGGGGTGGCAGGATTCGAACCTGCGGCCTCCTGCTCCCAAAGCAGGCGCGATAACCGGGCTACGCTACACCCCGTAAGCGGGTGCAAAGATAGAACTATTTTTTACTTATCCAACAACAATTTTAAAAATATCCGTTTTTTTATTTTCAAAATAACTTCAAAATATAGAATATCAAACACTTCACTTTTCAATTAGCACAAAAAAAATATAAATATACCCTCAGATTAAAATATCACAACGATTCAGTCCTTTACATATACTTCATTTTAACACATAGTCTCGTAAGTTCTGAACTTATTTAATGAAGGGATTTCACTTTATTTAAATACATCTCCCCTTCAATGCGAAAGAAATATTTTTCGCATTGCATTTTGTTTGGAGGTGCTATTCTTTTATTTTTCACAACCCGCCTTGTAAAAGATTTGAAAAAGAAAAATGAGCAGTAAAATTTACACCCACTTTTAATTCCCTTTTTCTGACTAAAGTAAGATTTTGTTCTTTTTAGACTAAAAGAAATCGAAAAATAGAACGAAATTTCGTTCCTGTTTTTTCATTATCGTTAAAATCAATTCCAGAAAAGACGCACCATACAACGATTAACCGAAGATTCACAAATGTTAACAAAATAGATTTTCAGAAACCATAAATAATTGTATTTTTACGGTTCAAAATTCAGAAAATAAATGGGCAAAATCATTGCGATTGCTAATCAAAAAGGAGGCGTTGGAAAGACTACAACATCTGTAAATCTTGCAGCCTCATTAGGTGTTTTAGAAAAAAAAGTATTATTGATCGATGCTGATCCACAAGCCAATGCTACATCTGGCCTTGGGATTGACGTAGAATCAGTTGAAGCCGGAACTTATCAAATCCTGGAACACAGTATAACACCAAAAGAAGCTGTATTAAAATGTACATCTCCAAATGTCGATGTGATACCTGCACACATTGACCTTGTTGCCATCGAAATCGAATTGGTTGACAAAGAAAACAGAGAGTACATGCTTAAAAAAGCATTAGAAAGTGTAAGAGACGAATATGACTTTATCATTATCGACTGTGCGCCTTCTCTAGGTTTATTAACCCTGAATGCTTTAACAGCTGCTGATTCTGTGGTTATCCCAATCCAATGCGAATATTTTGCACTTGAAGGATTAGGAAAATTATTGAACACCATAAAAAGTATTCAAAAAATACACAACCCGGATCTTGACATAGAAGGATTGTTACTAACCATGTACGATTCAAGATTACGTTTGTCTAATCAGGTTGTAGAAGAAGTTCAAAAACACTTTAATGATATGGTTTTTGATACCGTTATTCAACGAAATGTTAAACTGAGCGAGGCACCAAGTTTTGGAGAAAGCATCATTAATTATGACGCAACCAGTAAAGGAGCCGTTAATTACATTAATTTAGCTCAGGAGATTATAAAGAAAAACAGCAAATAGTTTTTATGACAAAAGCAATTAAAAAACAAGCCTTAGGAAGAGGATTATCAGCGTTATTAAAAGATCCGGAAAACGACATTACATCAGTAGAAGACAAAAATGCTGACAAGGTTGTTGGAAATATCATTGAGCTTGAAATAAGTGCTATCGAAATAAATCCATTTCAGCCCCGAAGCAATTTTAATGAAGAATCGTTACGCGAATTAGCCACCTCTATTAAAGAACTTGGTGTAATTCAACCTATTACTGTTCGTAAATTAGATTTCAACAAATATCAGCTCATCTCAGGAGAGCGTCGTTTACGTGCTTCGACTTTAGTAGGCTTAACGCATGTTCCTGCCTATATTCGTATTGCCAATGACAACGAATCATTGGTTATGGCTTTGGTTGAGAACATCCAGCGTCATGACTTAGATCCGATTGAAATTGCACTTTCCTATCAACGTCTGATTGACGAAATTCAACTGACACAGGAGCAAATGAGCGAGCGTGTTGGAAAAAAACGCTCTACAATTGCCAATTATTTACGTCTTTTAAAACTGGATCCGATCATTCAAACAGGTATCCGTGACGGTTTTATCAGTATGGGACACGGTAGAGCAATCATTAATATTGAAGACTTAGACATTCAGACTGATATCTACCAAAAAATAGTAAGTCAGAATTTATCTGTTCGTGAAACTGAGACTCTGGTAAAAAACTATCACGAAAGTTTAAAACCAAAAGCAGAAGGAAAACCTAAAACAGAATCTTCTTTTGTAGTTAGAGAAACACAAAAAAACACTTTCAACGATTATTTTGGTTCGAAAGTTGATATAAAAGTCGCCGGCACGGGTAAAGGAAAAATCACCATTCCATTTGATTCTGAAGCCGACTTTAACAGAATAATAAAATTAATAAACGGATAGTGAATAAAATTGTCCCCATAAGTCTATTGTTCTTTCTCATAGGAACCGTTTCTCTTTTTGCTCAGGTAAAAAAAGACACGGTTTTGGTTGTTAAAGACACTAGCAAATTGCAGGAAATCGATCCTCTTACACCTGCAAAAGCAGCATTCTACTCGGCAATTTTACCGGGTTTAGGTCAGGCATACAATAAAAAGTACTGGAAAATCCCTTTGGTCTACGGAGCGATTGGTACGAGTTTATACTTCTATCTTGACAATAACAAAAAATACCACGATTATCGCGAAGCCTACAAACGAAGACTGGAAGGCTACAATGACGATAAATATAAATTCCTGGACGACAGCAGACTTATTGCCGGTCAGAAATTTTATCAGCGAAACAGAGATTTATCACTATTATTTGTCGTTGGTTTTTATGCCTTAAACATTATCGACGCCAATGTTGACGCTGCACTGATTCAGTTTAACGTAAACGAAAGATTATCATTGCGCCCGGAAATTTACCCTGACGCTGTAACTTTCAAACCAAATGTTGGACTAACTTTTAATTACCACTTTTAAATAACTCCGGTTACTTGAATTTTAAAAAAAATACACGAAATGAAAATTGCGCTTTTAGGATACGGAAAAATGGGAAAAGTAATCGAGCGAATTGCTTTAGAAAGAGGTCATGAAATTGTTTTGAAAAAAGACGAATTCAGTACTTACGACGGACTTTCAACAGCCGATGTCGCGATCGATTTCAGCGTCCCTAATGCTGCCGTTGACAATATCTCCAATTGCTTTCATGCTAATGTACCTGTGGTTTCAGGAACTACAGGATGGCTAGAACACTATGACGAAATGATATCGCTTTGCAACGAAAAGAAGGGTGCTTTTATTTCGAGCTCTAACTTTAGTTTAGGGGTTAATATTTTCTTCGAACTGAACGAATACTTAGCTAAAATCATGTCTCAACTGGATTCGTATAAAGTTACGATGGAAGAAATTCATCATACACAAAAACTGGATGCTCCTAGCGGTACGGCAATTTCTTTAGCCAAAGGAGTTATCGAAAACAGCCAATACACCAATTGGACTCTGGACGAAGCAAAAAACAACGAAATTCATATTGAAGCTAAAAGAATAGGCGAAGTACCAGGAACCCATACTGTAACTTATGACTCACCTGTAGACAGCATCGAATTAAAACACACTGCACACAACCGCGAAGGATTTGCTCTTGGAGCGGTAATCGCAGCAGAGTGGCTTGCCGGAAAAACGGGAATCTATTCTATGAAAGACGTATTAAATTTAAAATAAACAGTTAGGAAGGTTTAGGTAAAATTTCAAATTAAGTCCCGAACCTAAAACTTTAAATAAAATATTATGACACTATATCTTTGGTTTGTATTTTTCTTAGCCGTTCAGGTTATTCATTTTATCGGAACCTGGAAATTATATCAGGCTGCCGGAAGAAAAAGCTGGGAAGCTGCGATTCCGGTATACAATTCAATCGTTTTAATGAAAATAATCAGTCGTCCAACCTGGTGGACTTTATTGCTTTTCATTCCTATTATTAACCTGATTATGTTTCCGGTAGTTTGGGTGGAGACTTTAAGAACGTTTGGCAAAAAAACAACTTTAGATACTCTTTTAGGAATTTTCACTTTAGGTTTCTATATCTATTATGTTAGCTACACTCAAAAACTAGTGTACAACGCTGACAGAAAATTAACTTCTGAAAATAAAGCAGGTGACACCCTGAGTTCTTTACTTTTTGCCGTTATCGTAGCAACATTGGTACATACTTATTTAGTACAGCCTTATACAATTCCTACTTCTTCTTTAGAAAAATCTTTATTGATTGGGGATTTTCTGTTTGTAAGTAAAGTAAATTATGGCCCAAGAGTCCCTATGACTACGGTTGCATTACCAATGGTACATGACTCTATTCCTTTTGTAAAACAAAGATCCTATTTGAAATGGCCACAATTGCCTTATTTCAGATTACCTGCTTTAGAAAAAATAAAACGAACTGATATTGTCGTTTTCAACTGGCCGGTAGATACGGTTCATTATTTTTATGAACCAAAAGGAAGACCGGGGGTTATCAAACCAATTGATAAAAAATCAAATTACGTAAAAAGATGCGTAGGTATTCCGGGAGACAGCTTATCAATTAAAGACGGATTTGTTTTCATTAACGGAAAAAAATTAGTTTTACCGGAAAGAGCAAAACCTCAATATTCTTATTCCGTAGCCATAGACCCAAAAATTCCTATTGATTTTGAATCTTTAGTAAGAGAGCTTGATATTACAGACGGAGCAGGATTTAAAAGTGAAAAAAGAGACACTCTTTATTTCAGAGCTTTGACTGAGGCAAGTGCAGAACGTCTGAAAAATACGCCTGGTATTACTGCCGTTACAAGAGAAATTGACCACGGAAATGACAACGCTATTTTCCCGCACATCAACAAATGGAATCAAGATAATTTTGGTCCGATTTATATTCCGGAAGCTGGAAAAACAGTTGCTTTAACCAATGAATCATTACCATTTTACAAAGACATTATCACCACTTATGAAGGAAATACTTTGCAGCTGGATGGCTCTAAATTCTTAATCAACGGTAAACCTGCTACAACTTATACTTTTAAGCAGAATTACTATTGGATGATGGGAGACAACCGTCACAACTCTGAAGACAGTCGCTACTGGGGTTACGTTCCGGAAAATCATATTGTAGGAAAACCGGTTTTCATCTGGATGAGTTGGGATACTAACGGTAAAGGAATCAACAAAATTCGCTGGAGCAGAGTTTTCACAACCGTTGATGGTGAAGGACAACC
Organism: Flavobacterium tructae; assembly: GCF_002217475.1. Lineage (GTDB taxonomy): Bacteria > Bacteroidota > Bacteroidia > Flavobacteriales > Flavobacteriaceae > Flavobacterium > Flavobacterium tructae. The sequence continues at coordinate 5,677 of NZ_MUHH01000026.1, forward strand.
ACAATCTTACTTTAAGTATTTCTTGTTTATTCTTGCGGCCTATTTTGTTGGAGAATATTTCTGGAAAAAAAGAAAACAAAACAAAGCATAAATAAAAAAAGTTATTTTTGTTTCAGGTTTCAAGTTTCAGGTTCACTCACAACCTGAAACTTGAAACCTGAAACTTTTAAAGCAATTAAAGATGAACTCTCTATTACTTCCTACTTATTTTCCATCGATCAGCCACTTTGCAGTTATGGCACAATCTGAAAATATTACTTTTGAAATGGAAGATAATTTTCAGAAACAAACTAACAGAAACCGTACCTACATCTATAGCCCGAACGGAATTCAGTTACTAAATATCCCGGTTAAACATTCGAAATCAGGTCATCAGAAAACAAAAGATGTTATCATCGAGAATGAATTTGACTGGCAAAAACAGCACTTCAAATCATTGGAAGCTGCCTATAGAAGCTCTCCTTTTTTTGAATTTTTTGAAGATGATATTCGTCCTGTTTTTGAAAAGCAGCATACTTTTTTAATGGATTTGAATCTGGAAGTTCTGGACATCACCACTAAATGTCTGCGCATGAAATTAGCGTTTGGTAAAACCACAGAATATTTTCATGAGGTAGAAAATATCTCCGATTTCAGGGTTTTGGCTAACGGAAAAAAAGACCTTAATTCATTTGAAAAGTACACTCAGGTTTTTGATGACAAACATGGTTTTATCAACAATTTAAGCGTTCTGGATTTACTTTTTAATGAGGGTAAATTTGCTATGGATTATTTGAAAACACAAAAACTACTGGTTTAATATTTAACCGCAAAGCGCGCAAGGGTTTACGCGAAGTTCGCAAAGATTTTTTAGCCACAGATTCCACAGATTAATACAGATTTTTAAAATCCTTTCAATCCGTGAAATCTGTGGCTATTTTTTCTTAATTTATTTCGGCCTTATCGTTAAGTGCTTTTAAGTCGAGCCATCTTGATAATGTTTCCATGATTCGCTTCTTATCACTCTCCGGAAAATCCTTCACTCTCGTAGTGTGACTCCCCCCGGGAAGAACCATTTTTAATGCATCTAATTTGGAATCAGGTGTTGGAGCGCACGAGTACCAGGTGTCGTAACCACCATAGATGTACAAAATTTTGCTGCCTTTATTTTCTACATATTTTCGTACTTCTCTAATGTATTTCGGATTGTATTTTATAACCACTCCTTTAGGCGCAAATCGATCATTGGAAGTACTTTTTACCACTTGAAGCAAATCGGCAACCGGAGAAAAATCAAATCCATAGTACCCCAATTCTTTTAAATGTTGATAATAGGACGGCAAGTAATGAAAATACATCTTATCATTATAAGTTCTTACGCCTGAAACCTCATCCAAATAGGCAAACAGCTCTTTCGGGCTCGCCGTTACTGACGGAATGGCCTCGCATTTTCCTCCCCATTGCCAAAAAGAAAAAGGAAATTCTAAAACTGCATATTCTAATGCTTCAGCGAAAGGAACTTCGGTAAAAGTCATTTTCTTCTCTTCTGCATATTGTTTAAACTCCTTTAAAACGGCTTCTCTATTTTCTAAAACTGCTCTCTGAAAGGCTGTAATTTTAGCCCTGCATTCTGCCGTCCCCACTGTTTTAGTATGCTCTACTGTTCGGGGATCTTCCTGAGTATTAATTAACGGAGCAACATAGGGCATTGCCACATCCACATCATCCGGATATTTTGATTTGTAAATCAAAGCTGTTTCACCACCTTTACTTATTCCGGTCGAAATCCATTTTCCTGTATACAACTGCTTCAGTTTTGTTACAAGATTGTGGTAGTCGGCGATAGCCTGATCGTTTGTTAAATATTCCCATGGAAGTGGTTCCGGTCGCGACTTTCCATAAAAGCGGTATTCGACTGCAATCTGATTTGCGTTTAACAGTTTACTCACCTCACTTTTGATATTATTGGTATTGTAACCATGAGTTTCAATAACCATTGGATTATTAAAATTCAGATGCGAGAGGTAAACATAATGCTTGAAAGTTCCTTTTTGCAGATTTTTATGATCTAAAGGTTCGTCTAAAATCAATTGGTATGACTCTGCATAACCTTCTAAATTTTCTATTGTTGTGATTTCGGCTTTGGGAAACAGTACTGTGAGCTTCTGGTACAAATCTGACTTATCCTGTGCTGTAGCAAAACACGAACTCAGAACGACGCACAATAGCAATACTAAACGCTGTATACTTTTCATTTTTTAAGTTTTAATTGATCTTTTAAAAATACAGGCATTACAACCCAAAATCCAATAGTATATTACCCTTAAATTATTCTATTTTATCTACTTTAAGTTAAAATACCACTATCCCAAAATATTGGCTTATTTTTAATCCAGAAAAACAACAAAAAACTATTAACCTTAAAACAACAAATATGACCATTGGAGTTGGCGGATCTAACGCAATTGCAGAATTAGAAAAAATACAAAACATGACCCTGAATGTAAAGCCCATTCAGCCGGAGGAATATCAAATGCGCATTCAGAAAGCGGTGTCGCTTATGAAAACAGCAGGTTTTAAGTCCTTATTCGTGAATGCAGGAACCAATCTATACTATTTTACCGGAACCAAATGGAATCCCTCTGAAAGAATGGTTGGAGCCTTATTGTTTGAAGACGGCAGTCTGGAATATATTGTTCCAAAATTTGAGGAAGGTACTTTTAGAAAATTCATGAAAATTGAAGGGCATTTAAATTGCTGGGAAGAACACGAATCGCCATCTGTTTTATTTGGAAAGATCCTGGAGACCAAAGGCATAAACAACGGTAAAATTGCACTGGACGAATCTGCCGGTTATTTTTTAGTTGATGCTATCGTAAAAGCCAATCCAAATTACGAATTCGAAAATTCCCAACCGGTTACAACTGGCTGTCGCATTCAGAAATCAGCAAATGAAATTGCGATCATCCAACTAGCCAAAGAAATTACGATGGTGGTTCAACGTGCCGCTGCACGTATTTTGTATCCGGGTATAAAAGCCGAAACGGTTGTCGATTTTATCAATCAGGCACATATCAAAGCGGGAATTACTTCAGGTTCTCACTTTTGTATTGTGTTGTTTGCCGATGACTCTCAATATCCTCATGGGGTTACTACTCCTCAGGATTTAAAAGATAACGATGTTGTACTTATTGACACAGGATGTCGTTTGGAAGGTTACCTGTCTGATATCACCAGAACTTATGTGTACGGAACCCCAACGGAAGCACACATCAAAATCTGGAATTTAGAAAAGGCTACACAAAAAGCCGCTTTTGATGCAGCACAATTAGGAGCAACCTGCGGTTCGGTCGATGATGCCGCACGTAAAGTAATTACAGCAGGTGGTTTGAGTGCCGATTACGAATTGCCTGGATTACCTCATCGCGTGGGTCACGGAACAGGATTAGATATTCACGAACATCCGTATTTGGTAAGAGGTAATACTACTGTTCTGCAAGAAGGAATGGTAGTAAGTAACGAACCTATGCTTTGCATCCCGGGTCAATTCGGGATTCGTCATGAAGATCATTTTTACATGACCGCTGAGGGTCCAAAATGGTTCACTACTCCAATGCACAGTATTGATAATCCGTTTGGCATTGGTATCAATTAAGCTGTATTTAATTTAAAAAAGCATAAAAAAAGGGAAACAATATCGTTTCCCTTTTCTTCTTTACAAACCAAATTATTTATTTAACCAATAACTTTTTAGTATCTGTGAAGCTTCCATCTGTAGCTACCACTATATAAACTCCTTTTCTAAGACGGTTTACCGGATAAGAAAGTGTGTTTTTTACAATGTCAATAACATTTCCTGTACTGTCGTAGATGGTGATTTTAGTATCCGCCAGGTTTAAATTAGCGAAATTGAAATTAACCACATCCGACGCCGGATTAGGATACATCGTAAATGATTTTGTAAAATCAGTCTGATCTGCTCCTGCACTTCCGTTTTGCAAATCAATGGTCAACGGAGCGCTCCAGTTACTTGCATCAGTAGCATTTTTAGCTCTAACTCTAAACTGATAAACGGTTTGTGTACCTTGTTTCGGAACCCATAAATAATAGGTTGTGGAAGTTCCGAAAGTGGTCCAGCCTGTAGCAGCATTATTCAACTGCACTTCATAACTTGTAGCATTCGCCACTGTATTCCATGAAGCATAAAATCCGGATGAATACACTCCTGAATTCCCAATATTTGTTGGTGTCGGTAAAGTTGTCGGATTAGGTGCTGTACCTGCAACGACTGTATAATCTTCGACATCACCATCTCCAATGTTTCCACAAGCTGACGGGTTCGAATAATATTTCATTACAATACGCATTCTGGTCGTTCCGGTAAACGCAATTGGTGTAAAACTACCCGTAGCTGTTCCGGTAGAAGAAATTCCGTCAATCACTTTTTCAGAAGCATCAAAAACATTGTTTTTATTGTAATCGATCCACACTCCCCAATATTCTAAATAAGATCCTCCTGAGAAACCTGCTGCCAGACTTACACTTGTTGCTGTTCCCGGAGTTACGGTCACGGTTTTAGAAGTAAGATTGGCATAGCCGCCTGCATCTTTACCGGATGTATTGGTGAAACTTCCAATAGTTACTGAATTGATGTATTCGTAATTATTATTCCCCTGAGCAGTACAATACGCTGAACCTGCCGTAAGAGTAGCTGTAACCTCATTAGAATAGGCGGAGTAAATGCTGTTTGCTTTTGCACGTACTCTGTATTTATAAGTACTTCCGGCTGTCAAACCTGTGTTGGTATAAGTAACCGCTGTACTTGCTAATGTCGTGATCTCGGCAAAAACATTATCTGCTCCTGCTCTTTCTACTACAATATTTGTCGCGTTAGTTGCGTTGTTCACCCATGTCAATTGTGCTTGTAAACTGGTATTGTTCACTGTAGCTGTCAGACTTGAAGGCGCCAAAACGGTTACAGGTACCTGAGTTCCGGCCTGAATGGATTCGTTTGGTTTCGTATTGTAAGCATAGTCTAAAACAGAATAACCAACTCCACCCGCTTCTACTTTAACATGCATCCAGCCATAACATGTACGCCCTCTGCTTTTATATTCAAAACCGATATAACCTGTTTGATTGTCCCAGGCTGTATAACTTGCCGTTCTTAAATCTAACTGATCCGGATATGCCGCTCCAGGAGTTACAAAATTACTTGAAGCACCAATTGTAGTTCCCTCTGTAATTAAACTAATGTTACGTGTACCTGCAGGTCCTACCAGTCTTTTGCCATAAGTTTCTACTTTTAAAGCGGCAGCGGCAAACTGCCATGCTCCATACTCCGTATTATCTCCAATTCCTAAATCAAAATACTGCCAGGTTTGGGCTGCCGAAGCAACATAGTCAGGATTGTTTACATAGAAAACTCCGTAAGGCGCATCAAATTTCAAATTGATTGTTTTTGATGACATATCAAGAGTCGCAATTCCGCCAGTGATTGCAGCATCTTTAAAGGTAATCGTCACAGCAGCATCATTTGCAGGTAGATGTGCGGTTGCTTTTCCGGTAAAGGAAACCACTACTTTATTATTTCCCTGAAGCGTCAGTACAGCGGTTAATCCTGAAGGAACTCCTGTAATCGTATAATCAGTTCCGGCTGTTAAAGTTCCTGTGCTTTTTGTAAAAGTTCCATTGTTAGTAGATAACGAAATTGTACTGGTCGTAGTAACACCACCGTCATTTGCCTCTGCCTCGTACAGTATACTTTCTGATAGAACAACGGCCGTTTTGTTAGTCACACCGGTATAAATAGGTGCATTGGGTTGTGTATTATAGGCATATTCAGAAATGGTGTAACCGTCTCCATTTGCCGCAACACTTATTTTGAACCAGCCATAGCAAGGTAATCCATCGATTTTGTATTCAAAACCTACATATCCGGATTTTCCATCCCAAGCGGTATAACTCGCTGTTCTTAAATCTAATTGATTTGGGTATGCTCCCGGAGCGGTCATATTACTTGTCGGGCCAACTGCGGTGTTTTGTGCTAATAAGGTAATGTTTCGGCTGCCACTTTCACAAGTTAATCTTTTGCCATAAGTTTCAATTTTTAGCGCATTGGCCGCATAACGCCAGCCTCCGAATGAAGTGTCGTCTCCTTTTGCAATATCAAAAAACTTCCAGACTAAATTTGAGGAGATGTTAATATCCGGCATGTCTACAAAGAAGATTCCATAAGGATCCGTAAATCTTAAATTGTAAAACAAAGCAGTACAAGACAATCCTGTGGTTCCTCCTGTAAATGCGGCAGGTAAGAATGTTATTCCGGCAGTTGTATTTTGCGCTGCCGCGTGATTTGTCGCTTTTCCTGAAAGTGTTACTGTCACCTGACCATTTGAATTTACAGTAACAACCGGTGTGATTCCGGCTGGAAAAGTATGTGTAAAATGGGTTCCGGCTGACAAAGTTCCTGAACTTAGTGCAAAAGTTTTTCCTCCGCTTAAAGTTACCACTGAGGCTGTATCAAAAGATCCATCATTGATAATGGCTTCTTTAAAAGTAGTTCCGGTTGCCACTAAACTGCTTTCAGTCGTGTTCACTCCGGTGTCAATTAAGTTTTGAGGCTGCCAGAGTGTGATCCTTGCCGGATGCTGCAATGCAGCCAGCATTCTGTCAATCTGACCTTGGGTGTACATTTTGTAACAGCCTTGTGCGCCATTGTACCCCATGTAGTTTTCTATATTTACTTTATCTCCTGTACAATTGGTTCCCGGTGTACAAGCCAAGGTGTGCTGACCGTCTTCTGCAGGGGTGTCGGCAACTTCATCTGTGCCGGAGCATCCTCCTTCGAAAGTATGAATAAGGTTTAAGAAATGTCCGAATTCATGTGTAAGGGTTGCTGAAAATTCTTTGCTGTAGGAGTTGTCGTAAAGATAAGCTCCATTAAAAACGACACGTGCTGTATTATTGGCCATCATACCAGAATCAGGATACCATGCAACTCCTGAATTGTTAAAAACTCCTTCGTTATACAAATCGTTCTGAATATAAACGTTCATATATTTTTTATTGTCCCAGGCATCGGCAGCAATCTGATCATCGTAGCCACCGCCATTTCCGTAACCGTTTTTGGCTGCATGGAAAACAACTCCTGTCGTACATCCGCCATTAGGATCTTTTTTTGCCAGTTTAAATTCGATGTTTAATGTTCCTCTTCTCGCTTGAAAAAAGGGCTCAACTGTTTGGTAGTCGGCATTCCTGCCATTGAAATCGTCATTTAGTTGAGCCAAATGATTGACAATTTTTTCATAGGTAATGGTTTTTCCGCTTTGAACGTCTCCATAAATATGGAAAACCACGGGGATAACATAAGTAGGTGTTGCTGCTGTTTTTGAAGTTTTGCTTTTACGCTGGAGGGTAAATGTTCTGGTAAAGGCTTCAAAATCTTTTTTTTCCTGAAGTGATTTGGGGCTATTCCGATACACTTTGGCGTTTTCTTCTGTCGTCCGGCAAGGAAGTCCCTGCGCGCTCATTTTCCCTATCGAAAAAACAAGCATTAATACTAGTAGTTTTGTTTTCATTTTTTTTGGGTTAATTTGTTGCCACCAAATTTACCAGCATAGCTTCTATTTTACTGATACTATGTTATTTAAAAATAATATATAATTAACAACTTTTTAACTTTAAAAAAACACATAATTAAAAAATAAACCAAATAAACCAAGCATTCACAAACAAAATGGATTGTTTTTTAAATAAAACAAAACTGAGACTTCGACTTCGCTCAGTCGGACAATGTAATTCAATAAGTAAGACCTGACCTTCACTCAGTCTGACAATGGGATTCAATAAACACTTCGGCTTCGCTCAGTCGGACAATGTAATTCAATAAATAGGACCTGACCCTCACTCAGTCCGACAATGAGATTCAATAAACACTTCGACTTCGCTCAATCGTACAATGTAGTTCAGAGTAAACACTTCGACTTCGCTCAGTCGGACAATGGGATTAAACAAAAAAAACCGGAACCTAATTAAAGGCCCCGGTTAAAAACAGGAAAACTAATTCAAATTAAAATTTATCCCAGAAAATTTTTGTAGTCATTAAATCTCCTCCTATTGCAGCTGAGGCAGCTTCATAATTTTCTTTGTTTAAGGTTTTATCAAAAAGAGAGTAAATAGTACGAACCGGTACTTTTCCTTTTGCCGCATCAACAGCAGTTGAAGGGGCTAACAAAACAGGGAAATCTAATCTTCTGTATTCTGTCCAGGCTTCAAATCCTCTATTGTAATAAGCAATCCAAAGCTGGTAAGCGATTTTTTCTTTTGTCGTTCCGGCAGCAGTTGCAAAGTCAACATCGGTTCTGCTCAAATAAGTTTGCGCATCAGCATTCGAAACTCCCCAAAAATTCATACTGGCCAAAATTCCTTTTTTATAATATTCTTCCGAAGTTCCTCCTACGCTAAATCCTCTGTTTGCAGCATCTGCCAAAAGGAAACAGGTTTCTGTGTAGTCAAAAATTACCCCCGGGTTTGTTTTTTCTTTCAATCTTGATCCCATGTTTGAGAAATCACCATAACTTACTTGTTTGGCATAAGGAGCTCCTTTATAATTTCCTTGCTTTTTAGAATTTGGATTAAAGAATATATCACGTCTTGGGTCATTTTTTCCATTTAACTGATTCACAAAATATTCAGTCGGGATAGTCTGACTTTCGTTTACCAGCGTATCATACAACGGATTCATGTCTACAAGTGATGAAAAATACTGGAACAATGCTGTTTGATCTTCACTGGTCATTACGCCTGAATTGTAAGCACTTTCTACTATTGCTTTTGCTTTAGCAGGCTCAATGTCTGCAAGGTGTAATCCCAATTTTAATTTCACACTATTCGCTAATGTTTTCCATTTTGCCACATCGCCTTTGTAAATTAAATCGGCTTTACCAAAGCTCTCTTTACTGCTGTCCATAGCAGCAATAGCTGCATCTAATCTGGCAGCCAGATCTAAATAAATGGTTTTGGCATCATCGTATTTTGGATAAGGATATAGATTAATATCCAAAGCTTCACTGTAAGGCACGTTTCCAAATAAATCTACAAGCGCCTGATACGCCATCACAATCTGAACGTCAAGTACTGCGATTTTGTTTTTCTTAATTGCAGTATCAACAGCTCCTAAAGCTTCTTTGCTCTTTATGTCTTTTTGAGCGTTTACCAAATCCTGCAAAACGTCTCTGTATAACAACGTTGAAAGAGAACTTCCTAAATTTCTTCTTTCCATATTGTAGTTCACCTCATCGGTATAGGTTGTGGTAGACCAATATTGAGCATATCCTCTAAAATTATTGCTGTTTACTGAAGCATTGGTCAGGAAGAACGCATAATTTACCTGCGCATTGGTCATGAGCGCCCCCGGCAAAACGGTGGTATATGCTTTTTTATCCTGATTTAAATCTTCTAAGTTATCACAAGAGGCTACCGAAAGTAAAATGGCTCCTGCAAAAAATATCGTTTTTACTATTTTCATTTTTTTTGTTTTTAGAATTGAACTTTCATATTAAAGTTATACTCTTTTGAGGTAGGCAAAACTCCGGTTTGAAAGCCCTGAAGATTTCCTGAAGAAAGTCCCGCTTCCGGATCAGCATAAGGTAAATTTTTATGAATGATCCATAAGTTGCTTCCATTAACTGACAAAATCATATTAGTGATAAAAGTCTTTGCAAGGAATTTTGATGGCAATCTGTAGCTTAATCCTAATTCACGTAATTTCACATAAGAAGCATCGTAAACATATTGCTGTTCCGGCATGGAATTGTAAAATGAATATCCATTTGCTCCTTCTACACTTACCACTTTATCATTTGGAGTTCCGTCTTCTTTAACCCCAGACAACAGAATCCCTCCGCCGCTTGCAATCGGATTTCTTTGTGGATTTCCTAAATGATTGTTCGAAACCGTACTTTCATAAATACCTGTAGTATGTCCGAAACGTTGGTCTAATGAATAAACGTCTCCTCCTTTTTTCACATCAATCAAAAAGTTCAATGAGAAATTTTTATACGTAATTACGTTGTTCAAACCACCAATCCAATCCGGGTTTATATCCCCAATTGTTGCTCCGGCCGTTTGCAAATATCTTCCGTTTGAACGAATTACTTTTTCTCCGTTTAAATAAGTAAATCCGGAACCGATCAACTGTCCAATTGGTTTTCCAACCTCAGCAACATATCCTACTCCCTGGAAAGATCCTAACGAAATTCTGTCAGCTCCTCCTAATGAAATTACTTCATTTTTATTGGTAGACCAGTTTACTTTTGCTTCCCAACTAAAATTGGCTGTTTTTACCGGAATTACAGACAAGGTCACCTCATATCCTTTATTCTGAACATCTCCTCCGTTTATCCAGGCTCTGGTGTATCCGGTTTGTGTAGGTGTTTCAACTGAAAGAATCTGGTTGGTTGTATTACTTTTGTAGTAAGAGAAATCAAGACCTACACGATTATTGAACAATTTAAGTTCTATACCGGCTTCAACACCTCTTGTCAACTCACTTTTTAAATTAGAGTTACTTTTATTGTTTTCTGTAGAGAAACGAATTCCGTCAGGTCCAAAATTATCACCTTTTGGATAAGTTGCTGCAATCACAGCAAACGGAGCATCATTACCTGTTTCTGCATAATTCAAACGAAGTTTTCCAAAAGACAACCAATTTGTTTTAATGTGGTTACTAAAGATATAAGTTCCTGTAATCGAAGGGTACGTATAAGTACTATTACTTGATGGTAACGTTGAAGACTTATCTACACGATAACTTCCCTCTAAGAAATAAGTTTCCATAAAATTGAAACTCGCATTAGCATAAACACTGTTGGTACCGATGGCTACTTCTGACTCACCAGGGCTGTTGATTTTATCAATAGAATTACTCAAAGCATAAATTCCAGGCACTACCAGTCCGCCATTTGTTGCTGCAAAAATTGACTTACTCACTGAACGTCTTGAATTAGCTCCAAGCATTCCGTTGAACTTAATTCCGTCTGTAATATTGGTTTTAAAATTCATGATCAAATCAAAGTTGATCTCTCTGAACGTTTTATCAAATCTGGTATACTGTCCAAGTGCATTTGGTGTTCTTTTTGATCCCACAGCAATGCGCTCTTCCTGTAACTGACTATAGGTATCTACAGCACCCTTACCTGTAACATCAAACCAATCGGTGATTTGTGTACTCAAAGCAAAGTTTCCGAAAAAACGATCACGATCTAAAGTGTTGTAGTTGTTGTATCTTTGAAAATATGGATTGTCATGAAACTGCAATGTTAAATCATTTGGTCCTCCAACGCTCCAGGTTGTATTTTTTCCTGTAAGGTCATAAGCATCTTTTAAATCCTGAAAATCTACACTAGTAGAGTACCATTGTCTGATACTGCTCAGATAGTTATTTCCACCGTCACCATAACCAGTCTCATTCATTCCTTTCGCATTTGCTTTTAAATAATTGGCCGATGCTGAAATTTTAGTTTTAGGCAGAATGTTATAGCTTCCTGAGAAGTTAAAATTGTCTTTACGATTGTTGCTGTTTGGCAAAATCCCCTGATTCATGTTATAGTTCGTATAACCAAATCTGAAATCTCCTTTTTCACCTGATCCGGTAAAAGCGATATTATTAATAAACGTTAAACTCTTTTGATAAAAATCATTTGGATTTTTCTTTACTGCTGTCCAAGGAGTAGCTTTTCCGTAACCCGGTAATTCAGGGTAGAAAGAACTCCAGTTGTACACTAACAAACTAGGATCAAATTTAGGTCCCCATGAAGCATCATCGGTTGCAGCATACGGATGTACTCCACTTCCTAAATCTACTGTGCCATAGAAGTCACCATATCCACCACCGTACTGATTTTGATACTCCGGTAATGTTTTTTTATCAACTACACCAACAGTTACTCCGGAGCTAAAACTTACGCCTAAACCTCCTTTAGATTTACTTCCTTTTTTTAGTGTTACAAGGATCACCCCGTTTGAAGCTCTTGAACCATACAAAGCAGAAGCTGCAGCTCCTTTCAGTACGTTCATCGTTTCGATATCGTCAGGATTGATATCCGAAGCGGCATTTCCGTAATCGTATCCTCCTGTGTTACCTCCGCTTTTCTGATCGGCACTATTGGTATTGTCATTATTCAACGGAATACCGTCTACAATCCATAACGCCTGATTATTTCCAGTTAAAGAAGTAGTACCACGAATCACCACATTCGTTGAACCTCCAATATTATTGTTACGTCTGATTTGTACACCGGCAATTTTACCTGAAATCGCATTGGCAACGTTACCATTGTTTACTTTGGTCAGGTCTTCTCCTTTAATTTCCTGAGTGGCATATCCCAAAGATTTCTTTTCTCTTTTCAACCCCAGAGCGGTAACGACAATTTCCTGCAGCTGCTCTGAAGCAGGGGATAAAGAAACATTGGCAGTGTTCCCCGTAACGGTTACCTCTACAGCCTTCATGCCAATATAATTAAAGATTAAAACTGCATTTTGACTTGTCTTTATAGAATATTTACCGTCAAAATCAGTTTGAGCTCCTGTTTTTGTTCCTTTGATCAATACACTCGCACCCGGTAAAGGTAAGCCTGCATTATCTGAAACAATTCCCGATACAACCCGCTCCTGTGCGAGCGCAAATTGTGCTAGCAGTACAAAAAAAAGTACTACCGTTTTTCTTTGAAAAAACTTGAATTTCATAAAATGGTTTTATAATTAGTATTGGCAAATGTTTTGCTTTTTTGATAATTTTTATGATAATATATTATCGCAAAAACCTATTATATTACCCTTTTGTTACACATTTAATATTTTACATGTATTATCTTACCCTTTCAAATTCGCGCAACATACGTGCTTATTTTCTTACTTTTTGTATTTTTTTAATTGATTTTAGACCATAAAAAAAGGGAGAAATCCTTTTTACAGAAATTCTCCCTTTTTTTATGCTTTTAAAATGATTTTATTTCGCTCCCGGAGGACACTTTTCTTCAATAAATTTTATAAAAGTATCGACTAAATGTTTTCGGGTTCCTTCGCCTTCATGAATGCTGTGCGTACGATTTGGGTAGATCATTAAATTAAAAACTTTGTCGTATTTTATCAGTTCATCAATCAAAACTTCTGCATTTTTATAGTGCACATTATCATCGCCGGTTCCATGAATGTAAAGCAAATTTCCTTTTAAGTTCTTTGCGTGTGTTACGGGTGAAGCCTGAATGTAGGCGGCTCCATTTTCGTCCGGCAATCCCATATAACGTTCGGTGTAAATATTATCGTAAAAATGCTGATCGGTAACTGCTGCAATTGCTACACCGGTTTTGTATATTTCAGGGTACTGAAACATCAGGTTCAAAGTTACAGCTCCTCCTCCGCTCCATCCGTGTATGGCCACTCTGTTCGTATCAATAAAGTTCCATTTCAGTACTTCTTTGGCCGCCATAGCCTGATCACGGGTGTTGATGATTCCAATATTTTTATAGATTGATTTTCTCCATTTCCTTCCTTTCAAAACCGGAGTTCCTCTGTTGTCCATGGCAATCCCAATGTATCCTTTCGGAATTAACAAGTCAATAAATCCATTAAAATAAGGCATGTCATTCGCTACCGAAGCCATTGGCTCTCCATAAACATAAAAGAACACCGGGTATTTTTTTGTCGGATCAAAATCAAGAGGTTTTGCCATGATTCCATCGATTTCAACTCCGTCGACAGTGGCTACTTTGAATTTCTCTAATGAAAAGTCACGTGTTGGTTTTACAAAAACATCAGCCTCTTTTGGCAGTATTTTTTTATGATCGGAAAGTGAAACCAAACGTACATTAAAATCGCGATTGATATTAGAATTGGTGTGTTTAGCGTACGATCCGTCTGTCGAAAACTCATATTCATTAGTTCCTTCAAATACTTCCGGAGTTATTCTTTTGGTTTTAAGTGAATTAATATTCGTCTCATACAGATAACGCTGCGTAGCATCTTTTGGGCTTGCGATATAATAAATTGATTTTGTCTTGTCATTATAAGCTTTAAAATAAGCATCGAAATTTCCGGTTGTAATCAGTTCTTTCTTTTTTCCGTCACGGCTTATTTTGTACACGTGCATCCAGCCATCGGCATCTGAACTCCATAAAAAAGATTTACCATTGTCTACAAACTGACAAGGGAAACCATCGTACACGCCAGAGGAAATATCAAAAACATCAATCCATTCTGCTGACTTTTCCTGATATACCAAAGTTGCCTTTCCGGATTGTGTATTGCAATTGTAAATCGAAACCTGATTTTGATTTCGATTCAATTGTATGGCCATTACCTCATTTTTAGCTATCCATTCCATACGAACCAAATAATTATTATCCGGTTCTCCCGGAATATCAAGCCAGTTGGTTTTTAAAGAAGTGATATCAATAACTCCAATTTTTACAGCAGAAGGTTTTTCTCCAGCTTTTGGATATTCTACCGGAACTACAAATGGGTATAGAGCAGCTGTATTGTTAATCATTAAGTGAAACTTTGTCTCCGAAGCATCTACACGCCAAAAAGCAATACTTTTACCATCAGGACTCCAGCGAAATCCGTCACGCGCAGCCAATTCTTCTTCGTAAACCCAGTCAAAAGTTCCATTGATTACTTTATCAGTTCCATCTGTCGTTAAAGCGGTAATCTTTCCTGACGCCAGATTTTCAAGGTAAATATTGTGTTTTGAAACGTAGGCCACATTTTCGTTATCCGCAGAAAATTTGGCAAACATTAAAGAAGACTCTTCTAAACTGGCTCCCAATTTTCTTCCTTTTCCGGTCGTCAAGTCAAAAAACCAATAGTCGCCTCTTGTATTGGCTCTCCATACTTTTTTTGAGTTGGTATACACCAGAACTTTAGTTTTATTCTGGTTCCAGACTAATTCTTCTACTTCTCCGTTAAAACCTGCTGTTGTGAGCTGTTGTTGGGTTAAAACAGTGGTATTCTGATTGAGTTTATCCACATCATACACCAAAATATCCTTTCCGGAATTTACCCAAAACGAATGTGAATTGGGCAGCCACTTTAGTTCGTTAATATCAATATCCTTTTGAGCCCAAATGCCCGAGCAAACCAAAAGAAGCAGTAAGAAGTGTTTTTTAATCATGGTTTATTTAGTATTTAATAGCTGTTCTATTTCTTCAATTTCAATAGGCAATCCTTCAGATAAATTAATGTTTCCGTCTTCGGTTAACAAATAATCATTTTCCAGTCGGCAGCCAATTCCTTCTTCCCGAATATAAATTCCGGGTTCGCAGGTAAGCACCATTCCTTTTTCAAAAGGTTTGGAATACAATCCCACATCATGAACATCCAGTCCCAAAAAATGAGCCGTTCCGTGCATGAAGTATTTTTTGTACACAGGATTTTCGGGGTCTTGCGCTTCAATTTCTTCCAAAGTAATCAAACCTAATTTTACCAGTTCGGCTTCCACCAGACTTGCCATCTGCAATTCGTATTCTTTCGATAAAACACCCGGTTTTAAAAATTTTGATCCTTCTTTCAAACAGTGCAAAACGGATTGGTAAACTTCTTTCTGACGAGGAGAAAATTTTCCGTTTACCGGAAGACAGCGCGTAGTATCGGAATTATAATTGCCATAACAAACCCCAAAATCGACCAAAAGCATATCGCCGTCCTGACAAACCGAATCATTGGTATTGTAATGTAAAGCACAGGCATTCTTACCCGAAGCGATAATAGGTTTGAAGGCATGACGATTTCCTCCGTTTTTGATGTAATGGTACGCCAGCTCAGCTTCCAGTTCGTATTCTTTTACATTAGGTTTTACTGCTTTTAACAATGCTTTGAATCCTTCGATACTTATTACCACTGCTTTTTGAATTAAAGCAATTTCTTCTGCTGATTTTATTGGACGCAGCTCTCTTGTTATTTTGGCTACACGTTCGTAGTGATGCAACGGATATTTTTGTTTGCACCACTGAATCATTCGATCCTGACGGGTATTCATTTCCGAAGTTATTCTTTTAATGTGCTCGTTGTGCCCCAGATAAATGGCATCGGCCTCAAAGGCAAACAGCTGTAGGGCTTTTTCAAATTCGTGTATCCATTTTACATTTTTAATTCCGGAAAGCGCCGTAACTTTTTCTTTGGTCAAGAAATCTCCATCCCAGATTAATGTATGTTCAGTGACTTCTTTTACAAATAAAATAGCTCTGTTTTCTTCTTTAAAAGCATCGGGATAAAGTACCAAAATGGTTTCGTCCTGCTCAATTCCGGACAGATAAAACAAATCATTATTTTGCGCAAACCCCATAACATCATCTGTATTATTGGGCATCACATCGTTTGAAGTAAGAATAGCCAAACTGTTAGTCTGCATTTTTTCGATAAACCTCTTACGGTTATTTTCGAATAAAGAAGCCGGAATTGAATCGTATCTCATAATTTATAATTGAAACATTTTAGTATCAACCGAAGTTTTTTTGCCTGAAATAATCTCTGTGATTATTTTTCCGGTGGCTGGTGCAAGGCTTAAACCCATCATCGCATGTCCGGTGGCGAAAGTCAAATTTACAACTTTTTTGGCACGCGTAATGATTGGCATTCCCGAAGGTGTACAAGGTCTGAAACCAAACCAGGTATCCTTATTTTCAGGCATTCCTACCTGCATATCGGGATAAAACTCATTGATACTGTTTATGATTCCCTGTAATCTGTTCTTATTGATTTTGGTATCTCCGGTATGGGTAATCTCCATAGTTCCCCCAAAACGAATATCATTGTTCATAGGGGTTACAGCCACCTTTCCTTCACATAGAATCGAAGGAATCGAAGGTTTATGATCTTGATCCTTCAGTGTAAAACTGTATCCTTTTCCCGGTAAAATAGAAACTGAAATCCCGAGTTTTTTAGCCAATGAAGGACTCCAGGAACCGGCCGCCAACACAACTTCATCTGTGTTAAATGCACCTTTATCTGTTACGACCTTTGTAATTTTATGATGATCGAAAGTAAAATCCTGTACTGTTGTACCGGAGTAAATTTCTACTTTTAAACGTTTTAATTCTTCTTTGATAAACTGCATGAATTTTTGTGGGTATAAATGGGCATCGCCTTTATAATGTATCCCTCCTAAAATATCGGTTTTAGTACCGTTCTCTAATTTTGCAACTGCTGCCGCAGAAAGATAATCTACTTTTAAACCCAGTTTTTCGGCTTCTCGTCCTTCATGAAACATTTCATGTGCTACTTTATCCGTTTTATACAACATCAGAAGTCCTTTTTCTTCGTAGAAAAACGAATTGTTTTCTCTGGCAAAATCCTGATACAATTCTTTACTTAACAGTGACAAATCACGCAGTGCCGGCATTGCATTTGCGACGTGTTTCTCATTGGCGTGTTTGTAAAACTGCAGCCCCCATTTCATCAGATTGGCATCTAATCTCGGTTTTACATAAAACGGGCTCTGACTGTCGAACATCCATTTGATTCCCTGAGCAATCATACCGGGCTGTGCCAACGGAATAATATGCGACGGAACAATCATTCCGGCATTTCCATAAGAACAACCGTCATCCATAGGAGACTGATCAAAAATAGTTACCTCATATCCTTCTTTAGCCAGATAATAAGCGGTACACAAGCCTATTATACCTCCTCCAACTATACTTATTCTTTTCATTTGTACGAAATTAAAAAATTCATTGAAGAAGAATCTTATCCTCCTTCAATGAATCTAAATTTTTAATATTTTTTAAATTACCTGAAAACCATGAGCATACGGATCATTTGCTTCATCGATGATGATGGTGTTGTAACCGTATACTTTTGCCCAGCCCTGAATACTTGGTACAATCGCAGGAATCTCTCCAATTGAAGTTTCCTCCACCACTTTTCCAATGAACTTACTGCCAATATAACTTTCGTGAATAAAATCTTCTCCTACTTTAAGTTTCCCTTTGGCATGCAGCTGTGCAATTCTTGCTGATGTTCCGGTACCACAAGGAGAACGATCGATGGCTTTGTCTCCATAGAAAACAGCATTTCGACCTGACGATGTCGGATCTAAAGGCTCTCCCGTCCAAAGCATATGACTCACATCACGAATGGTATCATTTTCCGGATGGATAAAATAGTCCGGATATTTGGCATTAATTCTCTTTCGAACTTCCTGACTCAACTGGATAATTTTACCTGCCGAAAAATTCTGAATACCTGAAAAGTTTTCCTGTGGATCCACAATCGCATAATAATTCCCTCCGTATGCCACATCAAAAGTAATTTCTCCCAGTTCAGGACAATCAATAGTTAATCCTTCTGCTGCCAAATAGGACTTTACATTGGTCAGACGTACCCAGTCGACTTTGTTTCCGGTTTGCTGGTACTCAATATTCACAAGACCGGCAGGAGCTTCCATTCTTATTTTTCCCGGTATTTTTGGGGTTATCAAACCTTCTTCAATGGCAATGGTAATGGTACCAATGGTTCCGTGACCACACATTGGCAGGCAACCGGAAGTTTCGATAAACAAAATTCCAAAATCATTTGCAGGATCGCTTGGCGGATATAAAATACTTCCGCTCATCATATCATGTCCGCGGGGTTCAAACATTAGTCCTTTACGGATCCAGTCAAATTCTTTTAAAAAATGCTGACGTTTTTCGCTCATGTTAGCGCCAGTCAAATTAGGCCCACCGCCTGCCACCACTCTTACAGGATTCCCGCAAGTGTGTGCATCTACACAAAAAAAAGTCTTCTTTACCATTTATGCTATCTGGGATTTTGTTTGAATATTATTTAAGGTTCTTAAAATCTGTAATGGATTCTCGTTTTGCAATTCTGCAGGTAATAATTCATTGGGCCAATTCTGATAACTAAACGGTCGAACCCAGCGATAAACCGCATGAATTCCAACGGCAGTAAATCTCGAATCAGAAGAAGCAGGGTAAGGCCCTCCGTGAATCATTGAAGGACAAACTTCAACTCCTGTAGGAACACCGTTAAAAATCAATCGTCCCACTCTACTCTGCATCGCTGCAATTAATTCGTCCTGATTTTTCAATTCCTCAGGCTCTCCAATAATAGTACCTGTCAACTGCCCGTCCAATTGATTGATAATCGTCAGCAATTGTTGTTCATCATCGCATTGCACCAGTACCGAAACAGGTCCGAAAACCTCATGACTTAAGATTTTATTCTCTAAAAAAGTTTTCCCGTCTACGGTTAAAACTTTCTGTACTCCGTAATTTGGTGCCGCGTCACCTTTGTATTCTGCAATTTTTGCAACACCTTTCTGTGCCAGCATAGTTGCTGATCCTTCTTCAAAACCTTCTTTCATTGAAGGATGCAACATACAAAATGCTTCTATTTTTTCAATGGCCTGAGTTAATTCTTCTGAGAATTTATCTAACTCAGCTCCTTTAATTCCAAACAGTAATCCTGGATTGGTACAAAACTGACCTGCTCCAAGCGTGATAGATCCTGCATAAGCTGTAGCCCATTTTTGACTGTTTACCTTTACAGCATTTGGCAAAAGCACCACAGGATTTACACTTCCCATCTCGGCAAAAACCGGAATTGGCTCCGGTCGCTGTGCTGCCAGATCAAACAAGGCTCTTCCGGCACGGATACTTCCGGTAAAACCAACTGCTTTTACCAACGGATGTTTCACCAATGCAGTTCCAAGAGTTGTTCCCCCACCAATAAGATTGGAGAAAACACCTTCCGGCATATTTGTTTTTTGTGCTGCTTTTATAATAGCCGAAGCAACCATTTCGCCTGTTCCCACATGCATCGAATGACTTTTTACAATCACAGGACAACCCGCCGCTAATGCTGAAGTGGTATCTCCACCAGCTGTTGAAAATGCAAACGGAAAATTACTGGACCCAAAAACCACCACCGGGCCAAGGGGTACCAAAATTTTACGCAAATCTTCTTTTGGTGCAGGAACCCTGTCTGTTATTGCCGTATCAATTGCAGCCTGAACCCAGCTCCCTTCAATGAGCATTTGGGCAAACGCGCGTAGTTGACCAACCATTCTTCCGCGCTCCCCCTCCGCTCTGCCCATTGGAAAGCCGGATTCACTGCAATACTGAACTAACAAATCATTTCCTAAAGCTACGATTTCGTCAGCGATAGCATTCAAAAAACCGGCTCTTTCTAAACCGGAACATTTTTTATACGTTCCAAATGCCTGATGAGCCAAAGCAACTGCTTCTTCAATTTCTTCATGAGTTGCTTCTGTAAAAACCCAGGGATTTTCGACATTCTGCTGCGGATTAAATGTTTTAAATGTTTTATTGCCCCCAGCTTTTAGTGTACTTCCCACGTAATTTTTTCCTGTAATCATATTTCTTTTTTTGTTGTTTGAATAAATACTTTACAATTCTTAAAAGAAGAAATTTGTAAAACCAATTGTATCAGCTTACTTACTGTTACAAGTTTTTATAATCAGGCAAAGTTGGTCTTGATGCTAAGGATTTGGCAATAATATCTAAAACTTTTTCTCTTTCAGCTCCCTGAAGCGGTAATCTTGGTGCGCGAACATATTCTGTCCCGATACCTGTTGCTACTTCTGCAAGCTTAATATTTTGTACTAAAAATGAATTAATGTCTAATTCTAATAAAGGAAGAAACCATCTGTATATTTTCAAAGCCTCATCAATTCTTCCGGCTTTGGCTAATTTGTATATTGCAACAGTTTCTTTTGGAAAAGCACATACCAGACCTGAAACCCATCCGTCAGACCCCATCAATAAACTTTCTAAAGCCAGAGTGTCTACTCCTGATAAAATCTTTAATCGGTCACCGAAACGGTTAATCATTCTGGTAACATTAGAAATATCTCTTGTTGATTCTTTTACTGCCTGAATGTTATCAAACTTCAACAGTTCTTCAAACATATCCAGTGTAACTTCAATTTTATAATCTACCGGATTATTGTATATCATTATTGGAAGTGATGTATTTTTTGCGACTTCAGAAAAATACGTTACCGTTTCAAAATCAGAAGCTTTGTAACGCATTGGAGGCAGCATCATTAAACCTTTTGCTCCATCTTGTTCGGCTTTATTGGCTGCTAAAATTGCGGCACGTGTAGTTTGCTCTGCAATATTCATAATTACTGGTACCTGATTGTTTACCAGGCTAACCGTATTTTTTACCAATTCTCTTCTTTCCTCTTCCAAAAGAGTACTGGCTTCTCCTAATGTTCCGCCCAGAATTATTCCTTCAACACCTGCTTCTAATTGTGCTTTTAAGTTAACTTCAAACATTCCGAAGTCTAATTTATCATCTGCAGTAAATTTGGTTGTTACTGCCGGCATAACGCCTTTCCATTGAATACTCATAATATCGATTTTAATTAAAACCAAAATTATTTATATTGAACAAAGCAAGAGGCTTAAAAATTACCTCAAAACAATACTATATTACCCTATATAAACTGATTACACAAAAAACCAATTAATATATTGCTATTTTTTTGACAAAATAAAATATATTTGAATGAACTAACCTTGACCAACCATGAAAGTTTTTCCATTTAAAATCCCTAAATCGGGAGAAGATCCTCTTATATATCAAGAGGATAGAGAGATCGTGTTTTACGACAAACTCCATCAGCACGAAGAAATACAAATTAGTTTTATCGAAAAAGGACAGGGTGCCATATTTGCCGGAGATACCATCTCGCATTACCGCGAAGGCGATATCTTAATGATTGGAAGCAATTTACCTCATGTTTTCAGAAGTGAAGTATATGATAATGAATCTTCCATTATGCGTACCTTATTCTTTACCACAAACTCATTTGGAAAAGATTTTTTCTCGCTAACCACTTTCAAAAACATCCAGCCTTTTTTAGAAAACAGCAAAAATGGATTTATCACCCACAATCCCCCTAAAAAAATCGTCAAATCTTTTAAAAAACTAAACAAATCAGACAACTACGAACGCTTCATTTTGTTTCTGGAAATCATAAAGTGGCTTTCTAACAGCGAGAGAGAACAGCTCTCCAACCATTTGTACGATAAAAAAATCACAGATAATGAAGGGAAACGAATGCAGACGGTATTCGAACATGTTATGACCAACTACCAAAAAAACATTAACCTGGATGAGATTGCTTCTATTGCCAATATGACTAAAAATGCGTTCTGCCGGTATTTTAAAGTCCGGACCAACAAGTCCTTTTTCCAGTTTTTAATCGAAGTGCGAATCGAACACGCTTCCAAACTGCTGGCCAACAACAGTGAACTTTCGGTTCTCGAAATTGCCGAATTATGCGGCTTTAACAACATCTCCAATTTCAACAGAAAGTTTAAAGAACTCAAACAGACCTCTCCATTGCAATACCGAAAACTGAATCTATAAGTAGTTTACTGTGGCTTAACCGCAAGGGACGCAAAGTTTTTTTGTCTAAGTTTACACATATAAACGCAAGGTTCGCANNTGCGAACCTTGCGTTTATATAAAATCTAATAAGTAAAAATTCCTCGCGTCCTTTGCGGTTAAACATTCTCGCTCCTTACGCGATCCTAAAAACGCTACTCAATAGAAAGC
Source organism: Flavobacterium tructae (assembly GCF_002217475.1). Lineage (GTDB taxonomy): Bacteria > Bacteroidota > Bacteroidia > Flavobacteriales > Flavobacteriaceae > Flavobacterium > Flavobacterium tructae. Next base: position 28,249 of record NZ_MUHH01000026.1, read on the forward strand.
CTCGTCATAATAGGATAATGATCTGAGTTTTCGAAGTCGGAAAAACTTTCAAATTGTTTGACTTTCATTTTACTATCCGTAAAAATATAATCAATACGTGCCGGATAATAACGAAACTTATAGGTGGCTCCAAATCCTTCTCCGGCTTCTTCAAAGGCGTCTTTGAGTTTTCCTTTGATATTTCGGTAAACATATGAAAACGGACTATTGTTCATGTCTCCACAAATAATAATCGGGTTTTTGCATTGTTTGATATTTTCTTTAAAGATCTCGGCTTGCTCCTGTTGTTGTCTAAATCCTTTACTGATTCGGGTATAAATTAACTGCGATTTTTCCTGATTAACATGATCAATATTATCTGAAATATCACTTACATCCGGCGAAATTTTTATAGACTGCAGGTGCATGTTGTACACACGAATAACCTCTTTACCTCTTTTAATATCGGCATAGATTACGTTATTATCTGAGTTGGGAAAGATGATATTTCCCTGATTAATAATAGGAAATTTTGAAAAGATCGCCTGACCGGTTTTAATTTTATTTCCCTCGATGAAAATGTAACGATGCGGATACACTTTCAAATCCAGATGAGCCGAGTTGGAATACTCCTGAATACACAGGATATCCGGATCTTTTTCGTCGATAAAAGCTTTTATATTGGAAGGAATATCGTCGCGGTCGAGCCATTTAAAGACATTAAAAAGACGCACATTATAGCTCATTACCGAGAAATCTCTCTCGTCCCTAACATATTCTTTTGTCGAGAATTTATAAAATTTACTGATAAAAGTAATTCCGGTTAACAATACCAAACCGGATAAAATAAGACGTTTTTTAAACTGAATTCCCCAATAGACAAAGAACAAACCATTGAGAACGAAGAAAGCCGGCATAAAGAGCGTTAAGACCGATAGAAGCGGAAAACTCTTTGGTGCCAGAAATGGTAAAATATAAATACTAAAGGTCAGTACAGTTAGCACTATATTCAAAAAGAACATTATTTTATTAAACCATGAAAGGTTTTTCATATTGCGGGCCTAAAACGATTATTTTCCAGCTTTAAATAAAAACTCTTTTTCTTCTTTTGTCAGACAATCATAGCCGGACTGGCTGATTTTGTCTAAAATTTCATCAATTTGTTGTTGCGTTTTGTCTTTCGTAACAATTCTTGACGTCACTTTTTCAGTAGGTTTTTTGTAATTTTTATGAACTTTTGTGAATGGGGTCGATGGAGATTTTTTAAACAAATTGGCAAAGAAATCTAATGTTCTGGAAACAATTTTACTAAGATCTGTACCGTTTTGAAGCAGCTTGATAAAAAGGAATCCAAAGAAAGCTCCTGCCAAATGCGAGATATGTCCTCCGGTATTGTCTAAACGAAACTGCATTAAATCAAGAACCAAAATCACAGCTGTAATGTGCCAAAGCTTTACATTGCCTATAAGCAGTAAACGCACATTCATCAATGGCTGATAAGTGGTAACACCCATCAGGATTGCCATGATTGCAGCCGAAGCTCCAACTATAGGCGCTGAAATATTTAAAAAATAAAAACTCAGTGCAAAAACAATCCCTGAAAAAATGGCTCCTAAAATATACAGTCCGAGATATTGTTTTTGGGTGAAGAAAGTCAGGAACAACTGACTTGCAAAATTCAACACCATCATATTAAACAATAAATGCAGAAAGCCATAATGAAAAAAAGCATACGTTAAAAATGTCCAGGGCTTGAACATAAAAACGGCAGGATCTGATGACAATGCCAGCCAGTTCGGAAAAGCAAACTGAGCTGTAGAAAAGTTATAGAATAACACTAATGAAATCAGGAAACAACCAATGTTCCAAAAAATAACACGCATGGCTATTCCGCCTAATCGATATTGTAATTTTAAATCATCCAGAATGTTCATAAAAGCTTTCTTTAGTTTTTATTTGCAATATTAAAGTTAAAAATTAATTCCAACGATTGTTATTAAACTGATTTTTTTTCCAGTACCACATCATGAAGTACCCAATGACCGCACCTCCAATATGAGCGAAGTGAGCGACTCCTGTACCTCCTCCTCCAAATATAGAATCTCCTTTGAAACCTAAAAACAAATCAATTGCTAAAATTCCTGGTACAAAATATTTCGCCTTAATCGGAATTGGTATAAACATCAATGCAAGCTCAGCATTTGGAAACATAAAAGCAAAAGCCACCAAAAGTCCGTAAATAGCTCCGGAAGCTCCTACCATTGGTACCTGAGTAATTACAGAAGCATTAAATAATCCTTTAAACCCTTCTTCAGTAAGATTGGTCTTTCCAACCCCTTCCAATATTGGCTTAATTTGATCAAAAAACAAATCGGATCTAAAACCCGACCCGTCACTAAAATTTACATTTAAGATCTGATGTAATGTCGCATCTGATAACCCTAAACTTCTTACCGGCTCTAAAGCTGCCTGGAATTGCAAATAATTTACCCCTATTTGCAATAAAGCGGCACCTAATCCACAGGAGATGTAAAAGAAAATAAACTTCTTTCCTCCCCAAAAATGTTCCAAGGCCGATCCGAAAGAAACCATCGCAAACATATTAAAGGCAATATGCAAAATACCGCCATGCATAAACATGTGTGTTATGGGCTGCCAGAGTTTAAAAAAATCGCTTTCCGGAAAAAATAATGCAAAAAACTGCTCGGAAACTGGTACTAACTGAGCCCCTATAAAAAATATGATATTAATTATAAGCAGTTGTTTTACTACAGGAGTCATGTTGTTCATCATAAGGCAAACTTTTTATCTATATCTTCTACACGCATGGTGATGAAGGTAGGTTTTTGAAAAGGTGAAATGTTTGGATCTTTGCAGGCAAATAATCCGTTAACCAGATTGTCCTGTTCTTTTTCGGTTAAATACGATCCGGTTTTAACCGCTAAACTTTTAGCCATCGACTTGGCAATAGTATCATTCTGACTGTAACTGTTGGCCGGAATTCCGTCCTGCAAATCACTTAATAATTGTTCGATAACCAGAGAGACTTCGCTTTCGGTAATGTTTACCGGAATTCCGGAAATCACAATATGATCAGTTTGAGCTTCATCAAAAACGAAACCGGTTGTTTCTAAAGAAGGTTTCAGTTCTTCGATCAGTTTCATTTCGGCCGAAGAATAAAATAAATTCAACGGAAACAATAATTGCTGACTAGAGGCCTGATTAACGGTCATATTCAACAAAAACTGCTCGTACAAAATACGCTGATGTGCTCTTTGCTGATCGACAATCACCATTCCGGACTTAATTGGTGAGACTATATATTTTTTATGAATCTGATACGTTCCCTGACTCGCTTGTTCAATTTCATTATCGTTAAATAATGAGGAGGTGACTTCTTCGTTTTCGAAGGTAAACGGTGAACTTTCGATACTTTCTGTCTCTAAACCAGTATATAAACTTTCCCAGCTTGCCGTTGGCTCGACTCTTTTAGAATAACCGGAATAAGAATTTGCTCCTGAGCTATAACTTGAGCCTGAACCTGAACCTGAATTTGACCCCGAACCAGATCCTGAGCTAAAACCAGAACCCGAACTAAAACCGGAACCTGATCCCGATTTTGCATAATGCTGATTGGTTTTATCATCTGTAAACGGGTTAAAAGTCCCGTCAACCTGAATCGTTGGCGTTTCGGCTTCTAAATCTTTATAATGATACGGAGTATCTAAATTGGCGTCACGCTCAAAATCTAAAACCGGTGCGACATTAAACTGCCCCAAACTGTGTTTTATAGAGGCTCTTAAAATGGCGTACAAGGCCTGCTCATCATCAAACTTAATTTCTGTTTTGGTAGGATGAATATTGATATCAATCGTATTGGGCGGAACTTTCAAATATAAAAAGTAACTTGGCTGCGAACCGTCTTTCAAAAGTCCGTCATAAGCCGCCATTACTGCATGATGCAGATACCCGCTTTTAATGAAACGATCGTTTACAAAAAAGAATTGCTCTCCTCTGCTTTTCTTCGCAAACTCTGGCTTGCAAACAAATCCCTGAACGTTAATGATCTCTGTATCTTCACTTACCGGAACCAATTTTTCATTGGTTTTACCGGACATAATTCCCACAATTCGCTGACGATAACCTGCCGCTGGCAAATTATACAATTCGCTTCCATTGTGGTAAAAGGTAAAATGAATATTAGGATGCGCCATTGCCACACGCTGAAACTCGTCCATAACATGACGAAATTCCACCGTATCCGATTTTAAGAAATTACGACGTGCAGGAATATTAAAAAATAAATTTTTAACCGCAAAAGAAGTTCCTTTAGGCAAAACAGCTTCTTCCTGCGACACAAATTTACTTCCTTCAATTACAATATGCGTCCCCAGTTCTTCCTGATCCTGTTTCGTTTTCATTTCCATGTGCGCAATCGCCGCAATAGAAGCCAATGCTTCTCCACGAAACCCTTTAGTATGAAGTGAAAAAAGATCTTCGGCCTGGCGTATTTTTGAAGTAGCATGACGTGCAAAACACAAACGTGCATCAGTTACACTCATCCCCATTCCATTATCGATAACCTGAACTAATGATTTTCCGGCATCTTTAATAATCAATTTAATGTCAGTTGCTTTCGCATCAACAGCATTTTCTAACAGCTCTTTTACAACCGAAGCAGGTCTTTGAACCACCTCTCCGGCAGCAATTTGATTCGCAACGTGATCAGGAAGTAATTGAATGATACTCGACATTAAAAAATTTGGGTTAAAGGTTGTCCATCGATTTTTATCGAAAATAATCCGTAAAATCTCAGGGTAATATTATTATTTCAATTCTGGTTTTTGAAACCAAGGTGTACAAATTTAATGAATTTCTGTTGGCTTTTTAAACAACAGCTATCATAAAAAAAACAAAAAACCTATACTATTTTACACAGTATAGGTTTTAGTATTATTAAAACAATTGTGTTTTATTCGTTCTCAATTTTTCTTGGCTTATCTTCGATCTGAAGTGCTCCTGAAGACAACAATGGTTGATTGAACGGGTGTGACATAGAAGCCTGTTGGCGAATATAAGCCATTTTGATTGCTGCGATTGCCGCTTCAGTTCCTTTGTTTCCGTGAATTCCTCCACTTCTGTCAATGGACTGCTGCATGTTATTGTCTGTTAAAACACAAAAAATAACAGGAATATCAGTCTGAACATTCAAATCTTTTATGCCCTGAGTAACACCTTCACATACAAAATCAAAGTGTTTTGTTTCTCCCTGAATCACACATCCAATTACAATTACCGCATCAACGTTTTGCGTTTGCAGCATTTTCTTGGCACCATAAACAAGCTCAAAACTCCCCGGAACATTCCAGCGGATAATTTGATGAGCCGGAACTTCACAATCAGTTAGAGCGTCAAAAGCGCCATTATAAAGTCCTTCGGTAACCGTTTCATTCCATTCAGAAACAACAATCCCAAATCGAAAATCTTTCGCATTTGGGATTGTGTTTTTATCGTATTCTGATAAATTTTTATTTTGAGTAGCCATCTGTATATTTTAGAGTATAAATTTTAGATTGCTAAAATACGAATCTAAAATCTAAATCTGAACTCTGCAATTAAAATTATTGTGCTAATCCGATCAATACATCAACAGCAGCAGCTTCCGGAGTTGCGTCGTAGTTGTCTTTGATATCTGTTAAGTACTTCAAAGCATCTTCTTTTTGACCTAAAGCCAAAGCTGTTTTACCTGCTTTTAGTAAGAAACGAGGAGTAGTGAAATCATTTTTATTAGATTCAGCGGCTTTCACGTAATAGTCTAAAGCTTCTTTTTGTTGGTTCTTTTGAGAATAAGCATCTCCAATAGCGCCAATTGCCAAAGCTCCTACAATAGCTTCTTTTGATTTAAATTCTCCTAAATATTTAATTGCATCATCGTATTTACCAATGTTCAAAGAAGCAATACCCGCGTAATAGTTCGCTAAATTTCCGGCGTCAGTTCCTGAATATTCGTCAGCGATTTTAACGAAACCGAATTTACCTTCAGAACCATTTAAAGCCAATTTGTACAGAGAATCACTTGCTACACCATTAGTCGCTTTTTCGAAGTTTTGCTGAGCAACAAACATTTCGCTTGCAGCCTCATCCTGCTTAGGATTTTCAACAAATTTCTGATACGCTAAATATCCTATAGTAGCAATTGCAATACCAGCAACTAAACCAATAATGATTTTTTGATTTTTAGCTACCCAATCCTCAGTTTTTGAAGCAGTTTCATCTAACTTTGAAAAAACACCTGCTGTTGTACTGTCTTTCTCGTCAATAACTACCTGTGTTTCCTCATTTACTTCTTTAACTTCTTTCTCTTTTGGTGCTTTATATCCTCTTTTATTGTAAGTTGCCATTTAAAATTAATTTAGTGAACGGCAAAAATAAAATTTTTATTGAAACCGACGTAAAAAAAATCAATTTTATCACTATTTTAAAAAAAATAATTTCATCAACAGCAAGTCCTTCCTCCTCAAGCGGAAAATAATTCCGCTTCAAACCGATCAAAAGCCTTTTATATCGATAATTTTCGATAATTTGCACCCTCAAATTTTTGCTGTTCAAAAACAGGATTTTCCTTGGCTATTAGGTAGATTTTTTGCCACAGATTTCACAGATTCTCACAGATTACAAAATTATCATGCTGGATTTAACAAAGAAATCTTTTAAAAATCATTTAATCTGTGGCAGAAGAAACCAGTAACGCGAGGTCTAATTAATAAACATCCTATTTTTCCCTTAGAGTTTCCAAAAAAATGTATTTAAACAAAATTTCTTTATTCAATTATAAAAACTTCTCCGAAATCAATTTTGATTTCGACCACAAGATCAATTGTTTTGTTGGCAAAAACGGAATTGGAAAGACCAATGTGCTTGATGCGATTTATCATCTGGCCTACGGAAAAAGTTACTTCAATCCTTTGGCCGTTCAAAATATCAAACACGGAGAAGAGTTTTTTGTAATCGATGCCGAATTAGAAAAAAACGACAGGACCGAACAGATTGTCTGCAGTTTAAAAAAAGGACAGAAAAAGGTTTTAAAAAGAAACGGCAAAGCTTACGATAAATTCTCTGATCATATCGGGTTTATTCCGCTCGTTATTATTTCTCCGGCCGACCGTGATTTAATTGTGGAAGGAAGCGAAACGCGCCGTAAGTTTATGGACAGTGTGATTTCGCAATTGGACTCCACTTACTTGCATCAGCTCATTCAATATCAGAAAGTAATTGTACAGCGTAACGCACTGCTGAAATATTTTGCATTGAACCATACTTTTGACAATGATACTTTATCCATATACAACGAACAGCTGAATACTTTTGGTCAATCGATATTCGAGAAACGAAAAGATTTCCTGGAACAATTTATACCTATATTTAATGTACACCATCAGGCCATAACCGGATCAGAAGAAACCGTACAGTTGGTTTACGAAAGTAATTTGTTCGAAAAAGACTTATTGACTCTGCTTAAGGAGAACATCAACAAAGACCGCGCATTACAGTACACAAGCGTAGGCATCCACAAAGATGACCTCTCCTTTGAAATTGATTCACATCCTATTAAAAAATTCGGATCTCAAGGACAGCAAAAATCTTTCCTGATTGCTTTGAAACTGGCTCAATTTGAGTTTTTAAAAAAACAAAGCGGCGTAAAACCGCTGCTGTTGTTTGATGATATTTTTGACAAATTAGATGAAACCCGTGTGGCTAAAATTATCGAAATGGTTAACAGCGAAACTTTCGGACAGCTTTTTATCTCAGACACGCATCCTGAACGTACCGAAGCTATTGTAAAATCGACGCATCAGAGTTACAAAATATTTAAATTAGACAATTACGTCAATGAGATAATTAAATAATGATTTTGATTTATCTCATTAACTAATTGACTAATTAAAAATCATTATTTTAGCAATTCTATTTTTTAAACACAACCTTATGAAGTTCACTAAAATTCTATTCCTTATACTTTCGGTCGTATTCATTTCCTGCAACGAAAAAAAATCCGGTATTATTGAAGAAATTACTCCGAAGGATTTTGCTGAAAAAATTAAAACAACCGAAAACGCTCAAATATTGGATGTTCGAACTCCGGAAGAATTTGAATCTAATCATATTGACAATGCGGTAAATGTTAACTGGAACGGTGATGATTTTGAGACCAAAGTCGCAACTTACGATAAAACGAAACCTGTTTTTGTTTATTGTTTAAGTGGCGGAAGAAGCAAAAAAGCAGCTGCAAAACTTAATGAATTGGGCTTTACCACCATCTATGAATTAGAAGGCGGTATCATGAAATGGAATGCAGAAGGATTTTCTAAACCTTCAACAGCTAACGCAGGAATGACCATGGATGAGTTTAACAATTTGCTAAAGACAGACAAAAAAGTTCTGGTAGATTTTTATGCGGAATGGTGTGGTCCCTGCAAACAAATGGAACCGTACCTTTTGAAAATGCAAAAAGAAATGGCGGACAAAGTGGTTATCATTCGTATTGATGTGGACAAAAACGAAACTTTAGCAACTCAGATGAAAATCGAACAGCTTCCTACTATGATTTTGTACGAAAACAAAGCCGAAAAATGGAAGAACATCGGCTTCATCAAAGAAGAAGACTTAAAAAAACAACTGCAATAACAGAGAAGATATGTTAACGAAAGAATCATTGCAATTTTTAGACGATTTAAAAAAGAACAACAATCGGGATTGGTTTCTGGAGAACAAGAAGCGATATGAAATTTTCAAAAAAGATTATCACCAATTAGTTAGTGATTTACTGGATGCGATGAAACCTCTGGATCCTGCACTGGAACTATTAGAAGTCAAAAACTGTACTTTCAGGATCAATCGTGATATTCGGTTTTCTAAAGACAAATCGCCATACAAAGCACATTTAGGAATCTGGATGTCTTCAGCCGTCAAAGGCCTCAACCGAGCCGGATATTATGTTCATATTGAAAAAGGAGCCAGTTTTATTGCGGGAGGGTTTTATTCACCTGAAGCTGAAGATCTGAAAAAAATACGCAAAGAAATTGCTTTTTTCCATGAAGATCTGGAAGCGATACTGGCAGATAAAAACTTCAAAAAGGAATTTGGCAGTCTGGATGTCAACGAAAACAGCACTCTCAAAAACCCGCCAAGAGGGTATGAAAAAGACCATCCTGCCATTGCGTTTTTAAAATTAAAAAGCTTTACCGCTACCCAAAAATATAACATCGACGAAGTGACTCAAAAAGACTTCATTTCGAAAATGAGCCAAAAACTCATCGCTTTAAAACCTTTAAACGAATTCTTTAATCGCGCTTTAGACACTGAGGAATTTTAAAGAAAAACACCGCCACGAATTCACAAATTTTTTAAATTAATTCGTGAATTCGTGGCGAAAAAACTTCAAAAGGGATATGCTGTGCCCCAGAAATGCGAGATAAAGTTTTGCCACAGATTTTAGAGATTAATACAAATTAAAAAATCCATTAAAAATCTTTTAATCTGTGGCAAAAAAATTAAGTTTGCCGAATGAAAAAAAGAAAAATACTTTTTCTTGGAGAATCTTATCGTGCTGACGCCATTACATGGATGAAAGGCCTTGAAGAATTTGGCGGTTTTGAAATTTGCACCTGGGAACTTCAAACACCCAACCATTCCAAACTCAGCCGATTCAAACGTATTTTAGAATATCTCTTCTCTCCCCTTTCGATTCGGAAAAAAATAAAACAGGAAAAACCGGACATGATTATTGCCGAAAGAACCACCAGTTATGGTTTTCTGGCAGCAATTTCAGGAATGCATCCTATTGCAATTGCACAACAAGGCCGAACTGATTTGTGGCCGGAAGGTTCACTCCTGCTCCCCTTTAAAAAATTCATTCAGAAACACGCCTTCAAAAAAGCAGATTTAATACACGCCTGGGGACCTGTTATGACCATTTCGATGAAAGCAATTGGTGTAGACATGAGCAAAGTTTTAGTGCTCCCAAAAGGAATTGATTTATCCCTTTTCACGCCATCAATCAGTAACTCAACAAAAATCGAAGCGATTGTTACACGTTCTTTGCAACCCGAATACCGTCATGATTCCATTTTAAAAGCCTTTGGCATTTTACATCAAAAAGGAATTGACTTTTCATTAACCATTGTGGGTGAAGGAACCCGACTACAATCTTTGAAGGACTTAGCCGCAGCATTGCAAATTGAAAATAAAGTAATTTTCACAGGAAGAATTCCCAATACGGAACTCCCTAAATTATTACAGCAATCTAACATTTACATCAGCATGCCCATTACCGAAGGAGTATCGGCATCCTTATTTGAAGCCATGGCCTGCAACTGTTACCCGGTAGTTTCGGGCATTCCCGGAAACCAAAGCTGGATCAGACATCGCAAAAACGGGCAATTGATTGAAATTGACCATATCGAAATGCTTGCCGAAGAACTAATCTGGTCTTTTGAAAATTCGGAATTACGAAATCAGGCTATCATCCGAAATAGAAAATTTGTGGAAGAAAATGCAAATTACAACCTCAACATGAAAATTATTTCTGACAGGTATCATGAATTGCTGGATTCTCATAAAAATTAGACACAAAATTCACAAAGCTAAGATCAATATAAAACTTTGCGGTTTGTAAAATCACATCCATAAAAAACCATGCGGACTTTACGACAAAAAAAATCTACTTTGGATAAGCCAAAGAAACCTTCTTTTTAAAGTCATCATAAATCACAAAGTGGAAATTGCTGTTTTCCTGCACCAGAATAACATCGCCATAATTTTCTTTTTTTGAAAAGACAACTTTGCAATGAGAAAAATCAATCCGCTTTTCTGAATCAATACAATCTTTTACGATTTCTTCCCTGTTGTTCCCTTTAGTATTATTCCAAACAAAATCATACAATCACCAATTAAAAGAATCCATCAGTTTATTATACAAAACTTTATTTTTATCATCTTCCAAAACTCCATTACTTGCAATTAATCGAACTGATTTTGAATCTTTATAAATATAAAAAATCCCCAAATCCCTACTCAAATCTGATTCTAAATTATGAACTTTATTATAATTCCTTGAGGAAGTTTGTCGCAAAATAAAGCGAATATGAGTATCGTCAATTAATATAAAATTACCAAAAACACTCAAGGAGGTATCATTCCCGCATTGAGGCAAATTTCTACTTACGAATGTTCCATCCAGATTCAATGTCAATAGATCCCCCGAACGATTATTCTCCTCTTGTTTCACCATAGAATATTCCTTTATATTAGAAATTCCAATAATATTATCAATTCTCCAATCTCCAAACAAATTACTTTGAGCATTAGAAACGATTGAGAAAAATAAAACTAAAAAAACTGCAACTTTATTCTTAGAAATTGATTGGAGCATCACGATACCACTTTAATTCATTCAAACTTACAAAAGAAAATCTAAAAAATAACTCGTAACTTTTCTCACCTCTAAACGACCTACTTATTTCATTGAATTGTTTAATTTAATCTGATAAAAAGATGAGTAACAGAAGAATTTGGTTAAAACAAATTGGACTAGGAACTATTGGACTGGGACTTTACCCTTTTGAAACCTTTGCCAACGGCACTACTGAGCCTATAATATCCTATACCGATAATTCACCCATATTGCTGCGTTCCAACGAAAACCCTTATGGTCCGTCACCAAAGGCACGGGAAGCAATGGCCAAAAGTATCAACATCAGCAATCGATACGGCTGGAATCTTTCGCCGGAATTAATCTCGCTTCTTGCGAAAAAGAATACAGTTACAGAAAACAATATTCTTTTGGGTGCCGGTTCCACCGAAATTTTAGATTTAGTACTTCAATATTCCGCATTGCAAAAAGGCAATTTTATAATCCCCGAAACAACCTTTGATTACTGGACAGCTCCTGCTGAGAAACTAGGCATAAAAAAAATCGCTGTTCCCTTAACCAAAGATAAAAAACATGATTTACCTGCGATGCTAAAAGCCATTGATAATGACACCAAAATGGTTTACATCTGCAACCCAAACAACCCGACGGGAACGCTATGTCAAAGAGAAGAACTGATTTCTTTCATCAAAGAAGCCACTCAAAAAACACTTGTTTTTGTAGATGAAGCGTACATCGATTTTACAGACGAACCATCGCTAAGTGATTTAGTGGTCTCCAATAAAAATCTGATTATTACCAAAACTTTCTCTAAAATGTATGGACTGGCGGGTGCCCGTATTGGCTATGCTCTCGCACATGCTGCCACGATTGAAGAATTGAGCATTTTGAAATCGTCACCCAACTTATCCGTCAGTGTTGTCTCTATTGCCGCAGCGATTGCCTCTCTAAACGATGAAAGTTTCATTCGCCAAGTTCGCACCTCCAATGAAGAAGTAAAAAAATACACCATAACACAACTGAATCTTCTTAATTTAACCTGCATCCCTTCCTATTCTAATTTTATTTACTTCTCATTAGAAAATTACAAAAAGGACTATTTCCAGCAATTGAAAGACCACAACATATCAGGAACAAGAATTTACGAAGAAAACGGCAAATGGACCCGAATTACCATAGGCACCATGAAAGAAATGCAACGATTTATTCAAGCCCTAAAATAAGATCAGAGAAAAGATCCCAGCTGTTTTGTATCCTAATTAATATTGGTTATTTTTTAGAAATCCAATTCAAATAAATTATAATCCTTACTTTTGGAGTCAGAATTAATTCTTCAAAAAAGCCTTTTATTTATGGAAATCCAATCCAATTTTTCTTTAAAAAACTACAATACTTTTGGCATCGAAGCCAAAGCCAGACAATTTGTTGCCGTACATACGGTTGCTGAACTGAAAACTATTTTAGGAGAAAACAAAGACGAACAAAAATTTATTTTAGGCGGAGGAAGCAATATGCTTTTAACCAAAGACATCGACGCTCTGGTCATTCATATTGATTTAAAAGGAAAAACGATCCTCAAAGAAGACGATGATTTTGTCTGGGTAGAAAGTCAAGCCGGTGAAACCTGGCACGATTTTGTACTTTGGACGATCGACAATAATTTTGGAGGTTTAGAAAACATGTCACTTATTCCCGGAAATGTGGGAACCACACCGGTACAAAATATCGGTGCTTACGGAACGGAAATCAAAGACACTTTTGTTTCGTGCGAAGCGATCAATATTGCCACTCAGGAAATAAAAACATTCACCAATGCCGACTGTAAGTTTGGCTACAGAGAAAGTGTCTTCAAAAATGAGGTAAAAGACCAATATATCATTACCTCAGTCGTTTATAAACTAACGAAACGCAATCATAAAATCAACATCTCATACGGAGATATTACCGCTGAACTGGCTAAAAACAACATCACTGTTCCTACCTTAAAGGAGGTCAGCAATGCTGTAATTGCGATTAGACAAAGTAAATTACCTGATCCGAAAGAATTAGGAAATAGTGGAAGCTTCTTTAAAAATCCGATTTTGCTAAAATCTGATTTCGAAAAAATACACCAGAAGTTTCCTGAAATGAAATATTACGAGGTTTCGGAAACCGAAGTAAAAGTTCCGGCGGGCTGGCTGATTGAACAAGCCGGTTTTAAAGGAAAACGTTTTGGTGATGCCGGAATTCACAAAAATCAGGCCCTGGTTTTAGTCAATTATGGCAATGCCACTGGACAAGAAATTCTGGCGGTTTCCAAAGATGTTCAAAAAACTGTTTTTGATACTTTTGGAATTCAGATTGAAGCCGAAGTAAATGTGATTTAAAAATTGGATCTTTAGATTGTTGGATGGTTAGACTTCTAAAATGCTTAGATGTTTAATTTTAATCTTAGTATCTCAGTATCTTTGGCGAACCTCTAAACCTTTGCTTCTTTGTCTCCTTGAACCTAAAAAAGAAAGAAATGTACACACCCGACTTATACAAAAACGAAGATCCGGAATCGATTCGGGCTTTTCTAAGAGAAAACAGTTTTGGCATCCTGATCAATCAGACACACGGAAAATTATGTGCCACACATATTCCGATAGAACTTGAAGTGAATTCGGACGGAAAAGAAATTTTACAAGGCCATCTTTCCAAACTCAATCCGCAAGCAGAAGGTTTTGCCGAAAACGATCAGGTATTAGCTGTTTTTACAGGTCCGCACAGCTACATTTCATCGTCCTGGTACGATCATGAAAATGTTCCAACATGGAATTATATAGCTGTACATGTTTATGGCCGAATCAAAATTGTCGACGAAGCCACTTCCATAGAACAGCTAAAAAAATTAGTCGACAAATACGAAGCGAATTCAGTGAATCCGGTTCGGGTTGAAAATTTATCTGCCAAAACCATGCGGGAAGCCAGAGGTATTTTTGGCTTCGAAATTGAGATCGACGAAATTCAGGCTACTAAAAAACTCTCCCAAAACAGGGACGATCACAATTATAAAAACATAATTTCGGAGTTAGAAAAAACCGAAAACCCTCAGGCTATTGCTGTTGCAAAAGAAATGGCAAAATGCCGAAAGTAAATCCGTTTTCAGTATTGAAAATTAGGATTTCATGAGTACATTTGCACTCGCAAGATTCAGAAATTAAAAGACATTAAAATCAGATGCTTATAACTTTATTTTACTTCTTTATTGCTATCGTTTTCATTCAGATTTTCTATTACTTAGGGATTTTTGGAAAGTTCGCTTTCGGCAAACCTCAGGAAATAACTCCAAAGAAAATTCCGGTATCTGTTATCGTTTGCGCAAAAAATGAAGAAGAAAATGTAAAAAAGTTCATCCCCCTTCTTGCGGAACAAAACTACCCTGATTTTGAAATTGTTTTAATTGATGATGCCTCAAGTGATGAAACTCTGGAGGTTTTTGAAGAATTCGAACAACAATACAGCAATATTCGTCTGGTAAAAGTGCAAAACAATGAGGCTTTCTGGGGAAACAAAAAGTATGCATTAACTTTAGGAATCAAAGCTTCAAAAAAAGACTACTTACTTTTTACTGATGCCGATTGTTATCCAACCTCAACAGAATGGATCACTGCAATGACTTCAAGATTCACCATGAACAAAACGATTGTTTTAGGCTATGGCGGATATGAAAAAGTAGAACGTTCTTTATTAAACAAAATCATACGTTATGAAACCGTTTTAACGGCTGTTCAATATTTTTCATGGGCCAAACTGGGACTTCCTTACATGGGTGTTGGTCGAAATTTAGCCTATAAAAAGGAAGAATTTTTTAATGTAAACGGTTTTATCGAGCACATCCAGATTCGTTCAGGTGATGATGATTTGTTTATCAATCAGGCCGCAACTAAAAACAACACTACCATTGCTTACAACCCTGAAAGTTTCACTTATTCTAAACCAAAGGAAACTTACAGAGAATGGTTTACTCAAAAAAGAAGACATGTTTCTACCGCAGAACATTACAAATTTTTTGATAAAATGCAATTGGGGCTGTTTTTTACCTCACAATTATTTTTCTTTTTATCAGCAATTGTATTGCTAGCATTTCAGTTTCAATGGATCGCTGTATTGGCTATTTTAGCAACACGTTACACTGTAGCATGGATTGTTATAGGATTTTCTGCGGGCAAATTAAAAGAAAATGACCTGAAAGTTTGGTTTCCTGTTGTTGAAATCATTCTTATATTCACGCAAATTAATATCTTTATAACTAATATCTTTTCAAAACCGGTATATTGGAAATAAATTCTAAAATAGAAAAAGCTAAAAAAGGCGATCAGATCGCCTTTACTTTTTTATTAGATTATTTCTGGAATGAAGTGTACAGCTTTATGCTGAAGCGTACCGAAAACGAAACCATCGCCGAAGATATCACCATCGAAACCTTCTCTAAAGCTTTCGACAAAATAGCCAGTTACAATTCTGAATTTCAATTCAACACCTGGTTAATTGCTATAGCAAAAAACGTTTATATTGATTTGTTACGTAAAAAGAAAACCAGTCTTTTTATAGAAATCACAGACAACGAAGACCAACAGGCCTACAATATTGCCGACCCTACTCCTTCTGCCGAAGATGCTTTAATTAAAGAACAAAATCTTTCGCGCCTGCTTCAATGCATCAAAGAATTAAAACCTCACTACCAGGAAGTCATCCAGCTTCGTTATTTCCAGGAAATGACTTATCAGGAAATAGCGCTGAAAATCAACGAACCTTTGAGCAATGTCAAAGTAAAATTACTTCGTGCTAAAAAATTACTAGCAGAAATCATCGAACGCAACAGATAATTTATTATCTTTAGGTAAAGAATAAAATATCCACGTATTTTTTCTTAAAAAACCTATTTATCCACATACTAAAACAACAACATCTCCGTTGTTAGCTAAAACCAAAACCGTACTGCCTATGATTTAACGTTACCTAACCTTAAAATCCAAAAATCATGACTAAATCAAACATCTACGAAACCAATTGGACCGATCTTGTTTTCGAAAACAAGCACAAAGAGTACGGCGCTTATCAATTACGCCAGGAAAATTCCAAAACTACAGTTACAGCACTATTTATGGGATTGCTATTATTGGCAGGTATAGGAAGTGCGTCGGTGTTGATTAATAAGTTTGGGAAACATGGCCCTGTAGAAACAGAACCAACTGTTTTTTCGGTTCCAATAAGACCTACAGACATACCAATTCCGGCACAACCACAACCACCAGCTCCACCTGTAGCACCTCAGCAGACTGCCGCTGCAGCACCCGTTACCAGTACACAATTGGTAAATCCGGTTGTAACAGCCGCAACTCAGGCCACACCCGATGTTATTGCAGTAAACACAGACAATCATCCTGTTGTTGACAATGCAAACACCGGAACAGGAAATGCCGTAAATGCATTACCGGCAAGTGGCGGTGGCGTAGAAACTACAGCTTTAACCGGAGAAAGTAAAGATCCTGTTAATGTAGCCATCTTAGACAAACTACCTGAATTTCCGGGAGGAATGACTAAGTTCTATACTTATGTAGGAAACAATTTCAACAGACCGGAACTGGATGCTGAAAAAACCTTAAGAGTGTATGTATCTTTTGTAATTGAAAAAGACGGTTCCATTACAGACATCATGGTAAAAAACGATCCGGGATACGGAATCGGAAAAGAGGCCATCAGGGTATTAAAATCATTAAAAACAAAATGGAGCCCGGGTATTTTAAACGGAAAACCTGTTCGAACTGCTTATAACCTTCCCATCACAATAAAAACAGAATAACAATAAAAAACGAAAAAGCAGAATTTAGGTTCTGCTTTTTTTATTTCATTAAGTGCCTCCCCATTCTTAATTAAATCCTTAAGCAGTAAAAAAAAATAACAAAATAAGTTACTTTTACTGCTCCTTAGGAGAAAAATCAAATCTATTAAAATTAAAAACTAAAAAATGGGAATATTTTCAGCTATTCTAGGTAATGCCGGCTCTGTTAGCCAGGAGGAGTTAGTAAAAAAATACGGGCAGCTTTTAACAGACAGAGAAGAAATCGAAATGGGTTTTAAACTGCTTCGCGATACTTTTATCTTCACCAACAAAAGATTAATTCTGGTTGATGTACAAGGATTAACAGGAAGCAAAACAGAATACAAATCTATCGCTTACAAAAGTATTACACGTTTCAGTGTAGAAACAGCAGGAACTTTTGATTTGGATGCCGAACTAAAAATCTGGGTAGCAAGTGAATTACAACCAAGCATTGTAAAACAATTTAACAAATCGGTAAACGTGTACGATGTACAAAAAGTACTGGCATTTCACGTTTTAGGTTAAACCTTATACAACAAACCCGACAGGTTTTAAAACCTGTCGGGTTTAGTTTACGCGACTCAAGATAAAATTATTTTTTCTTTTTAGCTGGAGCTTTCTTCGCAGGAGTTCCTTTTTTAGCCGGAGCAGTATTTACAATTTTCTGCTGTACATACGGTTTATACAAACCATCTTTCTCAGCTCTTTTCTTAGCATCTTCAGCTCTTTGTTTTGAATCCGGATGTGAACTCATCATCTGATCGATAAAGGAAGCTTCATTACCTTCACTCATCTTAGCCAGAATTCTAAATGCCGATTCTTCAGCATTTACATTGTAACCGTTTTTCTTTAAAAATTCATAAGAAAACAAATCGGCTTCTGCTTCTTGCTTACGGCTGAACTTACTGTCGATAATAGCACTACCTATTTTACCTAACTGACTGTCGGTAACACTTGCAATCGTAGCTGATTGAGAAGCAGCTCCTTCTAACAAAGCTTCTTTTCTATAAGCCGCTTTAATTGCGTCTCTGGAATCCTGATTCGCTACGTGACCAATTTCGTGACCAATTACTGCCAATAATTCATTGTCATCCATAATATCCATCAATCCTGAATATACTCGTACACTCCCATCAGCAGTTGCAAAAGCATTAACTTCTTTTACTTTATAAACTTTATAATTTAAAGTGTAACCGTCACCCGCAGTATGCTTTCCAAAAACTCTGTTCAATCTTAGAGTATACGGATCAGTCGCAGCTGCAACCTGATTTTCAGCATCCATTTTATCAACAGCAGCTTTTGATAAAGCAGCGGCATCAGCATTGCTAAAAGTAAAACCGCTAACTCCTTTTTGAACAGCACCCAATGCTTTTTCACCAAAATTAATCTGCGCATTTATTTTTGTAAAACCAAAAGCGGCAAACAAAACTCCCAATACTATAAATTTCTTTTTCATGTTCTATAATGATTACAATTTAACAACAAATGTAGTACAAACCCAATTCCGTTTGAATTGCATTTCGACTAATTTTTTAACAAATAAAGATATAAATTTTAAATGAGTAAAAATGAGCAGTCAAACAAAATCGTCACTCTAACTCGAATTGGCAAACAAAAAAGAGGCATTTTATTCCGCATCAATGCTTTAAAAATAAAATTTTAACACTCTTACACGATTATTACCAAAAGTGCGTTATAAAAACTCCAAGTCTGTCAGTACCAAATTAAATCTTAAACGAATCTCCAAATAAACTACATTGCTTATCTTTGTACTTTGAATTTTGATATATGGAAACAGTCACTGAAAATATACCAACAGGAAAACCTAAATGGTTAAAGGTTAAACTTCCTATTGGACAAAAATACACTGAACTTCGTGGTTTGGTTGATAAGTATAGTCTAAACACTATTTGTACTTCCGGAAGCTGCCCAAATATGGGAGAATGCTGGGGTGAAGGTACCGCTACTTTTATGATATTGGGAAATGTATGTACCCGTTCCTGTGGTTTCTGCGGTGTAAAAACCGGACGCCCTGAAACGGTAGATTGGGATGAACCTGAAAAAGTAGCCCGCTCTATAAAAATTATGAACATTAAACATGCCGTAATTACAAGCGTAGACAGGGATGATTTAAAAGACGGCGGCTCAATTATCTGGATTGAAACGGTAAAAGCAATCCGAAGAATGAATCCGAATACGACTCTTGAAACCCTGATTCCTGATTTTCAGGGAATCGAAAGAAATATAGATCGTATTGTTGAAGCCAATCCTGAAGTGGTTTCACACAATGTTGAGACTGTTCGTCGTTTGACTCGTGAAGTCCGTATTCAGGCAAAATACGATCGTAGTCTGGAAGTCTTACGTTACCTGAAAGAAAAAGGAATCAACAGAACCAAATCCGGAATTATGCTTGGACTTGGAGAAACTGAAGAAGAGGTTTTTCAAACGATGACTGATTTACGAAATGCAAATGTTGATGTGGTTACTATTGGGCAATACCTTCAACCAAGTAAAAAACATTTGCCTGTAAAAGAATTTATAACACCTGATCAATTTGCCCGTTATGAAAAATTTGGTCTTGAATTAGGTTTCCGTCACGTAGAAAGCGGACCACTGGTTCGTTCTTCTTACAAAGCACAAAAACACATTTTATAAAAAAGTCTAACCGTTTATTTGTTCAATCGTTTAATCGTAAGTACGGTTAAACCAGTCGACGATTAAACGATGTAACAAACAATCGAAAAGCTTGAAAACAAGAATTGCTATAAACGGTTTTGGAAGAATAGGCCGAAATTTATTTCGCTTACTTTTAAACCATCCTGAAATTGAAGTAATTGCCATTAACGACATTGCTGACAACAAAACCATGTCGCATTTGATAAAATACGACAGTATTCATGGAGTCTTACCTTTTAAAGTCAGTCATGACGAGGAAGGAATTATTGTTGATGGAAAACATTTTTTCTTTTTCCATGAAAAAAGTATCGCTAATCTGGATTGGAAAAGTCACCAGATAGATTTTGTAATTGAATCAACAGGAAAATTTAAAACGCACGAAGAACTAAACGCCCATATTGAAGCCGGAGCAAAAAAGGTAATCCTTTCGGCTCCATCAGAAGTTGACACCATCAAAACAGTAGTATTAGGAGTTAACGAAGCTATTCTTGACGGAAGCGAAAACATTGTTTCGAATGCAAGCTGCACGACAAACAATGCGGCTCCAATGATAAAAATCATCGATGAACTGTGTGGAATTGAGCAGGCTTATATCACAACGATACACTCTTACACCACAGACCAAAGCCTTCATGACCAACCACATAAGGACTTACGTCGTGCGAGAGGTGCAAGCCAGTCGATTGTTCCAACAACTACAGGTGCAGCTAAGGCATTAACAAAAATTTTCCCTAACTTGCATCATAAAATCGGAGGATGCGGAATTCGTGTTCCTGTTCCCGATGGTTCCTTAACAGACATAACGTTTAACGTAAAACGTGCTGTTACGATTGAAGAAATAAATAAAGCATTTGAAGAAGCCTCAAAAACAAATTTAAAAGGAATACTGGATTACACAGAAGATCCAATCGTTTCTGTTGATGTAATTGGCAACACACATTCGTGTTTGTTTGATGCTCAATTAACTTCGGTTATTGACAAAATGGTAAAGGTTGTGGGTTGGTACGATAACGAAATTGGATACTCATCAAGATTGATCGATTTAATTTTACTAATAAGAAAAACCTAAGATTCATTGTAAAAGCATTGCCATACATGAAACACTATCTTTTTATTGTTGTTTGTCTATTAAATTCGTTTTTGTACTCTCAATCTAAAAAGAGTACGGATAGCGTTTCCTATTATAACAAACTAACGGACACCAATCTCAGCAATAAAAAATACGAAAAGGCAATTTATTACACCGAAAAATCAATTGACTTTTGTGAGGCCAACAATAAATTAGAAAACCTGGCCAATCAGACTTTTAAGCTTGGAAAAATTTATTACCAGCAAAAAAATTACGCAGAAGCTCTAAAAAACTTTCACAAAAGCGTTGCTCTGTTTGAAAACACAAAGCCAACCTGCACAAAAGTTTTGGCATTGCACTATATTGGCTTAACCAATACCACAAAAAGCAATTACGAAACTGCGGCAATCTACTACCGAAAAGCCGAAGAGCTTTTAAACCAGCTAAAGATTAAGGATCATGCCGAAATACTAAACTATCAAAAAGCAATAGCTTTAAAAACTGCTAAAAACCTGCCTTTAGCAGCTGAAACTTTTCACAAAATAACACAACGGCCGGACAATACTGAGATCCTAAAAACCAAAACCGATTCGTATTATCAACTAGGCTTAATTGAAACACAACTGAAACGAAATGATTCGGCTATCGTTTATTTTGAAAACGCTTTAAATTATAATGCCAAAATAAATAATCTGGCCCAAAAATCAAAAATCGTTCTGGCCATCAGTCAGTATTACAGACAAAATAAAAAATTTGACCTTGCTTACTCGTACCTGGAAGAACATTATCAGTTAGAGAATTACGTCTTAAAGCTAAAAAACACTCAAACGGATCACGATGAATTCGAAAAATTCAAGAAAAACGAATCCTTAAAAGCCAGTATTAAAAAGGAAAGCGAAGAGAAAATTCAGTTAAAAACCTACCGATATTCTAAACTGGTAAGTATTCTGGCCATTGCTCTTATTTCGATCTTATCTCTTTTGAGCTTAGCATTGTACAAAAACAACATTATCAGAAATCAGAATAATTTACTGTTAAGAGAGAAAAACAAAGAACTCATTTTAGCCAAAAATAAAGCTGAAAAGGCATCTAAAGCCCGAGCTGAGTTTTTATCGACAGTAAGTCATGAGCTGCGAACTCCTTTAAATGCCATTAACGGAATCACTCATTTATTACTGGAAGATAACCCGAAGAAAAAACAACTAAAATATTTAGAGTCCTTGAAGTTCTCAGGAAATTACCTGACTACTTTTATCAATGAGATTCTGGAAATTAATAAAATTGATTCGACAAAGGTCGAAATAGAAAACATAAGCTTTAACCTGAAAGAGCTTCTTTTTAACATTCAGAGCTCATTAAAGGAACTGGCTACCGCCAACAAAAACTACTTTAACCTTGAAATAGACGAGGCTATTCCGGATAATATAATTGGGGACCCTACAAAACTGTCTCAAATCATCCTGAATTTAATCAATAATGCTTTAAAATTTACTCAAAACGGACATGTCAATGTAATTGCAAAATTATATGAATTGGAAGAAGACAACACAACCATCTACTTCGAGATTGTAGACACCGGAATTGGCATCCCGGAAGATAAGCTTCAGACTGTTTTTGAAAGTTTTTCACAAGGATCGATAGAAGTAAACAGAAAATATGGCGGAACCGGCCTTGGACTTACGATTGTCAAAAAACTAATTGAGCTCTTAGGAGGAGAAATCAAACTAAAAAGCGAAGTTGGCAAAGGTTCAACTTTTACATTCAAACTAAATTTTAAGATCAACAAAGAACAATTGAAAACGATTGAAGAAATAAAACCATACAACGACGTACAATTAAATAACAAATCAATTCTGTTAATCGAGGACAACAAAATCAATCAAATGATTACTCGAAAAATGCTTGAAAATAAAAACATCAGCTGCGAAATCATCGACAATGGTGAAGATGCGGTTGAGCTTTTAAAAGTAAAACGTTTTGACATGATCCTCATGGACGTGCACTTACCGGGAATCAACGGAACAACGGCTACAAAACTTATCAGAGAGTTTGACAAAACCACTCCGATTATTGCTCTTACCGCTATTTCACTAGACGAAAACAGAGACATGCTGTTGTCTTACGGAATGAACGATGTGATTACAAAACCATTTGTTCCGGACGAATTCTACAGTATTATAGCCCGGTTTTTTTAGAAAGGTACTAAGGAGCTAAGGCTTTAAGTTACTAAGTTTTTTTGTACGAACTCCAGAATAGTTGCATCGAAATTTTTACTGTTATTGATAAAGGTACTTTTTATTGGCAGATAGTACAATTGTGAAATCAATTTGGAATCTTTTAGTCGAACATAGTCTTTTTCTGTTGTAATGATTTTTCTATGATTGGCTTTTTCCAGAATATTTGCCACATCTACATCAGAAAAATGATGATGATCAGGAAAAGTCAAATAGTCCTCTTTTTCATTTTTCAAGTAATCAAAAAATGGTGTAGGTTTTGCGATTCCGGCTAAAAGCAATTTTGATTCTGATTTAATATCTTTTACAGCAAGTTGCTCTTCTTCATTATAAATAAAATCATCATAGTTAATAAAAGTAAAATACAGCTGCTGGGAGCTCCTTAACTTTAATTTCAACCTGATTTCTTCCTGCTTTTCGTCAGACAATTCTTTTGGACATTTTGTTATAATTACAATATTGGCACGATCCGCTCCGCTTCTGCTCTCACGCAGATTTCCGGTTGGCAGCATAAAATCATCTGCATACAAATCGTCATAGGAGCTTAACAGAATATAAAACCCGGCTTTCACTTTTCGGTGCTGGTAGGCGTCGTCTAACAAAATCACTTCGGGTTTTTCTTTTTGCGAAAGCAATTGTGTAATTCCGTTTCTTCTGTTCGCATCAACGGCCACTTGAATATTGGGAAACTTTTGATAAAACTGAAACGGTTCATCGCCTAAAATTTCGGCATTAGAACTCTCACTCGCCAATACATAACCTTCTGATTTTCTTTTGTAACCCCTGCTTAAAGTGGCAACTTTATATTTCTGAGATAACAATCGGATAAGATATTCTATTTGTGGTGTTTTGCCTGTACCGCCAACACTAAGATTTCCAACCGCAATAACCGGAATATCAAATGAAGTCGATTTTAAAATTCCTTTGTCGAAAAGAAAATTTCTCACTGCAGTGACACATCCGTATAAAATCGCAAACGGAAAAAGTATTTTTCTAAGTACATTCATTCTACGAAAGTATAATATTTTTCGTTAATTTGTTTCAAGTTTACACCACAAGGCAGGACTTAAAACCTGAAATAAAACTAAAAAATGAAAATCAAAGAAATATTAGCTGTTCTTGAAGAAATGGCTCCTTTGGCTTATGCCGAAGATTTTGACAATGTTGGACTCTTAGTCGGTGATACCGAAACGGAAAGTACCGGAGTTTTAGTTTGCCATGATGCTTTAGAAACTGTAATTGAAGAAGCAATAGCCAAAAACTGTAATCTGGTAGTTTGCTTTCATCCTATTTTATTTTCGGGAATTAAAAAAATAACCGGTAAAAACTACGTGGAGCGCGCCATTTTAAAGGCTATCAAAAACGACATCGCTATTTATGCCGTTCATACGGCATTAGACAACCATTCTCAGGGAGTTAATAAAATATTTTGTGATGCTTTAGGCCTGATCAACACTAAAGTTTTAATACCTAAACAAAGTTTCATTCAAAAGTTGGTTACCTACACCACCCCTGATAATTCAGAAAAAGTTCGCAATGCCATGTTTCAGGCCGGCGCGGGTACGATTGGAAATTATGACAACTGCAGCTTTAATACCGAAGGCTTTTTTACTTTTCAGGGAAATGAAAACAGCAATCCTGTAATTGGTGAAAGAGGAAAACTACATACGGGAACTGAAATAAAAATCGAAGTTATATTTGAAAAACACTTACAGTCGAAAATTTTAAAAGCTTTATTTGCCAGCCATATTTACGAGGAAGTAGCTTATGAAATTTATGATCTGAAAAATTCCCATCAAAATATTGGATTGGGAATGGTTGGTGAATTTGAAACTGAAATGGATGAAAAAGACTTTTTACATTCCGTAAAAGACAAAATGATTGCAGACGGAATTCGTCATTCTGCTTTTTTAGGAAAAAAAATAAAGAAAGTCGCTGTTTTAGGAGGCTCAGGAAGTTTTGCTATAAAAAATGCTATTCAGGCGGGGGCAGATGCTTTTTTAACTGCCGATTTAAAATACCATCAATTTTACGAAGCAGAAAACCGACTTCTTTTAGCCGATATTGGTCATTTTGAGAGCGAACGGTATACAAAAAACTATATTGTTGATTATCTTCGAAAAAAAATCCTTAATTTTGCCATCATTTTATCAGAAGAAAATACAAATCCAGTTAAGTACTTATAAGAATATGGCGAATACGAAAGAATTAAGTGTTGAGGACAAGTTAAGAGCAATATACGATTTACAGCTTATTGACTCCCGAATTGACGAAATCAGAAACGTAAGAGGAGAACTTCCTTTAGAAGTAGAAGATTTAGAAGATGAAGTTGCTGGTTTAAGCACGCGTTCAGAGAAACTGAAAGGAGAACTTGAAGTGATTGAAGAGCAAATCAAAGGGAAGAAAATTGCCATTGATGAGCACAAAGAGGTGATCAAAAAATACACAAAACAACAAGAATCAGTTCGTAATAACAGAGAATTTAATTCTTTGACTAAAGAGGTTGAATTTCAGGAATTAGAAATTCAATTGGCTGAAAAGCAAATCAAAGAAATGAAAGCTTCTATCGAACATAAAAAAGAAGTTATTTCTAATTTAAAAGAAAAACTTGACGCAAAAAGTTCGCATTTAAAACATAAAAAATCTGAACTGGATGCGATTATGGCTGAAACTCAAAAAGAAGAAATCTTCTTAACTGAGAAATCAGCAGAGTATGCTTCACAAATCGAAGAGCGTTTATTAGCTGCTTACAACAGAATCAGAAGCAGTGTTCGTAATGGTTTAGCGGTAGTATCTATCGAAAGAGGAGCTTCAGCGGGATCATTCTTTACAATTCCTCCACAAACTCAGGTGGAAATTGCTTCAAGAAAGAAAATCATCACTGATGAGCATTCTGGAAGAATTCTGGTTGACAGCGCATTAGCTGAAGAAGAAAAAGAAAAAATGGAACAATTGTTCTCTAAAATCTAAATAACTGTCCCGATCTGATCGGGACTTTTTTTTGCATTTATTTTGGCCACAGATTAAAAAGATTCAAAAGGGATTTTATTTCACCATTAAGTGATTTTAAATCTGTATTAATCTTTTAAATCTGTGGCAAATATTTTTTCAGCAAGTTTAAAATCATATTTTTACCTTTACTAAAATAAATTTTGAGTTTTGGGAATTAAAAAAGGAATCCGTTTTATCACTTTAAAATCGGTTGGGTCTTATATTAACTTTTTGAGCTATGTTCGTCCGCAAAAAGCGATGGAACTTTCTTATGCTCTTTTTAGCCAACCCAGAATTGGAAGACTAAAAAAAGAAGCACTGCCCAAAGTATTAAGAAATACAGAAACAGAGACGTTTCATCATAATGAACATCATTTTCAAACGTATATCTGGAAAGGTAACGAAACTAAAATATTGCTTGTTCACGGCTGGGAAAGTAATGCTTCGCGTTGGAAAAAAACCTTACCGCACCTTCAAAAATCAGGCAGTACCATTATTGCGATTGATGCTCCGGCACACGGGCAAAGCAGCGGTAAAGAGTTTAACGTTCCGCTATATGCTGAATTTATCAATAAAGCGGTCGAAAAATACCAGCCTGCCATTATTATTGGTCATTCCATCGGTGGCGCAGCATGTGTCTATCATCAGTATTTGTTCCCTAACACCAGCATCAACAAAATGGTCATTCTGGGAGCCCCCTCTGATCTAAAAACACTGATTGACAATTACATCTCAATGTTAAGCCTGAACACCAAAATGTTTTCGCTTTTGGAAAGTAAATTCATGAATCGTTTCAATTTTAAACTAGAGGATTTTTCAGGACAGCGATTTGCCTCAGAATTTAATGTTTCGGGGTTAATTGCACACGACACTTCAGACAAGATTGTTGCTTTTGAGGAGGGCAAAAAAATCGCCAGTAATTGGAAAAACAGTCAGTTTATCGAAACTAAAGGTTTGGGGCACGGAATGCATGACGATGAATTGTATCAAAAGGTTATTGAGTTTTTGTTTTCTGCTAAATAAAGGCGCTAAGGTTCTAAGATGCTAAGATCCTAAGGTTAAAAAATCCAAGAAGTCCAACCATCTAAAAATCTAAAAAAAATGATCGCTGTAATTTTTGAAGTAATTCCAAACGAAGGAAAAAAAGAAGAGTATCTGTCTATTGCCGCAAGTTTACGACCGGAATTAGACAAGATAGAAGGTTTTATATCAATCGAACGCTTTCAGAGTTTCAGTGATCCTGAGAAAGTTTTGTCATTGTCATTTTGGAAGGACGAAGAAAGCGTTCAACAATGGAGAAATTTAGAAATGCATCGCCACGCACAAGCCAGAGGGCGTAAAGAAATTTTTAAAGATTATCACTTACGAATTGCCGCCGTAGTTCGGGATTACGGAATGTTTGACCGCAATGAAACCCCTGTAGACAGTTCAGATTTTCATGCGAAGTAAAGGCTCTAAGATTCTGAGATACTGAGGTTCTAAGGTTCTAAGGTTAAAATCTAAGAATCTAACAATCTAAGAAGTCCAAATTTTGACTACTTTTGCACTATGGAAGAGAATTTAAAACGTCTGAATAAATTTATAGGAGAAACAGGATATTGTTCTCGTCGTGAAGCCGATAAACTTATTGAAGAAGGACGCGTAACAATAAATGGTGCCGTACCGGAAATGGGAACGAAGGTTTCACCGGATGATGAAGTACGTATTGATGGAAAGCTGATTGTCGAGAAAAACGAAAAAATGGTTTATTTAGCATTCAACAAACCTGTTGGAATTGAATGCACGACCAATCTCGAGGTTCGAAATAATATTGTAGATTATATCAATTATCCTAAACGTATTTTCCCGATTGGACGTTTGGACAAAGCGAGTGAAGGATTGATTTTCATGACTAATGACGGTGATATTGTCAACAAAATTCTACGCGCACGAAACAATCACGAAAAAGAATATACCGTTACGGTTAACAAACCTATTACAGATCGTTTTATACAGCGAATGGGAAATGGTGTTCCAATTTTGGACACGGTTACCCGAAAATGCAAAGTAGAACAAATTAGTAAATACACCTTCAAAATTATTCTGACACAAGGTCTGAACCGTCAGATCCGTAGAATGTGTGAATATTTAGGATACGATGTAACTGCTTTAAAACGTATCCGAATCATCAACATCTCATTAGATGTTCCGGTGGGTCGTTATCGCGATTTAACCGATGCTGAAATTAAAGAACTGAATCATTTGATCGCACCGTCCAGTAAAACAGAGGAAGCCAGTCTCCCAAAAGAGGAAGCTCCAAAACGAAGAACCGAATTTATATCGAAACACGATCCCCGATTTAAAAAAAGAGGAGACTATTAAAATATTCGCATAAAAAAATCCCTTTCGATAAAACGAAAGGGATTTTCTTTAATATGAGAAATTGTGTTTTTTATCAAAACCATCTTCTTCTTTTGAATAGAAACACTCCGACTGATGATAAGATAACAGACACTAAGAGAAGAATCCAAATCCCATATTTGCTTTCTTCCAGACCATTCGGCACATTCATTCCATACAAACTCGCTATTAAAGTAGGAATCATCAAAATAATAGAAATCGAAGTCATTTGCTTCATTATATTATTCATGTTATTGGAAATTACTGAAGCATAGGCATCCATCATACCTGTCAAGATATTGCTGTAAATATTTGCAGTGTCCTGTGCCTGACTTAATTCAATATCAACATCTTCCAGCAAATCCGGATCAAAATGCTCTCTTTGAGCTTTTAAATTTTTTATTCTGTGAAATAAAACATCGTTCCCTTTTAAGGAAGTAATAAAAAACACCAGACATTTTTCGATCTGTAAAAGTGCCTGTAATTCTTCATTCTTGATCGATTTCTCCAGGTTGTCTTCGGCCAGTTTTATCTTTTGATTGATCTGCTTTAAATATTTCAAATACCAGACACTTGACGACAGGAGCAATCTCATCACTAAATCAAAATTGTCTTTGATTACTATATTTTTTCGTCTTGTATATTGAAGAAAGTCAGAAACTATCTCGGTTTCATAAAAACTAATCGTAACGCAAACATCATCTTTAAAAATCAAACCTAAAGGAATGGTTTGAAAAGGAAGCTTAACATCGTTACTTTTTATAGGAACCCTCATGATAAACAAAGTCCAGCCATCTTCAGACTCCATACGGGGTCTTTCGTCGATATCCTCAATATCGTTATAAAAGGCTTCAGGAATCTGAAGTTCTTCCAGTAAGTACTTTTTTTCTGTTTCTGAAGGAGATTCAATGCTGATCCAGCAGTTTGGAGTCCATTCTTGTATCTCGATTAGTCCGTTGTTGTTTTTGTAAAAGGCTTTCATTTCAAAATTGCAGGTGTTTAGCGTAGCATTTTGAAGAAATTCAAAAGCTACTTTAATTAAATACTAACGAATAATAATCGTCCATTGGAGAAGTTTTTTTTTAGTGCTGCAAAAGTATCCTTTATTTTTAAAACGAAAAACTTTAAAGTACTAATTAATTATTAAAAAACCGCCCTATATAAATTCTATAGGACGGTTTTTGCAAGTATTTACTACTTTTTTTCTACAAATTCGTAATAAAGTGCTTTTGAAAGAAAAGGATCATCCTTGTGGTCTTCTACACGATTCTCTTCCAGATAACCTTGCCCTTCCCCAACAATATTTAGTGTTGAAAAGTAAGCATTCCGACTTTCATCATTAAAATGCAAGCTTCTTAAAAACCATGGCTCAATTCCTTTATTTACCGAGACATTGTAGTTTGTAATTAGATTTCCCCAGTTTACAAAACTGCATAAAAGTATCGTTCCGTAAAAATACCAGACCATTTGGTTAAAAAGATAAGCATTTGTTTTTTGTTTAGTAATTTTTATGAAAGTAAAAATCAGCCCAATTACCGATAAAATTAGAAAAGCATAAACCCCCAGTCTTTTATAAGTTAATCCAAAGAATGCGACATATTCTGAGTTTTTAATAATGGTGCTCACTATCAGCACACCATTTAAAACAATCCATACTTTAGCCAGCTTTTTTAGACGAGCTGCTTTTTTATCAAAATTAAATCCTCCTTTAAAATAAAATAGAATTACTCCAACCGCCATAATTATTGAAAAGATTACAGCATTTACTCTTTCGTGAGTAGCTGAGCTAAGTTTAGAAGTCTCGACAGCCTCGAAAAATTGCTCATAATTGTAGGTGATGATAAAAACCAAAAGCATAAAATTTAATAAGACCAATGTAATCTCACCACTTTTTCTTTCAAAATCCAGATCTAAAAACGAAAATGTTTGCTGATTTTTAATTTCGACGACATTACTAAACTCATTGTCTAAAAGTCCATTTTTCTCGTAACAAATTTCGGGAACCCAATAATTCCAAAAACTAAATGAAATGTAAAACCCTAAACCCCCTATCAGAAGTACTTCAAAAATATCAAGATCTAAAGTATAGTCCGTTAATAAGGAGGAGAAATGCTCACTTCCAAAAGAATAGGCTGTAAAAAATACCACCAGAAAAATGAATGGGATAATAACGTATGCAACTAATTTCTTTGCAAAATTGTTGTGAATTTGTCTTTCAGGAAGCCATTGGCTGAACATAAAAACACGTCCTAACGTGGCGAAAGCGTTTAGAAATACAAGTGGAAAAATCTGAAGTATCTTTAATTCCGGATCTTGTAGTCTAAAATGCAGGAACAAAACAGACATGGAAAGTGCTAAAAAAGAAGGGAAATCTCCGTACCAGGCAAAAGCCATACACGACAAGACCGACGTAACCACCAAAATCAAATGAGACCGATCGGTAAACTTATCCTGAAAGAAATAACAAATCAGGCCGATTAACAATAGTCCAAAAATGGCGAGGTTAACTCCCATTGATTCATGGTAAAAAAGCAGGATAAAAATCAAACTGCAGGCTGGGATAACTTGGTGTTTTTTCATTGTTGTTGAATTTACTATTAATGGTTAAATAGATTGTTGCCATTCTATAATGGCGTTTTTTGTTGATTTCAATTTTAAAAGTACTTTGTATTTCAAAGTTTTTAGATAAAAAAATAGAGTAATTACGATTTCATTAATTTTTCAAGAAAAGAAAGGTGCTCTTTAAAAGCCGCACGTCCTCTAGGAGTTACCTGGTAAGATGTTTTAGGTTTCTTGCCTACAAATTCTTTTTTCACTTCGATATATTCCGCTTTTTCAAGAGCTGAGGAATGACTTGCCAAATTTCCGTCTGTAATATTCAGCAGATTTTTCATTTCAGTAAAATCCACCCACTCGTTGACCATCAAAATGGACATAATACCCAATCTGACACGACTTTCAAAATCTTTATTTAATTTATCAATAATTCCCATCGAATGGATTATTTATATTTTTTGAACATTATTAATCCGTACAAGATATGCAAAATACCAAATCCAATGATCCAAAAAATCAAACCGTATCCAATTAAAAAAAGAGAAATAAATCCTAAAATTAACTCACAAAAACCTAAATATTTAATATCAGAATAGGTATACTTTTCAGCGTTTATCAAAGCCAGTCCATAAAAAATTAAGGTAGCCGGCGCAATTAAACCATAAACTTCATGATAAATTAGTGCCAGACAAAATATACCTCCAGCCAATAATGGAATGGTTAAATTAAAAAGCATGTTTTTGGTTGCCGATGTCCAAATAGGCAAATCATACTTTTTGCTTTTTCTAACAGTAAAAAGCAAACCAAACGTAAAAGCTACCGCCAAAATAATTAAACCAGTCAACACTAACTCTGAAACTAAATTAGCAGAATATTGTTGTCCATAATCTCCACCAAAATACTCGAGACCGTTTGCTTTAAACAATTGATAAACATATAATCCTCCAATCAAAGCCGAAAGTCCCGCAAATACTCCTGAAAGGCCGCTTAATGATATAAATCTTGAAGAACGCTCCATCATGGAACGAATATGGGCTAAATCTTCTTGGTGCTTCTGATTCATAAATAAAGTACTTTGAGATACAAAGTTATACTTTATTTTGAATTAACAAACTAATTTTTGGGAAAATTTCGCAAAGATGCGCGGAGATTCCACAGAGATTCACAAAGATTTTTATTGTATTACTTTACGCAATCTCTGTGAACCTCTTCAGAACTCAAAAAATCCCACGAAGACTCACAAAGCCGGCACAGAGATGCATGGAGTCTTTTATGCATTCTTTTCTAAAAAAAAATCCCAAATCCCAACTTTATAAAACATGGATAGTCCCTATAAGACATTTTTTCTTATTTTTTCTACCGAAATGTGACTCCTAACGGAGTTTATATTGTAGCGAATAAATAAACGCTAACAACAGATAACTTACCTTTTTTCTGCAGATATGTGACTCCTAGCGGAGTCTATATCGTAGACAATAGGTAATTACAACATAATAGCCATTACAGCATTTTTCTACACTAACATTAAACTCTTGAAAGAGCTTATCCCATAAGGATCAAATAAAGGTAACACAACAACTAACCTGATTCGTCTTGTCCCGTAGGGACTATACCTTGAGATTCCAACATTAACTTCACCCCATCCAAAAAAAAGCCCGTTCTCTCGAACAGGCTTTAATCTAAAATTTATTTCTACACTATTAATTTTTAGCGCTTCGCATCTTTCTTGCTAAAAGTGTATTTTTCAACAACATTGCAATGGTCATTGGTCCTACTCCACCCGGAACCGGCGTAATAAATGATGATTTTTTACTTACACCGTCGAAATCAACGTCACCTGTAATTACATATCCTTTTGGATGTGAAGCATCTTCTACTCTTGTAATTCCAACGTCAATTACTACTACCCCATCTTTCACCATGTCGGCTTTTAAGTAATTTGGCACTCCTAATGCCGTGATAATAATATCAGCACTTCTGGTATACTCCTCAATGTTTTGGGTTCTGCTGTGCGTTAGAGTAACTGTAGAATCTCCCGGATTTCCTTTACGGCTCATTAAAAGACTCATTGGTCGGCCCACGATATGACTTCTGCCAATAACAACCGTATGTTTTCCTGCAGTTTCAATATTGTAACGCTCTAACAACTGCATGATTCCAAATGGTGTTGCAGGAATAAAGCTGTCCATCTCTAAAGCCATTTTTCCAAAATTAGCAGGATGAAATCCATCAACATCTTTGTCAGGATCAATAGCCATTAGAATCTTTTGTTCGCTGATGTGTTTTGGCAAAGGTAACTGCACAATAAATCCGTCCAGATTATCGTCTTCATTCAGTTCTTTAATTTTTGCCAGTAGTTCTGTTTCTGTAATTGTTTCGGGTAAACTCACCAAAGTCGAATCAAAGCCTATTTGCTGGCAAGATCTCACTTTACTTCCTACGTAAGTTAAACTTGCTCCGTCAGTTCCAACGATTACTGCTGCCAAATGAGGTACTTTCCCTCCGGCATCTTTTATCGATTGAACTTCGGCTGCGATTTCGTTTTTAATGTCTTCAGCTGTTTTTTTACCGTCTAGTAGTTGCATTGTTTTATTTTAGTTTCTGATTTAAAATTTCCGGTTTCACGTTAAAAGCGAAACACCTATTTATATTAATCAAAAAAGTTTCAAGTTGTAGTTTCATAACCTGAAACCTTAAACTTGAAACTTTTTTATTTTATCTCGGCATTCCGCCTGGCATTCCTTTCATTCCGCCCATCATCTTCATCAGATTTTTTCCGCCCGGACCCTGCATCATCTTCATCATCTTGCTCATTTGGTCAAACTGCTTCATTAACTGATTTACCTGCTCGACTTTGGTTCCGGAACCTTTAGCGATTCTGGCTTTTCTTTTCACGTCGATTATCGAAGGTTTACTTCTTTCTATCGGGGTCATCGAGTGGATGATCGCCTCAATATGTTTAAAAGCATCGTCTTCTATCTCTACGTCTTTCATGGCTTTTGAAGCACCCGGTATCATTCCGACCAAGTCTTTCATGTTACCCATTTTCTTTACTTGCTGAATTTGCGTAAGGAAATCATCAAAACCAAATTCGTTTTTAGCGATTTTCTTTTGAAGTTTTCTGGCTTCTTCTTCATCAAATTGCTCCTGTGCTCTCTCTACAAGCGACACAACGTCACCCATACCTAAGATACGCTCAGCCATACGATCCGGATAGAAAACATCAATTGCCTCCATCTTCTCACCCGTACCTACAAATTTGATCGGTTTGTTTACAACCGATTTAATCGAAATTGCAGCTCCACCACGTGTATCACCATCTAATTTTGTTAAAATAACTCCATCAAAATTCAGGATGTCATTGAAGGCTTTTGCAGTATTTACAGCATCCTGTCCTGTCATAGAATCTACAACAAACAAGGTTTCCTGAGGCTGAATTGCTTTATGAACACGAGCAATTTCATCCATCATTTCCTGATCCACTGCTAAACGACCGGCCGTATCAACAATCACTACGTTAAAACCGTTAGCTTTTGCATGTTTGATTGCATTTTGAGCAATTTCAACAGGATTTTTATTTTCCGGCTCTGAATAAACCTCAACACCTATTTGATCTCCCACAACATGTAACTGATTAATCGCCGCAGGACGGTAGATATCACACGCTACTAAAAGTGGTTTTTTATTTTTCTTTGTCTTTAAGAAATTGGCCAGTTTCCCTGAGAAGGTTGTTTTCCCCGATCCCTGAAGTCCTGACATTAAAATAACAGAAGGATTTCCGGAAAGATTAACACCGGCAACATCACCACCCATCAATTCCGTTAGTTCGTCTTTAACTAACTTCACCAGCAATTGTCCCGGCTGAAGCGTTGTTAAAACGTCCTGACCAATTGCTTTTTCTTTTACTTTAGTGGTAAAATCTTTAGCAATTTTAAAGTTAACATCGGCATCAAGTAAGGCACGACGAACTTCTTTTAAAGTATCGGCAACGTTTACTTCTGTAATTTTACCGTGTCCTTTTAATATATGGAAGGCTTTATCTAACTTATCACTTAAATTATCAAACATACTTTTTTCTTTATTTGAAGTGCAAAGATAATCTAATTAGGCATTTCAGGCAATTTTTATTTAATCACATTTAAACTTGAAGTGTACGCTAATTTTACCGCAAAGAGCGCAAAGTTTTTTTGCTCCCAAAGACGCAAAGTCGNNCGACTTTGCGTCTTTGGGAGATTAATTAATCCTTCTTTAAAATTGGAAATATATAAACGGCTGCGAACCGGCAACTGCTGTTGCATAGACTATCCAATACGTAAATCCCAGAATAATTGCTTTCCCAATCAGAGGTGTTTTATCAAAAACTAATTTCATTTTAGAGGTAATAGCTTCCGGCAAGACGTGCCAAACGTATCCGAAAAGCATCAATAAAAATACATTTTTGTAACCTATTATAATTGCCTGCCAATGTTCCGGCTCAAAAGTTAACTGACCAATATTATTAATGACCTGAAGTGCTGTTTCAAAATCTCTGGCACGGAAAAATATCCAACAGAAAACAACAAAGTGGAAGGTAATGACCATTGAAAAGAATTTCCATAAAAACCCAGAAGCTTTGCCCTCTTTTTTGGGAGGAAAGAATTCCATGAAAATTTTATGAACGGCTAATGCCAATCCGTGTAATGCTCCCCAAACAATAAACTGTGCTCCGGCTCCGTGCCACAATCCTCCTAAAAGCATCGTGGTAAATAAATTGAAATTGGTCACCAATGTTTGGTTTTTCTTTTTCGAAAGTAAAAAGGTCAGGCAGAAAAGCACTAATGCCCCAATTGCGATCCCTAGTGGAATGAAACTCTCGTTTATGTTTGAAATTCCCCAAAGCAATAATCCGAAGAAGAATAAACTTGGGAATAAAAACCCTGCGAATGTTCCTTCGCGATTTCCACCGATCGAGATATACAAAAAGTCTTTCAGCCAGGTCGATAAAGAAATATGCCATCTTCTCCAGAAATCAGTGATAGAAGTTGACTTATAAGGCGTTCTAAAGTTGGCCGGAAGTTTGAATCCTAACAGCAAAGCGATTCCGATTGCCATATCTGAATATCCTGAAAAGTCACAGTAAATCTGAATCGCATATCCATAAGATGCCATTAAATTTTCGAACGAGGTATAATTCATCGGAGTGTCAAAAACACGATCAACGAAGTTTATAGAGATGTAATTTGAAATTACTGTTTTCTTAATCAATCCACCAATAATCAAAAACAAAGCGTTGTTTACATCTTCTCTGGTCAGGTTTAATTTCTGATAAATCTGAGGTAAAAAATCTTTTGCTCTAACGATTGGTCCTGCCACCAGCTGTGGGAAGAACGAAACGAAGAACAGATATTCGATGTAATTTTTAGTTGGTTTAATTTCTTCACGGTAGATTTCGATAATATAACTCATCGACTGGAAGGTATAGAATGAAATTCCAACCGGCAGAAAAATATCGTGCAGTTCATAATTTCCATGAAACATATCATTGAAAGTAACAATCATGAAGTTCATGTATTTGAAATACCCCAACAATCCCAGGTTCAGAATTACACTGATCACCAGATAAATTTTCTTTGTACTGTCTTTTGCTTCTCTGTAAATAATCTGACTCAGGCCGTAATCAACAACAGACGAAAGCAACAAGAGTAAAAAGTAAATTCCACTTGACTTATAATAAAAGAAAAGCGAAAAGAGGATAACGTATGTTAATCTCAAATAAAATGTTTTGCGTAAAAAGGCATACA
Organism: Flavobacterium tructae; assembly: GCF_002217475.1. Classification (GTDB taxonomy): domain Bacteria; phylum Bacteroidota; class Bacteroidia; order Flavobacteriales; family Flavobacteriaceae; genus Flavobacterium; species Flavobacterium tructae. The sequence goes on from NZ_MUHH01000026.1 coordinate 65,192, forward strand.
CAAAATAAAAAACCAGAAATAATCCCAGGAACAAACCGGTATTAAACAGTAATTTTTCTTCAGGATTGTATATAAACCAGCTTCGAACCTGCTCCGGAGTAATCGCGCCAAAATTCTGAATGAACCAATTATTTATGCTATCTATTGTAATCAACTTAATTCTTTAATTTAAAATTATCGTATGCTTTTAAAAATGCTTCTGCAAACAAGTTTCCTTGTTTTTCGTATCCTTTTTTTGAATAATGAACCCAATCCGGGCCAATTAATCCAGAGGACTTTAAACCTCTAATTCCTTCCATCGCTCCCAATTCATCGTATAAATCCCAAACTGCAAAACCATCTGCCTTTGCTATTTCAATAATACTTTTTGCGTAATCGCGAATATAAACATTAGGTCTTCTTGCTTTAAGTAATGAAGGAGGCGGAGTCATCACGATGATCGAAACTTTACTATTGTGTTCTTTCACATTTTTTATAAAATCTCGCAATTCTTTTATATAAGCCGAAGCTTCCATATGATCGTAGCTTTCGTTTGTTCCTAGCGAAAGAACTATAAGATCGCTATGTAATGCTTTTAGCTGTTCAAAAAATAACGGGTACTTATTATAATCTGAAAATTTGGCTCCATTTACACCAATGCTGCTGTAAATTAAACCAGGTGTATCTTTTTCTAAAACGATTCCGCTCAATTCGTACTTTGAAGCTTCTTTATTGGGAAGCAGGAAAATACGACTCAACGTTTTTTCAGAGTTGTAATAATGAGTAAACGAATCCGATTCTAAATTTAAAGGAACAAATTCTGAACTTGTAATATTTCTGGGCTTAGTTTCGTTTGTTCGGATTTTAAGCGTTCTTCCCGCGCGAATGTTATTCGATTTCAGATGATTGTCTTTTCTAATATCGGCTACCGAAACATTGTATTTGTCAGCAATTGTCGAGATCGCTTCTCCTTTTTTGATTTTATGCGTGATCACTTTTCGCTCTGTAGACTGAATCGTTTTGGTTTGAGAGGATATCGCTAAATCAAACATGTTCTGATTTTGAGGCGTAATAATTTTGATGGTATTGAAATTATACGCAGCATCTTTAACATTCAGTTCAACAGCAAAACCGCCATTGTCTCTCCAAAGTGCAATTCCGCTTAAACCAACGGGAACATTTTTAACAGGATGAATGTTTCGGTAACTTTCCCAGCCTCTGTTGGAACGAAACCGCTCGTTATAAGAACCGTTTGTTTTGGCCAACTGATACGGAAAAACTAACCCACGGCCACCATTACCAAACTTTTGCTGTAGTTTTTTCCTAATCTCATTGGTCATTAAATCACTCTGAATGTGCGAATCTCCCACATGCACCATATTGATTTTTTGACTATTTTGACTTTCGTTCGACTTCAATTTCAAAAAAAACGGCACTAAGACTTCTGCATTATAAATCCTGTCTCCTGAAAAAGAATCAACAGCGGCTGTATCGGCTTTATGCATCATATTTTTTGTAATTGGAATTGAATCTGTCTTTGGTATTTTATCGTTTGTTGAGAAAAAAAGACAACAAAAGAAGATAATTAATCTATTCATTTACGCTATCTGTTTTTACCGCTACGGAATCTGTATTGGTCTTCCTGGCTGCTTTCCGTTTGTTGGTATCAGCCTCTCTGTTTACCCGTAATACTTTATATTGCTCGTAACCTTTGTTCAATTGATCGTATACTAATTTACCAATAGCTTTTGCCCCTCGCTGATTAAAGTGTGTATAATCTTTATTGGCTCTGGCCGGAGATTCGTCTACCCATTTCACCATTGATCCGTCACCCCCCATTAAGGTGTACAAATTCACAAATCCGGATTCGGTTTCAAGTGCGTATCTTTTTTGCGCTCTCATTAATGGAACAACGGCTGAATCGGTTTTCATTTCTAAATCGTACTTGGTAGATTTATCGGCTGTGGAAATGATCAGGATCGAAACTCCCGGAAAAGATTCTTTAATTTTATTCACCGCTTTGGTCATACCTCTTTGGTACCAATTGTAATTCTTGGTTCCATAATTTAGAACGTTGGTTCCGTAATGCAGAATAACCAAGTCGTACTTTAAACTGTTATTGAACCCCTGCATCACATTCGAATTAAAGGTAGAAATTGGCAAACCTGAGTTCCCTCTTTGCGAGAAGTTGTCTACATGAACCCCGTTTCCGCTATCAAAATTAAAACCATAGATTGGAATAGAATCAGCATGAATAAAATTGGCTTTGAATCCTTTTATACTTCCCGAAGTTACTTTTAAGGTATTAATCAGATTGTTTGGAACAAGGCTTTTTCGCAAGGTATCTTTGCCGATAATGAAATTCACATTTCCTTTTTTAGATCCTCTGCCATAATACAAAGTCGGACTATCTAAAGTTGTTGCGTGTTTGTTTAAACCTGCTTCGTACTGAACCCAGGTAGTATTTGATTTATCATTGGCAAAAAACACATGCCCGTTTACTCCAAATGGACTCGTTGGATGTTTTACGTTTAAATACGATTGCATTTTCCAGTTTTTGGAAGCCGAAGATTTTACAGAACCACGTGATGCTGCAGATTCTGAATTGATCGACACAAAGCCAACACCGCTTCCGCCAAAACGTTCCTGGTAATTAGCACGAACATCCTGTACAATTAAATCGCCATCGGTCATGGAATCTCCATAATAGGCAATTCTGACTTTGGCTTGCGGATTATTCTCCAGCTGGTATAATTTTTCGTAAAAAGAAATCAGGTATTGGTATCCTTTGTAGTTATCGAAAGTTTCAGATGGAAATTCGATTCCTTCCGAAGCATCGAAAACAATCTTTTCCCTCATTTCATTTTTCTCATCTTCGGTCAGACTGTCTCCACCCTGTTCCAGAGAATCATTTGCGACTGACTCTAAAAGCAGACTATCGATTAGTACATTTTTAGAATCTACTTTACTATCCGAAAAGATCTTGTCCGGCAAGATTTGCTTAAATCCGATGAAAGCTATAAATGCCAGTGCCACAATGGCAAAAGACTGAAAGAAATAAGATTTTGTATTCACTCGTAATAATAAATTTGAAGAAAGGATTCACTAAAAATTTCATTTCAAAATTCCTACTAATTCCTTATAAAAAAGTACGGGCAAAGATAGAATTAAACAATTAATTTCTAGGTTCTTTTTAACATTAAAATAATACAAAAAAAAGAGGCTGAACGAATCCAGCCTCTTGATCAAAAAAAAATAAAAAAAACAAAGTCAATTATTAACTAAAATTTGAAATAAGTTGAATGTGATAGACTACAGATGTAAAAAAACCCGAACAAATTAATTACTCGGGTTTTCTATCTTCTTCTTATTTAAGGATTGCGTACTCTAAAGTAACATAACCTCTAATTCCTGCTTCATTGGTCATCGCCAGGAATTTAACTTTGTAATAATTTCCGGCTGCATCTTTAACCACATAAAAACGATCTGCTCTTATGCTTGGTAGAGTAGTTGGTCCACCACCACTTCTCCAGTTAGAACCAATAACTCTCTGGTCTGTTTTTGAAAGCGTGAAATTTGACTCTACTACATTTGCTTTAGCAAAAGCAGCATAAGTTACATCAGCCGTAACTAAAACCTGATAAACCTGAGTTCCAGATTTTGCATTTGTTGTGATAAAATCAGAAAAACCGTAAGTCACATCACCACTACCCATATTAAAATAGTTGGTAAATACGGTAAAGTTTAAGTCCCATTTTGCTTTTTGCGGTTCAACTGCAACTGTATTTCCTGTCGCTAAACTGAAAAATGTAAAATTAAAATCAGCATCTTTAGAAATTACTTTTTCTGTGAATGTAGTAGAAGTTAAATCAGCGTATTGGATTTTGTATCCATTACCACTTCTTAAGATTCTAACTTTTTTCCATCCTCTTGAATCACCATCAACACTAACGGAACCTTTTGCCGGTACTGCTGTTGAAACTTTAAATCCAAGATTCACTAAATATACTTTATTGTCTGCATCTGTTGCAGAAACCTCAGCAATAGCAGTTCCTACTCCTGCTCCCGCACCAGCTAAAACACCAGTTGGATTATCAACATATCCGTTTGATGAAGGGTTCTCACCAGCTCCAACTGAAACATTGGTGTCGATTGTTTGAGATACTGTAATATCTGATGTAGCTAATTTTTTAACAGCCATTTTAACAGATCCGTTCAAAACAACTCTAAAATCATCTCCTGATGAGAATCCGAAATCCCATGATTCTCTGTTTACTGCTTTAAATTCTGCAGCACTTAAATCAAGGTAAACCTGATTTGGCTGATTAGGACCTCCAACTGTCGGCTGTAAAGTTGCTCCAACGGTCGGGATCTCGACCTTAGTATCGTCGTCACTTGAGCAAGATGCAAGTGATAAGAAAGCGAATGATAGTAATAAAAGTTTTTTCATTGTATTTATGTATTAAGTATTTAAAGATTAAGATTATATGCTAATTTAAAAAAATAAGAACGTCCGTATGCGAGCATTAAATTCGAAGATGTTGCATGTGCCGATCCTCCACTTGTTTTACTTCGGTTTACATCGGTTACATTAAAAATGTTTCTTGCTCCGACCGTTACTTCAAATCTATCTTTGAAGAAATTCTTTCTGATTGATGCATCAAACCAATTACTGGCAGCGATAGTAGACAGCACGTATTCTGACGCACCTTCCTCAAACTGTTGCGTTTTTCCATTGTACTTGTAATAACCCGAAATAATTGTTTTCCACTTTGGAATATTATAAGACACACTTGCATTTAAATTAAATGAATAGAGAAAATCATCGTTTGAAACAATTTTTTGATTGTCTAATCGCTGCGAAACTCCTACCAATGCAGCTCCAACATTAATCGTCAAGCTATTTAATCTGAACTGATTCGTTGTAGAAAAATTCCACATTCTGTATTTACTAATATTGATGTATTGATTTTCAGGCGTACCGGTATTTGGATTGTTCCCTATAAATACCATGTCAATTCTATCATTAACATCCAGGTAGCTTCCCCCAATTGTATTTGATATTTGTAGTCCTGAAGGAAAAGAAGTAAACTTTTTAACACTTGTTTCATAAGAAGTACTTGTTTCCGGAATCAAGTTTTCATTTCCTGCAAAAAAGTGCCCATCGAAAATTTGATTCACATATAATTCCTCAAAATTTGGAGTTCTAAAACCGTTACCATACGATCCTCTCAACTCAACTCCTTTATCAAACAAATATCTTAATGCAACTGAAGAAGCATATTGATTTTTAAATTTAGACTGTGCCGAAAATCTCAATCCCGGTTTTATAGAAAACCGATCGGTAGCCATAATTTCTGAAGAAACAAAAAAATCATAGTTCTCTATCGTTTTATAAACCGATTCAATCACATTATTCTTTTTTTGAACAAGTGCGAATCCTTTATTGTTTACAAATTCATATCCCACCTGCAAATCAATACTTTTGTCTGAGAAAAAATTATTTAATGTCCCTGTAGAGGAAAGAACTTCCATCGACTGATCTTTCTTCTTCTCGTTCGCCCCTTCAGTTTTAGTAAACAAATAATACGTGAAATTCTCTATTTCTCGCTGTTGCTTCTGATGTGTAACAGAAACATTATACGTTAATTGTGAGAACAGCGATCCGGTTGCATTTAAATTATGAAAGTACCTGTTGGTAAAATATCTTTTATCATCAGCAGCACGATAGGATCCCAAAGTAGGATTAAAAAGAGACTGCACTGTACTATTATAAAAATCTACATCTTCATCTAAGTACTCAAATTTATAGAAGAATCGAAAATCGTCTTTTCGATACGATAACATTGCGTTTCCGTTTAACTGATCTTTTGGCAACCAACTGTAACCTCGCATAAAATCAGTTTGAAAGTAATCCTTACCCTTTTTACCATTTAAAAAACCTTGAAAATCATTTCTATTTGCTCCTACACTTACAAACCAGTTCTCATTAAAAGTATGCGCTACACGTAAAGATTGAATATGACGTCCTTTATCAAAAAGAGCGTATTCTTTTCCAACGGTCTCCTCTTGCACTGCGGCATTAATATCCCACTTATATTTAGATGATTTTTTAGTTATAATATTAAGAACTCCGCTTACAGCATTGGCTCCGTAGCTAACTCCCATAGAACCTTCTACAATTTCAATATGATCCACATCATTTAGGTTAATCTGAGACAAATCAGTATTGTTCCCCAGACCGGCTTCATTAACTAATGGTATATTATCCACTAAAATTTTAAAGTATTGCGCATCTAATCCAAACAAGGAAACGGTTGAGCGCCCGGTTGTTCCACTAGGTCTAACGGTGATATTTAAATATTGATTTAAAACGTCTGCTAAGTTATTTGCTGCTAAATTTTGTATGTCCTGATTAGAAATCACACGAACATTAAACACTGATTTTTTTATAGACTGTGGCTCAAACTGCCCGGTAACAACCACTTCAGAAAGTTTATTTACAGCCGTGGTATCTTTCTTTTGTGCAAAAGATATTTGACAAAAAAGAAAAGCTGCAAAAAAGATAAATTTGATTTTCATTATTTTTATTCAATCTTAATAATGGCGCAAATGTATAAATTATTTTTATTTGTTCTAAATTAAATACATATATTTGCGAAAATTTAAAAACAAAATATTACATTATGATTTCAAAAAGCCTCTATTTTTCAGCTGTTATGGCTTTGACTTGTAGCCTTGGTTTCAGTCAGGATAAAAAGCAACAAGACATCAAATCCATCAAATCTATGTGTGGTTGCTACGAAGTGAAGTTTAATTTCGCAGAAACTTTTCAATACGCTAAAGATTCGGCGACTTATAAACCATCAGAAACAAAACACGAATCTGCATTAGAATGGGTAGAGTTATTAGAAGACACTCCTAACAAAATTGTAATGCAACACTTATTAATAGTGAGTGATGACATGATCATCAAACACTGGAGACAAGACTGGTTGTATGAAAACACTGATTTATATACCTTTAATAAAGGGACTTCATGGAAATACAAACAACTGGACAAAAAAGCAGTAAAAGGCCAATGGACACAAAAAGTATTTCAGGTAGACGATAGTCCACGTTACGAAGGATCTTCGACATGGGTACACGTAGACGGGCAAAACTACTGGGCAAACATTGCAGATGCACCACTTCCAAGAAGAGAGCAAACCAAACGTAATGACTATAATGTTTTAAAAAGAAGAAACATTCACGAAATTACAGCTACAGGATGGAATCATGAGCAAGACAATGACAAATTGGTACGTGACGACAGCGGAAAAGATGTTTTATTAGCGCAAGAAAAAGGTCTGGACGTTTACACTAAAGTTCCGGATATTAAATGTATCGCTGCTCAAAAATGGTGGAAAGAAAACAACGCGCTTTGGAAGAATGTTCGTGACAAATGGCAAACTCTTTTTGACAGACACCAGGACTTAAACTTAGAAGCTAAAGTAGACAGAAAAGCACTTTACTCTCTTCTGTTTGATTTGAAACCAACTGCTACAAAAGCAGAAACTGATGCAATCATTAATAAGTTCGTAAAATAAGAAATTCTTTTTCTACTTATATTCTAAAAGCCGATAGTTTGTCACTATCGGCTTTTTTATGCATAAAAAAACCGTCTGAAAATGAATCCAAACGGTCTGCTACCTTCTATGTTTAATAAAGCTATTAGCTTACTAATTCAAAACAGCATAAATCAACTAATAAAAGGTTGGTATTTTTAATCTCTATGATAGATATTTTGGAATAATCCTCGCGGAAATGCTAAAAAAAACTCTTGAAGTGATATTAGAGTCTGTAAATAAGGATATTAGTACCCTGTTGTACTTCCTTTATTAAAGTAGGAAAATTAATATATTATTTTATAACACACAAGCAAATAACAGACTATTTTTGCACTTTTTTCCAGAAGACTAAAATCCAGCATTTTGACTATATTATTCAAGACCGTATAATAAGAATCTAGAAAAAACAAAAAGGGCTGATAGTTATAAAACTATCAGCCCTTTAATTTATGCTATGTATAAAAAATACGTTTTACATGAACTATTATTTAGCTTCTGTACACTCAGAATAAGAAACGATATGTTTCGTTAAATCTGTCCATTTAGGCTCCGGATTTGCAGCAATTACTTTTTCACAGCTTCCCCATAATGGCACAAATTCTTTTTTATAATCTTTCTTCTTCAATAAAAATGCAGGAGAATCTTTTTTAGCAACATAATAAGATTTTGCATCACCCCCAATAAATTTAACTCCTCCAACTCCTAATGAAGTTGTTTCTTTTGCATAAGGATCACAATACACTTTAAATTCTTTACTGAAAGAAGGATTAAGTAATTGCATTAACAATTTGCTGTTTCTTTTTTTGATTTTTACGTCAGCCGTTTCAAAATAAGCGTATCCTTGGTTTAAGAAATCCTGGTTTAACTTATCGTCATTCCATTTTTTAAAGTCTTCAAGAAAATTTAATCTTTTCCCTAAGTTATCCAATCCGCTTGGTGGCAAGTACATGAATTTAATATCTTCCGGTTTTAGTTTGTGTTTTTTACCCGTTCCATCTTGTAATTTGATGAACTCAATTAAACCTTTGTCTCTATCAATATCTTTAATAGTACCATTTATTTCGGTACCATCAGCTAAAGTAATGTAAGCAGTTTTACTGTGAGAAAATCCATAAGAAGGAGAAATCAAATCTTGCGCATTTGCAGAACAACACACTACTAGAAACACTAGTAGTAAAAAGGAATTTTTAATCATTTGTTTTTTGGTTAATTTTTTGCCTACTCTTGCGATTTTCGGCTTCCTCGATTATTATTTTAACAGGAAATTTTTAGCTAACAGCCTATATTTATTGGTTTCACCAACTTTTTTTATAAATTATTTTCTTACCGTAAACATAGCTATAAAAACGAGATTTACAAATGTTAAATTGTATTTTTTACACGAAAATTCGCCCCAAAAACCTTTACCTCTTTTTCGTATTAATTACCTTATAATTTCTAATAAAATATAGTTCTCTTCGGTCGTAACTCTTTAGAAACTTTCCCTTTCTACTCTCGAAAAACAATAGACTTTTAGATTTCGGGTGGACAAAAAAAAGAGTCGATAATTACATTTATAATTATCGACTCTTTATATTTTATCTTTTGTACAGCAATTACATGCGCTCCGGAACTTCGATTCCCAGCAAACTAAAAGCGGCTTTGATAACCTCAGCTACTTTTTGCGAAAGCTGCACTCTGAATACTTTTTTAGTTAAATCTACCTCTCCTAATATGTGTACCGACTGATAAAAAGAATTATATTCTTTTACCAAATCGTAAGTATAATTAGCAATCAGAGCCGGACTATGATTGTGTGCTGCATTTTGAATTACTTCCGGGAAAAGCTCAATTTGTTTTACCAGCTCTTTTTCTTTTTCGTGTAATTCTTCCGTATTTGTCTTTACAGAAAATTCAAAATCAGCTTTACGGATTATCGATTGGATTCTCGCATAAGTGTATTGAATAAACGGCCCTGTATTTCCGGCAAAATCAACAGATTCCTCAGGATTAAACAAAATACGTTTTTTTGGATCTACTTTTAAGATATAATATTTCAATGCCCCAAGACCAATGGTTTGGTACAATTTGGCTTTTTCTTCGGTTGAATAACTGTCCAGTTTTCCTAAATCTTCAGAAATTTGTTTCGCTGTATCGGTCATATCCTGCATCAAATCATCGGCATCTACAACGGTTCCTTCACGGCTTTTCATTTTTCCTGAAGGTAAATCGACCATTCCGTATGATAAATGATACAAGCTTGAAGCCCAGTCAAAACCTAGTTTTTTCAGAATAAGAAACAGTACTTTAAAATGGTAATCCTGTTCGTTACCTACTGTATATACCATTCCGCCCACATCCGGCATGTCTTTTACACGTTGAATTGCTGTTCCGATATCCTGTGTCATATATACAGCAGTTCCATCTGAACGCAAAACAATTTTACGATCTAAACCTTCATCGGTAAGATCAATCCAAACGGAACCGTCAGGATCTTTTTCAAAAACCCCTTTGTCCAAACCTACCTGAACCACATCTTTTCCTAATAAATAGGTATTGCTCTCGTAATAGTATTTATCAAAATTAACACCCAGATTTTTATAAGTGATAGCAAAACCATCGTAAACCCATTGGTTCATCATTTTCCAAAGCGAAATTACCGCTTCGTCTCCTGACTCCCATTTTTTAAGCATCTCTTGTGCTTCAATAATGATTGGAGACTGTTTTTTTGCTTCTTCCTCTGTTTTTCCGGCTTCCATTAGCTGAGAGATCTCTGCCTTGTAAGCTTTATCAAACTCAACATAGTACTTCCCTACTAATTTATCTCCTTTTAGATTGGAACTTTCCGGAGTTTCACCATTTCCAAACTTCTGCCAGGCCAGCATCGATTTGCAAATATGGATTCCACGGTCGTTGATAATCTGTGTTTTGTATACTTTTTTCCCTGATGCTTTGATAATTTCGGCTACCGAATACCCTAACAAATTGTTACGTACGTGACCTAAGTGTAAAGGTTTATTGGTGTTTGGCGAAGAATATTCAACCATGATTGCTTTATCTTCCGGATTTGGTGTTACATATCCGAACTTGGTATTGTCTTTTATTTCATTAAAGAAATTCAAATAATAACTGTCTGCAATGACAATATTCAAAAATCCCGAAACCACATTAAAGCGCGCTACTTCAGAAACGTTCTCTACCAGATAATTTCCAATTTTATTTCCCAATTCGACAGGATTGCTTTTGATCACTTTCAATAAAGGAAAAATCACCATTGTGATATCGCCTTCAAATTCCTTTCGGGTAGTTTGAAATTCGATTTTCTCAACAGTAACATCAAATAATGCTTGTATTGCTTTTTGTATAGAAGGTGTAAGAATTTGTGATAATGACATGTAAACTTATTTTAAAGTGTGCAAATATACTGCTTATTCATCAATTACAGAAAATCAAAAACATATTAAATCGAATAAAACAGTTCCAATTTCTTAAAAAACCTCTGCTTTCAAGTGTTAAAATTATGCAAAAACCAAAACCCTAACCCATTATAAAACAGACGATCTTACGAAAGAAATATTTTTTTTCACTTTTTTCTGTAACATATCTTTAGCAAACGAGTCTTAATAGAGACTTCAAATTAGTTTTGAGGGCAAAAAAACAAAAGCAAAATAGCAATCATCATCAATCCATCAAAAAATCATTATTGCATTATGAAACTAAAATTCTTTCTGTTCGTATTACTGGGTGTAATAACAACAGCAAATGCACAGAATTCAGGAAGTGTTTCCGGAAAAATTACTGAAAAATCAAACAGTGCTCCTATTTCTTACGCGACCATCTCGGTTAAAGAGAACGGGAAAGTAGTAGCAGGAGTTAATTCTGATGATCACGGAGATTTCTCTATCAAAAACCTGGCTTTAAAAAGTTATACTATCGAAATTCAATATATTGGATTTCGAAAATATGTAGGCTCTTTACTTTTAAGTGATAACAAAAAAACGGCAACCATTAATGTATCGCTTGAAGAAGAAGCTACTCAGCTTAAAGGAGTGAACATTGTAAGTGAGCGTTCGACAATCGAGCAAAAAATTGACCGAAAAGTAATTACTGTCGGAAAAGATTTAACTACTGCCGGAGCTTCTGCCTCTGACATTATGAACAACATTCCATCTGTAAACGTAGATCAGGACGGAAAACTTTCGCTTCGCGGAAATGATAACGTTCGTGTATTGATCGACGGAAGACCTTCAAACATTGATCCTGCTCAGTTGTTGAAACAAATTCCATCAACATCAATCAAAAAAATTGAGTTGATTACCAACCCAAGTGCCAAGTACAATCCGGAAGGAATGTCTGGTATCATCAACATCATCTTACACAAAAACACCAATACCGGTTTCAACGGAAGTTATAGCGGGGGAATTACTTTTGGAGAAGTAGCGAAGTACAATCAGTCTTTAGATTTGAACTACAAAACAGGAAAAGTAAATTTCTTTGGAAACGTAGGACAAAATTTTGGGACTTATTACAATGATGGTTTCATCAACAGATACGATCAGGACATTCGTCAGAAAATTGATGTTGTGAACGAAAATGATTCTTACTTGTATAAAATCGGGATGGATTATTTCATCAATGATCACAATACGATCTCTTTTTATACCAACCAGAACAAATCAAACGGTAAGTTTTTTGTAGACACCAATATTGATTACAGCAATGTAAGCAGTTCTGATATTAACAATATGCTACAGAAATCAAAATATACTGGTCCGGATAACGTAGGAACTTATAATTTAGCTTACAAGCACATCTTTAAAAAAGAAGGTCATACCTTAGATATTGAAGGAAACTATAGTGACAATAAAGAAACCCAAAATGCTGGTTTTGATACGCAAATAAGAAAGAAAGACAATACTTTAAACAATCAGTCTTATAACGATTATATTGCCGGTACACGTAAACTAAGTACTTTAAACATTGATTACGTAAATCCATTAAACGATAAAACGACTCTTGAAGCAGGTGCCGAAGCCAGAATTACAAAAACAGATAACGATTATATCACCGGAAATCCGTTAGCTGCACTTCCAGTTTCTAATTATACTTATGATACTGATATTTATTCTGCTTATGTAACATTCGGACAGAAATTCAAAAAATTCAGTTATCAGTTAGGAGCTCGTTTCGAAAGTTATAAAGTGGTTGCGAATTTAAATCATGGTCTTGACAAATTCAATGACGATTACATCACGTTATACCCATCGGCATATTTGACTTACAATCTGAATGAGAAAAACACGTTACAGTTTAGCTATAGCCGTCGTGTAGACCGTCCGAGTTTAGAACAAACAAAACCTATTCGTGAGTTTTCTACTCCTTTAATTACAGCATTAGGAAATCCTGAATTAAGACCTCAGTTTACGAATTCTGTAGAAGTAAATTATACTAAAACTTTCGAAAAAGGAAGCTTTACTACAGGTGTTTTTGTGAGAAGCATCAACGACCAAATCAGCAGAGTTTTACTTCCGGACGATACAGATCCAAGTGGTAACAAGCAAATCCTGACGTATGCCAACTTTGACCGTAACACCTCTTATGGTTTTGAAGCTTCTTTCACTTATAAAATTGCAAAATGGTGGGATATTTCACCATCGATTGACTTCTCAAGCATTAACCAACAAGGTATTGTGTTTGTATACGATCCTGTAACTCAAAAAAGCAGTCCTTTGGAAAGAAAAATTACTGTTGGTGCTTTCAACGGACGTATGAATTCTAACTTTAAAGTAAACAAACGTTTAAGCTTTTTATTATTCGGATTTTACAGAGGTGAAGTTGAAGGTCTTCAAAATAACAGCCATGCCATGTATAAAATGGATATGGGATCCCGTTATACGTTGCTGAACAATAAAATGAACATCAGTTTACGTTTCAACGACGTGTTCAATACAATGAAATACGCTTTTGATTCTCAGTATCCTTATTCACATTCAGGGCAATTTACATGGGAGAGTCAGACCGTTTATTTAGGTTTAACTTACAACTTTGGAGGTGCTAAAATCAAAAACCTGCAACGTAAACAAAGAGAAGACAATACCAATAAAGGTGGAGGCGGATTGTTCTAATCCAACTTTTGCTAATCGATTTTAATAGTTTTTTAAAAAGCCCGGAGTTTGCCAACTTCGGGCTTTTTTTTATGGATATTTGACAACTTTGGTTAAAATTGAATCGCTGTTTTTATTCCTGTCATACTTACCATAATAAGACATGCCTCCTGTGTTACCTCCTTATTCTATTGAAGATGCTAAAAATATTTCCGGAATCTAAACCTACAAATTGTTAAAATTATCAAAAATTCAAAAACTAATTTACTCTAAAACAGCACATCACAAAAAAGGCATTTCTGATTTTAATTTTCACTGTAACATCGGATTGAAAAGACGGTCTCTAATGATACATTTTGAAGTATTTCAAAATGAAACAATCATCAATCAAATCAATCATATGTTCATGAAATTAAAATTACTTTTACTGGTCTTACTGACTACAATGACAACTCTGCAGGCACAAACTTCCGGAACTGTTTCCGGAAAAGTTACCGAAAAATCAAACCATACTCCTATTTCTTATGCTACAGTTTCGCTTAAAGACAATGGAAAAATTGTTTTAGGAATTAACACTGACGACAATGGTGATTTTACCATTAAAAATCTGGCTTTAAAAAATTACACGATCGAAATTCAATATATCGGATTTAAGAAATACACGGGATCTGTTATTTTAAGTGAAGATCAAAAAGAGGCTAGTATTAAAATTGCTCTTGAAGAAGAAGCGACACAACTTAAAGGAGTTAATGTTATTAGCGAACGCTCAACTATTGAACAAAAACTAGATCGAAAAGTAATCACAGTCGGTAAAGACCTGACCACCGCCGGAGCTACAGCTTCTGAAATTATGAATAATATTCCATCTGTCAATGTAGATCAAAACGGAAAAATTTCGCTTCGCGGAAATGATAATGTCCGAGTATTGATTGACGGAAGACCAAGTAATATTGATCCTGCTCAATTGTTGAAACAAATCCTGTCAACCTCTATTAAAAAAATTGAGCTGATCACCAATCCAAGTGCCAAATACAATCCGGAAGGAATGTCGGGAATCATCAACATCGTTTTACTTAAAAATACCAATATAGGTTTTAACGGAAGTTACAGCGGAGGAATCACTTTTGGGGAAGCTACCAAACACAATCAATCCCTGAATTTGAATTATAAAAACGGAAAAGTAAATTTTTATGGAAATGCCGGTCAAAATTTAGGAACCTATTTTTTCGACAGTTCTCTTCAAAGATTCGATCAGGATCTTTATCAAAAAATAGACTTTAAATCGATTGCCGACTCTCATCTGTATAAAATCGGAATGGATTATTTCATTGACGCTCAAAACACTATTTCTTTTTACACGAATCAAAGTAAATCCAATCAGGATGTATTTGTTGACGCTAATATCAACTACAACAATAATCCTGAAATCAGCAACATCTTGCAAAATTCCAGATACTTCGGCCCTCAAAAAATGGAAACTTATAATCTGGCTTACAAACATCTCTTTAAAAAAGAAGGCCACACCTTAGATATTGAAGGAAACTTCAGTAAATACAATGCCTCGCAACAAGCCCATTTTGACACTCAAAACAGCGCTCCTGACAACACTGTCAAAAATGTAAATTATACAGATTTAAACAAAAGTCATCGTAAACTAAATACAGTCAACCTGGACTATGTTAATCCGTTGGACGAAAAAACAACTTTGGAATTAGGTGCCGAGGCCAGAATCACAAAATCAGAAAATGATTATACCAGAATAAACCCTGCTAACCCAACCGAGGATCAACTGCTCTACTATACTTATGATACTGATATCTACTCGGCTTATGTAACATTCGGTCAGAAATTCAAAAAATTCAGTTATCAATTAGGCGCACGTTTTGAAAGTTACAAAGCAGCTGCCAGTTTTAATCATGGTCAGGATAAGTTTAATGACGATTATATCACGCTATATCCATCTGCACATTTTACTTATAATCTAAATGAAAAAAATACCCTGCAATTGAGCTACAGCCGTCGCGTAGATCGCCCGAGTTTAGAACAAACAAGACCTATTCGTGAGTTTTCAACACCAATGGTAACGACATTGGGGAATCCTGAATTAAGACCTCAATTCACTAATTCTGTAGAGATAAATTACACGAAGACCTTAGAAAAAGGGAGTTTAAATTTGGGGATTTATGCCAGAGGTATCAACGATCAGATCAGCAGAGTCATAGATACGGATTATAATGAGGCAGTGGGCAATAAACTAATCGTATCTTATACCAATTTTGATCATAATACGGCTTATGGATTCGAAGCTTCTTTTAATTACAAGATCACAAAATGGTGGGATATCGCACCGTCGATTGACTTTTCAAGTATCAATCAGCGAGGAATTGTTTTTTCATTAAACCCGATCACAAACACAGGAACGCCAATCGATCGAAAAATTACAGTTTCAGCTTTTACCAGTAGAATAAGCTCTAATTTTAAAGTAAACAAACGCATGAGCTTTTTACTATTTGGACTTTATAACGGACCAAGTGACGGTCTTCAGGGCAACAGCCACCAAATGTACAAAATGGACATAGGCACGCGTTATACTTTATTGAACGATAAAATGAATATCAGTCTTCGTTTTAATGATGTTTTCGATACGATGAAATATTCTTTCGACACACAATACCCTTACCCTCACTCAGGTCTGAGCACCTGGGAAAGTCAAACGGTTTATTTAGGTCTGACCTATAATTTTGGAGGAGCAAAAATCAACGGTATGAACCGTAAAAATAGAGAAGAGAACAATATTGGCAGTAGCGGTGGAGTCCTTTAATACCGCATTCATCACTAAAGTTTAATTATTTATTTAAAAATAAAAAGTCCGGAATTTTTAAACTCCGGACTTTTTTTGTTGAATTCTATTTTCTGTTAACTTAATTGATCCCTTTTGATTTTACTGTTCGATCGGTCGAATAATCAGCAGATTAGGCATACAAGTCACAATTACTCTTTCTCCAAATTCGAAGCCAAGTTTCTGCATCCAGTTTCCGCAGAGTTTGATCTCAGGAACTTTTTTCTGACTGTATTCATTAAATCTCATTTTGGGTTGAATTTTCAGACTACGCACATCCGGGCGTCTGATTGTTTTTCGTTTGTCGTTTCGCATAAACTTATATTTTTTAAAAAGAGGCCTGACGATGCTGCGAAACGACAAACATAGTTTGAAGGTATAGGACTTGCACCTACTCTTCGCCAGGCTTTATCTTTGATTTTTAAATTTGATGAATTGTACATAATTTATATTTAATCGTTTCGCATATCAAATATAAGATAT
>NZ_MUHH01000027.1:0-8726 GCF_002217475.1 Flavobacterium tructae
GGTGATATTTAATTTTTCGGCAATATCGTAAATGGTTATCTTTTCGATCATTAAAAATGGTTTTTCATATTTATCTCTGACAAAAATACATTTTTTTTTATAACGTTTTACATATTGTTATCGATTACCATAATTTATAATTAAAACGATTTCGATTCTACAATGATAATAAATTATCTAATTTTTTCCATTAAGTGTAATTATATTCCGTAATAAAAATTAAATATATAATAAATTTGGTGCATTAAAACTATTTTTCTACTTTCGTGTAATCGATTACATAATTGCACTGTTTTGTAAATCAATCTTAAAATAGAATAACATGATTACAGGGAAAGTTAGAATGTTTAAATCAGTTTTAATGGCAGCTACAACAGCTTTTACGATGCTGTCTTGTGGAAAGCAGGCTTTAGCTGTTTCTGAATCTGATCCCTGGAAAAACAAAGACTTAATTGTAAAAAGTATCTCTAAAACCCGTTTTTTAGATAAGACCTATAATGTTAATGATTTTGGAGCAGTCGCTGATGGAAAGACATTAAATACACTGGCCTTTGAAAAAGCAATAAAAGCATGTGCTCAAAATGGCGGAGGAAAAGTGTTAATCCCTGCTGGAAAATATGTAACAGGTGCCATACATTTAGAGAGTAATGTAAACCTGTATTTGGATGATCATGCAGAAGTCCTTTTTAGCATCGATCCCAAAGAATATCCTATGGTTCATACCTCCTTTGAAGGAACAGAACTGATGAATTATTCGCCACTTATTTACGCCAAAAACAAAACCAATATAGCCATTACCGGAAGAGGAACTCTAAACGGACAGGCAGATGCTACGAACTGGTGGATTTGGTCCGGTGGTAAAGATTACGGCTGGAAAAAAGGAATTCCCTCGCAGAATGATCCTCAAAATCGTGCTGTTTTGATCGATATGGCCGAAAAAGGGGTTCCGATAAAAGAAAGAATCTTTGGTGAGGGACGCTATCTGCGACCTAATTTTATGGAGTTTTTTGAATGTAGTACCATTTTGGTTAAAGATGTTACCATTATAAATGCTCCCTTTTGGATTTTACATCCTTTAAAATCAAACAACATTATCATTGACGGAGTTACCGTAAACAGTCATGGTCCTAATAATGACGGTTGTGATCCTGAATATTCACAAAATGTACTTATCAAGAATTGTACTTTTAATACTGGTGACGATTGTATCGCGATCAAAGCAGGTCGCGATGGCGATGGGCGACGAGTAGCAATTCCAAGCAAAAATATTATCGTTCAGAACTGTAAAATGATCGACGGTCATGGCGGAGTAGTTATTGGAAGTGAAATATCGGCCGGTGTCAATACTATTTTTGTAGAAGACTGCGTCATGGACAGTCCAAATTTGGATCGTGCCATCCGAATCAAGACCAATTCAAAAAGAGGCGGAGTCATTGAAAATGTATTCGTTCGAAACCTTGAAGTGGGTACTGTAAAAGAATGTGTTTTAAAATTAAATATGTTTTACAATGTTTACGGTTCACAAACCGGCAATTTTATTCCAACCATCAGAAATATCAGCCTGGAGAATATAAACGTCAAAAATGGAGGAAAATATGGAGTATGGGCAGAAGGCTATGAGCAATCTCCTGTAGAAAATATTACGCTTAAAAATGTTGTCATTCAAAAAGTAGATTCAGTGCATTTGCTTAAAAATGTGAAGAACATACAATTTATTAATACCTATATCAATGAAAAAAAAGTAGAATAACTTACGAATTAAAAACTATCAATTAACCAAACCATTTTAAAAAACTATGAATACCAAACAACTATTAAAGAAAAAAATAAAATACAGTCTTGTATTTTTATTTTTCCTGAATTTTTTGTTGAGCAGTGCAACTTATGCACAATCGACTATAGTGGAGGGGAAAATTACAGATGCTGCGGGATTATCATTGCCTGGTGTAAACATTCAGGAAAAGGGAACTAAAAACGGAACCTCTACAGATTTTGAAGGAAGTTTTAAATTGAATGTGACCAATAATAAAGCTATTTTAATTGTAAGCTACTTAGGTTTTCAGACACAGGAAGTGAGCATTGCAGGAAAGTCGAAAGTAAATGTGAGCCTGGTGGAACAATCCAATTCGCTAAATGAAGTAGTGGTTGTAGGATACGGTACCGCAAAGAAAACAGACCTTACCGGAGCAGTCAATACTTTGTCGGCAGCTAAAATTACCGAAAGAAACGTTACCAATCCGATGGAAGCCATTCAGGGAGGTATTGCAGGAGTTCAGGTAACTTCAAACAGTGGCCGTATTGGTGACGGTTTTAACGTTGTGATCAGAGGAACAAACTCGATCAATAAAGATGGTTCTAAACCTCTTTTTGTGGTGGATGGTGTACCAACAGATAATATTGATTTTCTGAATCCGCAGGACATTGCGAGAATGGACGTATTAAAAGATGCATCTTCTGCTGCCATCTATGGTTCCAGAGGAGGAAGCGGGGTTATCATTGTAACGACCAAAAGCGGAACAAGTGCTAAGTCTGGTGTTACTGTTACTTTTGACAGCTCTTACGGTAACAAAGAGGCCGTAAGATTACCAAAATTAATGAGTCCTGAAAAATGGTGGTATTACCATCAATCGGCATTTTTGGCAACGACTATTTCGGCAACCAATCCAACCTATAACGATATTGATGCTTCAGAATTGAATGCTGCTGTAGGACAGGCCGGTACAAACCCTGTTTTATTTCAGAGAGTAGCTAACAATCAAAGCTACAACTGGCAGGATGCGGTTCTTAAAGGTGGGATGATGCAAAACAATTACTTAAATGTTTCCGGTCGTGCCGATAACGGACTATCATACAACATTGGTCTAGGAGCTCAGAAAGAAACGGGAGTAATTGACAATGAAGGAATTGATAAATACAATTTTAAAGCAGGTTTGAATCATAAAATAAACGACAAAATTTCATTTGGAGTTAACCTTACTATTTCTAAGACCTCTGAACAGTTAGGAAGTCCAACGGCCATGCAGGAAGCTTTCAGACAAAACCCATATACTTCGCCTTGGGCGATAGATGCAGCCGGTAATGAAATTGTTGGAACTTATGCACAACAGCCGGGTACATTGAGATATCCTAACGGAAATTTAGCGATCAACAAAACAGGTTCTTACAATCCGCTTTTAGAAATTGCAAATTCAACAGACGAAATAGAAAGATTCACGACCCTTGGCAATATCTTCGGAGAGTATAAAATCAACAGCTGGCTATCGTTTCGTTCTACTTTTTCAGCAGGAAAAATGGACGCGAGAGAAGGAAGATCATTTGGCGCACAAACTGATTTTGGTCTTAAAAATAAAAGTTTGCCATCCGGTGACGTAACCAACGTGAACAATTTTAATTATACATGGGACAATCAGTTTAACATCAATTACACGTTAAATAAAGACCATGTTTTTAGCTTTTTAGGTCTTCAGAGTTTTTATTCTAATACTACCGAAACGTACTTTTCAGCGTCAAGAGAAAACCCTTTTGAAACCAGTTTTTACAATTTAGGCTCAGGAGTTCAGTCTACCTACTCCTTGACACCATCAAGCGGTAGTATCGCCTTAATTCCTTCAGGCGTGTTCACTCCGTACTCTAAAAATACTTTAGAATCGTATGCAGCCCGTTTCAATTATGCCTATCAGGGACGTTACTTACTAACCGCTTCGGTACGTTATGACGGATCATCTGTTTTGGCTGAAAATAATAAATGGACGGCTTTCCCTTCTGTCGCTTTAGGATGGAATGTTCATGAAGAAGGATTCATGAAAAAATTAGATTTTGTTTCTAATTTTAAATTAAGAGGAAGTATCGGTTATACCGGAAACGATAACGTTAGCCCTTATTCAAGTTTAACTGTTTTAAAAAATCCTGCTTACTATGACTTTAACGGTACCATTGCCAATGGGTTTACTACTTCAAGTTTAGGAAACACCAATCTGACCTGGGAGAAAACAAAAGAGGTGAATTTAGGTTTGGATTTTGGATTTGTTCACAATAGAATTTCAGGTAGTGTAGACGTTTACAATCGTTTGTCTAAAGATTTATTGTTTCAACAAGCCCTTCCGTTAGAAATCGGAGTACCAACTATTACTTCTAATGTAGGTTCTATCAGAAACAAAGGTATTGAGGTGGCGTTGGTTACTAAAAACATTCAAACTAAAAATGTTACCTGGGAGACCAGCTTCACTTTTACTAAAAACGTAAACAAACTGGAGTCTATTTATGGTCAGGATCAGGTAAGTGATGTTGGAAATAATTTATTTATCGGAGAAAATGTTCATTCGTACTACAACTATGTTTTTGATGGAGTATGGCAGGAAAGTGAGGCAACACAAGCCCTTTCTTACGGTCAGAAACCGGGAGAAGCAAAAGTAAAAGATTTGAATAACGATGGAAAAATTGACGCCAATAACGACAGAGCTATTCTAGGAAACTACGATCCTAAATGGTCCGGAAGTTTCTCTACTACTTTAAAAGTAAAACAATTTGATTTGTCAATGTCGTTAATCACCAATCAGGGAATGACTGTCTTTAGCGGATTCCACGACAACTTTGCAGATGTTACCGATAGAGGACGTCAAAAATTAGATCTTGAAGACTGGTATATTCCGGCTAATGGTGCTGGTCTGGCCGCTCAGTATTCCAATACAAATCCGTTACCACGTGGAGCAGGAGTTTATTATGATACCAATAACGTAGCATTTTACAAAGACGCTTCATTTGTAAAAATTCAAAACATCGCTTTTGGGTATAGTTTTGATCAGGACTTAGTGAACAAATTGAAAATTAAAAGTTTAAGACTTTATGTGAATGTGTTGAATCCTTTTGTATTTACCAATTACGAAGGATATGACCCTGAATGGGCAACTGCAGCATTAGCTGTGAATCGTGTGGCGACAAGGACCGTTCAGATGGGATTAAGTTTAAAATTTTAAATTAAGAAAAATGAAAAAAATAGTAGTAGTTATAGCAATACTGGGGACGACATTTAATTCGTGCTCCAATTTTATCGAAGAAGACAACCGTGCCTTTGGTTCGGCAGAACAATATTTTCTTACTGCTCCCGGGTTTGAGTCATTGGTCAATACCAATTATGCCACTCTAAAAGACATATACGGCGGTGATCCGTGGCTGTTTGAAGCAGGTACCGATATGTACTCTGAAGGAAGAAATCAGGAACCGGAAGGATTGGCTAAATATTTAACCCTTTCTTCTTCGTCAGCCGGAGTAGATTTATTGTACAGAACTTGTTACATGGCCATTCAGCAAGCCAACAAAGGATTGTATTATTCAACCCTTACTGAGAAAGCAAGTACAGTAGATACAAGAGTGGGGGAACTGAAATTTTTAAGAGCAAATGCTTATTTCCTTTTGGTTCAGACTTACGGAGGTGTTCCGATTGTATTAGAGAATATTAATACTGCTATTACCTCTTTCGACAGAAATTCAGCAGAAGAAGTATACACACAAATTTTAAAAGACCTTAACGAAGCGCTTCCGGCAGTGGGTACAGGGGCTTACACAGGAAGAGTGAATAAAAGAGCCGTTCAGGATTTATTAGCAAAAGTATATTTGACTAAAGGTTACGAAACTTTTGGAACACCGGCAGATTTTACTACCGCAGCTTCTTTAGCAGATCAGGTAATTGCCGGACAAGGACTTAATGTATCTTTTGCGGATGTGGTAAAACCGGGGAACGAGATGAATGCCGAAACCATTTTCTCCGTTCAGTTTTCAGTAGCTTCAAATGCTACAGGAGTAACAGCTTTGGGAAGTTCACAAAACTACTGGTTTAGTTCGTACTTAGGCGCAGCAGCAGCAGGTAACCCATATCCAAACAGAAGTTACACACTTTGTCCTACAGTTTACGCATTATCATTGTATGAGCAGGGAGATAAACGTTGGGAAAATACCTTCATGACCGAAATCTACAGCCGATACTACGATTTTTATACCGTAACGGATAAAACGGCTTTGAAAATTACAGATTTTTACGAGCCACGCTGGTTTACTTTAGCCGACAGAGCTGCCTGGAATACTGCTAATGCTTCAAGAAAAGCCAATGCAGCAACTTTCAGATACCACAATTGGGGAACTTATTCTTCGGCTGCCGCTTCAGGTGGTGATTACAACCTGATTCCGGTTCGTAAATTTGACGATCCAAATGCACCATACAGCGGTGCCACCAGTGCCAACTACAACACTACACCGATCACCCCGGCAACCAACAGAAGCAGTACCCGTGATTTTATTGTAGCAAGGCTGGGAGAAACCTATCTGGTTGCCGCCGAAGCTTACTTTAAAGCAGGTCAGCCAGCGACAGCTTTAACACGTCTGAATGAAGTAAGAAGAAGAGCAGGAGGCGGAGTTGTAGGAGCAATTCCGGTAATGACGACTATTGATATCAACACCATATTAGACGAAAGAGGAAGAGAACTATTAGGAGAATACCACCGTTGGTTCGATTTGAAACGTACCGGTACATTGGTACAAAGAGCAGTTTTATACAATCCTAAAATCACCAATGCCAACGTATTTAACGGACAGAATGGTAATCTTAAAATTCTAAGACCAATACCACAATCAGCATTAGATTTGAACAGAAGTAAAAATTACCCTCAAAACCCGGCTTATTAAAAAGGTTTTTATGATTAGTGGTTTTAAAAATTTTGAGGTTGCGTTTTTTTGAGGAAGTTAAAAAGGGGCCTGATCCTGAATCAGGCTCCTTTCTTAACGAATAAATCAGATAAGTAAAATGAAAAGAATAGGGATTGTTTTGTGGCTCTTTTCGAATATAGTTCTGGCGCAGAATCATAATACTGCAGATACTTCTTATACCGTAAATAGTACGTATACTAAATTGATTAAGAAATATCCGTTTATAAAAATAGCAGAAGCGAAAAACAAGGCAAATGTGATTCAAATGGAGAATATAATCTATCACAAGAGTCAAAACAGAGCATTACATCTCGACGCCTATTGGAACAAAACTGAAAATACAAATCCGGGAGTAATTTTGATTCATGGAGGAGGCTGGAAATCGGGGAATAAAAATCAGATGCAGGTTTTGGGGCAGGAAATCAGTTCAAAAGGATATTCCTGTTTTACAATAGAATACCAATTATCGCCTGAAGCAAAATATCCACAGGCGGTTTATGATGTAAAAAATGCTATTAAATTTATAAAAGATAATGCGAAAGAATTTCATGTAGATCCAAACAAAATTGCCGTACTTGGATGCTCTTCAGGAGGTCAGATGGCAGCTTTGATTGGTACAACAAATAAAAATTCCGCTTTTGAAGACCCTACAAACAAGAGTAGATCCTCAGCAAAAGTGAACGCAATAATTGATGTAGATGGAATTTTAGCGTTTAAGCATCCGGAATCGGAAGAAGGAGAAATGGCTGCTTTTTGGTTAAACGGCACTTATCAGGAAAAACGGGAGAACTGGGTAAAGGCATCCGCGTTAAGCCATACCGATAAAAACACTCCGCCAACACTGTTCATCAACAGCAGTTTTGATCGGTTTCATGCAGGCAGAGAGGATATGATTGCAATTTTAAACCAAAATAAGATCTATAATGAGGTCAGAACCATAAAAGATTCACCGCATTCCTTTTGGTTTTTTCAGCCATGGTTTGAGGAAACGGTTCAATATACAACACAATTTTTAGACAGAATATTTAAACAATTACAGTAAAAAATGAAAACAAAAATCACAATAGCAACCTTACTTTTAGTCAGTATTACAGCGGTTAAGGCACAGAAATATGATATAAAAACCGCCAAAACGTATGCCGAAATTTCTGCTAAAACAGACGGAAAATGGGAAGCCCGTAAATATATCGGAGGAACTGTGTTTAAAAATGTAGACAGACTTAAACTGGCACCGGAGCATACAGACCATTCTTTTGACATTCGTTACGAAGGACCGGGTTGGGAAAGCAATCGAATTGGATATCGTTTGTATTTAGACTGGCGAAATGCGATTGATATTTTCGGTAAAAAAACATCAGAAATTGTTTTGCCAAAAGTAGGTCAGGATAATTTTGATTCGTATCACGAGATGAGCGATTGGGGAGCCGATATTCTAAAAGCAGGAAAAGGAATCGGGATAGGATCCATAGATCGCTACTTAAACAACGAAAAATTGCATTTCTATGAAGTAGATTCGACTATTGCAACAGTAGTAAACAAAACCAATGAATCGGGGGTAAAAGTGCAATATTATGGATGGAAAACGGCTTCGGATAAAATTGATTTCACTTCAGTTTTGACCATTAAACCAAATGAACTGTACACACAGCATACCATTCAGGCATCCAAAGAAATCAAAGGAATCTGTACCGGAATTGTAAAGCAGAAAAATACGGAGCTTCTTAAAAAAGAAAGCAAAAATAAAAAATGGGCTTATCTGGCTACGTATGGCCAGCAATCATTAGTTCCGGACAAATTAGGAATGGCCATTTTTTATCAAATTAATACTATCGAAAATACTCCCGATACAGATTTAGATTATCTTTTAGTATTTAAGCCTACTACAAAAGCAACTTCTTTTTATTTTTTAGGCGCCTGGGAACAAGAGCCAAACGGAATTAAATCGAGAGAAGAGTTTGTGAAATATTTAGATGAAAAGTTGGAGGTTTTGAACAAAAAGGGTAAGATGTAAAAGAGTGAAGAGTAAAGAG
>NZ_MUHH01000027.1:8842-68087 GCF_002217475.1 Flavobacterium tructae
TTTAATCTGTGGCAAAAAAAGACCTATTGCCAGAATATTAGTTTTATGCTTAAACGGACTTTTATAAAAATCAATTTGATTGTTTTACTGTTGATTTTCAGTACTAGAACAATGGCGCAAGCGACTGAAAATAACGTCTTGCCGGACAATTTAAAGTGGTCACAGAGAACAGCGCTTACAATTATAGATAAATACCCAAAAGCCTGGCAGATTGACGGCGCTGAAAAGCCTAAATGGGATTATAAAATGGGATTTGTTTTGTTTGCTTTTGAAAAATTATATCAGAAAACAAATGATAAAAAATATTTCAAATATATCAAAGAATATGCAGATGAACTGATTGATGCCAATGGAAAGATCGCTAAGTATGATAAGAACGAGTACAATATTGATTGTGCCAACCCGGGCAAACTGTTGTTCGGACTTTATGACGAAACTAAGGACAAACGGTATTTAGAAGTACTACAGGAGCTCCGGGATCAGTTAGACCATCAGCCCAGAACAGCAAGTGGCGGATTCTGGCACAAGCAAATTTATCCCAATCAAATGTGGATTGATGGTTTGTACATGGCCGAGCCTTTTTACACCCAATACACGGTGAAATTTGAAAATGGGAAAGCTTTGAACGATATTGCCAAACAATTTGAATTGGTGCACGATCATTTGACAGATAAAAATACAGGCTTGGTTTATCAGGCTTGGGACGAGAGTAAAGAAATAGCTTGGGCAAATCTGCAAACGGGGACCTCGCCAACCATCTGGGGACGTGGTATAGGCTGGTACATGATGGCTTTGGTTGAAACATTGGAATATTATCCAAAAACACACCCCAAGTACAAAGTGCTGAAGGATTACCTGAATCAAATCGCCAAAAGTGCCGTACAGCATAAAAGCACATCAGGTTTATGGTATCAGATTGCTGATAAACCTGAAATGAATGGGAATTTTTTAGAAGCATCATCGTCAGCCATGATTATTTATGCTTTAGCAAAAGGAACAAATAAAGGATATTTGAATCCAGTCTATAAAAAGACAGCGCAAAAGTCATTTGAATCCTACGTAAAAGAATTTGTGATTACAGACGATCAGGGGCATATTGTGATTTCAAAGGTATCTTCAAATGTAGGTTTAGGAGGAAAACCATTTCGTGACGGATCAAATGAATATTATATCAAAAGTAAGGCAAAGGACAATAGTTCACCGGCTCTTGCGGCATTTTTGCTGAGCGCATTAGAATTAGATCAATAGTAGAATTTAAAATAAAGTATAAATGAGAAATAAGAATACAAAAGGTTATTTTACAGCAATGACATTGGTTTGTCTGATGGTCTTTGCGAGTTGTAAAGTGACTTCGCAGGAACCTTCAAACAAAGAAATTGTTATCGGAAAGGATTTAAAATGGTCTGATAAAATGGCTTTGACTTTAATGAAACGTCATCCCGAAAGTTATAGGATCGATGATTCAAAAACAGCAAAATGGGATTATGTTCATGGATTGGTTTTACATGCAATTGAAGAACTAAACAAAAAAAATCCGGATCCGAGATACGCAGCCTATGTAAAAAGCTATGCAGATGTTCTTGTTCAAAACGACGGAACGATTAAAACCTATGAACTGGACAAGTACAATATTGACTTAATTGTACCGGGACGCTTGTTGTTTGATATTTATGCTACTACCAAAGAAGAAAAGTATTTAAAAGCGCTTCAGCTACTGCGCAAGCAGTTGACAGAGCAGCCAAGAACAGCCAGTGGTGGATTTTGGCACAAGCAAATTTATCCGAATCAAATGTGGTTGGACGGTTTGTACATGGGCGAACCATTTTACGCCCAATATACCGTTACCTTTGAGGGAGGAAAAAGTCTTGATGATGTTGCGAAACAATTTGAGTTAATTCAATTGCATGCAACAGATCCAAAAACAGGTTTATTGTATCACGGTTGGGATGAGAGCAAACAAATGCCTTGGGCAAATAAGGATAACGGAACCTCTCCGAATTTTTGGTCAAGAGCTTTAGGCTGGTATGTAATGGCATTGGTTGATGTTTTGGATTATTTCCCTAAAAACCATCCGAAACAAAAAGAACTGGTAAAATACCTGCATACGGCTTCGGTTGCTTTAGCTAAATATCAGGACAAATCCGGTTTATGGTATCAGGTTACAGACAAAGGCGGGGCAGAAGGAAACTATCTTGAAGCTTCGGGATCGTCAATGTTTGCTTATGCTTTTGCAAAAGGAGCGAACAAGGGATATCTGCCTGCAAAATATAAAAGTTTGGCCAATAAAGCTTTTGACGGTTTAACCAAACAATTGATCAGGGTAGATGCTGATGGCGGAATCACACTTACGCAGGCCTGTCAGGTGGCAGGTTTGGGAGGGAATCCATATCGTGATGGATCGTATACCTATTATGTAAACGAAAAGAAAAAAGACAACGATCCTAAAGCAACCGGACCATTTATTCTAGCAGCTGTTGAATTAAACAGATAATATAGAACTAACCCGACAGGTTTTTAAAACCTGTTGGTTTAATTGGATTAGAATAACAAAATAAAATTTTAAAATGATTAAGTTAAAAAATATTCTGTTGCTTTTTGGTATGGCTCTGAGTTTTGGTATTCAGGCACAGAACACCTATAAAAACTGGCCGGATATCATTCGAAAAAATGATGCAGCCTGGTTTAGTACCGATGAAGCCAAAAATATAGCAGAGAATGTACTGCTCTACCAAAGAGAGATAGGCGGGTGGCCCAAGAACATTCAGATGCAGAATGAATTAACGGCGGAGCAGAAAAAGGATTTACTGAAGCTTAAAAAAACAACTGCAGAAACAACTACAGACAATGGAGCAACGTGTCAGGAGATGCTTTTCATGTCTAAAATGTACGCGCAGGTAAAAGACGACCGATACAAAGAATCGTTTTTAAACGGATTGAATTATTTGTTGGAAGCCCAATATAAAAATGGGGGATGGCCTCAGTTTTACCCTTTAAAAAAAGGCTATTACACGCACATCACGTACAATGATGATTCGATGGTGAATATCCTGAACATTATACGTCAGGTAAGCGAGGAAACCGATTATTTTAGTATAAAACCGTCTAAAGCAATTGTTGAAAAAGCGAAAGAATCTTTCCGTAAAGGAATAGATTGTATTTTAAAAACACAATACAAACAGAATGGTGCTTTAACGGCCTGGTGCGCACAACATGATGAGGTTACTTTAGCACCTGCAAATGCAAGAGCATTCGAACTGGCATCGTTAAGTGGTTCTGAATCCGCAAAAATTGTATTCCTTTTAATGTCGATCGAAAAACCTTCTCCAGAAATTATAACAGCAGTACAAAGCGCAAAGCTTTGGTTTGAAAAAACAAAAATCACCAACCTGGAAGAAAAGCGTGTTTTAAACGATGCCGGAAAAGTGATCGATAAAAAAATGATTGTAACGCAAAATGCGGCCCCGATCTGGGCGAGATTTATGGATCTTTCTACCAATGAACCCTTCTTTTGTGATCGTGACGGAATCCGAAAAAAATCAATAGAGGAAATTGGTGCCGAAAGACGAAACGGCTATTCCTGGTATTCAGATTCAGCCAAAGAAGTACTTAAAAAATACACCGCCTGGGCTGTAAAAAACGGAGTAAAAATAACGTCTAAAGAATCTTCAGGTGCCCAAAAAAGTAACCGGATTACCGTTGCTTTAGACGGTTCGGGAGATTTTACAAAAATTCAGGATGCCATAAATGCGTGCCCTTCTTTTCCTTATGAAAAGGTAACTGTTTTTGTGAAAAACGGAACTTACAAGGAGAAAATCCGTATTCCGGAATGGAATAGTCAAGTGAACCTAATTGGTGAAAGCAAAGAAAATACCATCATTACTTTTGATGATAACTTCTCTAAAATTAATGTCGGAAGAAACAGCACTTTTCATACCTATACCCTTTTAGTGGAAGGCGATGATTTTTCGGCATCCAATTTAACGATCAAAAATGCTTCAGGTGATAACGGTCAGGCCATTGCACTGTCTGTTGTAGCAAACAGAGTTCAGATTTCAAACTGTTTAATTCTCGGAAATCAGGATACGCTCTATTTGTCCGGAAAAGAAGCCAAACACTACATTAAAGACAGTTACATCGAAGGAACAACCGATTTTATTTTCGGAAGCGCAACGGCTCTATTTGAGAATTGCGAGATTCACAGTATCAAAAACTCCTATATTACTGCTGCTTCAACACCTGAAGGAACCGCTTTTGGATTTGTTTTTAAAAATTGCAAACTCACAGCAGAGCCGGCAGCAACAGCAGTTTATCTGGGCAGACCTTGGCGTATCTATGCCAAAACTGTTTATATGAACTGTGACATGGGAAAGCATATCAGACCGGAAGGCTGGGAAAATTGGTCAAAACCCGAAGCGGAAAAAACGGCTTTTTATGCCGAATACAATTGTAAAGGTGAAGGAGCTCAAAATGCAAAAAGAGTTTCATGGTCGCATCAGCTTGAGAAGAAAGATGCAGAAAAATATACGATAGACAACATTTTGAAAGATTCAATTCCTCAATGGTATTTGAGATAAAAAAAATGGCATGCTGATGACACAGATTATTTTTTCAAATGTAAAATGTTAGATGTGGTTAAAAAAGAAATCAGCGTAAATCGGTTAAACCTGTTTCAATCGGTGGGCGATAAATGACACAAGGATGAGGTAGATTATACAGGTTTAACGGGTTAGTATAAAAAAAACAGCAAAAACCTTAGAATCTTAGCATCTCAGAACCTCAGAACCTAAAAAAAAATCATGAATTTTAAATACTTTATTTTTCTCTTCATCACATGGATTTCTGTGGCTCAGTATACCGAATTTCCGTCAGCAAAAATAGACTCAATTGTCAATAGAATTCAGCTTCCCGTAATTCCTTCGTATCAAATTAATATGGTAAAGTTGGGAGCAAAGGGGGATTCCATTACCAATAACAAACCTTTCTTTGATAAAGCAATGGCTTTGTGTAAAAAGAATAAGGGCGGAACAATCATTGTTCCAAAAGGAATTTATAAAATCAATGGTCCGATTCATTTTGTGAGTAATGTCAATCTTAAATTAGAAAAAGGGGCAAAAATTAAATTCAGCGATACTCCCACAGATTATTTACCAATGGTTTTAACGAGTTGGGAAGGAACGATGTTATACAATTACAGCCCGTTGATTTATGCTAATCAATGTTCGGATATAGCCATAACAGGAGAAGGAACGATAGACGGTAACGGAGGTAAAATCTGGAAAAGTTTTAAAGCAAAGGAAGGCGCTGGAAAAAACAGAAGCCGTGAAATGAACCATAATAGTGCACCTTTTGAGGACAGGAAATTTGGAGAAGGGTACTTTTTGCGTCCGCAGATGATTCAGTTTTTAAATTGTAAAAACATTTTGGTTGAAAATATTCATATTGAAAATTCTCCTTTTTGGTGTTTGCATTTATTAAAATCGCAAAGTATTACGGTGCGTGGTGTACATTACAAATCATTGAATCATAATAACGATGGAATCGATCCCGAGTATGCGAAAGATGTTTTAATTGAAAATGTAACCTTTGATAATGGCGATGATAATGTAGCCATAAAAGCGGGACGAGATCATGAAGGAAGAGCTAATTCGGCTACACCAAGCGAGAATATTGTCATTAGAAATTGCAAGTTTAAAGGACTTCATGGAGTAGTGATTGGGAGCGAAATGTCGGCGGGAGTTCAGAATGTATTCGTCGAAAACTGTGAAACAGCAGGCTATTTAAAACGAGGCATTTATTTGAAAACCAATGCTGACAGAGGCGGTTTCATCAGGAATGTTTTTGTGCGAAATATAAAACTCGATGAAGTCGAGGATTGTTTGTATATCACAGCCAATTATCACGGAGAAGGAAGCGGTTTTCAATCTGAGATTTCAAATATTTCATTTTCGAATATTACCTGCAATAAGGCCACAGCATCCGGAATTGTAATTCAGGGGTTTCCGGATAAAAAAGTGCGTAACATCTCCTTTAATGCTATCAATATCAAGTGGGCAAAAAATGCGATTTCAAGCGAAAATGCGAAAGATGTATTGCTTAATGAAGTAGTTATTGGAGAGAAAGCAACAGTACCAACGGCAGCGAAATAGTTTTTTTAGAGGTTCTGAGGGGCTAAGGTTCTGAGTTGCTAAGATTTTTTTTAAAGAGTTAAATGTTAATCAAATGACTAAATATTATCTGCTAATTATCGGTTTGTTTTCAATGGCATGCTTTGCTCAAAAAACAACACTTTATACTATAGGCGACTCGACAATGGCTAATATAAAAGATCCCGAACGCAATCCGGAACACGGATGGGCACAGGTTTTACAGCCTTTCTTTACCGAAAATATTGTGGTGGAGAATAAAGCCGTAAACGGTCGCAGTACTAAAAGTTTTATCAATGAAAAACGATGGGATTCGATTTATAAAAAACTCAAAAAAGGAGATTACGTTTTCATAGAGTTTGGCCATAACGACGAAAAAATCGAAGATTCAACCCGTTATACAAATCCCCATACAGGTTATCGGTATAACCTGATTAAGTTTGTAAAAGAGAGTAGAGAAAAAGGAGCAACACCTGTATTATTGACTTCTATCGCAAGACGTAATTTTAACGAAAAAGGAGTTTTAATACCCACACACGGTGATTATCCTTTAATAACCAGACTGGTAGCGCAAGAATTTAAAGTTCCTTTTATTGATCTTGAATATTTTACAGAAATATTAGAACAAAGCTACGGACCCGAAAAATCGAAACTGTTGCATTTGCATTTTAAAGTCGGTGAAAACGCCTATTACGATAAAGATAAAAATGATGATACCCATTTGTCATTAAAAGGAGCCACAGAAATTGCCAAAATTGTAATCAATCAAATTAAAGCTGCAATAGATCCCGCCCTGGCTGCATTAAAAAAAGGAATTCAATAAAAGACTTAGGCAAAAAAGATACTCATAGACAAATTAATTTCATATTTGTCTTATTATGATAGTTTTATGGCTTATTGTGGTGCTTGAAAAAAAATGTTACAATTAAATTTGCTGCATACTTTATTACTTCTTCACTATTTTTTAAGAAGAGAAGAGGAAGGATAAAATGTATTATTTATTAATTAGTAACACTGGTAACAGCATATGGGCACCTCTACTTTTTCATTGGAGTTTGATTTGAATATTGCAGAGATACGTAATTTGCATAAGATGTACTTCAAAGATCTGTACAAAAAAAGAGTAATGTTTTTTTTAGCAGTCACTTTAGTGGTCTTTGTTTATTCAGATTGGAATGGTAATAATGATTTTTTTCAATGGATTATAAAAGACTTGTTTTTAGTGATCCTTTTTTTACTTTTTCATTATCCAATAGTAAATACAATTTGCAAAGTAACTTTTCGATTGCTCAGAAAATTATTAAAATTTGATCGTTTTTCACGTCAGTATAAATTTAGTTTTACGAATTCATTTATAGAGGTTCATTCCCCTTTGGGCGGATTTACTCATAGATGGTACCAGATAGAGAAGGCAATCCTCACGAAGGACTATTTTCTGTTATATATTAAAGATAAGAATGGTTACATTATTTCAATTTCAAACAAAGAGAATTGCAGCAAAAAAATAGAAAAATTAATTGCATTTATTGACGCTAATGTCACCCATGTAGAAAGAATTTGATTGACCTGTACAGCAGTTTTTTTAACAAAAGTAAAAGCTGAAATAAGGGAGTAAACCATTTTTCATATTTGGAGTCCGGCATGACAAATACTTTCATTTTTGAAGCTTTTTGAGTCGAATCAGGTGCATATTTGACTGATTTTCGTCAAAAAAAGCAGAATTACAATTGCTAAAAAGAGTAAAAAGTGAGCTTTTTGATGTGTTTTGAAGCTGGAAAATGAAATTTTATTGAAAATACTTCGGAATGCCTTACAGGGCAGGAGTTATCAGGGTTGGAAAATAAAATATTGACTATTAGTTTGTTGTGAAAAATGAAATGCAAAAAACTAAAAAAGTAAATTTATCGTTAAGTCAGAGACCTAAAAATGAGGATAAATTTAACAGCAAATGTGTTGTAACTCCCATTCAAACTTCTATTTTTGCGACTTAATTTAATAATTATAAGCATGAACGATCTATTAGTAAAAATCAACGCCGAAATTGAAACATTTAAAGCAGAGGCTGAATCATTAACTGAAAAAGGTGTTAAAGCTGCTGGACCAAGAGCGCGTAAATCTACTTTAGAAATTGAAAAACTTTTAAAAGAGTTTAGAAAAGTTTCTATCGAAGAATCTAAAAAATAATATTTTTTTTCGAAAGAAAAAGACCTCGCTTAATGAACTTTAAGCGAGGTTTTTTTATGGGAAAATTTTAGAAAGATTTTTTATTATAAAGTTGTTCAGGATTAACAAAAAATGGAAGACTGATAAAGTTTTTTAACAACAGTGTCAACTTTCAAATCTTCCTGATTCTTATTTTAAATCAGCCAACAGTTTTTAGTATTGCCCCGATCAAAGTTTAATTTTATAGTTGTATTTTAGACACATCGGTAAAAAGAGTTAGATAATCTTCTTTTTTGGAAGAAAATCAACATTACCGTGTGTTAAACAGACTTGCTAATATAAAATTGTTTTTAGAATGAGTAACGGAAAAAGTCTAAAGGCAGTCGCCTACGGAGAAGTACTTTGGGATGTTTTTGCTGCAGAAAAAAAGATTGGAGGCGCACCATTAAACGTTGCCCTGCGAATGCAATCGTTAGGATGCAATGCTGCAATGATTAGCTGTGTAGGAAGCGATGAAGACGGTGTTACCATTATTAATCATGTAAAAAATCTTGGACTCGAAGCAGAAGCGATAATCAAGTCAGAAGATTTTCCGACTGGTCTGGTTCATGTGACCCTGAACGAGAAAGGGTCGGCGAGTTATGTCATTCATTACCCGGCGGCCTGGGACAAGATTGCTTTGAGTGATTTTGCCAGAAGTTTGACAGCGAATGCCGATGTTTTGATTTTTGGAAGTTTAGTTTGTCGCGATGAGGTATCGAGGAAATCTCTGGAAGAATTATTACAGACAAATGTTTATAAAGTTTTTGATGTCAATTTAAGAAAGCCTCATTATTCCTATGAGATTTTAGAACAGTTGATGTATGCCGCCAGTTTTATAAAGTTTAATGATGAAGAATTATTAGAAGTTTCTGCAGCACTGCATTCGCCTTTTACCACACTGGAAGAAAATATTTATTTTATTGCAGAGAAAACGGGTACCAATGCTATTTGTGTAACCAGAGGGCAATATGGTGCAGTATTGCTTTGGGAAAATCAATTGTATGAGAATTACGGTTATACTGTAAAAGTTGTTGATACAGTAGGGGCTGGGGATTCTTTTTTAGCCGCTTTAATTACTTCATTGCTCACCGGAAAAAAGCCCCAGGACGCAATTGATTTTGCTTGTGCTGTAGGCGCCTTGGTTGCTGCGTCACCCGGTGCCAATCCCGAGATTCCGCTTTCAAAAATTGAAAGCCTCCTGATTGGGACAATTTAATTCTAAGAAGAAATAGTAAGCCCTTAAACAAATTCTGATTAAGGGCTTTTTTTGTTTTTAACATTAAGAAGAAAAATGAAATTTAATAGAGGAAAAATCAACGGTCTGCACCATTGGATATAGGTAAAAATTGACATTTCAGAATTAATTACAACAGTTAGTTATATTCTATAAGGAGGTTTGTAAGAAAGAAAATACATAGAATGCGTAATATTGCGAAAGAGAGTTTTATTCAAAAAAAAGAGACCGCTATTGGTTGCTTTTTTAGGAATATAAACCACTTTTAATTATCGCTGAATTTGGTATTCAGCCTAATTATTTCTTGTCTTTTATTAATAATCTTTAATTACTATGTTCATTACCCTTACTCAGGATCAGGTTCAGTTTCAGTATGGTTCAAAACGATGGCAATACTGTTTTAATGAAATTACAGAACTTGGTTTACTCAAAAAAAAGAAGACCTATCTTCTTGAAAACGGAGTTTTTACTCTGACTACCGCTTTGGCTTATTATTGTATGTTTTTTTCCAATTTAAATGACTTGTATTATATCGGCCCCACGATTATAGTATATGCTGTTCTTATCATTTTAAGATTCTATAATACTTTTGAATTTGACTATTATGTCATTGTAAAAGATGTATATAAAAAAGAAATTAAAGTGAAAATTAAGGTTTTAGACCGTCACGAAATCGGGAAACAGATCGATGAGTTTCTAAACTTGAATTTTAACAGACTTTTGAAGAAAACGAAAACAAATCTATAAAAATTAATAATGTTATTAGATGAAATTTCCCAAAATGATCTTTTGGTTATAGCCCTTGCCATACTTTATGGTTTTATTATTACCACCAGGAAAAAATGAAAATCTGCTGCTTCATAAACCTACGATTGAAGTAGTAGGATCGCATACTAAAGAAGTATGGCTGTAATACTATAAGTTTAATAGCGGTTGGTTTTTAGCGATACAAAATACCCCAAATAAAATTATGACCTCTTCGATAAAAAGTAAAATAAAAAGCATAAGAGAACTAAAAAATTACACGCAGGAATATATGGCAGATCAGTTAGGTGTTACACAGGCAGGATATAGTAAAATCGAGAAAGGAAAAACGATTCTTTCGTATGAAAAATTGGTTGAAATAGCCAGAATTTTAGAAGTTAGTGTAGAAGATGTAATCAGTTTTGACAGTCAGAGATACTTCAATAGTTTTAATAAAGTGAGAGGAAACAATAATGGAAGTATTCAGATTAATTCGGATAATAGTGCAGCGTTAAAGGCTTTGTATGAAGATAAAATTGTGCTTTTAGAGAAATTGTTAAGCAAAACGGAAGAAGAGCTACGTCGTTATAAAGAAAAATTCGGAGAGATTTAGTCTAAGGAAATGGAAAAGAAATGGGGCTCAGTAGCCCCATTTCTTATTATTTTGTACCGCAGTTATGTAGTTTGATCGTCTGTAGAAGCTTCGGGTGCGTTTGTTTTTACCGATGCTATTCCGTTATCTCGGGCGCTGGTACTTTCATACATTTCGCTTGCTCCAATAATCTGACCGTTACTGGCTTTTAAGTTGAAATAAGGTTTTCCGCTTTTGGATTCCAGTCTGTCAAATCTTCCGTCGTCCTGCGAATTTGTTTTAACAGACTCAATTCCGTTTAAGCAGGCCGCTTTGGTAGTATAACCTTCACTTGTTAGAATAGTTTGCCCATTACCAGCTTTTAAATTAAATTGAAATTCACCATTGGCTCTCTTAGTAATTACAAATTTTCCCATCTATTTTTTGATTAAGTTAAAAATTAAATTCATTGATATTCATAAAAATACAAAACTTCATCGTATAAAGTATAACCGGATGAAAAATAAATTAGAGAGCACTAAATCATAATGATTTTTCTCTTTTTCACCATTTTTGTTTTGTGTTGAAGCATAAAAAAAAGAGACACCATTTGGTATCTCTTTATTGCTGTCGCTAATTGTGCAGACTATTATTTTATTGTGATTGGAACTTCAACAGTTGTTTTGTCCCAGCCAATTACCAAATTCGTTACGGAACCCTGAGTAGTAAAAGCAATAGATAAGGCCTCAATTGTGTTGGATACTGGTTTTACAGGAACACTTACTCTTGCAATATCCTTACTTTCGTCATACGCATAAGCACCCCATAAATCGATTTCTTTATTGATAATGATGGTCCATTTGTCTTTTTCAGGAATAGCAAATAAACTGTAAGTTCCGGCAGGAATATTTACTCCGCCAATAGTAACCGGTTTGTAAAATTTGATTTCGGTATTTTCATTAGCACCTACACGCCAAACTTCACCAAACTTAATCAATTCACCAAAAATAGCGCGTCCCTTAGCAGAAGGTCTTGAATAAATAACCTTAACTGTCGGAGCCGGATTATCGGTTTTCTTGAATTTTACCGCTTTGTTTGGAGAATACGCAATATCAACCGGACTCGCATCCAAAGGAGCAAATTTAACGTCTTGTGCATTAACTGAAAAAGCTGTCAATAAGACAATTACCAATAAATTAATTTTTTTCATAGTTAGAATAGTTTTTAAGTGTTCACACAAAGTAAGAAAATCCTAAACAGAAATCATATAGTTTTTTTTCTTTTTTTGTTAATGATTTGGTAATACGATAGGATTGATAAGGTTCTGTTTTCGTTTTAAATACTTGCTGCCGCAAATCCTCCGTCTACTTTTAGGATCGTTCCTGTTACAAATTTAGACAGGTCGCTGCATAAATACAAAAGTGCTCCGTTGATATCTTCGGGAGTACCAAATCTTCCCATTGGAGTATGTTCGATGATTTTTTCTCCTCTTGGCGTTAATTTTCCTTCCGGAGTTAGTAAGAGAGAGCGGTTCTGTTCTCCTATGAAAAAACCCGGTGAAATGGCATTGACACGTATCCCTTCACCATATTTAGTAGCCAGCTCTACTGCCATCCATTGTGTGAAATTGTCGATTGCTGCTTTAGAAGCGGCATATCCTACCACCCTTGTCAGAGGACGTTGTGCGGCTGCCGATGAGATGTTAATGATGTTTCCCTGTTTTTGTTGAGCAAAAAGTTCCGAAAATACTTGTGAAGGCAGCATAGTTCCAATAATATTCAGATCGATTACTTTTTGTAAGTCTTCGGTTTGAAGGTCGTAGATGGCCTGATCCGGGCTGATGGTAGCTCCGGGCATGTTTCCTCCTGCAGCATTGATTAGAATATCGAGACGACCGTATTTTTTTACGATAAAATCTTTGGCTTTTTCCAGTTCTTCTTTGT
Source organism: Flavobacterium tructae (assembly GCF_002217475.1). Classification (GTDB taxonomy): domain Bacteria; phylum Bacteroidota; class Bacteroidia; order Flavobacteriales; family Flavobacteriaceae; genus Flavobacterium; species Flavobacterium tructae. Next base: position 21,683 of record NZ_MUHH01000027.1, read on the forward strand.
TTAAAACATTCGCCTGAATGGCAAAAGCTTTTCCACCATTGCTCTCTATTGCAGCTACGGTTGTATTGGCTTTTTCAATAGACTGGGAAATGATTCCGGTAATAACACCCTGTTCGGCCAGAACGTTAGCAAAGTTACTTCCCAGTACACCGGCACCACCAGTAATTAAGGCAATTTTTCCTTTTAGATTAAATATTGAATCCATGTAAAATTTTGTGATTGATAGTGTTTTGAATGGTATTCCGATTTTAAACTTTGACTTTAATAACAATTTTTTTAAGTGGACTTTCGCTTATCATTGCCGAGTGAACATCTTCGGGAAATAGAATTGTAAACTGCTTTTCCTGTAATTCGAAAAACATATCCGGTTTGTCGTAAAAGAAACGAACATCGCGTTCGTCACTGTATTCTCCGTTCGGACTAATGCATTTTTCTCTGGGTTTCCAGGCAAAAGTTTCCGGCCCTTTGATCGGAATTTGGATGTCGATATTTTTATCGTGACATTCAAACCCTTTTATACTTTCTTCTTTAGTGGTGCCCTCGCCAACAATTACAATTACTTTTAAGCCCTCGCCAATTTCAAAGGCTCCTTCTTCAAGAGTACTGATGTCGTTTTGGTTTACGTAATCAAATGCTTTTTTAAAATTAGGATGCAGGCTGTAGTATCTGGCTGGGTTTTGTAAGGAATCTACAATCATTTTTATTTGGTTTTTAGGTATTTTAAGTTTCTGCATTGATTACCGAATGAATGCATTCGGATTTTATTTATGATTTATTTTTTACTTGATATGTTTTGTTTTAAAACACTGGTTATTAGTTTGTTATTGGTTTGTTTTAGTTTGATGGCAGTACTTGTCAAAAGCTCGTTTTTGGACTGTCAGTTCGTCTAAATACAAGTGTTTTTGAGACTGGAATATTTGTATTTATACTTGATGTAAAAGGATTTAATATTCTGATTTTTAATTTCTTGTTTTTGTATTGAGTGGTTTTTATTGGACAAGTTCCTGTCGCTTCCGCCAAAACTACTTACCGAAATGGATGTAAACAGTAGTACTCTTTGAAGCCTAAAACTACAAATCAAATTGCATTTACCACTAAGAAAATGATAGTAAAAATGTAAAAATTTTGTAGTTTGACAACATTATGGAAAGACAGTCATTAAAGTTCTTTAAACTGATTCCCATTTGCCATTTTGCTTGGCGAGATCAATCGAAAGCTGACCGTATTCTGTCATTAAACCTTCTGCAATCATTCTTTCTGCCCGCTCTTTATTGGGTTGGCTCCATTTGCTTTTTTTGGCATTTCGTGGGGTAAATGTCAAATAATAACTTTCAGGATCCCGTTTCTTGCACAAACTGTCAATCCACCCAAAACAGAGTGCTTCTTCTGTAGCTTCGATAAGATTTACACTTTCTGTTTTACTTTTTTTGTGGTATAAAATCAACCAGACTGATTTTTCGATCTGACAGTTTTCCTGTAGCCAATCGCGCCATTCTTTTCGGGTTTTGGCATAAAGTGCTATTCTTCCATCTTTTGTTTCCATGAGTTTAGAATTGAGTGCGGACATAAATTTAATGAAATTTAATGGTAAAATGTGTAAAGTTTTAAGGATTCTAATCGTGTTTTGGAAACGGTATGTTTGCGAATGAAATGGGAGTACTATTTTCAAAGGTTTAAAAAAATAGAAATTGTTTAATGAGTGTAAACCTTTGTAAATTTGTAACTTAGTAGTTCTTAGCTTTAATGAAATTTAAAACAATTAGAAGTGATACGATTTAAAGTGTGTTATGATTAGTGACGGAAAGCTCTTCTAATGGACAGGTGAAAAAGATATAGAGATCAGGATTAATAACAATTTAAAATATAAATGCTATGATACATCAAATTGATACAACAGACAATATTGTCGCTTTTCGGGCATTGGCAGTGGTAACAAATGAAGATTTTCTAAGTGTCGTGATCCCCGCAGTGGAACATTTGGTAAAACAAACTAACGAAATCAATTTTTTATTGGTTTTGGATACAGACACTGAGGCTTCTACTTCAGAGGTATGGCTGCAAGATGCCTTGCTTGGTTTAAAACATCTTGGAAAATGGAACAGAGCCGCAATAATTATAGATTCGGAAGAGATTATTTCTTTTACTAATGGGTTTGGTTCTGTCATTCCCGGCGATTTTCTTGGCTTTAAAAAAGAATCTTTCAATAAAGCATTAAACTGGGTGGAAGGAAATATCAATATTCATTAGTTTTTATCAGATAAAAAAAAGCCCCGAATTCATGAAGTATTGCCAGATGAGACTAAGCAAAATCCATGAATTCGAGACTAAACTATTTGTGAGAGATTTCGAAATAGATCTGAAACAGACGAAATCTAATGATTGTATTCGATACCGCTGCTTACGTTAAGATCTCTTTTAGCTTTATTGGTTTTTGAAACTTGTTTGTAGCAAGCTGTAGCCAATAGAGGAATAGCCAGGCTTCCAACAACGGCAGCAGTTTTATCTTGTCCCGCTTTTTTCAAAATAGCACCTGCTACAAGAGTTCCTACACCTGCAAAAATCAAATTTTTTACAGAAAACTTAGAGGCTGGTTTTGGAGTAATTCCGTGTAATAGTGGATCTATAAAATTCAATTTTTCCATGATTATACTTATTTATTTAATTAAACTTTTTTGTTATTCATTCTGATGGTCCTTAACAATCAGTTTTGTTTTTATTATTTCATTTTTATTTTCTGACGTAACAATGCAAAAAAACACTTAGTTGAGCATACGCTCTAAAAACAAGCGAAAATCCTGCCAAATTGTTACCATGTTACTTATTTAGCAAAATTTTATAATTCTAAGAAATGGTTTACGTTCCATTTATAAGATCCTTTTCACATTATGGTCAGTTTGATACAAGTTGTTGTAAATGCAAATAATCAAATGATTTAAATTATGCTCTTTGTATGGCATAAATTTTTAGTATTCGTTTTTACAGAACAAAATTGTTGATTTAAAATTACTCTATTTAAGTGTACTGATATTACATAGTTTTCCTCTTTTGTTACACAATTTTAGTACAAATAACCCTTTATAGAAAAAACCGCTAAGTTTTACTGCTTAGCGGCTACTGGCAATTTTATTGATTAATTGAACAATTGGTTTTTAAAGTGACTATTTTTTACCATACAGAACACCGTTTTTTACTGACTTTTTATTTAGTTCTCCTTTTTCAAATAATTGCTCCAGAATTGTATGGGCTTCGGCATAAGAAATATCCAGAATAACGGCATACTCTTTTGGTGTAAGAGTAGGATAAATTTCAAATAGAGCTAAAGGATGCTCATTTGCTATTCTTTTCTTTTTAGCGTCAGGAAACAGTGCTAATATTGCATTTTCATAAGAGGCATAAGGCTTAGAACCATAAACGGTTAATTGATTTTGATTCCCATCAGAGAAAAACAAAGTAGGGAAGCCTCGTACGCCAAGACTTCTGGCATAGTTCAGATCTTCCTGAAAAAGTACTTTTGCTTCTCCTTCGTAATCCCATTTTAATTTTTTGGTATCTAAACCGGAAAGTTCGGCCGCTTCAGAAATGTTTTCCCATTTCGCAATATTCTTCTTTTCGAGATACAATTTCTCCCTAAGAATCCGCATAAACTTTACTGCTTTATCTTTACTCTGAATTTGCGCTGCTTTCATCGCAATACAAGATGGATAGGAAGAATCCAGCGGGTCTTCGAGCCATACATTTCCATCAATAGGCATTTCATAGTACAAACTTGCTTCTTCCCAGTGATGAGCGACATCTGACGGTTTACTGATCCCGCCACTATTGTAAGACCAATCCGGAAGTAAACCGCCCATTCTGTAATCAATATCGATATAATTGCCGTATTCGAGTTTTAGTTTTCTTAACTGAGGTTCAATTCCCCAACAGGAAGAACAGATAGGATCAGTGTAATAAATAATTTTTATCGGTTTATCTGTAGTTGGAATGATGGAAGTTTCATTTGCTTTTTCCTGAATTGGCATTTCACAGGTTCCCGTTTCAGGATCACACAATAATGGATTTGTTTTGTCTGTACTCATTTTTGAATTTATTTGTGATTGACAGTTTGTACTGCAGATCAGAATTAATAATAGCGACAGTCTTTTCATAAATAACTGTTTTAGATTTACGCTTCGGTTTAAATTTTATAATTTTACTGTAAAGTTCGTCCATCTTTAATCACAAGTCAATTAGTCTAAAAAATATGACTACAGCAAATACATCAGAAACGGAGAATGAATGTCCGGCAGAAGGGCTTTTAAAATTGCTTTCGGGCAAGTGGAAATCGCAAATCTTTTTACTAGCCGTTAATGGTCCTTTGCGTTTCAACGGACTTTTAAGAGAACTTAAAGGAGCGAACAAACAATCTGTTGCAACGGCACTTCGGGAACTGGAAGATTTTGGAATTTTGGACAAAAAAGTAGTTCGTTTAAAACCTTTACATATCGAATACCATCTTTCTGAAAAAGGAGCATCATTAGTTCCGGTTTTTAAACAGTTGGAGATTTTCTCAAGAGTGTAAAATAGTAAGTTTGGATAATTTTGATTGCTGTTTAGAATAAAACAATTAAATGATATAAACGATGAAAAAGCTATTATTATTTTTGGTGTTGTTGTTTCAAATGACTGTAATAACAGGGTACAGTCAAAGTAAAGATCCTTCCTCTAAAAAAATTGTCGGAACCTGGTACGCCGATGCCAATCGAAATACAAGGTGGGTTTTTACGGCAGACGGAAAAGTTTTCAATTACGATAAAAACACGTTTAAAGTAATGTATCGATATACTATTTCAAACAGCTGTCAGAATAATTCAGATGATACACTCGAATTTGTAACGCTGATGGATAAGGATGGGGATGAATATTGTTTTAGAATAAACGCTATAAATGAGAACAAGAGTGGCGTTTTATCGATGACGAATATGAGTAATATGGAAGCGATCTTGTTTGTTAACGACATCAATATCGTAATAACAAATTAAATTTATTTCGCATTAAACTTTTATTAACAAAAAGCAAATTGGCATTCGTTTATATTTGTAAGGCAAAAACTAAAAACAGCACGAACAGGTATGAAAATCAATGTATTAATAATTTTTGTTGTATTTGCTTTCTCCGTAAGCGGTTATAGTCAGAATGTAAAGCTGTTAAACATCGATCAGCTGAACGAAAGAATTAAGAACGGCAAAGACAGTACTTATGTTGTTAATTTCTGGGCTACCTGGTGCGCACCCTGTATTAAAGAGCTGCCACATTTTGAAAAGTTAAAGGCGGATCATAAATCAGATAAATTAGCGGTTTTATTGGTAAGTGTCGATTTTAAATCTAAGTTAAACTCAGCTGTAGTTCCGTTTGTGAAAAGAAAAAACCTGAAGAACGAAGTTTTTCTGTTAAACGAAAGCAATCCGCAGGAATATATAGACCGCATTGATAAAGACTGGTCGGGAAGCATTCCGGCAACCTTATTTATTAAAGAGGATAAAAGAAAATTTATTGAATCTGAATTTACCTACGAACAATTATTAACCGAATATAAAAAACTGTAAATTATGAATAAGTTTATTACTGCTGTGACTTTGTTTTTGTTTAATCTGCTGCTTTCTCAGGCTCAGAGCACCACCCTTAAAGCCGGCGAAACGGCTCCGGATTTTAAATTGAAAAACGTAGACGGAAAAGAAGTTTCCTTTGCCAGTTTTCCAAAAGCAAAAGGATACATCGTTGTTTTTACCTGTAATACGTGCCCTTATGCGGTAGCGTACGAGCAAAGAATAATTGAATTGGATAAAAAGTTCAAAGCCCAGGGTTACCCGGTAATTGCCATTAATCCAAATGATCCTGAAGCTTCTAAGGCGGATTCTTTTGAGAAAATGCAGGAATTGGCAAAAGATAAAAAATATCCGTTCCCTTATTTATTTGATGCCGGACAAAAAGTTACCGATCAATATGGGGCGAAACGTACACCACATCTTTTTATCGTTTCTAAAACCGATAAAGGAAATGTGGTAGAATATGTAGGAGCAATTGATAGTGACCCGGAAGGAACTAAAACCGAAAAAACAAAGTATGCTGAAGAGGTGATCGCAGCATTAAAAAGCAATAAAAAACCTGCCGTTACACAAACCAAAGAAATCGGCTGTACGGTAAAAAGAAAAGCGAAAGCTTAATTTTTTAAGAAATTCAATGTCATAGAAAATGCCTCAGTGATGAGGCATTTTTTTATGCTATGATCTCCGTTAGTCTCTGTTGTTCCTGAAATTCCAGTTCGGCAATAATTTGCTTTTTCATTGTAGTATGAATGTAGTCTTTGGCTTCAGCATAAGAAATAGCATACTTGCGATTAATTTCCTGAAGATGAATCGGAAAATCAGCAAGCAGTTTATCATAATAGGCATTCAGTTGTGAATCATCGGGCATTTCAAATTTTAATTTGATTTGAAATCTTCTCAGCAAAGCTGTATCAATACTTTCGTAATAATTGGTCGCACAAATAAGTAAACTGTCTGCCGGAAGATAATCAATCAGTTGAATGATCGTATTTACCAGACGTTTCATTTCAGCCACATCTTTGTCCTGACTGTCACGGCTTTTACCAATCTGATCAAATTCGTCGAGAAATAAAACCGCTTTTTCACGAATTGCTTTATCAAACAACACTTTTACATTTTTAGAAGTTTCTCCAATTTTAGCATCAATTATGGTACTGAGATTCACAATAACAATGTTCTTGTTTAAAGCGTTTGCAATGGCTTTTGCAGTAGTGGTTTTGCCACAGCCGGAATGCCCGTGCAGTAGTATTTTGTTATCTACTTTGAGATTGTATTTTTTTAATTCTTCGATATATTTATGTTCTTTTATCGTCTGAATTAATACCGTTTTATTCTCTGTGCTAAAAAGCAAATCTTCCAGTGCTATTTTTTCAGTATCGTTTACAACAAGTTCGTGCAGATTCATTTGTGATTTTATTTGGTGCAAAATTAGACTTTATTCTGCAATATTTTCGTTCCAGATTTCTTTTCCTAAAAAGCGGTTTCCAAAAATTGAAGTTCCAATTCGGATCAGATTCGAACCTTCGGCAATGGCCAGTTCTAAGTCTTGTGACATTCCCATTGAAAGTTGTAAATTATTGATCCCTTCAATTTTAGCTGCGTAAATTTCATCTCTTGTTTTTCGAAGCAAATGCAATGACGGACGCATTTTTTCTTTTTCGACATCCAGCAATCCAATAGTCATTAGTCCTTTAATCTTAAGAGTTTCGTAACGTTTTATCTTTTGAATAAATGAAAGTACTTCTGTTGGAGGCAGTCCGAATTTACTTTCTTCAAATGAAGTGTTTACTTGTATAAAAACCTCCAGTGTTCGTCCTTCTTTTTGTAATTGCCTGTCCAATTCATTGGCCAAACTTAGTCTGTCGAGAGATTGAATACAAGTGACGTACTTAAGAACGTCTTTGACTTTATTGGTTTGAAGATGGCCAATAAAATGGCGTTCGATTTTTAAATCTTTTAGTGCCGGATTTTTATCACGGAGTTCCTGCATTTTATTTTCGCCAATGAGTGTTTCTCCGGCATCGATCGCAATTTGAATGTCTGCTGCAGAAACGGTTTTAGTCGCCAGTAATAGTTTCACATCTGATACATTTCTGCCAGAACTTTTACAGGCATTCTCAATGCGTTGATGAACCTGTTTTAAATTGAAAATAATATCTTCTTTCATGAGGCAAAATTACCGGTAAACAGACGTACTTAAAAGATCCAGTTTTTAGTATAAGTAATAGTCCAGATTGGAGGTAAACTGGACCAGATTAGGACTATAAATGAAAAAACTGGATTATTTAGCAGATCCTGAATCGAAGTAATTTTGTACTGACAATAAAGTCAAATTTAAAACAAATTAAAATGAGTAAATCAATTTTTTATCATGCCGGCTGTCCGGTTTGTATTAGTGCAGAACAGGATATTTTAAGTTTAATTAACCCTGCTGAGGTTGAAGTTGTCGATCTGGGTGTCGATAAATCCAGAATTGCAGAAGCTCAAAAAGCAGGATTGCAATCGGTTCCGGCTTTGGTAACGCCAAACGGAAATGTGCTTCATATTAATTTTGGCGCTTCTATAGCAGATGTAATTGGATAGATTCACTGTGAGAGGTAAAATGTAAAATGTAAATCGTATGAAAATAGCAGTGTGGGATACCTATGTAACCCGAAAAGATGGAACAGTAATGCATTTTGATATTCTGGTTGACGAACGTACTGTTGATGAAAATCAGATTTTTGAATATGGCAAAAGGTATCTTAAAACAGTAGCACAGGAAGGGCAACCGCTGACCTCAAAAGAATGCAAATTTTGTCATATTGACAAGGCTCCTGAGACTGTGCAAAGTCAGATTCTTAAACAGGGATTTTCGATTATCGAAATGGAGAACTGTAATTAACTGATTCTTTTGTTTTGTATAAAAAAGGCTGAAACGTTGTTGTTTCAGCCTTTTTTATAGATACAGAGTCTATGTTTCTATGTGTTAAAATAAATTACGTAGAGAGCAGCTTATAATTATAAACTTTTTAGTTTTTTCATGAAAACCGGAAAGACTTCATTTAATTCTTCAAAAAGAGGGTTGTTGCGGTGTTTCAGTTTTATTTCGCTGAACAATTTGAGACCAAGTGCAAATTGGGTGGCTTCGTGTGGATTTTCAAACAGGTTTTTAGCCTTTATTTTTTCGATGATATCAAATATTTCATCATGATTGTCGAATTCTATTCCAAGTTCTTTTGCGGGTTCCGTTTCGCCGTTTGCGTATTCTTTTAAGCTTAAAGTCAGGTAATATTTGTTTGATCTTTTTTGCATGATATTATTTTTTTAATTTTATTTCAACCATTTGTCTACAATGGTTTTAAAGGTTTCTTTGTATTGTTCACCAACCGTGATCTCGGTTTTATTAATGAATATTGAATTTTTACTGATGGAGTTTATTTTGTCCAGTGCAACAATAAAGGAGCGGTTGATTCGCATAAATTTTAGGGAGGGTAGTTTTTCTTCGAGCGCTTTTAAAGAAATCAAAGACATTAATCCTTTTGGGGAATTTTCAAGATGTACTTTCACATAATCTTTGAGACTTTCGATATACAAGATGTCTTTTAATGAAATTCGAACCCACTGATATTCTACTTTCAGAAAAATAAAATCATCATCATCTGCTGTAATGGACTGAAATTGACCGGAGGCCTCTTCTGTTAATTGCAAAACTTTGCCGGCGGCTCTTAAAAACTCTTCATAACTAAAGGGTTTTAAAAGATAATCAACAGCGTTGACCCGATAACCTTCAATAGCGTAATGATTGTAGGCTGTGGTGAAAATTATTTTAGGTAATGTTCCCTGCTGTTCCTGTAAAAGGCGGGCAAGTTCCATACCGCTTAAATTCGGCATATTGATGTCCAGAAAAATAATGTCGGGTTGTTGTTCCCGTATCAGACTCATAGCTTCAATAGCATTATCGCAACTTTGAACCAACTGTAAAAAAGGAGTTTGTTCTATAAAAGTTTCCACCAATTTTAAGGCTAGCGGTTCGTCGTCTACTGCGATACATTTTAATACAATCATTGTTCTAAAGTTATTTGCAGGTTTACTTTATATTTTCCGTTTGGATCAATACCGGCCGTTAAACTGTGTTTGTCAGGATAGATGAGGTGTAATCGGCGTTTGGTATTGGTTAAGCCAATTCCGCCCTGTTCTGTTGGAGTTGTTTTTTCGAAAAAAGTGTTTTCTACCTCAAATTCAAGCAGCGTTCCGTTTTGTTTCAGCGCAAAATGAATCTCGCTTTTGTCCGTAGCATGCACGCCATGTTTAAAGGCATTTTCGACTAACGGCAGTAAGAGCATCGGTACAATCGGATAATCCTGAATTTTTTCCGGAATATCGCCGGTAATAGTCAGTTTACTGTTGGCTCGAAGCTTCATTAAAGCAATAAAGTCCTTCATAAAAGCCACCTCTTTCAATAAGGTTGTTCTTTCGCCTTCAGTGCTGTAAAGCAGGTATCGCATCATTCGGCTTAAAGTATGAAGCGCATTACGGGAATCTTCAATATTGGTATACGTAAGGGAGTAAATGCTGTTAAGCGAATTAAAAAAGAAATGCGGATTGATTTGTGCTTTCAGCATAGCCAGTTCGGTCATCGTTTTGTCCTGCTCCAGCTTTTGTTTGTGCTGAGCGGCTCTTTGCCAATGCAGCAACATGGCATAACTGGTACTGATGGCCAGAACCAGTAAGGTGAGACTAAAAATATAGTTATCGAAATAGGTGTTTCGGTATCGTTTGAATCGGATAAGTGCAGCCAGTTTGTTATGTAAATCGGTGTTGAGGTTGTAAAAATAGGATGCCAACTGCATGATGAAAATAATCAATAGAATCCATAACAAGAAAGGGCCAATTTTGTCTTTAATGATGGTTTTTGGAACAATTACCTTGGCATTATAGTAAAAAATCGCAAGCATGAAAAGCAAAACAATGGTTTGCCAAATCCAGAATATATGGGGAAGTGCTATATTCCAGGTAAGCGGAATATAAAACAGTTGCATATATCCTAATAATACCCAGGCCAGGATGTGTAATCCGGTAGACATAAACGGTTTAAAAAAATTGGGTGTCATTGTAAGTTGTGATTTTAAGGACAATATTACATTTTATTTGAACAGTATATAAAACCAATCGCTCAAAATAGATTTACAACCCGTAAAAACCATTTTAGAGTCGACGAGGCTATTACAAAAATACTTATTTATCAGGGAACATCTTCCATCGGTTCTCATCTAATCTTTATCGATTGCAGGGGGCTTTTCGTCTATTGTAAAAATTTTGTGTGTTCTATTTCAGTTCTTTTGTTCCTTAATAAATAGATAATCATACAATCCATAAAAATGAAGAAGCAATCTTTTTTAAGTATTCTAGCAGCATCTATTGTGATCACTTCGTGTGGAAACAAAAATGATAAAGCGGCTCAGGCCGGAGGTGCACCACAAGTTAAAGAATATAAAACGCTGACTTTAGAACCTAAATCGGCAACTTTATATACAGATTATCCCGCCAGCATTCAGGGACAGCAAAATATAGAAATTCGTCCGCGGGTAGAAGGGTATATTGATAAGATTTTTGTTGATGAAGGTGCTGTGGTTAGGGCCGGACAGCCATTGTTTAAAATTAGTGCTCCGGAATATGAGCAGGAAGTTCGCGCAGCCGCTGCAAGTATCAAAAGTGCTCAGGCTAATTTAAGTGCGGCTAAACTGGCAGTCAATAAAGTAAAGCCGTTGGTCGAAAAAGGAATCATCAGTAAATACGATTTAGAATCGGCACAATATACTTATGAATCGGCTTTAGCAACACTGGCGCAGGCCAATGCCAGTCTGGTAAATGCCAAGACAAACTTGGGATATACAACAGTAACCAGTCCTGTTGACGGTGTCGTGGGTTCTATTCCGTTTCGTTTGGGAAGTTTAGTGAGTTCTAATACCGCAGATCCTTTAACGACGGTTTCAAGCATCGGAAATGTATATGCTTATTTTGCAGTGAATGAAAAAAAACTTCTAAGTTTTACTCAGAATACAGATTCCGGAATTGCACTGGCAGAAAAAATTAAAAAGATGCCTGCTGTTTCTCTGCTTCTTTCAGATGGTACAGCTTACGGTGAAAAAGGACGTATTGAAACCGTAAACGGATTAATCAATACCGAGACGGGGTCCGTTACTTTCAGAGCACGTTTCCCCAATACAAAAAGCATCATCAGAAGCGGAAACAGTACTACAGTGAGAATTCCAAACGAAGTGAATCAAGCGATTATTGTTCCTCAAAGCGCCACTTTTGAACTTCAGGATAAATTGTTTACCGTAGTAGTTGGAAAAGACGGAAAAACTAAAAATGCCAATATTACGGTTTTAGAAAATACTGCAGGAAATTATTATGTCGTAAAAAGCGGTTTGCAGAGCGGAGACCAAATTGTTTTGGAGGGTGTGGCAGCACTTAAAGACGGAACTGAAATTAAAGCTCAGAATCAAAGTGCAGAAACGGTTTACGCGGATTTAAAATAAAAAGAAATGTTTAAAATATTCATACAACGACCGGTACTATCTACGGTAATATCGGTTATTATCGTAATCCTGGGAATCCTGGGACTGGCCGCACTTCCTATTGCGCAATATCCGGACATCGCACCACCAACCGTAAATGTAGCCGCAAGTTACACCGGAGCGAATGCAGATGTGGTACTAAAAAGTATCGTAATTCCGCTTGAAGAGCAGATCAACGGTGTAGAAAACATGACCTATATGACTTCTACGGCGACTAATGATGGTAATGCCTCTATAAAAATTTTCTTTAAAGTAGGAACCGATCCTGATTTAGCTGCAGTAAACGTACAAAACAGGGTTTCAAGGGCTACCAGTTTATTGCCGGTTGAGGTAACTCAGGCGGGGGTAACCGTGACTAAAAGTCAGAGTAGTAACTTATTGATTTTCTCTTTGTACAGTGATGATAAAGCCTACGATCAGACATTTCTTCAAAATTATGCTAAGATCAACTTAGTACCGCAAATTCAGCGTGTAGTGGGAGTAGGAGATGTTACCGTTTTTGGTTCAAGAGATTATTCTATGCGTATCTGGCTGAAACCTGATGTAATGCAGCAGTATAAATTGATTCCTAGCGATGTTTCGGCTGCTTTGGCAGAACAAAATATTGAAGCGGCACCGGGAAAATTTGGTGAAAACGGAGATCAGGCTTTTCAATATGTAATCAAATACAAAGGGCGTTTAACAAGCGCAAAAGAATTTGAAGAGATCGTCATTAAATCAGCCGGAAACGGACAATTATTGCGTTTAAAAGATGTGGCAAAAGTAGAATTAGGTTCTTTAAGTTATTCTTCGACCAGTACCACAAACGGGCGCCCGTCTGTGGGTATTGCAATTAGTCAGACTCCCGGTTCGAATGCACGTGATGTCATTAATAATTCTAAAAAATTGATTGACGAAGCCGTAAAAACGTTTCCGAAAGGCATAAAGTATACCGTATTAATCAATGTCAATGAAAACCTGGATGCTTCAATTGAGAAGGTAATTCACACTTTGGTAGAAGCTTTTATTCTGGTTTTTATTGTAGTATTTATTTTCCTTCAGGATTTCCGCTCGACTTTAATTCCGGCGATTGCAGTTCCTGTTGCGATTGTTGGAACGTTCTTCTTCCTGAATTTATTCGGCTTTACCATTAACCTGCTGACGCTATTTGCGATGGTTTTGGCCATTGGTATTGTGGTCGATGATGCGATTGTAGTCGTCGAGGCAGTACACGCCAAACTCGACAATGGGTACAAATCAGCTAAGAAAGCTACTATTCATGCGATGAATGAGATTTCGGGAGCGATCATTTCGATCACACTGGTCATGGCGGCGGTATTTATTCCGGTAACCTTTATCACAGGTTCGACCGGGGTTTTCTATAAGCAATTCGGAATTACATTGGCAGTTGCGATTATTCTGTCGGCCGTGAACGCACTTACTTTGAGTCCGGCGTTGTGTGCTTTACTTTTAAAACCACATGCTGACGATCACAAACATCAAAGTTTTATTCAGCGTTTTTATACCTCATTTAACGTTGCGTTTGACAATGTAACCGAAAAATACAAACGTTCCGTTCAGTTCCTTTCCATCAAAAAATGGATTGCACTGGGATCCATACTTTTTGCTGCGGGAGCTTTGTTCTATATGATGAAAACGACACCGTCTGCTTTCGTTCCGGCGGAAGATCAGGGTGTAGTTTTTGCCAATATCAGTTTGCCGCCTTCGGCTTCTATGGAACGTTCTGACGTTGTAGCGAAAAAGGTCGATAGTATAGCACACACCATTCCAGGTGTCGAAAATACTCTTCGTATCGTGGGTCAGAACTTTACAGCAGGTGCGGGTAGTGCCTACAGTATGGTAATTGTGAGATTGAAAAGCTGGGAAGATCGTGAGCTGAGTGTCGATGATGTAATTGGTCAGCTGTTTGCTAAAACGAGCGGAATTCGTGAAGCCAATATCTTCTTTATTTCCCCGCCAACGATTCAGGGATTTGGACAAAGTGGTGGATTTGAATTTCAGTTACAGGACAAAGGAGGCCACAGTACAGCAGAATTTTATAAAGTAAACAATGAATTTCTGGCCAAGCTTTCGGCACGTCCGGAAATACAATATGCTACGACACCTTTTAATCCGGGTTTCCCTCAATACATGATGGATATTAATCTGGCAAAAGCAAAAGATGCAGGAGTTTCCGTCAATACTATTTTATCAACCATGCAAGGTTATTATGGTGGATTGTACGCTTCCAATTTCAATAAATTCGGAAAGCAATATCGTGTGATGATTCAGGCTTCTCCGGAGTTTAGAACCAATACCGAGGGTTTGAACAAGATCTTTGTCCGCAACAGTGCCGGAACCATGGCGCCTATTACCGAGTTCGTAAAAATGACAAGAGTATTCGGACCGGAATCTATCTCAAGATTTAACCTGTTCACCTCTATTTCTATCACGGGAGCACCAAAACCGGGTTATAGTTCCGGAGATGCTATTAAAGCGATTCAGGAAGTAGCAGCAGAGAGTCTCCCTGCAGGTTATGGTTATGAATTTTCGGGATTAACGCGTGAAGAATTAGCATCAGGAAGTGAGACGATTTTTATTTTTGTATTGTGTCTGGTGTTTGTTTATTTCCTGCTAAGTGCACAATACGAGAGTTATATCCTGCCTTTTGCTGTACTGTTTTCAATTCCGTTTGGATTGGCAGGAGCCTATTTGTTCTCGATTATTTTCAAGTTGAACAGTAATATTTATTTACAGATTTCCTTAATCATGTTAATTGGGTTATTGGCCAAGAACGGTATTTTGATTGTCGAATTTGCACTCGAAAGACGCCGAAAGGGATTGCCAATTGTACAGGCGGCTATTGAAGGAGCGGTAGCACGTTTCCGTCCGATTTTGATGACCTCTTTTGCTTTTATTTTGGGACTTGTTCCTTTAATGTTTGCTTCGGGCGCAGGTGCCGTTGGAAATAAATCGATTGGAACGGGTGCTGTTGGCGGAATGTTGATCGGTACCATTTTAGGAGTATTTGTAATTCCGGTATTGTTCATTATTTTCCAGACATTGCAAGAGCGTGTGAGTGGTCCGCCAAAAGAAAATTATGATGATGAAGGTGACGATGACGAGGAAGTACAATTGATAGAAACTCACAAAGAGTAGTAATTTAATTTTAAAAAAATGACTCATAGTTCTAATAAATATATTCTTTTGGTAGTGGCAGCCACACTGTTGAGTGCGTGCTCGATTACCAAGAAATACGAACGTCCGTCGGCTATTTCGACCGATAAGTTGTATCGCGATCAAAATGCTGCCGATTCGACTACTATGGCAAGTATGCCGTGGCAAACTGTTTTTAAAGATGAGAAACTGAATGCTTTAATTCAAAAAGGATTAGATCAGAATCTCAATTTAAAGAATGCGATCGAAAATATAGTGCAGTCGAGAGCTACTTTGCGTCAGGCAAAGTTGGCTTATTATCCAACGCTGAATTTTGATGCGAGTGCTACACATAACAAACAATCAAAGGCGGGACTGAATTTCCCCCCGGGAATTAATATCAATACACTGACAACAACCTATAAGTTAGGGTTAAGTACTTCCTGGGAACTTGATATTTGGGGAAAATTGAGCAGTTCAAAAAGAGCGGCTTTAGCTGCCTATCTTGCTACAGATGCTGCAAAACAAGCCATTCAGACACAATTGATCGCTGATATTGCGAATAATTACTTTTTGTTGTTAGCGTATGACAAACAATTAGAAATTACCAAAGCGACTTTAGAAAGCCGTATTAAAAATGTGGAAACGATCAAAGCTTTAAAAGAAGGTGCAATAGTTACCGGAGCAGCAGTGGTGCAGAGTGAAGCCAATCAGCATGCAGCCGAAGTATTGATTCCGGATTTAAAACGAAGTATTCGTGAAACGGAGAATGCTCTTAATATTTTGTTGGGACAAGCTCCTGGCGCTGTTGAGAGAGGGACGTTAGGGAATCAGACCGTTCCGGAAAATCTTGCTGTAGGTATGCCGGCGCAATTACTGGAAAACCGTCCGGATGTTCGTCAGGCCGAGTTTAATTTCCGCACTGCGTTTGAAAGTACCAATATGGCTAAAACTTATTTTTACCCAAGTTTAACGCTTACCGCAAGTGGCGGATTCTCTAACCTCCAACTAACGGATTTCTTTACCAATTCTGTTTTTTATTCTTTGATAGGAGGCTTAACACAGCCTATTTTCAATCAGGGACTGAATAAGGCAAGATTAACGACAGCACAATCCAAACAAGTTCAGGCACTGAATGATTTTCAGCAAAGTCTTTTAGTAGCAGGGCAGGAGGTATCAAATGCTTTTTATGCTTATGAAATGGCCGTTGAAAAAGAAGACTCAAGACAAAAACAAATTGAAGCCCTTGAAAAAGCAGTCGATTTTACACAACAGCTTTTAGAGTACAGCTCGGCAACCAATTATACCGATGTATTAACTTCAGAGCAAAATTTATTGGCGGCGCAATTAAGCGGGATCACCGATAATTTGCAAAAATTACAAGCCGTGGTCGATTTGTATCGTGCCTTAGGTGGCGGATGGAAATAGTCTTCGCGGCTTCTATTATTTTAAATTTTGAAACGAAAAGCGCCTCAGAGTATTGAGGCGCTTTTTTTATTTAGAGTTTCGTGAACTTATTTTGTTAAAGAGAATAATTTTGTTAGTTACATTTAAATTTCAATCCCAAAACTTAACAGCATTTTTGGGAACAGTTTCTCCGAGAGTAGTTGTTTTAGAAAAATCTGTTTTTGGAGATGCAGCCAACTCAATATTCTGACAAGCTTCTCCGTTAATGGAGATTGCTTTCGCAAAAGTCGAATTAAAAGCTATATTTTTTAAAGACATATTTTTAGTATTGTAAATTTCAAATACGATAGGGTTTTCGATGTCTAATGTTGCATGGTTGATTTTAATTCCGTTAGCATCAATAATCGAAAAGCCTTTTTCTGCTTTGGCGGTCAAATTGGAGATTTCGATGTTTTCCAGATTCATTTCAGGCAAACCTTGCAGAAATACCGCTTGCTGTGCGCCTTTAATAGTGATGTTTTTAATCGATATGTTTTTAAACTGTGGCGTTTCTTCACTTACAGGAACAGCTTTTGTAGTTACGGTGTTTCCGCCTTCTGCCAAAGTTTCTGCTATGGATTTTCCCCCATAATACAAATCAAAAGAGATGGCTTGTGAGGGAATATCGGTCATAAAAATATCCGAGATATAAATGTTTTCCACAATTCCTCCACGTCCACGGGTGCTTTTAAAACGCAAACCAACATCCGTTCCCATGAAAGTACAATTGGAGACGTGCAGATTTTTCACCCCACCCGACATTTCACTTCCCACTGTTACACCGCCATGTCCGTGATAAACGATGTTGTTTTTTACGATAATATTTTCGCAGGCAACACCTCGATCACGACCGTCTTTATCTTTTCCCGATTTGATACAGATGGCATCATCACCTACATCAAAACTTGAATTTTCGATAATGACATTTTTGCAGGATTCTACGTCAAGACCGTCACCGTTTTGAGAAAACCACGGATTACGAACAGTTATATTTCTAACGATTAAATCCTCTATCATAAACGGATGAAGGTTCCAGGCAGGTGAGTTTTGAAACACAGGGCCATCAAATAACACTCTTTTACTATTTTGTATGCTCACTAAAACCGGACGAAGGAAGTCGTGAATGGCTTCAAATTCTTCTTTCGTTTTTAGATCGTGACGAACATTCTGATCAGCACCTTTGGAGCCTTTTAAATATTGTTCAGAAGGATACCAGCTGTCTTTCTTTTCATTTAAAACACCGCCGGAAGCGATAAATTTCTTCCATTGTTCTTCCGTCAGTTTGTTTTTTTTAACCTGTCTCCAGGCTTCTCCGGAACCGTCCCACACACCACTTCCTGTAAAGGCTACATTTACGAGATTCTTGCCATAAATAGGAGAGATGCAGCGCCAGGTGTTAAGCCCTTCAAAACTGGTTTCAATAATGGGATATAAATTTTTGTCGGTAGAGAATTTAATTAAGGCGCCTGTTTGGGCATGAAGTTCAATATTGCTTTTTAGTATAATTGGACCTGTTAGCCAGATTCCGGGTGGAATAATTACTTTTCCACCACCTTTTTTTGACACGGCTTCTATGGCATCAGCGAAAGCTTTCGTGTTTAAAACATAGCCACCATTTACAGCACCAAAATCTTTTAGATTTACAGTATGATTTGGTATTACCGGTTCATTGACTTTGGGCATTTTAAATTCTACATTTTTGTAAGTATCGTATGTATTTAGATTTTGAGCAAAAGCGCCGGATAGAAAACAGTGGATCATCAGGATCAGGGCAATGTGTAAAAGTGGAATTGGCTTCGCGTTCATGTAGTATGAATTTGGTTTGAAAGTTAGTTTTAAAATGAATAGGTTGTTTACTTTATTGCTGAATGTCATTTTTTTGTAAATCTGAAAACCAGTTTCGAAAGCAATCAAGGTTTAAATGTAATCGATTACACAAAACTATGAAAAATATTTAATTAAAAGTAACTAAGAAATTGTTTGTCAAAAGAAAATTCAAATTTTCAGGAATTATCTGAATTATCGTTTGATCTAAAAACAAACATTCCGTCCCAGAAATCTGAAACGGAATGTTTTAATTAAAAAAAAACTCAAGTAATAACAATTGTTATGAGTGCTTTTACTGCTGGTGCAGATATTTTTTAGAATACTCCAATATAGTGGTTTCCAGGTTTGTTTACCAATTTAGCTCCTTTAGTAACAGCTCCTGTTGGGATATCGATCACGTAAATATTTCCGTCTTTTCCAACTGGTGTAACCGCTAAGTAAAGCTCATTTCCATCCACTACAAAACCTTGGTACTGACCAAAATCTATAGCCGCGTCATAATCAATACCTTCTACTTTTTTAGCTGTTTTAGCATTTAAATCTACTCTTGCAACAAATCCCTGATCTCCAGTAGCAGTGCTGGTGTAAAGTACATAAGCGATTCCGTTTCCTGCGTATCTCCAGGCATCGATATAAGATCCTTTTATGGCTAATGCAGCATCAAGACTGATAACAAATGAATCATCATACTGATTGTTTTGGTTGATTCTTACGATATAAGAACCTTTGTTGGTATCTCTTTGTGTAGCCTGATAAATGTTACCGTCAGTTCCTAAGAAGCTGTTGAAGCTACGGAAACCACTGGTATCTCCAAAACCAACTTTAGAAGTAATGATTTGTGGATTCTCTAATGATGGATAATCTACTACAACAGATTTAGCACCCGGGCGGTCGTAAGTAGTTTCGATTTGTCCTGTAGTAGGATTCGTTTTGCGTAACCATGTTCCGATAATTACTTTATTTCCTGCTTTGTTGATCGTAGGAGCATCTAAACGAAAAATATGGTGCCCTTGAGCTTCTTCCTGAGCGGTTAACGGAAGTTCATATTGTTTAAATCCTGAAATACGTATTCCTTTAAGATCTAAAGAAAGTACGGTAGCTGTACCTCTTGTATACATATACGTTTTGTCCGGATTTGTTTTAACTACCGGAGCAGTTACATTTACTGCAACTCCGGTTTTGTCTCCGTCAAAAAGTTTATTCCATCTTGGAGATGTTCCGGCATATTGAGAAATGTTTACGGTCGTACCTGATTGTGTGAAGTTTTTAGCTCCATTTACAGTATAGGTCATAAATTCTCCTCCGTTAGCCCCTGTGTAGGTAATGTTGAAAAGAGTTTTTCCGTCTACAGACGATTGCAAACGAGCCGTTCTGTTAGATTGTACCGGCATTCCGTCTGCGTAAACATTAATCGAATAGTTTGGATCTTTAGCATTTTTTTTGGTTACAGCATAAACCATAGTTCCTCCGTTTCCATCGCCAGGAGCATCCTGCATTAATGCTCCCGAAACTGTAATCCAACGATCCGGTGTTTCCGGATTTACCGGATCAGCACTTTTTTCGTCATTGCTGCTGCAGCTTGTTGTCAATGACAATGCACCTAAAAGTAAACTACATGTAAATAGTTTAAACGTATTTTTTCTCATATTGATTGTTTTAAAAAAATTAGATATTAAAATTTATTAAGGGTATAATTCAGTTTCAAGTAAAAAGCGCGTCCCGGTTTTTGAACAGCGTAATTATCGAAAACTTGTTTATCGAAAATGTTTTTAGCATCGAAGCTTAGTACGAATTGTTTTTTTGGAAATGCATAACTCAAACCTAAATCCTGTACAAATTGCGCTGGTGTTTTTGAGTTTATGACGTCAATCCAAAGTGTGGCGAAGGGATCTACATAACCAAAATTATAATACAAACTTAGTTGCGAATCTTTCTGTATCAGTTCTTTAAAATTGTATTGTACATTACCATTTACGGTGAAGAAAGGCTCATTTGGAATTTGCTTATTATAGTTGGATAACTGTCCTCCATTACCATCAAATTGCATCTTGAACAAAGAGTTAAATTTTGACATGTTCATTGATAAGAACAAGCGATCTTTGTAACTATAATTAAAAGAAGCTTCATAACCAATAGATTGTGTACGCCCCAGGTTTTCAAATGGTAGGGTTTGTATGGCATCATTTACCCTGTTACCGGAAGTGCGAACAATTCGGTCTTTGGCATTCCTTGAAAAACCTGATGCAGCAATTGAAATCTTATGTGTATTTATTTCGTAGGGACCAAATTGTACGCCTACATTGAAATTGTTGCTTTGCTCTGGTTTTAGATTGGGGTTAGCCAGTACATTTTCACTAGGTCTTCCGAACATTTCATCTGAAGTTGCTAATCGGATGGCTTTCTCCGCAGATGCCGTGATCATTAGTTCAGGAGTAATAAAGTAAGAAGTAGCCAGTCCGTATCCAAATAATGGAGTTGCACTTTTGGTAATCTTTTCTACAACGGTAGCTTGCCCGTTTTGTGTAACCAATTCCGGTTTTCTGTGGTTTACTTTTTGTTCGTAAAACTTACCAAAAATATTGGTTCTCAAACGTGATTCAAAAGCCTGCATTTCATAAGCTAATGAAGTGACTGTTTTTTGCAAATCAAATGTTGCTTCAAAATCTTTTTGAAATTCCGGTTTGATTAAATCGTCTTCATTTCTATCCAGTTTGTAATATAAATTACTGAATATAAATCTATTATATTCATTTAGGTTATAGGTAAATACGCTTCTGGAGCTTAATATATTTTCTGAAATGTTATTAATGGTTGGACCACCTTGCTGTGCGCCAGTATAGGATAAAACCGGTTCACCATATAAACCTATTGCTTTTTCACCGTTCCAATTGTAATTCCATTTTACCGTATCGTTTACGACTTCATGTTTATTGCTAAAGACGGTATTGGTTGAAAAATCAAGTTTTTTAAAGAGAAAACCTTTTTTAGAGTAATTCAGGCTTATTACAGTAGCATCAGCTTCGGAAAAACGTCCCTTATAAGGCCTTGTCATGAATTGACCGTGTTGAATCTGATTGTGATCTTCAGAGACATTTATACCAATTAAAAAATTGTCAGCCCATTTTACATTGGTAAAACCGGTTTCAAATCTTCCTCCATAGGATCTGTATCGGTTTTCGAAACGTTTGGCGCGTGTAAGTTCGTAACGTCCATCCGGTGCTATATTGTAAACGAATCTTCCCCATACTTCATAATCGTTATCTGAGTAATTATAAAAGCCCGATCCTTTTACGGTAAATCCCGATTTGTCACGATAGGTCGTATTAAAGTTGGACTGAATGGTATTAAAAGATCCATAAGAAACAGAAGCATTCAGCGTGTTTTTAGCACCTTTTTTCAAAATTACATTTATGGCTCCGCCTAAGGCATCATCCGCCAGTTCTGCGGGGGTGACCCCTTTGTAAACTTCGATGCGTTCGATTAAGGCAGGTGGTATGCTGTTAAGACTAAAGGAAGAACCATAAGTAGAAAGCGGAATTCCGTCAATAAAAATTCGGATAGCATTTCCGGACATTCCATTCAGATTGTAATTTACGCTTGAACCTAAACCACCGTTTTGTCGGATTCGTACCCCTGCGGAACGATCAAGTAATTCATTGGTTTGCAGGTTTCGTGTGGCGGCGTCTTTAGTTTCTATAACATTTACAGAGAAACCTTTACTGATGATTTCTTTTTTTACAGAGTTTTTCTTTACGACAACCTCTTTTAAGGCTTTTGGATCATTTGATTTTTCTAATGAAATATTTACCTGAGCAGTAGGACTGTTTAAAGTTACCTTTACTGTTTTAGTTTTCGCTTCAAGTGATGTAATTTCAAGTGTATAAATACCATAAGCAACATTTTTAATTTCAAATTGACCGTTGTTACCAACTAGGGCAAACTTTTGAGTTCCGGCAATTGTAACTGTAGCGCCAAATGCAGATTCAGAATTTTCAAAAGTAACTTTTCCTTTAATATTTCCATTTTGGGACCAAACTGAAAAATGAACGAACGTCAACAATAACAATAAAAACCTCATGATTTATGTACTTCTTAAATAGAAATGCAAAGCTAAATCATTGTTTATATTTAATCTAAATAAAGGAATTAGAAGATCATTAGAATTATATTAGAAATTCTAATGTTGGCATAAATTTAGATTTTAAAGGCTAAGAATCGGATGTGTTTTGTACTATAATACTTTTTAAATTGCAAAGGTCGAAATTGAGAATAGTTCAATGCAAAGTTTATTATTCTATTTTGTGGTTGATAAACAGTTGTTTATGTTATGCTGTAATAGTACCTAATAATTTCTTAATTTTGAAATGGATTATTGTCAAAATACGGTCAGTTTTTTGAAGTGGCTTTTGTTTGTTTTATAATCGTTTGTCTCTAATTTCTTCCAATTATGCTTTCTTTTCAAACCAACCATCAGGAATTTGTTCCGCCCGAAGAATTACAAAAAAGCGTAAAGTGCTTTTGGTATGATAAGATTGATTACGGCAAAGTGCAGTCGAACTTTGAAGTGATACCGGATGGTTATGCTGAAATTATTTTTTATTTTGGAAATGAGCTTCGTATTTCTTCTAATGGAGTTTTGAAACCACTGACATCACCATTTATGATAGGGTTACTCCATCAGCCTGCTGTTTTTAATTCTGTTAATTCACTTGAAATTATCGGTATTAGATGCTATCCGTGGATGGTTTTTGACCTGCTTGGATTATCTTATCAAAAGGGTAAGGAGGAAGTACAGGTTTTTGAGCATCCTATTGCTAAACTTCAGTCTGTTTTGAACGATCTGATCGCTTCTCACAAAATTGAAGAGGCTATTGCCAAAGTCGAAGACTATTTTTTTGCAGCAGAAGCAAAGTCTGACAGCAATAGTTTGATATCTAAAGCAGGAATTGCTATGACGGCAGCCGGAGGACGTATATCGGTCAGGGAGGTAGCTGCCGCTTCTCATGCTACAATACGTACTTTAGAAAGAAATTTTAAGCAATCGTCAGGTTATACGGTGAAAGATGTTTCGGCTGTCATGCGCTTCGAACAGGCCCGCAACCGATTGTGGCTCGATCCCCATCTAAGTATTGCAAGTTTAGCACAGGAATTAGGTTATACGGATCAGTCTCACTTGAGCAAAGAATTTAAACGTTACAGTGGTACCACACCGGGTGCTTTTGCGCGAAAAGCAAAGCAACAGTTGATAAACCATGATTTTGTCGCATTTATACAATCCTAAAATAATCGGATAGCAGAATTTTGTCATTCATAATTTAGAAGATAAAATGATGTTATTAAAAGATAAAAAAGTAGCCATTATCGGTGCAGGACCGGTTGGTCTTACTATGGCAAAATTATTACAGCAAAACGGAGCTGATGTTACCGTTTATGAAAGAGATTTAAATGCCCAAGTCAGAATTTCAGGCGGGACTCTTGATCTCCACAAAGGTTCAGGACAAGAAGCTTTAAAACAAGCTGGTTTATTAGAGGATTATTTTGACAGGGCATTACCAATGGGAAGAACAGTAGCAGATCCACAAGGAAATGTGTTATTTTCTAAAACAACAACCGAAGAAGAACGTTATGATAATCCCGAAATTAACAGGAACGATTTGAGATTGTTATTGCTTAATAGTGTGAAAAGCGATACTGTAGTTTGGAACAGCAAGTTTACCAATCTTAAAGTGACTAAGGGAAAATGGGTTTTAGAGTTTGAGAATGAAACAAATGTGATTGCCGATTTTGTTATTGGAGCTAATGGAGGAATGTCTAAAGCCAGAAAATTGATCACACCCGCTACAATCGAATATACCGGAACATTGATGATACAAGGTGAAGTGCTTTGTCCGGAAACATCCTGCGAGAAGTTCAATAAATTGTGTAATGGCAGTATACTTATGACTTCCGGAAAAGAAGGTTTGTTGGTTGCGAATCCAAAGAATGGCAAAGTATTGAGTTATAATGTCATTTTTAAAAGTCCGATGGAGTTTCTGAGAAAAGAGGAGACTTTTGAGAGTACAGATGGCATTCGAAAGTACCTCTTAAATCGGTTTTTTGAATGGGACGAATGTTATAAGGAATTGCTTGAAGCTACTTCTTCTTTTTTTTTATGGCCAACGAGAAAGATCAGTTTAAATCTTCAATGGAAGAAAGAACGTCCGTTACCTATCACACTCATTGGAGATGCAGCACATATTATGCCTCCGTTTGCGGGTCAGGGAGCCAATATAGGATTATTAGACGCCTTAATTTTATCTAATAATCTGACCAATGGAGAATTTGAAACGATAGAGGAAGCAATCAGTGATTACGAACATAAGATGTTTGTTTACGCCACACAAGCCCAACTCGAGACGGCAACTAATGAAGCAGCAATGCTAAGTCCTGATTTTTCTTTCCTGAAATTTTACAGGTAATTTTCTGGTTTTATTTTTATAAAGTGTCGTGTAATAAATAGCCACGAATTCACGAATTCTTTTTAATTTGTATTCTTAAAAAAATTGTGAATTCGTGGCTAATTTTTTTAAAGTTATAGATTAAAGAAAGAAATCTGAAATTATAAAAAAAATGCTTCAATATTAGCGCTTTGAAGGGATGGAAATCTGCATTATCTGCTAACCCGAGCGATAGCGAACTGGCGAAGCAATCTGAGTGAAAAAAACACTCGCAGCAAAGTATCTTCAGCAGTTTAAAGTTTAGTCTTGAATTTTTTGATCTTGAAGTTTTTGGATTTGATTAGTTTTCCGTTGTCGGTGATCATGATACAGCTATAGTCGGGATATTTTTTTAAAAGAAGAAGTCCCGCTTTTTGTCCTAAAACCATAAGAGAAGTACTTAACCCATTTGCAGTTTCGGCGTTTGGACCAAAAATAGAAACACTACACAAACCCGTAGCAGGATATCCGGTTGCGGGGTTGATGATATGAGAATAACGCTTACCGTTGAAAACAACAAACTTTTCATAACTTCCGGAAGTAGTCACAGCACCATTATTTAACGGAACAACGGCAAACAAAGTATCGGGATGAAAAGGATTCGTCATGCCAATGTTCCAGTCTTTTCCGTTGGGTTGTCTTCCCCAGGCAGTCATATCGCCTGAACCGTTTACAATTCCGGCTTTGATGCCTTTTGCAAGCATTATATTTCGGCATTTATCGGTCGCATAACCTTCTCCCAAAGCGCCAAATCCAATTTTCATTCCTTTGAGTTTTAGGAATACGGTCGATTGAACGCTGTCGAGGATAATGTTTTTGTAACCTACTTTTTCTACAGATTTTTTGATGGCCTCGGCAGAAGGCATTTCTGTCATCGATCCGTCAAATTTCCAGATTCGATCCATTGCGGCAAAACTGATGTCGAAACCACCTTTGGTAGCTTCAGAAAATTGTAATGCCCTTTGAGTGAGTTCAAAAACTTCACGATCTACCTTTACAGGACGGATTCCCGCATTTTGATTGATCTCAGAGACTTGTGAATCAGATTTCCAGTCGGAGATCAGGTTTTCAATTCGTGTAATTTCAGCAATTACAACATCAATATTTTGTTCTGCGGTAAGGGAATCTTTTGCAACGATCGAAATGTCAAAACGTCCTCCCATGAGCAGTGTAGTTCTTTTTCGCAAAACTTGTGCATTACTGGTCAGACCACTTAGTATTAGCAGTAAAAACAAGTAAAAAGTAAGGATTGATTTTTTGATTGACATTGAAATTTATTTTACATTTTAAACGAAAATCAGGTGTAATAATTCATTAATAACAATCGCTCAAAAGCTGACCGTTTTTCTTGTATTCAGAAAGATTCTTGACATTTCTTTCGAGACACAATTGATCGAGAATTGCTTCGACATCCTGCTGCATGGCAAGTGAACCGCAAATCATAATAACACCGCCTTTTTGCAATAAGTTGATAAAGAAATCAGCATCACGTTTGATGAGATCCATCACATAAAAATGCTCGTTTTCGCGGGACAGAGCCAGATGAAAACTATGCAGTTTTTGTTTCTGAATCATTTCGGTAGTAAATTTTTTATAACCCGAAACCGTTTCCGTTTCCATACGGAATCCTGAATATAAATGTGTTTCTGTCTTGGCTTTATTTTGCTCAATCATTCCAAGAAAAGGAGCAATACCTGTTCCGTTTGAAATAAAGGCAGCCTGAGGTATTTTTTTAGGAAAATGGAACGCTTTATTGTTGATGATTCTGGCTTTTATCACATTTCCGGGTGCCAGAGCGTTTAGAAAACCTGAGCCTAATCCGTGTGGATGTAGTTTTACGACTAATTGTATGTTTCCGGAATGACTTCCGATGGAGTAGAGACGTTCCCTGCTGTCGTTAGCCGGATAAATAGCCAATAAGTCACCAGAAGTAAATTTAGCCCTCATGTTAGCGCGCAAGGTGATCAGGAAAGTTTGCTCGGTTTCGGAAATAAGTGTTTTGTCCAAAACCATTAATTTTTGCAATCCTTTCGGAACATGATTGTAAAGCGAAGGAGTTGTCGACAATGGAATTCCCATCTTAGCACTCCATAATCTGATCCAGTTTACAAATTCAACTGCTGATTTATCATTTACCGTCTGAACTTCCAATAAACGTTCCGCCCAATTTTGATTTCCTAATTGTTTCTCAATTTCGAAAGCAAAACCGCAAAAATCAGGATAGGCATTTGAACCGAATCCTACTACAGAATAAGTGATTTTTTGCTGTTGCGGGTATTTCTTTAAAAAAGTTATAAATTTATTTCCATTCGAAGGCGCATCTCCTAATCCGTGTGTAGAGGAGAAGACAATCAGATGTTCTGCTTTTGGAAAAGCAGTGTAGCTGTTCAATTCGGTAATGAATGCTTTTTTGCCCTGATCGATCAATTGTTTGAGAACAGCATTGGCAAATCGCAAAGAACTTCCATTTTCTGAACCGACAAGCAATATAAATTCACTTTCATTGGCTTTGAATTTATTTTTGATTCGGCTAGATCTTCTTTTTAAAGTAATTGCAAAACCCGAATAGATAAAAAAGAGGATATTAATGCTGGCAATGGCAAGTATAAAAGCCCAAATTCCGTTGGCTCTTCCGGTATGAAGATCAAGGCTTAAGTCTGAAAACTGGGCTGTCATTGGAGAAAGTTTTTTTTCAACAATAGCACCGGTTACCTGATTGACTTCAATTTCACGGTCTTTTAATTCGATGATGTAATATTCTTCCGGATCATCTGTAAATGGAAATTCAATATGTTTGACGTCCGCCAAAAGAGTATGTTTGAAAACAGAAGTTTCTTTTTCTTCTTTGGAAACAGCAGTTTTTACCATTTTGACTTTTTCCTGATCTTTTTTATCCATGAAGAAATTGAATTTTTCCAGAGATAAGTAAGTTCCGGTAAGTGCAATAATCAAAATCGGAATTAGCGCCAGTCTTCCCAGAACAACATGGTAGTATTGTGCGAAATATTCTTTAACTACTTTAGAGAAAAAATTACGAATGCCTCTTTGTCGGTTTAAAACCAATGCAAAGCCCGATATTGCAATTAAAACAAGTAAAAAGGAAATAACACCAACAAAAAATCGTCCCGTTTCATGAAGAAACAAAGAACGATGGAATCCGGTAACCCATTGAATAAAATCACTTTTTTTCAGGGGTGTTCCTAATTTTTTACCGGTTTTAGGATCAATATAAGCGTTAACGTCATTACCCTCTTCATCAATAGCCTGCAGGGTTACAAATTGATTGTGATCGACACTTATGGTAGTGATTTCAGAATAATTCTTTTTGAGTACGGTAAGGGCTTCTTCCAATGTGATCTTATCAAAATTCTCAGCGCGGTACGGAAGTGTTTTTTCCTGCATCGCATCAACAGCCAGTATAGTACCTGTTGCCGAAGCGAGGATTAAAAATAGAGAAGAGAATAAAGCAAGAGCCAGGTGCGCGTAACGCCAAAAAGAAAGAGTCATTGAATGTAATCTATAATGTAATCAAATGTAAGCGTTTTTTTGCCACAGATTAAAAGGATCTGATTTTCTTGAATCCTGTAGAATCTGTGGCTATTCTTTTTTAAAGAAATTAATTGATAGTAAACCGTACGATTACTACAATTAAATTTTGTTTAATCTCACATATCTGATATAACCTTTTCCTTCTGTCTTGTCTGCCAATCCTTGAGTCGTAAGTGGAATTTCTAGATCACTTACGTAATATTTTTGATCTTCTACAGCCGATTCAAATCTTAGTTTATATCCTTTGTTTATTTTAGAATCTTCAATTTCAATGGTGGTAATGCTACGGTCTCCACCTGTAACAGAAGCTCCTGTTTTTGCACTGATGTCAGCAGGTTTTGAAGTTTGGAATTTATTCCATTCTTTCAATGATTTGTACCATTTTTTGTCGTCACCCATTACATAAAGTGTTTTCTCGTATTCTCCTTTTGGATTGATAAGTGAAACAACGATGTAAGCGCCTTCTCCCATGTAATTAGCCATTTGAAGCATACATTTGTATTTGCTTTGTGCTGCAGACTGAAAAGAAATTAAGCAGATTAATACTGCTGTAAGGGCTATTTTAAATATTGATTTCATTTTTTTAGATTGTTAGATCTTTAGATTTTTAGATTGTTGGATTGTCAGGTTTTTGAAACTTGAAACTTAAAACATGCAGTTTTTAGCTATTACTTTAAAAAGTCAATAGAAACATTATTTTTGGTTAACGATTCGTTTTCTTTTGCTAAAGCATAAGCACTTTCGTCAAATTCGGTGTTAATGTCTTTTTTAGCACCAATTGAAAGAAGGTATTTTAAGATAGAATCGTCTTTGGCAACCATAGCCGCTTTATGTAAAGCTGTCAAACCATCCTTGTTTTTAGCATTAACGTCAATGTTTAAAGGCGCTAATTTTTTTACCAGATTCAGGTCATTTTTAGCGATGGCAGAATGGTACAGTGAACTTCCGTCTTTTTGTACAGCTGCTAAGTTTAGTCCTTTTTCCTGAAGTAACTTTATTTTTGCTTCGAATGGATCCTGAGCAGCATTGGTCTCACGGCCCATCGGGCGGTAAGATTGTACCAAATATACTCCCAGATTGTTTCCGTCTTTGTCTTTTACATTTACATCAGCACCTTTGCTCAATAAAGTAGCAACTGCTTCCGGTACTCCTGATCTTACGGCGAAAGTCAATGCCGATTCACCTTTGGCGTTTTGCAGATTGATGTTTTTGGTAACCGGTAATAATTTATCTAATGCAGCAGTTTCTCTTGCTCCTGCAGCAATCATTAATGGTGTATTTCCGTCTTTGTCGATTTTGTTAACATCAACACCTTTAGCTAAAAAGTAAGCAATGATCTCTCCCTGGTTGGGTTTGTTTGCCAATAAGTGAAGTACGTTTTCTCCGGACTTACTGGTGGCAGTAGCTTTTAATTTTACTTCTTCCACTAAATATTTATAAGTTTCAAGAGTATTGGTTTCTCTACGTGAACCTTGTGCTGCGATTAGAAGAGCATTGTCAGTTGGTTTTACTTTTCGGTCTAAAAGTTTTTTTAGAAGAGCAATATTTCCTGTTCTTGCTGCATAATCGAAAGCAGTACTTCCGTTCGCATCAACATCTTTTAAAGATAATCCTTTTGATACTAAATAATCGGTTAAAACAAGGTCTTTATCTGAGGCTACAGCCATTAGTAACAAATTTGCACCATCGGTATATTTTTTCTTTGGATCAATTCCGGCTTTGAAAAAAGCATCGTACAAAGCGGTATTGGTTTGACCGTTTGAAGCAGCAAAAGCAATTGGTGTAGTACCGTGGCTGTCTTCCAGATTAATGTCAGAACCTTTTGTAATGAGGTAATTTACCAGTTCAAGGTTTCCTCTGTAAGCAGCCCAATGCAAATAAATACGATTGTCGTGAGTTAATTTAGCGATGGTATTACCGGGCTGATCCAATAAGAATTTTATAGAAGCGATAGGAGCGTCATTATTAATCGCAACAACAGTCGCATCAAAAGCGTTAGCATTAGGTACTGTTGGACTGTTTCCTTTTGCAATTTCAGCTTTAACCGCATTTACATCCGGTGCTGTTTTCCAAAAAGACTGTTCTAATAATATGTTTTTTTGCTGAGCACTAACAAAAAAAGAAGCGGCTAATGCAAAAGAGAGAAAGAAATTCTTTTTCATATTGTAAGATTTACTATTTTTTTAAAATGAGTTAGTTTTGGTACACTACTGAAATAGCTTGAGAAGTTCAATCTATTTAGAATAGTTAAAAATAACGCAAATGTAAAAATTAATATTAGTAAATCAATGTATTTGCTGAAGAAACTCCAATTTTAATCTTTTTTTAAGGATTAAAGATTGAAATATTCAGAAAAGTAAAAGCCACAGCTTAAAATTTTTTCAGGATTACTAAAAATCCATTGAATCATTCTAATCTGTGGCTGAAAAGTTTAACCGCAAGATTTGCAGTTTTTTATTGATTTAGTTTGCTGGAATACAAACTATTGTTTTCCTTTTTTTCCTTCGATGTTTGGCAAGAAAGTGGTCAGAACACCAATTAAAGGTAAGAAAGCGCAAATTTTAAAGACATATTCGATGCTGGTAGTGTCGGCTAGTTTTCCTAGTACGGCAGACCCTAATCCTCCCATACCAAAAGCCAAACCAAAGAAAAGACCTGCAATTAGACCTACTTTTCCGGGAACCAGTTCTGTGGCGTAAACCAAAATAGCGGAGAAGGCAGAGGATATGATCAATCCAATAATTACCGATAAAATTCCGGTCCAGAAAAGCGAAACGTAAGGCAATAATAGTGTAAAGGGAGCAACGCCTAAAATAGAAATCCAAATGATATACTTTCGTCCAAAACGATCGCCTAATGCACCACCAAATAATGTTCCGGCAGCTACCGCACCCAGAAAAGCGAAAAGATAAATCTGTGATTCCTGAACTGATAAATGAAACTTATCAATCAGGTAAAAAGTATAATAACTGGTCATACTGGCCATGTAGAAGTATTTTGAAAAGATTAGAATCAGTAAAATTCCCAAAGAAATGATTACTTTTTGCTTCGAAAGGGAGTGGTGCTTTTCTTCAGAAATAGCCGATTTGTTTTTTGCTTTCAGATTCAAATGTTCCTGATACCATTTGGCAATGCCTGAAAGTATTAGAATGCCAACAATAGCAGCTAAGCAGAACCAGATAATATTAAACTGTCCGTAAGGAACAACAATTATCGCTGCTAATAATGGTCCGATAGCGCTTCCGGCATTTCCTCCCAGTTGAAAAATAGATTGGGCCAGACCTCTTTTTCCTCCTGAAGCCAGATGGGCAACCCTTGACGATTCGGGATGAAATATAGACGAACCAATACCAATTAAACTTACCGCAAGTAAAATATTGATAAAGCTGGAAGCTATCGCAACCGCCGCAAGACCTACGAGGGTAAAACCCATACCTATTGCCAGCGAATACGGACGCGGCTTTTTATCAGTATAAAAACCAATGAAAGGTTGCAGGATTGAGGCTGTTAGCTGATAGGTCAGGGTAATAAGCCCGACTTCAGTAAAGCTCAAACTGAATTTAGTTTTTAAAATGGGGTAAACGGCAGGAATTACGGCTTGTAACATATCATTAATGAAATGCGTAAAACTGATCGTGAACAAAATGGAGAAAACGGTTTGCTGAGCTAATTGCTTAGACTCTGTTAGGGTATTGGTAAAAGTAGTTTCTGTTTTCATAAGTAATAATAGATCAGATCATCTGATGAATATGGGTAAAAAATTAGTAATTGATATGTCCTATAATTTTTGCAACAGTATTCCAGGCCTTTTTAGGATCCTGTGCAATAATATTTTCTAAAAGTTGCTGGTGTACGGCTGATGTTTCCTGGAATATTTTGGTATCACCATAAAGATGCAGGAATCCTTTTTTAAGATGTACGGAAGCAGATTTGTAAAGATCAGCCAGAATTTCATTTTTTGAAGCTTTTGCAATCGCAATATGAAATTGTATATCCGCTTCTACACATTCCTCGAGATTTCCTTCTTTGGCAGCGATCATTCTGTTGAGTAAATGCTCTTTCATGGCAACGATATCGTCATCAGTTCTGTTGATTGCAGCTTTTTCGGCAATTTTCATTTCGAGTATTTGTCGCACTTCGTCCAGATCCTGAACATTGGCGCGCATGATACGCTGATCCATTGGTTCGCGTGTACTGGTTAATCGCTCTACAAAAGTACCAACACCTTGCTGAATACGTAAAAAACCGGAGTTAGCAAGCAATTTCATCGCCTCACGTATAGAGGAACGACCCACACCAAAACTTTTCATCAATTCAGCTTCTATGGGTAGTTTTTCATTAATTTTATAATGACCCAAAGTGATTTGCTCCTGTATTTTGGAAGCAACTTCTTCTGCAAGTGATTTTTTTTGGATTAGTGTTTTCATGCGTAGTATCACATCGTCTGATGATCGCAAATGTAAAAGAATAATTGTAGTATCGACCATTATTAGGATATTTTTATGATTTTATTGATAAGGAAATTAGGAGGCAAATTGTTAATTTAAATTGTTAGTTTTTGGTTTATAGTAAGTTATGTTTGAATGCTCTTGCTGTTAATTGTTAACGGTATGATATGAAATTGTATAACTTTTCGGGTGAATTATATAAAATTTTTCAATTTAAATTTTAGAAGTTTGATGTTGATACCCAAATATCATTTTTTAACTAAATCTACTGTATATGAAAAATCTAAAACACATTGTGCTTCTTTTGGGCGTATTCTTTACTTTTTTGAGCTGTTCAAATGACAAAGAAACGCCGTCTAATCCCGGTACGATTACAAACCCTGTAGAAGGTAATCCTGCGAATACGACTTATAAACCTGCTTTTACAGGACAAACTCGTATTAATGGTGTGCAGACCAATACGGCATTTGAGGCTAAGATTATTACCAATGCGCTTACAAGCCCTTGGGGAGTTAAAAGTCTTCCGGATGGCCGTTTGTTAGTCACACAAAAAGCAGGTACTATGCATATTGTTACAACTGCGGGAGTGGTAAGTGCTCCTATTACCGGTATTCCTGCTGTAAATGCAGGAGGACAGGGTGGTTTGTTGGGCTTATGTCTGGATCCTGAGTTTGCATCAAACAGAATGATTTATTGGGTATTTTCAGAAGCTACTGGCGGAGGAAATAACACTGCAGTGGCCAAGGGGAAATTATCGGCTGATGAGAAAACAATAGAAGGAGCGACGATTATTTACAGAGCAAAGCCTGCCAATGCTAGTACACTTCATTACGGAGGACGTATTTTGTTTGATAAGACTGGTAATTTGGTGGTTAGCACCGGAGAACGTTCGGTTTTAGAAACAAGGCCTTTGGCACAATCGCTTACATCAGGTCTTGGTAAAGTGGTAAGAATTACAAAAGAAGGACAGCCGGCATCAGGAAATCCAACTTTTAGTCAGGCAGGAGCATTGCCTGAATTGTATAGCTACGGACACAGAAACCCTCAGGGATTGGCGCTTCACCCCGTTAGTGGTGAAATCTGGCTTTCGGAACATGGACCACGCGGAGGTGATGAAATCAATCGCTTAAAGGCTGGTGCAAATTACGGATGGCCTATCATTACTTACGGAATTGAATACAGCGGAGAAAAAATAGGCGCAGGAATTCAGCAGCAGGACGGTATGGAGCAGCCGGTTTATTACTGGGATCCGGTAGTTTCGCCAAGTGGCATGACGTTTTACAGCGGTAATCGCGTTCCGGAATGGCAGAACAATCTTTTTATTGGGGCTCTAAGCGGAATGCATATCGTGCGTCTTGCTATAGATAATAATAAAGTTGTGGGTGAAGAGAGGCTTTTGGTATCAGAGAATCAACGGTTCAGAGATATTACTCAGGGAAATGACGGGGCTTTGTATGCGGTTACGGATAGTGGCAGGTTGTATAAGATTGATAAAAAGTAAATTCTGAGTTTTGGAAATAGGAATAAAAAATGGTGCTGAAAAGCGCCATTTTTTGTTGGCATAAAAGTGTTTTTTTAGATTTTTAGATTTTTAGAATGTTGGATTTTAGATTAGCGATTGCAGATTTTTAATTTTTGACTTTTAATTTTTAATTTAAGATTGTTAATGACATTGTCCGTTTGATAGTAATGGTTTTAACACGCACAACATGCTTTTAGTCTATTATTTTGATAGGTTAATAAAAGTTTTATTCGTTTTTGTCTTGAAATTAAAAATAACTCATTAAATTTGCCGCATCAATGAGAAAAAAGAACCAGAATAGAAGCTATTGTAACAGCAACATGATGATGTGCTGCGGCCCTGTTATGAGGTTAATTGATCTGGCTTACCTATAAAATAATAGTATTTATTTAAGAAGCCTTTCATGATTTTTTGAGAGGCTTTTTTGTTTTTAAACTTGAATTACGGAATGATTGAATTAAAAAATGTCACTAAGAATTTCCATCAGAAGGATCGAATAGTTTCCGCCTTATCGGATGTTTCGCTTAGGGTTCCGCCCGGGAAAATTTTTGGTGTAATTGGAACGTCGGGAGCGGGAAAAAGTACCCTAATTCGATGTGTGAATTTGTTGGAAAGACCCACTTCGGGAGAAATCATTGTAGACGGAAAAGCATTAATGCAATTGTCTAATGCCCAACTGGCGGTAGAGAGAAGACAGATTGGAATGATTTTTCAGCACTTTAATTTGCTTTCGTCACGCACGGTTTTCGAAAATGTGGCTTTTCCGCTGGAACTTGTTGGAGCTTCTAAAGCCGAAATCAAAAATCGTGTTTTAGAATTATTGGAATTGGTAGGTTTGAAAGAAAAGGCCAGTGATTATCCGGCAAGTCTTTCGGGTGGTCAAAAGCAAAGGGTTGCCATTGCACGTACGCTGGCTAATAATCCGAAAGTACTTTTATGTGATGAGGCGACAAGTGCACTGGATCCAGCAACAACCAGATCGATTTTAAACTTACTGAAAGATATTAACCGTCGTTTGAACATTACCGTTCTTCTAATTACGCACCAAATGGAAGTTGTGAAATCGATCTGTGATGAAGTAGCGGTAATCAGTCACGGAAAATTAATAGAGCAGGGAAGTGTTGGAGAAATTTTTGCTGATCCGAAACACGAACTGACCAAAGAATTTATCGCTTCATCCTTGCATCTTGATGTTCCGCAGGTGTATCAGGAAAGGCTGCAAAAAGAAGATCGTGAGGGATTGAATCCGCTCTTGCGACTTGAGATGACGGGTAAATCGGTTAACGAGCCTGTTATTTCAGAGGTTTCGCGTTTGTTTGATACTAACTTTAAAATTGTCAGCGCACAAATGGATCAGGCAGGAGAAGTTAATTTTGGTGTGATGCTGATCGAATTGTCGGGTAAACGTGAAAATTATGATGCTGCAATCCAGTATTTTATTTCAAAACATATTAAAACAGAAATCATAGGTTATGTATGAATCCATTATTGAATTATTATTAAAAGGTACCTGGGAAACCATAGTGATGACTTTTGTCTCCGGTTTTTTTGGTTTTCTGCTTGGACTACCAACAGGTGTTTTACTTTTTCTAACCCGAAAAAATCAAATTTTAGAACAGCCGGTTTTGAATCGGTTTTTATCGGTTTTGGTGAACGTTTTTCGTTCAATTCCGTTTATCATCTTAATTGTATGGATGATTCCGTTTACACGATCGCTGGTAGGAACTTCCATTGGTGTAAGTGCAGCATTGGTACCGTTAAGTATTGGAGCAGCTCCTTTTATTGCCAGATTGGTAGAGAATAGTCTTTTGGGACTTCCGTCAGGTTTAATCGAAGCAGCACGTGCATTGGGAGCAACTCCTTTGCAAATCGTATTTAAAGTCTTGCTTCCGGAAGCTTTGCCTTCTTTAATTAATGCGGCATCGATTACGTTAATCACACTTGTAGGATATTCTGCAATGGGTGGAGCAGTTGGAGCAGGTGGTTTAGGACAGGTGGGGTACCAGTACGGTTATATAGGTTATGATGCTGTAACGATGAACTCGGTTTTGGCTTTACTGGTTGTTCTGGTATTCCTGATTCAGTTCGCAGGTGATGCATTGTCTAAACGATTTGACCATAGATAACGTTTAATTGAGAGCGATGAAGAAAGAATAAAGAATAAAGAATAAAGAATAAAGAATAAAGAAGATAGAAAAAAGAGTTAAAATTATAAATAGTAGAAGGATGAATAATAAACTAAATTTTTTAAAAATAGCAGGGATTGTGGCACTATCAGTTGTAGTGTCCAATTGCGGAAAAAGTAAAAGTAACGACCCGCACCATATTAAAGTTGGAGTAGCGGCCGGTCCGGAATATGTGGTGGCTCAGGCTGCTCAAAAAGTAGCCAAAGACAAATACGGTCTTGAAGTAGAATTGGTTTCTTTTAACGATTATGTGATTCCAAACGAAGCGTTAAGTCAGGGTGATATTGATGTGAATGCTTTTCAGCACAAACCTTATTTAGACGAGCAATCAAAACAGCGCGGATACAAACTGGCGATTATTGCCAAGACCTTTATTTATCCAATTGCTGCTTATTCTAAAAAGATTAAAAACCTTTCAGAACTGAAAAACGAAAGCACAATCATTATTCCAAATGACCCTACAAATGGAGGGCGTTCTTTATTACTTTTAGAGAAAAACGGTTTACTGAAACTTCGTCCAAATGTTG
Source organism: Flavobacterium tructae (assembly GCF_002217475.1). Classification (GTDB taxonomy): domain Bacteria; phylum Bacteroidota; class Bacteroidia; order Flavobacteriales; family Flavobacteriaceae; genus Flavobacterium; species Flavobacterium tructae. Next base: position 58,944 of record NZ_MUHH01000027.1, read on the forward strand.
GTTTATTGCCTAAAGTAACGGATATCACGGAAAATCCTAAGAATCTTAAAATATTAGAATTAGAAGCGCCACAATTGCCACGTGCTTTAGACGATCAGAATGTAGCGGTAGCGATTATCAATAATACTTTTGCTTCACAGGCAGGACTGGTTCCGGCTCGTGATGCTCTGTTTGTAGAGGACAAAGATTCGCCTTACGTCAACTTAATTGTAAGTCGTGATGATAACAAAAAAGAAGAAAAAATAAAACAGTTTGTAGCAGCTTTTCAATCTGCTGAAGTAGAACAGGCTGCGGTTCGCGAGTTTAAAGGCGGAGCAGTAAAGGGCTGGTAATTTTTTTTGAAATATAGTAAGTTTGGGTTGGGCTGTTAATCTTTTTTATCAGGTAAAATCTTTAAGTTATATAAAGTGCAATGATTAAAAATCATTGCACTTTTTTTGTATTTTAGCTCCGTTTAAAAAATAAAGACTGACATCAGTTGCTAAAAATCATCCCTGTTAAGAGGTATTGATCACATTTTATGAGGGGTATAAACAAGTTAGCGACAATTTTATCAAACTGACTACAAATAAAAAAATTGACCAAAATATTTGACCAAAAAAATGAACTGCCTAAACTGTAACACCGAAGTAAATTCTAATTTTTGTCCCGACTGTGGACAGCCAAAAGTACTCAAAAGGATTAACGGACATTATATAGTTCACGAAATTGAACACGTTTTGCATTTTGAACGTGGAATATTTTATACGATTAAAGAACTTATAACAAGCCCGGGACAAAATATCAGAAATTATCTTACTGAAAACAGAAGCCGACTCGTTAAACCTATCATTTTTATTATTGTTAGTTCCTTAATTTATTCCATAAGCAATCATTTTTTTCATTTCCAGGATGGTTATATTAATTACCTTGACAGTCAAAAAACGTCAACAAGTACTATCTCAAAATGGGTTCAGATGAATTTAGGTTATTCCAATATAATGATGGGGATATTTATTGCATTGTGGACAAAACTATTTTTCAGAAAACGAGATTATAACATATTTGAAATATTAATTCTTCTCTGTTTCGTAATGGGAATTGGGATGTTAATTTATGCCATTTTTGGAGTTGTTTACGGTCTGACACATTTAAATATAATGCAATTTGCCGGAATTGCGGCATTTATGTATTCAACTTGGGCTATTGGACAGTTTTATGACAGAGGGAAAGTATCTTCTTATGTTAAAGCCTTTTTGGCCTACATTTTTGGGATGATGACATTTTCATTAGCCATTTTGCTTGTTGGAACATTAATTGACTTAGTAATAAAACATTAAAATTCCATTTGCCTTTGGCTTTCAATGGTAGGTTAGTAATCCATAATTGGTGATGATAGTTATAGACTTTCTGTTTTTAACTATTGAATTTTTATTCAAGCAAACAAATTTCAAAAATGGTTTTGCCATTTTCATTTCTATGGGTGATATAGCCGCCATGTGCTTCAATGATATTTTTGGAGAGCGTTAAGCCAATGCCGGCACCTTCTGTTCGGGTGGTGAAAAAAGGGAGAAATACTTTGTGTTCAATTTCTTTTTCGATTCCGTTTCCGGTGTCTGTGATTTTAATGAAAGCCCTATTTTCTTTAAACTCTGTCGACACCGTTACTTTTTTTTCCGTGGCATCTTTTAAAGCATAAATACAATTGGTTAACAGGTTGATAAAAACCTGTTCGATTTGCTGAGAGTCGATATTAATCCAGTGTTTGGAAGTAATAGTGTTGACAACTTCAATACCTTTTTCCCTGAACAGGGGAGCCATAATCTGAAGACAATTGTGCATCAGTAGCTGTAAGTCAGCTTTCTCTTTTTTTGGTGTGGGCAACATGGCCAGTTTTCGATAACCTTCGACAAATTTTTGCAGATGATCGCTTCGTCTGAGCATGGTTTCAACGCTATTTTTGACATCTTCCAAATCTTCAGCCGACATAGTGTCCTGTTCTACCAAATCCTGTAGGTTCTGGCAAATAGAACGAATAGGAGTTATAGAATTTAAGAGTTCATGCGAAATCACTTTCATTAAATTCACCCAGGCATCTTTTTCTTTTTTTTCGACAACATTCTGAATCGAATCCAGTAAAACGATAAAATAATCTTTTCCAAAGATCTCAGTTCGAGAAGCCTGCAATACAAAGGTTTGCATGTTTTGTTCTTGTACCCGAATCTCTAAAGAGGTTTTGACTTCCTGAAATTCGTCAGCTTCGATAACTTCACACAACGATGGCAATTGATCTTTAAGATATTTCCATTTGGAGACTTTCGGAACATTAAAATGAGAAGAAAAATGATCGTTCATTAGGAAAATATTCCATTCTATTTCTTCTTTTTGCAGAATGATGATCCCGGATTCTATAGTGTTTAAAATCGAACGATAGACAATGTCTTTAGAGATCTGTTCGTTTTGTTTGCCTTTTAGAGTATCGTATAAGAGAAACAATTCGTGGTAGTTTTTATTGTATTTATGCTGTGAAAAATCGGAACTAAAATCATTTTGTAAGATTGAAGAGATGGTTTTGTTGTAAAGCAAAATAAAATTCCGAGTATAAAAGTACATTTCGCGAACAAGCAGGAATACAACAAAAAGGCCAAAGATTCCGGTAAAGAAAAGGTCTGTTTTAAAAAAATAAAAAGAGATTTCGATCATCAACACAATCAGAATCAATCGTAAAAACAGCAGTTTATAGGTTTGGAAGGTCTGAAACATATTAATTGATATTGATGTTGTATTTTTCTAAACGACGGTATAAAGAGCCTCTGGACAATCCTAGTTCTTCTGCCGTTTTACTGATATTATTGTTGTTTTTCAGCAAGGCTTTCTCAACTGCTGCCTTCTCTACAGAAGAGAGCTGAATATCATCCGGATTTTCTTCGTAGGGAGTTATGGTCTCTAAATCTAAATCGGAAGTAGTAATTTTATTGTTTTCGCACAGAATAACAGCACGTTCAATTTTATTTTCCATTTCTCTGATGTTACCATTCCAGGCATGTTTTTCAATTTGTTCCAGTACTTTTTTGTCAAATTGAATTGTATTTCGGTTGTATTTTGCAATCATTTTGTCGAGAAGGTATTCTGCCAGCGGAATTTTATCTTCGTGACGTTCCCGTAAAGGTGGCAGAACGATTTCCATGGTATTGATACGATAATAAAGGTCTTCCCTAAAGTTTTTATCGGTAACTTCTTGTTTAAGATTTAGGTTGGTTGCTGTAATGATGCGGACATTTAGCGGTCTTGGCTTTGTTTCACCTAGTCTGGTTACTGTTTTGGTTTGAATAACCTGCAGCAATTTCGATTGTAAATGCAGCGGTACATTTCCAATTTCATCCAAAAAGATAGTTCCGTTTTGCGCCATTTCGAAACGCCCGGGAGTATCGGTTTTGGCATCTGTAAAAGCACCTTTGGCATAACCAAACAGCTCACTTTCGAAAATATTCGAATTTAAGGCTCCCAAATCGACAGCTACAAATGGATGGCTTTTCCTTTCGGATTGGCTAAAGATATGATGTGCTAAAACAAATTTGCCTGTTCCGTTTTCGCCCAAAATCAAAACGTTAGCATCCGTTTTAGCCACTTTATCAGCAAGGGAATAGGATTTTTTGATCATTTCTGAGGTACCAATAAAAAAGTCATTTTCGACTTCAGTATTTTTTACGTTCCTCTGTTCCTTTCGGGATTGATCTACAGCCTGTTTGACAGATTCAAGCAGTTTTTTATTTTCCCAAGGTTTTAAGATATAATCAAAAGCACCGGATTTTAAGCCTTCAACAGCTGTTTCAACTTTACCAAAAGCGGTCATTAAAATAACAACCGTTTTCGGAGATAGTGTTTTTATTTCTTTCAATAAATACAAACCTTCTCTTCCGTCTTCAAAACCTATTCTGTAATTCATGTCGAGTAAAACAACATCAATGTGTTTTTGTGACAATAATTCGACAATATTTTTTGGATTATTGAGGGTATAAATGTCTTCAAAGTACTTTTTTAGGAACACTTTCGACGCAAAAAGGATGTCTTCCTGATCGTCTATGATTAATATTGCAGCATTTGTCTTTTTCATTTTTGTTCAGTTTTGGACGAAAGCTGTCCATTATTGGACACTTTTAAATTCTTTTAGATACTAAAAAATTTAAAATAAGGTAGTTACGAATTTTAAATTTTTGGCACGAAAATCATATTACTATTAGCAAATCATCAAATAGGAGAATGATTATTGCCGGTAAATGTAACAAAAATAGATATTTATAGATTATGTTATCAATTATCTTAATTTAGGATCTGTTTTTTACTTCGGCAATAAAATTCTAAGAAAGAAAAACAAACATCAAAAACAAAGTAGTATGATCAAAATTAAAAAGCTTTCTAAAATTTTTAGAACCGAAGAAGTAGAAACAAAAGCTTTAAGTGAAATTTCATTAACCGTAAACGAAGGCGATTTTGTATCGATCATGGGGCCATCAGGAAGTGGAAAATCGACTTTATTGAATATTATCGGATTATTAGACAGTGCTTCGGGGGGAAGTTATGAACTGTTAGGACAGGAAATGATTGGTCTGAAGGAAAATTTAAAATCAAAAGCGAGAAAAGAAAACATCGGATTCATTTTTCAGAATTTTAACTTAATTGATGAATTATCGGTTTTTGATAATATTGAATTACCGCTGATTTACAATAAGGTGCCGTCATCTGAAAGAAAGAAAAAAGTGCAGGAAATTGCTACTATCTTGGGTATTTCACATCGTTTGAAACATTATCCGCAACAGCTTTCGGGAGGGCAGCAGCAGCGTGTAGCCGTTGCCAGGGCTTTAATCAATGATCCGAAAATTATTCTTGCCGATGAACCTACAGGAAATCTGGACAGTAAAAATGGTAATGAAGTAATGGAATTGTTGACGGATCTTCATGCGGGAGGTGCGACAATTCTAATGGTTACACATTCGGATTATGATGCTTCGTTTTCGCAAAGAACTATTGTGATGAAAGATGGAGCTATTCTTTCGGAGAAAATGAATCATAGAAATGTAGATGTATTAGTAAACCATTCAACAAATTAAATCATGCTAAAGAACTGGATCAACATATTTATTTACCACATTAAAAACAATAAGGTTTTTACAGCCTTAAATGTTTTGGGTTTGAGTATTGGAATTGCAGGATTAATTTTTGCCATTTTGTACTGGAATGAGGAACAATCCTACGATCAATGGAACCCTAATAAAGACAAGATTTTTTTAGTAGCCAATAAAATGAATGCTACAACCTATTGGTCTTCAAGTTCGGCACCTGTTGGGGCAGCGCTAAAAGCTATAAGTCCTGAAGTCGAATCTTTTTGTTATTTGAACGGAGGTTATGATAATGACATTCTTTATTTTAAGGACAAAAAAGTACAATCTGACAAGATTACCATTGCCCAGGGAAACTTCTTTGAATATTTTCCGTATGAATTTACTGAGGGCAGTCGAAAGGGGGCTTTACCAGATGTAAACAGTATTTGTTTATCGCAGGATTTGGCGTTTAAGCTTTTTGGAAATGAAACTGCTGTAGGTAAAAAAGTAGTTTTACAGAAGAAAGTTTTGATGGTACGAGGTGTTTATAAGTTAGATAAAAAATCAGCCTATAATCCTTCTTGTGTGGTTAATTTTATGGACCAGCGCATTAATGCAAACATTCAGTTTTGGGGAAATTTTCAGTATGTTTTATTGCTGAAACTGAAAAATCAGGAGGATGAGAAACCAGTAGCAAAGAATCTCCAAAAAGTATACTTTGAAAACTTAACAGTCCGATTTGCAAAGGAGCAGGGAATTACTCCTCAAGAGCTAATTCGCAAATACGGTGAAGTGAAACCAATTTTAGAGTCACTGGCTTCCGTTCGTCTGCATACCAAGACCGGTGGTATGGCAGAATCAAAAGGGAATTTTCAATTTTTACTTATTATGGTGGGATTATCGGTTTTAATTCTGTTGTTATCAATTGTAAATTATGTTAATTCGGCTACGGCAAATGCGGTAAAAAGAGCTAAGGAGGTTGGAGTTCGAAAAATTATAGGCGCTTCAAAATATGGTATAATCCAACAGTTTGTTTTTGAAACGGCTCTCATTACGTTGTTTGCCATTTTAGTGTCATTGGTTATTGTCGAAATTTCGTTACCGTATTACAATGCTTTTTTAGAAAAATCACTGGTATTACAAAGCAGTCAGTTTTACCTGCAGCTGGTGGCTATATTTTTTATAACGGTTGTACTGGCGGGTATACTACCGGCGGTTTATGTTTCTAATTTTGAACCACTAAAGGTTTTGAAAGGAAACTTTGGCCGAAGTAAAAACGGTATTTGGCTTCGTAACGGGATGTTGATTTTTCAATTTAGTGTGGCCGCTTTTTTCATTATCGGATCTTATATTGTTTACCAGCAAATAGAACATATGAACTCTAAAGAGTTAGGTTTTAATGGAAAACAAATTCTGAACATTTCGTATAAGAATATCTATGGAGAAAAAATCAGCAACAAAGAGCGATTGGACCGATATAATAGCATCAGGAATCAGTTGCTTCATATCAAGGGGGTTAAAGAAGTTTCCGGTGGAGGTTTTGTCTTAGGATATGGCCCAAAATCGACCATCACTTATCAATATAAAGACAAAAGTATAGATGGAAATAATATACCAATTGACTTCGGATTATTGGAAATGTTGAAAATTAAAATAGTTAAAGGACGCTATTTAGATCCCAAATTTGCTCAGGATACCGTCAGTTCAATGTTGATTAATGAGACTGCACTCAAGTTATTGAACGAAAAAGATCCGATAGGGAAAAAGTTAAACTGGAATGGTCAGGATGCCATTATTGTGGGAGTTGTAAAAGATTTTAATCTGATGGATCCGGGTCAGGCTATTCCTCCCATGTCCTTTTTTCATTTTAAGACAGTGCCTTGGTTTACTGAACTTTTGAATAATATTTATATTACTGTGGATGCTAAAAACATGCAGCAGACTTTGACTGATATTGAAAATCTTTGGGTTAAAAAAGTAGATACGGAATATCCATTCTCGTATGATTTTGTCGATAAAGGATACAAAAGATCTTATAGCAATTATGTAAGACAAAAAAATCTATTTTCGTTATTAAATGTCATTGTCATTGTAATTGCGCTTTTTGGATTGTTTGCACTGGCTTCGTACTCTATTGAACGACGCATGAAAGAAATCGCGATTCGAAAAACTCTGGGTGCCGAGACAAATGTTCTATTAAAAGAACTTTGCAAGCAGTATGTGGTTTTCAGTATTATAGGTTTTTTAATGGCTTTATTTCCGGCTTATTATTTACTTAACAAATGGTTAGAAAATTTCTCGTACCGCATTACAATATCGGTTTATCCATTTTTAATTGGATTTATCGCCTTATTGCTGCTAACACTAGCAGTGGTGCTTTCAAGAGCTTATCAGGCCACTAAAATAGATGTTTTGAAATACTTGAAATACGAATAAATCATAAAAAGTAAAGCCTTCAAAGTGAGAACATTTTGGAGGCTTTTTTAATGGCAGTAAACTGAAAAAAGAACTATATTTGAAATAACAAGATTCTATTGATTAAAAAAAGAGTGCGTTTTTAAATTTTTCAGGCTATATTTTATGAAGATGTTTTTCCTTAAATCGATACTGTTTATATTTTGTCTGACCTTATTTTCCTGTGAAAGTAAAAAGCAAAATCCAGGCGCCAAAGCTTATGAAGCCGGTGTAATTTTATCTTTTGATGATGCCTATGTAGACGAATGGTCCGAAGCCGATCAGGCTTTGAGAAAATACTCCTGGAAAGCTACTTTTAATGTTTGCCGTATTGATTCGATTGGGAAACCGCAAATCGAAAAACTTCTTGAAATGCAAAAATACGGACATGAAATAGCCGGACATGGCTATCATCATTATAATGCCGTTAAATTTGTCAATAAAAATGGAATGGATGCTTACATTGATCAGGAAATTACCCCTATGATCGCTTCCATGAAAAAACATTCTTTTAAAATGACCAGCTTTGCTTATCCATACGGATTAAGATCTGATGCATTGGATAAAGCGTTATCTCCCAAATTTAAAATTATAAGAGGAAGAGCCTTTGGAGGAGAACTTCCGGAAAAACAGGATAGTTATTTTAACAATTCTAAAATTGTATTTGCCTTTGATATCGACAATAGCCATATTCATTTCAGTATTCCGTATCTTCTCGAATTATTGCACTATGCGAAGAAAAACAATAAAATTCTAATTTTATGCGGACATAAACCCGTTAGAAATGTTACTGAAAATTATCAGACGAAAATAGAAACTTTAGAATTTATCTGCCGGTATATGAAGTTAAACGATCTCAAGTTTTATACCTTATCGGACTTAGACGGTTTGCTCGAGCACAAATAAACGATTCTTTAACGTTAAATAACAATAATTTTTACTGAAACGAAAGATTCGGATCGGATCTTTTTTCAGTAGGAATTACATGTTTTTCACTCAGATCAATCTTTAAAATGAAGAGAAGGTTTTTCATGAGAATTTCTGATTTTTTTTCGAAATGAGAAGGTGAATGGTTAGAAATCAGTGCTTTGGTGTACGTGTTTGTGGTGTTCTACAAGCTCCCGATCAAACGATTTCGTAAATAATCAGACATATTTTTCCAAAAACTGTATCTTTGTATCATGAAAATTGTAGAATTAATTATTAGTAAAAATGTAGAACAAGTTCTACAGGTTGTTATAAAATGTTCTACAGTCGATTTAATTTCAGCATACTATTTTTGCTACTTATTAAGAAAATAGAAACAATTATATATTTAAAAAATAGAATAAAGTAAGTTTTTTGTAGTAAACACATTTATTCTGAAAAAAAAGATCCCCCAAATCTCTTTTAAATATCTGTTGTGTTATGGTTGCTACTGATAGAGAAGTATTCTGGCTTTGTTGTTTTTTAAACAAAGAAAGAGTAACTTAGAGCAATATGATCTGTTATCAGTATTAAAATTGAATTAGTGTTTGCTAATTTTAGCTATAGAACAATATTTATTCAAAATGTAGTACATCATTCAGGATGTTCTTTCGATACCTAATTAAAAAAGTGGCATGAGTTATTG
>NZ_MUHH01000028.1 GCF_002217475.1 Flavobacterium tructae
GCCACGAATTCACGAATTAAAACCTTTTTAATTTCCTCAAAAAATTAAAATTCGTGAATTCGTGGCTATAAAATTAAGAACTGCAAGAAAGCATAGAACATCCAACTTTTGAGCGGGCCCAGTCCGGACGTTTGGCAAACCATTTTTGAAATTCAGGCTGTTCGTCATACGGTTTTTGCAGAAGTTGATACAATTCATCAATTAAAGAATAATCCTCCTGATCTGCGGCATCAATAGCCAATTGCGCCATATAATTTCGAAGTACGTACTTTGGATTTGTAGTGTTCATTTTTTCAGAACGTTCTTTATCTGAAAGCGTTTCAGTATGAAGTCTTTCGATATAAAGAGTAAACCATTTCTGCCATGATTCTAAAATTGTACCCGAAATTTGCTCAGGAATATAAAACGAATCCTGAATTCTTTCGATTGCTTTTTCAGGAGAATCTGATTTTTGTACGCTGCTTAAATTTCGGAAAAAGATCGTCATGTCTGTTTCAGATAGTTGTAAAACAGTTTCCAAACCGTCAATTAACGTATTATCAGTTTCGGTTGAAATAAATAAGCCCAATTTGCTTAAAAACATATTCTTATAATCAGATTCAAAATCAATCATAAAAGACTCCAGAATTTTTTCTAAAGGTTCTGCTTCATTGATTAAAGGGTAAATGGCATTGGCTAATTGGTACAAATTCCATTGCGCAATCTGCGGTTGATTTCCAAAACGATATCTTCGGTATTGACTGTCGGTGGTATTTGGAGTCCAGTTTGGATCGTAATTTTCCAGCCAACCGTAAGGACCATAATCAATCGTAATTCCATGAATTGACATGTTGTCGGTATTCATTACTCCGTGTACAAAACCCACACGCTGCCAATGCAGAATCATTTCATGGGTTTTATCGGCTACTGTTTTAAAAAACTGTAGGTATTGCTCTTTAGGCTCTCCTTTTATTTCCGGGAAGTAGTATTTAATATTGTATTCCACAAACTGTTTTAAGTTTTGAAGCTCATTTCGGGCGGTCAGCATTTCAAAACTTCCAAAACGAATAAAGGAAGGAGCGACGCGACAAACAATTGCACCTTTTTCATAAGCGGCATTCCCATTGTATAACATATCACGTAAAACTTGATCTCCGGACAGCATAAGAGATAAGGATCGGGTAGTGGGAACTCCTAAATGATGCATGGCTTCGGCACATAAATACTCTCTTACGGACGAACGTAAAACAGCCAGGCCGTCAGCAGTTCGGGAGTACGGAGTTCTTCCGGCACCTTTTAATTGAAGCATAAAAAATGCATCGTTATGCGCCACTTCAGTTAAATTAATGGCACGGCCGTCACCCAATTGCCCTGCCCAGTTTCCAAACTGATGTCCGGCATAGCACATAGCAAACGGACGAGTTTCAGGTAATATTTCTTTCCCTGAAAAAACATTCAAAAAGGATTCGGACTTAATTTCATCAAGCGAAATTCCAACTGATTCCGCTACTTCTTGTGAAGTATGAATCAGTTTAGGATTGGATGGTTTTGTTGGATTTACATACGAGAAAAGTGCATTAGAAACCTGACGAACCTCGTTGGTTTCATTTGAGTCTGCGGGCAGCTCAGCAGTAAATCGGTTGTTTATTTTTAAATTTTTCATTAGAATAATCTTTCTCTGATTTCAGATTAAAACGAGTTCTGTTTGTATTGTGTTATTTTAAAGTATGATAAAAATGTCTGCTTAATCCATTAATCGGTCGGCGTACATTTTTTTTAATTTATGAACTTTAGGATCAATTACGATCTGGCAGTAACGTGCATCCTGATTGTTGTTGTAGTAATTTTGATGGTCTGTTTCAGCTTCATAAAAAACTTCAAAAGGAACGAGCTGCGTTACAATCGGGTCTTCATAAAAAGTTTTTACTTCTTCAAAAACCTTTTCGGCAATCGCTTTCTGTTCTTCACTATGATATAAAACAATCGAGCGGTATTGTGTCCCGCTGTCTGCACCCTGACGGTTCAGGGTGGTAGGATCATGACTTGTCATAAATATGAAAATCAGGTCATGGTATGAAATTATGTCAGGATTAAAAACAACTTGTATGACTTCTGCATGGCCGGTTCTTCCGGTACACACTTCACGGTAGGGTGGATTTTTAATAAAACCTCCTGAATATCCTGATTTTAAGGATTCGACTCCCTTTAAACGCTGAATTACAGCTTCAATACACCAAAAACATCCTCCACCAAAAGTGGCAACTGATAAATTCCCCATAGATAGTATTGTTCAAGTTTTAATATCCTATTAATCCGATAGAATATTGTGATAAATTATAAATAAAAAGACAGTTAAAATAAAGATATTAAATAGTTTTTTGACGTTTGAAGTTTATAATTGATAAATTCGCAATTCTATAAAAAAGCAATATATTTGCAATTAAACTCAGGCACACTAATGAACAGCAAAAATAGTACCATCACTTTAGAAACCTATTTCCAGGATTTTAGAAAGAATATTGTAGGAATTAATCAGGAGTTTTCTTCTCCATTTGGCAAAAAGCAGATTATTTATACCGATTGGACTGCCAGCGGAAGGTTATACAGACCTATTGAAGAGAAAATTCTTAATGAATTCGGGCCTTTTGTAGCCAATACACATACAGAGACTACAGTGTCAGGTACTGCCATGACAAAAGCTTATCATCATGCCAGATCGATCATTAAGCGTCATACCAATGCGAGCAATGATGATGTTTTAATTACAGATGGAACCGGAATGACGGGTGTTGTCAATAAATTTCAGCGTATTCTGGGGTTGAAAATCCCTGAGAACCTAAAAGATTGCACTGTTGTTCCTGCTGAAAAGCGCCCTGTTGTTTTTATTTCTCATATGGAGCATCATTCCAATCAAACTTCGTGGCTGGAAACCATTGCAGATGTTGAAATTATTCCATCTTGTGAAAAAGGGCTTTTTTGTCTGGATAATTTAAAGCAACTGTTAGAGAAATACAGTGAAAGAACTATTAAAATTGCTTCTATTACCTCCTGTTCGAATGTTACAGGTTTAAAAACACCGTTTCATGAAGCTGCAAAATTGATGCACAAGCACAATGGTGTTTGTTTTGTTGATTTTGCCTGTTCAGGACCTTATGTCGAAATCGATATGCATCCCCAAGATCCGGAAGCATACCTGGATGCAATTTTCTTTTCTCCACATAAATTTTTAGGAGGTCCCGGAACTTCAGGGGTTTTAATTTTTAATAAAAAGTTATACAACAATATGATTCCCGATTGTCCTGGCGGAGGTACGGTAAGCTGGACCAATCCATGGGGCGAACATAAATATATCGACAACATTGAGGATCGTGAAGATGGTGGTACTCCAGGTTTTCTTCAGGTAATTAAAACGGCGCTGGCAATTGAGCTGAAAGAAGAAATGGGAATCGAGAATATTCTACAACGTGAACATGAAATTGTAGAGTATGTTTTTAATGAATTGGATACCGTTTCCAACATTAAAATTCTGGCAGGCCAACATAAGAACCGTTTAGGGGTTGTTTCGTTTTTTATTGAAAATCTTCATTTCAATTTAGGAGTGAAATTACTGAATGACAGATTCGGAATTCAAACCAGAGGAGGATGCAGTTGTGCGGGAACGTACGGGCATTTTCTGTTGCACGTAGATCAGGAAACATCTAATAAACTGGTGAATGAAATTACGATTGGAGATTTAATTAAAAAACCGGGATGGATCAGAATGTCAATTCATCCAACTACTACCGATAAAGAAATTGCTTTTGTTTGTGAAAGCATTAAAGATTTAGCGAAAAATCATGTGGAGTGGGCTTTGGACTATTCCTATAATAAAGATACAAATGAATTTGTTCACAAGAACGCCGGTTCGTTTGAAGACGATTTAGTGGCCGGATGGTTCAAATCATAAAAATACATCAATCAGACAGGTTTTAAGAACCTGTCTGGTTTGCCTGAAATTTTTTTAAGGACAAGAGTGCCTGTTCTTGAATTTTTCCTTGAAAAAATCCTGTCCAGCCCATTAAGTATCCGGTAAAACCGAAAGCCTGTTTCGACCATTTCCAAACATCGAAACTATCTGTGTGTTTGATAATAAGACCATCCTGAAAAGCAAATTCAGCAGAAATACGATTGATTACCTTTCTGTTGGTTTTGCTAAAATTATAAGTCGCAACCCATTTAGCACTGCCCGAAGAATCATCGGCTTTAATATCTGAAAATTCGATTTTAATGTTGCCTTTACTTTTCAAAATCAACATTTCCCACATTTTAGAAACCTGCTCTTCTTTTAGTAAACCAAAGGCCGGATCGATAAAATGAATTTTTGGATGGTAACATTCGCTCATTGTTTTAGCGTCGGCATTGGCAAAAGCAGTATAGAATTTTGTAATTAAAGCTTCATTCGAATTCATAAAAATTTGTTTAGATTATAAATATAGAATTTATTGTACTAAAAAAAGTACTTACAGCACACTAATTGCGGCTGCAGTGTCAAAAGTTTTTTTAGATTTATCGAATGCTGTCGAAAAATACGCCATTCTGTTTAAAGCGGTAAAGTAACCGGTTTGGTCACCAAAAGCGGCTGTATTGTTCCCTTTAATGATAAATCGGATGGCTTTAATGTCTGTTTTCTTTAGTTTTACCATTTCGGCAGGGGTGAAATAGTAATAAGCAGTAGTCTTTCCATCAAGGGTTTCTTTGATGTTTTTGTCCACACAAGCAATTACATCTCCGTTAACAAGGTCAACATATACACCTCCTGAGATTTGAGTTTTATCATTAGAAATTCCTATTGATAGTTTTAAAACCCCTCCTTTATCTGTTTTCGCAATCTGAACTTCCGTTTCGCCAGTAAACACATATTTTTCACAAATAAAAGTATAACTGGTTGTTGCCGGAAATGGTTTAGAGCCTTTTATACTTACGGTTTGCTGTGCATTTATGAAACCGGAAATTAACAATACGATTAAAAGAGGCAGTTTTAAATTCATAGGTTTTACTTTATTGTTCTGTTACTTTTGAGTCAAATTTTTCGTCCCAATCCATTGATTTTATTGCTGAGATCAGATTGTCTTCATTTACAAAAATGCGCAATTCTTTATTGGCTACTTTTTTGGTGTACAGCGCATGATATCGATAAATAACCTCTTGCTTTGTTCTGTAAACACCGTCAAGTTTTAAATCGATGAAACTTCCATAGTATTGCCTGAACCTTTGACAGGTTTTGGTCAGACGTTCTTCGGTCGTATTCTCCATTACCGATTTGGTGACTTCAGTCTCGTTAAAAGGTTTGAATTTTGAGGAATTGCAGGTTTCCAGTACCCTTTTTCCTAATTCATACGCTTTTTTCTGCTGATTGGAATTTATTTCGGCAGCAGTGACTTTCTTGATCTTTAAATCTTCAGTATCTCTGTGGATTGTTTTCGATTTACATCCCAATAACAACAACAAACATATAATCAATCCTGCTTTCTTCATAACTATTTAAGTAATTTTTAATAATAAGTTGGGGTCAGGGCAATTTTCAATGTAAAAGTTCAAATCGTTGGTATTACAGACTCCCGGATAATCACCGGAGTAGTTTTCGATGTTTCGAATAATTTGAAAGTGTACGTGTGGAGGATAGTCTCCGTTAACGGACGAACTTCCCAAGGTTCCAATCTTTTGACCTTTACTAAAAAATGTCCCAACACTGAGGTTCTCTATACTTTCTAACGATAAATGTCCGTATAAAGTATAAAATTTCTCATTTTCTATCCGATGCTCTAAAATAATGGTCGGACCATAATCACCCAGACCTATATTGTTTTTAAAGCTGTGCACTTTTCCATCAAGCGGTGCCAGAACTGCTGTATCCGCTTTTGTCCATAAGTCCAGTCCTATATGAATGTTGCGTTCCGGAATAGAACTGTTTTTAAAAATAGTACTACGCTGATAAAGAGTTCTTCCTTCAATATAACCGCCAAAAGCTACTTCGGCATCGTTTTTTTTTAAGTAGTCTGAAATAAAATCTTCAAATTCCTGGGTGCAGGTAGGTTTAAAATCAGCGAGTTCCTGATTGGTTACGGATAAATCTAAAGGGATGTATTTTGAAATATCAATGGAAGAATCTATTATTTTGGTGGGAGGTAGGGCTTTTAAAATAGAGGCAAGAGGTTTCATAAATTTAAACTACTTTTTCGATAATTATTAATTCATTGTGAGCTTCAACTCGTGGGAGCATTTTTGAAGCAAACAGTTTGGGGTCAATTTCAGAAATGTATTTTTGGTTTCGAACATTATGCGCTTCATCTAAAATCATTGTATTAAATAAAACAAATCCGTGATTTTGCAATAAGGAACAGATACGTTCGCTAAAAAAACGTTCGAATAAAAAATTAGGCATTTTGATATCTTCAAAAATATCAATAATAATTAAATTATATTTATTTTTTGTTTTTAAAACAAACTCAAAAGCGTCATCAATTACCACTTCCAGTTGTTTGATTTCATTCAGATTGAAATACTCATTGGCTATTTTAATCATTTCGGGGTCAATTTCTACTCCGGTAATTCTACCTTTATATTGAATTTCGTCCACCAAAGTTTTAACGACGCTTCCTCCGGCAACTCCCAATAATAAAATATGATCCATTTTAAGAATGGCATCGTATCCAATATTTCGAAGACCATATCTTAAGATACGTTGCAGGCTTCCATAAGAGTAATTTGTATTTTCAGAATCAAGGACCAGTTCGCCGTTGGCCCAGGTAACTTCGATAATTTTGCTTCTTTGTGATTTTTTTTTGAATATTTTTATAGGAACAATATAACTGAACAATTTTTGGATCATTTTAAATGCTTTTACTCAAAAATACCACTTTAAATCTTTTATTTTGCAGTAAAAAAGTAATTAATGAAAAAGCGATTGTACAAATTCATTTTTTTTAAGCTAATGGGCTGGAAAATAGTAGGGATTGAAAATGCTGAAGTGAAAAAATGTGTGATGATGGTAATGCCGCATACAAGCAATCATGATTTTTATTTAGGAATTTTTACTCGTGGAATTTCTGGTTTGGAGATGAATTGGGTAGGAAAGAAAGAATTATTCCGCTTTCCGTTTGGATATTATTTCAGAAATGTGGGAGGAGAGCCGATTGATCGCACCGGTGGATTGAATAAAGTAGAATTAATTGCTGCGATTTTTGACCGTAAAGAGGTTTTTCGCCTGGCTGTAGCTCCCGAAGGAACTCGTAAAGGTGTTAAAGAATTAAAAAGTGGTTTTTACTATATTGCCCTTAAGGCAAATGTGCCCATTATTCCTGTCGCTTTTGACTGGGGGAAAAAAGAAGTTAATTTAGGAAAGCCATTTCTTCCAACGGGAGATTATGATTGTGATTTGAGTGTGTTGAAAAAACACTACGACGGAGTTTTGGGTAAAATTCCTGAAAACGGATTTTGGAGTTGATTTTTTTTACTGTAGATCCCATCACGTGAGAATCGCTTAAATGAAAAATAATTTTAAAGTTTTTCAAATACTCAAAAAAATCAAACTAGGGAACGTAAGTCTTGAAAGTTCCGTTTTTATAAAATACAACTATCTTTTCAATTTCATTTTCTGCCGCATTCAAATTTTGATTTTTAATTTCTGCAGAGGATACATTTTTCGTTTTTGTATTTTCTGATAAAGAATTTCCTGAAGCAGAATTTTCGTCCGATGGAATAGGGGAAAAAGATTTTGCAAATTCAGACACCGATTCATTTTTTTTTAGATCGGCACTGTCTTCTGTTTTTGGAAAATTTCCTGTACCATTTAAAATCCAGTATAAATCAATTTCAGGAAAAACCTCCAAAATCTTGAGTACAAAATCTAAGCTGGGTTTGTTTCTGCCGGAAAGCAGGTGAGACATACTGGAACGCTGAACTCCGATTCGATCTGCGAAAGAAGAAGCATTTAAGGTGTAATAATCTAGTATAATTTCAAGCCGTTTTACAAAATCGTCGATGTTTACCATTGTAAATTACTGTTTAGAAATCCGTTGTTTACAAATGTAATCAAAAGCAGTACACAAAACAATTTAAGAGTTGAAAATCTTCAATTAAGTCTTGAAGTAGTGTATTTATTACTTTAAGTTGTTGTGGTTAATTTATTGAAAAGTAAATAATTGAATTTTATAAATTATAGTTATGGCTAATATTTATTGATGGCAAGAAAGTCGCTTTAGAAACAGGGCGAAAACTGTTTACAATTCTAAATTAATTTGTTTACAAATCATTTACAATTGTAAAAATAAAGATGTTTACTTTTGTAAACTAATCAAAATAAGATGAATTTAGAAGAATTATTTCACCAGTATAAAGAACAAACTATAGAAGGGCGTTATCTGACTTTAGATCATATTCAGCCTTTATTAGAGCAATTAAATACAAACAATCAAGTAGAGATTATTGGTAAATCGGTTTTAGGAGAACCCGTTTATAGTTATCAAATTGGGAGCGGTCCAACACGTATTTATCTTTGGTCTCAAATGCACGGAAACGAAAGTACCACTACAAAAGCACTATTTGATTTTATAAATGTGCTAAACAGCGGTTCTGAATTTGCAGAGAAGCTGCTAAAAAACTTTACTTTTTACAGTATTCCAATGCTAAATCCTGACGGAGCAAGATTGTATACGCGTGAGAACGCCAATAAAGTAGATTTAAATCGTGATTCGCAAAATCTCACGCAGCCGGAAAGCAATATTTTAAGATCGGTATTTGAAGCTTTTAAACCACATTTCTGTTTTAACCTGCATGATCAGCGTACTATTTTTGGGGCTGGTGAAACCGGAAAACCGGCAACACTATCGTTTTTGGCTCCTTCGTATAATGAGGAGAGAGAAGTTAATGAGAATCGTTTAAAGGCTATTAATGTAATTGCCGGAATCAATGATGTTTTACAGCAATATATCCCCGGGCAGGTCGGACGTTTTGATGACTCATTTAATATCAATTGTATAGGAGATACATTTCAGCATTTGGGAGTTCCGACAATCTTGTTTGAGGCGGGTCATTTTCCTGATGATTACGAGCGTGAAATCACGCGAAAGTTTTTATTCTTTTCACTTGTTTCGAGTTTTCAACTGATTAGCGAAAACGATTTAGTTGATAATAGAATTAATGATTATTTGAATATTTCACAAAATAAAGTGGTTTTTTATGATTTTATGTGGAAAAATATCAAAATAAATTATGATGGTATCGAAATTATTACGAATTTTGTCGCACAATACAAAGAGGAATTGATTGAAAATAAGATTCATTTCAATGCTTACATAGTTGAAGTAGGCGATTTGGAAAATTATTTTGGACATTATGAATACGATGCAAAAGGTGCTAATTATTCTGATGACTTTGGTAGTTTTCCGAAATTGAATCAAAAAGCAGATTTTTGTTTAGATAAAAATGTTAAATTTGTTAACGGGTTGATAAAAAGTTAGATTTTTTGTGAATTTGTTGTTTTTTATACATATTTTTATACTTTGTAATAGCAATTAGTAATATTAATTAAAGAATTATGAGTAAATTTCGTTTAGATGAAGTAGATCACCAGATTTTAGATATGTTAATAGACAATACGAGAGTTCCGTTTACTGACATTGCTAAAAAACTATTGATATCTGCTGGTACAGTGCATGTTAGAGTAAAAAAGATGGAGGACGCAGGGATAATAATGGGATCTTCATTAGCCTTAGACTATGATAAGTTAGGGTATTCATTTATTGCTTATGTGGGTGTGTTCCTTAATAATACGTCTCAAACTAAATTTGTATTAGAGCGAATCAATCAAATTCCGTTCGTAACAGTAGCTTCTGTAACGACAGGAAAATTCAATATTTTTTGCAAAATTAGAGCAAAAGATACTAAACACGCGAAAGAAGTTATCTTTATGATTGATGATATTGATGGTGTTTACAGAACAGAAACTATGATTTCATTAGAAGAAAGTATAAACGATAAGAAGCGTTTGATGCATACTATTTTTAAAAATATGTAATATTTTCTTGAATGCTATATCTAAATATAACCTCAAGTTTATTCTTGGGGTTTTTTTATGACCAATTAACCAACCAACTACCCATAAATTATGTACACGTTACCAAAAATCGAACGTTTCAATCAGGACGTTCTTTCAAAATACCATATTTACAATAGTGTATTTATAACATTACCTTTTGATTCGATTGATAACACAGGAGTTTTACTTCCCTTATTTACAGATACTTGTGAGACGGGATTTAAAAAGCAGGAAACTCCTAAAGAGATTGTTAATTTCTTCTCTAATAAATTCCTGAATGATGCTTCTGAAAAAGATAAAATCGATTTAATGTTTCGATTTATTCAGTATATCGAACGTCAGATTGTGTTGTTTGATGCCATTGAAGATGCTGCTTTTCCGGAAGTTAATAATATGGAAGGGCGTGGTTCGTTGCGTGACATTAAAGAAAAATCAGATGCAAAGGAGAAGAATGAGGAGTTGATTGAGTTTTTAGAAAACTTTAATGTCAGAACTGTTTTAACAGCACATCCAACACAGTTTTATCCAGGGCCTGTTTTAGGGATTATAAATGATTTGAAAGATGCTATTCGTTCAAATGATTTACTGAAAATCAAACAATTACTGGCGCAGCTTGGAAAAACACCTTTTATTCAGAACGAAAAGCCAAATCCTTATGATGAAGCGGTGAGTTTGATCTGGTATTTAGAAAATGTATTCTATGCTACTTCAGGAGAAATTGTTCACTATTTGCAAAAAAATATCCTTCAGGGGAGTTCTATTCAGAATCAATTGATAAAATTGGGTTTTTGGCCGGGAGGTGATCGCGACGGAAATCCTTTTGTTACGACCGATATTACTTTAAAAGTTGCAGAGCGTTTGCGTACCTCAATTCTAAAGTGTTATTATATAGAAATGAGAAGTTTAAAAAGAAAGTTAACTTTCTCAGGAGTAGATACTTTGGTTTCTGAACTTGAACATAAGCTTTACCGTTCTGTTTTTTATTCCAAAGGGGAGATTTATATCACTCTGGAAGAATTATTGACACAATTAAATAAAATTAGAACCATAATTATAGAGAAGCATCAATCCCTTTATTTAGATGAACTGGAAGCTTTTTTGGTAAAAATTAATCTATTTGGTTTTCACTTTGCGACCTTAGATATTCGTCAGAACAGTAAAATTCACAATGCTGTATTCAAAGATGTGGTGGATTTTTATCTGAATTCGGGTTCAGAGATATTTCCGAAAAATTACTTTGATTTGTCTGAAGAGGAGAAATTAGGGGTTTTGTCGAAAGTAAAAGGAGACTTAAATTCTGCTGATTTTGAAAATGAAATTACAAGATCTACATTAGAATCTGTTCAGACCATTAAAAGCATACAGCAAGCAAATGGTGAATCCGGAGCTAATCGTTACATTATCAGTAATAACGAAAGCGCTTTGAATGTTATGGAAACTTTTGCGATGATTCGTCTGAACAATTGGGAGAATCCGACGGTAGATATTATTCCGCTTTTTGAATCTGTTGATGATTTACAAAATGCACATCAGATTATGGAGCAATTGTATACTAATTCAGAGTATTCTAAACATCTGGAAGCCAGAGGAAACAAGCAGACCATTATGTTAGGTTTCTCTGACGGAACCAAAGATGGAGGGTATTTAATGGCGAACTGGAGTATTTATCAGGCAAAAATTTCATTGACAGAAATTTCAAGAAAATACGGTATACAAGCAATATTCTTTGATGGTCGCGGAGGGCCTCCTGCTCGTGGTGGTGGAAAAACACATAAATTTTATGCTTCTTTAGGACCAAAAATCGAGAATAACGAAATTCAAATTACGATTCAGGGACAAACCATTAGTTCAAATTTCGGAACTTTAGATTCCTGTCGATATAACATTGAGAACTTATTAAGTGCCGGAGTTACCAATCAGGTTTTTAGTAAAGAAAAGAATGAGCTAAGTGTTGAAGAAACTGAAATTTTGACACAATTGGCTGATTTAGGATATGAAAAATACCTGAGTTTCAAGAATCACCCTAAGTTTATTCCGTATTTGGAGAAAATGAGTACGCTAAAATACTACTCAAAAACCAACATCGGAAGCCGACCGTCTAAAAGAAGTAAATCAGAATCACTTGATTTTGCTGATTTGAGAGCGATTCCTTTTGTAGGATCCTGGAGTCAGTTGAAGCAAAATGTACCGGGATTTTTTGGGGTTGGTTCAGCTTTGAAGTATTTTGAAGAAAGTGGGCAGTGGGACAAAGTTCAAAATTTGTATCATGATTCTTTATTTTTCAAAACACTGTTGGAGAATAGTATGATGTCATTGGCGAAATCTTTTTTACCGCTAACTGCATATATGAAAAATGACCCTGAATTTGGTGAATTCTGGCAAATTATCTATGACGAATTTTCAGAAACCAAACGTCTTTTGCTTAAAATTGCAGGGCATAAAACACTTATGGAAAATTACCCTGATGGTATAGCATCGATTCAGATAAGAGAGCGTATTGTGTTGCCGTTGTTGACAATACAGCAATATGCTTTGTTAAGAATTAATGAATTGAATAAGGAAAGTGTGGTAGATGAAGAATTGGTCAAAGTATATGAAAAAATAGTAACAAGGTCACTTTTCGGAAATACAAATGCGAGTAGAAACTCAGCTTAAAAATCATAAAAAATGAACACAGCTTTATTAACAGAAAATGAATATTCTGGCGGATTTGCCAATTACATCAAAGAAGCCGGAGAGGTGAATTTATTTGAAGAATTGGAAATTTCATTGCATGAATTTATCAAATTTGTGCAAAATATCCCGATGGATAAATTTGATTATCGTTATGCAGAAGGAAAATGGACAATAAAAGACATTATCCAGCACATTATGGATTGTGAGAGAATTTTTGCTTACCGCGCTTTGCGATTCTCGCGAAATGATAAAACGGCTTTGCCAAGTTTTGAAGAGAATGACTATGCGATTAGTACAGATTCAAATAGCAGAAGTATTCAGAGTTTATTAACGGAACTCTCTGCTTTAAGACATTCTAATTTGTTGTTTTTTAAGAGTTTGTCAGAAGAGCAGCTTAAGAGAATTGGTACAGCTTCTAATCTTCAGATTTCTGTACGTGCTCTGGGATTCGTAATAATTGGACATCAAAAACACCATCAGAAAGTTTTTGAAGAACGTTATTTGTAGATTTTGTTCTTGTATAAAAAATCCTGTAGCGTTTAACTTTACAGGATTTTTTATTTTTTGCATTAAAGGGAGGAATGAATTTTTACCTCCACGACCCAAGCGATAGCGAACAGGCGAAGCAATTCACAAATTTTTTTTGCTTGTGCCATTTCGACTGATAACGAACAGGCGAAGTAAATCATATGCAGGATTCGATAAAGATTGAAGACATTCTGTGCCGAGTTTCTAGTGTTATTTCTCCCTTCGGTCGAAATAACAAAATAATGGGGTTTACTTGTTTCGTTCCACAATTGCAAGTCCTAAACGAATTTTGTCATAACTCATTTTCTCCTCAAAATAATCAAAGTAGGGTTTTAGAGCAGAAGGATACTCCAGTTCGATTTGAGCTTTGTGCAATTGTTTGACTTCTTCATTTGTTACAAACGAACTTAAATCGATTTCCTCGCCGTCAAGATATAGCTTGGCTAAGTGAGATATAATTGTGGTATATCCTAAATTTCTTTTTCCTGCAATTTCCGTGACAGTCTCGCCATTTCTAAAAAGTTCTAAAGTAGTCTTATAAGTGTTGCTTTCTTTTTTAACTTTCGTGTTTGTCTTTTTCGTCTTCTGAAATTGAATGATAGCCTTTATAAATTCAGTACCATATCTTTCGAGTTTTGCATTTCCGACACCATCGATAGCAAGGAACTCTTCATCAGTCATTGGTCGTAAGGTTTCCATTTGTCTCAAAGCGGCATCACTAAAAATTACGTAAGCCGGAACTTCTTCTTCCTGAGCAATTTCGTAGCGTAGTTTTCGTAGCGTTTCGAAAAGAGAATTTTTAGCCGTTTTTGTATTGGCTTCTTTTACTTCATTTTTATCGATTACCTTTTTAACGACTGTATTTAGTTTTACTTTTTCTCCTTCAAACAAAACTTTTTTTGCAAAAGATGTTAGTAAAATTTTATTGTGCTGATGGAAGGCAATTTCGAGATATCCCAAGTTGATCAGCTGAATTAAGTATTGATTCCAGTCGTACCAGGAAATGTCGGATCCAATTCCGTACGTTTTTAGACTTTGATAATTTTTTTCGTAGATATACGCGTTTCTCGAGCCTCTTAAAAAATCAACAATTACAGCTAACGGCTCAGATTCTTTTAAACGCGCGATTGAAGACAGGGCTTTTTGCGCTAAAATAGTTCCATCAAAAAAGGTGGGTGGATTTTTGCAGATGTCACAATTACCACAATTTTCTTTTACCAGTTCGCCGAAATACGAAAGCAGAATTTTTCGACGGCAGCTTAAAGCATCCGCGTATTGTTTCATTCTTTCTAATTTTGCCAATTGCACATCGGAGTTTAATCCTTCGGAGGCAAATTTTTGTAATTGGATTACATCGGCGTAACTTTCGAACATTACGGTTTCGGCTGGTAACCCATCCCGACCCGCACGTCCGATTTCCTGATAATAACCTTCAATATTTTTGGGTAAATTGTAATGTATAACCCATCGAACATTAGATTTATCGATTCCCATACCAAAGGCAATCGTGGCACAAACCACCTGACAATCATCGTTTATAAAATCATCCTGAGTTTTGGCTCGGATTTTATTGTCAAGTCCGGCATGATAGGCTTTTGCAGTAATTCCGTTCTTCTTTAGTTTATCTGCTAGTTCTTCGGTTGTTTTTCTGCTTAAACAATAAATAATTCCGGATTCATTGGTTTTTTTTTCAATAAAATCAACAATTTGTTTCACACGGTCTAAAGCCGGACGTACTTCGAGGCTTAGATTTTTTCTGTCGAACGAGGCTACGAACGTTTTTGGATTTCTAAGTTTTAGCTGCTTGACAATATCAGTTCGGGTCGCTTTATCGGCTGTAGCGGTTAAAGCGAGAACAGGAGTAGAAGGGAAGCGGCTCTTTAAATATCCCAAGTTAGTATAAGCCGGACGAAAATCATGCCCCCAGGAAGAGATGCAATGCGCTTCGTCAATTGCAATTAGACTGATTGTCAACTCGTTGAAAGCAACGTCCAGATAAGACAAGCTCTCCGGTGCAATGTAAACAAGCTTGAAAGTGTTTGACTTTAAATTGTCTATGTAAAATTGTTGTTCCTGACTGGATTGACTGCTGTTGATGTAGCAGGCATTAATACCATTTGTTTTTAGACTGTCGACCTGGTCTTTCATCAAAGCAATTAGTGGAGAAATCACAATTGTGATCCCGGGTAAGACTAAAGCGGGCAGCTGAAAACAGATTGACTTTCCTCCGCCGGTTGGCATAATAGCTAAAGTGTCCTGACCGGAAAGTATTGTAGTAATTATTGTTTCCTGATTGGGTCTGAATTTTTCAAATCCGAAATTTTCCTTTAGTTTGGCATGTAGAATTTCTGAAGTCATGGCGTTGATTGATTAGGAAGAAAAGTAAAAAGCAAATATATAGTATTTTTCTTATTTTTTAAAATAATAGACTTCTGAAGTCATAAAAAAAGGAACTCCAATAGAGTTCCTTTAAATTATCTTGAAAAAGATTGCTTAATCTTCGTCTTCATCATCTTCGTCGTCAGCAATATCTTCTTTGTCTTCGTCGTCATCGTCGTCATCTCCATTGTCAACATCTGGTTTGTCCTGATTGTCATCATCGTCGTCGTCGTCAATATCGTCATCAAGATCAAGACCTTTTACAGGTTCGATTGTATCTACGTCTACGTCGATATCATCGTCTTCATCATAATTTTCGATTCTGTCCGCAAGCTTAGTACTAATTTTTACCAAATAAATAGTATCTTCAGTACGTACTTCAACAGCTTCAACTAATTCGTTTTTAGCATTTCTAAAACGGATTACATCCGAATCATCATAACCATCAGGAAATTTTTCTACCAAAAGGTTTAAAATTTCGTTGGTAAGTTTAGCGTAGTCTACTATAACTCTTTTCATATATATCTTATAGATCTAATAAATAAGCAAAAATTAATGGAGCCACAATTGTAGCATCCGACTCTATAATAAATTTAGGGGTTTTGATGTCTAGTTTTCCCCAGGTGATTTTCTCGTTCGGAACTGCTCCCGAGTACGAACCATAACTGGTTGTTGAATCTGAGATTTGACAGAAATAACTCCAGAAAGGAACATCGTGCATTTCCATATCCTGATACAACATTGGTACTACGCAAATAGGGAAATCTCCTGCGATACCACCACCAATTTGGAAGAATCCAATTCCGTTAGCGCTGTTTTTTGGATACCAATCTGCAAGGAAAGTCATGTATTCAATTCCTGATTTCATGGTAGAGGCTTTTAAATCGCCTTTGATTACATAGGAAGCAAAGATATTTCCCATTGTACTGTCTTCCCATCCCGGAACTATGATAGGTAAATTTTTCTCTGCAGCGGCATACATCCAGCTGTCTTTTAAATCAATTTCGTAATATTCTTCTAAAACACCTGATAACAGCATTTTATACATGAATTCATGTGGGAAATAACGTTCTCCTTTATCATCAGCCTCTTTCCAGATTTTGTAGATGTGTTTTTGCAAACGACGGAATGCTTCATGCTCAGGAATACAAGTATCAGTAACACGGTTTAATCCTCTTTCCAATAAAGCCCATTCGTCTTCCGGTGTTAAATCACGATAGTTTGGCACTCTTTCGTAGTGAGAGTGTGCTACTAAATTCATGATGTCTTCTTCTAGATTGGCTCCAGTACAAGAAATAATTTGTACTTTATCTTGTCTAATAATTTCGGCAAAAATTTTACCAATTTCTGCTGTACTCATAGCGCCAGCCATACTTACCATCATTTTAGCTCCATTAGCCAATTGTTGTTCGTATGCTTTTGCAGCATCTACTAAAGCGGCAGAGTTGAAGTGTAAATAATGTTTTTCAATAAACTGACTGATTGGTCCTTTCATTTGTTCTTGTTTTTTTATTTTTTTTTGAATTAAAAGTTTAACCTTTTAGTTTATACTGCAAATTAATAATTTTATATTTATTAACATTTATTTAGCAGTATTTTTTTTTAAACCTTTTTAGTATATCCTAAAATCTTTAATACATCGTCAGAAGTTTGTTGTTCAGAGAAAACTTCTGTAGCCAGAATGCCATTTTCGTCACGATCTATTAATATATGTTTAGGTTGCGGAATCAGACAGTGGTGTAAACCGCCATATCCCCCAATAGTTTCCTGATACGCACCAGTATTAAAGAAACCAATGTATAGTGGCTTTTCTTTGTTGTATTTAGGCAAATAAATAGCGTTCATATTTTGCTCTGAGTTGTAATAATCGTCACTATCACAAGTTAGACCGCCTAATAAAACCCGCTCGTAAGTATCATTCCAGCGGTTTACCGCCAACATGATAAAACGTTTGTTTATTGCCCAAGTATCCGGCAAAGTGGTAATGAATGACGAATCAATCATGTTCCATTTCTCTCTGTCATTTTGTTGTTTTTGATACAAAATCTGATAGATCGCGCCACCGCTTTCACCTACTGTAAATGATCCAAATTCTGTAAAGATGTTGGGTACATCTACTTCGGCTTCATCACATGCAATTTTAATCTGATTGATAATTTCATCAATCATATATTGATAATCGTATTCGAATGCAAGAGAGTTTTTAATCGGGAAACCGCCTCCAATGTTTAATCCGTCAAGAGTAGGGCATTCCCTTTTAAGAGCAATGTATACTTTGATACATTTTACCAACTCGTTCCAGTAATAAGAGGTATCGTTTATTCCGGTATTGATGAAAAAGTGAAGCATTTTTAACTCCAGTTTATCATTCTCCTGAATTTGTTTTTTATAGAACGAAACGATGTTTTTATATCCAATTCCTAATCTTGAAGTATAGAACTCAAATTTAGGCTCTTCTTCGGCAGCAATACGAATTCCAATTTTGAATTTCCCTTTGATTTCAGCCTGAAGTAAATCCAACTCTTCGTAGTTGTCAATAATCGGAATTGTGTTTTTATGTCCGTTATTGATCAATCTTGCAATATTACTAATGTATTCGTCTCTTTTAAATCCGTTACAGATTACATAAGTACTTTTGTTGATTTTACCATTTTCTAATAAATTCTCAACAATATTTACGTCAAAAGCTGAAGAGGTTTCAATATGAATGTTATTCTTGAAAGCTTCGTTCATAATGTATTCAAAATGAGAGCTTTTTGTGCAGTAACAGTAGTAGTACTTTGCGTCGTACTTATTTTTCTCCATTGATTTTCTGAACCAGGCTTTTGCCTTATTAATGTTCTCTGAAATCTGAGGCAGATAAGTAAACTTTAAAGGAGTTCCGTATTGTTCTACCAATTTCATCAAATCGATGTTGTGAAATTGTAGATTGTCTTTGTTTAATTTGAATTCTTCCTGAGGAAAATAGTAAGTTTGATTGATAAGGTCAGAATATTTTGTATTCATTTATTTTTTAATATTTAGGATGTGATTTTTAATTTAGATGACGAAAATTCAATCTAAAATTCAAACCCTAATATTAGCAAATATAATTTCCAGCTTTTCGTGTTCTGCTTTCGAGCACAAAAAGACATCAAAACAAAATGGACTTTTACTATTATAAAAACGGTTCAACATTCTTAATAAAGAACTGTTGAGGCGGTTTCTGTAAGAGTTAAAATGTCTTTGTTTACTGTTCGTTTTCATCGTGGCAAATGTAAAAAATAATATATACCTAAAGCAAAGCTTTTTTATTAAAAAAAGTTTAAGATTTATAATCCTGAAACGCGTCTAGAATCAATTTATTTTCAACCGATTGGTTAATTTTTATTTTTCCGATTCCTTCGATTAAGGCAAATTGAATTAAGCCGTACTCATTTTTTTTGTCGTGAATCAGCAATTCGAGGATCGGATCGATGTCGTTTTCTTCGATTTTTACGTCGTCGTAAATACTCTTAATTGCGGTTTTAATTTCGGCATATTCTGCTGCTGAGATTAAGTTTTTGTGCAGTGAAATATAACTTTCCAGTATCATTCCGATCGCAATGGCTTCACCGTGTAATAGTGTCGTTTTTGTTTCACTTTCTAAAAAGTAACCTTCGATGGCATGCCCTAAGGTATGTCCGAAATTAAGGGCTTTACGAATGTTCTTTTCGGTTGGATCCTGAATGACAATGTCATTTTTTATCTCTACAGAACGGTAAATCAATTCGTCAAAATCAGCGTAATCAATTGAATTTAAATCTAAAAACTGCTTCCAGTAGGCGGAATCGTAAATCAATCCGTGTTTTAGCATTTCGGCAAGACCGGAACGCATTTCGTTTTGTGGCAGCGTTTCAAGATATTGTGTATCAATTAATACCATTTGAGGTACGTTAATTACACCAATTTGGTTTTTTAAATTTCCTAAATCTACTCCGGTTTTTCCTCCAACGGAAGCATCAACCATAGATAATAAGGTAGTTGGGATATTGATAAAATCTACTCCGCGCTTAAAAGTCGAAGCGACAAAACCTCCCAAATCAGTTACAACACCACCGCCAAGATTAATGACAAGTGATTTTCTGTCGGCACCAAGTTCTGTCAGGACTTTCCATACTTCAATACAGGTTTCAATATTTTTATTGATTTCTCCTGCTTCAAATTCAATGATCTCAATGGTCAGATCTGTTTCTAATAAAGGTAAAAACTTTGGTAAACAATACTCATTGGTTTGATTATCAACTATAATAAACACGTTTGAATATTTACTTTCTTTTAAGTGATGGTTTAAAGCTTCGTATGCATTTTGGTTAAAATGCACCAAATAATTATTGGCCTGAATAGATTGCATATCTCTGTCGTTGAATTGAAACCGCAAAATAAGGCATTTTTAACTAAATAATATTCAAAGTTTTGTTCTAATTTGTATTAAAACGAATCATTCTATATAAGGTTTTAAGGTGTTTATCTGTAATTTTCTTTCAAAAAGATTGTTATGAGGCAAACTCTTGTGTTGCAAGCTGTAAAAATATAACAATGTTGTTAATGATATTGAAAAATAGGATAGTGATTATTGACGAATATTCAAAACTCTATCTATATTTGCATAAAAAACTGACCTTAATGGAAAAAATATTTGATAACACTCAGGTTGCATTTTCGCTAAAAAGTGATACGGAACTTGACAGAGCTTATTTTCTTTTTAAAATGATCGACAGCCAGCCTTTGGTGAGGATAGGAACCGCTGTTACTAATTTTGCTATTAAAGCGCATCTTCCTGTAGAAGGGTTGATTCGTGCAACCGTTTTTGACCATTTTTGTGGTGGTGTAAACGAAGACGATTGTATTACAGTGGTAGACAAAATGTTTACTAAAGGTGTTTCATCAGTGTTGGATTATTCAGTTGAAGGAAAAGAAGAGGAAGAGCAGTTTGATGCTGCTTTAGAAATGACTTTAAAAACCATTGAATTTGCAAAAGAACGTCTGGCGATTCCATTTGCAGTATTTAAGCCAACCGGTTTTGGACGTTTCGAATTATATGAAAAATTAGGAGAGAAACAAACGCTTTCTCCAACAGAACAAGCAGAGTGGGATAGAGTAGTAGCCCGTTTTGACCATGTTTGTGCTGAAGCTCACAGAAAAGATGTGGCTTTGCTAATTGACGGAGAAGAAAGCTGGATGCAGGATGCGGCTGATGATTTGGTTACCGACATGATGCGTAAATACAATAAAGAAAAAGCGATTGTTTTCAATACTTTGCAAATGTACCGTTGGGATCGTTTGGATTATTTGAAAAAACTGCATGAAGTGGCTAAGAATGAAGGTTTCTTTATAGGAATGAAGATCGTTCGTGGTGCTTATATGGAGAAAGAAAACAAACGTGCAGAAGAGAAAAATTACGTTTCCCCAATTTGTGTTTCTAAAGAAGCTACAGATATTAATTATGACGCTGCTATACGTTATATGGCGGAACATTTAGAAAGTATGTCCATTTTTGCAGGGACTCACAACGAATTGAGTTCTTATAAATTGATGGAAATCATGCAGGAAAAAGGAATTGCGAAAAATGATACTAAAATCTGGTTTGGACAATTGTATGGAATGAGTGATAATATCAGTTACAATTTAGCAGAGAATGGCTATAATGTTGCAAAATATTTACCTTTCGGACCAGTAAAAGATGTTATGCCTTACCTGATTCGTCGTGCAGAAGAGAATACTTCAGTTGCGGGTCAAACCAGCCGCGAATTGTCTATGATTAAAGCGGAACGCAAAAGAAGAAAAGGAAAATAAATTAAAGTAAAATTCCAATATAAAAAATCCCAAATTCCAATTGTTACGATTGGGATTTGGGATTTTTTATTGATTTGATTTATGTAGTAAATCTGATAGGTTTTTAAAGCCTGTCAGGATTTGGGTATTGAATTAAAATGAAACCTGGCATTGTAAAACGACCATTCCTAATCGGTCACTTTGTTTGTAAGCACCTGTAAGGCTTTTGTCATAAACGGCTCTGTTTTGATAGTTTAAACTGAATTTTGGTCCCAAAGTGCCTGTAGTGTAGTAATTTACACCTAATTCATACATCGCCATTGGAGTGTCTAGTGCTTCTAAGTCTGCAATTTGTGTGGCAGCATACGGCTGGAAACGGCCTTTTTTGGATTCGTTATCTGATTTTCCAAAAAGATATCCTAACTGAGCGTAATAAATATTTCCGGTTCCTACACCAATAAATCCGGCACCTGAGCCGTTTATCAGAGAATTGTCGCCTATAGCGGGATTGGGCGTATTAACAGACTGGATGTAGTTTTTTCCGTAGTTATTATTGTTAAAAGCCGCGTAAGCAGTTATAGCTGCGCCTTTACTGTTGATCGGACTGTCGTAAAAAACATCAAAACCCAGTATTCGCATATCGTCGTATGCGATAGTTGCATTAGGAGTTAAATGCCACATGGCTTTGGCTTGAGTCATATAACCTAGTGCGATATTAAAGATTTTCTTTGTTCCTAAATACGTTCCTTTGTGGTAGGCATCTTCAAGAGATTCTTTGTCGTAGAACGAGTAGGTTAGGATTCCTGCATATTGCGCTCTTGGTGTTTGTGTGCTTACCGAAGAATTGATTCCCAGATTGTCAGTTGTATTTCGGTATGGATTGGTAATAGCGGCACGATAATTAAATTTGCCTAGATCACCTTTAGCATAAATACTTAGATTTCGGTTTCCGAATGTCGATGAAATATTAGTAAACTGCTGGTACATTGGCGTATCCAGAGTAAGATGTGAGGAAGAACTATTCGCTGAATAACGAGTTGTTCCGGCTCCCCAGGCTGTCAGTCCACCGCCAATATGAAGTTTTTTGCTAAAATGATATTCTCCTAAAGCATCCATAACTGAAAGCGGTGCATTTGAAGGTCCGTTGTTTTGTGTGAAATTAATATTGTTCTGTCCCAGCTGAAGATGAAAGAAAATATTCTCCGTCAGCATTCCCATTGCCTGCAAACGCAAACGTCTGATGACGATATCGTAGGTATCACTAACTTCATTTGTACCAATTTTACTTCCTTCGTTCAATTCGGCATATCTTCCCCAAACCTGAAGGTTTATTCCAAATTTGATGTATTGCGATCCGTCTTTGGAAATATTAACCACATTAAAAGGTTTTTCCTGTGCAAGAACATTGATGGTATTTACAACAATAAATAATAAAATTAAAACGATTCTTAAATGTGGCATTTCTTTGGTTTAAGGTTAGTTAATACTGCTTACATTCTAATTAGGAGTTACTGAACTGAAGGTTGCTTAAGTTTTTATAAGTTCCGTTTTCCAGGTTGATTAATTCCTGATGTGTACCTTCTTCGGTAATTCTTCCATGATCTAAAACCAGAATTTTATCGGCGTTTCTAATAGTCGAAAGTCGGTGTGCGATGATGATGCTTGTTCTTCCTTCCATTAAAACTTCCAATGCTTCCTGAACCAGTTTTTCACTCTCACTGTCTAAAGATGATGTTGCTTCATCTAATATTAAAATACTTGGGTTTTTAAGCAATGCTCTTGCGATTGCAATGCGCTGACGCTGTCCACCCGATAATTTTACGCCGCGTTCTCCTACTAAGGTTTCGAATTTCTCAGGGAAACCTTCCACAAAATTAAAAGCATTGGCTTGTTTTGCCGCGGCTATAATTTCTTCATTGGTAGCATCCGGTTTTCCGTAAGCAATGTTTTCTCTAATGGTTCCACCAAACAGAATAACATCCTGAGGAACGATACTCATATTTCCGCGAAGCTCTTCTAAGTCGTAGTCATAAATACTTTTTCCATCAACAGTAATGTCGCCAGATGTTCGATCGTAAAAACGTAAAAGGAGCGAAGAGATAGTCGATTTTCCTGCACCACTAGGGCCTACAATCGCAATTTTCTGACCGAACTCGGCAGTGAAATTTACCTCTTTTAATACCTCAACTTCTTTTCTGGAAGGATAACTGAAAGCGACATTTTTGAAGGAAAGATTTCCTTTGATTTTTTCAATTGGGGTAGTTCTTGTTTTGGCATTGATATCCTCCGGAGTTTCTTCCAATAATTCAAAAACACGTTCCGTTGCACCAACTGCTTTTTGGATCTGCGCATACATTTCGGCAATTCCGCCAAAAGAAGCGCCAATAAATGTGGTGTAAAGTACAAAAGAAATTAAATCTCCTACGCCTTCCACTTCACCTTTAATCGTTAAGGTGATTCCGTACCAAACCACGGCAACCACACAGCCAAAAAGGCAAAGAATGATAAAAGAAGCGAAGTATCCTCTGTATTGACCGCCTTTAATAGCGATTTTTACAATTTCTTTGATTTTATTTTTATAACGCTGAATTTCGTACCATTCGTTGGCAAAAGCTTTTACATTGCTTATTCCTTGCAGCGTTTCTTCAACAATTACCTGACTTTCGGCTACTTTATCCTGTGTTTTCTTTCCGTACTTGCGAATAAATCTTCCAAAAACAACTGCCGCTACAGCGACCACGGGTACAATAGCCAGCATCATTAAAGTTAACTTTGGACTGATGTTACCTAAAATAACAAATCCACCAATAATTAGGATCAACTGACGTAAAAACTCAGCAATGGTCGTAGTGAAAGTATCCTGTAGTTGTGAAATATCAGCACTGATTCGGCTGTTTAGTTCTCCAACGCGTTTTTGAGAATAAAATGACATCGGTAATTTTACTAAGTTTTCATACAAAGCAAAACGGATGTTTGAAAGTGAATTTTCAGTAAAATTCACAAAAAGCGAAATTCTGAAAAAAGAGAAAATAGCTTGCAGCGTAAGGATTACCATAAGTCCAACTGCAATTTCATTGGCTCTGTTGAGATTTTTATTGGTAACGCAATCCACGAGCATACCCATTAATTTCGGAAAGGCCAGGGCAGTGGCGCTGGTTAATAAGAGAAAAATCAATCCCAGAAAGAATTTCCATTTGTGATTTTTACCGTATTTAAAAATTCGTAGTGCTTTTTGAAGTGAATTAGAGTCTAATTTAGCTTTAGGTAAATCGTTTTCTTGATATCTAGGCATTTGAGTGTACTATTAAGGTATGCAAATGTATGATTATAGCCAGTGAATACAAAAGAATATTCGAAATTAGGCTTTGAGATTTCGTTTTTTAACTAAATGGCAAAAAATGATGAAAAATATTTCTGTTTTAAAAGATTGATAAATAGATTACTAAAAATTATTTTGCAAAATGATGTAATTTTTCTTCAAAATAAGCTTGTAAATACAAAATCTAGTCGTAAGTTTGCACTCGCAATCACAAACGATAGCAACCTAGTAAAATAGGGCGATTAGCTCAGCTGGTTCAGAGCACCTCGTTTACACCGAGGGGGTCGGGGGTTCGAACCCCTCATCGCCCACCAATAATACCACCTCCAAAGTCAATTGATGTTGGAGGTTTTTTATTTTATAGCTTTTTGTGGAATTAATCTTGGAAAAGCAGATTTGAACCACAAAGAGTACTATTGTTTTTTTATTACTAATCTAAAAAAAAAACAAAGTTCATAGAGATTTATGGATTATCAGTTTTACGAACTTTGTTTTTAATTGTCTTATGGTTTCTTACGGTTAGTTTTAAGGTATTGCATAAACAGAAAAGTGAAATTGGAAAGTTTTGAAAATTCAATAAAAATCAAAGTTTTGAATTATACTCTTCTGCTATATCAGTCCAGTCGTCTTTCCACGTTTTGCAAAAGTTGATCTCAGCTTTATCCCAGTCTTCCTCGTCCCAATCTTCTCTCTCGTCGATTAACTCTAATTCTTCAGATTCAATTTTTTCAATAATGAGAGTTAAAAAATTATCAAAATTATCTGCAATGACAGAAATTGGCTCGGGATCTCCTGCTGGCAAATACAGTATTTGCCCCGAGATTCCATCAAAATTTGGATCATAATCTATGCAGATAAAATTTCCGGAGCCATCATGAGCAAAAGGAATTCTTTTAGGGGAATATAGAGTGTTTTTTATCTTTTTAAGTTGATTGATTCCTGCTGGCTGTGTTTCTGGTGCATTTTTAAAAAAAGCCCAATCTCTTATAACATCTTCAATGCTTGAATATCCAAACCCAGCCATAAATCCTAGGATACGTTTTTCCCCATTATATTTTTTTAATAATTGAATATATGATCCCGGTAGTTTTTGTTTTATGGTATTTTGCAAATTTTCTATTTCATCAGTGCTTGCACCCATATTCATAAAAACATTCAAAATGTCCAGTTTGGCTTCAAAAGCATTTATAAGATTATTTATTATTTTGGTTTCCATTTTTTTTATTAATTAATTTAAGTTGTGATTTAATTGCTTTGTTTAATTGGAATCTCATCAAAAGTAATGGTTTCTCCAAATGAATCACCAAGTACCAGGATGTAATTATTATCTAAATAAAAAAAAGATTTATTTATCAGGAAGATCTCTAAAGTAATTTAAGTTGTCATTTTATGTCTATGAAATAATTTGCATTTCTTGTAAATTTGTGATGTCTTGCAAAGTCGAAACAATGTTTGGATTTTTGTGAAGACAATAAAGAAAAATAAAAACACCACATAAATGGAAATATTAGTAATAATGGGGCCTCCGTATTCAGGAAAAGGTACTCAATGTGAAATTTTAAAAGAAGAACTTAAGTTTAAGCATATTTCAACTGGAGACCGATGCCGTCTGGAAAAACAGAATAAAACAGAGATCGGAAAAATAATGTCTCAATATGAGGAAAAAGGAGACTTAGTGCCTGATTCCATTATGAAAGATCTTTTTAGTAAAATTCTGGATGAAAACAGTTCAGCTAAAGGGATTATTTTGGATGGTTATCCGAGAACTGAACCTCAGGTTAACGATTTGATGGAACTTGTTGCATCCAAGAATATGGAAATAGATAAGGTAATTAATATAGAAGTTCCAAAAGAAGAACTTTTAAAAAGAGCACAAAAAAGAGCCGAAACGTCTAATCGAAAAGACGATAAAGATGTTGAAATTCATCTGAAGAGAATTAAAGTTTTTGAAACTTTGACCCGGCCTGCAATCGAATATATGAAGTCTAAAATTAAAGTTTTGACTTTTGATGGGCTGGGAGCAATTGACGAAATAACAGAACGAATAAAAAATAGTTTATAAAAGGTATTGACTATGAAGCGGGTAGGGGTGTTAAGTTAAAATTAGTTGATTTTTTTTCGAAAAATGCTTGCAAATACAAAATCTAGCTGTATATTTGCACTCGCAATCACGAAATGATAGCAACCTAATAAAATAGGGCGATTAGCTCAGCTGGTTCAGAGCACCTCGTTTACACCGAGGGGGTCGGGGGTTCGAACCCCTCATCGCCCACCACTTTTTAAGACACCTTCAAAATCATTTGATTTTGGAGGTTTTTTGTTTTATGGGACCTCTATTAAGGTGTTGTCAGGGATTTATGAAGTGAAAGCAAGAACAACTCCAAATTAGTTTTTATTCATATCACTTTGATTTTCATTAAAATCCGTTATAGAATTATGCTTGAAATAGTATCCAAATCAAGTAAATTAGAGGAGAAAATATAGTTTATAAATCTAAAAAATAATAATATGAGTGCACATAATAACGCAAAAAAGGGTGATATAGCAGATTTCGTTTTACTTCCTGGTGATCCAAAAAGAGCGAAGCTGATAGCGGAAACGTTTTTAACAGACGTTATATGCTATAATGAGGTTAGAGGAATGTTAGGATATACCGGTTTCTATAATGGTAAGAGAATTAGTGTACAGGGAACAGGTATGGGGATGCCATCAATTTCTATCTATATTACAGAATTAATCGAAGAGTATGGTGTAGAAACACTCGTAAGAGTGGGGTCTTGTGGTTCTATCCAGGATGATGTAAATATGATGGATATTGTTTTAGCAATGAGTGCGTGCACAGATTCCGGGATGAATAAATTTAAATTTAACGGCAATGATTTTGCTCCGACGGCGAATTTTGAATTATTAAAAAAGGCCTATGAAATTGCAGAGCAAAATAAGATAAAAGCTCATACAGGGTCAGTATTGACATCTGATTTTTTCTATACTGAAAGCCATTTAGGCGATCCTTTTTTAAATTGGAAAACCTACGGCGTTTTGGCTGTTGACATGGAAACAGCTGCGTTGTATTCTATAGCTGCTAAATATAGAAAAAAGGCTTTGGCTATCTTAACGGTATCGGATCACATCCTTAAAAAAGAGGCTTTGTCAGCGGATGACAGACAAAATTCTTTTAAAGAAATGATAGAATTCGCATTGCAGTTAGCCTAAACAGATCGAAAAAGATAAAAGAATTGAAATAGCTTAATATATTAGGTTTTATTTTAATCCATCATCTTCCAACAAGAAACTCCTTAAGAAATTAAGGAGTTTTTTTTATGCCCGATTTTTTTGAAGCCATTTACCAAAAAGAATCATTCTTACTCCTAAAAGTATAAAATTGGAGTCCGTTATTATAAATCCGGAACGTTTTAAGATGCAATGAGTATAGTTTTGAGCAATATTTTAAAACCATTAAAATCCAAGTTTATGAAGAGAGTTTTCCTTTTAGTCTTATTTGCATTAGTATCCAATTTATCTTTTTCGCAATCAGAACAGTCTTTAATTCAGAATTGCATTCAAAACTATATTGAGGGGACATCTTACAATCAGCCTGACAGTATTAGTAAGGCTTTTTATTCTGAAGCCAGTCTTTTTTTAAGTCACAAAGATAAACCTTTATGGATCGTTCCGGCTTCGGAATATGTCACCTGGTTTCAAAAAGGTAAGAAAGGTGAATTTAACGGTCGCGTAGGCAGAGTTATTTCTCTGGAATTTTTTAATGATATTGCTATTGCAAAGGCTGAAATTATCATTGCAGAAAAAAAACAGGAATTTATGGATATGTTCTTGCTGAAGAAAATTCAGGGTGAATGGAGAATAATTAGCAAAGCAGCCAGCAGTAAAGCAACTAATAAATCTGGAAAAAGGATTTTATTTATTGTTTCTAATGCACATTATTACGGAAATTCTACCATTTCAACAGGCAATAGTTTCGCTGAGATCGTAAATGCTTATGATACTTTTATACATGCCGGTTATACTGTTGATTTTGTGAGTCCAAAGGGCGGCAGTATTCCTTTAGCTTATATTAATACCTCTGATAATTTACAAAAGCAATACTTATACGATCAGGATTTTATGTACGCGATAAAACATACCGTAAGCCCTAAAGAAATTGATTATAAAAACTATAAAGCTGTTCATTATATTGGCGGTGGAAGTGCCATGTATGATGTTCCTGAAAGTTTAGATATTCAACGTATTGCTATGCAAGTGTACGAAGATAATAATGGCATTATTTCTTCGGTATGTCACGGAACAGCCGGTATTGTTAACCTGAAAACCAGAAATGGTAAATTCTTAGTGGATGGAAAAAGAATAAGCGGTTATCCTGATTCTTTCGAAAAACAAGATGGTGAATATTTTAAGCACTTTCCATTCTTAATTCAGAAGACTATAGAAGACAGAGGTGGAGATTTTAAATTTTCAAAGAGAAATGAATCTTATGTGGAACAAGACGATCGAATTGTTACTGGACAAAATTTTCAATCCTCAAATGGTGTTGCCTTAAAAATCATTGAGTGGATGGAGAAAAACAAATAAGAGGATTTATCAACAGTCAGCACAGACATTTAAGGAAAGAATATCAAGTTCTAAATCCATCAAAATACGATTTACTTATGCTTTTCAAATAACCATTTTGGAATCTCTTCGGTTAGTAAAAACGGAATCACAATGTTGTTATGATTTAAATTATTTAAAGTGGTAAAAGTCAAATTCTTGTTTGAAGATAATTTTGCAAACAATTCAACGCTTCCGATATAAGGATTGTCATCGTCTTTTTTTCCATGAATAAGCCAGATGTTCTTCTGGCTTAATTTTTTAAGATTGGAAAAATCAGGAACTGCTGCAACAGAGACAGCAGCGGCAAA
Source organism: Flavobacterium tructae (assembly GCF_002217475.1). Classification (GTDB taxonomy): domain Bacteria; phylum Bacteroidota; class Bacteroidia; order Flavobacteriales; family Flavobacteriaceae; genus Flavobacterium; species Flavobacterium tructae. The sequence goes on from NZ_MUHH01000028.1 coordinate 29,666, forward strand.
TTGGTCTGGCGCTATATTGAGTAGATTTTGCGCAGTCGATCCACCCATAGAATATCCAATTAAGTAAATCTTGTTTTTATCGATGTTTGGGTATTCTTTTTCAATGTTTTGAATTAATTCGAGTAAGGCAAAAACAGCTGGAGAAGGTTTTGAAATTTGAATTCCACCACTATTCTTTTCATAATTTGAAGAACGCTCGCTGAATTGTGGTGCGATTACATAACATTGATATTTAGTATAAATTTCAGGTCTCAGCCAAATTTTCGCGAATGGTTCAAGCTGGTTTTCATTATCATTTCCAATTCGGGTAGAGTTGTGGAAAGTAATGACTAAAGGGTATTTTTGGTGATCGCTATTATCCTTTGGCGTTAGGAGCCTATAAGGGATTTCTATATTTTCTTTAGTAAATATTCTTTTTAGGAAGCTATCGGTATTCAGCCTGTTCAGTGCTTTTCGGTTATTTACGAAAGTTAGACTATCAACGGTGGTTTCCCGGAACTCTTTTCTTTGTGCAAAGGAGAAGTTTAGACTTAAAGTCAAAAAAAGTACTGCTATAATTTGTTTTGAATTTCGTTTACGCATATGGCTTTTATAAATTTGAGTTTTAGTTCAACAGATTACTTTTTCTAACGATTTTTCTAATTTCCTGTTCAAAATAATAAGCAATACTAAAATTTTCAAATGCTTGATTTTCCATAACAATAACGCTGGTTTTGGTTTTTGGATAGTATAAATTGACCGCTGTAAATCCTTCACTGGGATGAAAACCTGTATGTCCGATTTCCATAATATTGGTTTTATCATTTATTCGCAATCCATAACCATAACCAATTGGTTTATCACCAAAAAGCGGATGGGTATTGGTGATTGAATAAGCAATCATCATTTTATAAGTAGCGGGTTTTAATAGTTGACCTGAGTGCAGACATTCATTCCATTTTGCTAAGTCAGGAACCGAAACAATTAAATGACTGCCAAAATAATTATGAATATCAAAATTTAATTGTTCGTTCAGCTTAATACTACCCTCTTTTTTTATGGAGTGCCCTTTTGTTAAAAATGTGTTGTTTGTCTCATTTGGGTAGTAACTGTTGGTCATTCCGCACTTTTTAAACAAGGCAGTTACTAACTCTTCAAAACTTTTATGACTTTGTTTTTCCAAAACTTGTCCCGCTACATAATAGCCAATATTAGAATAATTAAAAGCAGCTCCCGGAGTAAATTTAAGAGGTTTGTCTATGTCTTCACTGCTTAATCCCGAAGTATTGTTGAGCAATTGATTAACAGTGATGGTATCTGCCCACGAATATTTTAATTCCGGTAAATATTTGCGAATAGGGGTTTCTAAATTAATTGTTCCTTTTTCTACTTCTTGTAAGATAAGTGTAGCCGTGATTTGTTTGGCAATTGACATGGTTGAAAATTTATCAGAAATTTTTAGTTCTGTTTTCTTGTTGAAATCAGAATAACCATGTGCTTTTGCATATTTTATTTTTCCGTTTTGTTTAATAACAATTACTCCGTTAAAATTTCTTGGGTTTGTGGTATGTATTAGACTGTCAATTTTTGAAGAAAAGTCGTCTTTTTGTTGTGCGTAATTGTTGCAACTAATAAAAAGTACTAAAAAGAGGATTCTGAAGAGTGTAAAAGTTTGTTTCATTAAATTGTTTATTAGTAGATATCAATTGACTTTTCCCTGAGCGAATGTAAGAATTATTAGAGTAAATTATTTGGTTGATTTGGAAAACAAACTAAAAATATTTCTCGTCCTTGTTTAGCTGAAATTTTCTTTAAACCATGGAAGAAATGACTTGTATACAGATTTGTTAGAACTAAAAAAGTATCCTTAATTCCTTAAGAAGTTTTTTTAGCTGTTATTTCTGGAATATTGATCTAGCAGTGAAAATTGTTTCTATATTAGTACCGTAATAATTTTAAGCATTTATCAAGCATGGAATCACTTAAAACGCAATTTCGTCTTGATAAAAAGAAATCAGTTCATTTAACCCCAAATCTAAAAATGAAAAAAAATCTAATTACTCTTTTATTTGCATGTGCCGTTACCAATATGTTTGGACAAGTACCAACCGTTTCAGCACCGGTTAAAATGGAAGCTGCAGGCAATATTAATGATAAGGTTACTCATAAAGTGCTAAAACCGTTGGCGAAAGTTGCATTGGATAAAGAGTCGATATTGATTTACGATTACGACGGTTCTCTTTTTTCCTTCAATTTAGAGTCTGAAAAAATTAACTGGACCGTAAAAGCAACAGATTCCTTTACGGAGTTGTGTGCAAATGCTATCACATTACAGGACGGAGTAGTGTATGTTCCTTTTATTAACGGAGAAATTTTTGCCATTGATAATCAGAGTGGTGCTGTTTTTTGGAAATCAAGACTGGGGAATAGCACAGATCAGATCATCCTGAAAAATCAGATTCCGGTTATAAATGAGGGAAAATTATTCATAACCTCCCAAAACGGTAACCTTTATGGGCTTGATATAAAGACTGGTGGTTTATTATGGAATCATAAACTGGATGCTGAAAATAATGAAAGTCCGGTTCTTTTATTCAATAACAAAGTTTTTATTCAAAGCGGAACTTCTGTTTATAGTTTTGAAGCCAATACAGGAAAACTTCTTGTTCAAAAGAGCTTTGAGGAAGCCATGCGCGGAAAATTGGTAACCGATGGAGAGGCTATCTTTACTGCAAATGAAAAAAATGTAGTTTTTGCTCTAAATCCTGATAAATTAGATGTTCTGTGGCAGTTTAAATTGGAGGAAACTCAGAATAATATTAAGGAACGTATCTTTTGCAAAGACAAGAAGGTCTATTTTGCCGCACAAGGACCTGAAGTTTCTTCGATATACGCTGTAGATTCAAAAACCGGAACTCAAATTTGGAAAACGGATTTTAAAGCCGATAATGTTGAGTATATGGTCGAAGAAAGTGATAATATTTGGGGATACACTCGTAAAAATAAGCTTTTTCAATTGGACATTACAAATGGTGAAATTGCATTTGAATACAAATTATCAACGAGACCTATTTCAAATCTTGAATTCTTGAGTGATGATTACTTTTTTTATTATTCTGATGCGGCTTTGATTCAGTTTGAATATAAAACCAAAGACGAAAACGAAGTCTATTTGCGAACCTCAATTAAAGATGATGTGTATAGTGCATTTTTAAAATTGATTCGATAAGCAAAAAAAACGCATCAGTTTTCTTCAGGTTTTATTCTGTGTCGCTTTATTCAGGGAGTGATAAGTTGTTTATTATTACTATTTCGGACTTATTTGCCTGAAGTTGAAGAATATTGTATAAGCTGATTCGTTTTTTTGCCATACATTTCTATGTCATAATTCTTTGATACACCATAATCGTTATAATGGTTATAAAAATAATCTGTATCGTAAGTATGATTTTGTTTTTTTGTCTTCGCTCTTTAGTAGCTTGTTTAAAAATTTTAAAGTAACCGGCATTTTTTTTATGTCTTTTCATGGCTTTGGAAATTAAGTTTAATAAAAGTAAACACAGTTACTTTTTGTATTTTTATGCAAATGATGTGCCGTAAAAAGTATTTTCTAATTAATTATTTGATTTTTAGCTTCCTATTCTTTTAGATTTTTCAGGAATAAAAAGGAAATAGTATCAAAATGATAGTGTAATCGTATCAAAATGATAAGGTAGTGGTATTTTCTATAAGTGTTTTTGGTTGTAAATCAGGGATTAACATTTTTATTGTTCGTATGGACTAGTTGTTGGTGCTTTCGCGAAGAACCTCAATCTTAAAAAAAATATGTTAACTCAATTAATAGTTTCACTTGGTATTCTTCTTACTGTTATTTTGCTGTCGGTCATTGTAGGCCGGGAAATGAAAAAAATATATGCAAATGAAAAAAGCATAACAGACTTTATTAATCCATTAGACCGATTGATATACCGGTTTTGTAAAATTGACCCCACGCTCCAAATGAATTGGAAAACATATTTAAAAGTATTGTTATCTGTGCAGTTCATATGGTTCCTCTGGGGATTTGTTATTTTATTGCTCCAGGGAAAACTTTTCTTAAACCCGGCTGGTATCGACAGTATGGAGTGGACATTGGCGTTAAATTCGACAATTAGTTTTTTGACCAGTACCAACTTGCAGCACTATTCAGGAGAGACAGGAGCGAGTTATTTTGCACAGGTAGGCGTGTTTATGCTTTTACAGTTTTTAAGTGCGGCGACAAGTCTTTGTGCGGGTGTAGCAATAGTCAGGGGACTTGCTGCTCAAGCGATACAAGGATTAGGAAATTTTTATAGCGATTTTGTAAAATCATCTACTCGTATACTGTTGCCGTTAAGTATAATTACCGCAACTTTTTTTTTGTTTAACGGCGTGCCAATGACATTTGATGAACCTGAGAAAATTACCTCTGTTGAAGGCAGAGAAGTAGTAGTGTCAACAGGACCTGCGGCAGCTTTTCTTCCCATCAAGGAATTAGGATCTAATGGTGGCGGCTTTTTTGGAACCAACTGTGCGCAACCATTTGAAAATCCTAACTTTTTTACCTACATCATTCACACTATTATCGTTTGGCTTTTGCCGATGTCTTTTATCATTTTCGTAGGCCGGTATCTCAACAATAAAAAATTTTCAAGAATGCTTTTGGGAGTGATGTTGATGGGGTTTGTAGTAACTTGTATTCCCTTAATTTGTGGTGAAATGTCTGTTAATCCCAAATTCAGCGCAATGGGAATTGACTCATCACCAGCCAATATGGAAGGTAAAGAGGTGCGTTTTGGAACGTATTATTCCTCTTTTTACAGCGCGGTTAATATGATAATCCCGGCTGGTACCATAACAGGTATGCACGATAGTTATATGCCGTTGTCTTCGATTGGGATGTTTATAGGAATGCAGGTAGATGCGTTTTTTGGAGGGCTGGGTACCGGATGGATCAATATGTTTATTTACCTGATTATAGCCACTTTTATCGGTTCACTGATGGTAGGACGAACTCCGGAGTTGTTTGGCAGAAAAATCTCGATTAAGGAAGTTCAGGTAGCAGTTTTGGTAAACCTTTGCGCTTTGGCGATACCATTATTATTTTCGGCAATTGCTGTTCACGTTTATTTGTATGTTCCGGAAGCTGTTGAGTGGCTGAGTAACACAGGACCACACGGTTTTACCACCATAGTTTATGAGTATGTGTCTTCGATGGCGGGAAATGGAAGCGGGTTTGAAGGGCTGGCTGATAACACTCCTTTCTGGAATTTAACCACTTCGGTTACGATGCTTGCCGGTCGCTTTATTCCGATGATTGGAGCATTTTTGATCATTGGTTATTTAAGTGCTAAAAAAGCCGTAGCTCCTTCGCTGGGCACTTTGAGAGTTGATTCGGGTATTTTTGGAACCTTATTATTTATGGTCATTATGATTTTGACTGTGATGTCCATGTTTATTGTTTTTGCATTAGGACCTGTACAGGAACATTTGCTAATGATTTAGTAGTAGTATTGTAATTTTTTTATTAATATAAGACATAGAAGCATACTTGTTTCTAATCAGTTAATTGAAAGAAAAAACAAGTATGCTTTCTTTTTTATAGGATTTCAGATTTTATATTACATCTAATGGATTTTGTGGGTTATTTCTTTATAGTTTAATTATTCGAGAGATGGTGATGAATTGCCAAAATTTAATCCCCAATTTACTCCAAAAAGCGCCAGAAGGTTATCTTCTTTTTGAAAGTCCTTTCCAAATGCTCCTGTGATACTTATGTTTTTATCTATCCTAAAACTTATATTACCTACAGATCTTTCGCTTTTTACAGTTCCGTTCCGTTTGATGTATTCATACCCTAAGGTAAATTTTCCAAATTCAAAACTTAATTTACTTCCGAAATCTCTATAATAATTAGTGGTATAAACAGTAGTAGAATCCATGTTAAAGCCATCCTCGATATATCGGCCAATAAACAGAAGATTTGCATAGTTATTGGTAGAACTTTCTTCATTATCCTCATTTAGAATCAAATTAAATTCCCCGGTTAGCCATGATCCGAAACGGTTAATTGTTCCGCCATTTATAGAATTGTCCTTGAAAAGTTCGCTATAAGCTGCTGCTGCATCCAGTTTGAAAATTGGTTTGATTATCTTTTCAAAAGGTTTTAAGCGATCTCTTACTTTTTGTTCTTCTAAAAAGAATTTTTCTATAGCTTTTTGTTGTTCTTTTTCATCTACTATTGCAGCTATTTCCTCGGGAATCATTAATGCTTTATCAGTTAATACACGTTGAATATTTTGTTTCTTTTCCTGTATTTTTTCTTTATCAAAAAAACGTAACAATGTTGTTCTTAGTCCTATAGAAAAGGTCTGGCGTTTGTTGTCACCTGCAATAGTTTCAAAATCCTTTTTTAAATAAGCAAAAGAAAGGGTCGTTGTATTTAATCCGCTAAAAGGATTTTGTTTTAAGTTGCCTGTTGCCTTATCTTTCGTAACACCTATGTATCTGTCGTAGGTCCTTTTTTTACTTTTGGTATTAATAAAAAAGTAGGGAGTTACTTCTATAGCCATACTTTCACCAAAATTGTTTTGCACATGTAATGCTAAGGCTTTTACATTTTCGGGAGTATATATATCCGTTACCGTCTCTTCCAGTAGTTGAAAAGCAGGGCTGGTCAAGTTAGACATAGGAAACTCACTTAATGGAACATTTTTTTCCTGTGCACTGCTGTTCCAAATGTTTCCTATTATTATAATTATTAGTAAGTAATAGTTTTTCATAACTTTATTGTTTTGTAAATTGAACGTATGCAAATGCTATAAACAGCTGATTGTATATTTTCCTTTTTTTGACAGTTAGCTTCTGGGTTTGGTCACCATAAGAAACTTCAATATCTAATCGGGTAGTTGCCATTATTTGGTCAATATTTTGATCAACGTGAAACAAGGATTGCACGGTCATTTTTTCATTCTGCAGTGTTGAAAGATCTCCCAGAATTACTGAAAATTGATTGTCTGGGTAAGTTGTTACCTCACCTTTTAAACGAATAGCAGCACCAACAATTGCATCAGAACTTATCGCTACATTTAGTGTAACCTGAACCCCTTGAGGGATTTTTACTGTTTCCATAATATTTAAGTTTTAGTTATTTATAAAAGTAACTAGTCAGGATATTTTGAAATCAAGTATATATACCTGATTTAGGGATCAAAAGGAACTTTTACGGGTATTGTTTTACTTATGAAAATTGAGATTAAAAATAAATAAAGAAGTTTAGTCAGTAAACATGTATCTGTAATTGGTACCATTGGATAGACCTTCGGAAAAAGTTTAAAATTTTGGTAACGCATTGATTAATATTAAAATTTCATTTTTTTATTCAGAATTACGCTATTGTAAAAGATAGTTATATATTTGCGCCAGATTTTGGTCTGTTTTTTCTTAAGAAAAAATGGTTAAAAGGGAATCAGGTGCAAATCCTGAACAGACCCGCTACTGTAAGTTCTATACAAGTCTTTAAACGTTACTTATGCCATTGCCCCGCGTGCGGGATGAGAAGGTTGTTTTAAAGATGGAACAAGTCAGGAGACCTGCCACAATCACATAGTTTAAGACTTTCGTGGAATAAAGTTGAAGAACAATAAACGAAACCTGTCATTTTTATGACGGGATTCTTCCTTATTGCGTTTTTAATTTATACATCCGGGAGTTTTCTTAATTCAATAAGTGATGTATAATACAAAAAGAGAATTCTTATTTATTGTTATCGTTTTTGCTTCTATTCTGCTTCAGTCGGGAGTGTTGTATAGTTGCTTTTTCTCTCTGAGAGCATCACTTCTGAAAAGGAAATCAGTATTGAATCGGTATTTTTCGAATGCATTATCTGGTGGTGTCTTCCCTTATTTTAATCCTGTTCTAATAAAAAACCAATACAATTTCAGGGGTGTTTGGCGGTGCCCGATTGTATACACTTACAAGGATAACATTGCGCTCTGTTGAAGACTTTAATTAAAACTTCTTTTGTTATTCCTTCAATTTCTCCTGCTTTTACCACTACCAAACTAAACAATACCACATGTACCACAATATTTTCAAAAACTTCCAATCCTTATTGTTGCTTATTGCAGTACTCTCATTAACCAATTGTTCTGATGATAACGCATCAAATGAAAATAGTAATCCAACGCCTGTTAGTTCAGATTTAGCTTTTAGCATGCAGAGATTTACAATTATGACTTTAAATCCAACGATCAGCGCAACAACAGGAGCTACTTACAGTTGGACCATCACAAAAGCACCTTCAGAAAGTTATGCACTAAGTACTACTACAGCAAAAGAACTTTTATTTGCGGCAGCAGAAGCAGGAGTTTATGAATTGGCTGTTACTGTAAATAATAAAGGAAATGTACAAACTCAAAAAGTGGTCGTTACCGTTACAAAAGAAACGAAGGAGTATAAAAGCTACATCTCAAAAGTATTTGAATTTAAACCGGCTCCCGGGCAGTTTGTTAACGATCTGCCAATTGCGAATGACGGGGATACTCCTGAAAGAATTTTATCAAGAGCCAATACTTATCTGGCCAAGAAAAATGGTGATCTGGTTTCATTGGGGGCTTTTGGTGGTTATGTTGTTTTTGGATTCGATCATACCATTGTTAATGTTAAGGGCAAACGTGATTTTAGAATTTTGGGCAATGCATTCTGGGCAGAGGCTAATCCAAATCCAAACAGTACCATGCGTGGCGGAAGCAGTGAAGCAGGAGTAATCATGGTTGCTTACGATACAAATAAAAACGGACTTCCGGACGATCAGTGGTACGAGATAGAGGGGAGCGGACATAAAATGCCTAAAACGATTCAGCATTATGAAATAACGTATTACCGACCTGATCCCAATAAAATTCCGATGTCGGGTGGAACTACGGGTACAGTAGGTTTTGTTGATATGGAGTATATTTTATGGAAAGACAATCAGGGGAAAAGCGGCTATCTGGTTCAGAATAATGCCTACAATCATTCTTTAGATTACTGGCCAAAATGGCTTAAAGATCAGTCTTCTATTACTTATAAAGGAACAAGATTGCCCGATAACGCAGTTGATGAAAGCGGAACGGGAAGTTACTTTGTGCAGTACGCTTTTTTATACGGATATGCAGATAATGCTCCGAACAATGATGATGATTCGGGAATAGATATTAACTGGGCCGTGGACGAAAAGGGAAACAAAGTAGTGCTTCCCGGGATCGATTTTGTGAAAGTGTACAATGGTCTTAATCAGCAGGCGGGATGGCTCGGAGAAACTTCAACAGAAATAATGGGGGCAACAGATTTGCATCTTTCAGGAGAAAGCATTCCTACGCGTTAATCCATTCAAAAATGTATTAAACTAAATTATTATATCAGGAATTATGAAAAAAAACTTTGCCCATTTATTATTATTGGCTTTTGCAGCGGCATTTACCGGATGCAGCGATGACGATAAAAATGATGCCAACACCGGAGAAGGACTCGCCATACCAATAGCAGTAAAGCTTCAGGATAAATTTGAAGTAAACACCTTTAAAGTTTTGAATATTACAGCTTCAGCTGAAACAAGTAATCCAAATTATCAATGGGTACTTAAAAAAAATCCGGTGAATCAGACTAAAGATTCGATTATAGGAACTACAAAAGATTTACGATTTGTTGCTTTATATCCCGGTGCATATGAACTAACCTTAAATGTTACTGAAGGAGATAAAAAAGGGACAAGTGCCACTATAGTGAATGTGATAAATGAGACTCAAAATTACAATCCTTACATAACAAGTATTCAGGATTTTAATCCGGCACCCGGAATGTTTGCCAATGATTTATACAAAGACGGATTTTCTAAAGCTGATGTTATGAGGGTAGCATTGGGAAGAATAAGTGAAACCAGTGTAGGATATCCAATTGATTTAGGAGGTTTTGGAGGTTCAATTGTGGTTGGATTTGATCATATGGTGGTTAATCTTTCAGGAAAAAAAGACTTCAGAGTTTACGGAGCAGATTTAACGGATAAAGCCAATCCTCCGGCTCCAGGTTTAATTTATGTTGCTTATGATAAAAATGCTAATGGAAAACCCGATGAAGACGAATGGTATGAAATCATAGGAAGTCAGCATGCTAAAGAAAATACGGTTAAGAATTTTAAAATTACCTACTATAAACCTGCGGTTGGTAAGAAAGTAGTAGTAAGCGGTCCAAATGATCCTTTTTTAGATCGTGAACATCTTTATTGTGAGAACAACCAACCTCAAACATACTTTTTGCCAAGGTCTAAAACCAAGAAAGAGTATTATCCAGCCTGGGATACTCAAAATACAGCTGTTTACGAAGGAACGAAGCTAAACGTAAATTTCGCAGCAGTACGCCCTGGGCAAACTACTTTATGGAATTTTGAGGCTCCGGAATGGGGATACGTAAATGCCAAAAGCCCTGATATTGATATTGACTGGGCCGTTGACAAGAATGGGAATAAAGCAAATCTTCCGGGAATTCATTTTATCAAAGTAGTGAACTGTGTCAGCGAACCAATGGGACTTTGTCACCAGCAATCGTCTATGGCTACGCGATTCTCGGGAGCTGCAGATCTTCAAATAATTAAAAAATACAATCTAAAAAAGTAAGAAGAGAAGAATATGAAAAAGTTTATAAAATATAGTTTGTACCTCGCCATTGTTTGCTCTTTTTACAATTGCAGTAATGATGATACAAAGCCGGAGCCTGTAATTGAAGAACCTAAACCGGAGCCGATTAAAGATCCAACTCTTACTATAAAATTGCAGGCAGATTTTACAACGGAACGATACAACGTTGTGGCGATTGATCCGGAAGTAACGATTGAAAATGCAAATGGTGCTGTTGCCCAATACAAATGGACTTTAAAAGTAACCGGAAAAGACGGAGTGGCTAAAGATTCTGTTATTGGCGACAACAAGACCTTGAAGTTTATAGCACCAAAAGCATTAAGCTATGCTGTAGATTTTACCGTAACGCTGAATAAGTTGGTAAAACAGGCTTCTACTAAAGTTACAGTTGCCGAAACCGGTAAAACGTATACTTCGAAAGCACTTTCAATTATTGATTATGTACCTGCTCCGCATTATAACAATGACGGTTTTGAGTTTGCAACGAAAGCGGAAGCGATAGAGAATGCACAGGCTATTTTGGCTGACGGGTCTCTAGTTGATCTGGGAACTTTTGGTGGTTATATCGTAACAAAATTCGACCATACGGTGATCAATGCTTATGGCAAACGTGATTTTACAGTTCAGATGAATACAGTTTCGAATGCTTCAAAGTTTTCTCCTGTGAGTATTATGGTTGCTTATGATGCGAACAAAAATGGAATTGCAGAGGATAATGAGTGGTACGAAATAGCCGGAAGTGAGTATTATAAATCGACTACAGTTAAGAATTATGAGGTGACATATTACAAACCGGATCCAAATAAAACTGCCGTAGCAGGAAAGTACGATTGGCAATTCGACAAGGAATATCTTAAATGGGCAAATAATAAAACGGCTTCAGGTTTTATCACCAGAACAAAAAAATGGAGACGATACAATTATTACCCACAATGGCTTGGTGATTCTTACACATTAAAAGGAACAAAAGTCAATTTGGCTACAAAAGATATTAGCGATGGAGAAGGTACAGCATTCAATGTTGGAACTTTTGAATGGGGTTATGGCGGAATAAAAGATCCTTCAATAGACATTAGCTGGGCTGTAGATAGTAATGGTAATAAAGTACATCTTCCCGGAGTAGATTTCGTGAAGGTATACGTGCCTACGTTCACAGAGATTGGCGCATTAGACCTGGTTACGAACTCCTTCAAACAGGCAGAAGATTTGAATTTTGCTGCAGGGAAGTAATCGAAAAGCCTCAATAAAAACTGTTTATTAATCAACCAAGAATATTAATCCAAATTTTTATAAATCATGAAAAAAGTACTTTATTTTTTGACAGTAGGTTTGATTCTGGGACTTTCGTCCTGTAGTAATGATGAAAATCTATTAAATAGCGAAAGCGGCAGTGCAGCGATTAAAAGCTCAGGCTCAACTTCTAAAAGTGCAGTGACCGATCCTTCGATAGGAACAACGACTACGCTTAACCTGACAAGTTCTTTGTTGACCAGCGGAACATCAACAACAGGCGGGAAGTATTGGCAAAATACCTATGTGGCAAGTACCAACTTAACCGTTGATATATTTAAATTTTCACATAGCGGAACATCATCAGGTTACAATTATTGGGATGGTTTTATTGTATCCAATGTAAATGATATTACAAATTACGGTTCGGGAGCAGGTACTGGCGGATCTAACGGTTGGGTAGCCAATCAGTGGGGTACTATGGCAGGAAGCGGTTTCGGAACTTCTTCTACAATTGCGGCAGGTACTCCGGGTACAACAGGAGATCCGTACATCGTAGCTTACTGGTCAAGTTATACAGATCCTAAAAATCCACAGGGAACTACTTTTAGTGAGACAAGTTTCTCTAACTGGATTAAAATTGGAAATACAGGATTGTACAATGTAAAAGGATTAAAAATCAACATGCACCCATGGCCTTATTATGGTTGTTTGTATGGAGACGGTTTTGCTCAGGCATTTTCTTCAGGAGATCACTTTGAATTGTTAATTTACGGAGTAGATTCAAGCGGAACTATTACTGCACCAATTACACAATCATTGGCTGATTATACAGGAGGTTCTTTAGTAATGCCAACAGGATGGATAAATGTAAGCGCTACAGCACTTCAAGGTCTGGGAGACGTAAAATACCTTGTTTTTCAAATGGCTTCAACAGATTCACACCCGGTATACGGAATGAATACCGCAGCTTATTTCTGCTTAGACAAGCTGTCTGTAAAAAGAATCCAATAATACTAAAATTTAATATCGAAAAGGAGTCATTGAAAAGTGGCTCCTTTTTTTTTAGTTTAAAACATATAGGTTGTGGTAAAAAATCTGCTTGATCTGCAAAAACTGCGAGAAAAAAAAGTACAAAAACGCAATTAACGATTTGGCTTATTTATTCTTTAAACACCTTCCTCTTGGTTCATCACCTTCGTGAAGAACAATTTCAGAATGAAGGAATTCTGCAGCTTCGGCAGAATCTTTTACTTTGGTGGCACTTCGCACAAGCATCTCGGATTCAAACTCAGTCAGGACACTTTCTCTTATTCCTGCTTCCCTCCAGTTGGATAGCGGTCTGCATCCTCTTACAATTCCGCGAGCCAAAGAAAGCGCATCTAACAATGCCTGATTAGCTCCTTGTCCTTTGAAAGGGCTCATCGGATGTGCTGCGTCCCCAATCAATGTGGTCCGTTTATTTTTTGCTAATAATTCGGGACGAAGTAATTCACGGTCGTATACCGGATAACCTGAAATTTGCGTCTCTAAAGTTGCCGATAAAATTTGCGGAATAGGGGCATGCCATTGTGTTCTTCGACAAGCCTCTTCTTTTAGTGCTTTCGGTCCTTGTGCGCTCAATATTTTAGCTTCGTCTTCGGACATTGGAAAACTAAGCTGCCACATTACAGAATCTTCTGTATAAGGCATCATATAAATTCGCTCATTGCCGTTAGCTGTTTGAAATACAGTTGCCGAGTCGAGTAAATTATGATCAAGTCCATCAATAGCCTTTAACGGGCAAATACCTAATATCACAATACACCCCAGATAACGCAAAGGAGTAACCTCGTCACCAATTAATAGTTTTCGTACCGTACTGCGAATGCCATCAGCTCCCACTACAAGATCGGCTTTAGTACTTATGATTTTGCCATTTACTTCAAAATTTAAGGAAATACTTTGGTCTTCTGATTCCTTAAAATCTATGAGTTGATGTCCCCACTGCACGATATCATTTGCCCCAAGTTGTTTCAGCAGTGCCGAACGCAAATGTTGTCGGGCAATATGCATATTCGTTCGCTTCGGGGCTGTTTTGGTATCCGATGGAATCCATTTTCGAATACCCCATTCTCCAATTACTTTTCCTTCCGGAGTATGTACCAAATGTCTGGTTGAAATGACCTTTTCTTCTAAAGAGAATATACCAAATCCTTCAATGGCTTTACTGGCTTGTTGTAAGGTGAGACCATAACCTTGTGATCGGGCATCAAAGTTAGTATCGCGTTCGTAAAGAGTAAAAGGAATTCCGCGGTGCAGACAAGCGACAGCCAATGCAACTCCTCCGATACCGGCTCCAATTATGGCAACATGCGGGTAGTTTTCTTTGTCAATCATAGTAGGATGTTCCGAAGGAATCAATCCCGATCCGTCACAGTGAAGACAGACATTGAGATGCGCTTTAGGACGAGTAGGGGGAACTCCTGAGTCCTTTGATTTTTCAAAGTTTTCCAGCGCTATCTGATATTGAAGCCGCACTTTCTTGCTGAGTCTTTGGCTTTTTTTACCACGTCCCTGACATTCGGGACAAATAGTCCAGTTTCTTTCTGCATTTTCGATCGTATGTATTCCCACTTTTTTACCTAATTTAGACACTTCAGCATTTGAAAACTTTGCTATGCTTGTAACAAGACTGCAAATTTAAGACAAAAGAGGGCTAGTGCAAAATAGTAAGCGATAGATACTAAAAAGAGATTGTAAGAGTTATTGAAGATAACATAGCAGTTACTGTTTTGTTTAGGGTATCGTGAGTGTTTGTTGTCTGCTTATTTTTGAGTTACTTTTAATTCTTATCGAATAAATTTTAATTACTAAACAATGAAAATTACTTTAAAAATTAAGCTTTTGGTCGTTATGCTGTGTGCCGTAACCAATTGGTCTTTTGCTCAAAAAACAGTATTTAATATTAAGTATTCTGAACAATTGGCTGTTTTTGTTTTCCTTCAGAATTTATCCGAAAACTATCCCGACAACGTTTTTAAAACCGAGTTTCAAAAATCAAAATACAATACTGAGCAATTTCAGAAACTGGCCGCAGAATTTGATCATCTGACATTGGATTACAGCTATCCATTTGAAGAATTCCCGGAAGGCTCTAAAAAACCAATGCAATCCTTTGATTTTTTGAGAAAAAACTTAATCGAAACAGAAAATTTAAAAGATTTTAAAATACGCTCTATTGGAGTTTTAACCAACAAAACACTGAATGATCTTACGAGAATAATTTCCGCTTTTACTCCGATTTACAACGAACTCATATACAATCCCAATAAAGAAAAATTTGAAAAACAGCTCGTAGAAATTACCAAATACGCAAAGGAAAATGACTTGGAGCGTTATTTTGAAATGGGTTTGATTTTTTACAATTCGAGTTGGGATACTTCAATTCCTTTTGAAATAGCATTTTATCCTTTGCCTAATTCTAAAGGCTTTACCGCGAATTCTTTTGGTAATAATTTCATCAGTGCCATTCAAACAGATTTAGACGATTATAAGGATCTCTTTAGTGTAATGCTGCACGAAACGGATCATATTATTTACAACGAACAGCCATTGGAAGTAAAAAAAATGATCGATAATAGTTTCAAAGAAAACAAATCTAAGTACAGTAATTATGCCTATCATCTGCTTAACGAAGCGCTGGCAACTTCCTTAGCCAATGGTTATGTATACGAACAGCTGAACGGAAAAGCAGATAGTGGTGACTGGTATAATAAAAAATACATCAACCTCATGGCAAAAGAAATTTACCCTATGCTAAACGAGTACATTTCTCAAAAGAAAGCCATAGACAAAAGTTTCATAGATCGTTATATTGAAAGCTATGAAACAAAATTCCCAAACTGGATAGACGAAATGGATAATTTAATGGCTTACAGATATATTATTTCTGAAAATGAAAAGGATTTTGACGTCATCAAGCAAAAGTATCGTTACCGTTCCAGATCAGAAGATGAAACTGAAATAAGCAGAAGCACTCTTGAAAAGATGCAGAAATCAAATCTGACTAAGATGATCATTGTTTCTAAAAATAATGCCGAAAATCTAAAACTCATTAAGAGCAGTTTTAGAGAATTAAAAAACTGGAAGTTCAATGCAGCTAAAGAGTTTGATTACAGGATATTATTGGAAGATAAAAGTCAGCTTTTCATTATTAATCAGAAAGAATCAGAACTTAAAGCATTACTTGATTGAATAGAGAAGCAAAAAGTCCGCAAAGTATAAAGAAAACTTTGCGGACTTTTTTTAATTTTAGTATAAAAAACAGGTTTACTTATTCACTCTTTTTAGATCCAGATCCTGAAAGTCAAAACTGAAATCAATATTAGGAGAGATGCCTTTCATTTTAATTGATTGTGCTTTACCGGTTTCATCCAGTGAAAACATCGCAAAGGCATCACAATTCATTGCCTGATATTCCCATTTTATGGCAAATGTATTAGCATTATAAAAAGCCATAGGGCCATTTAATTTTGGTGAACGATAGGATCTGAACCATAACTGTTTGTTTTTTTCAAATACTTCAATTTCTCCAAACCAATTGTCAGTATAAACGCCAGTAAAGTCTTCGTTTTTTACTTTCACATTTTTTGCCAGTTTTACTTTTTCCCAAACATTCTTGGTAACGTCATCTCCTGTATTTCTGCCTTGTTTCATCCATTCCACAATTTTATTGGTCCAACCAAAATCGTCCAGGCCTAAATAACTGTCAGAGATAGTATTGGTAACGGCAGTAAAGAGCCCGCCACCGCCATTCTCTGTGTTGGTTAAAATCACGATGCCTAAGTTTAGATCCGGGTACATCGTAACAATGGATAACATTCCCGGTAGACCTCCTGTATGAGATACTTTTAGATTTCCTTTCACATCAGTTAATCCCCAACCCAGACCGTAACCGCTAAAATGTGAATTGTATCTCGGATCACGATCTACTTCTTCAACGGTATGGATGCGCCACATTTCGTTATGATTTTTAACAGAAAATAGTGTTGATTTCAAGTCACTTCCATACTGTCCTTTATTTAGACATAAAGTCATCCATTTTGCCATATCGGCTGCGTTTGAAATGATTCCTCCCGCAGCACCATTTATCTGTACTCCAAATCCATCAATTCGTTTTATAGTTCCGGATTCTGACGAATGTGATACAGCCAGATTGCTTTTATCCTTTATCCTGTCGCTTTGTGCAAAAGAATTGCTCATTTGCAAAGGATCAATAATTCGGGTTTGTATAAAATCTTCGTAAGCCATACCACTTACTTTAGAAATTAATTCTCCCGCTACGATATACAATAAATTGTCATAATCAAACTTAGTTCGAAAAGCAGATACCGGTTTAAAATATTGAAAACTAGTTAGAACATCATTTATTGTAAAATTGGAGCCGTCAGGGAAAAACATCAAATCACCCACACCTAATCCAAGTCCGCTGCGATGTGTAAGCAAATCCTGGATATTAAAATTTTCCGTAACATAATCGTTATACATTTTAAACTTTGGAAGATGGTCTTTTACTTTATCTGTCCATTTCAATTTGCCTTCGTCTTCAAGAATAGAGAGCGCTGCAGTTGTGAAAGCTTTGCTGTTGGAGGCTATTTGAAAATTTGTGCTTTCATTTACGGCTTTTTTTGTTTCGATAGAGGCAACACCATATCCTTTTTGGTGAATTATTTTTCCATCTTTAACAACTGCAATTGAGGCACCGGCCACTTTAAATTTCTCCAAAGCGTCCTGCATTAAAAGATCTATTTTTTCAGATGTAATTTGCGAATAGAGAGGGGTAGAAGCGTAACAAATAAAGAGCATTAATGTAAACAGACGAGTTACTTTTTTCATAATTTTTTTTTAAGGTTATGGCGTTTTTGATTGTTAGTTGGTGTTGTTAAAAATTAACATCCACATCAGCGAATATAGGAATTATCTTTAGAATTAAAGCCTTGTTTAGTAGATTAAAGGATGAATAACGAGTGCTTTTTTACAAGTCCTTTAACGGTTTAGAAGAATACATCTATCTAAAATTTTAATGCAGTTTCAATTCCGCTTTCCAGCCATAAGAATTTCTCCCTTAATTCCGATTTCTCAATTTCACTTTTCAATGATTTTACAGATTGCTTAAAATGCCACCAGCCTTCATAGTGAATTGGAATTACCGTACGGGGATTTAAAAGTCGTGTCGTTTCAAGTGCCTCCTCGCTATTCATAGTAACCCTTAAATTCTTTTTCAAATAAGGAAAAGCTCCAGCTCCAAGATGCAAAATAGCGGTTTCAACCTTCTTTCTTTTTTCCAGCTCCAATAAACCTTCAAAAAGAACAGTATCTCCTGATATATAGAGGCAGCCGTCAGTTTGATCCTCCCATTCGATGGTAAAACCAATAACTTTTCCCATAACCTTATCCAGTCTTTTAATATTGGTATGCTGAGCAGGTATAGCTGTTATTTTCAAGCCTTTTACCCTCGTGGTTTCAACAGTATATTCCTCCCAGTTGTCAAGGCCAATGGTATTATTGTTTTTTAAGCGTTTAACAGCGTCTTTTGTAGAGAGAACAACAGGCACAGTTTTGATAAATATCCTGCCGTTTTTGTCTAAATTATCGCTATGATGATCGTGGCTTAATAAAACCAAATCTACTTTTCCGATTTCAGCTATTGATAAGGCGGGATCAATATATTTTTTTGAAAATGCCAATGGACGGCTTACATATTGTGGAAAAAAGTCATCTTTTTTGTCCAGTGTCGGATCTGTAATAATTTTAAATCCATTGATGTTTATTAAAACACAAGCCGTGTCAATATGGGTAATGGTAACTTTCATTTTGTTCTGATTTTAAGGTTAAAAAACAGTACAAAATTGAGTTTAATAACGGTTTTATAAATTGACTTTGGTCAAGAAATGCGTTTGCGGATTCTGCTGAGCGTCTCCGGAACAACACCAATGTAGGAAGCAAGATATTTGAGTGGAATCTGCTGAATGTATTTAGGTTGTTCCTGAAGAAGACTCTGATAGCGTTCCTGCGGAGTTTTGGTTAAAAGATTCAGTTCTCTTTTTACTTTTTTATCCAGTAAATATTCAGTAGCGATACGGCCTAGTTTTTTTGCTGTTTCACATTTGTCATAAAGTTTCTGAAGCTGATCGTAAGAGACAGAGTACAATTGGCAATCTGTAAGTGCCTGAATGTAAACCTGTGTTTGAGTTCTGTTGTAAAAAGAATCGTAGGCGCAGTAAAAGGAGTTTTTAAACGCAAAATCAAAGGTAATTTCCTTGTCATTGGTAAGTACAAAATAGCGGACAATTCCCGTATCTATAAAAGATAAATAATTCTCCAACTGACCGTTAGTTAGAATGAACTCGTTTGCAGAAAACTGACGTGTTTTGATACAGCTTAAAAACTCGGCGATATCCTTTTCTAAAAAGCCAAGTTTAGCAAAATACAATATTAATGAATTCATTTAAAGTGATTCAGTCTGATGTTTGTAGTAAAGATTCAAGTTTGTCAGGCTTTTAAGTTATGCCGGTTCCCAGAGTTCAATTTTATTGCCTTCAGCATCCATAATGTGAACAAACTTTCCATAATCGTAGGTGGCAATATCATCAAGTACCGTTACACCGTTTTCTTTAAGCTGTTTGACAAGAGCTTCAATATGCTGCACTCTGTAATTAATCATAAACTCTTTTTTAGAAGGAGAGAAATACGCATCATCTTTCTTAAACGGGCTCCATTGAAGAGATTCTATGACCTCAGGAGCATCTATTTTTCTGGATTCAAAAGTAGATCCCCAGTCGTTAACTTCAAGTCCTAAGTTTTTGGCATACCAATCTCTGGTTTCCTTTGGGTTTTCTGAAAAAAAGAATATGCCTCCAACTCCCGTTACTTTTGGTGTCGGGTCAGAAGAGGAGTGGTTGGTTTGATTTTTTTGGTCTTCCATGAGCTTTGTTTTTTATACTAAGATAAAACTATTCTTCTTTATTAAAACGGTTCCCACATCATCTTTAAAAAAATTAGTCTTTCAATCCTTTTCCCTGAAGAATCTGATCCGTCATATTTTCTACCCTGGACGCTCTGGTTTTAGATTGTTTTGGGCTTGAAAAATACAGTAAGTAAGCCCGTTGACGGCCTGGAGTTAAAGCGTTAAAAGCAATTTCAAGAGCCTTGTTTTCGTCTAGTTTTTGTTGAAATTCTTCTGCAATCTCAAATTCGGCTGTCTTCTTTAATTTTACCTTCAAACCGGCTTTTTCTATTTCAATGGCTTGATAAATATACGTTTTTAAGATTGCTTTCTGAGCTTTGATTTCGTCAAGACTCGTAAAACGAATTTGTCTTGCGGCCTGAACATTCTCACTCTGCTGTATTAGAATTCCGTCCGTATCTTTCATTAAGGCTCCTTTAAAAAACAGAAAAGCACAATACTCTTTGAAAGAATGTATCAAAACAACATTGTTACCATGCAGCGTATAGCAGGCTGTTTCCCATTTTAGTTCTTCTGTCAATTGGCAATCCAGCGCAATTTTTCGTAACTCTTCCAGTTCTTTTTGCCATTTTTCAGCATTCTCAAAGTAAAGATCAACTTTAGGGTTCATATGCTATTGTTATTAAAATTCATTAAACTCTCAAAGATCCTCTAAAACCTCTGGCTGCATAATAAGATTCAGCACCATTATGATACACAAATACGGTATTGTAGCGAAAATCAGAGAACAATGCCCCGCCCAGTTTACGAATTTCAGAAGGTGTAACAATCCAGCTTGAAGTTTTGGCATCAAACTTACCCAGTTTTTGAAGTTCTTTGTATTGTACTTCATCTAAAAGCTCAATTCCCATCTCTTCGGCCATATTTACAGCACTTCCGGCAGGTTTGTGTTCTTTTCTTTTTTCCAGTGCCTCATGATCAAAACACAGACTTCTTCGGCCTTTTGGACTTTCGGCAGAACAATCGAAGAAAATAAATTCTCCCGTTTTCTCGTCAAATCCAACAACATCCGGCTCGCCTTCGGTTCGTTCCATCTCATCGAGTGACCAGAGTTTCCCCGGATTTGCCTCCAGTTTTTGCTGAACATCATCCCACGCAAGACCTGTGTGTCTCTTCATATTGTTTTCAAAACGGATTTGTAGTACTTTTAATAATTCTTCGCTTTGTTCTGTTGATAGTTTGTTTTTCATTTGGGTTTGATTTTTTAGAAGCTAAATGTTTTTGAGTGTAAAAATTTCACGGTTATGGATAGAAATTGACTAATTTGCTAAAATCGTTTTTCTTTCTAAAGGTCTGAAATACCAGGACACAATAGTCAAAACAATAAGCAATACCGGGCCAAATAGTTCTTTTGGATGATCTCCAACAACCAAATGCGAAAAAACAGCACCCGTCATGGTAAAGAAAAAGCCGGCATAGGCCCATTCTTTTAGTAATGGAAATTTAGGAATTAAGATAGCTGCGGCACCTAATAATTTCCAAATACCAATCAATGTTAAAAAATACACCGGAAACCCTAAATGCTGTATCATGCCTTCCTGTTCTTTTATTTTTAGCATTTGTACGATTCCTGTAGCAGTCATTCCTAACGCCAGCCATAATGTAGCAACCCAATAGATGATTTTGTCTCTTTTTTTCATGATTTTATAGTTTAGTTTAAGTTAGTTTAGTTTAAGTTAGTTTAGTTTTTTGGCAGCGAATTCTTGTAATCTGTTGTGAGCCATATTGATTCCCTGAGCAAAAGGCAGTTTTAACATCTGATCTCTAAGTGCAGCAGATCTGTAAATAATATGCATTTTTAACTGACTGGTTTCTTCCGTTATCGCCTCAAATTCAAGAAACTCAAGCTGAACCGGAAAAGGAGAGTTCTCCATTTCAAATGTTCGCGTAATCTTCTGTTCCGGAAAAAACTCATGAACCACTCCATTAGCTTTAAAAACCACATTCCCTTTAGGGTCGGAAGTTTCAAATTGCCAGCTGCCATACTTCTTATTCTCAAGTTGTAGTACTTTGGTTCCCATCCATTGTTCAACAATTTCGGGCTCTGTATAAGCCATGAACAATAATTTTAAAGGAAGATCAAACTCTCTTGTAATTAATAAATCCTGTTGACCTTCTTCGGCAGTAATTTTCGTTTTTCGTTCCATAATTTGGTTATTCTTTCGGTTTATAGTTTTTCATGATATTTTCCAGTTTGTTAAAACGATCGTCCCACATTTGGCGGAACGGTTCTATAAAATCAGCAACTTCTTTCATTTTTCTGGCATTAGTAACGTAATAAATTTCCCTTCCATTTTGCGTTTGCTCCAGGAGTTCACATTCCGTTAATATTTGAATGTGTTTTGAAATAGTTTGTCTTGAAGAATTAAAATTCTCAGCAATAACTCCCGGAGTCATTGACTGGATAGCCACTAAGCTTAAGATTGCCCTTCGGGTAGGGTCGGCAATTGCCTGAAATACATCTCTACGAATTTCCATTGTGCAGTTATTTGACAGCAAATATAATGCAGTTATTTGACTGCGCAAAATTTTTGAGGCTATTTTTTAAAAATATTTTATTGTAATGACAAGACTGTCAGTGTTTTTGGGCTTCCGAACGATGGAGTCGTAGAGTAGATAAGAAGTTAACGGCTCGCAATTTTAAATTCCATTCGGGCAAGAAAGAGTATAATTGCAATTTCAGCGAGAAAATAAAATACCGCTAAATACGTTAGGTGGGTATAAAGATAGAGTAACAGGCCTGCCGTGATACCACAATACAACAGGTTTGCAAAAGCAATAATTTTTAGACAACCTCTCCAGTTCTCATTCGCAAGCCAGTAACTCGCAAATGAAGACGCCATAAGCAGACAGGCCAAAACAGCAAGAAGATAGAGCGTTTTTTTGGGAACGCCGAAGTAGATTTCCAATTCAACCAATACTACGCCCAACAAAAGGGTAGAGAATAAAGCTCCTAAGCCGTCGATCAGAAATATTTTTTTCGAATTTAAAATCATAGGTTCTATTGGGGCATTTGTTTTAGTTTATTAAAGTTAGGCTTAAAATATTAAATTACAATAGTTTGACTCAAAAAAAAAACAAATCAATGAAGGAATTCACTTTCAGAAGTGTTTGATTGCTTAAAAAGAGATTGGGGTATTACTCCAAATAAAAAACCACTCTTTCTGGTTTATAAAAGAGTGGTTTTATTGTTTTAAGGTGCAGAACATTATATTTTTTTGAGGGTAACTTTCATTTCTTTACTGTCTAGTGTCAGTTGATCTTCTGTTATGATACTTTCACAAGGGTAGGGAGTACCGGTTTCATCCTTTATTACTAAATTTTTACCACCTTTTGTTAAAGCATAAGTACCATTGTTAATTTCTTGAGTAAGATATCCGGTAACATGCCCGTCTTCCGTAAAGGTAAGTGTGCCCTGAGTTAGAATTACATTTTTCATAGAATCTGAAATCGGTAATTTAGGCTCTACAGCAGTAATTTTCCAGGAGTTCACTAATTTATTTCGACCTTTATGACATGAAATCATTAATACAGCCAGTAATGCAATTGCGAAGATAAATAATTTAGATTTTTTCATGATTTTGTGGTTATATGTTAAACTACAGAAAATTACAAAATTTATTCTAATTAAAAATCTAAAAATCAAATATTTATAAAATTACTATCACACATGAAAAAACCATAAATCTCAAGGGTTCTGTGTCTGAATAGCTTCAGAAAAACTAGTTTAAGGTGAGTTCTCCCAGAATTTCTTCGTACATAAAAGGGCCACCCGGATATTTGGCCGTATAGTCCAGGTTCATCCATACCTGTCCACGTTCGTCTATGTGGTAGTGAATTTTTTTACCATAACTTTCTTTTACAAAAAGCACATTTTTGATCAGGTAATTCACTTTTTCCAGGTCGATTGTTGAACCAATAAGTATTTCGGGATAAATATGTCCTTTCGTATGAATCAATCGGGGAGTTCCGCCAATTGATCGAACTGCAGCGGCCATCAAAATAGAATGATCGTCGCAGTCGCCTGAAAAGTATTCTAAAGACTCACTCGCAGTTGCAATATAGTCCCCTTCTTTAGGATCATTAACATAATTCCAACGGCTGTTGATTTCTTTAAATACAGCAAAACACTGAATAATGGTTCTGTAATCTGAATAACCTTTAAGGCCTTTAAAATGCTTAGAGGTAGCCATAATGGCAAAGTTTCGAACCTTTGGATTCTGATACTCTATCGCATTGATAATTTTGGATTTATTAGGAAACGGAAGCAGTTTTGCCACAATAATATCCTGTGGGAATGGATTGTCAGACATGGTGTAAATCATCGAATTGTAATCTTCGGAGATTTCACTGAAGCCATAATTTCCAATAACCGACCCGTAGAACAATACCAATAAATATACTGCAATGCAGAGTATAATAATGGTTCTGAGCAACATTAGAAGAAAGAAAATTGCAGTAAAAACCAGTACAAAAATCAAAACACGATCTAAATTGAATGCCCATTGTAAATCGATCAGATTTTGATGTAATATGATAAAAATTGGAACCGTAATTAAAAGACTCAACAGCATAATAATAATCCTGTCCCAGGGTGATTTCACCTGTAGTTTGGATTTTAATTGCGGAAAGTCAATTTTAGGAAATTTTATCATAAGATTCAAAAGCAGTTTTTACAGCGCTTTTACGGTTTCAACAAAAGTACTTTTTTTCTCAATAATTCCCAGATCAAATAATTGATTTTGAATTTTGATAAAAGCTTTCTCAGTCAGTTGCTTCTGAGACCATTGGGTTAATTTTAACCACTCCTGAATGTCTTCTTGTTTTTGATTGAAAAGACTTGCCAGAGTTTTGTCAATATTTGGAATCTGAGCAAAATCCTGAGTTGTTCTATTGATTATCTCCAATATCTGCTCGACTATTTTGGGATTCTTTTTCAAAAACTCGTCTCTGATGGCAATTACAAACGATGGCCATGGCGTAGGGCAGTCACCAACTCTTCTAAAAATTCCTTTATCAACCAGGGGTTTCGTCATAAAACGCTCCCACATAAAATAATCGGCAGTTCCGTTAGTCAATGCTTCAACAGCGCCGTCTATCGTATTTATGATTTCAAACTGTAAATTATCGGTTTTCCATCCTTGCTCATGTGCATTGACATAAGCCATCAACTGTGATCCTGAACCCAATCGTGAAATGGCTGCTTTTTTATCTTTAAGATCTTTCACGGTCTCAAAAGTTGATTTTGCAGCAACATGAATCCCCCAAATCAAAGGTGATTGTACGTAGATCTGAACAATTTTACTTGGATTTCCTGCTGCAATATCTTTCAGAATACCTTCCGTCAGAATAACGGCAATGTCAGCTTCATCATTGCGAAGCATCTGACACATTTTACCGGTTCCTTCCGGAATGTCTTTCCATTGTAAATCAATATTTTCGGCTTCAAATTCACCATTTTCAATGCACATTTGCCATGGTAAATTGAAGTGCTCAGGAACACCTACAATTTTTACAGTTTTCATTCTAAGTTTAGTTTAAGTTGGTTAAGAGTATTCTAAGTGTATTGGGGTATTAATTTTTTAATAAATCGGTTCTGTGTTTGTCTGATAAACAAGGTTCGGCAAATTCAATTATAGCATTTGCTTCGTATTCTGATAATAAGTTTTTTACAATCGAATAATCGGTATTTTTTGCAATTTCGACTGCAAGAAAGGTATCGTTTAATGCTTCTGACAAACAATTGATTGCTTTTAATTTTTCGCGTATGATTTCTTTATCAAATTCTTTTTCAAGAATAAGAACCTGAACAATTGAGTTCCCTGAATGTTCTATGGTTTCTTTGTGAATAAAACACTTTTCATTTTCATCATATTCTGCTCTAAAGATATCATCTGTAGCAATTAAAGGACCGAAAAAGGGAATGTTATCCAGTTTAAAAAGACCTTTCTCTGAATCTAAAATTTCTGCCCACATGGTTTCCGACACTATTTCTTCCAGGTAAGTACTGTAGTATTTGAACAGTATTTTTTTATGTGTTTCTGCCATTATTTCATTTTATATTTTATTGCAACTTCTATTAATTGATCTGATCGATCACCGCTTTCAAAGGCGATATTACAATGCGATAACCGTCAGGATCTAAGAACATTTTTCCATTCTCGTTCCAGAAAGGGTTGGTTGCAGTTAAGATTGAGATGTTATTGCGTTCAATTCTGTCTATCAATTCGTTGTAGTCAATAATTGACTTTGGATAAAGCACAATTACATCATCTTCATCAAATGTATGATTTGCTTTTACTTTTGATTGTGTAAATTCAAAATGCCAGTCGGATTGTGGCATTCCAAGAAATACACCATCGTAATCTTTATGTTTCTCAAAGCTGCCCAAGAGTTCAAAACCAAGGACATTGATATAAAAATTAGCTATTTTTTCAATATTATCGGTATGTCGGGCAACTCTTAAAAACATAATTTTAGGATCTTATTTGATTAATATGATGTTCTAAATGTTCTACATAATCAGTCATTAGAAACTTTAAATCAATTACAGATGCATCGCTTAAAATGATCTCATAATTCAAAGCTTTTTCATCCACATTCTTCATGATCCTTATAATTTGGCGGTTGATAGAAAGCCAAAGTTGTGTGAGATCATTAATGTCCATGGTTTGATACTGATTTAAATTTACCAGATCCATTTGATTGTAAGGTCTGTGATAATACGGTTTTTCCAGATAATTAATTTCTGTAAAACGAACCAGATTATGAATCCCCGAATCAACCAAATGTCCGATAACTTCTTTTTTTGACCATTTCCCCAGATTTTTAGCTTCCAAAATTTCACTTTTGAGAGAAGGGAAATAAGCCGAATTATCCCTCAGTAATTTTTCAAACTTTAAAATAGCATTTTTCATGAATAATCTAATTTCTGAATGGATTATAGTATTGAATTAATTTCCTACCAGTTTATCAAGGGTATACGCAATAAGTGCATCAACCGCTTTATAAGGATCCTCACTGAAAGTTCCCGAAGCACGATTGGCGATAATTGCATTTAACGAAAGCGCATTATGTCCTAAAAGAGCAGAAAGTCCGTATATCGCTGCAGTTTCCATTTCTAAGTTGGTAATTCTTTGCTCGTCAAAATTAAAATTATCCATTTTACTGTTTAATTCCTGATCCTGAATGTTCAAGCGTAAAACGCGTCCCTGTGGTCCGTAAAAACCTCCGGCTGTAGCAGTGATTCCTTTGAACATTTGATCCGATTCAATAATTTTTTCCAGCTTTTCAGAACAAGCGATAGCATAAGGTTTTCCTTTTTTAGCATCCCAGTTCGTATGCTTGATGAAAGCTTCTTCGATATCAATATTCGAAACTTCGTCAATTAAGTAGGAGCGAAGCATGTTGTCAAGTCCCAATCCGTATTTAGACATTACAAAACTGTCTACCGGAATATCGGTTTGCAAAGAACCTGAAGTTCCAATTCTTATAATATTCAAAGAGGTCAGATTTTCTTTTGGCTGACGTGTTTCAAAATCAATGTTTACCAAAGCATCAAGTTCGTTTATTACAATATCAATATTGTCAGGACCAATTCCCGTTGACATTACCGATATTCTTTTTCCTTTATAGATTCCGGTTTGGGTTTTAAATTCTCTTTTTTGTGTAGAATACTCAATAGAATCAAAAAACTGAGTGATTTTTTCCACTCTGTTTTGATCTCCTACGAAAATAATATCGTGTGCAATATGTTCAGGACGAAGGTTTAAATGGTAAACACTCCCGTCCGGATTAAGTATTAATTCTGAATTTTGTATCATTTTTTTTAAGGTTCTAAGTTTTTTTAAAGGTACTAAGACTCTAAGGTCCTGAGGTACTAAGTTTATTTGTTTCAAGTTTCAAGTTTCAGGTTGCTTTAACTTGAAACCTGAAACTTGAAACATTTCATCCGCCAACTCTTTTAGTTTTAAATCCTTTAGCTTTAAGGATTTCCATAATTTTATCCCGATAATCTCCCTGAATAATTATAGAGGCGTCTTTAAAAGTTCCGCCAACACTAAGTTTGGTTTTGATTTCTTTAGCCAATACTTTGAAATCTTCGTCTGATCCTTCGTAGCCTTCGATTATGGTGGTGGCTTTGCCTTTTCGTTTTTCGAATTTGCAAATCATAGGTTCCTTTTGGATATAAAGAACATGATCTTGTTCCTGAATCTCTTCAGGTTCATTGGATTCGACATGATCCGGAAACAAATTTTTTAATTGATCTTGTAAGTCCATAATTTTTATGCTAAAAAATAAATGCTAATTAAAGATAGTATGTAAAAATCAAATTCCAAATCCCAATGATGAGTTTGGGATTTGGAATTTTTAAATTTTGGAATCTAATTTAGGTTTATTTCTTGATTAAACCTAAATCTACCAAGCGTTCGTATAAATAATCTCCAGCTGTAATATCTTCGAATTTCTTAGGATTCTCTGCATCAATACAGTTTTCCAAACAATCCAGCTTCATATCGCTTACCGGATGCATAAAAAACGGAATAGAATAACGAGAAGTTCCCCATAATTCTCTAGGTGGGTTAACTACCTGATGAATAGTTGATTTTAACTTGTTGTTTGTATGTCTTGATAACATATCTCCAACATTAATTACCAACTGATCGTCTTCAGCAATAGCATCAATCCATTCGCCATCATGATTCTGAACCTGTAATCCTTTACCCTGAGCACCCATTAATAAGGTAATCAAATTGATATCACCATGAGCAGCCGCGCGAATTGCGTTTTCCGGCTCAGTAGTAATAGGCGGGTAGTGAATTGGTCTTAAAATTGAGTTTCCGTCTTTCGCATACTGATCGAAATAAAACTCATCCAGACCTAAATGTAAAGCTAAGGCTCTTAATACATAAACACCTGTTTTCTCAAGCATTTGATACGCCTCTTTACCTACAACATTAAAACGAGGTAATTCCGTAACATTTACGTTCTCAGGATACTCTGCTGCATATTTAGAAGAAGCATCCACGTACTGGCCAAAATGCCAGAATTCTTTTAAATCTCCCTCTTTGCGTCCTTTAGCATGTTCTTTTCCAAAAGATACATAACCTCTTTGTCCGCCAATACCGGGAATTTCATAATTATGCTTAGTTTCTACTGGCAAAGCGAAAAATTTTCTAATTTCGCTATAAAGCTCGTCTACCAACTGGTCGTCTAAAAAGTGACCTTTTAGGGCTACGAAGCCAATGTTTTCAAATGCACTGCCGATTTCATTTACAAATTTTTGTTTACGTTTCGGGTCGTCCGAAAGGAAATCACGTAAGTCTACACTAGGAATGTTTTGCATACTTTACATTTTTATTTAAAGATAAAAGGCGTTGTAAAACCTTTCAGTAACAAAGGTAGAGAATATTTTAGAATTCAATTTTAAAAGTTATAGTAAAATTAAAATTTTCTAACAAAAAGCTATAAAATTGTTATATTTTTCTATATTTGAAATACTAAAAACTAACCGCTAATGATCTTTTACAGACAAGACCTAACTGACACTCAATTATTAGACTTATATAAAAAAATTCTCAAACCCCGATTAATCGAAGAAAAGATGCTCATCTTAATTCGCCAGGGGAAAGTTTCCAAATGGTTCTCCGGAATAGGGCAAGAGGCCATCGCAGTAGGAGTGACCTCTGTTTTAGATGATTCAGAATATGTGCTGCCTATGCACCGAAATCTAGGCGTTTTTACCAGCAGAAATATTCCGTTACATCGTTTATTCTCGCAATGGCAGGGAAAAGCAAACGGTTTTACAAAAGGAAGGGACCGCAGTTTTCACTTTGGCACTCAGGAATACAATATTATCGGTATGATTTCGCATTTGGGTCCGCAACTTGGAATCGCAGACGGAATTGCACTGGCGCATAAACTTAAAAATGAGAATAAAATAACAGCAGTTTTTACAGGCGAAGGTGCTACCAGTGAAGGTGATTTTCATGAAGCGCTGAATATAGCTGCCGTGTGGAAACTACCTGTCATGTTTGTAATTGAAAACAACGGTTACGGGTTATCTACACCAACAAACGAGCAGTATTTTTGTGAAAACCTGGCAGATAAAGGAATAGGTTATGGTATAGAGAGTCATATTATTGATGGAAATAATATAGTGGAAATCTATAATAAACTGGCACAACTGAAAGAAGAAATGCAGAAAGATCCACATCCGGTTTTGCTGGAGTTTAAGACTTTCAGAATGCGTGGCCATGAAGAAGCGAGTGGTACCAAATATGTTCCGCAAGAGCTAATGGACGAATGGGCAGCCAAAGATCCGGTAGCGAATTACAAAAAGTATTTAATAGAAACCGGTGTTCTGACCGCTGAATTTGACGAACAATTACACAGTTCTCTTAAACAGGAAATTGATGAAAACTGGGCCATGGCAAATGCAGAGCCGGAAATCGTTCCGGATTATAGTGGTGAATTAGAAGATGTTTATAAACCTTTTGTTTATGAGGAAGTTAAATCTGATTCTGAAGTAGCTAATATTAGATTTATTGATGCCATCAGCAGCAGTTTAAAACAATCGATGGAACGGCATGAGAATCTGGTGATAATGGGGCAGGATATCGCCGAATATGGCGGTGCCTTTAAAATTACGGATGGATTTGTGAAGTTGTTCGGGAAAGAACGTGTACGAAATACCCCAATTTGTGAGAGTGCAGTAGTTTCTGCCGGAATGGGATTGTCAATCAACGGCTGTAAAGCTATTGTCGAAATGCAGTTTGCCGATTTTGTTTCTACAGGTTTTAATCCGATCGTAAACTTGCTGGCCAAATCACATTACCGTTGGGGAGAAAAGGCCGATGTCGTGGTACGAATGCCATGTGGCGGTGGAACTCAGGCAGGACCTTTTCATTCACAGACCAATGAAGCATGGTTTACCAAAACTCCGGGACTGAAAGTTGTTTATCCGGCCTTTCCGTATGATGCAAAAGGATTATTGAATACTTCTATAAATGATCCGAATCCGGTACTGTTTTTCGAACACAAACAATTGTATCGCAGCGTTTATCAGGATGTTCCTGTAGATTATTACACTATCCCGTTAGGAAAAGCAGCTTTATTGAAAGAGGGGAACTCTGTTACTATTATTGCTTTTGGTGCCACGGTTCATTGGGCATTAGAAACGCTGAATAAAAATCCTGAAATAAAAGCGGATTTAATCGATTTAAGAACGTTACAGCCTTTGGATACCGAAACTATTTTTAATTCGGTTAGAAAGACAGGAAAAGTAATCATCTATCAGGAAGATACCTTGTTTGGAGGTATTGCGAGTGATATTTCGGCCTTGATTATGGAAGAATGCTTTGAACATTTAGACGGTCCTGTAAAAAGAGTTGCTAGTTTAGATTCACCTATTCCGTTTACCAAAGCATTGGAGGATCAGTTTTTAGCTAAAAATCGATTTGAAGATGTTTTATTAGAATTATTGAAATATTAATTACAAATAACAAATAGTTTTGCATAAAGAACATTTTTTTTATCTTTAAACCATAAAAAATATAACTTATGAAAAAACTGTTTGTTTCAATTTTTGCAATCACGGTACTTTTTTCCTGTAATAAGAATGGGAAGTCTGAGGGCGACAAAGCATTAGATACAAAATTCGACGCTTATAAGGATCGTTTTGTTACTGATTTATGGAAGATTAACCCGGGCTGGGCTTCGGCTGTTGGTTATCATAAACTGGATAGTGTTTTGGTTGTTCCGGATGCTGCTGAGGAAAAAAGACAACTTGATTTTGTTAATTCTGAATTGGATTCTTTAAAACAATTTAAACTTGAGGATTTGTCGAATAACAATAAGACAGATTTTCAAATGATAAAAAATCAGTTGGAAGCTATTGTTTTTAATATTAAAGAAGTAAAATCTTCTCAGTGGAATCCTTCTGAATATAATGTTTGTGGAGCTTTCGCGGAAATCTTAAATGGTAAATACGATTCATTAGAAGTTCGTTTACGTGCTTTCAATGCTAAAATGAATAATGTTCCTGCATTTTATGAAGCAGCCAAAAAGAATATTAAAAATCCAACAGTTGAACATACAGAGCTTGCTATAGCGCAAAATTTGGGCGGTTCTACCGTTTTTGACGTTGATTTGGCTGCAGCTCTGGAAAAAAGTAAATTAACTGCTGCGGAGAAAAAAGAAATGCTCGATAAAGGAATCGTTGCTAAAAAAGCAGTTGCAGATTATGCTGATTGGTTAAAGAAGCTAGACAACAAAACACCACGTTCTTTCAGACTTGGATCGGAATTGTTTGCTAAAAAGTTCAATTTTGATATCCAATCAAGCTATACAGCAGAGGAAATCTTCAAAGTTGCCGTAGATCATAAAAAAGATTTGCACGAAAAAATGTTTGTTTTGGCTGATAAACTTTGGAAAAAATACAAAGGAAACGAACCAAAGCCTGCTGACAAACTGGATTTAATCAAACAAGTAATTGATAAAATCTCTTTACAACATACTACACCTGAGAAATTCCAGTCTGAAATTGAAAAACAAATTCCGGAATTAACAGCGTATGTTAAAGCAAAAGATTTACTGTATATCGATGCTTCAAAACCACTTGTAGTTCGTAAAGAGCCGGCTTATATGGCAGGAGTGGCAGGAGCTTCTATTTCGGCTCCCGGACCTTATGATAAAAATGCCAACACCTATTATAATGTGGGAAGCATGTCAGGCTGGACGGCTGAAAATTCAGAAAGTTACCTGCGTGAATACAACGATTATATCCTTCAAATTTTAAACATTCACGAAGCTGTTCCGGGACATTATACTCAATTGGTGTACAGCAATCAATCGCCAAGTATCATTAAATCTATTTTAGGAAATGGTGCTATGGTAGAAGGCTGGGCTGTTTATGCAGAGAAAATGATGTTGGAAAGCGGATATAAAAACTCTGATGAGATGTGGTTAATGTACTACAAATGGAACTTGAGAGCTACTTGCAATACCATTTTGGACATTAGTGTACATACTAAAAATATGTCTAAAGAAGCGGCATTGGATTTATTGACTAAAGAGGCTTTCCAGCAACAAGCTGAGGCAGATGGGAAATGGAAACGTGTAACTTTATCACAAGTACAATTGTGTTCTTATTTTACAGGATACACCGAAATCTATAATTTAAGAGAAGAACTTAAAAAGAAAGAAGGGGATAAATTCAATTTGAAGAAGTTTCACGAGAAATTCTTGAGTTTTGGAAGTGCTCCAGTGAAATATATCAAAGAATTAATGTTGTCTGAGGAATAAACAGCAACAATTACGGCCGATTTTAAACTTATAGAATCGTCGTTTGTAAGATTTTGTTTTATTAAGTGTAAAACATTTTTTTGAGAACTGCGTCCTAATGGATGCAAAGTAAAAAGACTAACAGTTTATTTAACCGTTAGTCTTTTTTATTTTGAGGTTTAAATAGTAATTTATGTAAATCCGACAGGTTTTAAAAACCTGTCGGATTTGTTTTATAGGTCAAATTCTATTATCATTTAAATTCTATTTCGATTTCGACTCTAATTCAAACAATTGTACCTGACTTTTCAAGCGATCGATGAGTAAATTCATCATCCTTTTGTTGAGACTGGAAGAGTTTTGAATATAAGTTTCGTATTCTTCAAGGGTAAAAAGCGCCATTACGATTCCTTTTAGAGAATTTCTAAACTTAATATCTTTTTGAATGGAGTTTTCAATGGTTTGGAGTTTCTTTTCTACCGTGTACGAGTAAAAATCAGCTTTATTTTTGTTGACATAGTTAATGAAAACCGCAACAAATAAATCGTTCTGAAGTTTTAAAATGGGTCTAATGGTTTGATTTTGAAACAACTCATCCGCAGAAGA
Organism: Flavobacterium tructae; assembly: GCF_002217475.1. GTDB lineage: Bacteria > Bacteroidota > Bacteroidia > Flavobacteriales > Flavobacteriaceae > Flavobacterium > Flavobacterium tructae. Next base: position 63,464 of record NZ_MUHH01000028.1, read on the forward strand.
TTGAGCACTTATGGTTCCTAAAGTTTCGCCTCTGAATTCTTTTAAAAAAGTGTCTCTTGCTTCCATGTTTTTTCTTTAAATTTAGAAAAAAATCCGATACGATTTTTTCTATTTAAACTAAAAATGATGCAATTCCTTATTATTTTAAACTCCTGAACTTTGTTTGAAATGAATTTGCATTTTAAAACTTCAAAAATGATCAAAAAAATTATACTTTTTTCTTTATTGGCTCTTGCTCTAATTTCTTGCAATTCAAAAGAAAATAAAGAAGAGTACAAACATGCTGTTTATCGCGCGGTTCACAAAGGCGATACAGCAGTCTTAGACATTCGTATAAACAACAAGCGGTTTTTCGGCCGCTATGAAGTATTCTACCATAAAATTGGTAAAGATTCCGGGGATGTAAGAGGAGATATAAAAGGAGACACCCTAAGAGGGGATTATCATTTTATCTCTAATGGCGGAAACTGGAAGAGAGTTCCTTTAGCCTTGCTAAAAAAAGACAATAAACTGTTCTTAGGAAAAGGAGTAATCGGAATTTATTTTAATCTTCCGCTTTTTATGCCTGAAGTACCCATCGAGTATGATGAGTCAGAATTTGTTTTTGAAAAAGTTAAGGAGTAGTTTTTGTTTATTTGTTTCAGGTTTCAGGTTGTTATTAGGTTTATTGACGAAGTCAAAACTTGAAACCTGAAACCTGAAACCTGAAACGTGAAACAAAACTTTTCTTAATCAAACCTACCAATCTTCGAAGGCAGTTCAAATATCTCAAGATCGAAATATTCTACAGATGCCATTACGTGATCAAATATATCAGACATAATATATTCGTAATTGGCCCAGCGTTTATCGCTCGAAAAAGCATAAATTTCTAATGGAACTCCATTCGCAGTCGATTGCAGTTGACGGCACATCATGTGCATGTCTTTGTTTAAACCGGGATGTGTCACCAAATATTGCATGATATACTTGCGAAACAATCCTAAATTAGTCATGTTTCGGCCATTAAGCGCCAACGTTTTATCAACTCCGCGTATTTCATTGTATTTGTCGATTTCGGCTTGTCTGGTCTCGATATAAGAAGAAATTAATTGCACTTTTTTCATCTGATTCAAATCTTCGTCATTCAAAAAACGAATACTGCTGCTTTTGATCAAAACGTGTCTTTTAATACGTCGACCGTCAGATTTCTGCATACCGCGCCAGTTCTGAAAAGAATCAGAACTCAAAGCATAGGTTGGAATTGTAGTAATCGTGTTGTCAAAATTTCGAACCTTAACGGTTGTCAGGTTAATTTCGATTACATCACCATCAGCACCGAATTTATCCATCGTAATCCAGTCGCCAATACGAACCATGTCGTTTATCGCAACCTGAACGCTCGAAACAAAACCGAGAATAGTATCTCTGAAAATCAAGATAATAATAGCCGAAAGTGTTCCTAGGATAGTCAGCAATTCGCCTTGTTTAATTCCGAATAATTTCGAAATAATAATGGCAACTCCAAAAATCCAGAGAACAATCATAATAACCTGAACAAAACTGTCGATTGGTTTGTCGCTGTATTCCGGTTTTTGCTTTAAATAATCACGTAAAGCATTAAAAATGGTACGGGTAATCCACAATCCCAGCAAAACGATATAAACGCCCACTATTTTTCCAAAAACAGACTCCCAGTATTCATATTTGTCCAGAATAATCGGAACAGCCTTGTAAATAAAGAAAAACGGAATTAAATAGGCCGTGTATTTTGTGGTTTTATTGTGAATGAGGTAATCGTCAAATTTTGTTTTGGTACGCTGCGCAAAAACGGCGGTTAGCGTAACCAAAACAAACTTTGCAAAATAATAAATGGCATAAGCCAGTATTACCATAATGGCAATATTAAAGACCAGACTCACATAAGACGCAATATTACGGCTCATGCCCCAGTCTCTAAAAATAGGGTATAAAAAGTTGAATATTTTATCCAAAAGTCTAGGCATTATTCTCCAGGTATTTTTTCTCTATATAAAAAGTTCCAAACGGAATAAGTGACGCGATTTGTATAATTGCAAAAGTTTTTAAATCCCAGTTTTGCGGTTTTTTAAGTAAAATAGCCAACAATACATATCCGATAAATAAAACACCATGCGTCATTCCCAACGGACGTAATAAGGTATGATAAAGTTCAGGATTATTGGTTTTGATGAAAAGCATATTGGTAAACAATACTAAATAAGAGATTCCCTCTAAAATTGCAGTAACTTTGAAAATCTTGAGCATATTCTATTTTTTGAGTTTAATACTAGCAAAATTAAGTATTATCGTTGGTTTTTGCAGTATCAATCAGGAAAGTAATTTACTTTTGTAATCTTAAACTTTGATAATGAGTAAACGCGATTTAAAAAAATATCTTGCCGAATTAGATAAGGAACAGCTCGAAGAGCAAATTATCGAATTGTATGAAAAGTTTAGTCCTGTAAAAGTGTACTACGATTTTGTCTTTAACCCTAAAGAGGATAAACTATTGCAGGAATGTAAAGTAAAGATTTCACACGAATACTTTCCGATCAAAAAAGCAGGAGCCAGGAAACGTCCGAAAGCAAAATTGCGACGTTCGGTAGCGCAGAAATACATCAAACATTTTATTTTGTTAGGAGTTGATCCTTTTGTTGTTGCTGATATTATGCTTTACAATATAGAAATAGCGCAAACTTATTCGTCTCAAAATCCGGTTAAACAGGAATTATTCTGTAAAAGCATCTTCAATTCCTTCGAGCAGGCCGTGAATTTTTCGATTTCCAATGGAATTTTACCGGATTTTAAAGAAAGAATCATCACCATTCAACAAGAAACTCTTCAACAAAAATGGATAAATAGGTACGATTTTGAGGCAATTTTAGAGAAAATCGACTAATAAAGTGATTCTCATAAAAAATCTTATTTAAAAAAAACATTTATTTTAGGTTAAAATAAAGTGAAAAACTGTTTTTTCGGTGTATTTTTGCAAAAATCCAAAAATAAACAATGTCTCAAAACACTTTAGAAATAGAAAGAGAAGAGAAAAAAGAACTTTATGCATATCAAAAAGGCGATATTGATGCCATTTTTGATCGTTTAGACAACGCTCCTCCGAAACATCATTTATTATATCAATTACCAACAGGTGGTGGAAAAACTGTGATTTTTTCCGAAATCGTTCGTCGTTATTTAGCTAATAATGATAAAAAAGTGGTGGTCCTGACACACCGTATCGAACTTTGTAAGCAAACCTCAAAAATGCTAAAAGGGTTTGGTGTTTCCAATAAAATCATTAACAGTAAAGTAAAAGAATTACCGGACCAAAACGATTTCTCTTGTTTTGTGGCCATGGTCGAGACTTTAAAAAACCGTATCAATGACGAAAAACTACATTTAGATAACATTGGTTTGGTTATTATTGATGAGGCACATTACAATTCATTCCGAAAATTACTAAACTCATTCAAAAATGCTTTTATTCTTGGAGTAACAGCGACGCCTTTGAGTTCAAATATAAAATTACCAATGCACCAGAGTTACAATGAACTTATTGTGGGTGATACCATTAGTTCATTGATTGACAAGGGATTTTTGGCTCGTGCAACAACCTATAGTTATGATGTTGGATTAACCTCTCTTAAAGTAGGTATTAACGGAGATTATACCGTAAAATCATCCGATGATTTGTATACGAATACCATCATGCAGGAAAAATTGCTGCACGCTTATACAGAACGCTCAATAGGTAAAAAGACCCTGATTTTTAATAATGGTATCCACACTTCGTTATATGTTTATGAAACATTTAGAGAAGCAGGGTACGACATCAGACACCTTGATAATACCAGCAGCTCAGAAGAGCGTAAGGATATTTTACAATGGTTCAAAAAAACACCGGATGCGATTCTGACTTCTGTGGGAATCTTAACAACAGGTTTTGATGAACCAACGGTTGAAACGATTATTTTGAACAGAGCGACTAAGTCATTAACGCTTTATTATCAGATGATTGGTCGTGGATCCCGTAAATTACCCGGAAAAGACGAATTTACAGTAATCGATTTGGGTAATAACGCAGCACGTTTTGGTTTATGGAGTGAGCCGGTAAACTGGCAGCACATCTTTAAATCACCTGAATTTTATTTAGAGAATCTTCGTGATGATACTGAAATTGAAATGTATTTTAAATACAGTATGCCGCCGGAATTGCGTGCTAAATTCAGTAAAACTGCCGATGTAACTTTTGATGTTGATGAAGAGCATAAGTTAATTATCAAACAAAATTTACGTTCAAAAGTGGTTCTAGACAAATCGTTAGAACAACATGCTTCCATGTGTGTGGACAATACAGAAACGCTGCAAGAAGCAAAATCATTAGGTAAAGAACTTGATGATGATATTGAATGCCGTATCAAACGTTTTGCAAAATGTTTGAGTCAGTGTAGTAAAAACTACCGCGAATGGCTTCTTGACGATTATAAAAAGAACCTGACGTTATTAATAGGTAAGAAGTATCGTGAAAAAATCATGAATGAACCGGACGAATAGAAAATTTTGTTTCAGGTTTAAGGTTTCAGGTTTTTTTGGAATCTAAACAAAATTATATTCTTAAAAGGAGAAATAGCATTTTAGAGTAATTCATTCTATTGCGATTTCTCCTTTGCAAATTACCAGAAACTCATTTTTAAGTTATCAAAGCAACCTGAAACTTGAAACCAATAAAAACAAAATAAACAAAATAAAAGATGTCTAAACAATTCTCATCATTAGGAATTTCAGCACCAATTTTAAAAGCATTAGGCGAATTGAATATTGTTGAACCAACAGAAATTCAACAAAAAACAATTCCATTACTTCTGGCTGAAACTCAGGATGTAGTTGGTTTAGCCAAAACAGGAACTGGTAAAACCGCAGCTTTCGGATTGCCGTTGCTGCAGTTAGTTGATGCAGAATCTCCTGTTGTTCAGGCTGTCATTTTAGTTCCAACGAGAGAACTTGGACAGCAAATCTTTAGAAATTTAGAAAATTTTGGAAAACATATTCCAAATATTTCTATTGCTTCAATTTGTGGAGGAATTCCAATAAAACCACAAATTGAGCGATTAACACAACCTACACAAATAGTGGTTGCCACACCGGGACGTTTAATTGATTTAATTCAGCGCAAAGTGATTGATTTAAAACAAACTTCTTATTTAGTGCTGGATGAAGCCGATGAAATGGTTTCGATACTTAAAGAAAGCTTGGACGAGATCATTGCGGAACTTCCTAAAAAACACCGTACTTTATTGTTTTCGGCTACTTTACCGGGAACAATCAAACAACTGATTCAGAACTATTTGAATAAAAATGTAGTTCAGGTTAGCGCAAATATGGAAACTGCAGGTAATCAAGGAATTGATCACGAATATATTGTAGTGGATCCAATTGAAAAACTGGATGTTTTAATGCATTTCCTGAATTCAAAAGAGGGAGAACGAGGTATTATTTTCTGTAAAACCAAAGCAGCAGTCAATAAATTGGCAAAGAATTTAGCGATCAATCGTTTTTCTTCAGGAGCACTTCACGGCAGTTTGTCGCAAGGAATACGTGACAGAATTATGGAGCAGTTTCGTGAAGGACATATCAATATATTAGTGGCTACAGATTTGGCAGCAAGAGGAATTGATGTAAAAGAGATTTCTTATGTGGTGAATTATCATTTGCCTGATACTTATGAAAACTATGTTCACCGAAGCGGAAGAACCGCAAGGGCAGGAGCAAAGGGGCTTTCACTAACGGTTTTGCAGGAGGAAGAAGTAGCAGAAATTCCCGAATTTGAAGCAGAATTAGGAATTAAATTTACCAAATTCCAAAAACCGTCGGCTTTAAGTCTTGAAGAAAACAATATGCTTTTATGGGCCAAGCAGATTTTCAAAACAAAGCCCAATCATGATATGTCAACCGATCTGAAAACAAAGGTAAAGACTGTTTTTCATCATCTGACTAAAGACGAATTAATTGAAAAATTGATGGCCAGTTATGTTTTACAGAACAAAGTTGAAGTCACCGAAAAACCTGTTAAAAAATTCAAAAAGTAATATTCCGGCCGATTAACTTTGCTAATTTATGTTGTATATTTATAAGGTAATTTCACTATAATCCCAGTTAATATACAGCATATATGAAGATAGTCATCATAGGAGGTGGTTTTGCAGGAATCAATCTTGCAAAAGAGCTTGTTAACCATCCTCAGATACAGGTAACTCTTGTAGATAAGAACAATTATAACTTTTTTCCACCACTTATATATCAGGTTGCTACGGCTTTTTTAGAACCCTCAAGTATCAGTTATCCGTTTAGAAAATTCTTTGCTGGTAAAAAGAATCTTGAGTTTCGTTTAGGAGAATTGCTTTCTGTGGTTCCGGCCGAGAATAAAATTATCCTGAACAACGGAGAATTAACATACGATCATTTAGTTTTTGCAACCGGTGCCGAAACCAGTTATTTTGGAATGGAAAATGTAATGAAAAACGCCATTCCGATGAAAACGCTAAACGACGCCATCGAAATGCGTAATGCACTGCTTAAAAACCTTGAAAAAGCAGCAATTACCAAAGACATGCGTAAACGACGCAAATTATTAACTATCGTTGTTGCTGGAGGAGGCCCGACAGGTGTGGAAGTATCCGGAATGTTTGCCGAAATGCGCAAAAGTATTCTGTTAAAAGAATATCCGGAATTAGAAACATCAGCCAGTAATGTGTATTTAGTCGATGGGGGAGACGCACTCCTCTCGCCTATGAGCAAAGCCTCTCAGGAGGATACCCTTGAAGCACTTACCAAACTTGGTGTTGTGGTAAAACTTCAAACACGTGTTGTTGACTATGTTGATGATACTGTTCATTTTGCAAACGGCGAGACCATTAAAACCAAAAATCTGATTTGGGCTGCCGGAGTTTCTGCTAAAATTTTTGAAGGAATCCCAGCAGAAAGCTATGGCCGCGGAAAACGTATGGCGACAGATGAATACAATAAAGTCAACGGACTCGTAAATATTTACGCTATTGGTGACACAGCCATCACAGCCGGTGATAAAAATTTCCCGGACGGGCATCCGCAAGTAGCGCAGGTCGCTATTCAGCAAGGATTAAATTTGGCTAAAAACTTTAAAGCAATGGTTCAAAACAAACCTTTAAAAGCATTTATGTACAATGACAAAGGTTCTATGGCAATTATTGGAAAAAATAAAGCTGTTGTAGATTTACCAAGTCCAAAATGGCATTTTAAAGGATTCTTTGCCTGGTTTATTTGGTTATTTGTTCATTTGATGTCTTTGATTACCTATAGAAACAGATTGAATACCTTCTGGAACTGGATGATTGCTTATTTCGCAAAAGATCAGTCTCTAAGAATGATTATCAGACCGGATAAAAGATCTTAGAAAATAAATCCCAATCTTTTAAATTCCAAGGAGAAAAAAGATACAAACTATACTAAAATAAAAAGCCAGAATCATAATAGAATCTGGCTTTTTTATGCTCAAATAAATACTCACAATTCATTGGAATTTGGAATTTAAAAATTGGAGTTTAATAATCTTTAGTGACCAATCGCAATATCATCTTCCGCAGATAATTCTACTTTTTGTTTGATAGAACGTTTGCTGATATTTAAAAAGATAAAAGCGGTAAGAGTAGTGGTGGTCATAATAGCCACCATTGGAGCTACAGAATCTTTGACGAAAACTCCAACAGCAAACGAAGCCAAAGCCCCAATACCTAACTGAATAGCCCCCATTAATGCTGAAGCACTCCCTGTATTTTTAGCAAAAGGTGCCAAGGTAAGTCCTGCAGTATTTGGATTCGAAATTCCCAGACAAGCCAGAAATAAAAACAACATTCCGATAGTTTGATACAATCCTAAAAGGTCATTTAAAGCCAGAATTAGAAAAAGGATACTAATAACAGACTGTGAAATCAATGCTCCAAAAATCATCTGTTCACTAGAATATTTCTTCAATAATAGGGAGTTTAACTGACTTGAGCCAATAAAACTTAACGACATAAAAGCAAAAATCCAACCGTAAGTCTTGGCATCAACGTGGTAAATGTCCATGAAAATGATAGGCGAGGCCGCAACGTATGAAAATAAGCCAGAAAAAGCAATTGCACCTGTAAAGGCGTAAGTATAAAACTGAGGCTCTTTAAAAACGCTTATAAAATTAGTGATAATCGGTTTTGGCTTTAAAGATATTGAAGTATCAGGCTTGTAAGTATTTGGTAAACCAACTTGTGATGCAATTAATATAGCAATTCCCATACACATTAGGATAAAAAATACGGTATGCCAGCCATAATCTTCTGTAACATAACCTCCAATAGTTGGTGCCAGCATAGGAGAAAGTCCAACGACAAGCATTAATAAAGAGAATACTTTTGGAATGTCTTTTACAGGAAACAAATCACGAACCATCGCTACAGAAGCCACTGTGGCAGCACAACTACCAATGGCCTGAACAAATCGTAAAAGGATAAACGAATCAATATTAGTTACATAAATACATCCCAAAGAAGCCAGAATATAAACCATCAAACCTATAAACAAAGGTTTTTTTCGGCCAAAACGATCCAATAATGGTCCGTATAATAATTGTCCTGCTGAAATTCCGATAAAATAACTGGATAAACTCATGGATACTTTTGCTACCGAAGTGTGCAAATCCTTTGCTATACCTGAGAAACCAGGAAGATACATGTCTATTGAAAATGGGCCGAGTGCTGTTAAAGAACCTAAAATAAGGATAAGGGTAATGTATTTTTTTGTTGTCATTTTCTTAAAAAATTGCTTTTCATTTTTTGCAAAGGTAAAGATTTCATATCTTGTAGTGTAATTTAAACGTTTTTTAATAAAACGTTTAATTAGGTTACGCATTAATTGAACTATAAAAAAGCATTATTAACACTAATCTTAAATCAAAAATTATGAAAAATTACATTTTAGTATTCGCGCTTATTTTTACCACAATTTCATTTGCACAAACCATTACGTCCAAAAAAGAAGAGGCAAATGTAGAGCAGTACGCATTACTGCAAAAAGTAAACAAATATTACCCGGACATTACTTTAAACAAAACCGTTACCAATTTTTATGCAGATGGCAATATTATTGACACGCATCAGGAGTTTGATTTGACAACTTCAAAATTTTCTAGCTACAAAATCGGACTTGAACCGGATAACAAAAAATTGCTGTTTGAATACGTTTCTGATGAAACCGGAAAAGTTTACGGGGACGTAACCATTTTTAAAGGAAATGCGCTGCGAACTACTTTCAATGAAAAAAACAATGAAATTAGCGTATCGTTGAACGGAAAACCGGTTTACCTGAAAAAGATAAAACAAAACTAAAACAATAGATTTTAGACTAAAAATTGAAATCAAACAGAAGCATTCGCTACGGTGAATGCTTTTTTGTTTTATAGAGGCTGTCCCAATACCAAGTCACTAAAATTAGCCACAGATTAGAAAGATTTTCACAGATTTTTTTTGTAATTGCGTATAAAATAGGTGTGAATCTGTAAAATCAGTGGCAAAAAAACATTCTTAATACGTGTAAAGGATAGTCATATTGTTTTATATTTGAAGCTGATTGAATTACAAATACTTTTAAATCAAAATGAAGAAAATTTTAGTATTCTTATTAATAATTGTTTCTATAGCGTCCTATTCGCAAACCAATCGATTTACCGGAACCTGGAGCACTGAAAATTGTAAAACCTGCAGCAAAGAATATGTCCTGAAAATTAATATGGCGCAATCCAATAATAAAATATTTGGAACGGCCGAGATTACGAGCGACAATCAGAAATTTGTAAGCGGTGTTATGGAAGTTACGGGTAATGTATACGCGCTTGGCGAAAAAGCTCAAATTACCATTAAAGGCAAAGACGGTTCCGCAGGTGCCGTTTTATTTGCAAAGGATGATGTTTTACAATTCTCAAAAAGAGGCGGTGACGACTTAGTTCCCAAAGAAACGGTTCTGACCAAGTTGTACGAGTAGAAAAAGGGAATGCCTAATATTATTTCTCTCGAATCAGTTTCTCCAATCTGTCAATCATTTCTTTTTGCTGTTCAAGCATACGTTCGTAAAGCTCGACCATTTTATCTAAAGGATTGAAGGTACAATGTATATTTTCAGCAGTTGCATTTGCTATTGAGCCTTCATGAAAAGTATTCGAAATAATATTAATTGCCATATCCTCATCAAAATTCTCAATAGCTTCACTAGGTACTTTTAGGATTTTGGCTACTTGTTGCAAAATATTCTTTTCTATAACTTCTTTTTGTTCCAACATAGAAATTTTCTTTTGGTTCCAGTCATCGCCTAGTTCGTAGGCAAGAACTTCTTGCTTTATTCCAAGCATTTCACGAAAACGCTTTATATTTCTTCCTTGGTGTACTTTTTTGTTTGGCATATTGGTATGTATCATATAATGCCAAATATAGGATTTTTAGTTCTAATAATTAAGAAGGTATTGGTAAATGTTGTTTTTTCTCGGGATAAAACATCATGTATTTAGAATTTTTAATTATTTCAAATAAACTGTTTTTACGGTTTTCCGTAATGATTTACTGTTTGAATAATTTATTTTTAGCACATAACTAAAAATAATAATATTTATGACATCACTAATTACATTTATTAAAACAATTCCAACAGAAGTAGTACCAAGTCCTCCAATAACTCCACTTAATGAAACTTTAGAAATTCTAACTAAAGTAAATGAATTTTACGATTCTGCGTGGACTAAATTGATTTTTTTATTAGCTGGGGCATTTACTATTCTTGGCATCATTATGCCTTTTGTTATTCAACATTTTCAAAATAAAGCATTGAAAGCAAGTGAAAAGGAACTTGAAAGCAAATTAACTATGCAAGTTACTCTTCTAAAAAAAACATTAGAAGAAGAACTATCTGTACTTGTTCAAGATAAATTTGCAGAACTTGAAAAGAAAATAGAAAAAGTGACTCAAAGTTCAACTGCCCAGATTCATCATGTTCAAGGAAATCAAAATTTTGCAAAAAAAGATTTTAAGGAAGCGGTTAAAGATTTTCTCAAAGCAAGTTTGAATTATGCAAAATGCAAACATTTGTCAAATTTAAACAGAACTTTAGCAAATGTTGCTTTATGTATTAAATCTTTAAGTATAGTAGAAATCCAAAATTTAAAAGAAGTGCAATCAATTGATGTAAATAAATATCTTGAAACAATTAATAAAGTTGAAGGAACTGGCGCAGTAAGAGATTTAATTCATAGAATAAAAGCAGATATTATTGAAAAAGAAAAAAAAGAAAGTAAAGTATAATAGAATTTAGGTTTTAGATGTAAGTTGCTTTTCATCTATATATTTCTGTATAATTCCTTGAAATTCAATATGAAGCTTTTGAGTTGATTTAAAAACCCCTAACAAATTATTTCTATCGTCAGTAATATCAAAAGTCTTTTCGTGGGAACTCCATGCATAGTATGTTGCAATTGCTGTTAGCGCGAAACCTAAGATTCCTAAAATTTCCATAATAATGTTTTTAACGAATGTAGCTAATATACTACATTAAAAAAAAATAAATTTCACTTTGTCAGCTGCTATAAAAGAATAAATAATTATACCTTATAAAAAAAAGATCATTAAAATATATTGTTAAATTACCAGGTAGTAACTTAAAAAAACATTTATGCAAGAATTTGATGAAAATTTTGATGAAGATGAACAACCAATTGATTTTGAGCAAATGCAGAGAGATCTTGAGCAAAGTGAAATAGAAGCAAAAGAAAGAGATGCACGATGGAAACAATGGGAGGAAGACGGTTTAAAAGATATTGTAAAATATTTTGACAGGATACACGACTATCTTTCCAATTACAACAATCTTTTAATTGGAGCATTCTTTGCTTTAGCACAATTTCAAAAAAATATTTCAAGATGGACAATTCTTATTCCAATTCTAAATCTTTGGTTTTTAATTTATATTAATTATAGATTAATGGAAAAAGGAAGATTTGAATCAACTTTAACAAATCAACCCTTTGATTTAATAAGCAAGCATATAAAAAGAGGAGATGTTACAAATTGGATATCGTTAATTTCAATTGTATCAACTTTTTTAGTAACACTAAGTTTTTTTTACTACCTCGCAACATATTAAACATAAAGCCTTTGTAAATTAATAGAAAGGCTTATCTATTATATAATCATTGAAATATTGTCGAGATAACCGAAATTGAACAAGCTAAAAATGATATTGATGCTGGTCGAATAATTACACATGACAAAATGCTTCAAAAAATGAATGAAAGAAATAATATTTTTTAAAGGATGTATGACAGGCTTTAAATTCAGTTTATAAAATTTAGAAGTTTACTCGAGACAATCCTGTTAAATATTATGAATTGAATTTTGCAGTATTTGAAAAATAATTTTCAAAATAATTTTTTACGAGAATCTCAGCAAACAGAAATAAGTATAATATTTTTTAAAGGACGTATCACAGGCTAAAATTAAGTTTCATAGAATTTGCAAGTTTAGCTAATAATCTTGTTGAACATTATGGATGCGCAATTTTGCTGTATTTGAAAAATTAATTCCAAAATAATATTTTATGAGAATCTCAGCAAACGGGGCTTAGCATGATATTGAAATTTTAGTTTCTAAATGTTTACAATATTTACTAATAGGTATTATAGTATGGCAACAAAGCAATTCATTAAAGAACCAACAAAGGCTTTAAACACCAATAAATTAGTGATTATTTACCGTATGCATTTTGACCTATAATTTATATTATGTAAAATAGAAAATTTAAAGAATTGTTCTACTGTGATTCATTATCCTTGCGATATTTTCGATAAAGATTATTCTAATGCAAAAGAATCGATTCTCAGTGCTACTCTGTGTCTGTACTTTCACCAATTCATATCAATAACTAATTTAAATTGAGTTTCAAAATTGCAATTAGCTGTTTTAAAAGCTTTAAAATGGTTATATTTAAGATTTCTTTAAAATAATTATATTCTGTATGGGATGCTTTCATTCTAAGACATAATTTTCTTATTTTTACATTCGATACTTTAAAAAAACTATCAACCGTATGAATACAATTGCTGAGCATATTGCAGATTTTTTAAAAGAATACCCGCCATTTGATAATTTAACTTTTCAGGAATTATCAGATATTGCAACTAACATTCGTGTGATCAATTTAGAAAAACATGCAGTATTATTTCAAAACAATGACCTGCTTCATGACAGCTTTTATGTTGTTGCTTCAGGTATTGTAAATCTGACCACAATTGCTGATGCCGAGGAAACTATTATAAACAAATGTCATGAAGGAGATATTTTTGGCTTACGTCCGTTTTTTGCCAAAAATAACTATATGATGACGGCTAAAGCTCGTGAAGAAAGTATTATCTATGCTATTCCAATTGCAGTTTTCAGACCATTCGTAGCAAATAATTCGGATGTTTTGAATTTTCTCTTGGAGAGTTTTGCTGTAAATTCAAGACACGCAAAGGACAATGTACATTCCAACGGAAAATTGATTTCTGATACTGCTTTTTATGTAGACCAGCAATCTGAAATGCAATACATTCAGTCTTTGGCCTACAATAATTCGCCTTTAACAACCGAATCCAACCAGATTATCAAAGATGTTGCTATTTTAATGACTGAATCTATGGTTGATAATGTTGTGATCTGCGAAAAAAACAATCCAATTGGTATTGTAACCAATGCTGATTTATCTTCAAAAATTGCTACGGGCCGCTATCCTATCACTGAAACGATTGATAAGATTATGTCATCGCCGGTAGTTACGGTTATTGAAAATGTTTCTTTGGCCGAAGCACAATTACTCATGTTGAAACACAACGTTACTCATTTATGCGTTACCAAAGACGGTACAAGTAAATCTGCTGTAAAAGGAATTATTTCCGAGCATGATCTAATTGTCGCACAAGCCAGTAATCCGGGTGTTTTGATTAAGGAAGTAAAACGTTCTCAATTACCAAAAGATCTAAAACAAATCCGTGATCGTTTGTCTGATTTAATTCAGAATTCGATTCAGAAAAATATTCCAATTTCGCATGTCAGCAATATTGCAAGCGAAATTAATTTGGCTATTATTAAACGTGCTGTCGAGCTGTCTATTTTAGATTTAGGCTCCCCTCCTGCTCGTTTTGCGTGGTTGAGTATTGGTAGTCAGGGGCGTAAGGAGCAGCTTTTGCTTACAGATCAGGACAGTATTCTGATTTTTGAAGACGTAGCACCGGACAAGTACAGAGAGGTAAAAGATTACTTTTTAAGACTGGCTAAAAGAACAACTTCAATCTTAGAAAAAGTGGGTTACGAACTTTGTCCAAACGGACATATGGGGAGTAATATGCTTTGGTGTAAGTCATTGACAGACTGGACGAAACAATACAACAGCTGGATGAATACTCCAGGTGAAAATAGTAATGATTTGAGTAGTATTTTCTTTGATTATGAGATTGTTTTTGGAGAACCAAAAATTGAAGAAGTGATCGAAAACGTGATCTTTAAGAATGCGGTAAACAATACTTTGTTTTTTGATTTCTTAGGGAATGACGCTCTAAAACGCAATTCTCCATTAAGTTTTTTCAAAAAGTTTATTATTGAAGAAGAAGGACCTCACAAAACAAAATTTGATATTAAAACCCGTGCATTAATGCCTTTAATTGATTCAGCTCGTTTGCTGATTTTGAATGCTAATATAAAGGGAATTAAAAATACTTATTTGAGATTTAAACAATTAGCGATTACAGATTCTAAAAATGCAGAGATTTATTTAAGCTGTGCTGAAGCTTTTCTAACTTTGTCTAAATTTAGAACTGTTGAAGGTTTGAAAAATGACGATTCCGGGCAATATATTAATTTGAGGGAAATGTCGAAAACAGACAAAGAAAAGTTAAAAAATGCCTTAACCCCAATGAAAGACCTTGAGGAATTAATTAAGAGTAAATTTCAACTTACACAATTCTCATAAGTATGCTAGACTGGATTAAAAATATCAATAAAGAGTATCCTGATTTTTGGAAGGAATACTTAACGAAATTTGAAGTTAAACCAAACAGATTTGTGGTGTTATCTACAGAAACGTCAGGTTTAAATCCGAATAAAGATGTTATTTTGTCTTTAGGCGCATTTTCGGTTACGGATGACAGCATTGTAATTAAAGATAATTTTGAAGCTGTTTTGCTGCAGTACAAATTTTTGCAGGATAACGGACTTTCTAATGAGTTCATCATCGAAAGTAAAATGATGAAGATGCCGGAACCTGATGCGATAGAAGCGCTGATTAATTTTATAGGAAACTCTGTTCTGGTTGGACATCATATTAATTTTGATATCGAAATGCTGAATGCGGCATTGGAACGTCTGGATTGTGGAAGATTGAAAAATGAAGCGCTGGATATCGATATGATGTACCGAAAATTGATGGACATCAATGACAAACAGTTTTCTCTGGACGATTTAAGTGAAATATTCAAAATTCCGAAAAGCGATAGAAATTCGTCTGCAGAAGATGCGTATAAAATAGGCCTATTATTCCTGAAACTGAAATCAAGATTAGGAATTAAATAGAAAGAATGAATCAAAACCATATTAAAAAGAAGTAAGGAAATCACTGAAAAGTATTTCCTTTTTTTTTGGCTAAACATATTTCATTTATCCGAAATATAAAGGATAACTAATAAGTATTGTAAATCCGACAATCCCAAGGCTTTGGAGTTGTCGGATTTATTATTTTAAAGATTTTCTGTTAGGTGAATAGCTATCAGGCTATGTGTAGTCAAGGTTTTTTAGTTTTGTAGGCCTTCTATTTTGTTTGTTTTTCGTGCCCGCAGAAAGAAATGACGTAAATCCCCCTATTGTTGTCATTTACGTACAGTATTGCCTTTTGTAAGTAATCGCATCTTTGTCTTGTTAGTTTGATTAAAAATTAACAGAAAAAGTAAAACAAAATGACAACTATAAATTCTCATCTGACTTTCAGCGGTAATTGTCTTAAAGTAAAGACGTTCTGTAGAAAATGTCTGAACAATCAGATTATATTTCAGGCCATTGGTGAATCTCCGGGATGTTAAACTTCACCGCAAATCAAAATTAGAAATAAATATAAAGACCTTTTTAATTAACCAATTTAACAAAAATGAAAATGATATTCGTAAAAATAATAACGGTATTGGTAGCTATAGTTTCAATAGCTTTAGTAGTAGCAATGTTTACTAAAAATAAATATACTATCAGGAGAGAAATAATCATCCATAAACCCAAAGCGGAAGTTTTTGATTTTATAAAACTGAATCGAAATCAAAAATTGTACAGTAAATGGCTATTGCTGGATCCTGCTACAAAAATCGAAATAACAGGTACTGACGGAACTGCGGGTTCTGTCTTGACTTTTGAAAGCAAACACCATAAGACTGGTAAAGGAGAATGGGAAATAATAAAAGTAGAAAATAACAGAATTGATTTTGAACTTCGTTTTTTAGCGCCTTATGTATTTACGGCAAACGGGCATATGGAAACAGGAACTTTAGCTGGAAATCAAACAAAGCTTATCTGGATTTATAATAGCGGAATGAACTGGCCTAAGAATTTTATGCTTCTTTTCTTTGATATGGATAAAATAATTGGAGCTGATGTAGAAGAAAGCCTAACGAACATAAAAACGATTGTCGAGAAATAAACTACAACCTTTAAAACTACAAAATTATGTCATTTCAAGCTTATTTAACCAATATTAAAACAAAGACAGGAAAAGGCCCTGATGATTTTAAAAAACTTTCAGATGAAAAAGGATTTTCAGTCAGTGGAGAATTAAAACCTGAAGTAAAAGCAACCGAAATTGTTAGCTGGCTAAAAGCAGATTTTGATTTAGGTCACGGACATGCAATGGCTATTTATGCGCTTCTTAAAGGATTAAGGAAGTAAAAAAAAATAGATATAAAAAAAGCTGTCCATTCGACAGCTTTTTTTATTTTGTGAAGATACTAGATCCTCCCTTTTGTAATTTCGTCAACAATTTCAGGGTTTAGCAAAGTTGAAGTATCTCCAAAATTAGAAAAATCACCTTCTGCTATTTTACGTAAAATTCTACGCATAATTTTTCCTGAACGTGTTTTTGGCAAGCCTGAAACAAACTGAATTTTATCGAGTTTTGCAATTGGTCCGATGTGGTCAGAAATATATTGATTGATCTCACGGCTAAGATTAGATCGGTCTCTAACTTCTCCTGTTTCTTTTAAGATTACAAAACCATATAAGGCATTTCCTTTAATGTCATGTGGGAATCCAACGATAGCAGATTCGGCTACTGCAGGATGTTCGTTAATGGCATCTTCAATAGGAGCTGTTCCTAAGTTGTGACCGGATACAATCACAACATCATCTACTCTACCGGTAATTCTGTAATAACCAACTTCGTCTCTTAAGGCACCGTCTCCTGTAAAATATTTTCCCGGGAAAGCAGAGAAATAAGTGTCTTTGTAGCGTTGGTGGTCCCCCCAGATTGTTCTGGCGATTCCTGGCCATGGAAATTTAATACATAAACTTCCAACAACCTGATTTCCTTCAATTTCATTGCGTTTCTCATCCATCAAAACAGGTTGAATTCCCGGTAATGGCAAAGTCGCGTAGGTTGGTTTAGTTGGGGTTACAAAGGCAATTGGCGAAATCATGATTCCACCGGTTTCAGTCTGCCACCAGGTATCCACAACCGGACATCTTTTATCTCCAACGTGATCGTTGAACCAGTGCCAAGCTTCTTCGTTGATTGGCTCTCCAACTGATCCAATTACTTTAAGTGATTTTAGAGGATACTTTTGGATATAATCTAAACTTTCTTTTGCAAGTGAACGAATTGCAGTTGGTGCTGTATAAAATTGTGTGATTTTATGTTTTTCAATAATGTCCCAAAAACGGCTAAAGTCAGGATAAGAAGGAACTCCTTCAAAAATTACGGTTGTTCCTCCATTTAATAAAGGTCCGTATAAAATATAAGAGTGACCTGTAATCCAACCTATATCAGCAGTACACCAGAAAATATCATTTTCTTCGTGATTGAAAACATTCTTAAAGGTATAAGCCGCATAAACCATATATCCTGCTGTGGTATGTACCATTCCTTTTGGTTTGCCTGTAGAACCAGAGGTGTACAGAATGAATAACGGATCTTCAGCATCCATTATTTCCGCAACACTATTATCTAAGGCTTTATCTAATAGAGGCTGTAACCATTCGTCACGGCCGTCTTTCATTTTAACTTCGTTATTAGTTCTTTTTACAACTAAAACTTTAGTTACAGACGGACAAGTTTCTAATGCCTCATCAACAATTCCTTTAAGATCAATGTTTTTATTACCTCTGTATCCTCCATCAGAAGTAATAACCATTTTACATTCGCAATCAATTATTCTGGCAGACACAGCAGAAGCTGAAAACCCTGCAAAAACAACAGAATGAATGGCTCCGATTCTGGCACAGGCTAATACAGCTACAGCCAATTCCGGAATCATTGGTAAATAAATACAAACTCGGTCTCCTTTACGTACGCCTTGCTCGCGCAAAACATTCGCCATTTTTGAAACTCTTTCGTATAATTCGTTATACGTTATATGTAAAGCGCTTTCTGAGGGATCATTCGGTTCAAAAATGATAGCCGTTTTTTCTCCTCTTTTGCTTAAATGTCTGTCGATGCAATTTTTAGTGATGTTAACTTTTGCTTCTGTAAACCATTTTACTTCCGCATCAGCCATATTAAAATCAACTACTTTTTCCCATTGCTGGTACCAGGTAAAATTTTCCTCAGCTATTTTTCCCCAAAACTTTCTAGGCTCTCTAATTGACTTATTGTAATGTTTAAAATACTGTTCTAAATTTTCAATTTTATAATAACTCATACGTTTTTAGAATTTTTTTTTATAAATGTATTAAATATCAGTCTATTCTTAAAATTATTTAATTCATAAATAACAGGAAAAAAAAACAGATATTGAAAAAAATATTGCTTTTTAATAGGTATAATATAAAAAATGGCTTTTTGATGAAAAAAGACATATTTGCAAAAAAGGCACGATAAATGAATACCATGCCTTTTTAATTTTAACAATTTCAATAACAATTAATTTTGTAATTCTGTATTACAATCTTCCGCACTATTTTTGAAAATAGAAGCAACTTTATTAATTAAAATGAAACTTCAACAAGTACATTTATTCCTAAATATACCCCCTTCATTAGGGATTAGCTTCACTTAACTTACAGTCTTACCTTCAGAAGTTAAGTGAATGCAATTTGCATCTATATCCATTTTTCTTAATAAGTGCTTACTAATTCAAAAATATTACATCAAACGGAGATACAGAGCAGATTCCACAACCGTATGTGTGGTAATTCCCAATTTATTATCCAATTTTTTTCATTGCTGTCATTGATTCTCTCAACCATGCTCCTACTTCTTCGATAGGGTGTTGACGAACTTCTTTGTTTACAGCAATTAAAGTAGCATTGTCAACTCCATTTGAAGTAGAAAATGGTTTACCTATTACATTTGTTTCCACTGTTTTCATAAATTCTGTTAACAACGGCTTGCAGGCATGGTCGAATAAATAACAGCCATATTCAGCAGTATCCGAGATCACACGGTTCATTTCGAATAATTTTTTTCTTGCAATCGTGTTTGCAATCAAAGGTAATTCGTGTAATGATTCATAATAAGCTGATTCTTCTATAATTCCAGCCTCAGTCATGGTTTCGAAAGCCAATTCTACACCCGCTTTTACCATTGCAATCATCAATACTCCGTTGTCAAAATATTCCTGCTCTGAAATTGGAGCTTCTTGTGGAGCTGTTTTCTCGAAATTAGTTTCTCCTGTTGCAGCTCTCCATTTTAATAAGTTTGCATCATCATTTGCCCAATCAATCATCATGGTTCTGGAGAATTCTCCTGAGATAATGTCATCCTGATGTTTTTGGAATAACGGTCTCATAATGTCTTTTAATTCTTCAGCAATTTCGTAAGCCTCAATTTTTGCTGGGTTGGAAAGACGATCCATCATATTGGTGATACCTCCATGTTTTAAGGCTTCTGTAATTGTCTCCCATCCGTACTGAATCAATTTTGAAGCATATGCTTTGTCGATTCCTTTTTCCACCATTTTATCGAAACATAAAATAGAACCGGTTTGCAATAACCCGCAAAGAATGGTTTGTTCTCCCATTAAATCTGATTTTACTTCGGCTACGAATGATGATTTCAGAACTCCTGCTTTATGTCCTCCGGTAGCTACAGCGTAAGCTTTAGCCTGGTCTAAACCAAAACCGTTTGGATCATTCTCCGGGTGAACAGCGATAAGTGTCGGAACACCAAATCCTCTTTTGTATTCTTCGCGAACCTCAGAACCAGGGCATTTTGGTGCGCACATAATTACGGTGATGTCTTTACGGATTTGCATTCCTTCTTCCACAATATTAAATCCGTGAGAATAAGATAATGTTGCTCCGTTTTTCATTAAAGGCATTATGGCGGTAACTACAGCAGTATGTTGTTTATCAGGAGTTAAGTTACAAACTAAGTCGGCAGTTGGAATTAATTCTTCATAAGTACCTACTTTAAATCCGTTTTCAGTGGCATTTTTATAAGATGCTCTTTTCTCTGCAATTGCATCTGCACGCAACGCGTATGAAATGTCTAAACCGGAATCTCTCATGTTTAAACCCTGATTCAGACCTTGTGCTCCACAGCCTACAATGACAACCTTTTTTCCTGCCAGAGCCGAAATTCCGTCTGCAAATTCTGATTGCTCCATAAATTCGCAAACTCCTAATTGTTCTAATTGTAATCTAAGTGGTAATGTGTTGAAATAATTTGCCATTTTTTTTTAAAATATTTAATGAATGTTGTATTTAATAATTGGTTAATAGATGAAATAATCCTATTGAAATGCTTCTAACATTGTTGAAATTTCCATTTTTTCTTTTGAAACAGATATCCTTCCTGAGCGAACAAACTGCATAATGCCATAAGGTTTGAATTTGGCATACAAATCTTCGATTTCAGAACGTCTCCCCGATTTAGAAATCACGAAGAAATCGCGGGAAACTGTAACAATTGTCGACTGACTATCCTTGATGATGTTCTGAATTTGTTTTTCATCAAACAACAGGCTTGAAGCAATTTTAAATAAAGCGTTTTCCAGATAAATGGTTTCTTCATCTGTGTGATAAAATGCTTTTATAACTTCAATTTGTTTTTCGATTTGCCCAACAATATTTTTGACCCATTTCTCTGTTGTTTCCACCACAATAATGAATCTGGAAACACTTTCTATTTCTGATTCAGAAACGTTTAGGCTTAATATATTAATGTGACGCTTTAAGAATATTCCTGATATCCTGTTTAACAATCCCACATTATTTTCTGAGTATACCGATATGGTAAATGTTCTGTTTTCCATTTGTTTT
Source organism: Flavobacterium tructae (assembly GCF_002217475.1). Lineage (GTDB taxonomy): Bacteria > Bacteroidota > Bacteroidia > Flavobacteriales > Flavobacteriaceae > Flavobacterium > Flavobacterium tructae. The sequence continues at coordinate 84,994 of NZ_MUHH01000028.1, forward strand.
TAGTTTTTTTTGTTTCAAGTTTCAGGTTTCACGTTTTACAACTTGAAACTCAAAAAACTCGAAACATGAAACTTTAATTTTAGCTTAATCTAATTTCAGAAACACATGCTCCCGTTGGAATCATTGGGAATACGTTGTTTTCTTTTTCTACCATAACTTCTAAGAAATAAGAATCTTTTGAAGCCAGCATTTCGGCAACGGCTGCATCTAAGTCTTCTCTCTGTGTTACTTTTTTAGATTTAATGTAATATCCTTCAGCTATCGCTACAAAATTTGGATTGATCATTTTGGTAGAAGCATATCTGTTATCAAAAAATAGCTCCTGCCATTGACGTACCATTCCCAAAAATTCATTGTTTAGAATAACAATCTTTACAGGCACCTTAGTCTGAAAAATGGTTCCCAATTCTTGTATGTTCATTTGAAAACCGCCATCACCAATTATAGCTACTACTTCACGATCCGGTTTTCCCATTTTGGCTCCGATGGCTGCGGGTAGAGCAAATCCCATCGTACCTAATCCTCCTGAGGTAATGTTACTTTTGGTAGAATTGAATTTTGCATAACGGCAGGCAAACATTTGATGCTGCCCAACATCTGAGACGATAATAGCATCACCTTTTGAGTGTTTGTTTATCATTTCTATGGTTTCACCCATTGAAATTCCTTTATTATTGGTTGGATTTAATTCTTCTTTTATAACAGAATCGTACTCGATTCTCTTTAGCTCTTTAAATTCGTTATGCCATAAATCATGTGATTTTGCTTCGATTAATGGTAATAAAGCGGTTAAGGCTTCTTTTACATCTCCAAGAACAGCTATTTCTGTTTTTACATTTTTATCGATTTCGGCAGGATCAATTTCGAAGTGAATTACTTTTGCCTGTTTGGCATAAGTATTCAGGTTTCCGGTAACACGGTCGTCAAAACGCATTCCGAAAGCAATTAAAACATCACATTCGTTGGTTAGTAAGTTTGGGCCATAGTTCCCATGCATTCCCAGCATTCCCACGTTTAAGGGATGGTCTGTTGGCAAGGCTGAAAGTCCTAAAATGGTCCAGGCAGCTGGGATTCCTGATTTTTCAAGTAAAGCTTTAAATTCGGCTTCCGCTTTTCCCAGAATAATACCCTGTCCAAAAACAATAAAAGGTTTTTTAGCGCTATTGATTAAAGCAGCAGCTTCGGCCACTTTATCTAATTTTAGTTTCGGAACCGGAGTATAGCTTCTGATTCCGGTACATTTTTCATAACTAAAATCGAATTGGTCAAACTGAGCATTTTTTGTAATGTCAATCAATACGGGTCCCGGACGTCCGGAACGCGCGATGTAAAATGCTTTTGCAATAATTTCAGGGATTTCCGAAGCTTCGGTTACCTGATAATTCCATTTGGTTACCGGAGTCGAAATTCCGATGATATCCGTTTCCTGAAAAGCATCAGATCCTAACAAGTGCTTCCCTACCTGGCCTGTGATACAAACCATTGGGGTTGAGTCGATTTGGGCATCTGCAATTCCGGTAATTAAATTGGTTGCTCCCGGTCCTGAAGTTGCAATGGCTACCCCTACTTTTCCTGTAGCGCGGGCATATCCTTGTGCAGCATGTGTAGCACCTTGCTCGTGACGTACCAACACGTGATGTAACTGATCCTGAAATTTATATAATTCATCGTAAACCGGCATGATCGCTCCTCCCGGATAACCATAAAGTAAGTCTACTCCTTCTGCTAACAAACATCTTATAACGGCTTCTGCCCCTGATATTTTCATAGTATATTGTTTTTTCAATGTCAAAAATCAATTTCAAAATTCGATGGCAATGTTAAAATCAATTTCAAACTGATTCTTTGTATTTCTACTTTTTATTGCAATTGAACTTTGCTATTTTATTGATATTGTCATTGTTTTTTGAAATTGTTATTGTAAAATTATTTATCGGTAACGCAACCTGTTGAAGCGCTTGAGACTGATCTGGCGTATTTCAGTAAAACTCCTCTGTTTACTTTTAAAGGAGGCTGAATCCAACTCTCTTTACGAGCGGCGAATTCTTCGTCAGATATTTTCAGGTTGATTGTATTTTTAACAGCATCAATAGCGATTAAATCACCATCTTTTACCAGTGCAATACCACCACCATCATAAGCCTCTGGTGTAATGTGTCCTACCACAAAGCCATGTGAACCTCCGGAAAACCTGCCGTCTGTAATAAGAGCACAACTGCTTCCTAATCCTGCTCCAATAATGGCTGATGTAGGTTTTAGCATCTCAGGCATTCCCGGACCACCTTTTGGTCCACAATACCTGATGACGACTACATTACCGGGTTTAATTTTTCCGGCTTCAAGGCCTGGAATCACTTCAAACTCACCTTCAAAAACAACCGCAGGACCTTCAAAATACTCTCCTTCTTTTCCGCTGATTTTGGCAACAGCTCCTTCAGAAGCAAGATTTCCATATAAAACCTGAATGTTTCCGGTTGGTTTTAAAGCTTTTTGTATTTCATGAATTACTTGTTGTCCATCTTGTAAATCCGGAGTTGAAGCTAAGTTTTCGGCCACTGTTTTTCCGGTTACAGTTAAACAATCTCCATGAATTAGTCCTACTTTCAATAAGTATTTCATTACTGACGGAATACCTCCTGCTTCATGAATGTCTTCCATCATGTATTTACCGCTTGGTTTCATATCTGCAAGTACAGGAGTTCTGTCATTTATCGCTTGAAAATCATCAAGTGTAATTTCAATACCAACGGAATGTGCCATAGCGATCAAATGCATTACGGCATTGGTTGAACCTCCTAAAACGGCTACAATTGTAATGGCATTTTCAAAAGCTTTACGAGTCATAATGTCTCTAGGCTTAATATCTTTTTCCAATAATGTTCTAATGGCTTTACCAGCAGCAAGACATTCGTCTCTTTTCTCCTGACTTAAAGCGGGATTTGACGAACTGTATGGCAAACTCATTCCCAGGGCTTCAATTGCCGAAGACATGGTATTAGCCGTATACATTCCGCCACAGGCACCTGCTCCGGGACAAGCATTTTGAATAACTCCTTTAAAATCCTCCGGAGTAATTTCATTTTTCACTTTTTTTCCTAGGGCCTCAAAAGCTGAAACAATATTCAATGTTTCCCCTTTCCACTTTCCGGAATGGATAGATCCTCCGTATACCATCAAAGACGGACGGTTCAAACGTCCCATGGCGATCAGAGCACCAGGCATATTTTTATCGCAACCAGGAATTGCAATGATGCTGTCGTACCACTGCGCCCCCGCAACTGTTTCGATAGAATCGGCAATGACATCTCTGGAAACTAAGGAATAACGCATTCCTTCTGTACCGTTCGAAATTCCATCACTTACACCAATGGTATTAAAAATAAGTCCGACCAGATTTGCATCCCAAACACCTTTTTTAACGTCTTTTGCTAAATCATTCAGGTGCATGTTGCAGGTGTTACCATCGTACCCCATGCTCACAATACCTACCTGTGCTTTTTTCAAATCTTCTTCAGTTAAACCAATACCGTACAACATGGCTTGCGCTGCTGGTTGTGTTTGATCTTGAGTGATGGTTTTGCTGTACTTATTTAATTCCATTATTGTGTTATTTTTTTAATTTTAATTCAAAAAAAAACCTTCCAGTATTTGGAAGGTTTATAATATAGTTTTTCAATTATATTTATACCATTCCCCGTGCATATGTGATAATCACATTTACAATAATGACAGAAATAGTAATAATAATTGAGATTTGCATCTTTCTTTTTTTTAGTGAGACAAAAGTATGAAAACTTAAAGGACTAAAAAAATAAAATCTCAACATTTTACATACTTCTTGTTATTTATTCAATTTTTAACAAAAAATATTAAACAATTGTTGATTGTCCAATGTGAACGTTGTCATTATTAAAATAGAGTAAGTCGTCTTTACTGAAGATAAAATTGGATACAAAGTCCCCTACTTCGTTTGTACCGAACTTTGAATCCGGTTTTAAATCAACGGTTACGACTTTAAATTCGATTGCTTTTTCGACTGCTTTATAGATCATGGCAGCTTCTTTAAATAGACCAAAATGTTCTAATAACATCGCCGCTGATAAAATGGAAGCAATCGGATTGGCGATGTTTTTTCCTTTCGCCTGAGGATAGGAACCGTGGATTGGCTCAAACAAAGCATTCTTTTCTCCTAAAGATGCTGAGGCTAATAAACCAATGGATCCTGTTATCACACTTGCTTCATCTGATAGAATATCTCCGAATAAATTTTCGGTCAAAATCACATCAAATTGTTTTGGACTTAAAATCAATTGCATGGCTGCGTTATCTACGAACAAAAAGTCTAAAGCAACATCAGGATAACTTTGGCCTACTTTCTGAACGACTTTTCTCCATAAACGGGAAGTTTCCAAAACGTTGGCTTTGTCTACCATCGTAAGTTTTTTGCGTCGGTTTTGTGCTGATTTAAAAGCCAAATGTGCAATTCTGGTGATTTCTTCTTCTGAATATTCGCACAAATCTGAAGCGTGTGTACCTTCCTCATTTAAGGTTTTAGCTCCAAAGTATGCACCTCCGGTTAATTCTCTGAAAATAGTAAAATCAGCACCATCGATAATTTCTCTTTTTAACGGAGAAGCATCAATGAGTGATTTATAAGGTTTTATCGGACGAATGTTAGCGAACAATCCCAACTCCTTACGCAGTTTCAATAATCCTTGCTCCGGACGCACTTTCGCTGATGGATTATTATCGTATTTAGGATCTCCAATGGCTCCAAACAATACAGCATCTGTATTTAAACAAAGGTTTAATGTCTGCTCCGGCAAAGGATTTCCTGTTTTATCAATGGCAATAGCTCCCATGAGCGCCTCTTCAAAAACAAATTCATGATTGTACACCTCACCAATAGCATGTAAAGCTTTCTTGGCTTGTAAAATTACCTCTGGTCCAATCCCGTCTCCTGGTAAAACTGCTATTTTCAAATTCATAACGTCTCGTTCTTTATGTATTTAAACCCTTTTTTCTTATTCTATTCTCTTTATTCTATTCTTTATTCTAAGATCTTTACTCTATTGAACTAGTTTCTGATTAATTCTCCCTGAATTTTTGCAGCTTCGATGATTTGGTGAATATCAGCATCAATTACTTCTTTTTTAATATCGGCGAATTTCAAAAATTCGATGTATACGATATCCAGTTGCACTTTAGTAAGCTCGTAACCTACTTTTTTAGCGCGGTACGCCAATGCAGCTCTTCCGCTTCTTGCTGTCAATATAATAGAGGACTCATTTACACCTACATCCAGCGGATCCATGATTTCATAAGTGGCTCTGTTTTTAATCACTCCATCCTGATGAATTCCGGAACTGTGTGCAAAAGCATTAGCTCCTACGATGGCTTTGTTTGGCTGCACAATCATTCCCATACTTTCAGAAACTAAACGACTCATTTCGTTTAATTCTCTTGTATTGATATTGGTGTCCAGATTTAGGTAAGGATGTTGTTTGAAGATCATTACAACTTCTTCTAAAGCTGTATTTCCGGCTCTCTCCCCTATACCATTTATAGTACATTCAATTTGTCTTGCTCCGTTGATAGCTCCTGCAATGGAGTTTGCGGTAGCCATTCCTAAATCGTTGTGACAATGACAGGAAAGGGTTACGTTTTCAATACCTTTTACATTTTCTTTTAGGTATTTAATTTTTGCTCCATATTCTTCTGGCAAACAATAGCCTGTTGTATCCGGAATATTCAATACTGTTGCTCCTGATTTTATTACTTCTTCGCAAACTTTTGCAAGGAAGGCATTATCGGTTCTTCCGGCATCTTCGGCATAGAATTCTACATCTTCTACGTAGGATTTGGCATGTGCTACAGCAAATTTTGCTCTTGCAATGATGTCTTCCGGAGTTGTGTTTAGTTTATGGAGTATGTGAGATTGAGAGGTTCCGATTCCGGTATGGATTCTAGGTTTCTTAGCGTGCTTTAAGGCAGCTGCAGCAACATCAATGTCGTTTTTTACGGCTCTTGTCAGACCGCAGACAGTTGCATTTTCTACAATTTTACAAATCTCAGAAACCGATAAAAAATCGCCTGGACTTGACACTGGAAAACCTGCTTCGATAATGTCAACTCCCATTTTATCAAGTCGTTCTGCGATAACTAGTTTTTGTTTCGTATCTAACTTACATCCCGGGACCTGCTCTCCATCGCGCAAAGTGGTGTCAAAAATTTGAACTTTCTCTCTATTCATATTCATTTATTTAATGTAATTTCACATCTTGATAACAAATATATATTGTACTTTGCCGGCACGAAATTCATTTTAATGAAATTATACTGTTCATAAAACATTTTAAAGCAGGTTAATTAACTAAAAATCAATAAGTTATATTATTATATTTTACAATGGCTAACCATCAAAAAGATTTCTTATTTGTATTAATAAAATCACTTTCTAAATCCGAAAAAAGGCAGTTTAAGATTTTTGCAAGTCGTTTAGAGACGAGTTCGAATACCAAATTCATCGAATTATTTAACATTCTGGATAAGTCTGAAACGTATGATGAAAAGCTGATTCTCAAGAGTGGTATTATTAAAAAGGTTCAGCTATCTAATTTAAAATCATACTTATACAAACAGATTTTAGTGAGTATACGCTTGAATATTCCGAGTCAGAATATTCGTTATCAGTTGCGGGAACAAATTGATTTTGCCGTTATTTTATACAATAAAGGTTTGTACAAACAGAGTTTGAAGATTCTGGACAAAACAAAACAACTGGCGCTTGAGAATGACGAGAAATATATGGCGTATGAAATTGTAGAATTCGAAAAACTAATCGAATCGCAATACATTACCCGAAGTATTCAGGGACGTGCCGACGAATTAGTGATTCAGGCCAAAGAACTGAATTATCGCAATACCATTTCAAGTAAATTATCGAATTTATCGTTGCAGTTGTACGGAATCATGCTAAAAACCGGCTATGTAAAAAGCGACGAAGAGTACAAATACATTGACGATTACTTCAATAAGCATATTTCAAAATTAGACGAAAGTAAGTTTGGTTTTAGGGAAAAGTATTGGTTTTACAATGCTAATCTTTGGCGTAGTTTTCTGGTTCAGGACTTCTTAGCGAGTTATAAATATGCCTACAAATGGGTGAGATTGTTTTATGATAATCCTAATATGATTTACCTGAACCCGGTTTTTTTCTTAAAGGGGAATCATTATTTTCTGGAGTCGTTGTATATGTTGAAATACAAGTCGAATTTCAAAAAATACCTGACGCTTTTAGAAGAAACCATTGCCGATCCAAGGTTTCCGGTAAATGATAATATTGCATCGCTTTCTTTTCTGTACGTTTATAATAATAAGTTGAACCTTCACATACTGGAAGGAACTTTTGCTGAAAGTGAATATCTTATTCCGGAGATTCTGCAGAAAATAAAACTTCACAGCGAACATCTTGATGAGCATCACGAGATGTTGTTTTACTATAAAATTGCCTCTATTTATTTTGGTACTGAAAAGTACAATGAATCGATTAATTATTTGGATAAGATCATCAACAATAAAAATCTGTCGATGCGTGAAGATTTAATGTGCTTTGCAAGACTTTTGTCTTTGATTGCACATTACGAATTGGGTAAGGATTATTATTTGGAAAATCATTTGAAGAACACGTATAAGTTCCTCTTAAAAATGAATGATTTACATGAGGTTCAGAAAGAGATTATCAAGTTTATGAAAAACCTGAATAACTTCTACCCTGCCGATATTAAAAAGGAGTTTATCAAAATGAGAGCTCGCTTTATCGAACTGGAGAAGAATACTTATGAGAAAAGAGCCTTTTTATACCTTGATATTATTTCATGGCTGGAAAGTAAAATCGACAACAAAAAGATCGCCGATATTATTAAAGAAAAGGCGAAGTTGAATAGTCGATAATAATTAGATGATTAGTCAATTTGATAATCATTTTATACTGACAAACTGGATAGGTTCTTAAAACTTATCCGCTTAATTTTAATTAGACACAAAAAATCCCAAATACCTTTAGATTGGAATTTGGGATTTTTTATTGAAATTTATCAATCTTTTATTCGACTATATTCGAAGTTGTTACATAGAAATCTTTATCTACTTCGACCTTTCTGTCTTCATTAGTAGTTTTTTCAGACTGCCATTCGGTTGTTGGTTTTAACCATGTTTCCACTCCGTTTAATTTTACTCTTACGGGCATATCAAATTTAGAAACGCAATTGGTCCAGTGGTAACCGAAAGTTCCGTTTTTAAACATGTACTCAAAAACCGGGATTTTTGTTGTGGTTAAATATTGAGCAAATACTCTATTAAAATTAATTCCGGATTGTGTGTTGATATAATCCTCGATTTGCTTGCTTGTCACAGTTTGGTGATAGAAAGTCTTATTTAAACCTCTTAAAATCGATTTCCATTTGGCATCATCATTTATAATCTGACGCATCATGTGCAGCATGTTGGCTCCTTTTGGATACATATCACCTGATCCCTCGTTGTTTACGTCATAATTACCAATGATAGGTTTGTCGTTCTGAATCCCTTTACGGCATCCAATTACGTACTCTGCAGCGGCATCTTTTCCGTAGTAGTACTCCAGGAAAAGACTTTCAGAGTAATTAGTAAAGCTCTCGTGAATCCACATATCCGCAATATCCTTGTACGTGATATTGTTGGCAAACCATTCGTGACCTGATTCATGGATAATGATAAAATCAAATTTTAATCCCCAGCCTGTTCCGCTTAAATCACGTCCTAAATAACCATTTTTATAGCCATTCCCGTAAGTCACGCTGCTTTGGTGTTCCATTCCCAGATAGGGTACTTCGACCAATTTGTAACTGTCTTCATAAAAAGGATAAGGTCCAAACCAGTTTTCAAAAGCTTTTAGCATTTTTGGTACATCTTTGAACTGTTCCTTTGCCAAAGCAAGATTGTCTCTTAAAACATAATAGTTACAATCTAAATCTCCTTTTTCGCCTTTGTATACTTCTGAGAAATTAACATAATCGCCGATATTGATGTTTACACCGTAGTTGTTGATGGGATTTGAAACATACCAGTTGAAGGTTTTAGTTCCATCCTTTTCCTTTTTAACGCTTTTTAATCTTCCGTTCGAAACCTCAGTAAGGTCACCGGGAACGTTTACGCTGATCAACATGTTTTCGACTTCATCATACATATGATCTTTGTTTGGCCACCATACACTTGCTCCCAGTCCCTGACAGGATGAAGCGATAAAATCTTTACCATTTTTGTCCTTTTTCCAGCTGATTCCGCCGTCCCAAGGTGCCTTCACGGCTTCTCTTGGTTTTCCAGTAAAACTTACTACCACTTCTTTGGTATCGCCCACTTTTTGCTTTTCAGTCAGCGTAATAAAAAAGGCATTTCCGTCTCTTTTAAACTGTAATTCTTTTCCATCCTGTGTTACTTTCGTAATTTGCATTGGTTCCTGCAAATCAATCTGCATCTTATCGTATGGGGTTAAAACAGTATAACGGATTGTATTTGAACCTGAAATTGTTCTCTCTTTTGGACTCACTTTTATATCAAGATGATAGTATTTTAAATCCCACCAGGCTCTTTCTTTTGTGATGCTTCCGCGTAAAGTGTCCTGATGTGTAAAAATAGTTTCTGACTTATTCAAAAGTCCTTGTGCATTGGCAGTAAAGCCAAATAGAAAGGCGATACAAACGCCACCGAAGTATTTTTTCATATGAAACAGATATTTTCTTTTAGTCGAAATTAAGAAGGCTTTTTGAGCCGTTTACACTTCAACAAATGTAAACATTCGAATCAAGTTTTGACTGATTTAATAGAGAGGATTCTAGAAATTAATGTTAAAATTCGTTTATTCTTCTGTATTTTAGCCAATCAAATTCATATACGCTATTTATGAGAATTCTTAAAATTGCTATCCTACTCTGTTTGATGTGCTCGATCACAACTTATTCGCAAAATATTCTTATTCCAAGAACAATTCAAAAAGTAACTATTGATGGCAATTTATCAGATTGGAAGACTCCTTTTCTGGGACCATTTGTGATTCATGATTCTGGAAAAAAGGCGACCCAGGATACGTATGTTTCTTTTGCATGGGATAATGATAACCTATATATTGCCTATCGTTCGATTGATTCTAAAATTATGGGTAAGACACAGCAAAAAGACACTGAAATTTTTAATACTGATGATTTGGTTGAAATTTTTATTGATGCAGACGGTAATGGGGAAAACTATCTCGAAATTGGCGTGAACGCCTATTCTTCTTATTATGATTTACTGTTAAAGTGTATCTCACCAGCTTGTGGCGGATGGAACATGAATATAGCGTTTGATGTTTTGGGATTGGAAACACAAAGCAAAATAACAAACGAAGGATTCAATACTGAAATTAAAATTCCTTTCTCAAGTCTGAATACGATTAAAAACGGTAATTTTTCAACACCAAAAGTGGGAACTAAGTGGCGAGGAAATACTTTTAGAATTGATTACGGTAATACCACTGAATACCTTGCTTTACAAGATTATAAAAGTTCTAAATTTGGTTTTCATCAACCACAGGCGTTTGCAGTTTTTGAGTTTGTAGAGTAACTGTCGGCTAATTTGTTTCAGGTTTCAAGTTTCAGGTTACCCCACACAACTTGAAACTTGAAACCTGAAACTTGAAACTAAACTTTTTACTTCTGACGCTTTTTCAGAACATCAACAACATCATTAAGCTGATAGCCTTTGGCTTGCAATAAGATTAGGTAATGAAAAAGCAAATCAGCACTTTCGCTAAGAAATAAATCATCATTATCATCTTTAGCTTCGATAACTACTTCTACTGCCTCTTCACCCACTTTTTGGGCAATTTTATTAATTCCTTTTTCGAATAGTGAAGCGACGTAGCTTTTCTCAGAATCAGCATTTTCCCTGCGAGTTTTGATGGTGTTTTCTAAGGTGGAAATAAAACCGTAGTTTTCTTTGTTTTCTTCCTGCCAGCAGGTGTCTGCTCCTGTGTGACAGGTTGGTCCTACAGGGATTGCCTGGATTAAAAGTGTATCTCCATCGCAGTCATTTTTGATGCTTACCAGGTTTAAAAAGTTACCGCTCTCCTCGCCTTTTGTCCACAATCTTTGTTTGGATCGGCTGAAAAAGGTTACTTTTTGAGTTTCCATTGTTTTTTGAAGGGATTCTTCGTTCATATATCCCAGCATCAGTACATTCCTGGTTTCTGCATCCTGAATGATTGCCGGAATTAATCCGTGTGCACTTTTTATATCTACGTTCATAGTTATTTTAGATTTTAGAGTTCAGATTCTAGATTGCTGAATTCTTTTTGTTTTTTAATTATATCGTACTCTTTTTATTCTAGACTTTAGAGTTCAGATTGTAGATTACCAGAATATTTTTTTTTTTAGTCTATTCTCTTTGTTCTATTTTCTTTACTCTAAACCCTAACTTCAATCCCATTATTTCTAAGCTCTTCTTTCAATGCTTTTATTTGAATCTCTTTAAAGTGAAAAACACTCGCGGCTAAGGCGGCATCGGCTTTACCTTCCTTAAATGAGTCTACAAAATGCTGAATATTTCCTGCACCACCCGAAGCAATTATCGGAATATTAACGAGTGCTGAAAGTTTAGCGAGTGCCTCATTCGCAAATCCGTTTTTAGTGCCGTCATTGTCCATCGAAGTAAATAATATCTCTCCTGCTCCACGTTCTGCCACTTCAACTGCCCAATCGAATAAATTGAGTTCGGTTGGTACTTTTCCTCCTACCAAATGTACGATCCATTGTCCGTTAATTTGTTTGGCATCTATAGCGACGACCACACACTGACTTCCAAATTTCTGAGCCAATTCATTAATTAGCTGTGGATTCTTGACTGCCGAGGAATTGATCGAAACTTTATCTGCGCCATTGTTCAGTAAAATTTCAACATCTTCAACGCTCGAAATTCCACCTCCGACAGTAAATGGAATATTGATCTTCTCTGCGACATTTCGAACCATATTAACAAGCGTTTTACGGCGTTCTTCAGTGGCTGAAATATCCAGAAAAACCAGTTCATCGGCACCTTCTGCTGAATACAGTTCTGCCAACTCAACCGGATCCCCTGCATCCCGGAGATCAACGAAATTAACCCCTTTTACGGTTCTCCCATTTTTTATATCTAAACAGGGTATGATTCTTTTTGCTAACATTTTTTTTAATTTGTTAATTAGGGAATTAGAAAATGAGATAATTTTTTACGATTGTTTCTGAGTTATCAAATTATCTAATTTTCTCATTTTCCAATTATCTCATTATTTAATTACCTTATTTTCTTATTATAAAATTCTCCAATTGTTTCAAAGAAATTCTTCCTTCATAAATAGCTTTTCCGATGATTGTTCCTTCACAACCCAGTTCGGCTAGTTTAGGCAATTCGTCAAACGTTGAAATTCCGCCTGATGCGATCAATTTTACACCAACAGCTTCGCTTAGTATTTTTTGATACAAATCAAAACTTGGGCCTTCTAACATTCCATCTTTTGCAATATCTGTACAAATAACGTATTGAATTCCTTTATTTTGATACTCCTGAATGAACGGAATCAGATCTTCGTCTGAATTTTCTAACCAGCCTGAAACGGCAATTTTTTCGTCTTTGGCGTCAGCGCCTAGTATAATTTTCCCGGAACCATATTGAGAGATCCATTTTTGGAATATTTCTTTATTTTTTACAGCAATACTTCCACCTGTAATTTGGTTTGCCCCACTTTCAAAGGCAATTCTTAAATCCTCATCTGATTTTAAACCGCCTCCAAAATCAATTTGTAAGCTCGTTTGTGTCGCAATTTGCTCTAAGATTTTGTAATTGACAATTTTACTTGACTTGGCACCGTCTAAATCGACTAAATGCAGGTATTCGATTCCGTGAGCTTCAAATGATTTGGCAACTTCGAGAGGATTTTCATTGTAAATTATTTTAGTGTCATAATCGCCTTTCGATAAGCGAACACATTTTCCGTCTATAATATCTATGGCGGGTATTATTCTCATTTTGTTTATTTTATTAAAAGATTTAAAATTGAATAATTTAAAGATTTAGTTCCATTTTTTAATCTTTGGATTATTCAATCATTTAATTTCAAAAAATTCTCTAATATTTTCTCCCCAACATCACCACTCTTTTCAGGGTGAAATTGCGTTCCATAAAAATTATCTTTTTGTAATGCCGATGCGTACTCTACATCATAGTTTGTTGTTGCGATCATATATTGGCAATTTGGTGCGTAGAAACTGTGTACCAGGTACATAAATTCATTTTCGGCAATGTCTTTGAACAGATCCGATTTTAGATTATAAATCTGATTCCACCCCATTTGTGGTACTTTTACATTAGATGTAAATTTTATGACATCTACGTCAAAAATTCCCAAACCTCCCGTGTTCCCTTCTTCAGTTGCATTACACATTAATTGCATTCCGAGGCAAATTCCTAAAACAGGCTGCTTTAAGTTCGGAATCAAACGATCCAAACCGCTTTCTTTCAGTTTGGTCATTGCTGAACTTGCTTCTCCTACTCCCGGAAAAATTACTTTGTCGGCCTTTTGAATTTCATCAGGGTTATTGCTCAAAACCGCTTTAAAACCGAGTCTTTCTACTGCAAACATGATGCTTTGAATATTTCCTGCGCCGTAGTTTATGATTACTATTTTCATTAATAAAAGCTTTATGCTTTAGGCCTTAAGCTTTAGGCTTATTACCTATTGCTTATAGCTTATAGCGTTTTACAACATTCCCTTTGTTGAGGGTAAAATCATTTTCTCCGTATCTCTTTTCACTGCCACTTTTATCGCTTTTGCGAAAGCTTTAAAAATTGCCTCGATTTTGTGGTGCTCATTGGTTCCTTCAGCTTTGATGTTGATGTTTGCTTTTGCACCATCTGAAAATGATTTAAAGAAGTGAAAAAACATTTCTGTTGGCATTTTACCGACCATTTCGCGCTTGAATTCGGTTTCCCAAACCAGCCAGTTTCTTCCTCCAAAGTCGATTGCGACCTGTGCCAGACAATCGTCCATAGGCAAACAAAAGCCATAGCGTTCGATTCCCAGTTTATTTCCCAGTGCTTTGGCGAAAACTTCTCCCAAAGCAATTGCGGTGTCTTCAATGGTGTGGTGTTCATCCACTTCCAAATCACCTTTCACCAGTATTTCTAAATCCATTTGTCCGTGACGGGAAATTTGATCTAACATGTGGTCAAAAAATGCAATTCCGGTTTCAATTTTACTTTTTCCCGTTCCATCCAGATTCAAATTAATAAAAATGTCTGTTTCATTCGTTTTACGAGTAATCGAGGCTGAACGTGCTTCTAGCTTTAAAAACTCATAGATCGTTTTCCAATTCATTGTCTGAAGCACAATCGTTTGGTCTAATTCTTCCCGTTTAGAAGAAATTTCATTGCTCCCGATTCCGTCATTATCATTGATAAAAATAGCCTTCGCTCCCAGATTTTTAGCTAATTCAACATCCGTCAAACGATCTCCTAAAACAAAAGAATTTTCTAAATCATATTCCGGGTTATCGATGTATTGTGTAAGCATCCCGGTTCTTGGCTTTCTTGTTGGGGTATTATCTTCCGGAAAAGATCTGTCGATGAAGACAGCATCAAATTTAATTCCTTCATTCTCAAATGCTTTTAAGATAAAATTTTGCGTTGGCCAAAACGTTTCTTCCGGAAAACTATCTGTTCCCAGACCGTCCTGATTGGTAACCATTACCAATTCGTAATCTAGTTCGTTGGCAATTTTAGCTAAGTATTGAAAAGCTTTTGGATAAAATTCTACTTTCTCCAAAGCATCTAGTTGGTAATTTTCAGGTTCTAAAACAATCGTTCCGTCACGATCGATAAAAAGTACTTTTTTCATAGTTTATATTTTTGTTTTGCCACAGATTATATAGATTATAATGATTTTTTTATTCCTTGTGTTTAATTTTTCGCCACGAATTCACAAATTAAAACGAATTGAATTAGTGAAAATTCGAGAAATTTGTGGCAAAATAAAAATTCTTTTAATCTGTATAATCTGTGGCAAGAAAACTTTGCGTACTTCGCGTAATTCTTTGCGAGCTTTGCGGTTAAATTTTATTTCAATAATTTCAATTCTTTAATCAAAACAGCGTTTTCTTCCGGAATGCCAATCGTCAAACGAAGGCAGTTTTCGCATAAAGGCTGACTGGTTCTGTTTCGGATTACGATTCCTTTTTCAATTAACTGATCGTATCTTTTATTGGCATCGTCTACTTTTACCAAAACAAAATTAGCTTCAGTTGGATATACTTTTTCTACAAAACTTACCTCAAGTAAAACTTTAACTAACTCTTCTCTTTGTTCGATAATTGAAGCTATTTCATTCTTTATTGTTTCGGGATTATTCAAACGATTTATAGCTCTCTGCTGGGTTAATTCGTTTACGTTATAAGGAGGTTTTATTTTGTTGAGAACCGAAATCACAGCTTCGGAAGCGTAACAAATTCCTAATCGGATTCCTGCTAGTCCGTAGGCTTTTGAAAGGGTTTGCGTGATGATCAAGTTTGGATATTCATCGATCTCCGTCAGCCAGCTTTCCTTTTTTGAAAAGTCTATATAAGCCTCGTCAATCACAACTAAACCCTTAAAATTCTGAAGTAGTTTTACAACGCTCTCATCTGAAAATGAATTTCCCGTAGGATTGTTTGGAGAGCATAAAAAGATAATTTTAGTAGAATCGTCAACAGTATCTAAGATTTGATCTACTTGTGGCTGAAAATCAGTTGAAAGTAGAACTTCTCTGTTCTCGACTGCATTAATGTCAGCCAGAACGCTGTACATCCCGTATGTTGGCGGAAGCGAAATAATATTGTCTATTTTAGGTTCGCAGAAAGCTCTGAAGAGTAAATCGAGAACTTCATCACTTCCGTTTCCTAATAAAATCTGGCTTGTTTTTACCTTATTATTCTTTGCCAAAATGGCTTTAACCGAAAGTTGTTGCGGATCAGGGTAACGATTTACTCCAGTTTGAAACGGATTTTCATTCGCATCCAGAAAAATCATCTCGGCAGTATCAAAGTCTTCAAACTCGTCACGAGCTGATGAGTACGGCTTCAAAGATTTTACATTCTCTCTTGTTATCGTGTTTATATCTAATTTCATTTTTTTTTTTTTCTTTTTTTTCTTTAGAGAATAGAGTATAGAGCCAAGAGTCAAGATAGTAGACTTTTTGTCTGGTCAGTAGCTACCGTATCCTTTACTTGTATGTTCTATAGTCTTTGCTCTATATTCTTGCTTCTATATTCTTGCCTCTTGCCTCTTGCCTCTATACTCTTTCCTTCAAACTCTTTAATCGTAATGTAACTGCATTCTTGTGAGCTTGTAATCCTTCAGCTTCAGCCATAATTTCAATGGCGCTGCCAATTTTCTGAATTCCTTCCTTAGATATTTTCTGAAAGGTCATTGATTTTACAAAACTGTCCAGATTTACGCCGCTATAATTTTTGGCATAGCCGTTTGTTGGTAAAGTATGATTGGTTCCTGACGCATAGTCTCCCGCACTTTCAGGGGTGTAATTGCCTATAAACACAGAACCTGCGTTGATAATACCATTACAGTAGAAATCATCGTATTGAGAGCAAATGATAAAATGTTCCGGTCCGTACTCATTAATTAAATCTAAAGCGATTTGATCGTTTTCTACATAAATTAGCTTTGAATTTTCAATGGCTTTTTTAGCGATGGTTTTTCGGGGAAGTTCTTCAATTTGAACCTGGATCTCTTTTTCAACTGCTTCAATTAATCTTTTAGAAGTCGAAACCAGAATCACCTGACTGTCTGTTCCGTGTTCTGCCTGAGACAGTAAATCGGAGGCAACAAACGCTGGTACAGCAGTGTCATCAGCTACGACCAGTAATTCTGAAGGTCCGGCTGGCATATCGATGGCTACTCCAAATTGAGTTGCCAACTGTTTTGCTACAGTTACAAATTGATTTCCTGGCCCGAAAATTTTATACACTTTAGGGATTGAGTTTGTTCCAAATGTCATTCCGGCAATGGCCTGAATTCCTCCCACTTTTAAGATTTTGGTTACACCACATAAAGTAGCGGCATATAGAATGGCAGGGTTTATTTTCCCGGATTTATCAGGCGGAGAACACATTACTATTTCTTTACAACCAGCAATTCCGGCAGGAACGGCCAACATTAGAACAGTTGAAAACAAAGGTGCTGTTCCTCCCGGAATGTATAGACCAATTTTTTGAATAGGTCTTTTTTCCTGCCAGCAGTTGACTCCCTCAGCCGTTTCAATTGAGATCTTATCGGTTTTTTGAGCACTGTGAAATTTATATATGTTTTCTTTTGCTAACTGAATAGCCGCTTTTAGTTCTTCTGAAATGCTACAATTGGCTTCCTGGATTTCCTCAGATGAAACTTCATAGTTTTCCAGAGTAATTCCGTCAAAAATAGAAGTGTATTTAGCCACAGCTTCATCCCCTTTTTTCTGTACTTCTTTAAAAATTTCCTTTACTGTGACTTCGATATCATCGATCGTTTTAGTTGGTCGTTTTAGAATTTCTGACCAGGTATCTGGTTTCGGATTGTTTATTTTATTCATTTTTTTTTTGCTTTATGCTTTAAGCTTTAGGCTATAAGCAGTTTCTTTTTTTTTAATTTTTCAAAGCATTTAGCTTACAGCCTATTGCTTAAAGCGTGCGAAGCACACTACAGAACCATTTTCTCAATTGGACACACTAAGATTCCTTCTGCTCCTTCCTCTTTTAATTGGTCAATTACATCCCAAAAGGTGTCTTTGTCAATTACCGAGTGAACGCTGCTCCATCCTTCCTGTGCAAGTGGCAAAACGGTAAGGCTTCGAAGCACCGGCAGAATTTTTCCAATTGCTTCGATTTTATCGTTAGGCACGTTCATTAGGATGTATTTGGAGTTTCTCGCTCTTAAAACAGACTGAATTCTAAATTTTAAAGTATCAATGTGTTTTTGAATTTCGGGAGATACTTTTGGCGAAACTGCCAGAACAGCTTCACTTTTAAGAATTACTTCAACCTCTTTTAAATTGTTTTTGAATAAGGTGCTTCCGCTGGAAACAATATCTACAATGGCATCTGCAAGTCCGATGTTAGGAGCAATTTCTACAGAACCTGAAATTTGGTGAATATCGACGGTTAATCCAAAAGAATTAAAATACTCGTTCACAGTATTGGGATATGATGTTGCAACACGCAAACCTGATAAATCCTGTATCGAATTGTATTCAAAGGTTTTAGGGACTGCAACAGAAACTTTACACTTAGAAAAACCCAGTTTTTGAATTACTTCAATTTGTCGACCTTTCTCCACAAGTAAATTATCGCCAACGATAGCAAGATCAACCACTCCATCAATTAAATACTGCGGAATGTCTGAGTTTCGAAGGTATAAAACTTCTAAAGGAAAGTTGGAAGCTTCGGCTTTAAGCTGATCGTTTCCGTTGTTGATTGAAATACCACAATCTTTAAGAATTTGAATGCTGTCTTCGTTTAATCGACCTGATTTTTGAATTGCAATTTTTAATGTACTCATTTTTTTAGTTTTTTAGAATTAAATAGTCTGAGTACAAAGAAGTGGTATAAAAAAACCCGTTTGATGTACTCAAACGGGTTTTAAAATATGATGATTTACACGCATACCATTAACACATCGCCTGAGAGCAATAATGAAAATGATGATGATGTAATTGATTAGAAATCATGTCTTGTTTTATTTTTTAATTCTTTGATTCGGTTGCAAATATAGTAGTTATTTTCATAAAAAAGCATTTTTTATTTTAACTTAATGGTATTTTATTGTTAAAAAATCTTTCAAGGCTTAATTTTACAGGCCTTTTAGAAGCTATAAAAGGGCTTTTTTATTTTGATCAAAGTATAGAATGACAGTGGTACCTATCCCTATTTCACTTTCCATTTTAAACTTGATATGAAGTAGTTCAGTTACCCTTTTTACGATGGAAAGCCCTAATCCGGTTCCTTTAATTTCCGGATGTTCCGTAGAATTGGATCTAAAGAACGGACTAAAAATAGCGTCTAAATCTTGCTTTGCAATACCAATACCGTTATCTGAAATCCTACAGATTGTCTTTTCATTCTCTTCGGAGAGCAGAACAGTTACCTCTCCTCCATTGTGTGAATATTTAATAGCATTCGAAATTATATTTCTAAGTATGGTAATGACTAAAAAGTTATCCGACTCAATATAATAATCCTGACGAGTATCAAATTTAATTTTGATCTGCTGATTGTTAATTCTTTCGGAGTTTAATCTGAAAACGTCTAAAATTACCCCATTTAGATAAACAGATTCGGTATTGATATTTTTCTTCTGATTTTCAAAACGAGCCATCAACAGCAGTTGATCTACAAGCATATTCAGATGGTCGACTTCTTTTATGCAATAGTTTATTTTATCTTCGTATTCTTTGTTATCACGAGGTTTACGGATTAGTACTTCGAGTGTCCCTTTAATAACAGTAAGAGGTGTTCTTAGTTCATGAGAAGCATCAGAGGTAAACTCTTTTTCGCGTTCAATTGCATGTTCAATTCGGTTTAAAAGATTGTTTATCGTTTTCGAAAGCGTGTACAATTCATCCTTAGTTCTCGGTAATGCAATACGTGTCTTTAAATTGTCTTTGGTGATAATTTTTGAGGTATTAATGATTTCATTGATGGGTTTTATGCTTCGTCCCGCAAAGAATCTGGCGATGAAAAATAACAGGATCAGAATGCCTAAAAAAGAAAGTGACATGATATCAAACAGGTTGTTCAATACCATTTTAGAATCGGCCAGGGACATGGCAACGATTACATATCCAATTTTCTTCTCCTTAAGATGAAGCGGAACCTGAATTTGTCGGATCGCATGGTCTCCCATTTTGGTGTCAAAGAGTTCAAAATCTTCAACAGAATCATTAAATTTAAGGATTTGGGTTTTTAGATTCGGTGCTTTTTCAATGATTTTTTTATTCAGATCGAGGAACTCTACAAAAACGGGATTGACATCTACCGTGTTGTGTTCTCTTTCGTTCCATTCTTCTTCATCAATTAAAATTACTTTTCCCTTTACCTCTTTGATTTCCTGGAGGTGATTTTGAATTTCAACTTTTATTTTTTCATCGATATGACTGTAAACCGTGTGTTTTACAATAGAATAAATGACGGAGAAAACGGCTAAAATTAATAATCCCGTTGTAATGATGTAATTTAAAGCAATTCTGTTTTTAAAAGAAAGTTGTGTCATTTATAAATCGTTAGCGATATAACCGATACCGCGTATAGTTTTAATATAATCTTCTTCAATTTTTAAATTGAGCTTTTTTCGGATGGCATTCATAAAAACATCGATTACACCAGTATCGTATTCGAAGTTTATTTCCCAAACATCTTTTAATATTTGATTTCGTGTGCAGACTTTTCCTTTATTCTGAATAAGATATTTTAAGAGTTCAAATTCTCTCTGGGTCAGCGCAACTTCCTCATTGTTTTTTAGAACGATATGTTTTAACAAATCTATTTTAATAGTGCCCAAAGTCAAATCTTCTGAACCTTTTTGATTTCTAAAGTGTATTTTGATGCGTTCCACCAATTCCTCAAAGCTAAAAGGTTTTTTGATGTAGTCATTTGCTCCTGCTTTCAGGCCTTCTATCGTTTCCTGTACAGTATCTTTAGCGGTCAAAAAAATAATTGGGGTTTTCTGATCCTTAACTCTAATGGCTCTGCACAAATCTAATCCGTTAATTTTAGGAAGCATCCAGTCTAATAAAATCAAATCAAAGTGTTGGCTGTGAATCAGCTCAAAAGCTTTAGAGCCATCATTGGCTGTCGTAATTTGGTATCCTTCTTCCTGCAGACCTTGTTGCAAAAACTGAACAATACCTAACTCATCTTCAACGATTAGAATGTGCATTTTAATAGTGTAATTTTAGTTGAACTGTAATTATTTACCTTCAAAGATAAGACTTTTGAGGTCAGAAAGGACTTAATACCATTAGAATAGCTGAAAATTAACCTGCTTAAGTAAACCTTAAGTTAACACTAAGTAAGGCAAAAGCATAACTTTATTCTGAATTAATTTAATGGGATTATTTTTGTTTGAAAAAGAAGTCAAAATCGGTAATATTTTCCTATTTGACTATAAAAGAGACTACTCGCTGTTTATCCTTAAAAAAAGTATGTTATTTTTACTAATTTTACAATCTTAAGCAAATGAATAACTCTTTTAAATTAATAATTATCTGAACTTAAAAAGCTATTAATGTCCCTCACAAAAAAGTTTTCCCCAATCTACAATCTGGCGATATTTTATTTTATCGTTAGTTTTCTGTTAAGAATTGTTTTGTTTTTTCATCCCATTACACAAAGTTCATTTACCATTATTCAGAGCTTAAAAATCTTTGTACTTGGACTTGTTTCTGATTTTTTTGTTTTTGTTGTGGCAAGTGTTTTTTTATGGCTCTATCTGATTTTCATATCCAATTCTAAGTATAATAAACCTTCCGGTTATATAATTCTTGGGATTTTTGCAGTTCTCTTTATCTATGCAGCTTCCGGGAAAAGTATCTTTGACGAGTATGGAGGTGCTTTGCCAATGATCGTTATGATTTTCATCGGAATTAAGATGGCTCTCTTTGCTCTTTTATTGTTTCTGCCTAAGCTAAGGGATAAAATCAGATATTGGTTGTTTGCATTTGTAATTTTCCTGTATGTTTTACTAATTCTGCAAAATGGTTTAAGTGAATATTTCTTTTGGAATGAGTTTGGTGTGAAGTATAATTTTATTGCGGTAAATTATTTGATTTACACTACTGAGGTTATTGGAAATATTATGGAGTCCTATCCGGTAATTCCTTTGTTTTCGGCTTTATTTTTAGTCACCGGAATTGTGACTTACTTTATACTTAAAAAATCCAGAAATTATATTGATCATATTCCAACTATAAGTGAAAAAATAAAAATTACTGCTATCTATCTTGGGGCATTTGCTGTTTCACTAATTGCGATTCCAACGCTGGCAAAAACGGAAAACTCAAAGAATGTTTTTGTTAACGAGTTACAGGCTAACGGTATATACAAATTTTACTTAGCATTTGAGAACAGTAAACTTGATTACTTTGATTTTTATAAAACGTTGCCTAATGAAGAGGCTTTTGCGCTTCTAAAACAGCAATTCGCTACTATTAAAGGAAACAGTACTAAAAGAACTATTACCGGAGATTCGCTTGAAAATCATAAAAATGTGGTGCTGATTACTATCGAAAGTTATAGTGCCGATTTTATGAAGATGTATGGAAATGAGGAAAACATTACTCCTTTCTTAGATAGTTTGGCTCAAAAGAGTCTTCTTTTTACCAATTTATATGCTACCGGAAACAGGACAGTTCGCGGACTGGAAGCGGTTACTTTATGTTTGCCTCCAACTGCCGGTGAAAGTGTTGTAAAAAGAGAAGACAATAAAAACAAATTTTCTACCGGAGCTATTTTTAAGCAAAAGGGATATAAGGTGAAATATTTGTATGGCGGAGATGCTTTCTTTGATAATATGCAGGATTTCTTTTCCGGAAATGGTTATGAAATTGTAGACAAATCAAGTTTTGCACCTGAAGAAATTACCTTCTCCAATGTTTGGGGTGTTTGTGATGAAGATATGTACAATAAAGCGATAAAGGTTATGAATGCTGAGGAAAAGGAAAACAGACCTTTCTTTAATCACATTATGACGGTAAGTAATCACAGACCTTTTACGTATCCAAATAATAAAATTGATATTCCGGGTGATGCAAAATCTCGTGAAGGAGGTGTAAAATATACAGATTATTCGTTGAAAAGATTCTTTGAAATGGCAAGCAAACAATCTTGGTACAAAAATACCATTTTTGTAATTGTAGCCGACCACTGTGCCTCAAGTGCAGGAAAAACTGAGCTTCCTTTAGATAAGTATAGAATTCCGGGGTTTATTTATGATCCGAATGGAAAACCTCAAAAATACAATCAGTTAATGTCGCAAATAGATGTTATGCCAACGCTCTTAGGATTATTAAATTTTAATTATGAAAGTAAGTTTTTTGGTCAGGATGTTTTAAAACCGGATTATAAACCCAGAGCTTTTATTGCCACCTATCAGGACATGGGGCTAATTAAAGACAATGTTCTGACGATTTTGTCGCCTAAGCAACAGGTAAAACAGTTTAATGTGCAAATTAACCCGAAACCGGGTATTGCTCCTGAATTTCAAATTGATTACAACGAAACTCCGATGAAAACAGAGAGAGCTGATTTGGTAAAAGAAACCATTTCTTTTTATCAAACAGCTTCCTATATGCTTAAAGAGAAGAAGTATCAGCGTTAGTTTTCAGTCTCAGTCGCAGTATTCAGTTGTGCTCACAGTTGAATACTGCTTACTATTGCGGTATTGATCGCGGATGAAGTCTAAAATAAAATTAAATAAGAAATATTACAAAAAAAACAGCCTCAGATTCATTAGAATTTGAGGCTGTTCTCATTATAATAATTAGCTATAATCTGTAAACTAAACACAGTACAGAGACCGTGACTGCGACTGAATACTTATAAAGTAAACTATTTAATCATTCTGATTTTTCATTCCAAATAAGTTTCCTTGTTGAAATAATCTGGCATCATCTTTTAAGGCTTGATTATTTCTTTGTGTCAGCTCAAATGCGTCCAAATCACTTAAATCCGGTTTTCCTGCATTTACCCATGCTGTGTACCAAAAACTTGCTGTTGCTGCAATGGCTTTCTTCATTTGATTCTCCACCATTCCGTTTAATTCTTTGTGCAGTTTTTTAGCATATTCGTCAGAGAAAATAGCTGTATTGTATTTGCTCTTTAGTACTTTCCCATCAGCATCCATTTTAAAAGTCTCATTTTCCGGAGTTGTTGTTCTTAGCTTTTTATCTACATCCAGCAAAGGCTGAACTAAACTGTGAGTATCATTAATCATGTCCCAGGTTGCTTTGTGAACATCCTCATAGTACTGTGCTTGCGGAACGTTTAGTCTGTAGTTTTTAACAAACAATTCCGGAAGTCTGCTTTCCCAAAGGGAATGAATTCCTTTTTGATCGCTTAATTGTCCGTCATGATTTGAAGAGGTATGCAATGGCATGTGTGCATCACCAACGTAATGACCTAAATCTGCAGCTAAAAACAAGATTTCAGCTCTGTTCTTCTCTTTAAAAGCTTTCGTTAATTTTACCATCATCTCTTCGATATACCAAGGCAGAATTCCGTTCTCGTTTAAGAATTTGGCATCGTATTTTTGCTTTGCTGCTTCTAAAGTCTGTGGGAAATCTGCTGGGTTACCAAAACTCTCCATGTCAAAATAATGTCTTGGATTTTCGTCTTTATAATTTAAGGCATATTTTCTAATGTCCGGTACAGAGGCTTCCTGTGTAATAAAATCTATATGATTATAGAAGAATACCTGAAGCGGGTGTGGCAAAGCCATAACTGCGGCTTTATTAATACGTTCGTGACCAACCATCCCCCAGGATAATGTCAAAAAACCAATTGCTAATGCGAATAATGCAATTAGTCTTGGTTTCATTTTTAAGTTTTTCATTTTTATTTTTGTTAGAGGTGCAAATTTATTTTATTTATGTACATTTCAAAGGGAATAATCGTAAAGATTGCAAAATTTAGCTTCATTTATTTTTTTTGAATCCGAAGTAATTGAAATTCAAATTAAAAGTTTCTTCGTAAATTCGCTACTTTTTATCTAAATCTAAAAATATGCGCCTCATTTCTGTAGGAATTCTTTTCCTGCTCTTCACTTCCAGCGGTTTTGCACAAGAAGATATTGTCGAATTGAAAAATGTTCAGGATACGATTCTGAATACCAAAAGAACATTACAGGTAGCGGATCCTTTCAATTCGGTGAAAACAATGCAGCAATTGTTTCCGGGTAAACTATATAATCTTTCCGACCATAATACTTTTATAAGCTGGAAATGCAGCAATTGCAAACCTGCCGCCTATATTGATGTCAATGGTGTCGAAGGCGATCAGTTGTTTCCTTATGAAAATGGCGTTGCAACCAGGGTTTTGGGCACTCTTGATTATACAGATTCTAAAGGGAATCAGTTTAAATTGCTGCTTTTTAATCATTCTTTTTACGACGAAGACGGGTTGCAGACCGGAAGATTTTCCGGCGGACTTGTTGGCGTAGCCAAGTTTGCTAAAAATAACCAAACCTGGCAAATGAGGTCTTTTCAACCTGCTATTGCGGCTTTTGGCTCTTTTGCTCAGGCGCCTTCTCCAAAATTGGTAGAAATTGGAGAAGATCAGTACGCCTTTACCCTCACCCATGTAAATGGTGGTGCGGGCGGTCCATTTGAAGGGATTCTCTATCTGATTGCCGGATTTGACGGAAGGTACCAGCCTATTTTAGAGTCTTACAATTACAAACTCACCAATGTGGCTAGCGTAGAATGGTCCGGTTCTTACACCGTCGTAAAGGATACAAACAAAAAACACTTTAGGGATATTGTCGTTAAAACAAACGGCTCCTTTAGTAAAGCTGCCCAGGCTAATGATGAATTTGAAGTCGTTTTACCTGATGAAATAGCTGCAATGGCCAAAACTAAGAAGAAGTTTAATTTCGAGATCGAAAGACGTTTTTCGTTTAAAGGAAAACAGTATAAGCTGATTGATAAGCCTGTTGTTAGATTCTCGAATGTGAAATAGCTATTTCTCTTTAGTGGAAAAATAGTATCGACACAAGCCCCAGAACTGCAATAAATATCCAAAGAACAACTCCTTGTAATAAAGGTTTAGCGCCAACTGATTTTAAAGTATTGACACTTAAAGTAGCTCCTATCAGGAATAAAGTTATCGTAAGACCGATTTTGGCAATCGAAACAATATGTGGTGCTATAACAGCCGTTTGTGGCACATAAGTATTGAAAAGCATGGCGAGAATGAATAAACCTATGAAATACGGAATCTTGATTTTAGAGTTTTTATTCTTAAAAAGCACAGCGGTTAAAAGAGAGATCGGTATAATCCATAGGGCTCTGGCCAATTTCACAGTAGTTGCAATTTGTAAAGCTTCTGTGCCGTATTTATTGGCAGCACCTACTACAGAACTCGTGTCGTGAATGGCTATGGCGCACCATAATCCAAAGTCTTTCTGTGATAAGTCGAGTTGATGTCCAATAAAGGGGAACGCAAACAATGCTACAGAGTTCAGAATAAAAATAACTCCCAGAGCGATTGAGGTCTGATTCTCATTAGATTTAATTACCGGTGCAATGGCCGCAATGGCGCTTCCTCCGCAAATAGCTGTTCCGCAAGAAATTAAATGGGAGGTTTTCTTCTCGGTTTTGAATGCTTTCCCTAAGAAAGTCCCTAAAAGTAAAGTGCTGAAAATGGATAATATAGTAAGTAAGAATCCTTCTTTTCCGGCAGAGAGCGCTGTAGTTGCATTCATTCCGAAGCCTAAACCTACCACTGAAAATTGAAGTAAATAAGTAATCGCTACCGCATTGAATTTTTCAAATGGATTCCCGAAGACATTTACCAGAATTACTCCTAATAGTAAAGCAATTGGAGGTGAAATGATTGAAAATAGGCATAGAACAATTATGAACGCAAAAATTGCCTGTTGCGTATAAGGATTAATTTCAAAAAAATGTACCGATGTTTGTTGTTTCGTTTTCAAAATAAGTAATTTGATATTTCTTGTACAAAGGTCTGTCGTTTATATCAAAATTACCAATCGTAAAACGCAATAGGCTATAACTCTAGGTTATAGTAAGCGGACAAATTTTGGATAAAAAGCTCGGTTAATGCATTTGGTTTACCTAGTAAAGTAATGATGTAGAAGTAGCGTTCAACAGACAAATTAGCGACATCAAGTGTCATTAATTCATTGTTTTTAAGTTCCTTATCTACTGCATGTATGGACATAAAAGCCAGGCAGTCCGAATTTAGAAGATATGATTTAATGCTTTCGGTACTTCCTAACTGCATTTCGATTTGTAGATCACTTATTTTCACCCCAACTTGCTTCAAAGAGTATTCTATAACTTCAAGTGTTCCAGATCCACGCTCACGGGTAATGAATTTCATCGATTTTAAATCTTCCAGTGAAATTTCATTTTGTTTGATCAGCGGATTTTTGGTATTGCACACCAGCACCAGTTCATCTTTTAAAAACGGAGTATATTTAATCGATTGGTTTTTGGATTGTCCTTCAACAATTCCGATTTCGATTTCTTTATGGATTAAGGCATTCTCAATTTGTTCTGTATTTCCGTTGAGCAAATTGACTTTAATGTCTTTTTGTTTTTGATGAAAACGTGCTAATACCGGTGAAATAATGTACTGAGAAATCGTTGTGCTCGCTCCCAACCTCAGTAATCCTTGACGATCGTTAATAAAACTGCTCATATCGAAGTCTATTTCGCGATATATTTCAAAGATGTTTTTGGTGTGTTTTAGCAGAATTTCTCCTGCCGGAGTTAAAGCGATTTTGGAACCGTTTCGTTCGAAAAGCTTGGTTTTATAAGTTTCTTCAAGTTCCTGAATGTGTTTGGAAACCGCTGGCTGTGAAATATATAATTCAGTTGCCGCTTTAGTAAAGTTAAGACGGAGTGCAACGGTGTAGAATACTTTTAGCCTGAAATCCATTGTATTACTTAGTTTTGTTTCATGTTTAAAGTTTCAAGTTACGCAAAAAAAAAGTTTTTTTTGTGCTACGAAACTTTTTTACTATTTAAAGTAATCCATTGTATTTACGGATAAACCATTCTACGGTCAATACCAAAGCAATTAAAATCAACAGCCAAACCCAATCAATTAAAGGTGTTTTGGTGGAAATATTTTTTTCGATCGATTTGTATTCTTTATTCTCTAAAAGCTGTTGAATTAAATCATCTGACTGATTTTCAAAGAAAGCTTTTCCGTTGGTTTGTAGGGCTAATTGCTTTAATTTCTGAACATCCGGATTTACAAATTGCTTTTCTATATCAAAATCTAAAATTTCAAAGTGACCTGAATAAGAAGTATTGGTATTCAATTCTTTTACTGTGAAATTGTACTTTCCGGTGGCCAATCCATCCAGATTTACCGAAAAAGAGTTGTTTCCTTTTAGTAAGTCATAGTTTTTTACCTGTTTGGTTGCTGCATTTGTTACGGTAATTGTAAGTCTTGCTTTTTCATCAAACTCATAGTTTTTATTAAAGTACTGCGCATTGATGACAATAGCCTCACCGGAATTGTAGAAGCTTTCGTGTGTAACTACCAAAGATTTTTTGGAAGTAGTTGAAGCGAGATACTGAATAACCTTATCTATAAAAACGTCATACTTCTCAAAAGACTGATTGTCAATATGGCTTTGTAAACGCCATTTCCAGCTGTTTTCTCCTAAAAGAAAAGCAGTCCTTTTTGCCTGATTCTCTGTAAAGGCCAGTAATGGTGCATTTGTCGAAACATTTCTAATTTTTGAAGAAAGCAGTACCGATACATTTCCATTAGTGGTTACCGTTCCAAATAAATTTTGCAGTGGCGGAAAATTTTCAAAACCTATATTATCTACAGCAAACAGATTAAACTGCGATTCAAATTCTGCCAGATAATCTTCTCTCTGACTACTCATTTTAAATACCAGATTTTTTTGCTGCTGATTCAAATAATTAAAGTCAGTGTTGTTACCGGTGATGATAAAAGTGTTTACTCCGGCAAGCTTATTGTTATCGAAAATAGCCTTGAATGCTGTCGTTGGCTGGTATAAAACCAAAACAGAAGCTTCTTGCAGCTGATTGATATCATTTGGTTTAACCAGGATCACTTTACGCTGTGCATTCGTTTCAATCGAAC
The DNA here is from genome assembly GCF_002217475.1 of Flavobacterium tructae. Taxonomy (GTDB): domain Bacteria; phylum Bacteroidota; class Bacteroidia; order Flavobacteriales; family Flavobacteriaceae; genus Flavobacterium; species Flavobacterium tructae. The sequence goes on from NZ_MUHH01000028.1 coordinate 113,931, forward strand.
GTTTTAACGCTGCAATATCGGGATGGTTTATAACAGAAACGATTGCAATCGTTGACTTTTGATCAATGATCTCGACAGCAAAATTTTTGATGTTATTGTAGCTGTTTTTCTCTTTGATATTGGAAGAAACGGCTGCTTTAAAAATTTGTAAACCTACTTTATCGGCAGGTAAAAGCAAGTTTAAGGTTGCTGTCTTTTTAGAAGGAGAAAAAGAAACTTTTTCTTTGGCAACTACCTTACCTCCTTGGGATATGGTAAAATCAGCATTTGTGGCTTTGTCTCCTGCGCATTGAAGAAATACTTCTACCGGAAATTTATTCTTGTGAAAAGCGTATTTGTTTACGTTAAGCTGATTGATTTTAAGATCTAAAAAAGTGGTTGTATCTCCCACAACCAAAGGATAAACTTTATTGACAGGATCAAAACGATAGACATAATCGTTTCCTGTAGTCTGATTTCCGTCTGTTATAATTACAGTTGGAAAAATCAGGTTTTTATTGATGCTTTTTAGATTTTTGGCAACTTCGTCAAGATTGGTTTGTTTTCCTTTGAAATCAAACTTCTCCGAAGGTTTAAAATCGGCATCAAACTGGTAGGACTGAATTTCGAATTTATCCCGAAGCGCAGGATTCGACATCAATTTTTGATGCAATTCTATCACTTTTTTATTTGAATTTAAAGCAGTAATAGAACTTGAATTGTCTACAGCAATTGCAAGCGGAGTTTTGGTAACTTCCAGTACATTTTTGGTCATTATTGGGTTTATCAGTAAAAGCAATAATCCAAAAATGGCTAAAAAACGTAAAAAAGCCAAAAACCAAATCACATTGGATTTGTTTTTGGCTTTAAAAAAATATTGAAAATACGACAAACCAACTGCGATTACTAAAGAAAGTAATATTAATAGAATCGTATTTGTAGTCATATTTTATGAATTGAAAGATTAAAAAAATTTAAAAATTAAAAGATTGAAAAATTAGTAATCTTTAAATTTTTCAATTATTGAATCCTTAAATTATTTTTAGGTAAGCATTCCTCCACAAACATTAAGTACTTGTCCGGTAACATACGCACTTAAGTCTGAAGCTAAGAAAAGACAAGCATTAGCAACATCTTCTGCGCTTCCTCCTCTTTTTAGCGGAATTCCTTCTCTCCATCCTTTTACTACATCTTCGTTTAATTTTGCAGTCATCTCCGTTTCAATAAAACCAGGCGCGATTGCATTGCAACGAATGTTACGGGAACCTAACTCTAATGCTACAGATTTAGTAAAACCAATTGCACCTGCTTTTGAAGCGGCATAGTTAGTTTGTCCTGCATTTCCTGAAACTCCTACTACTGAACTAATATTTATGATAGATCCTGAACGTTGTTTCAAAAAGGTTTTTTGAATTGCTTTTGTCATATTAAAGACAGATTTCAGGTTTACATCAATAACCTGATCAAAATCTGCTTCAGACATACGCATTAACAGATTGTCTTTTGTAATTCCGGCATTGTTAATTAAGATATCTACGGTTCCGAAATCAGCTAAAACTGCATCAACAAAAGTTTGTGCTTCATTAAAATCGGCAGCATTTGATTGGTATCCTTTTGCTTTAATTCCTAAACCGTTTAATTCAGCTTCTAAAGCTTCTGCAGAAGCTACAGATGAGCTGTATGTAAAAGCAACGTTTGCGCCATGTTTAGCAAAAACTTCAGCAATTCCTCTTCCAATTCCACGACTAGCGCCTGTAATAATGGCAACTTTTCCTTCTAGTAATTTCATATTCAAAATTAATGTTAATATTATTTCCAGCTAACCAGCTCTTTACTTTCTCCTGAGAAAAAGAGTAAAAAACAGTGCTGTGAATGACTTGTCAAATATATGATAATTCCCTTTTTAAAAAAATTACTCTTAGTATAATTTGCGATTTAGGACGATTCTTTAGCAATAATCATAAAAAAAACCGTTTCAAATTATGAAACGGTTTTTCTTAATCTATAAAAAAATGTTCTTTAAAAGTCATTTATTCAACTTTTAGCATCGGTTGAATATCTTTCTTTAAGGATGACACATCTTTGAAACTACTCACAAATCACACCATCTATTGTTGCTCTGCATATTGGTTCTGCAGGTGTTATCGGTGGAAGCATAATACACGGCCCATTATAAGGTAATGGTGACCACGGTACAGTACATCTTACTCCACCGCTTCCGTTTACTTCTTTTAGTTCTTCTTTACCTAGTACTTCAACTCCTGCGAAATTTAAAATAGTTTTTAACATCATAAAATTGGTTATTTAATAGTTGGTTAGCTCAATCATTTTTTGTCCGTTGAGTTTCAGACATAAACATATTCTTAAATAACATATTAGTTTTGTTTCTAAATCAGGCAAAACGAGTTGTTCTGATTTCTCACTTAAAAAAGCAGCCCGTAAGGGCTGCCTCAACTCAAAATAAAAATAAAATAAAATAAAGACAAAACGCATTGCAGTTTGTAGCTGCTCTTTCTAAAAGACTACAATGCATTTTTTTAGGTGCAACTTAAAGCAGCCAGGTTGTCATTCTAAATGAACTTGACGCACTGGTAAACGTATAAACGGTATTGGTATATCCTAACTTGAAGTTTTCTTTCTTGACATAAACACCAGTTGTATTGACAAGATTTTTATCAAAATTTGCCAAAAATGCAGGAGCTGCAACGGTTGTGTTTCCGTTCCAAGACTTATGTTTTAGAATGATCTTTTGGTTCGGTGCGTCTTCCACAACATCTATGTAGTGAAAAATTGCTGCCTGACCACCTGTAAACGTATAGTAAATGAAATTTCCAAGCGAGTGATTCAAATAAAGCTGAACAGATGATATGGCTACACCTTTAGGTAAACTTGCATTAATTTTTGCTAACTCATTTACAAACAATTGCGAGTTTGTTGATGCATCTTCTGTATAATCGTCAACATAATAACCAAATCTGGCATAAATTTTCCCCGGAAGTAATATCTTATAATCATCTGTTAATCTTGGTGGGACATTGCTAAATTTAAGAGTTGCACTTACTCCACCAGTTCCAGTTGCTACAAAATTATTGGTGGCGGTATCATACACAAAATTAGTCAGCTTTTGACCTTTTACTGTAAGTGCCGGTTTTACTGTAGCTCCGGTTGGTGTAAAAGCCAAAGCTAAATTTTGAACGTCATTTGATCCTGCTACTAATGAAGTTGCCACTCCAAAACGCGCAGCTGTATTGTAATCAAAATCATAGTTTTGTACCGTAGATCCGTCATTTATTTGCAATAATCTATAAAGCGGACTTACCTCATTTCCTGTTATGGCATTTATTATTGGCGTGTTTTTAGGTAAATCTGTCCAATCTTTTGCTGTCGCTTTTACAAAACGAACTTCGTGTCCATTTCTATTGGTTTTAAAAATAATGTCGCCATTTTTCTGTCCATAATAAAAGAATTGAAAATCTCCTAAATATCCTTTGGCTAAAAGAGCCGCTGTAGGAGAATTATTCGCATCAGACAAAAGATGTATTCTATTTTCCGTTGTAAAAACTAAACTTACAGTGCTGCCAACCTGAATTTCGTACTGACTTTTGTAAGTACCTGTCAGGCTATTAAAATCGGAGGCCATATCTACTTTTCCTTCCGGAAGAAATTTGAATAAATGTGTCCAGCCTCCTAATTGTGTGCTGTCTGTGTAGTAAACGGCTTTCCATCCTTCTGAAGATGAAAGTAGAACATCATTCAGTTCTTTTTGACGAGAACTTAATCTTTCGGTAGCATTTTGATCAAATTTAGCGTCTACTTCTGTGCTTGTACAAGATCCCAGAAATAAAGCTATCAAAGAAATCGCTAAATACTTATATATATTTTTTGCTTTCATAATATTGCTTTTTATAAAATTTATTGTCCTTAGTTATTAACTACAACATCAGTGTTTTTTTGAGCCTCATCTCTTAAAGCATAGAAATCTATATTAAAAGAATCCTTATAATACTTTACAACCAATGCTTCTTTTGCTTTAATATTTGCTTTAGCTGTAGCATCTGTTACACTTGCTAAAATGGCATCATATTCAGCTTTTGAACTTGTTAAAATTGTAGCGGCAGTTTCGGCAAAATCTTCGTAAATATTCAATCTTGCATAGCTGGTTATGAAACCTAATGATCTTGAAGTTGAAAGTGCTTCTGTGTACCATGTGGAAGTATAACCTACCGGAGTTAACTTTGACCAGGCCTGTTCGTCAAATGGCTTAGTTTGGTTTAAAATATGCACATATTCATGTTGAATGGTGTGAATAAACTGTGTAACATTGGCTCTGTTTTTCTTATTAAGTTTATCTACCTCAAATAGTGTAACTCTTTGACCAGCTTCTGCTAATCCTAGTGTTACCGTTCCGTTAGTGTTTAAATTAACACCACCAACAAGTACAAATTCTCTGGGAGCAATTTTCTTTACAAAATTCACTCCGCCAATCTTGGTGTAGCTATCTACCCAGATTTTTTTTACCACTTCCATTGCCGGTTGAACTTTATCTACTTGAGGAGGAAATAGATATTTAGTATTATCAACTAAATTTTGATTCCACTCATAGTATACATTTATGTTATAAGGATCTAAGAAATTGGTCCCGATCCATTTATCTAAATCTGTTTTTGACAGTGCTGAAAAATCAAATTGACTTTCTTTTGGCTGTACTTCATGGGCACAGGATGCAAGAAGTAAAACCCCTGCCATTAGTGCTATTTTATATGTTTTTACTATTTTCATACTATACTTTAATTAAAAATTATCTAGGATTTTTTTCAATACCATTATCTGAAGCTCTAAGCGGAATTTGTAATGCTCTTCTATTATCATCTTTCTCCAGAACGTTTTTTCGAATTACTTTACCAAACTCAAGTGTATTATGAGTTACAACCAGATTAAAACGTTTAATATCGAACCATCTAAGTCCTTCGCGTAAAAAGTCTTTTCTTCTTGCCTCTGCTATTGCTTTTATGTAGGAAGCCTGAAGCGGGCTTAAGGTATAGAATGGAGTATACTCATTTGTGATTACCGGATATTTAGCTTGTACTACTGATTCATTCAAGACATCTGTTGTAGCATTGTATCCTGATGTTCTGGTTCCTAAAAAGAATCCCAGTTCTGTATTGGCTTCTGCCATTCTGTTTTTCATCACCAATGCTTCAATTCTGTTCAAATATAACTCGTCATTGCTAAGTAAAACAGTAGCAGTGTATGGCACTCCAATACCAGATGTTAAGTTGGTAACTTTAAAATATTCGTAAAGTTTAGGAACCACAACTAGTACTCCGCTATAATACTGACCCTGAGCTTTAATTAAATTTGGTTTACCCCACATATTGGTTTGATTACCTAATATTTCATCTGATTTATTTCCAGCAAGAGCAAATCTGTATGCACCTGCTCTGTTTGCAGTTGAATTAGGATAAGCAATTAACAGATTGGTTTCTTGTTCTGCTTTAGAATATTCTAAAGGCATTTGGGAGAAAGGAACAGTGTTAAAAGCAAGGTAACTTCTAATTTTAGTTGGTTTAGAGCCAAGTCCTTCAGAAAATTCAAGAACTTTATCCCAGTCCCCTTTTATTAAGTAAAAACGACATGCCAAAGCCCTGGCAGCATCCCTGTTAAAATGAAATTTAGGTTCTTTATAATCATTTGTTACATATTTCAAACCTTCTGTAATGTCCTGCTCAATAAAATCAAAAACTTCTTTGACAGTATTACGTTTGTACTTCACTAATAATTCTGTTTCTGGTTTTGTAATGTACGGAACTCCCAAATCTGTTGAGGCTGTTGTAGGATTGTAGCGATTTGCCCATAATGAAACCAACATAAAATGAGAATAGGCTCTCGCGATCAATGCCTCCCCTCTTTGTGGATTTAAACTTGTTGGGCTGCCTAATTTTTCAATCGCATCCAATGCCTGATTTGCTGCTGCTATAGCTTCGTACGATCCGGTCCAAAAATCATTTTCAGTATCTGTTCCGATCTGATTTTGCATTTCCCAATTATAGCTATTATCATTATTTACATTCGCAGCCTGTTTTAACTCACTGTCAAAAACATTATCTGACATGGCTTCAGCAAGTGCAAAATAAGAAGAGCTAGGATAGGCTGTAACTAATAATTCAGATATTTTCTCAGGTGTATCTATCTGCGTTCTGTTATCTGGTACTTCTGAAAGGAAATCATCACAACTGCTAAAACCAATCAGCAATAATAGTGATAGTGTTATTTTTATATTTTTCATAATCAATTTTAGTATTAGAATGAAATATTTATTGCAAAAGTATATTGTGCTGTAATAGGGAAAGCTACCCCTCCGGTATTACGGAATTCAGGATCTTGTCCGTTTAATTTTTTGTCTGAATAAATCAGCCATGGATTAACCGCAGAACCTTTTAAAGTAAAGGTGCTAACTCCTAACTTTCTTTTAAAATCACTTGGGAATTCCCAGCCAAGTGAGATATTTTTTAATCGTACAAAGTCACCACTTGCAATTCTCTCATCAGAAAAATTATAGGTGTTGTATGCAATTTGTAAGTTATTAGCTCCGTAATTTCTGTTCAACAATTGATCTGCAATAACCGGTACATTTGTATATTGCTCGTCACCTGGATTAATCCATCTGTTAGCAAATTCTTTTGTGAAAACGGTCTGATCTGTGTAAACATTATTATACACAGGATTCAATCTGATTTTATTTCCTCCTGATCCTACTATGAAAACATATAATGACCAGTTTTTGTAAGTAAACGTATTAGCAAGACCAATAGATTTATTTGGCTCAACAGATCCCTCATATTTTAAATATTTCATTACATTATTAGTATCCTGAAAATTAGCTTCTGTAATATTATTTTCAGCACCATCCTGTAATTTAAAAGTTGGTAATCCTTCAGGATTTAGTCCCGTGAACTGATAAGAATAAAGTGAGTTTCTAGGATGCCCTACTGTGTTACCTCCGTTGGAAGCTATCAAATCAAATACTGCTGGTCTGTTGGCTAGTTTTGTAATTTTTTGATCATAAACAGATAAGTTTAGTGTTGTAGACCATTTAAAATCTTTCGCAGCAATATTCTGAGTAGTAAAACCAAACTCAATACCTTTAGTTTCCATATCGGCATTGTTACCCTGTTTAACAGATTGTCCTCCAACACCGGAAGTAATTACATAATCAATAAGATCAAATGCTTTACGGCTGTAAACATCTGTAGTTACTTGTACTCTGTTTCTGAACAATCCAAGATCGAAACCAATATTGGTTTCAAATTGTTTCTCCCATGTCAAATCAGCATTCTGTAAATCCGAAATATTTATTGCATTTTCTCTGTCACCTGTGTTAAAACGGTTAGTGATAAAACTTCTGTAAATAGCCAATGAATTTGTAGCAGGACCTGCCGTTGCTGTTAAACCGTATGAAGCTCTAAGTGCTAAAGTGTTTACAGATTCAACATTCTTCATGAAATTTTCTTCTTTAATGTTCCATTTACCACTTAATGTGTAAGTAGGAAGCCATCTTGATGATCCTGTATCTCCTTGTCTGTTAGACCCGTCATAACGACCAGTAATAGATCCTGTATAACGACGATCGTAAGTATATCCAACTTTTCCAAAGAAACCAACTGTTCTCTCTCTTTCAGCTCCAAAATCGTAGTAAGAGTTTCCTTCGTTTACTAACTTTTCAATTAATTTTGGGTCAATAAAAGCACTAAGCCCTTTTTCATACTGAATTCCTGCAGCAGTAAAATTGTCATTATTTCTGTCTACTGATCTGAACTCTGTACCAAAGAAGCCTTCTAATTCATGTTTGTCATTCAATGTGTTTCTGTAGGTAATACTATTTCTAACATTATAAGAAGTCATATCATTAGTGTATTTTCTTAAAAATCCACCATTTGGCAATACAGATATTTTCGGTGCGGTTAAATCATTTGGATTTTGGTATAAGAACACATTATCCTTTTGAATTTGAGTATTTAGAGTCGCACCAACTCCTGCATTATATGCCCCTACTACGTTTGAATCTTCGTAAATTTTATGCTCTCTTGATGTATTAGCATAACGTGCAGAACCTGTAAAGTTATAGGTTAAGTTTTTGTTTATTTTATAATCTATGTCAGCTTGAAAACGAATATCGTTTACTTTTATTCCCATAGTATTATTTTTCAACTCCTTTAAGATGTTCATAGGAGCCCAGTTGTTTTGGTAGTATTCGTAATTACCATTTTCATCATAAGGTCTAAGCGTTCTGCTTGTACTTAATACATAATTGAATGGGTTAATATCAAAATCTCTGGTTATCTTACCAAATACAGCATCGTTTTTACTTTCGTACGTACCCGGAGCTTCCTGATCACGTATAGAAGCAAGTGTTGATAAAGTAATATTTAATCTGTCGTTGATAAAGAATGTTCCTTTTAAGTTTGATGATAATTGTTTCACATTATCAGCTAAAGTCCATCCCGGATCAGTATAGTATCCTAGAGAACCATAAAAAGTATTATTTTTTCCACCCCCTGAAAAACTTAAAGAGTGATTCTGCGTGATAGATGGTCTGAATAAAACTTTAAACCAGTCTGTATTTGCTAATTCATATTTTTGCAAAAATTCATTGATGTATGGCTGCTCATTTCTAACACCATACTGACCATTTGATTCATTATAGCGGTTAACTTCTTTAGCCAAAATACCATAAACACCACTAAATCTTGCAGTAATAGACGAACTTTGATTAAGATAACCTTTGGTTCTCATCTCTTGAAAAATACTCATCGATTCCTGAGAATTTAGAATATCATACTGAGTATAACTTGGTACAGTTCTAACTGTGTTTTCAACAGAATAAGTCACTTTTAGAGGAGAATCTCTACGTCCTTGTTTAGTAGTTACAACCACCACCCCATTTAACGATCTTGAACCATAGATTGAAGTAGCAGATGCATCTTTTAGAATTTCAATACTTTGAATATCATTTGCATTCAAACCTGCTACAGCAGAACTTAATAATGTTGCTGAGTTTCCAGATGCTAAATCAGCAAATGAAACGTTGATAATATCTTCTTGTACAACCCCATCAATAACCCATAAAGGTTTGGTATCTCCAAAAATAGAAGAAGATCCACGAACCGTAATTTTTGGCGTCGAACCAAAAGATCCCGTAACGTTTTGTACAGTAACACCGGCAGCTTTACCTTCAATCATTCTGCTTACATCTACAACACCATCGACTTTCAATTCACTGCCGGAAATTTTACTGATTGCCCCCGTAAAAGTTCTTTTTGAAGTTTTTTCATAACCTGTAGTTACTACGACTTCCTTTAGATTTTGTCCTGCTTCATTTAAAACGATAACCGGATTTGTATTGCTTATTCCTATTTCTTTTGTTTCCATTCCAACATAAGAAATTACAAGTCTGTCACTGTTAGTCGGCATTTCGATAGAAAATTTACCATCAAAATCTGTTAATACCGCAATCTTAGTTCCTTTCGCTAATACTGTAGCACCAGGTAGCGGACTGCCACTAACATCTGTAACTGTACCCTTAATAATCGGACCTGCAGCGGTTAAGCTTTCAAATACTGAATTTGATGTTTCAGCACTTGTAAAAGGAACTGCTGATGCATTTTTCTGTAGAATTATCTGATTGCTGACTTCAGTGTAAGTGATATTAAATGGTAATAAAATTCGATTCAAAATACTCGACAAAGTTTCATCGTTAGCATCTATACTAACTTTTTGATTCAGTTGTGGTAATCTTGAATTGTAAGAAAACTTTACATTTGCAGACTTTTGTAATTTAGACAAGGTGTTGTCTAAAGTTAAATTTGTAATATTAATTGTAACTTTAGTATCTAATTTTTTTTGTCCATTTACATCATTTGCCATGGCAACACTTGAAAACACAAGTGCCAGAACAAACTGAAATAGTGTTATTTTCATGATTCGATGGAGTAATCGTTGTTTAACAACTGGTTTTTTCATAATTTTGGTTTGTTTTGATTAATACTGATTCGAGTGTATTTTAAGAAACATCCTCAGTTACTCTTTACAGAGAGTAATTTGATTCATCTAAGTGTCGATAATGTTACAGCATTTCGGCACTTTTTTTATGCATTTTCTTTTACATAGGCGTTATTATTATTTGTTTTGGTTATTTTAGGTTGTTCATGTTTTTTCTTTGTTATTTAAAACTCAACTTTACAATTACAGTTGCAAAATGAGTTTAGTTACATCCATCAGATACGATAACGATTTGATTTCCATTCATTTCAAAAGTCGTCTTGTTGCCAATACTGTTACAGACAATTTTTAGCTTTTCCATCAAAGGCTGATCACTAAGAGATGTTGTAAGGTGACAGTCTTTCAGCTTGTTTTTTGGATAATCGATGTCTACAAGGTAAGCCTGCTCTATCGTTTCAAAAATTTGTGATACCGGAATATCGGTAAACTCAAAGCTGAGCTGTTCAATATTTCCGACACTACGGGTAAGGACTATATCCTGAGTGATATTTGTAATTTTATTAAAGCTTAAATCTTTTCGCTGAAAACGTAACGCCTGATTAGGTAACAAAACAACTTCATCATCGTCTGACTTTGCAACCAAATCGTTTGATTTTACTTTTACTTTACCGGTGCGAACCAAAACTTCAACATCAGGTTGGTCAGAATAGGCCTTGACTCTAAAACTAGTTCCAACTACCTTCGTAACAATTTCATTGGCGTAAACAAAGAAGGGCTTTTTTGGATTTTTACTAATTTCAAAGAAGCCTTCACCAGATAAATACACCTTTCTTTCGTTTCCGGTAAAAATCTTAGGATAACTCAGTTTACTATTAGGTTGCAATAAAACGGAACTACCATCAGATAAAGTAATAATTTGAGCTTTGTCTGAATTATTGGTTTGTTCAACCAGTCCTTCATTGTTTTCACTAATTAACTCATTGTAGGTTACTTCTTTGCTATTAGGAATTATTTGATTGTTATACAACCAAACTGATCCTAAGCCAATAATTAAAGCAGCGGCAATACCACTAAGAAAATATTTCTTAAGAAATTTTATTTTCGAACTTGGGGTTGAATTGTTCTGATTCTCTTTCTCTTCGATTTTAATCCAGGTGGCCTGCAAAGCATGATGAAGATCTACAGGAGATATCGGCTGATCCGGCACTTTCATGGCCAACAACAATAATCTTGCATCTTCTACCAGCTTAGCGCGCTGACGACTCTCTAAAGTCCATTCTTCCCAACTATCATTGTCTATTTTGGATAAAATCCATGACTGAAATGATTCATCAGATAAGAAATCTTCAATTTCGGTATATGTATTACGTTTTTGCATCTAGAAATAGGGTTACAAAAACATAGAGGACGGCTTTCTTATTATATACTCACCAAATTGTGATTTTTTTTTAATTCTGTATAAATAAAATTAAAAAGTTGTTGAGGAAAGAAGAAGAATTAACGAAACACTACCCTTCCATTCCTTGCGAAGAGTAAGTAAACCGCGGTGTAGTAAGTTACTTGCTGATTGATAATTTACTTCCAGCATATCGGCAATTTGATCAACGGTTAAGCCTTGATGGTATCTTAAATATAAGGCCTCTTTTTGTCGTGCCGGTAAATTGTTTAATAATTTATTCAAATGAATTACTTTTTCTTTTGTAGCATAATCATCATCCATGAGATCATGTTCTACAGAGAACTCTAAAAGAAAAGCAATTGAATCTGTGCTTGCGGACTTGCGAAAAATATGATCACGCTCGTATAAACGTGCAATACGCTTGCGTACACTTGATAATAAATAGGCTTTTACTACAACCGAACTTTGAAGCCCATTCTTGTAAACCCAAATATCTGTAAAAACATCCTGAACACAATCCTGTACCTTTTCGGCATTCGGAGAAAGTGAATTTCCATAATTTACCAAATCACCATAGTATTTTTCAAACAACAAAGAGAATGACTTTTCATCTCCATTTTTCAAGTTAGTCCAAAGCGTAAGATCGTCCGATGTTTTGAATTGTAGAGTTTTGGTATTCATATAAAATTGCAATAGAATTCTTGAAAATAAGCACTTGTTTTTAACATAAAGAATAAGATTTTTTAACATTATTCTTTACATCTATGCGATAAATATATAAAAGCAAACATATAAAACAAATTTTTTTATAAGAGAAATATAAATATTTAACATTTGGAAAGAGCTTTTTTTATTGACTTAACGGGGTTTAGCACATAAAAGTAAAATTTAAGCTAATCTTTTATTTTATCTAAATGTCAGATTTTACAGCCATAGTTCTTTAGCTTTTTTTTAACAATAGCTTAAATGATTTGTTTGTATTTTATTCTAAAGTAGTACCTGCCGATCAAAAAAGTAACTATTCCAAATTCAAATATTAAGCGACAAAACATTGGACTCAAGCAGTACTAGAATCGCTATAATATCTGACAAAAAAGATATTTTACCGGTTTCTCACACCTAGTAGCCTATGTGTGTTTTCAATAAGTGAAATACCTTTTTTAAAAGTATCAAATCTATGTCTCTATATGTTAAAAAAAAAAGCCTCACTAAAATATTTAGTAAGGCTTTTGACGATTTTACATTGAAGTTTTCTTTTAGAAAGCTACATTCCATCTAGGTAATTTTGCATTTTCATCTAAGAAATTTTGCAAAACCTGTCCTTCTACTGTAGTTGGAATTCCTTTTGAATCTGCATTGAAAGTTTCGAACCAAACTACTTCAAGAGCAGCAATATTCTCTAATTTCATTTGTGCCGGCCAAGAATATTTTCTTCCCGTTTTTGCAAATTGATGTCCGTTTACAATTTTATCGTACAATCCGCCGTTTTTGCTTTTCAAAGTACCATCATTCTGAACAGTTCCGGTAGATCCTACCATGATCAATTCTTTTGCATTTCCTTCAACTGCATAAACTACAAAAACACCTGCACCTCCTTCAGGAGCGTTACAAACTTGTTCTAAACTGTCTTCAATTGTAAAAGTAAAGCTGCTGCTTACTTTAAATTTTTCTAATTCTTTGTACATATTTTTATTTTTAAGTTTCTAAGATGCTGAGATACTTAGATACTAAGTTTTTTTGATTTATCCCTCAGGACTTTAAATGTAAAAAAGTCTCAACAGAATATTGAGACTTTTTTGGAATTTATTATTTTAAATACCCGGGATTATCCAAGTACTTCTTTTACTTTTTTACCAATTTCAGCTGGTGAATCAACAACGTGAATTCCGTTGTCTCTCATGATTTGTTTTTTAGCAGCAGCAGTATCATCAGAACCACCAACAATAGCACCTGCGTGACCCATTGTTCTACCTGCTGGAGCAGTTTCTCCGGCAATAAAACCAACAACTGGTTTACGGTTACCATCAGCTCTTACCCATTTAGCAGCATCAGCTTCTAATTGACCACCAATTTCACCAATCATAATGATGATTTCAGTTTCTGGATCGTTCATTAATAATTCAACTGCTTCTTTAGTTGTAGTTCCAATAATTGGATCTCCACCAATACCAATAGCAGTAGTAATTCCTAAACCTTGTTTTACAACCTGATCAGCAGCTTCGTAAGTTAAAGTTCCTGATTTAGAAACGATACCAACTGTTCCTTTTTTGAAAACGAAACCTGGCATAATACCAACTTTAGCTTCACCCGGAGTAATTACACCAGGACAGTTTGGTCCGATTAATCTTGAATTTCTTTCTTTAACATAGTTATTAGCTTTAATCATATCAGCTACAGGAATTCCTTCAGTAATAGCAATAATTACTTTAATTCCAGCGTCAGCAGCTTCCATAATTGCATCAGCAGCAAAAGCTGGCGGAACAAAAATGATAGATGTATCAGCTCCGGCTTGTTCTACAGCATCTTTTACTGTGTTAAAAACCGGACGGTCTAAATGGCTTGTTCCTCCTTTACCCGGAGTTACACCACCAACAACATTTGTACCGTACTCAATCATTTGAGAAGCGTGGAAAGTTCCTTCGCTTCCTGTAAATCCTTGAACAATTATTTTGGAATCTTTATTAACTAAAACACTCATGATATATATTTTATGTAGTTTTTAAAATTGTGATGCAAAAGTAAGGTTTTGTAACGTATTTTAACCTTTTTGTCTTTAAAAAAATTAAGAAAATTGACTCATTTGATAACCGCGATATAATTTATCATCTTTTATTTGCCAAATTGTGGCAAAATGAGCTAATAACATCTCTTCTCTGGGGTTCTCAATCGTTTTTACAAAGTGAGAATATCGTATTGAAACTAAGTCTTCTTCGGCAATGATATGGCTAATTCTAACCTTCGAGCGAACATAAGCGCGACTAAGCTCATTGGCCATAGCCATCATAGAATCATAATCCATCTCAATCAATCCTTTGGTGCTGTTCCAGTCTAACTTTACTTCGGGATGTAAGTAAGTTTTCATGATTTCGCTATCAATTAAGGCATCTGACTTGTAAAATTTTTGAACAAATTCTTTTATAGACATAATTACTTCAATTTATTTAGAATTTCAGGAATCTTTTTGATATTGGCCATTTGTTTTAACTTTTCTCTCGATTCTTCGATTGGAGTTCCGAAATAAGATTTTCCTCCTTCAACCGATTTGGTAACTCCTGTTTGCCCCATGATAACAGCCTTTGCTCCTATTGTGATGCCACTGGTTGTTCCTACCTGTCCCCAAATGGTAACTTCATCTTCAATTATTACACATCCGGCAATACCGGTTTGTGAAGCAATTAAGCATTTTTTACCAATTACAGTATCATGTCCAACATGCACCTGATTGTCCAATTTTGTACCTTCACCAATAGTAGTATCACCGGTAACACCTTTGTCAATCGTACACAGCGCTCCTATACCAACATTGTCTTCGATAACGACTCTACCTCCGGATATTAACTGATCGAAGCCTTCAGGACGTTTTTTGTAATAAAAAGCATCGGCTCCTAAAATAGTTCCGGCATGAATCATTACGTTGTCGCCAATTACAGTATGATCGTAAATAGTAACATTAGGGTGAATCAGACAGTTTTTACCAATGGTAACATTGTTTCCGATAAAACAGTTGGGCTGAATTACAGTACCTTCTCCAATAGTTGCAGAGAGTGCAATCGACACATTTGTGCCTTGAAATGGTCTGAAGTGTTTGGTTAAGATATTAAAATCTCTGAAAGGATCATCAGAAATTAGAAGGGCTTTACCTTCAGGACAATCTACTTTTTTGTTGATTAAAACTATAGTAGCAGCCGATTGTAAAGCTTTGTCATAATATTTAGGATGGTCAACAAAAACAATATCTCCGGCTTCAACGACATGTATCTCGTTCATGCCTAAAACTGGAAAGTTTTGGTCACCAATAAATTCGCAATCAAGCAAATTTGCAATTTCTTGTAAAGAATGACTCTTTGGAAATTTCATATATTTATTTAGTTTTCAGTCTCAGTTTTCAGTCTCAGTTTTCAATCTGCATTAACAAACTGATAACTGCGACTGAAAACTGAAAACTTATAAAAACTACTCCTTTACACGCTCCATGTAAGAACCTGAAGCTGTATCAATTTTAATTTTATCACCTTCATTGATGAACAAAGGAACGTTTACAGAGGCTCCAGTTTCTACTGTCGCGTTTTTTGTAGCATTTGTAGCTGTATTTCCTTTTACTCCCGGCTCAGCATAAGTAACTTCAAGAATTACAGAAGATGGCATATCTACAGATAAAGGCAAGTCAGTTTCAGTATTTACCTGAACCATTACACTTGTTCCTTCTTTCAATAATCCCGGAGCATCTAAAATGTTTTTATTTAAAGAAATTTGCTCGAAAGATTCTGTGTTCATAAAATGAAATTCATCACCTTCAGCATATAAAAACTGGTAGTTATGTGTTTCTACACGAATAACATCAATTTTATGTCCTGCAGAAAATGTATTATCCAATACTTTTCCTGATGTTAAACTTCTTAATTTTGTTCTTACGAAAGCAGGTCCTTTTCCAGGTTTTACGTGAAGAAATTCAACAATTTTAAAAATATCGTGGTTGAATTTAATACACAATCCGTTTCTAATATCTGATGTAGATGCCATTTTGTTTTTGTTTTATTTATTTCTTGTTGAATCGTTGAATCGTTTAACTGTTTATTCTATAAACGATTCAACAAATAAACGATTAAACTTATTTTAATAGTTTCCGGAATACCCTTTCATGATTCCTCTTGACGAATTTCGGATAAAATCCAGAATTTCATCTCTTTCAGGAGTGGCTTCCATTTCAGCTTCAATGATGCTTAAAGCTTGTGTCGTGTTGTAATTCTTTTGGTACAAAATTCTATAGATTTCCTGAATTTCTCTGATTTTCTCAGTACTGAAACCTCTTCTTCTTAAACCTACTGAATTAATCCCTACATACGACAATGGTTCTTTTGCTGCTTTTGTATAAGGAGGAACGTCTTTTCTAACTAATGATCCACCTGAAATCATAGCATGATCTCCGATATGAATAAACTGATGAATCGCTGCCAAACCACCAATTACAGCATGGTTTCCAACAACTACGTGGCCTGCCAGGGCAACTCCGTTTACGATAATGGCGTTATTCCCAATTTCGCAGTCGTGTGCAATGTGGGCGTAAGCCATAACCAAACAATTATTTCCAAGAATAGTTTGCCCGGAGGCTACTGTACCTCTGTTGATTGTCACACATTCTCTAATCGTACAGTTATCTCCAATAATAGCTAGAGAATCTTCTCCGCCGAACTTCAAATCTTGTGGTACCGCAGAAATAACCGCTCCCGGAAAAATATTGCAATTTTTACCAATACGGGCACCTTCCATGATCGTCACATTTGAACCAATCCAAGTACCATCACCAATAATAACATTATTGTGAATTGTTGTAAAAGGCTCAATTACAACATTTTTAGCGATTTTAGCGCCAGGATGAACATATGCTAATGGTTGATTCATATGTATTTTTTATATTTTAAATTAAAATAGTCTAATTTGGGGAACAAACCTAAACAATAAAATTGATTATTTATTATTGTTTTCTCGCAATTTGAGCCATTAATTCTGCCTCGGTCACTAATTTTCCATTTGCGTAAGCATTTGCCTGCATATGACAGATTCCTCTTCTGATTGGAGAAATCAATTCACATTTGAAAATTAAGGTATCACCCGGCAATACTTTGTGTTTGAATTTGACATTATCAATTTTCATAAAATAAGTCAAATAATTTTCAGGATCCGGAACTGTGCTTAAAACCAAAATTCCACCCGTTTGTGCCATTGCTTCCACAATTAATACACCCGGCATAACCGGTGCCTCCGGGAAATGCCCAACAAAGAAATTTTCATTCATGGTCACATTCTTCAAACCAACCACATGACGATCAGACATTTCGATAATTCTGTCAATCAACAAGAATGGAGGTCTGTGAGGAAGCATCGCCATGATTTTATGAATATCCATCAAAGGTTCCTGATTTAAATCATAAACAGGTACATGATTTCTTTGCTCTATCTTGATAATTTTAGCTAACTTTTTAGCAAACTGTGTATTTACAAAATGCCCTGGTTTGTTAGCGATAATTTTTCCTTGTATACGAACTCCGATAAGAGATAAATCTCCAATTACATCAAGAAGCTTATGTCTTGCTGCTTCGTTTGGATAATGTAAAGTCAAATTATCAAGAACACCATTTGGTTTTACTGAAATTTCATCTTTACCGAAAGCTTTCTTTAAATTCGCCATAGTAGACTCAGAAATTTCTTTGTCTACATATACGATTGCATTATTTAGATCACCACCTTTAATTAAACCGTGCTCTAATAATGACTCTAATTCGTGTAAGAAACTAAAAGTTCTTGAACTTGCAATTTCATTCTTAAAATCAGCTATACTTTTCATAGTAGCATTCTGAGTGCCTAAAACTTTAGTACCAAAATCTACCATTGTAGTCACCTGATAATCGTCGCTTGGCATTACCAAAATCTCGCTTCCGGTCGTTTCGTCTGTAAATGATATCACTTCTTTTACTACATAAACGTTACGTTTAGCGTCTTGCTCTTCGATTTCAGCTTTTTCAATTGCTTCCACAAAATATTTTGAAGAACCATCCATGATAGGAAGTTCTGAAGCGTCTAATTCTATAATAACATTGTCAAGATCACATCCAACTAATGCCGCCAAAACATGTTCAGGAGTTTGAATTTTTACGCCAAGTTTTTCTAAATTAGTACCTCTTTGCGTATTAACAACATAGTTAGCATCAGCCTCAATGACCGGCTGACCTTGCAAATCTACTCTTACAAAAGTGAAACCATTATTTATTGGAGCAGGTTTAAAAGTCATTGTAACTTCTTTCCCAGTGTGTAATCCAACGCCTGTTAGTGAAATTTCATTTTTGATGGTCTTCTGTTTAACCATTATTTCCATTTTTTGGGTTTATTATTTGTTTTTTTAATTCTTCTACTTCGGAAACTATTTTAGGCAGATTCTTGAAATGAACATACGATTTGTTAAAATCAGTATAACCAAGAGACGGTGTCCCTTGTAAAATTTCATCATCTTTAATGTTTCTTGCTACTCCTGATTGAGCCTGCAATCTCACATTGTTACCTATAGTCAAGTGTCCCGCGATACCTACTTGTCCGCCAATCATACAGTTCTCGCCAATTTTAGTTGAACCGGCCACACCTGATTGCGCTGCAATTACAGTATTTTTGCCAATTTCAACATTGTGCGCAATCTGAATCTGATTGTCTAATTTAACTCCTTGTCGGATAATCGTCGAACCAAGAGTTGCTCTGTCGATGGTAGTGTTAGCGCCAATATCAACATTATCTTCAATAATAACATTACCAATTTGTGGTACCTTACTGTATACTCCTTCATCATTTGGTACAAAACCAAAACCATCCGCACCAATAATAGTTCCGGAATGAATAGTACAATTGTTACCAATTATAGTTTCGGAATAAATTTTAGCACCTGCAAAAATATACACATTATCGCCAATAACAACATTATCTCCAATAAAACTGTTCGGATAAATTTTTACATTGTCACCCAGAACCACATTTTGTCCAATATAACTAAAGCTTCCTAAATACAGATTCTCGCCATATTTAGTTCCTTCTGTTATAAAAGACTGTGCTTCTATACCGTTTTTGTTCAATTTAACCTGATTGTAAAACTGTAAAAGTTTAGAGAAAGAAGCATAAGCGTCTTCCACTTTTATTAAAGTTGTAGTGATTTCCTGTTCCGGAATAAAGCTATCATTAACAATTGTTACAGATGCTTTAGTAGTATATATGTGGTTGATATATTTTGGATTGGCCAAAAAAGTAAGCGATCCCTCCTCACCTTCTTCTATTTTAGATAATCGAGAAACTTCTACATTGGGATTCCCAACAACTTCTCCTTCTAAAATTCCCGCTATTTGTTCTGCTGTAAATTTCATTGCGACAAAAATATAAAAAATAGATTTTAAATGTTAATTTTAGATAAGTTGTTTTGGGAAACAGATGTAATATTTTGTCACCAATTTAGATAACGACCTCAAATTCAATTGATCAGATGCTTCAACAACATCTTCAATTGTTTTGTCTTTTTTGAAAATTCGTATGGGTTCAGCTTCTTTGCTATAAGCCTGGTTTTTAATTTTTCCGCCAAAAATAAAATATCCGGCTTCTAATTGTGTAATATGATGTTCGTTAGCAAATTCTTCCTTCAGCGATTGTAATTCTTCGGCAGGTATTTTTTCTGCGGTAAGCTTGATTTTAAGTAAATCTCTGTTAATAAGCATTTTACTTAAAGTTGAAAGTATAAAATCATTGTGTTTTTGCCAGGCTTTTAAAGCGCTAATAATATCAAAATCATCCAATTGGGAGAATAAATCTAATTTTTCAGCATCAAAATCCTCCAGAGTGACTCTGTTCTTCATAAAATACAAAAGCGGCTCACTACACGGCAGAATTATGCCTTTTAGAGTAAGTTCTTTAGCTCTTTTTAATACCTTCATCAAAATCAATTCGGCCACGAGACTTGTTTTATGTAAATAAGCCTGCCAGTACATCAATCTTCTTGAAAGCAGAAACTTTTCGACAGAATAAATTCCTTTTTCCTCAATTACCAAAGTACCGTCAACTACATTCATCATCTGAATCAAACGTTCAGAATTTACATTTCCCTCGGCTACACCAGTGTAAAAACTATCCCTTTTTAAATAATCCATTCGGTCCATGTCGAGCTGACTTGAGATGAGCTGCAACATGAATTTTCGGTGGTAATCGCCTTTGAAAACCTGAATGGCCAGACTCAGTTTTCCCTCAAATTCTTCATTGAGTTTATTCATAAACAGCAACGAAATAGCTTCATGATGCACATCTTCTACAATACTTTTTTCCATGGCATGCGAAAAAGGCCCGTGACCAATATCGTGCAGTAAAATGGCAATATACAATGCATTCTCTTCTTCAGCTGAAATCGCAACTCCTTTAAAACGAAGTGTATCTACTGATTTTTGCATTAAATGCATGCAGCCTAAAGCATGATGAAAACGCGTATGATTGGCACCGGGATAAACCAAATACGACAAACCCATTTGCGAAATACGGCGTAAACGCTGAAAATACGGGTGCTGAATTAAATCGTAAATAAGTTCGTTCGGTATGGTGATAAATCCGTAAATGGGATCATTGAATATTTTTAACTTATTGATATGAGTCACTATTTGGTTATTTTTAGGTGAACAAATATAAGTAATTAACCATAAACAACTTTGCGTTTTTTACTTAAAAATCAACAAATGTTCCCTTTGAAAATCAATATAATAACATTACATTAAGTAGATTTTCAGAAAAATTAACCATTCTTAATTCTGAATTTTATACTATATTTAATACTTTTTAAGTTCTATACTTCTAAATTGCATTAAAAATTAAATCGTTTATGGACAAGATAAAAATACTTTGGGTCGATGATGAAATCGATCTTTTAAAGCCACATATATTATTTCTGGAGAAAAAAAACTACACTGTAACCACCTCTAACAATGGTTTAGATGCGATTGCATTATTTGAAGAAGACAATTTTGATATTGTTTTTTTAGATGAAAATATGCCCGGAATGAGTGGTCTGGAAACACTTTCGGAAATGAAAGAGAAAAAATCAGCTATTCCAATGATTATGATTACCAAAAGTGAGGAAGAGTATATCATGGAAGAAGCTATTGGCTCCAAAATTGCCGATTATCTCATAAAACCGGTAAATCCGAATCAGATTTTGTTAAGTCTGAAGAAAAATCTGGATCATTCGAGGCTAATTTCTGAAAAAACGACATTAGATTATCAAAAGGAGTTTAGAAAAATATCCATGGAGTTGGCTATGGTTAATTCTTTTGAAGATTGGATTGAACTTTATAAAAAGTTAATTTTCTGGGAATTAGAACTCGAGAACATCAACGATCAGGCGATGATAGAAATTCTTGAATCTCAGAAAGTAGAAGCCAATTCGCAATTCGGAAAATATATCGAGAGAAATTATGAAGACTGGTTTGCTCCAAAGGCAGACAAGCCTGTTCAATCGCACAATTTATTCAAAGAATTAGTAGTTCCGGAAATTAAAAAGAAGGACAAACCTATTCTATTTGTGGTAATTGACAACCTGCGTTATGATCAATGGAAATCTTTTGAAACCGTAGTTTCCAATTATTATAAACTGGAAAAAGAGGTTCCGTATTTCTCCATTCTTCCAACCGCCACCCAATATGCCCGTAATTCAATCTTTTCAGGTTTATTACCGATAGAGATGGAAAAACAATTTCCGCAATATTGGAAAAATGATGTTGAAGATGGTGGAAAAAACCTTTTTGAAGCCGAATTTCTATCGGCGCAATTAAAACGTTTAGGTTTAAACATTAAAGAGGATTATTTCAAAATTACGAATTACGCCGGAGGGAAAAAATTGGCAGAAAACTTCAAAGCTTTAAAAGGAAACGACCTTGTAACCGTAGTTTATAATTTTGTTGACATGCTGTCACATGCCAAAACTGAAATGGAAGTGGTAAAAGAACTGGCTTCAGATGACAAAGCCTATCGCTCACTGACTTTAAGCTGGTTTAAGAACTCGCCGCTGCTCGAAATTATACAGCAGGCGCAACTTTTAGGTTTTAAATTGATTTTAACAACAGATCACGGTACTATTAATGTAAAAAATCCGTCGAAAGTGGTTGGAGATAAAAATACAAGTTTAAATTTGCGCTACAAAACCGGTCGTAGTTTAACGTACGAACAAAAAGATGTGTATGTTGTCAAAGAGCCTAAAACAATCGGTTTGCCAGCGATTAACATGAGTAGTTCGTTTATTTTTGCTAAAAACGATTACTTTTTGGCCTATGTAAACAACTACAATCACTATGTGAGTTATTATAAAAACACTTACCAGCACGGAGGGATTTCGTTAGAAGAAATGATTATTCCGTTTTTGGTATTTAATCCGAAATAGAAAAAGTTCTCAGTCACGGTTTTCAGTCTCAGTTTAGAGCTGAGACTGAAAACTGAAAACTGAGACTAATTAAAACAAACAAGAAATGAACATCGTTTTTTCATTAGATCAAATTAAAGAAGTAGCAACTCAAATTTTAGCAGCAAATCCAAAAAAAATCATTCTTTTCAATGGAGAAATGGGTGTTGGAAAAACTACCTTAATCAAGCAATTGTGTAAAAATCTGGGAGTTCAGGACGCAACCAGTAGCCCTACCTTTTCTTTAGTTAATGAATATTATACTTCTGACAATCAAATTGTTTATCATTTTGATTTTTATAGATTAAACAAAGAAACTGAAGCGCTAGACATGGGAGTTGACGATTACTTGTATTCCGGAAATTGGTGTTTTATTGAATGGTCTGAAAAAATTGCAAGCTTACTCCCGGAAGAAACTTCAACCATCACAATTGAACTGCTGGCAGATGGAAAAAGAGAATTGAAATTATCCTAAAACTTTCAACAAAAGGCGAAAGGTCTACATAAAGATACTAAGAAAATAAAAATGAATACCCAAAATACTGTAGAAATAATCTCTTTTTCAACTGATTTAAAAGAATACATTAAGATTCTAAATTTGGAATGGCTTAAAAAGTATTTTAAAGTAGAAGAAAAAGACGAATTGGTACTTTCTAACCCACAAGAAGAAATTATCGATAAAGGCGGACTAATCTTCTACGCCAGATATAACGGTGAAATTATTGGAACTGTTTCCTTAATGAAAGTCGATAACTATACCTTTGAATTGAGCAAAATGGCTGTTTCAGATCAGGCACAAGGTCTTGGAGTTGGAAACAAACTGTTAACACATTGCATGGCTGTTGCAAAAGAAAACAATATTAAAAAGCTGTTTTTGTATTCCAATCGCATACTGTTTCCTGCGCTTCATTTGTACCAGAAATTTGGTTTTACTGAAGTTCCTTTAGGTGACGTCAGTTACGAAAGAGCGGACATAAAAATGGAGAAAATTCTGTTGTAATTCTTAAACAACTATTAGCAGAATTTTTACATTGATTTTAAAACTTTTTACGTAATTTGTACTCTTAATTTTTTGCACAACCCATGTCAATTACCTTAACTCCATTTACGAAACAGCAATTGTTGCCACAAGAAGAAAAACTTGAAATTGGCCGATTCAAAAGTGAGCTTTTTATAGGAATTCCTAAAGAAACAAGTTATCAGGAACGTCGTATTTGTCTGACTCCGGATGCTGTTAGTGCGTTGACATATGAGGGACATAGGGTAATGATTGAATCAGGAGCCGGAGAAAGTTCCAGTTACACCGATAAAGAATACTCTGATGCAGGAGCTGAAGTAACAAATGACACAAAGAAAGTCTTTGGTTGCCCAATGCTTCTTAAAGTAGAACCTCCTACAACAGCCGAAATTGAAATGATCAATCCGGAAACCATCATAATTTCGGCCATTCAATTAAAAACTAAGAAGAAAGCATACTTTGAAGCTTTAGCACAGAAAAAAATAACGGCACTGGCTTTTGAATACATAAAAGACGAAGATGGCTCGTATCCTGCTGTAAAATCGCTAAGTGAAATTGCAGGAACAGCTTCTATTCTTATTGCTGCCGAATTAATGATTACGGACGAGTTTGGAAAAGGCCTTTTGTTTGGTAATATTACCGGAGTCCCTCCTACTGATGTTGTTATTCTGGGTGCCGGAACCGTGGGTGAGTTTGCTGCAAAAACCGCCATAGGACTGGGTGCAAATGTGAAAGTTTTTGATAATTCAATTACCAAATTACGCCGTTTGCAAAACAGTCTTAACCAACGTATTTTTACTGCAACGGTACAGCAAAAAGCGCTGCTAAAGGCTTTAAGACGTTGTGACGTGGCGATTGGTGCCATGCGTGGTAAAGAACGTTGCCCTATTATTGTTACGGAAACAATGGTTGAACACATGAAAAAAGGGGCTGTAATTGTAGATGTGAGTATTGATACCGGAGGTTGTTTTGAAACTTCGGAGGTTACCACTCATGAAAAACCGACCTTTATAAAAAGCAATGTGCTGCACTATTGTGTACCTAATATCCCTTCCAGATATTCTAAGACAGCTTCATTATCCATAAGTAATATCCTTACTCCTTATTTGCTTCAAATTGCAGAAGACGGTGGTCTGGAAAGTGCTATACGATGCAATAAAGGATTAAAAAACGGAATTTACATGTATCACGGAATCCTGACCAGTAAAGCAATTGGAGAATGGTTTGATTTACCGGACAACGATATTAATTTACTTGTATTTTAAGGGAACTTTAATGTACCTTTGCAAAAATTATATTTCATGAAGTTCGTACATCGTTTTGCATATTATTTGGTTGGTTTGGTTATGGGATGCTTTTTTGTAGCCCTTGTGTTCAGTGGAAAAGACACACGTTGCAATTACTTTCCAAACGCCAGAGTTTTAAATAATTTACGCACTAAGCCTTTTCAGTATTCCGAAAAAGCAATTCAGACTTTAAATGAAAAATGGGTTGACACCGCAGATATTAAAAGCACACTGACATTTGGTGATGTTGATTTTGACAAAAGCAATGTTCCTGTAAACAAAGGAAAACTTTATATAATCGAAGGAAAAACAGCTAAAAATCAAGAGATAATTTTAAAAGTAGTCAACTACGAGAACAAAGCTATTCTGGAAGAGATTATTAAAAAAGACACAAAAGAGTAAGTGTGTCATTTTAATAATTAGCGACAATCAGTTTTTGTTATAAAAGCTGATTTTAACTAGCTATTCGTTTCTACAGCCAGTCGATTTCTTTGATTGCTTTGGATTTCAAAAAATCATTGGTTTTGCTAAAATGTTTGTTTCCGAACCATTTTCCCTGATTAGCACTCATAGGCGAAGGATGTCCGGATTCTAAAACACAATGTTTAGAACGATCAATTTTAGCGCCTTTTTTGTGAGCAAAGCTTCCCCATAACAGGAATACAACATTCTCTTTTTGATCCGAAATGGCTTGAATTACTGCGTCTGTAAACAAATTCCACTTCAAATGTTTATGGCTATTTGGACTGTCTTTACGAACTGTCAAGGATGCATTTAAAAGTAAAACACCTTGTTTTGCCCACTTTTCAAGATTACCTGATGTTGGCATAAAGATCGAATCGAGATCGTCATTTAGTTCCCTGTAAATATTTCGCAGTGAAGGGGGAATTTTAACGGAATCATTTACAGAAAAACTCAATCCATTGGCCTCTCCTTCTCCATGATAAGGATCTTGTCCTATGATGACAACTTTTAAGTTTTGAAAAGTACAGGTATTAAAAGCAGAGAAAATCAATTCTGCAGGTGGATAACAAGTATGTGTTTGATACTCAATTTCCAAAGTTTTCATGAGCTCAGAAAAATAAGTTTTTTGATTTTCATCTTTTAATACCGTTTCCCAATCAGGAGAAAGATTGATTTTCATTTTTTAAATTTTATCACAAATTAAGCAAAGTTTTTTTCAAAGTACTAATTAATAGTACTATTTCGTTACAAAACTTTGTAACTTTGAACCTTTACAACTTACGATATATAATGATATCTATAACCGAAAAAACGTTACAAGATTTACAATTTCCTACAGTACTCGAAACCATCTCAGCAGGCTGTAATACTGATATAGGAAAAGAAAAAGCTTTACAAATAACACCTTTTAGAGATCAGGAAACTTTGATGCAGGCTTTAATGCAAACATCAGAATATGTTTCCTCCTTTCAAAATAATAACGCCATTCCCAATCACGGGTTTGACGCCATAACTCACGAGATTAAGTTTCTGGCAATTGAAGATAGTTTTCTTGAAGTGGGAAGCTTTAGAAAAATTGCTACACTCTCTTCTACCTCAAATTTTTTACTAAATTTTCTTAAAAAGTTTGATGATTATTATCCAAATCTAAATGCTAGAGCTTCACGTGTTGAATACACAAAAGATATTGTGACCACTATTGATGCTATTGTAGACAAATATGGTGAAATAAAAGACAATGCTTCACCGGCTTTATTAAGCATTCGTCAGGGTATGAACCTGGTTCGTGGTAAAGTAAACCAAAGTTTCGGAGTCGCTCTTACACAGTACAATAGTTTAGGTTATCTCGATGATATAAAAGAAAGTTTTGTGCAAAACCGAAGAGTTTTGGCGGTTTTAGCCATGTACAGACGAAAAGTTAAGGGCTCTATTTTAGGAAGTTCGAAAACCGGAAGTATTGCTTATATCGAACCTGAAGCTACATTAAAATACTCCAGAGAATTAGCCAATTTAGAATACGAAGAGAAGGAAGAAATTACCCGAATTTTGAAGCAATTATCCAATGCAATTCGTCCGTACTTGCCTTTATTAATTGAATATCAGGATTTTTTGAGTGATATTGACGTTGTTGCCGGAAAGGCAAAATATGCGAATCGAATCAACGGAATCCTGCCTACTATTACAGAAGAAAGAAGGTTGTTTTTCAGAGAAGCGTATCATCCGATTTTATATCTGAACAACAAACAGAAAAATGAAGTTACTCATCCGCAAACCATTGAGCTAAAGCAAGACAATCGTATCATTGTGATTTCGGGACCTAATGCGGGTGGAAAAACAATTTCACTAAAAACAGTAGGTTTGTTACAGTTAATGCTGCAATCCGGGATGCTTATTCCGGTTCATGAACGAAGCGAAACATTCTTATTTGACAGAATTTTAACAGATATCGGAGACAATCAATCTATTGAAAATCATTTGAGTACCTATAGTTACCGATTAAAAAACATGAACTACTTCCTGAAGAAGTGTAACAAGAAGACTATGTTTTTAATTGATGAATTTGGTACAGGATCTGATCCGGAATTAGGTGGTGCTTTGGCAGAGATATTCCTGGAAGAATTTTATCATCGTGAAGCTTTCGGAATTATAACCACTCATTATTCCAATCTAAAGATTTTGGCTAATGAATTGCCATACGCAACCAATGCCAATATGATGTTTGATGAAAAGACTTTAGAACCTATGTACAAACTGGCTTTAGGTCAGGCCGGAAGTTCATTTACTTTTGAAGTAGCTCTAAAAAATGGGATTCCTTTTGGATTGATTAATCGTGCTAAAAAGAAAATTGAAGTAGGCAAAGTTCGTTTTGATAAAACAATTGCTACCCTTCAGAAAGAGCGCTCCAAGCTTGAAAAAACTTCTCTTAATCTAAAAGAGGAAGAAACCAGGGCTCGTGAAGAAAGCAAAAAGATGGAAAACATCAACGTTAAGATCAAGCAAAAACTGGAAAGTTATCAGGAATTATACGATAGCAATCAGAAAACGATTTATATCGGTCAGAAAATCGAAGATATTTCAGAGAAATACTTTAACAACAAAAACAAAAAGGAACTTATTGGTGAATTTTTGAAAATAGTTGAGATTGAAAATTCAAAACGCAAAAAGGCGACTCCAAAAGAAACGAAAGCAATAATTGAAAAGAAAAAAGAAGTAATTGCTGAAATCACAGTTAAAGTGGAGGAAATTCGAAAAGAGAAAAAAGAAAAGAAACTTAAACCTGTAGTTGAAAAACCAAAACCAATTCTAAAAGTTGGTGATCGTGTAAGAATGCTCGACGGAAGATCTGTTGGAAGTATTGATGCTATCGAAAAAAATAAAGCAACAGTAAATTACGGCATTTTCACATCGAAAGTCAGTTTAGATGAGTTGGAGTTGGTTGAAGCGGTTAAAAAGTAATAAAATTTACGTTTTTCTTGGCAAAATTCAAAATAAAGCGATTTAAAGCGCTAATTCTTTAAAAACGAATAAGAAGGTCGTTATGTTTTAAAATTGCCATAAAATTATTTTATTAAAGCTGTTTTCAATCTTCAAAAACTATTAAAACTAAAAAAGTAATAGATAATAGGTATAATTATATTATTCTATCAAAATACCATCTGTTTAAAAAATGATTGATTTACCCGCAAATAAAAAAATAGTTCTCTTCGATGGCATCTGCAATCTCTGCAACTCTGCCGTGCAATTCATAATCAAGCATGATAAAAAAGACATTTTTAGATTTGTGGCTTTGCAATCAGAATTAGGAATTTCAATTTGTAAACATTTGGGGATTAGTTATGCAAAAATGGACAGTATTCTATTATTCAATCCTGACTCTGCGTACTTTTACAAATCATCTGCAGTAATAGCTATTGCAAAAGAATTTGGTGGTCTTTGGAGATTATCAGAAATTTTCAGGATTGTTCCTATTTTTATCAGCGACCGTATTTATGATTATGTCGCCAAAAATAGATACAATTGGTATGGTAAAAAAGAAAGCTGCATGATTCCGACAGCGGAATTGAAAGCTAAGTTTCTTTAGAAAATTTCAATTTTTAAATTCCAAATACCAATTTGACGCAATATTATCATTGCGCAATATTTGTCATTTCGAGCAACGAGATATCACATTTGCAAATCGACAAAGATCGAAGAAATGTTTTATGTAATAATAAAAAATCCCAAATTCACAATAACTGGAATTTGGGATTTTTTTATTGAAAGTTTAGATTTTACTATCTAATCAATTTTCTGTATTTCAGACGTTTTGGAGTTAAATCACCACCAAGACGTTTCTTTTTGTTTTCTTCATAATCAGAGAAACTTCCTTCAAAGAAATAAACTTCAGAGTCTCCCTCAAAAGCAAGAATGTGTGTACAGATTCTATCTAAGAACCATCTGTCGTGAGAAATAATTACAGCACAACCAGCGAAGTTTTCTAAACCTTCCTCAAGTGCACGAAGTGTATTTACGTCAAGGTCATTCGTAGGCTCATCCAGTAAAAGTACGTTTCCTTCTTCTTTCAAAGTCATTGCTAAGTGCAAACGGTTACGCTCTCCACCGGACAACATTGATACTTTTTTGTTTTGCTCACCACCTCCAAAATTGAAACGTGATAAATAAGCTCTTGAGTTTACCTGCTTACCTCCCATCATTACCAATTCCTGACCGTCAGCGAAATTTTCCCAAATTGATTTGTTTGGATCAATGTTTGAATGTGACTGGTCAACGTAAGCAATTTTTACAGTTTCACCAACTGAAAATTCTCCACTATCAGTTTGTTGTTCTCCCATAATCATTTTGAAAATAGTCGACTTACCGGCACCGTTTGGCCCAATAATTCCAACAATTCCCGCCTGTGGTAAAGTAAAGTTCAAATTATCGTACAATAATTTATCCCCAAAAGCTTTTGCTACATTTTTAGCTTCAATCACATTGGTTCCTAAACGAGGACCGTTCGGGATATAGATTTCCAGATTCTCATCCAGTTGTTTTTGATCTTCATTCAATAATTTGTCGTAGTTCTGTAAACGGGCTTTTTGTTTCGTTTGACGACCTTTTGCTCCCTGACGAACCCACTCCAACTCGCGCTCTAAAGTTTTTCTTCTTTTAGAAGCCACTTTTTCTTCCTGAGCCATACGGTTTGATTTTTGATCCAACCATGAAGAATAATTTCCTTTCCATGGAATACCTTCACCTCTGTCTAATTCTAAAATCCAACCCGCAACATTGTCTAAGAAATATCTATCGTGCGTTACGGCAATTACAGTTCCGGAGTATTGTGCTAAATGTTGCTCTAACCAAAGAACACTCTCAGCATCAAGGTGGTTGGTAGGCTCATCCAAAAGCAATACATCAGGCTGTTGCAGTAACAAACGACATAGTGCTACACGACGGCGCTCCCCTCCTGAAAGGTTTTTAATTGGTGTATCTCCTTCCGGTGTACGTAAGGCATCCATTGCAATTTCAAGTTTTGTATCAATTTCCCAGGCACCAAGAGCATCAATTTTGTCTTGCAAAGCTGCCTGACGATCCATCAACTTGTCCATTTTATCCTGATCTTCATAGTTTTCAGGAAGACCAAACAAATCATTAATCTGATTGTACTCTTCTAAAACTGCCATGGTTTCAGCTGCTCCTTCACGAACAATTTCGATAACTGTTTTAGAATCATCAAGTATTGGTTCTTGCTCTAAGTAACCAACAGTATAACCCGGTTGAAAAACAACATCACCCTGGTAGTTTTTATCAACTCCTGCAATAATTTTTAAAAGTGAAGATTTTCCGGAACCATTAAGTCCCAAAATACCAATTTTCGCTCCATAGAAGAAACTCAAATAAATATTTTTAAGAACTGGCTTGTCTGCTCCCTGATAGGTTTTACTCAATTTTTGCATTGAGAAAATTACTTTCTTATCGTCTGACATTTGATTTATTTTTTATTTTTATGTTTATTTTTTTGTGATTCTTTAGAGAAACCTACTTAAATATATTTTAAACTCTTCCTTTCAAAGCGTTAAAAACCCAGGCGTTTGCAATAAAACCAACTCCGGTTGCAGCAAATCCCCAGCCCGAAACGTCTCTGTATCTAAAAGCGCCAAGACCTATAAGTAACAAACCCATAAGTACCATTATAAAAGTAGCCCATCCCAGGATGGTATTTTTATTCATTCCCATAATTGCTTTATTAGTATTTTAAAAGTAGTAATTTTTTAGAGATGCAAATATCGTGAATTTCCATAGATCTTAAAGTGTTTTTTGTACAACATATTTTAAAATTGTTTCATACAAAATATCTGGATCAACCGGCTTATCAAGTTTTTCTAAAATTTTGGCCCTTTGAAAATCATCGTTACCTATATTTTCGCAAATGGCCGTTAAAGCTACGATTGGTATTTCAGGTTTTAAATTACTAATAATTGCCGATGCCTCAAAACCGTCCATAACAGGCATCATTATATCCATCAATATTATGGCATAATTTTTAGCTTTAACTTTCTCAACTGCTTCAAGTCCATTATTAGCTACATCACATTTAAAACCTTTATTGATTAAAATTTTCTTGGCAATCATCTGATTCATTTTATTATCCTCAACTAATAAAATCTCGATATCTGTAAGTTGTTCAATTTGTCTTTCAATATTATTAAAAACAATTTCATCATGGCTTTCTTTAGAAATTTCAAAATCAATTACAAACGAAAAAGTAGTTCCATCGCCTTTTTTAGATTTAACTTTTATCTGGCTTCCAAAAAGTTCTAACGTTCTTTTTATAATGGACAACCCCAGACCACTTCCGCCGTAATTACTATTGATCTCAGTCGATTCCTGTATGAATGGTTCAAATATTTTGCTTTGTACATCTTCTGAAATTCCAATTCCCGTGTCAGAAACTTCAAATTTAATGCTTTCTTTACCATTAGCAGAATCAATTAATTCTGCTTTTAAAGTTATTTCGCCATTTTTAGTAAATTTTGCGGCATTCGTCATCAACTCCATAATTACCTGAGTAAATCTTATTTCATCACACTTTAAAGTAGGTGAAATTTCACCATCAAAATCAAGTACGATTCTATTCTGGTTCAGATTATTGATTCTAAACATTTCAATGATGGAGTTTAATATTATTTCCAGGTTAATGTCTTTGTATTCTAAGCTAACAGTATCATGACGCTTTAAATTTTTAAAATCTACCATATTATTGATAAAGCCCAGAAGATAATCTGAAGAAAAATTTAAATTTTTAATATAATCTTCCTTTAGAAGTTCCGATTTTTCACTTTTAAGCAAATATGCTGTTCCTTTAATTGTATTTAAAGGAGTTTTCAATTCATGCGTTACCACATCAAGAAAAGTATCTTTTATTTTTGATGCCTCATTCAGCTCTCTATTTATTTTTTTTAACTCTAAGTTTTTCTTCTGTAGAATTAAATTGACCTTCATTTTATATTTAGATGCTCTAAATTGAATTATAAACAGAACTGTCAATATCAGAACAATCAACAATGCAAAAATCAGCAAATAATTTTTATAAGATTCACTTACGCTTTCAAGTCTCGCTTCATTAATTTTCCCTTTATTCTCAATATTTTTTATTTTTAAAGTACTGTTTAGCTTGTTTGATTTTTGAACAAGCCTCATTTTATACTGATTGAGTTTAACATATTCAGATACTGAAATTTGGTACAACTTTGCCGCAGTTTCCAGATCTCCTATATTGTAATAATACATTGCTTTTAATTCATTCAGCTTAGCTCCATAAGGAAACCTTCCGTCTGTAGTATTCGTTTTCGTTTCTTCTGCAAGTGTCAGATATTTGTATACGCTGTCATTTTCTTTTAAATGGTAATAATCTTCAGAAATGAAGAGATATAAATTTGGTATCTTGAAATTGTTCTTCTCGAATGTATTGCTTTTCTTAATGTTTTCAAGCGAAGTCATCGCAAAATCAATAGATTTCCTATAGTCTTTAGAGGTTTTATAATAAACGGAGAGGTTGTAGTTTATATTTATATTATCCTCATAGTTACCATATTTTTTTATTAATCTTTGCGCTTTCAAATCATACTCATGCGACAATGACTTACTGCCTTCATAATATCTCAGATCACCAAGAGCTTCATGCAGTAGGGC
Organism: Flavobacterium tructae; assembly: GCF_002217475.1. Taxonomy (GTDB): domain Bacteria; phylum Bacteroidota; class Bacteroidia; order Flavobacteriales; family Flavobacteriaceae; genus Flavobacterium; species Flavobacterium tructae. The sequence goes on from NZ_MUHH01000028.1 coordinate 146,927, forward strand.
TAACTCACGCTTGTTATTGTATTTTTTTAAGATTTGAAAATTTTCAAGAAGATAAGCATTTGGGGTTCCAAAACTTTGTAAATAGGAAATTAGTTTAATACTCTCTCTGTGAAAGAACAAAAGACTTGCCGTATCTTTTTTTGTTTTCAGATAAGCTTTTGTTTTATTTAAGATTTTAAGTCCTAAAAGATGATTTTCAACATTCTCTGTTTGAATTAACTTTTTTACACTATCAATCTTTGACAGAATAATGTCTGAGTTTGTTTTTGAGAGAATCTGAGACTGCGAATGACTCTTAAAACCAGTTAAAAGACAAACAAATAGCGCAAGAATAGTCCTTATTCTTGAAATGCGTAAATTTAAAGTAGATGGGGCCACCGAAATTTTTTATATAAATTATTCAGGTAATATAGTAAATTTAGATTGTTTTTACCAAAATTTTAATACATTATATACTAC
>NZ_MUHH01000029.1 GCF_002217475.1 Flavobacterium tructae
ATCCATGATAATTTCTTTGAACTTGGAGGTCATAGTTTACTGGCTACACGTTTGGTTTCTATGATTCGTAAGGAACTGGAGATAGAGTTGTCGATTCGAGAGGTATTTACCCATAGCAGTATTGGAGGCTTAAGTTCCCATTTATCGGTTCGTTTAGAAAAAGGATTGCTTCCTGCTGTTTCACTGCAGGCTCGTGCGTCTCATATTCCTTTATCCTTTAGCCAGGAGCGTTTATGGTTTTTGGACCAGCTTCAGGGCAGTACGGAATACCATATCCCTACAGTTCTTCGTTTAGAGGGATCTTTAGATGTTTCTGTATTGGAGCAGACCCTTCAAGAGATTGTTAGCCGTCATGAGGTATTGCGAACCCTTATCGTGTCGGAGCAGGGTATAGGATACCAGCAGGTTATAAGTTCATCTGCCTGGTCACTGGACCGAACAGATATAAGTGAGGAATTACTTCAGGATAGTCTCTACGCTTATCTTGGCAGGCCTTTTGATTTGTCTTTGGATTACAAGCTCAGGGCTTGTCTGTACAGACTTGGATCGGATCAGTATGTCCTTGCCTGTGTATTTCATCATATTGCCAGTGACGGTTGGTCCGAAGGTATATTGGTAAATGAATTTATGGAGTTGTACAATTCTTTTAAATCGGGCCGTTCTGCGGTACTTGCTGATCTGCCATTGCAGTATGCCGATTATTCGATTTGGCAGCGTGAATATTTACAGGGTTCTTTTCTGGAGGACCAGTTATTGTACTGGGAAGAGAAGCTCAGGGGTGTAAGCACTTTATCTTTGCCTACCGATTATGTTCGTCCTTCCGTGCAGAGTAATTCAGGGTCAAGCATTTCATTTACCCTTAGTGAAGGGTTACGTGATTCTTTGGTATCATTATGTCGTGATCAGGGAGTTACTCTTTTTATGCTTTTATTATCGGCTTTCAAGGTTTTGCTTTCGCGTTACAGTGACCAGGATGATATTTGTGTAGGTACCCCTATTGCGAACCGTACCCAGTCAGAGCTTGAGGGTATGATTGGATTTTTTGTAAATACTTTGGCGCTTCGCAGTAATTTGAGCGGCGATCTAAGTTTCCGTGATTTGTTGTCCGATGTAAAACAGACCACCCTTGAGAGTTACGACCATCAACTGGTTCCTTTTGAGAAGGTTGTTGAGCGTGTGATTACTAGCCGTGATATGAGCAGCAGTCCTTTATTTCAGGTTTTATTTTCTTTACAGAACAATGAAGAGGGTAAAGATCTGGATCTGGACGGGATTACTATTTCAAATTATGAATTTGAAACTGTTACGGCCCAGTTTGATCTGACGCTGAGTGCGGCGGAAAGCCATCAGGGCATTTCATTGAGCATGAACTACTGCACTGCCTTATTTGATTCATCGACAATTGAGAGGATGCTTGTTCATTACCATGAGCTTCTCAACAGTATTGTCCAGGATATTGACCAGCCATTGGGCAGTCTGAAGATTCTTTCCAAGACAGAAGAGCACCAGTTGCTGCATGTCTTTAACGATACTTATGTTTCTTATCCTCAAGATAAGACTGTTGTTGATTTGTTTGAGCAACAGGTTGAGCGTACCCC
>NZ_MUHH01000003.1:0-171518 GCF_002217475.1 Flavobacterium tructae
AAAAATAAATATTTATTTTTAGATGTATTATTAATTATTCTTATAACAACTTCTGCCTCGGAGTTCGATGTTGCTGTTATTGTTAAATCTTTTTTCTGTGAGTAAAAATTTAATACAGAAAGGCTGAAAATAAACATTAATATATTTCTCATCTGTGGTACAATTTAGGATCATAAAAATAATTACTGTCATTTGAAGCACCTAGACCTCTAACAAAGTTAAACGCCCCTTTTTCAAAATAATCGGTATAAGCATTTTGCAATCTATCACCTTTCAAACCGCTAACATATCGTAAATTATACATTGCCATTCCAGCATTGCCTGAATAAAAATCTCCTGCATGATAATATTCATGCAGAATAGTTCTTGCTAATATGTAATTTGACTTGAAAGCAGAATTATAAAATTTAATCATAGTTTTACTACCACCATTACCATTTTCACTCATTTCATATTCGAAATCACCATTTTTAGAGCCATTAGTTCCGCCAACGATTACCTGAGGTCTACTTTCATTATCTATCATGTCTTTTGTAAATAAACTATGTACTTCCTTTTTTATACTTGCAACAGAACTTTTATTAATTTCTGGGCGACCATCAGGATCAGACAATTTTGATCTTATCATATTTCTTTCCTTAATCATATGTGCGAAATGATTCAGCCCACTGACCACAAGTCCTGTAACGGCCCCCTGCCAAAAATTACCTCCTGTTAAAGCAGCTCCTGTTCCCCCGGCAACAGTACCAAAAGCTACTGTGCCCAAATCTCCCAGATTATCACCAATGCTATTAAAACCGGTACCTGCAATACCTACGGTTTTTCCGCCAACTGTAGTAGTATTGGTTCCTCCTTGGTACAGACTACTCGCAATACTACTCAAAGCCCCTGCAGCAAAACCACTCCAAAATTTACCTCCTGAAATTGCCGTCATACTTCCCTGAAAAGTACCATGTGCAACTGCGCTAACCGCAGCCTTGACATAAAAATTACCAATTGTACCCGCTGCACTTCCTATTCCAAAGGTCACTGCTGCACTTGCCGCACCAATAAAAGTAGACTTAACCAAACCTCCTACGCTAAATGGCACATCGGCTAGCAAGGCTGTTAAAGTGTAAGTTACGGCTGCTATAGCTGCCCCAATACCTACTGCCGCTAAAAATCCTATTTCAGCATATTCTCCACTCGGATCTGTATACTTCAATGGGTTATTGAGTACATACCCATAACGATTGTAGTTCTGGGTATTGGCTGGATCTTGTATAAAATTATCCGGTTGTAGGAAACGATGCAGTTTCGGATCGTACAAACGACCATTCATATTGATAATCCCTATGCTCTGCAAATGCTCGTGCCCCGTATAACCGCGATCCAAAACAGTCAACAATCCTAAATCTGTACCAGCTCCGTTTTGCACTTTTAATACCGCTCCCCAAGCATCAAAGAGTCGTTTTTCGACAATTGAACCACTGTTATCCGTTACTGCCAAGATAGTGCCCTGATAATCTCTATGTAAATATAAATAATTTTGTGCTGTTCCATCGCTTTTTACTACAAGGGGAGCACTATAACCATCTCCCCCAATGTAGGTTACAAATTCTAGAACACCCGCAGTTCGGTTTTCTTTAATCTCCATAGTCCCGTCACCCGAGTAATGTTTTCTAAGCGGACGAAGCAATTTATCTTCTTGCCCTCCTCCATAAAACATCGTACTGCGATCGTTACCATCATTATAGGTAAAACTAAGATACTCGATATAATTTCCATCACGTCCACGTTCCTTAATAGTTGCAGGGCTCTTAAACGTATTATAAGCAATATCTAAATCCAGCTTTGGAGCTGAATTGGCACCTGTACCTCTGTTTTTATAATAATCTAATGCCTGAGTAGATAATGTAATCGAGTTATTTTGATATGTTTTTCCAGTTACAGTATAATTATAAGTCCCCAAATTGTTTTGGGTAATTTTACCTTTTGCATCGTAAGTCTGTGTTTCTTGCTGACCCTGCGCATTATTATAGGTCAGTAATCGGTCTAATTCGTCATATGTAAAGTTTTCATTCCAATTAAACAGGTTATTCGTTCTATTGGTCAGATTCCCTCTTTTAGGTTCAAAAGCGGTTGTCAGAGTCATTACGTTCCCCGGATTGGCAACCGTTCTATCCCACTTAAACTGTGAGGCATAACCATATTGATCGTAATTATTATTTACGGCAATTCCGTTTCCTAAACTTGCATTTGTTAACTGTCCTCTTTCGTTTAGCGAATTGGTCTGCCACAATACCTGTTGCGTAGCGTCGTCTACAATTTGCCATGCGAAACCATTCTGATAGGTATGTTTTAACTTCTTTGAACTTGATTTACCTCCTATAGCTGCTATTGCTGTTTCTTTATCTGCACGTCCAAATGTATCATAAGTAATTTCTTTGGTGAAAGTAGCATAAGGCGTGTTCTCGATTGTTTTGCTAACTCTTTTATAACTATCATATTCAAATGAATTCGTAATCGAATTCCCCTCCAGATTATTAACAAAAGTACTTGTCGTTATTAAATTAGTAGTTGGATTATAAACATAAGTCGTCTTACTGTTGGTATTATTACCAACTATTGTTTTTTCGGTTATTTTTCCAGCAGAATCATAAACGTAAGCAGTTGTTCCATTTGGTGTAGTCTCCGTTTTAATTTGTGCGAAAGCATCATAAGAGTAGGTATACGTCCCGGCACTTGGATCAGTCATGGCAACTTTATTACCCCACCCGTCTATCGACATTGATACTTTGTTGCCCTGATAATCCGATTCTTTTAGCTGTCCATCAGCATAATAAATAAAATTAACGGCTCCACCCGGATCAGTTGTTTGTATTTTATTTCCTAAAGCATCAACTGTAATGGTTGTTACCTTACCATCATCGTTACTGGTTGTTGTTAATCCTGAATAGGATAAACTTTGCACTTTTCCGGTATGTGATGTTATTTTTTCAGGACGCATTAAATAGTCATACTCGTAAAGGGTCCACTGGCCCGGGGATGAAAAATAAGGCTCACTTTCTTTGGTTTTCCTTCCTAATCCGTCATAAACAATTTGTTTGGATACCCAAGAACCAGATGCAAAACCTTTCGTAGAAGTTACAACCGCTCTTCCTAAAACATCATATCGAGTGGTCGTTGCAGCACCCGTATTATTAACTGATGTGGTGCTATAACCCCCATCTGACAATTTCGTATACCCAACTGTACTGACTAAAGGCGTTGAAGAAACGTTCTGAATTGTGGTACTAATTAATTTACCCCAGTTATCATAAGCATAATCGTTAACAACTCCTAAATAATCTGTTGATTTAGTAACCTGTCCTACAGCATTATAAACAAAATTAGTAACAAAACCCTGGTGATCCGTTTTCTTCACTACAAATCGTTTTGTACTATCATACTCATCGGCAATCGTTCTTGGTACGGGAGCTGTTGGTGCCGCGGGAGCACTAACCGTTTTAGTTAATAAATTCCCTAATGCATCATAACTCATATCCTCTATAATTGGATAGGTATTATGTCCTTTCTTTTCAGTTCTTGTTAAATTTGATCCGGTGTAGGTATACTTTTCCTCAGAGGTACGATTATCACCCGTATAAACTGTCTTCGAAGAATTGATCTTTTTAGGACGTCCTACATAATAAGTGTTACCAACCCCAGTAGGATTATTATCATATTCTGTATCCACAGTAGTAGTTCCCTGCAAAGTACCGCCACTATACTGCTTTAAAACGCTTCTCACCTGTAGACCAAAATAATTAGTACTTTGAACTGTTCCGTCATAACTGAAAGAAGTTTCGTTTTTAACCCCTGTCATATGATCAATAGTTGTTTGTTTGGTAAGCAAAACATTGTAAACACTACCATTTGAATTTGGAGCACTCCCACCCTGAGAAGCTGTTCCGGGAGAAGCAGTAAATTTACTATTGTTATTGGCACTGGCAACAAATCCAGGTTTTAGCATTATTTCAGGTGCCTGATAAATGACTGCTACATCATCATTTACCTTTGAAAAGGAAGTAATAGAACCACTGGCCTTATACGTTTGCCCAACAGTAACAGGATCTTGTATGGTAATTGTATTTGGAATCGTACGTGATGAAACAATATCTCGAGCTCCTTCCGTATAAATAGCAAATTCATTAGTCTTTGTACTCAGTAAATTAGTTGGTGTAGTATTAAATACAGTCGTTCCATCAGTACTAGTCCAGGTAATGGTATTGGCACCTCTTAGCGCAACATCATTAAATTGTGTTGTCCATATTTTAGCATCGCCGCTATTCAAATACCAACTGCTTCTGGTGGTTTTAACAAAACCAACTGTTCCATAATTAAAATTAGACACATAACCTCTATACCTAAAATCCTGATACTTTGAAACACCATTGATTGTTGCCGTAAGCTTAGCAACCAAATAAGCCCCAGAATTCCTTATAATCTCAATGTTAGGATAATTTACTCCATTCTCTGAAGAATAAAAATCAGTTGAAGAATTTCCAAAACTGCTGTTTGCAGCTTCCATTGGTTTATACTCGATGGTTTGTTTTATGTTTCCATTTGATTCTGTTACGCTTATTAATCTGTTTTCGGTATCAACATTTTTATTGAACTGGTAATATTCCACAATGTTATTTTTTGCCCTTACAAATACTAAATCAGTATTAGCCCCATCATATCTGTAATTTGAAACCAAAGGGATTCCCAAAACCGGCGAAGCGTTTCTAAAAATACCCGAGTCATAGGTTTGCATAAAACCCGAAGTATTTCTTTTTCCAACGTTATTTGTAAATGCAGATATCGCCCACTCCGCATCGTGATTATTAATTTTTCCTTCAACTTTAAAATATTTCCTCCACACTCGTACTAAATCAGATTTTCCGTCACCATTTATGTCCATCGCATAATAGTTACTAAAATGAACCTGTGTATCATAGGGTTTACTTTCTTTGCTCGTATCTGGACGATATTCAACTATATCTTGAGATTCTTTTACAAAAAAATCTCCTTTTGCCGGATTTGGGTTACTGTAGTAAATATGCCACTTTACGTGATCCTTACCTCCTTCGGAATCAGGAATCATAATATCTGTTTTTCCATCTCCGTTAAAGTCCCCAAGCAATAATTGTTTCGAAAAAGAGTATTTATCAAGAACTCCCGACCCTAGTAAGTTTGTGTAAGCAAAATTATCCGCTCTCGAGATTTCTATTATTCTATAGCTTCCATCTCGACCGATTTGCAATATATCTGATTTACTATCTCCATTAAAATCACCAACATATTTGACATTTAAAAACGTATCAATTGCTAAATCACTACTTAATACAGTCATATACCCTTTGCTGCCCAAAGCAGTAGATTGATTGGGATCAAGGTCTAAAAGATAAAATGATTCTGTTCCACTACGCTCCGTAATGGTTATCGGACAATCCTGCGGATTAAATACGTATGATGGCTCTCTAACAAATTGCTGTATTTTTGCATCACACTCATTAGTATCCCTAAAAATAAGTATCTCACTTATGCCATTTCCATCAAAATCTCCCTCCTGATATGAAACCATAGGATTTCCACATAAATCTGAATTCTTAAATGCCTCTAAGCATTTTATGGCCAACATTGACCCACTAGCCGTTGTTATAGTCCCTTTCTTTTTCGTTAAATCCAGCGCTATGCTTTTAGTATACTTTTTTTGTATACTTCCCTCGGTCAAATTATAAACATCAAACTCAATAGCTGTTTTATTAATAACGTTAGCATTTACTATCGATTGAAATTGATTTAATTTATTATCAGAGATGGTTGTTGCCACCAAAGAAGAGTTTTTATTTACAACAAATGGTAAGCTAATTGGTGTGTTGCCACTATTTCCAACAAATAAGTTTGTATAAACCTGATTATTGGCAACAAAATCTAATCTTCCGTCACCATCAAAATCACCAGCTAATTGTGCTTCATCAAAATCAAGGTTGTTAATGTATGGTTTTTCTATTTTTGTAGTAGAAGCAGTTGTTTTATCATATTCAAAAACGACAGGATTTGAGGGTTCTCCCTGCGCATTAATTTCCTGAATTTCTTTTACTCTTTGATAGCCAAAAGAATCTTCTGTATGCATTAGTGCATATGTTCTAAATGTCGCATTATTTGCATAGACTGCAATATTTTTTAATATCTGAGTAGCATATAACGAAGTCCCTTTTAAAAAATCACGTTCAACGCGAGCGGCTTCTTCATAATTAAAACTGATTTTATTCTGAGTAGCAATTCCTGCAATTGTATTTCCACTAAAAGCAATATTGTCTATATACAACTGATTTGTACCAGCGTAGGCAACCGTCTTATAATTATAATCTATAAAATTACCATTCACATCTTCATAGTGAACAATGTACCAAGCATTTAACGAAACTGAATTTTGCAAACTTCCCGAACCTTTAGAACCGTACCAGCTTCGTGATCCATCGGGAGCTGTGACGATAAAATAAACGATTGTACCTTCGGTTTTTAGTTCAATTTTGGTATTGCTCTTATATTCTGTTTCATAAGTAGAGCCATTTTCCCAATATGTTCCCGTTTTTATTAATAAACGCTGACCATCTAAGGCTAACTTATCATAACTATCAAAATCAACTCCGTCAACAAAACCATCAATGTCCTTACGAGTAGCAATTCGGCTTATCGTTGAGATGCTATTAATACTCCAACCTTGCCCTGCAATTCCACCTCTTACACCACTACTGTAAGTAAGATTAATTATAGGCGCAACGCTTTTTATACTTGGAGGAGTAGCAATAGGCAAACTATATGTCGCTGTTCCTGCCGCCGAAATTTGTAATTCTCCTTTGGTATCTGTGAAATTTTGAGAAAAAGTTAAATTGGTAATTATAATTAAAATGAAAAGGTAAAATTGCTTCATATGATTTTTATTGCTTGATAATTTTAATCGATTTCTCTCCTCCGTCTTTATAAGAAAGCAAAACAAGATAAACTCCTCCAGGGTAATTTTGAAAAGGAATATTTAAACTATTCCTTCTTTCGTTTCCTCCGTAAGTCTGTAGTATCTGTCCCACGGTATTATACACCTGAACAGAAGTCACATAATTCTCCTCCCCTAACTGCCATTGCAAATAAAGTTCTTCTTTTACAGGATTAGGATAATAAGAGATCACATCTTCGGGGGAAAACTTTAACAAATCATCCTCAGTCAATGCCTCAATTTCTTTAACGTCTTCTACCTTCTTAGCAGACTGAGAGCAACCGGACAAACACAATTCTCTAAGAATTTGATTTCCTGCCGCATCATAATTAAAAGTAATTTTTTGCTGCGCAGTGGCCAATAAACAAAATTGAAGACCAATAAAAAGTAATAGTTTTTTCATAGAATCGCTTTTAACGAATTTTTTGCAAATATAGAACTGCAATCCCCCTCCTACAAAAAACAAGCAAAAAAAATGCGAGACCTAAGCCTCGCATTTCTAAACATTTATATGTTTTTAATAAATTATTCTATTCTACCGTCACCGATTTTGCCAAATTACGAGGCTGATCAACATTACAACCTCTCATTACTGCGATGTAATACGAAAGCAATTGTAAAGGTATAGTCGTGATCAGTGGAGACAATGCATCTGAAGTCTCAGGGATCTCAATTACATAATCAGCTAATTCGCGAACCTGTGTATCACCTTTAGTAACTACAGCAATGATTTTACCGCTTCTGGATTTGATTTCCTGAATGTTACTTACAATTTTATCGTAATGCCCTTGCTTAGGCGCAATAACGATAACCGGCATGTGCTCGTCAATCAAAGCGATTGGCCCGTGCTTCATTTCGGCCGCTGGGTAACCTTCAGCATGGATATAGGAAATCTCTTTAAGCTTCAAAGCTCCTTCAAGCGCCACCGGGAAATTATAACCACGTCCTAAATACAAACAATTTGGCGCATCTTTAAATGCTGCTGCAATTTCTTTTGCTCGGTCGTTCGTCTCTAATGCTTCTGCTACTTTTTCAGGGATGATCTCTAACTCTTGTAAATAGGTATGGAAATCAGTATTTGATAACGTTCCTTTTGCTTTACCCAATCGCAATGCGATCATAGTTAAAACTGTAATTTGAGTGGTAAAGGCTTTAGTAGATGCTACTCCAATTTCTGGTCCTGCATGCGTATAAGCACCTGCATGACTTTCTCTTGAAATAGAAGAACCTACGACATTACAAACTCCAAAAACAAACGCCCCGTTTTCTTTCGCCAACTTAATAGCCGCCATAGTATCTGCGGTTTCTCCTGATTGAGAAATTGCAATTACCACATCGTCTTTGTTTATAATTGGATTACGGTATCTGAATTCTGATGCGTATTCCACTTCAACGGGAATACGGGTAAATTCTTCAAAAATGTATTCAGCAACTAAACCAGCATGCCATGAAGTGCCACAAGCAACGATTAAAATTCGTTTTGCGTTTAAGAATTTCTCTAAATTATCTTCAACACCAGCCATCTGAACGATTCCCTCATTTGCATGAAGTCTTCCTCTGTACGTGTCTTTTATAACACTTGGCTGCTCGTAAATCTCTTTCAACATGAAATGATCATAACCTCCTTTTTCAATTTGCTCCAAATTCATTTGAAGCTGCTGAATGTAAGGATCCACTAATGAATCATCTTTAATTTTTCTAACTTTAAGAGGTTTATGCAATCTAATGTTTGCCATTTCACCATCTTCAAGATAGATCGCATTTGAAGTGTACTCAATAAAAGGCGAAGCATCAGAGGCAATAAAATACTCTCCTTCTCCAACACCAATTGCCAATGGACTACCCAATCTTGCAGCTACAATTTCATTTGGGTTCTTTTTATCAAAAACAGCAATTGCGTAAGCTCCTACTACCTGATTTAAAGCAATCTGAACTGCTTTACCCAATTTCAAACCTTCATTTTTCTGAACTTCTTCAATTAAGTTCACTAAAACTTCGGTATCTGTATCTGATTTAAAAGTATAACCTCTCTTTTTTAATTCTTCTTTTAGCGGTGCATAATTCTCAATAATTCCATTATGAATTATAACCAACTCTCCTGAGTTAGAAAGATGCGGGTGCGAGTTTACATCATTTGGAACTCCATGAGTTGCCCAACGTGTATGTCCAATTCCTATGCTTCCGGTTGCGTCTAAGTTCTCTTTGGCTTTAACCTCAAGATCCGAAACCTTCCCTTTTGTTTTACAAAGTTTTATCCCTGATTCAGTGTCATACAACATAACACCGGCACTGTCATATCCTCTGTACTCGAGTCGCTTCAATCCTTTGACTACAATAGGATAAGCCTCTCGATGACCGATATATCCAACAATTCCACACATATATTAATTATTAATTTGGTTTCGTGTAGTAAACTTCAAGCTGTAACTTCTTCCCTGCTGGAATAGTTGCACTTGAAGTGCCTCCAAATAATACCGTCCCTAATGGACTAATAACGGAGGCTCTAGGTGCCTCTGAGATAACGTTGTTTTTTAGTTTCAATTTGTTAGAAGCTATTGTGCTTGCATCACCTGTCACCACCAAACCTAACTTTACGTTTTTCACAGTTGCATTCTTAATCATATTACGAATATGATTGGTTAATCTAATTTTATAGGTAGTACCTCTTTTGGTTGTAGGATCTACATTAATAATCCCACTATATATTGCCTTATTTAATAACGGATTAGAAGAAGAAGTTCCATCGGAAACGTAATCTACAATAGGCACATTATCATCCAGATTATACAAATAAATTCGCTTAGGCTCATAAGATCCCGTCATTTTATCTGCATCGATAGAAAAAACTAAATTAGCCTCATTCACTAACCACTTTTTTGTTCTGATTTCATCCAGCTTAGCACCAAAACCATTCAGTTCCAGTACTGCTAACGATCCTTGCCCTCCTTTTAAATAAAGTCTATCATCTCCGCTCGTCTTATTCGGATTAGTTATTGCACTGGCATAAGCAGGATCTTTTGCTTCTTTAAGCAAACTTGCCGAAGCACCTGTTAACTTAATCGTTAAAGTCTTATCCTCCTTTGTATCCTCAGGATCTGTTGTTATAGCCGTCTTAGCCTTGTACTTAATCGTAATTTTACCATTTGTTGCAAAATTCAGCAAAGCCATATTAGCCGGGCTACTACCTGAACGTTCTACTTTAAAATACAATCCTCTAAAATACTCCTGAAAAACATCGGCAGAGGCCAGTTTTGCAGCCGGAGCTTTAAGAATTTTATCTAAAAAGAAAGCTTTATTCAGATTCAAGCGCATTTCAGGGGCAACTTTAGTACTCGTTTCTTTACCTGTTGTAGGATCAGTACTTACATCTGTGATCTCACTCGCATTGAAGAAAAATTCATCATTTTGTGCTATGTTAGGATCATCATTTAAAGGCTTCCCGGTAGCGACATAAGGTTTTTTAGATTTATCAAAATTGATATAATCCGCTACGCCTGTATCTGTATCCATATCTGTATTATACAACTGTGCAAATTGAGCTCCTCCGTCAAAATAAGAGCTACGCATTTGAACCCCTGACTCATAAACCCCTAATTTAATTTTACCATTAGACGCTCCGTAAATAGAATCCAGTACAAAAGTTCGGCTTCCGTCACTGTTTGCTGTTTTTACATGATTAAAGTAAGGAACACTAAGCACCACACTTACTATTTCAGGTGCATCACCAATCGTAGGTGCATACGTATCCAAACTAACCTGAGTCACAAAACTGGCAGCGGAACTACCAAAAACTGCATTATCGTAAATACCTAAACCATAATTTACCGATCCGTTTGACTGAATTGGGGTTACTTCCTGATTATAAGCTAAAACTTCATATTTTTCAGATTCCAGACCAAAATGATCGTCTCCGATCAAACCATCACCAATCGCATTAAAATCTTTATCGCAAGAATATAAAAGGACAACTGTTGCAACTAATAGTATTTTCTTAACAAAAGAAGTATTGTACATGTGTAATAATAAAGTTTAAATTTAGAGACCCATTGTTTTATAGAAATTTGTATACGCTTCAGCGAATGCATCTTTCGTGGCGAAAGGTAAAAAAGGTTTTCCTGAAGATTCTATAAATTTTGTTAAACTTGGCGATACATGCTCAGAAGCTATAATTACAGCATCAGAATGCAATATACTGGCTTTTAGGATATTTTCGTAGTTAGGGGTTTCCAGATCAGCAACTGATTCATGCGGAACTCCGTCAAATTTTACTTTATTAATCATTTCTAAATCCAGATTCTCATCAAAAGATTGTCCGTAAACAGAGGTTACGATCTTAGTTTCAGAAAATAAAGCTTCATTTTTATAATAGTGCTTCATGTAAATAGGCAACATCGAAGCCAACCACCCGTGAACATGAATAATATCCGGAACCCAGTTTAGTTTTTTTACGGTTTCAACAACTCCTTTTGCAAAAAAGATAGCTCTTTCGTCATTATCCGGATACAAAACCCCGTCTTCATCGGCAAAAGTTGCTTTACGTTTAAAATATTCATCATTATCAATAAAGTAAACCTGAATTCTTTCTTTCGGAATGGAAGCAACCTTAATAATCAATGGCATATCTAAGTCATTCACTACCAAGTTCATTCCTGAAAGTCTAATTACTTCGTGTAACTGGTGTCTTCTCTCATTAATATTTCCATATCTTGGCATGAAAATTCTAATCTGACCTCCTTGATCGTTAATCATTTTCGGAACGTCATAAGACATTAAAGAAACCTCATTTTCAGCCAGATAAGGCACGACTTCAGATGATACATATAATATCCTCTTATCTTTCATAATAGTATTTTACTTAATTTTTGGTAATAAAAACGTTGCAAAATTACAAAATTTTATGCAGTTATTAACTAATATATTATGTTTGCAGTAAATTTTAATAATACTGCCATGCATATTTTCTACGGTAAAGTAGCTTTGATAGCCTATTTGAAAACTATCAAAACCGCAAATTCCACTATTGGATTTGTACCCACTATGGGAGCTTTACACCAAGGGCATCTGGCTTTAATGCAAAGATCACTGAAAGAAAATGACGATACCGTTGTGAGTATTTTTGTGAACCCAACTCAGTTCAACAACCCCGAAGATCTCGAAAAATATCCACGTACTTTAGAAGAAGATGTAAAGAAAATGAGAGGTTTAAGCGACAAAATGATTCTATATGCTCCTAGCGTAGAAGATATCTATGAAGGACATACTGTTTCTGAAGCTTTTGATTTTGACGGTTTAGAAAATCAGATGGAAGGAAAATTCAGACCTGGTCATTTTAACGGAGTCGGAACCATCGTAAAACGTTTGTTCGAAATCGTAACTCCTACCAATGCTTACTTTGGAGAAAAAGATTTTCAGCAGCTGCAGATTGTTAAAAAAATGGTCGAAAAAAATCATTTACCCGTAAATGTTGTGGGCTGTCCTATTTTTAGAGAAGACAACCAACTTGCCATGAGCTCCCGAAACGAGCGATTAACTGCTGATGAACGTAAAGAAGCATCCATAATTTTCAAGGTACTTACCGAAGCAAAAGAAATATTTCAGAAAGACACTCCTGAAGAAACGATTCAGTTTGTCGAAAATTCTTTCAAAGACAACGAAAGATTTGAACTCGAATATTTCGTCATTGCTGACGAATCTACATTATTACCTATAGAACATAAAAATAAAGACAAAAACTACCGTGCCTTTATAGCGGTATTTGTTAATTCTATCAGGTTGATTGACACCATTTCATTAAATTAATTTACCTTTGCACCATGCAAATTCAAGTTATAAAATCTAAAATTCATCGAGTAAAAGTGACCGGCGCTGATTTAAATTATATTGGCAGCATTACTATTGATGAAACTTTACTGGAAGCTTCAAACATCATTGAAGGCGAGAAAGTAGCAATTGTAAACATCAATAATGGCGAACGTTTTGAAACTTACGCAATCAAAGGAGAGAAAAATTCAGGAGAAATTACTCTGAACGGACCTGCCGCGAGAAAGGTTCAAAAAGACGACATTATCATTATCATCTCTTATGCTACCCTGGAGTTTGAAGAAGCTAAAACGTTCAAACCATGGATCATTTTCCCAAATGAAAACGATAATTCGTTAACCTAGTTTTTCCTTTTACACTTTATTCGACTTAGTTTGTTCAACTCCCAATTGACACAAACACTATTTTATTGGTTTAAATTCAATATTGACTTTAATAACAAAAGCGTCTTGCTGTTTTTAAAATTCCTACAATAATAAAAGAGCAAATAAAATGTTATATTGCTACATTATTTCAATACTTTTTAACTCACTGAAATGCCCAACTCATGAAAAAAGTTTACCTACTTATTACTTTAATTTCATTTTCTGTCTTTTCGCAGAAAAAATTCGACAACATTAAATCCGAAAAGCTCGGAGAAGAACGAAGAATAACCATTGGACTTCCGGAATCTTACGAAGCCAATCCCGATAAAAAATATCCTGTTTTATACCTACTGGATGGCGATTATTTATTCGATCCTTTTTCCGGCGCTGTAAGTTATGGCACGTATTGGGGAGACTTACCTGAGATGATCATTATTGGCGTCCATCAAAACAAAAACGACGAACGCGAAGACGATACTACTATTGATCAAAATACCGGACTGCCATTTGAAAAAGGAGCCAACTTTTTTGAATTTGTGGGAGCTGAATTAGTTCCTTATATTGAGAAAAAATACCGTACCTCGCCTTTCAGAATTATTGCCGGTCATGATGTAACCGCCAGTTTCATTAATTTTTACCTTTACAAAGAGCAGCCTCTTTTTAATGCTTACA
This sequence comes from Flavobacterium tructae, assembly GCF_002217475.1. Classification (GTDB taxonomy): domain Bacteria; phylum Bacteroidota; class Bacteroidia; order Flavobacteriales; family Flavobacteriaceae; genus Flavobacterium; species Flavobacterium tructae. The sequence continues at coordinate 13,861 of NZ_MUHH01000003.1, forward strand.
TTGCTTTTAGTCCTGAACTCGCTAATAAAATGGAAATTAGAGTGCCTGAGAAACTTGCCAAAGTTACAGAACCAGTATTCTATTATCTTTCTGCAGCCGATGGAGACAATAAAAAACTCAAAGAACCTATCGAAAAGCTAGACAGCAATATAAAAATTGCCAATAATCCGTTAGTAAGTTACAAATACGATTTATTTAAAGGCACCACTCATTACACTCAGGTTTTACATGCAATTCCAAGTGCCTTATATCAAATTTTCGATGTTTACAAGCCTATTAATTCCTTCGAATACAACAATAAAATTGCCGTTCTGGAAACCGGATATGCTGATTATTTAGAAAACAAATACAATACGATGTCTAAAGTTCTGGGGGTTCAAATACCGGTGAGAATAAGTGATTTCAAAGTAATTGAAAATCTTATTCTAAAAAAGAATGCTTACGACGAATTAGGCAAAATGGCTGAAATTGGAAACGTAAACTATCCGAAAGCCATGTTGGGAGAATATGAATTAGGACTGATGTACGAAAAAATGGGAGATCCTAAAAGAGCTTCTAAAAAATACCAAAATGCTTCTCAAATGGAACCAATAGGTGATTTGAATAAAGATTTGATGTACGAGAAAATGGACCAGATGAATGCATTAGCAAAAACCACCAAATAATGTCAAAAGTTAAAACTTCCTTTTTTTGCCAGAACTGCGGAACTCAATATGCCAAATGGCAAGGGCAATGCAATGCCTGCAAAGAATGGAATACTATTGCCGAAGAAATTATCCAGAAGCAAGAAAAGGTCGCCTGGAAAAGCGAACCTACTTCAAATGGTAAAGCGCCACGTCCTTTAAAAATTAACGAAATTGATTCGGCACAGGAAATTCGAATGAATACTACTGATGGTGAATTAAACCGTGTTTTGGGAGGCGGGATTGTCCCGGGATCCTTAACGCTTTTAGGAGGTGAACCAGGTATTGGAAAAAGTACGCTTTTGCTCCAAATTTCACTTAAATTACCTTACAAAACCTTATACGTTTCCGGCGAGGAAAGTCAGAAGCAAATCAAAATGCGCGCGGAGAGAATCACTCCTAACAGTGACAATTGCTACATTTTGACGGAAACTAAAACGCAGAATATCTTCAAACAAATTGAAGCCATACAGCCTGAAATTGTAATTATCGATTCGATTCAGACTTTACATACCGATTATATTGAATCTACTGCAGGAAGTATTTCTCAAATCCGAGAAACCACTGCGGAACTCATCAAATTTGCCAAAGAAACTAATATTCCGGTTATTCTGATCGGACATATCACAAAAGACGGAAATATTGCCGGACCTAAGATCCTCGAACACATGGTCGATACGGTCTTACAGTTTGAAGGCGATCGTAATCATGTGTACCGAATTTTACGTTCGTTAAAAAACCGTTTTGGTTCCACTGCCGAATTAGGAATTTACGAAATGCTGGGCAGTGGTTTACGCGAGGTATCCAACCCTTCCGAAATTTTAATCTCTCATAAAGACGAAGAATTATCAGGAACAGCAATTGCGACCACACTTGAAGGCATGCGTCCTTTGATGATCGAAATACAATCCTTAGTTAGTACCGCAGTTTACGGAACTCCGCAAAGAAGCACAACCGGTTACAATGCCAAAAGGCTAAACATGATTCTGGCGGTTCTCGAAAAAAGAGCCGGATTTCGTTTAGGAGCGAAAGATGTCTTTTTGAACGTTACAGGCGGAATTTCTGTCGATGACCCCGCAATTGATTTAGCTGTTGTTGCCGCAATTTTATCTTCCAACGAAGACATCCCGGTAACCAAAGGTTTCTGTTTTGCCGGAGAGGTTGGACTTTCAGGTGAAATTCGCCCGGTAAATCGTGTCGACCAACGTATTCAGGAAGCTGAAAAACTTGGATTCACCACTATCTTTGTATCCAAATACAATAAAATTGCGTTAAAAAATATAGGAATCAAAATTGAATTGGTGGCTAAAATCGAAGATGTGGCCAGTATTCTTTTTGGTTAATTTTTATCAACCTACCTATGAGATTTCCAAAACAAAAAATAGCAAAAGCACTTCTGATACTTGCCCTGGTATTGGTAGTGCTTTTTTTAGGATTTTACTTTTTTCGCGATTCACTTCTCAAACAAGCTATCGCTAAAGTAACTCACAAAATGAATACGGAATACAACAGTACATTTTCCGTAAAATCAGCTTCATTTGACGGTTTGTCCGGCATAAAATTAACCAACGTTATTCTGGTTCCTAAAAATGCCGACACACTTTGTCATATTCAAAAAATAGAAACCAGCATCAGTCTTGCCAATTTATTGATTGGTGATGTTCAAATTGGAACTTTAAAAGTCAACAACGGCTACATTCAACTGGTTAAAAAAGGAAATGTTCGCAATTTTGATGCTTTCTTAAAAAAAGACAAATCAGATTCAGACAAAAACGAAAAGCGCAAATACGCTTCCTTTGCTTATCGCATCATTTCGAAACTATTAAATCTGGTTCCGACCGATATGAAGCTTGAGAATTTAAATTTCAGAATCGACGACAATGGCAAAAAAACGTCTGTAGCCATCAACAAACTGGTTTTAGACAACAAACAGCTTGAAACCAACCTTCATGTTCAAAGCAAAGATTTTGATCAGCGATGGAACATTAAAGGCTTTGCCGATCCGAGAAATAAAAAAGCTGACATTCGTTTTTTTAACCTAGATACCGGAGCCATTCGTGTTCCGTACTTAGACGAACGCTACAACTTAAAAGCGAGCTTTGATTCGATTCGCCTGAATGTTCAGAATATTGAAAAAGACGGCAGCGAATTACATCTTGACGGTTATACGTCTATCACTAATTTAAAAATCAATCATCCGAAAATTGCCAGCAAAGATGTTGTGATTAAAAATGCCCGTTTTGATTATCGTTTCTTACTGGGAGATAGTTTTATTTCGATCGACAGCACTTCGACCATGCAGTTGAATAAAATCAAACTGCATCCTTATGTTTCTTATGACACTGAGAAGGATACCGTTTATACTTTAAAGGTAAACATTCCTAAAATGCAGGCACAAGATTTTATTGTTTCTCTGCCGGAAGGTTTGTTTACCCATTTTGAAGGAATGGAAGCTGCCGGAAGTTTTGACTACAAACTCGATTTTAAATTCAATAAAAACAAACCGAATGCTTTGGTTTTTGATAGTAAACTCAACAAAGAAGGTTTAAAAATCACGAAATACGGCGAGGCAGATCTAAACAAGCTGAATGGAGAGTTTGTTTATCGCGCTATTATTCAAAATGTGCTGCAACGCCCGGTTTTGGTTGGAAATGCAAACCCTAACTATACGCCTTTAGATCAAATTTCACCTTATTTACGAAAATGTGTTCTGACGACTGAGGATCCGTCGTTCTTTTCGCATCGTGGTTTTATCAATGAAGCTTTTAAACAATCCATTTTAAAAAACATCAGAACCAAAAAATTCTCACGCGGCGCAAGCACCATTAGCATGCAGCTGATTAAAAATGTTTTCCTGACCAGAGAAAAAACACTTTCACGCAAACTCGAAGAAATTTTACTGGTATACATTTTAGAGAACAATCGCGTTGTAAGCAAAGAAAGAATGCTGGAAGTTTATTTCAACATTATCGAATGGGGACCTAATGTGTACGGGATTGGAGAAGCAAGTCATTTTTACTTCCAGAAAAGCCCCGCTAATTTGAATGTTGATGAATGTCTGTACTTAGCGACAATTATTCCGAAACCCCGAAAATTCATGTATCAATTTAATGATCAAGGCAATTTAAGGGATTACGCATTGAAAAATCAAAAATTCCTGAAGAATTTAATGTTCCGAAGAGGTTTGTTGGTTCCTGAAGATACGCTTGGACAATTACCCGTTTACATCTCGGGAAATGCGCGTTCCCTGATAAGAATTAAAGCTCCCGATTCTACAGTGGTGAAGAATGATTCTTTGGCGATTGAAGACGAATTTGACCTGTAAAACACGGATTTCATGGATTGGCACTAATTTTAGGCTTAAAATCACTTATCCTCTACATAAAAATTCCACAAACTAACACGAGTTCAATCCGTGTTAATTTGTGGAATTTGTGTTTAATTTAGTAGTACTAATTAAGGAGCCGGATCAGGAATTATGGCCTGAACAGCATTAATTTCGGCTATAATTTCTTCTGACAACACTACATCAATCGTATCAATATTTTCTTTTAGCTGCTCCATAGTTGTGGCACCAATAATAGCGCTTGTTAAAAATGGCTGCTGTAACACAAATCCCATCGCTAATTGAGTTAAGGTCAAACCATGTTTAATCGCGATTTCCTGATATAACTTTGTGGCCTGTGTACTTTGTGCACTGTTGTAACGTGTATATTGCGGAAAAAGATTAATTCTGGCATTTGGATGCGCTTCTCCGGTTAAAAATTTACCCGTCAAAACTCCAAAGGCTAAAGGAGAATAAGCCAACAATCCCACGTTTTCATACTTTGAAACTTCGGCAGAACCTACTTCAAAAAGACGATTCAGCAAACTGTACGGATTTTGAACTGTTTTAATTCTTGGAAGGTTCTGGTATTTGCTTTCTTCTAAAAAGCGCATCATTCCCCAGGCATTTTCATTCGAAACTCCAATATGTTTTATTTTACCTTCTTTAATTAAGCCGTCAAATGTTTCTAGTACTTCTCTAAAGTTGTCTTCCCAAACATCGTCGTGACCGTTAAAAGCACGTTGTCCAAAACAATTGGTTTTTCGCTCCGGCCAATGCATCTGATACAAATCGATATAATCGGTTTGCAGACGTCTTAAACTGTTCTCTAAAGCATATTTGATGCTCGCTGGTGAGAAATCACCTTTTTCACGCATGTACGTGAACGCAGGATTTGGACCGGCAATTTTGGTAGCCAATACCACTTTGTCACGATTTCCCGATTTCTTGAACCAGGTTCCTATAATTTTCTCTGTACTTCCGTAAGTTTCTTCACGTGCGGGAACGGAATACATTTCGGCTGTGTCAAAAAAATTAACGCCTCTCTCCAATGCATAATCCATTTGCTGATGCCCTTCGGCTTCTGTATTCTGTTGCCCGAAAGTCATCGTTCCGAGATTGATTTTACTAACTTTTATGTCGGTATGGGGTAAAGTGGTGTATTTCATTTCTTCTTAAGGCTCTAAGTTACTAAGGAGCCGAATTGCTACGATTTTAAGCTTTCAGCATTCGACTATTAAAACTCAAAGATACGAAGCGATTCTTCAAATGAAAATCTCTCAAAAGTTAAAAAAAAGATAAGGTTAGATTTTACCTTTTGCCACCTGCAACGCTCCAATTGTTACAAGTCATCAACCAGACATTTCTTTTAAAAGAATGTATAAGAATAGTCTCTATAAATTTACTTGCTCACAGCAACATACAGTTGCTCTGAACAACAATTGTCTTATAAATTTTTAACACCTTAAACCCCAAACAAAATGAAAAAAATTATTCTGGGAATTCTGACCTTCTCATTTTTTGCATGTTCAACTGAAGAAAACACTAAAACACCTCCAGAACAAGTAAAAGAAGAAGTAAAACAAGATCCGGTAGTATCAGTACCACCTAAGTATTGTGAATCAGCAGGGATTATAACTAGTGAAGAGCGATTAGATAAAGTCGTTTTTGGCAGTATCACCAATGCTTCAACAGGCAAAGGAGGTTATGAAGATTTCACTAACATATCTGGCAATTTCGCATTAGGCTCAAGCAATACTATTTCACTTACACCTGGTCTTTACAGTCAATATGGAAAAGATGGCTTTGGCGTACAATTTTTTGTCTACATCGATTACAATCAAGATGGCGATTTCACCGATCCGGGAGAAACAGTCTGGAAAAGTAAACAAGGTACTGATCCTGTAAGCGGAACAATTACCATCCCCTCCACAGCATCGCTAGGTTCTACCAGAATGAGGATTGAGATGAGAAGTATATTATCTCTGCCCGGTACACCTGTTACCGACCCACCTTTTGGAACCGGTTGTGGAACTTTTCAGTATGGACAGGTCGAAGATTATACCGTAAACATTAAAGCTAAATTGTAAACAATTAAAAAAGGTTCAAAGTAAAAACTTTGAACCTTTTTTTTTTAATCTTAGAGACTTAGCCCCTTAGAACCTTAGCGTCTTAATTTATACTATTAAGCATCTCCGCAATCTCGTCCAATCTTGGCGTTAAAATGATCTCGATACGACGGTTTTTTGCTTTTCCTTCCGGAGTAGCATTACTTGCCAGAGGAGAAAATTCGCTACGGCCTGCTGCCGTTAATTTTTGCTTATTGATTTTAGTATTTTCACTTAGAATGTTCACAATGGCAGTGGCTCTTTTGGTAGACAAATCCCAGTTGTTGGCAATCGGTCCTGAACCTGCGTAAGGATCATCATCAGTATGTCCTTCAATTAAAACCGAAAGATCGGGATTATCCCCTAACACTTTTCCAAGTTCCACTACAGCTTTTCTACCTTCGGTACCAACGGCCCAGCTTCCTGAATTAAAAAGCAGTTTGTTTTCCATCGAAACATATACTTTTCCGTTTTTCTGTTCTACCGTCAATCCTTTGCCTTCAAAACCGTTTAAAGCTTTCGACAGCGTCTCTTTCAATTTACGCATTGCTTCTTCTTTTGCTGCGATCATTGCTTCCAATTCGTTCAGACGATTTGCTGTTTTATCCAAACGAGCCTGCTCATCGGCCAATTTTTTAGATTTCGCTTCCAGCTGTGCCAAAAGTTCACGGTTTTTAGCCATATTACTTTCTAAAGCATCGTTGCTGTTTTTCTCCAAGGCATTATAAGAATCCTGAAGTACTTTGTATTTTTTCTGTTGAGCAGCCAGATCTGCTTTTTGTTTTTCAAGATCCGTTTTAGTTGCATTTAAATCTTTTGTTAAAGCATCACGATCAAGTTCTAACTGATTTTTTGATTTCTGCAAACTCTCATTTTCATCCGTAATGGAACGATTTTCTTTTTTCAGATCCGAATATTTGGTTTCAAGATCGTTGTAAATTTTCTTGGACACGCATGAGGTCATAGACATTGCTACAACCAGTAATCCGACAGAGGCCTTTTTAATCATTTTTTGTTTTATTTGGAGGGTATTAATAATCGTGCCATGTAAAAACTCAATAACAATGACTATGTCAATGTTTAAATTTAAACGGTAATTCATTCAACAATAACAATACCACTTTTACTCTATTTCGACTAAAACAGGACAATGGTCTGAATGAACGGCATCCGGAAGAATTACGGCTCTTTTTAACCTATGCTCCATAACATTACTCACCAGATTGTAATCGATACGCCAGCCTTTGTTGTTTCCTCGGGCTCCTGCACGGTAACTCCACCAGGAATAATGATGCGGTTCTTTATTAAAATGACGGAAACTGTCGATAAAACCTGATTTCATGAATGCGTCTAGCCAGGCACGTTCTGCAGGTAAAAATCCTGAAACCGTTTTATTTCGAACCGGATCGTGAATATCAATCGCTTCATGGCAAATGTTGTAATCACCACAAATAATCAGATTCGGAATCATTAATTTTAACTCGTTAATATAAGTTTGAAAATCGTCCATAAACATAAATTTATGATCCAGTCTTTCAATATTAGTTCCTGAAGGCAGGTACAAACTCATTACAGAACAATCATCAAAATCGGCACGAAGGTTACGCCCTTCAAAATCCATATGCTGAATTCCGGTTCCGTAAACCACATTATTAGGTTTTGTTTTAGACAAGATAGCAACGCCACTATATCCTTTTTTAGTTGCCGGATAATAATATTGATAAGGATAACCGGCAGCGGTGATATCCTCAACCGGAATTTGCTCTTCTGTAGCTTTTATTTCCTGAAGACAAATCACATCTGGATTAGCTTGTTGCAGCCATTCAATAAAACCTTTGGTTATTGCGGCACGTATTCCGTTTACATTATAAGAAATAATTTTCATCAGTGTTTTTTTTAGGATTTCAAATGTAATAAAAAAGTGGAAAGTTTGCATTTGAAACAGCGAAAAGTAGAGTTTTTTGTTATCTTTGTTCGCTGCTCTTAATAAATTAAAAATAGTACATGGGTTTAGTTACCGCGAAAGAAGTTGCAAAAGCGATAAATGTTGATAAGTACGGAGTTTTGGGTACTTTTTCGGGCTGGCTTCTTATGAAAGTCCTTAAAATATCTACTCTAAATAAAATTTACGATCACAATAAACATTTAGAGGATGTTGCATTTCTAAACGGGATTTTGGATGAGATGGAAATCAAATTTGAAATTCCCGAAGAAGATTTAAAACGTTTACCGAAAGATGGTGCTTATATTACCATTTCAAATCACCCTCTGGGGGGAATTGATGGTATTTTACTTTTAAAATTAATGCTTGAAAGAGAACCTAATTTTAAAATCATTGCCAACTTTTTACTACATAGAATTGTTCCGCTTAAAAAATACATCATGCCTGTTAATCCTTTTGAAAATCATAAGGATGCTAAATCAAGCGTGGTGGGGATTAAAGAAACCTTACGCCATTTAAGTGACGGGAAACCGTTGGGAATTTTCCCTGCCGGGGAAGTTTCGACTTACAAGGACGGAAAATTAGTCGTGGATAAACCTTGGGAAGAAGGTGCTTTGAAATTAATCCGAAAAGCCAAAGTTCCGGTAATCCCTATTTATTTCCATGCCAAAAACAGTAAGTTGTTTTATTGGCTTTCTAAGATTGACGATACTTTACGTACAGCAAAATTACCTTCGGAGCTGCTTACGCAAAAAGACCGTGTTATTAAAGTTCGTATCGGAAAACCAATCTCGGTGAACGAACAAAATGAAATCGAATCATTTGAAGAATATTCAGAATTTTTAAGAAAGAAAACCTATATGCTGGCTAATCCTTTTGAGAAAGACAGTAAATTATTAGACACCGCAAGCTTAAAGATTCCGAAAGCACCTAAAAAAATTGCAACTCCGGCAAATGAGTCAAAAATGATTGACGAGGTTTGTGCGTTAAGAAACAGTGACTGCAGGTTGTTGCAGAGTAAAAACTACGAAGTATTTTTTGCGCGTGCAAAATCAATTCCGAATATCTTACACGAAATTGGGCGTTTACGTGAAATTACTTTCCGTGAAGTGGGCGAAGGAACCAACGAATCTATTGACTTAGACGAATACGACCAGTATTATCACCATATGTTTTTGTGGGATGATGACACCAAAAAAATAGCTGGTGCTTATCGCATGGGATTAGGTTCTGAAATCTATCCAAAACACGGTATTGAAGGTTTTTATTTAACGGATCTTTTCAGATTTGAACCGGAATTACATGATATGATGCACAAATCAATCGAAATGGGACGTGCTTTTATCATCAAAGAATACCAGCAAAAACCAATGCCTTTGTTCTTGTTGTGGAAAGGAATTATTCATACCACCTTACGTTATCCGGAACATAAATATTTGCTTGGTGGTGTAAGTATCAGCAATCAGTTTTCTGACTTCTCTAAATCGTTAATGATTGAGTTCATGAAGTCTAACTATTATGATCCTTATATTGCGCAATACATTCACCCTAAAAAAGCGTACAAGGTAAAATTAAAAGACGCTGATAAAGATTTTATCTTCGACGAAGCCGAGTCTGACCTGAACAAGTTTGACAAGATTATTGATGAACTGGAACCAGGAAATTTACGTTTGCCAGTTTTGATCAAAAAATACATCAAGCAAAATGCCCGTGTAGTCGCCTTTAATGTTGATCCTTTGTTCAACAATGCTGTAGACGGCTTAATGTACATTAGAATAGCAGATATTCCTGAAAGTACCATGAAACCTGTTATTGAAGAATTTCAGATAGAATTAGAACGCAAATTATCAGAGAAAGAAGATTAATTGCATCATCATAGAAATAAAAAATCCCATCTTAAAATGGGATTTTTTTATGCTTTAAAACGACTTAAAACCAGCCTTTTTGTCCAACCTGATAGGTTTGATAAAATTCTTCATCTGATCTGGTGAGATAAATTATTCCTTCGATCACACCTATTATGCCTCCTATTCCAAAAATAAATCCGAGAATAAGCTGGATAACGCCTTCTTTATTGTATCCTAAATAAAACTTATGAATACCCAGCGCACCTAATAAGATTGCCAGGATTCCTGCAACTACTTTTTTATTCTCCTCCCGATGAACCGGAGGATTGTTCCAATGTTCTGTTTTACTGTTTTCCATTTTTATAGTGATTTTTAGTTATTCTAAATTCAACGTTATGTGGATGGAATTCTTAGACTTAAAACCAGATAGACTGATGCAAAATATCATCAAAAGAGCTTTCTCTAATAAATAGAACCAATCGTATCAAATGATAAAAGCCTAAAAAATAAGCCATGTTGTAAGCTAATTTTCTATTGTACAGTAGCCCTGAAAAATATTCTTTTTTAGTAATAATTTCAGTAGTCAGTATAATTATAGTGAGCCAGCAAAATACAATTACAAACGGGCCCAGAATATGGTAACTAAGCGACTTGTAGATGTCGCCTTCATAAAAATAAACTAATGACTTAGTAATTCCGCAACCCGGACAAGGGAAACCGGTTACCATTTTAAAAGGACAAAACGACTGATCTGTCTCCAGATGGTCGTTATGGTTGTCGAGCATTAAAAAAAACGGAATTATCAGTGTAATTGCTGCACCGATAATTCCGTAAATTTTACGTTTTATTCTACTATTATTTGTATAATCTGTTGATATCACCTTGTACAATCATTGCTGCTGCCATAGGAAAAAAGAACCCTAAAACAATTAATAAAGTTGACTGGTCTTTTTGAAGCTCTCCAGTTCTTTGATAAACTTTTGGCAACGCTTCTTTACCAGCTAAATAATAAAAATAAATATTTACCGGCATACAGCATCCTGCAAAGATTGCAACTGGCTGAGAGATTACCTCTTTTCCTGCTACGGCATTAAAAACCTCAGATACTTTAATATTCCAATAAATCAAGTACAATCCGCAAGTTAAAAAACTAAAAAGCAACACCATTATTGGATCTACTTTGAATACCGGAATTTGGTCATTAAAATTATTTGACGTTTCTTTAAAATCGTTTTCCATTTTTTACTAGTTAAAATTAATTGGTTATGTCCTACTCTTGGGATTTTCGGTTACTCCTTATTTAGAAACAATATTATTAAAAAATAATATTAAAAACTAATTATAACCCAAAAACTCTTCAGAAAAAACTCGTTATTTAATTGTAAAAAGGAAGTTAAATTTGAATCTCATCCTAGAAAACTAGCTGTTAAAGACCGCTTTTATCTTGTCAGCTATCACCTGAGCCAGTCGTTCATGACTTTCAAATGTCCAGCCGGCAATATGAGGTGTCAGTAAAACATTTTTAGACTCCATTAAATATCGCAAGGCTTCTGGTGTACTTTCTTCCTGAAACAAGGTTTCGAAAGATAATTTCTCATACTCCAAAACATCAAGACCCGCGCCTAAAATCTTTTTAGTTTTCATCGCCTCTACTAAATCTGCTGTGACAATGTTTTTACCGCGTGAGGTATTTATAATCCAAAAGGGTTTTGAAAAAGCATTTATAAAACTTTGATCCACCATTTTATCCGTTTCAGGAGTCCACGGAAGATGAAGACTCAGAACATCACTTTTTTGCTGTAGCTCAGCTAATGACACCTGTTTCGCATTTTGATCGCCTACATTATCCAGAATATCGTAACACAACACTTCCGTCTCGAAGCCGCGAAGTTTTTTCGCAAATGCTTTTCCCATATTTCCGTAACCAATGATCCCCACTGTTTTACCATCTAATTCATGACCGCGGTTACTTTCCCTATTCCAATGTCCTGATTTCACTTCGGCATCTGCCTGATTGAGATTATTAAACAAAGACAAAATCACTCCCAGCGAATGTTCTGCAACTGCATTGCGATTTCCTTCGGGCGCGGCAATTAAATGAATTCCTTTTGTTTCGGCATACTCACAGTCAATACTTTCCAGGCCAGCCCCTACACGAGCAATAAACTTTAAGTTAGTCGCCTGATCTAAAAAGGTCTTATCAATTTTAAAACGGCTTCGGATCACAATTCCGTTGTAATTTGCAATTTTCGCTTCAATTTCTTCTTTAGAAGATTTAAAATCTGCGTAATTTTCAAAACCTGCATCTTCCAGTTGTTGCCATAAAACCGGATGATTGCTATCAATATGAAGAATTTTTATACTCATTGTATGCTATTTTTATAAAACAAAAATACAGCTTATTCTTTATTTAATTTTTCTGTTTCGACTATTAGCTTCCGGAGTTCACAGAGATGTAAAGAAAAATGACTTTAAAAAATTTGACTGCAGTAGCTTCCCGGTTTTCAGGCAAGAACCTTAGCCACTGAAATTAAAACAGTTACTACACAAAGTTCTCTATATCTTAACATTAACGAATTATTTAATTTCATACATTTATACATAGATTTTTACTTCAGAGGACAACTCGCCCCATTTTGCTACATGACATATTGAATTTTAAATTAACAATTCTATTTTAATCAATTAAACAACAGTAATTATGGCAACAAAAGATTTAACCATTATTTTGGTTCACGGTGCTTGGGGAGATGGCTCACATTGGCAACATGTAATTCCGGGACTCGTAAAAGAGGGATATAAAGTGCGAAGCGTTCAAAACCCTTTGACTTCTTTACAAGATGATATAAATAAAACTCAGGATTTAATTGATGCTCAGGAAGGAAAAGTACTTCTGGTAGGACATTCTTATGGAGGAGCAGTAATTTCGGGTGCCGGACATCATGATAAAGTGGTGGGCTTAGTTTACATTGCAGCATTTGCTCCTGATGCAGGAGATAGTCTGGGAGCTCTTTTAGGCCGCAGACCAGGATCGGGCGGAGCCAGTATTTATCCTGACCCAAAAGGTTTTCTATGGATTAAATATGATGAGTTTCATGATGCATTTGCTCAGGATTTAGACCATAAAGAAACACTGGTCTTATCACTGGCCCAAAAACCAATACACGGACAATGCTTTGGAGACATCGCAGGTGAACCGGCATGGAAAAACAAACCAAGCTGGTATCAAATTTCCAACTTCGATAACATGATTCCACCGGAAACAGAAAAAGAAATGGCAGAGCGAATAAACCCTAAAAAAATCATTCGTCTCGACGCAGGACATGCCTCCCTCGCATCACACCCCAAAGAAGTGACAGCCTTAATTTTAGAAGCAGCTGCTACATTCTAAGAAACACTCCAAACCGCTTACTATTAGCGGTTTTTTTTATTTAATACCGCAACCGCATCCCGTAACGCGATACACCTGAATTTTTTATTCGTTCATTTTTTTTTTTAACTTTGAAAATATATGCCTCCAAAAAATCCCTTCTAAATTCACTGAACTTTTATAAAAATGAAATTAACAAAAACTTTTAAAGCCTTCTTCAACAATGAAAAATCAGGGGGACTACTCCTGCTTTTTGTCACCATCATATCGCTTTATCTTGCCAATTCATCTTATCAAACGGAATATATTGCTTTCTGGGAGAAAGATCTCAACGGACATTCGATCACTCACTGGATTAATGATGGTTTAATGGCTATTTTCTTTTTGTTAATTGGCTTAGAATTAGAAAGGGAGATTTATCACGGTGAATTGTCTAATATTAAAAATGCATCTTTACCTATCATGGCAGCCTTGGGCGGAATGTTAGTTCCTGCCGGTATTTTTCTGATTTTAAATTTTGGAACAGCAACTCAAAACGGAGCAGGAATCCCAATGGCAACCGACATCGCTTTCGCCATCGGAATCTTATCTCTTTTAGGGAAAAAAGTTCCTTCGTCGCTAAAAGTTTTTTTAACTGCATTAGCTGTTATAGATGACTTGGGAGCCATAATCGTTATTGCCATATTCTATACAACCTCAATCGCATTTGTAAATCTTGCAATTGCATTGGGGATCTGGGTTTTCTTGTTTGTTTTGAATCGTTTGAAAGTTCACAACCTTATCCCCTATCTTATCGGAGGTGTTGTAATGTGGTATTTCATGTTAAACTCAGGTGTTCATGCTACCATCACAGGAGTAATTCTGGCTTTTGTAATTCCGTTTGGAAATGGCGATGAAAATTCTGTTTCTTATAAATTACAGCATTTTCTACACAAACCGGTTGCCTTTTTTATTCTGCCTTTGTTTGCTGTTGCTAATACCTGTATTGCTATTCAGTCGGACTGGCATGAAGGATTGAATCACCCTAATACATTTGGAATTGTACTTGGGCTTGTAGTAGGCAAACCTTTAGGTATTTTACTTTTTTCGGCTATTGGTGTAAGTCTTGGATTGTGCAACTTGCCTAAAAACTTAAAATGGGCTCATATACTAGGTGCCGGAATGCTGGGCGGAATTGGTTTTACCATGTCCATCTTTATCACTATTCTGGCCTTTAAAGACCCTGAAATTATTGTTTTCTCCAAAATCGCTATTCTGATTGCCTCTGTGCTTTCGGGTCTTTTTGGGTTATTCTATCTAAAGTTTACTTTGTCGAAGATAAAGAAGGCCTAGTTTTTCATAAAACAATTAATTCTAAAAACTCTAAAAAACACAAAATCCAAATTCCAATGTATCAACACCTGGAATTTGGATTCTTAAAATAATATCGTTTATAACTATCCCTTAATTTGCTTCAAAGAGGTCTTTATTCCTTTTATTAAAGACGAACTGAAACCATTATGCTCCATTTCATTCAAACCTACAATTGTACAGCCCTGAGGCGTCGTTACACGGTCGATTAATTGTTCCGGATGTACTTGTTCCTCCAACAACATTTTTGCCGCTCCTTTGACCGTTTGAGCCGCAATTGCCAACGCGGTATTAGAATCAAATCCAATTTCGATTCCGGCCTGCATAGAAGCGCGAATATATCTTAAGGCATAAGCTGTTCCGCATGCGCCAAGAACGGTTGCTGCATCCATTAATTTTTCATCAATTACCGGAGCAGTCCCCAAATCCTGAAATAAATCAACAATTGGTAATGCTTTTTCTCTGTCTTGTTCAGGAAAAGAAATACAGGTTGCCGATTCACCAAACTGCGCAGCAATATTGGGCATAATTCTAACTACTGCAAATTCATTATTGGTTTTAGACTGAAGCATGTCCAGAGACAATCCGCTTACGGCCGAGGCAATTGTTTTTCCTTTAATAACAGGTAAAATCTCTGCTAAAACAACGTCTACCTGATAGGGTTTTATGGTTAAAATAACCACATCAGCTTCCTGAATAGTATGTTTATTATCTGATGAAACCGTAATTCCGTACTCTGATAAATACTGAATACTGCTCGTGTTTCTTCTTGTAACGGTAACCTGGTTATTTTTAGAGAATTTAGCAATTCCCAAGGCAATAGAAACCCCGAGGTTTCCGCCTCCTATAATGTGTACTTTCATTGCTTTTATTTGGCTGGTTAATAGCGAATTATTCGGTTACAAATTACGTCGATTTTAGAGATCAATAATCACTCTTATCTACTAATTTGTTGCAAAAACTTAAAATCCAAGAATAAGTTTGGCTACTCCGAAGTAGAGCATAATACCAAATACGTCATTGGTTGTGGTGATAAAGGGCCCCGTTGCAATAGCAGGATCGATTTTATTTTTATGTAAAAACAACGGTACTAAAGTTCCCAGAGTCGCTGCAAACAAAATTACTACAATCATCGAAATTGAAATGGCCATTCCTACCAAGTACTGTTGGTACATAATGGAATGATATCCCAGTAAAAGCAACGAAATAATAGTTCCCGAAATCATCGAAACGGTTATCTCCTTGCTAAAGTATCCTCTGCTGAATTCTTTTAGTGTTCCATTTGCCAAACCCTGCACAACGATTGCCGAAGCCTGAACTCCAATGTTACCTGCTGTCGCAGAAAGCAACGGTACAAAAATAATCAGAGTTGAATATTTCTGAAAAGTGGCTTCGTTACCCTTTAGTACAAATGATGCAACAATTTCGATTACCATCCCAATTAAAAGCCATGGCAAACGTGCCTTGGTCAATTCCAGAACACTATCGTTTGATTCAACGTCTTGTGTAATACCCGCTGCCAACTGATAATCTTTATCGGCTTCGTCCTTAATTACGTCTACGATATCATCAATCGTAATTCTTCCTACCAAACGGCCTAACTCGTCAACCACCGGAATTGCCTCTAAATCGTATTTCTGCATGATACGGGCCACTTCAACATCTTCGGTATCAACATTTACAAAATTTAACTTTCTGATGTAAATATCTCCGATCTGTGTTTTGGTTGAAGTGGTCAATAAATCTTTAAGAGACAGTCTGCCTTTCAAACGATTCTCATCGTCAACGACATAGATTGAATGTACTCTGGAAACATTCTCGGCCTGAATACGCATTTCTTTGACACAGGTAAGAACATTCCAGTTTTCATTAACTTTCACCAGCTCTTTCCCCATCAAACCTCCGGCAGTATTCTCGTCGTAACGCAATAATTCGACAATGTCTTTTGCGTGTTCAACGTCATTTAACTCAGAGATTACCTCTGCTTTAATGTCCTGCGAAAGTTCGGCGATAATATCCGCCGCATCATTGGTTTCAAGCTCATCAAGCTCTTCTGCAATCTCTTTAGGCGACAGACGGCTTAAGATGTTTTCACGAAGATCATCTTCTAGTTCCAGAAGAATCTCGGCCGTTTTATCACTATCTAAAACCTTAAAAATATAGGTTGCATCGTCGAAATCCAGCTCGTCCAGAATTTCGGCTATATCAGCATGGTGCAAATCGTTAAGTAAAATTTCAAGTTCCTTGTCATTTTTCTTAACAATGTGCTCTTCTAATTGTTGAATTAAGTCTTTGCTAACTTTGAACTCCATCGGCTTCTATTTTTTGAGTCAGTTCAATAAATTCTTCTACGCTAAGCTGTTCAGGACGTTTATCAAAGATAGTGTCTTCTCGCAACTTATCAGTTAAATTTAATGTTTTCAAACTGTTACGTAATGTTTTTCGTCTTTGCTGAAAAGCCGTTTTCACTACTGTGAAAAACAATTTTTCTCCGCACGGAAGACTATAATCTTCCTTTCGGGTCATTCTCATCACACCCGACTTCACCTTGGGCGGAGGAATAAAGACGTTTTCATCTACTGTAAACAGGTACTCTGTAGTATAGAAAGCCTGAGCCAGAACGGATAAGATTCCGTAAGCCTTTGATCCTTTTTTCTCGCAGATTCGTTCTGCAACTTCCTTTTGAAACATCCCCGAAAATTCCGGAATCTGATGTTTAAATTCTAAAGTTCTAAAAACAATCTGTGTTGAAATATTGTAAGGGAAGTTTCCGATAATAGCGAATTGCTTGTTCTCGTAAACCTCATTAATATTGTACTTCAGGAAATCCTGAGAAATAATGTTATCTTTTAATTTTGGATAATTTTCACCTAAATACGCCACCGATTCTGTGTCGATCTCGATCACGTGTGTATTAATTGGTTTGTCAAGCAAATACTTAGTCAACACACCCATCCCCGGCCCTATTTCTAAAACCTCATCATATCCGTTCAGGCTTAGAGTATCTGCAATTGCTTTAGCGATACTTTCATCCTTTAAAAAGTGTTGTCCTAAATGTTTTTTAGCTTTTACTTTTTCCATTCTCTTTTCTAGATTCTTAGATTGTCAGACTACTTAAATTGTTAGATTATCGAATAATCCAAAAATCAAGTCATCTACTTCTTATTTATTTCACGAAGCTGCTGAATATCGAGTAAATCTTTAGCTCTGTTCGCTTTAATCTTACTTGTAATCAGGTCTTCCAGTGATAAATTCATCAATGTTTTGATTCCACAATTATGACATCCTATTTTGGTTTAATCACAATGAGAAAATTATCTTTATTCTTATCCTCTTTATTCTTAATCGGAAACCTGCTTACCTGTTCCATCAAACGAAAAAAAGCGTAAACTCTTTCGGTTTTAGACAACTTCAGGAAATCTTCCTGTTGCTGTTTGTTACTTTCTTCTTTTGTTTGAAACCGAATCTCCATCTTTTCTTAGATTGTTAGACTGTTGGATTATTCAAAACATCTAATAATCCAACAGTCCAACAATCTCTTTTAATGTTCCGAAATCACTTCCAACTCTGTTCTGAAAGAAAGCATTTTATCCGCGAATAATTCCAAAGCTTCTCTGTGAAATGCCGGTTCGTCTTCGATATAATAACGCTCTAACGTTTCTTTACTGTCTGTAACATATTGAACGGAATAGGTAATTCCGCCCATTTCTTCTTCAATCATCACTCTTACAATTCTTGCCGAAGAAAACTTTTGTGTGGCTAAAATTTCAGGAATATGTTTTTCCTGCATCCATTTTAACCATTGCTCCTGAACGCTCTCGTGTATATTGGTAGTAACGTTGTAAATAATCATTTTTTTTCAAAGGTTCTGAGATGCTAAGACTCTAAGGTTCTGAGTTTTTTTTTCTGAAACTTAAAAATCAATTCTCATGTTTTTAATTCTATTTTTTGGAATTTGCTTTTTGAAATTTATTTCTTTTACAAATTCTTGTCTCCTCTTAACTCCCGGTATTTTTTCCTGGCATCAACAAAGTAAATACTGTCCTGATGATTAAAAATTACCTTCTCATATAAAGGCTTCGCCTTTTCTGCGTTATGCAATTCATCGTTGTAAATTTCTGCAGAGAAAAACAATGCTTCGTCGATATAAATTCCGTCGCCATGATGGTCAATAATCTGCTGATACTGCGCCAAAGCTGAGGTGTAATCCTTCAGGCTTTCGTAAATTTTACCTAAACGCAACATTGTAACAGCTTCAATTTCCTGCCCTTTAAACGTTTTCAATATCCCCTGAAACTGAGCTATTGCTTCCTGCTTTTTATTCTGATACATCAAAAAATCACCTTTGGCAAACTGCTTCAAAGCGGTTTGTGTTGAATCGGCAACTGTATTGTCGTTGATCAGTAAAAAATACTCGAGTGCATCATTGGCAATTAATTGCGTATTGGCCGCCTTCAATTCTTTAAACTGTTTCAAAGCCCACTCGAAATCACCTTTGTAATAACTTGTTTTGGCGGCTTTCAAACTCGCTTCATGCGCCATTACATCGTTCTTCAAATCCAATTGAATTTGCGAATAATAAATAAGTGCCTGATTGAACTTCTCTTCTAAAAGCAGAATGTCTGCCAGCTCCATTTTCGCATCTGCCTGCTGATAGGCATTCAGATTTAATTCCAGCGCTTTTTTAATAATATCCTTGCCTTCTTCTGTCTTTTTAAGATTAAAAGCCAGGAAATGCGCCTGAATTATTTGCAAAGATAAGGTAAAAGGAGTTATTTCATAAGTTATGAGCAATTGTTGTAGTTCGGAATTGATTAATGGATAATCTTTCTCCTGCGCTTTATCAATTTTTATCTGCATCAAAGACGAATTCGTCTGAATGAGTAAATCACGATCTTTAGTCGTCTGAAGAATAAAATTGAAAATCTCCTCTGCCGTATCAATATCCTCTTCATTTAACGCAAATTGTCCCAGATTAACAATACTTGAGAGTGATTCCGGGTCCCGTTTGTAGATTGCTTTCTCCTGAATAAAAGCTTTACTGAATTCTTTCTGCTGTACATAAAACCAACTCAGGTAATGATTCCAAAACACATCCTGATCTTTTTGTGTTCTCAGAATCAAAGCTTTTCGCATCGCATCTTTAAAAGCGGTATTATCCGTTTCACCGTTCATGAAACGAGACAGCTGTGTCTGTATTAAATTTGCGTTCTGTGGATTTTTGTACGATTCTGTCAGCAAAAGATCAATCATCTGATCCGTCTGCCCTAACTGTCCGTACAACATTCCGATTTGAAAATTGAAATTATAATTCGGCTGAATTGACATGGCTGTCTGATAGGCTCGTAATGCATACTCAAGCAGTACTTTTTTCTCAAAAGAATTACCAACTCCGTAAACATCATTGGGATTGGTTTTGATCTTTTCGATCGCCTGTTCGTAGTAACTTTTGGCTTTAGCATCGTTTTTTTGCAGTTGGAAATTATATCCTAACTCTACTAAAAAAACGCCTTGTTTGTATTTGTTGTAACGATCCTGAATTACTTTCTGTGCAGTCTCAAACTGCTGCAACTGCTGATAACAGTCAATTGTTCTTAAAAAATATTGTGTATTGGACGGCGAACTGTTTAAAAGTTCTTCGTAACTGATTTTAGCTTTTTCGAAATCACCTTTATCGTAATAATACTGCGCAAGCTGTTCATTCTGTGAAAATGCAAAAGCAGACCAGAACAAAACGATATAGATGATGCTGTTTTTCATATTATAGCTTTTTTTTCAGTGTTCAGTGACAGTTCTCTATCGCAGTTTACAGTTTGCATAATTCAACATAGACTGAGACTGAGAACCGCGACTGAAAACTAAATATAAACATTCTTCTTAGACTTCCAGACAATCAGTCCCAGGCCTATCAAAATAAAAGGAATACTCAATATTTGTCCCATGTTAATGGGCATACTATTTTCGAAAGCTTCCTGATTTTCTTTGAAAAACTCAATTATGAATCGCGCCAGAAACAGTAACATCAGGAAATAGCCAAAGATCAAACCATCTGCTTTTCGTATCTTCTCTGACTTGTACATTGTCAGTAAAATCACGAAAATCAACAGGTAGGCAAAAGCTTCATACAGCTGTGTCGGGTGTCTTGGGATTAAATCGTCTCTCTGAAAAACCACACCCCAGTTTCCATCAGTAGGTTTTCCGTAAATCTCAGAATTCATAAAATTCCCAAATCTGATAAAAGCTCCCGTAACCGGAACTCCAATTGCCATTTTATCTAAAAGCCACAGGAATTTTACTTTATACTTTCGACAATATAAAACCATAGCGGTTAAAACTCCTATTGAACCTCCGTGGCTTGCAAGCCCCTGGTATCCAACAAATTTATAGACTCCTGCTACTTTTTGTATGGGTAACAGAATCTCTATCGGATGCTGTAAAAAATAGGACGGTTCGTAAAAAAAACAATGTCCCAGTCTCGCTCCCAAAATGGTCCCGACGATTACATACACCAATAAACTATCAAGATTATCCAGCGAAAGATTTTCTTTTTTGTAAATATTACGTACTATGGCATAGCCCAACAGTAATCCGCAGGCAAAAAAAGCACCATAATATTTTAATGGAAAACTATCTGTAATCCAAAAAATAACGGGATCTGCGTCCCAATTTAAAATCCCTCTCATCTTCCTCTTTTTTTTATATTCAGTCTCGGTTTACAGTATTCAGTCGCAGTCTCAATATTCAGTGCAATTCACTGGAAACTGAGACCGCGACTGTAAACTTTACCTCAATCTTAATTTATAATATCAAATCCACAGTATGGACGTAATACTTCCGGTACTACGATTCCTTCCGGAGTTTGGTAATTTTCTAAAATTCCGGCCAAAACTCTTGGCAATGCCAGTGAACTTCCGTTTAGAGTATGTGCCAATTGATTTTTTCCGTCTTTATCTTTGAAACGCAATTTCAAACGATTGGCCTGAAAAGTCTCAAAGTTAGACACCGAACTGATCTCTAACCAACGATCCTGTGCCGTTGAAAACACTTCAAAATCATAAGTCAAAGAAGATGTGAAGCCCATATCACCACCACACAAACGTAAAACACGGTATGGTAATTTTAATTCTTTCAAAATGTCTTTTATGTGTTCAACCATTCCGTCTAATGCTTCATAAGACTTATCCGGATGCTCCACACGTACAATTTCTACTTTGTCAAACTGGTGCAAACGATTCAATCCACGTACGTGAGCTCCGTAAGAACCTGCCTCACGACGGAAACATGGCGTATAAGCGGTATGCAAAACCGGCAAATCGCTCTCGTTTAAAATCACATCACGAAACAAATTCGTAACCGGAACCTCAGCGGTTGGAATCAAATACAAATCATCAACAGTTGAATGATACATTTGCCCTTCTTTGTCCGGTAATTGTCCTGTTCCATAACCTGAAGCTTCGTTTACCAAATGCGGTACCTGAACTTCGTTGTATCCGGCAGCAGTATTTTTGTCTAAAAAGTAATTGATCAAAGCACGCTGTAAACGGGCTCCTTTTCCTTTATAAACCGGAAACCCTGCTCCAGTAATTTTTACACCCAATTCAAAATCGATGATATCATACTTTTTCACCAACTCCCAGTGTGGTTGTGCTCCTTCGTGCAAAACCGGAATATCTCCTTCCTGAAAAACGTTCAGATTGTCATCCGGTGTTTTTCCTTCGGGAACAATATCAGCAGGAAGATTGGGTAAAGTGTATAATTTATTGGTTAATTCGGCAGCTAAAGCTTCTGCTTTTTCGCCTAATTCTTTGCTTTTTTCTTTTAAGGAAACTGTTTTTTCTTTCAGGATTGCAGCTTTCGATTTCTCGCCAGCTTTCATCAATTCCCCTATATCTTTGGACAATTTATTAGATTCGGATAGAGTGTTGTCTAATTCTACCTGTGTTGCGCGACGGTTTTCGTCTAATTGCACCACTTCTTCCACAACGCTTTTAGCATCGATATTTCGTTTTGCTAAAGCCTTGATTACTTTCTCCTGATTCTCTCTAATAAATGCGATTTGTAACATAGCTTGTTTTTTATAACTATTGTATTTTTTTCATAATGGAAGCAAATTTAAGGAAATGTTTCCTAAGATCATGACAAAGTTGGTTCTAAAGTTATTTCGGGGCTGTACTACGGAGATACGCAAAGAATCCACAGAGATGCACAAAGATTATTCTTCACTCTTTACTCTTTACTCTTTACTCTTTAATCTTTAATCACCCTAAAACTTGCTGTTGAATTTGTCGTAGTCACTTTAAGCACATAAAATCCGGAAGACAGGGTTGAGACGTCTATCTTTCCATCTGTACTTTTTCCTTTTAAAACAGAAACCGATTCGAAATTAAAAAACTCATAATCAAAGTTTTCGGCATTAAGATCTTTTATAGAAATCACAGTTGTTGCGGGATTTGGGAAAGCATATGGTTTTTTCGTATTTGCATTTTCATACTGAGTATTATTGCAAGCACTTTCTAACCATGCTGATAAATCTGTTTCATCATAAATCAGAGCATAATTGAGTTCTTTTGCTTTTTGAAACAACTCACAGGCTTTTTTGTATTTATGCTGCTCTAAATAAATAATCCCCAGATTCTTCATCGCGTACGAATTGTTTTTATCCGTTTCTAATGCTGCTTTTAAATCGGCGATTCCTTTATTTGATTCTCCTAATTTGTGATAGATTAAACCCCGGATGGTTCTTAAATCTCTGCCACCGTAAGCCGAATTCCTGCCTGCAATTATTTTTTCAGCTGCAAAAGCTTTTGCAACATTTTCCATCGCTTTCTCATAATTGCCTGTATCGCTGTACAATTTCGCGAGGCTCCATCTTGCATATGCGTGATCCGGTTTCACAGCTGCAATTTTCTCCAGATAAAAACACGCTAAATCGTATATCTTTCTTCGCTGGAGCAATGAAGCAAAATTATAGAGAATGCGTAAATCTTCCGGAGCACTTTTTATGGCTTTATGGTAATACTGGATCGCAAAACTATCCATTTCAAGTGATGCATAGACAAAGGCTAATCTGTCGTAAAGCTTGCTTCGAAACAAATCTTTCTTTTGTTCTAACGAATCGGCCAGAACGACACTTTTGTTTTTTGGATCTTTATCAATAGAGTATTCGACTTTTTTTAAGTCTTCGAGTGCCAATGTGATATTGCCCAAACTAACGCTTAACACACCACGATTGTACAGATCATTCACTTTAGTGGGATTGTAATTTGTTTTGGTATTGATTTCAGTAAGTAGTTTGAGGGCTTTTTTTACCGATTCTTCCTTGTCTTTACTGAAAGGTAGTTTATGGTCGGTTCTGTTAACCAATTTCCCATGCGAAAAATTCCAGGTGACTAACTTTTCGCCTTCCTGATTGTACTGAAAACAATCGGAATCTTTTAGCCCTTTTTCGTCGTAATAAAAAACTTCATTTAGCTTTCCATTCGGATAATACGTTTTGGTACTGTCCGGATTTTTATCTGCTCCGTACCAAATTTGTACCGAAACTACCTGATCGTCGTAATAATACCGGGTAACATTATCAGTTGTATTCGTATTGTTCACCTGACCGTATAAAACTATCGGCAAAAACAACAAGGCAAAAATTGCCTTTTTACAAATGGAAATTTGTTCTCTCAAGATTTTATTGATTAGACGGAAAATGCAATTTCAGGTAAAATTATTTGTTTTCTTTCAGGACGGATTAAAATCCAACCCAACAATACTGGCCAAGCCGAAGGCTCTTTCGTGTAACCTTTGTAGGACGGATTAAAATCCATCCCTACAATATGTCTCGAGCCAAAGGCTCTTTTCGATTAACTTTGTGAAGCTTTGTGAAAAACTCCGCGAAACTCTGTGACAAAACCCAACTAAAACCTTTGAACCTTTACCCCTTTGAACCTCTAAAATCTAAACCCTCTTAATTTCATGCCCCACAAATTCCTCCAAAGTCGCAAACATATCATCGACAGAAAGCACTTCGAAATCGGGATGATTTTTTAAGAAACCGGCATTTAGTGTCACCAGGTTTTCTTCTAATTCATAAAAGGTATCGTTGTTCAGTAAATCACGTATTGGGTTTACGCCTTCCAATTTTCCGCTTAAGAATTTATTGAGTTTTACGCTGCTCATCAATCTCACTTTTTTGCTTTGCTGCTGAAACAATTCCAAATGTTTTTCGGCACCAATTAAAGTCAGACCTTCTTCAATAAGTTCGTTTAATTCTTTGTTCCAACCTGATTTATAGACAAACTGAGCAAAATTCCCTTCTGTATATTGTGACCAATAGAAATCTAAATAATAACTCATCAAAGCATCTTCGTGGATGAACTCATCATCGACACCTTCTTCACGCATTAAATTGATTACCGAAATATTCGAGTGAATCACATCCTGCGGATTCTCACTGTTCATTGCTGTTTCAGAAACTATTATTCTGCCAAATTCTTCCATTTTGATTTTTGTTTTGAGATTGTTCTGCAAATTTCGATGAAATTAAAACCAAAAAGAAACATATTTCAATCTAAATAAGATCAGATTCATCCGTATTTTTTTTTTGATTCATTTTTGCTACTAAAGCCTTTAATTTTAAAGCACGCTCTCTTTTCTCTTCCTGAACTTTAGCTTTTTTGCGTTTTAGCAATTTGGTATGCAAAGCCTTATTCTTGCCGTTTTTTTCAGGTCCTTTCGCCATGATTTCAACTCTTTAAATTACTTCTGCAAAGATAGAACTAATAATTAAAGATGATTATTACTAATTTTGATTCTTATGCTTTTGTGTGTAAACCGCAATGAAATTATTCTAACACATAGAAACATAGATTTGCTTACTTTGAAAAAGACGTTTCACTCAGCTAGAACACAGAGATTTTACTATGCGAAAGAAATGTATTTCTCTATTACATTCTCTTTTTCAACATTTAAAAGCTATGTTTCTATGTGTTAAAAAGGATTTTTATATTTACACTCCATACGATAACTTCATCCAAAATGACACCAACCTTCTTCTCAACACCCGAAAAATTCAGAGCATGGTTAGAAAAACATTATCAAAAAGAAACCGAACTTTTAGTTGGTTTTTATAAAGTGAGTACCAAAAAACCGTGCATGACCTGGTCAGAATCTGTTGATCAGGCACTTTGTTTTGGCTGGATCGATGGTGTTCGAAGAGCTGTAGATGAAGAAAGTTATACGATACGGTTTACGCCCAGAAAAAAATCCAGTATCTGGAGTGCCATCAATATCAAAAAAGTAGAAGAACTCACCAAAGCCGGACTCATGCTACCCGAAGGCATAAAGGCTTTCGAATTAAGATCTGAAGAAAGATCTAAAATCTACTCGCATGAAAGAGAAGCTTACCAACTTGATCCGGAATTTGAAAAACAATTTAAAGCTAACAAAACAGCCTGGGAATATTTTAGCCATCAGGCACCCTCGTACAAAAAGGTAATGATTCATTGGATCATGAGTGCCAAACAGGAAAAAACCAGACTTTCGAGATTAGAAAAAGCTATACAGATAAGTGCCGAACAAAAGCGAATGTTGTAACAACTATTGCTTTGCTAAACGATAAATATTAACTTTAATCCCTCTAAAAAAGTCTCAGCTAAAAAGAAATAAAGAATGGAGGGAAGAAAAACACTAGAATATTACGTTTTAGATGTATTCTCAAACGAAAGTTATAAAGGAAATCCGCTTTCTGTTGTTTTTACCGATGGTAATTTAAAACTGGAAACGTATCAGGATATTTCTAAAGAGTTTGGCTACTCCGAAACCTCTTTTGTTTATTATTCCACAAGAGAAAAAGCACTGATGGTTCGTTCGTTTACCCCAACAGGAATTGAAATCGACGGAGCGGGACATAATTTACTAGGGGCTGTTTGCGGTGCTCTCTTAAAAGGTATGCCTATTTTTGATGAACAAAACGAAAGTGAGCTTTTTGTAATCATGAAACATTCCGCCATTCCGTTAACCGTTACTTTAGATCCGGTTACTTTTTATCCCCTTGTTCAAATGCATCAAAAATCGGCGGTCATCAAGCAAGAAATTCCAACTTATAAAATTGCAGTTGCACTTGGTTTAAAAATTGAAGATTTAGATGTAAATGCTTTTGTTCCTACCATAGTCAATACAGAAGTTGCCCATGCCATGGTTCCCATAAAAAGCAGTCAAATACTCAATAGTTTTGTTCCGGACAACCAGCTTTTAATCGAAATTTCGAAAGAATATAAATTTGAAGGTTTTTATTGTTTCACCATAGCTGATGAAAATGAGGAGCATATCGTCGAAACAAGATTTTTCAACCCCATTATCGGAATAAATGAAGATCCTGCTACAGGAACGGCAGCAGGTCCTTTAATTGGCTTTTTAACGCAAAAGAAATTCACTAAATCCGACAAAGAATACAAAATTCTTCAAGGTGTAAGATTAAAACAGCCCTCAATGATTGAAGTAATGAATCGCGAAGAAGATATTCTGGTTGGAGGTTCTTCTACCATAACGATGCGGGGAGAACTTTACTTATAAAAAAAAGCTGCACATGATGCAGCTTTTTTTTATAGAAAATAGGAATTTTTACTTTTTAATTTCCTTAGGCAATGTTGGTTTTTGCTGAGGCGGAATACGTTTCTTCAAAAACAAAATCTGCCCTAGATGACTCGACTGATGTTCCATGACATGAAACCAGCAATATTGATTACTCATATCATACTTTGTTTGAACTTCGGCAAACCAGGCATCGTCTCTTTTTTTAAGCTCCGAAATTGTTTTGGCTCTTACTTCATTGTAGATGTCTAAATAATATTGAATATCATGTCCTTTAAATTCATCTCGTCCACCCTGATCCAGGTTTAAAGCGGCATTCCACTGTTTCTTTTCCTCTTCATTAAAATCTCTGTTTTCGAAGGTAAAAACCTGATAGTATTTTTCGGCTGCAGCCAAATGCATCACCAGTGCTCCAATTCTGTTGGCTTCTGCATCATGCAAATAATCAATTTCGTACTGATTCATGTTCTTCACTGTTCTTTCTACACGAGCTTTAAGATCTTCAAGCATTGAGATCATATCTCCAATTTTTGGTGATGCTCCTTCCACATTTCCAATCTTTGCTTCTGCTCGCGGTTTAATCCCGCTTCCTTCCAGTAGCAAACTGTTTTTTCCGTCAGCACTGGATTTGTCCTGCGTAATTTTGTACTCTTTCACTTTTACACTTGCCTCTTTTGAAATGCCTAAACCCCATTTCGGAATTTCACCATTTTTCAGAGGGGTTTCGAAACTTGAATTTAAAACCGCCAACGGTTCAAAAACACCTTTATCATTCTCGATCAGCAATTCAAATTTATCAAAATAGAATTTACCGTTATACAAACACAAACCTCCAAAACTAAGTGATTTACTATTTTTATCGATAGTTCCTTCTACGGTATAAGATTTCCATTCGTTTGATTTAATTGGTCTGTCTCTCATATTATCAAAAAAACCTTCCTCTTCATTCTTCGTATCAACTCTTGCCCAAACTCCTGCCCAGGCCTGAGGTTCGGTACTTTCTACTTTTACCGATGCGATTACTTTAAACTTCTTTTTAACAGGAGACTGAATTTCTATCGTTTGATTGAAAGAGGTCCAATCACTCGAAACCGTCTTTTGCGTCTGGGCACTTGCCAAAACAAAACATAAAAGCAACAATGGGGTCACCAATTTTTTCATTCTTTATAGTTTTAAAAATTTAGGTAAATATAACACACTTTTTTAAGGAAATAACTGATCATATTTAGTAAATCATCTAAAAATGAAAACAAAAAAAGCCACATCAGTTAAGATGCAGCTTCCTTATAAAAAATAACCAGAACCGAAGTTCTTAGTTTGTTTTCATTGGTGGTAAATCGAATGCTTTAGACTCGTGTTCGAAATTATTACGGTGTCCGCCATCGCAAAAAGGCTTGTTTGCCGATAATCCGCAACGGCAAAGACCCAATGCCGATCTTCCTTGTAGTCCGTAAACAGCTCCTTCAGAATCCATGATTTCGAAGTCACCTTCTATTTTAATCGATCCGTTTTTATTGATGATAAGTTTTGTCTTGCTCATAAAATTGCTTTTTTGTTCTTTTTTTGAGCACAAAGGTTGCGAAATAAATCGTGAAGATTTTAGCAGGTATGCTAGTTTAAACTGGTTCTATTTTATGGGGTGTTACACAGAGTTACCCGAAAGTTTTCGCAGAGATTCGCTAAGTTCAATTGTATTGTCTGGCTTCGACTTCGCTCAGCCGGACAATAAAACACCTCATCACTCGGGTCTCCCTTCGATCGAAATGAGAAAAAACTCGGTGAATCTCTATGCTTTTTCTCTGTGAAACTCCGCGCAATAACAAAATCTCAATTCTATTGCTTATTTTTGCACTCAATAAAATTGAGTTATGATACAGAATCCAAAGAGATATACTATCACGGCAGCCTTACCTTACACCAACGGACCTATACATATTGGGCATTTGGCGGGGGTTTACGTGCCTGCAGATATTTATTCGAGATATTTACGTTTACAAGGAAAAGACGTTGCATTTATTTGTGGAAGCGATGAACATGGTGTTGCAATTTCGATGAAAGCCAAAAAAGAAGGAGTTACACCACAAGAAGTTATCGATAAATACGACGGAGTTATCCGTAAATCATTTGCTGATTTCGGAATTTCGTTTGACAATTATTCCAGAACTTCGGCTAAAATTCATCATGATACGGCTTCTGAATTCTTTAGAACCTTGTACGACAAAGGCGATTTTATTGAAGAAGTAACCGAACAATTGTACGATGCCAAAGCCAATCAGTTTCTGGCCGATCGTTTTGTGGTAGGAACCTGCCCTAAATGTGACAATCCGGAAGCCTATGGAGATCAGTGTGAAAAATGCGGATCGACATTGAATGCTACCGATTTGATTAACCCAAAATCGACAATTACCGGAGAAACGCCAATTTTAAAAGAAACAAAACACTGGTTTTTACCTTTGGATCGATATACTGAGTTTTTAACCGAATGGATTTTGGTTGGACATAAAAACGACTGGAAACCGAATGTTTACGGACAAGTAAAATCATGGGTTGACGGCGGGCTTGAGCCTCGTGCCGTAACGCGTGACCTTGATTGGGGAATTGACGTTCCGGTTGAAGGTGCCGAAGGAAAAAAATTATACGTTTGGTTTGATGCTCCTATTGGTTATATTTCGTCTACTAAAGAATGGGCAGCCCGCGAAGGAAAAGACTGGCAACCTTACTGGAAAGACGAAGACACTAAACTGGTTCATTTTATTGGTAAAGACAATATTGTTTTTCACTGTATCATTTTCCCGGCAATGCTTAAAGCCGAAGGAAGCTATATTTTACCGGACAACGTTCCTGCAAATGAGTTTCTGAATCTGGAAGGAAACAAACTTTCGACTTCTAAAAACTGGGCGGTTTGGCTGCACGAATATTTAGAAGAATTTCCGGAGAAACAAGACGTTTTGCGTTATGCCCTAACTTCGAATGCACCGGAAACTAAAGACAACGATTTTACATGGAAAGATTTCCAGGCAAGAAATAACAACGAATTAGTTGCTATTTTCGGAAACTTCATCAACCGTGTGGTGGTTTTAACCAATAAATATTACGACGGGTTTATTCCGAAACCAAATGAACTATCTGAAGTTGACGAAAATACTTTGGCTGAACTAAAAGCATATCCGGCTGTAATTTCAAGTTCGGTAGAGCGATACAGATTCCGTGAAGCTTTGGGTGAGTTGATGAACGTGGCTCGTTTAGGAAATAAATATTTAGCAGATGAAGAGCCTTGGAAAGTAATGAAAGACAATCCGGAGCGTGTAAAAACTCAAATGTATGTCGCTTTGCAAATTGCTGCTGCGTTGAGCGTTTTGGCTGAGCCGTTTTTACCTTTTACTGCCGCTAAATTATCCCGAATCCTGAAAAATGAAGGCAAATTGCAATGGAATGACGTTACTGAAAATTCAGAATTAATTCCTGACGGACATCAAATTGGTGAAGCCGAATTGCTTTTCGCAAAAATAGAAGACGAAGAAATACAAAAACAAATAGACAAATTGGAAGCGACAAAAACCGCAAATCTTGCCGAAAGTAAACAACCTGAACCACAAAAAGATCTTATTCAGTTTGAAGATTTCGCCAAAATGGACATTCGTGTAGGAACTATTCTGGAAGCCGAAAAAATGCCGAAAGCCAATAAACTTTTGGTTCTTAAAGTGGATACCGGAATTGATGTACGTACGATTGTTTCGGGAATTGCCGAAAGCTTTTCACCGGAAGAAATTATCGGAAAACGTGTTTCCGTTTTAGCCAACTTAGCGCCAAGAGCCCTACGTGGTGTAGAAAGTCAGGGAATGATCCTGATGACTACAAATGCTGAAGGAAAACTGGTTTTCATCAATCCGGATGCTGATGCTCCTAATGGGGAAACGGTAAACTAATTATTTTAATTAGAAAATGTGGCAATTTGATAATGCGATAATTTTCTAAATTTAGAAATTTATAAACCCGACAGGTTTTAAAAACCTGTCGGGTTTGTTTTATTTAGATACCAAATATTCAAATAATCACAATCAGTTTATATAATCTGAGAATAAATCTTTAATTTTGAGGATATAAAGAAATATCATGGACTTGACTGCACAAATAAAAAAGAATTTAATATCCAGAATTAAAGATTCTAAAGATTTGAATTTTCTAAATGCACTTCAGACTATTTTCGATTCCTCTGAACAAGAACTTTATGAATTGTCTGCTGATCAAAAAATGGCAATTGATAATAGTCAAATGGAAATTAAAAATGGAAATTTTCATAAAAATGACGACGTAATTTCAGAAATGAGAGAATGGCTAAAAAAGAAATAATTTGGTCATCTTTGGCTAAACTTCAACTACAAAATACTCTTGAGTATTATTTTATTAGAAATGAAAGCCCAACTTACAGCTTAAAACTTCTAAACGAGATTGAAGATCTATTAAACACGCTCTCAAACTCAGAATTGATAGGGAGACTTACTTCAAATAAAATCACTCGCGTTATTTCCATGAAAGTCTACCTGATATTTTATGAAGTAAAAGAAAATCAAATTGAAATCGTTTCATTTTGGGACAATCGTCAGGATATTAAAAACAGAAAAGTAAAATAACAGTCGGCACTAAAATTCATATAAACCCGACAGGTTTTAAAAACCTGTCGGGTTTGCTATAAAAAACGGTAAACTAAAATTCTCTCAATATTTAATTGTACGAAATTTAATACTTATCAAGGTTTTCGATTACTTTTTTTTCATAAGTTTACTACTGCAAAAATATCCAGGGGAAATTTCTAACAACTTATTCATAAGTTATAAAAACAACCCTATGAAAATAGAAAATCAAAAACCAACACAACAAGATGTACTGCCAGCGGTGGCAAAATTTCTTTCCTTTCTTTAGATGGAAGGAGAATTTAGAGAACAACCGGAATATTTGTCCGAGATTTTCGAGACAATTCTGGAAACAGAGATTGGTGACAACCAGGAGCTGCGCACTAAAATGATAAGTTGTATGAAAACCATTAAAATGCTGAACCAGGCACTTGATCCCTTCTCGGATCAACAAATAGCACAGGCCTGCAGTGAAATTGCTACAGCTTAAACACTTTCTTAAACGCGTGAAATTGGTAATCGATTCACGCGTTTCTTTTTTGGTGTTTTATTTGAAAAAAAAGTAAGATCTTAGCAAAAAATAACTCCTTGATCATGCTAAAAAAAATACTTTTGACATTTCTATTTTTAAATAATTTGCCTTCTTTTTCTCAAGATATTGCAAAAGAATTTAATTTAAAATTAGAAGAAAAAAGAGATTTTTTTCAGGTAGTTAATGAAGATAAAAAAGAAGTGATTCTGTTTTTAAATGATAAGGAAAAAGCTAACGCTATAAGATTTGATGAAAAATTCAATATTATAGATTCTTTAACTATTGCAAGGCCAGAAAAAAAATACGAGAGCATTATTGGTTATAGTCAAAATGACAATAATTGTTTTGTTTTCTGGGCATCGAAAGACAGAAAAGAAATCAGTTCACAATATATCAATTTTACAACTGGAAAGACTGAAAATAAGGCAATTGCTTTAGAACTGAAAAAGGAAAAAATAGTTCAAGAACTTACCATCAACAATAAGTTTTACCTTATTACAATAATAAAAAACACAAGTACTTTAAAGTTTTATATATCTGACGATAATGGGAATCTAAACGAAAAAATAGTTGACTTGTCGCATTTAGAATTTAAGAACATATTTGATCATCCCGAAAACTTATATACTGTTCTAACAGATGAATCTTCAGAACCTTGCTTTCAAACTATAGCCAATGACAGTCCTCCTTCATTAGCATTAAGCTCTAAAAGATACAAAATTTACACCTATAATCCAGAGGAGATTATCTTCACTATTGATAATACTACACATGCTACACAAGTTTTAAGAATTAATCTTCAGGATTTTACACCAAATCTTATATCTATTAAGCAACAAAAAACAACTAAAGGCGAATATGGTGCAATAACATTTAGATCAAATTCTTTTTTGATTGACAACAAAATTCTTCAAATAAAAACCAATGCTTTTGTTTTGTTTTTTACAATTAGTGATTTAAATGGTAACATTCTTAAAGAATATAAAGTTTTACATGATCAGGAAATTGATTTTAAAAATTCTGATTTCCTCCAGCAAAAGAACAGCTTTTTTTGGCGAAAGAACGATATTTTTTCCAGCACAAAACCTATTAAAAATTCAGAACAATTTCTTAGAAGAATTAAAGACGCGCCTAGTGTATCGTGTTATAATTTGAATGGAATTTATTATACCGCTATTGGAAGTTCAGAAGATATAACTCAAAGTTCTGTTGGAATATCAATGAATCAAAATTTAATGAGTACGGGCGGAATGGGAATGAATGGAACTACAATGATACCTTTTAATTCAGGAAGAAGTTATACCGTAACGAACTTAATTTCCTATAAAAACAAAGCCGTAGTTTATACGAATTGTATATTTGATTCTACTTTTAATCATCTTGATCGTGAGATGAAAATCTCCGCTTTTGACAAAGCTAGAATTTTCTTAGAAGAGAACGAAGAAATTAAAAAAACGGTATCAATATTTTCTAAAACTCTATACAAAGATTTAATACTTTTTAAGTTCAAAAACAGTTTATATCTAGGAAATTATAATAAGAACAATAAAAAGTACCAAATTTTCAGCTTTACTGAATAACTGTAATAAATTTTAAACTTCTTTAGAAAGAACATAAGCTTTTAAATCAGCCATTTAGAAAGTACAAATTAAAAATAAAATGAAACTCACAAAACCAAGATTGGCCCTGATTGGTGGAATACTTTGTATTTCGATTTTTCCAATATTAGTCAAACTAAAACTGGCTCCGGGATTAATCTCGGCTTTTTACAGAATGTTTTTTGCGGTACTTTTGCTTTTACCTTATGTACTGGTTACTAAAAGCTTTAAGCTTCCGAAAACCAAATTCATATTATTAGCAGTGCTTTGCGGAATTCTATTCTCTTCGGACGTTGCGGTTTGGAATATTGCTATTCAGGATTCAAGTGCGACTCAGGCATCTTTGCTAACTAATTTATCACCGCTTTGGGTTGGGATTGGTTCTTTTTTCTTTCTAAAAATACGACCTGCCACCAATTTCTGGATCGGAACTGTCGTTTCCTTATTCGGAATGGTCACGCTGGTGGGATTTGAGTTTTTCATGGATTTGAATTTTGATCAGGCCTTTCTGTTTGCCGTTTTATCGGGTATTCTTTATTCGATTTATCTTTTGGTAAGCAAAAAAGCACTCTCAGAAATCGATGTTTTATCTTTTATGACTATCAGCTTACTGGCATCGAGTATTTATTTAGGAATTCTATGTTATGCCTTGGATCAGCCTTTTGCAGGTTTCTCGAATACGGGTTGGTTTGTACTGGCACTTCAGGCTGTAATTTGTCAATTGTGTGCCTGGCTTTCCATCAGTTATGCTACCCAGCACATGCGCGCCACAAGGGTTTCGTTAAGTTTATTGAGTCAGGCCGTAATTACTTCGATATTAGCTTGGTTGTTTTTAGAAGAACAAATAACTTTACAAATGGTTTTTGGCGGAATCATTCTGCTGCTCGGAATTAGGATTACGTTCTATGATAAGACGATTTCATTAAAAAAGCTTTTCTAAGTCATTGGCCCACGGATGACGCTGGTTTTACAGATTTTCGCAGATTATTTATTCATCTGAATCATTAAATTCGTGAATTCGTAATAAAAAGGTTTCTCGCAGATTTGGCTGATCTGGCTGATTTTTTTTTAGAATCTTTGAAATCATTCTAATCTATGGCAATAAAATTCGTGAATTCGTGGCAAAAAAAATATTCTCGCAGATTTGGCTGATCTGGCAGATTACTTTTTAAAATCTTTGAAATCATTCTAATCTGTGGCATTAAAATTCGTGAATTCGTGGCAAAAAAATATTCTCGCAGATTTGGCTGATCTGGCAGATTATTTTTTAAAATCTTTGAAATCATTCTAATCTGTGGCATTAAAATTCGTGAATTCGTGACAAAAAAACCTGAAACAAAAAAACTTCAAACCTGAAACAAAAACATTATGTTACATAAAAACAAAATACCCAATTTAAAAGTAATCGCATTTGATGCCGATGATACTTTATTCGTAAACGAACCTTACTTTCAGGAAACCGAACATAAATTTTGCGCTTTGATGGAAGATTATCTTTCGCATCAGGGAATTTCGCAAGAACTATTCAAAATCGAAATTGAGAACCTGTCTCTGTACGGTTACGGAATCAAAGGCTATATTTTATCGATGATTGAAGCGGCCATAAACATTTCGAACAAAACCATTCCGATTGAGGTTATCGAAAAAATCATCCAATACGGAAAAGAATTACTCGAAAAACCAATTGAATTGCTTGACGGAGTCGAAGAAACCCTAAAAACACTACACGGAAAGTACAAACTGGTTGTAGCCACAAAAGGCGATCTGAAAGACCAGCACAGCAAATTGCATCGCTCAGGACTTGGTCATTATTTTCACCATATCGAAGTAATGTCAGACAAACAGGAAATTGATTATACGAAATTATTAGGACGTTTAGAGATTCAGGCAGAGGAATTCCTAATGATCGGGAACTCCCTAAAATCAGATGTACTACCGGTTTTAGGCATTGGCGGTTATGCCGTACATATTCCGTTTCACACCACTTGGGAGCACGAAAAAATCAGTCACAAAATAGAACACGAACATTTTAGTTCGTTTGAAAAAATCACTGAAATCCTTCAGAACTTATTGTAATGAAAACACTTTTAGACTTAGAAAACTGGAATAGAAAAGAGCACTTTGCACACTTCATTCAAATGGAAGAACCTTTTTTTGGTGCTACCGTCGAGATTGATTGTACGCAGGCCTACGAAACGGCCAAAAGTCTCGAATCGTCCTTTTTTATTTATTATTTGCACAAAACACTGGTTGCCGTAAATGCAATCGAAAATTTTAGATACCGAATTTCGG
The DNA here is from genome assembly GCF_002217475.1 of Flavobacterium tructae. Classification (GTDB taxonomy): domain Bacteria; phylum Bacteroidota; class Bacteroidia; order Flavobacteriales; family Flavobacteriaceae; genus Flavobacterium; species Flavobacterium tructae. The sequence goes on from NZ_MUHH01000003.1 coordinate 50,118, forward strand.
GAGATCAGATTTACATCAATGACCAAATCGATGCCTCAGCAACCATCGGACGTGAAGACGGTACTTTCGGATTTTCATTTATAGAATACCACCCTGATTTTAAAACCTTCGAAAAAACGGCTCTACAGGAAATAGAACGCATACAGAATACCACGGGACTTTTTACAAGGTCTTTTGAAAATGATAATTTAATTCACTTCTCGGCAATTCCGTGGTTGAATTTTACGTCACTTTCACATGCCCGCAGTTTTACCTTTCCGGACAGCTGTCCAAAGGTTTCTTTCGGAAAAATGATGGTTTCACCAACCGGAAAAAGAACCATCGCAATGTCTGTTCATGTGCATCACGCCTTAATGGACGGATTACACATGGGACAATTTGTAGACTATTTTCAGGAATTAATGAATCAGTAATTCGCACACAAGAGGTTTAAATTTGGAATAATTTTGTCGATAAAAGCATATGAAAAAACTACTCCTTTTCTTGTTAGTAACCTATCAGTCAACGCTGTTGAGTCAGACAGTGTTGGCATCTTATCCTTTAGATTTAAAAAGGTACGATCAGAACAATACAATCGTTAATGTCGAAAATAAGGCAACGCACGATGTATTTGTTTTTGCCACAAATACTCAGAATCTTACCATTTTAAAATACAATAACGCTTTATTTTTAAAGGACGAATTTACAGTATCACGTGCCAATCTTGAAAACAAATCGATATTGGGTTATAGTTTTAGTGAAGACGGAAACCCTACACTTTATTGGGCTTCCGAAGATTCCTCGGAAATTTTGGTTGTTAAGTATTATTTAGAAACCAAAACATATAAGATTTTAAAATTTCAATATCCTTCTTCGAGTGAATACATCGTTGCTAAATTCCAAAGCAATAATCTACTCTACCTGTTATCTAAAGAACTCACAAGTCATACTTTAACAGCCTATGTTTTTAAAAACGGAATTGTAGAAGAGCGGATATTTGATTTTGCTGCTTTTACCTTTCAAAACAAAAGAGGCCAGTCTGTAAACTTTTCACAGCTCATCAAAGAGAATCCGATTATAAAAATTGATCCGGAAGATTATACCCCTTTAGACAAAGCTTCTAAAAAAAGTAAAATTTATCTCGAGGACAATCATCTTATCCTGACGCTGGATCATAATCCGAAAGAAACACAGCTTTTTGATCTCAATCTGGACAATCAGGATGTTATTGAAAAGAAAATTACGCAGTCTGAGATTAAAACACCTCGCAAAATAAGCAACTCATTCTATCATGAAAGGAAGCTTTATCAAATCAATGCCAATGAAGATGAACTGGTTCTTGACATTAAAAATTATGATTCGGGCGAACTCATAAAAAATATCAGAGTTACAAAGGAAGATACAATTCGATTTAAAACCTCTCCTTTCCTCGTTCAGCAAGGCGGTGAAAGAAAACCACGGGAATTGAGGAACACAAAACGTTTTCTACAACATCTAGGTGCATTAGAAATAGGTTTATCTCTTTATAACAATGGAATTAGTACTTCTATGACACTCGGCGGAACTCCACGTGTTGGCGGAGCTTATTACACCGTCATGAACGATACTTTTACCTGGGATTATTTGCCGGTTGTGAATGACGAAACAGTCTTCTTTGAAACTGCTTTAAACCAAAAATCAGAATTTGTTGCCAAAGATCCTGCACCAATGGCGCTTGACAACTTGTATTACTTTTTAAACAATAATAGAAAAGCGATTCTGGATAATATTTTTAGATTTGACGATTATTATATTTTAGGATATTACGATACTGCTTTAAAACAATATCAGATGCGAAAATTCAATGATGGATTTCCGGAAAATGAAACACAAAACCCGATCATCGATAAGGCTGTTTTTTCGAAACCATTTTCATTTGAAAGGCCTTAATTTTATTGAGAATTAATCCAAATGTCTGATGTTTTCAGGTTTGAAAAAAAAGGGAATGGATTATTTTCTCTAACTTTACATAAAAGAGAAATATTATGTTATCAAAAAATATCGAAACAGCTTTAAACAAGCAAATCCGCATAGAGGCAGAATCTTCGCAAACCTACCTTTCTATGGCTTGTTGGGCTGAAGTACACGGACTGGAAGGAATTGCGCAATTTATGTACACACAGTCAGACGAAGAGCGCGCGCACATGCTAAAGTTAATAAAGTATGTAAACGAACGCGGAGGTCACGCTCATATTACTGATCTAAAAGCGCCTAAAACATCTTATTCGACTTTCAAAGAAATGTTTGAGGAACTTTACAACCACGAACTTTTTGTTTCAAAATCAATCAACGAATTGGTACACATTACTTTTGAAGAAAAAGATTATGCAACACATAATTTCTTACAATGGTATGTTTCTGAACAAATCGAAGAAGAAGCGACAGCTAAGTCAATCTTAGATAAAATTAACTTAATTGGAGATGACAAAGGCGGACTATACTTGTTCGACCGTGATATTCAACAATTAACAGTTACAAGTTCGATCGCTATCAACCCAAAATAAAAAAAGTTAAAGTTTATTTAGAACATTTAAAAATAACTTTTTTCTTCTATATTTGTCCCTGTTTTTATAATACAGAGGAAAATTGAGCAAGAAAGAAAAAGACAAGGACAAAAAAAAGGATAAGAAGAAAAAGAAGAACAAAGCTGCTATCCTTGAGAACATTAAGAAGTTGGAAAACTGTAAATCTTCTTGTTGTGAGAAATACAAAAAAAGCGAAAAGAAACGTTGCTCACGTTGTCCTATGTTTGATTTATTCAAAAAAACTGCTTAAAGAAATATACAAACCCACCAACCGGTGGGTTTTTTAATTTAAAACAACAGACTCTTTACAAACAAAAGTTCAATAGAACACGAATTAAACTGATTCGCTATGCGAAAACATGGATGAAAACCGATCTTTTGTATCATATGAAATACGTAATCTGACCATACTCTACTTTATCCTTTTTAAAAATCTGTTCCCATCCGCGTCTTCGTGAAACGAATCCGCGTCATCTGTGTTACAATGCGGAAGAAGCTCTTTACTTTTGCAATTGACTCGCACAATACTTAAATCTTTGCGTAACTTTGCTTTTTTCCATTGCGTTCCTTACGGTTAAAATCAATCCCAATTTTTTACGATTCATTCAGCTCATCTATGAAAAACGACATTACGATTCCCAAATCCTCACTTGATTTTTTATCTCTGCTTAAAGAAAACAATAACAAGCCCTGGTTTGAAATACATAAGCCGGAATATCTAATCGAATTAAATCATATTGAAACCTTTGCAGGCGCTTTGCTGCTAGAACTTTCGAAAACAGATGTTCTGGAAACAGCTTCCGGCAAAAAAAGCGTTTATAGAATTTATCGTGACATTCGCTTTTCTAAAGACAAAACTCCTTTTAAAACCTTTTGGGGAGGCAGTTATACCAGAGCAACAAAAGAAAGACGCGGCGGTTATTATTTTCATCTCGAAAAAGGAAATAGTTTTCTGGCCGGCGGTTTTTGGGGGCCAAATGCGGCAGATCTCAAACGCATCCGAGCCGAATTTGGTCACGATTCTCAAGCCATGCAGAAAATAGTACAGTCAGAATCTTTTATCAGCACTTTTGGGACTTTGCAGGGAGAGCAACTTAAAACGGCTCCCAAAGGCTACGACATAAACCATGAAGCTATAGATTTACTCCGTTACAAATCGTTTCTGCTTATCAGGCGTTTTACTGATGAGGAGGTGCTGAGTCCTCTTTTTCTGGAACAGGCTCTCACGACTTTTAAAAACATGAGACCCTTTTTTGATTATATGAGTGAAATATTAACGACAGATATTAATGGTGCTTCCATTTTATAAAATACAAACCGGACAGGTTTTTGAAACCTGTCCGGTTTAGATTATCGACCGTCAATACTATTTACTTCAATAGTAAAATTTCATTTACGACTACCTCAGTAATGAACTTTTTCTCTCCGTTTTTATCATCGTAGCTTCTGTGGGTCAGTTTGCCTTCAACAGCAATTTCTTTCCCTTTTACGACAAACTTTTCGATTATTTCGGCTGTTTTGCCCCAGGCTGTAATTCGGTGCCATTCGGTTTGTTCGACTTTTTCTCCTTTGTCATTGGTATACTTTTCATTGGTAGCGATACTCAAATGCGCTAATTTTCTACCGTTTTCTAATGTTTTAATTTCCGGATCGTTTCCTACGTTCCCAATTAACTGTACTCTGTTTTTCATTGCATTCATGGCGTATAATATTTAAATGTTAGTATAAAATGAATTCGTTCATCAAATTCAACAGGACAAAGATCCGACGAACGCAAGCAATTATCCGGTAGACAACTATTTACTTTCGGTTGTAACTATTTGTAACCGTTTGTAAATGGAATTTATTTTGTATATTTGAGAGAAACCTTACGATATGCAGACAAAAATCAATAAAGTCGAATTGCGAAATTTGGAATTCGATGACTATAAGCAGCTAAAAGATTCTATGGTAGAATCCTATCCCGAAATGGCAGATTCGTACTGGAAAGAGGACGATATTAAAAGACTACTTTCTATTTTTCCAGAAGGACAACTTGTTATACTGGCAGATGGAAAAGTCGTAGGATCGGCCCTATCGTTGATTGTCGATGAAAAGCTAATCGACAAAAGACACAACTACAAACAAGCAACAGGAAACCATACTTTTTCTACCCATAATAAAAATGCAGAGATCCTCTACGGAATCGATGTTTTTATTCACCCTAATTATCGCGGTTTACGTTTAGGCCGACGTTTATACGATGCCCGAAAAGAACTTTGCGAACAGTTAAATCTGAAAGCCATTGTCTTTGCAGGCAGAATTCCAAACTATGCCCAGCATTCTAAAAAGCTTACTCCAAAAAATTATATCGACAAGGTAAAACATAAAGAATTACACGATCCGGTACTTTCGTTTCAGTTAAGTAATGACTTTCATGTATTGCGAATTATTAAAAATTACCTTGAAGGCGACGAAGAATCGAAAGAGTTTGCGGTACTTTTAGAATGGAACAATGTCTATTACGACGAAAGTCCAAAATTAATTAACCTCGAGAAAAGTGTCATCCGTTTGGGACTGATTCAATGGCAAATGCGCCCGCTTAACAATATTGAAGAATTTTTTGAGCAAGCTGAGTTTTTTATCGATGTCGTTTCAGGTTATGGAAGTGATTTTGCTTTGTTTCCCGAGCTTTTTATAGCTCCTTTGATGGCCGATTACAATCATTTATCGGAAGCCGAAGCCATTCGTGAACTGGCACGATATTCAGATCCTATCCGAAAGCGTTTTCAGGAATTTGCTATTTCATACAATATCAATATCATTACCGGAAGCATGCCTTATCTGGACAATGGAAATCTTTACAATGTTGGTTTTCTTTGCAAAAGAGACGGAACTTCGGAAATCTATACTAAAATCCATGTAACTCCAAATGAAGTACAGCATTGGGGAATGAAAGGCGGCTCTCAGTTTAAAACCTTTGATACTGATTGTGGAAAAATCGGCATTCTGATTTGCTATGATGTTGAATTTCCGGAGCTTTCGAGAATTATGGTCAACGAGGGAATGAACATTTTGTTTGTGCCATTTTTAACCGATACTCAAAACGCCTACACCAGAGTAAAACACTGCTCACAGGCACGTGCCATCGAAAATGAATGTTACGTCGCTATTGCCGGCTGCGTGGGCAATCTCCCGAAAGTAAACAATATGGATATTCAATATGCTCAGGCCTCTGTTTTTACACCTTCAGATTTTGCTTTTCCGAGTAATGGAATAAAGGCCGAAGCAACACCAAATACAGAAATGACTCTTATAGTGGATGTTGATCTGAACCTGCTGAAACAACTACACGAACATGGAAGTGTACGCACGTTAAAAGATCGAAGAACCGATTTGTACGAAATTAAAAAGATAGATTCATGAAAACATGCCTCGAATGCTCTGAAAAAATTGTAGGCAGGGAAGACAAGAAATTCTGCTCAGACAGCTGTCGAAATGCTTACAATAATAAAATAAATAAAGACAGTACAAATTTCATGCGTAATGTAAACAATAAATTACGAAAAAATTACCGAATTTTGAGCGAACTAAACCCTAACGGGAAATCTAAAGCAACAAGGGATAAAATGACAAACAAAGGTTTTGATTTCGATTTCTTTACCAATATCTTGCAGACCAAAACAGGAAACACCTACTATTTTCTGTATGACCAGGGATATCGATCTTTGGATAATGATTATTTTATGCTTGTTAAAAAAGAAATATAGTACCTATCTACCATGAAAAAAAACCAGACCTCAATTCTAGCCATAGTTTGCATTCTTGCCATTCTTGGCATTATATACGCCACAATGATGCCGCAGGTAATCTCTAAAGGAGATGAGGCTCTTGCTGAGTTTTCTACGGACAGAGCTTTAAATCAAGTCAAAATTATTGCGCAGAAACCGCACTATGTGGGTTCTCTCAATCATGAACTGGTAGCCAATTATCTTAAACTTGAACTGAACCGAATCGGACTGGAGACCAGTGTTCAGGAAGGTTTTACGTTAAATGATAGAGGAATACTGGTAAAATCAAAAAACATTCTTGCCCGCATAAAGGGTACCAACAATACAAAGGCACTTTTACTTCTTTCCCATTATGACAGTGCTCCACATTCTTTTTCAAAAGGGGCAAGTGATGATGCTTCAGGTGTTGCAACTATTCTCGAAGGAATTCGTGCTTTTTTATATGCAAAACAACCGCATAAAAATGACATTATCATTCTTTTTTCAGATGCTGAAGAACTAGGGTTAAATGGTGCTGCTCTTTTTGTAAACAGCCATCCATGGGCAAAAGATGTAGGTTTGGCTCTTAACTTTGAGGCCAGAGGATCCTCAGGCCCAAGCTATATGTTAATGGAAACCAACCAAGGAAACAAAGCATTGGTAAAAGAATTTTCTAATGCAAAAACTACTTATCCGGTTTCCAATTCACTTATGTACAGCATCTACAAAATGCTTCCCAATGATACCGACTTGACGGTTTTCAGAGAACAAGGAAACATTCAGGGATTCAACTTTGCTTTTATAGACGGTCACTACAATTATCACACACAGCAAGATGATGTTCAGCACCTGAACAAAACAACTCTGGCACATCAGGGAACTTATTTAATGCCCTTATTAAAATATTTTTCCAATGTAGACTTAAATACTACAACTTCTACAGAGGATGATGTGTACTTTACTGCTCCGTTCTCCTTCATTAATTATCCTTTTTCATGGGTATGGCCAATGACAATTATTGCTTTGGGATTGTTGATTATTTTCATCTTTATAGGAAAAGCAAAACGTGTTATTACTTTCAGAGAAATATTCAAAGGATTTGTTCCTTTATTGGGATCTCTCATCATAGCTGGTCTGGTAACATTTTTAGGATGGAAAATTGTATTACAGATTTATCCACAATATTCTGATTTATTGAATGGATTCACCTACAACGGTCATGCTTATATCGGTGCGTTTGTAACACTAAGTATCGCCATTTCATTTGCCTTCTACCATCATTTTTCAGAAGCTAAAATCACCATGAATCATTTTGTAGCACCATTGCTGCTCTGGATCATCATAAATGCATTTGTAGCTAATAGTCTGGCAGGTGCCGGTTTTCTGATCATACCGGTATACTTCGGCATATTCCTGTTCGGAATTTTTGTTCTTACTCAACATTATAGTCTCGGACTCAATCTACTGTTTAGTATTCCGGCATTCGTTATCATCGCTCCCTTTATTGTGATGTTTCCGGTTGGCTTAGGATTAAAAATTCTCTTTGTAAGCGCTATTCTAACTGTATTACTTTTTACATTGGTATTACCGATATTTGGCACGTTTGCTAAAAAAGGGATCTGGACGATCTTTTTCTTTGCTGTTTCAATTGGCTTTTTTGTCTATGCGGGATACCACTCCGATTACGAACCGGGAAAAGCAAAATCAAACAGTTTACTGTACGTTTACAATGCCAATACCAACTCTGCTCTTTGGGCAACTTATGATGTTAACCTTGACGATTGGACCAAAACTTATTTAGGGCAAAAAAACCAGAGCGCTGTTGGTCTAAATACATTACCAATAGCCAGTAAATACAATTCGGGCTTTACGTATAGTGCGATTGCTCCTGTAGTCGACATACCGAAACCAACCATTGCATTTTTAAAAGACAGTGTGGTTGGCAATAACAGGCATTTAAAAATAAAAATCACCCCAAACAGAAAGGTAAATCGTTATGACATTTATGCCAATCCAAAAATGACTTTTTTCAATTTCAAAGCTAATGGAGTTTTAGCTTCAGGGCAGAAAGGAAATCGTCTGGAACGCGATGGCATGAAAATCTTATGTTACTATGTAGTAGGCAACGAACCTCTTGTCATGGAATTTTATACCAACAAATTAACGGCTCTGGATATGGAGTTAATTGAAAGTTCTTTCGATTTGATGACCAATCCGCTACTTAAAGTAAAACCAAGAAGTAATTGGATGATGCCAACACCTTTTGTACTCAATGATGCAGTACTCATTCAGCAAAAAATAAAACGCTACACAGCACCCGCAACTGTTCCTGCACCTGCAGCAATAATGAAAGACAGTACTACCCTAAAAAAAGACAGCTTAAAAACTATTGCAAAGCCAATTGTAAAACCACAATAAAAACTACTTATTATGGCAACAAATATCTCTACTGTTCTTTTAAATGCGTCATCCGAAAAAGTCTGGAATACACTCACTCAACCTGAGTTGGTCAAACAATGGCAATACGGCAGTGACTTAATCACGGACTGGAAAATCGGTAATGAAATCAGATTTAGGAACGAATGGGAAGGTCAGGTTTTTGAGCAATGGGGAACTGTTTTGGAGATTATCCCCAATCAAAAAATCAAATATTCTTTATTCTTCCCCAGACCGGAATTAGAGGACAAACCCGAGAATTACTTCGTAATGAGTTATGTCTTAACAGAAGAAAATCAGAAAACAAAACTCGAAATTATTCAGGAGGACAATCGTCCCGGAGCAGTTCAGGAAAAACCTCAGGGTGAAGAAAACCCAATTTTAAAAGCTTTAAAAACTTTAATCGAATCGTAAAGACGTTCATTTATCGATACAAAAAAATCGGTAAATTTTAATTCTTATAGCTTTACAGCTTTAAACACAAAATGACACAAATAAGTATTCTGGGCTGTGGCTGGTTGGGATTACCCCTGGCTAAAAAACTTGCCGCAAAAGGACATCTGGTAAACGGATCGACAACTTCTGAAAGTAAACTTACTGTTTTAAAAGAATCAGGCATAAATCCTTTTCTGGTTACACTTGAAAGCGAAAGTGTTTCCAATACCATAACTGATTTTTTAACCGAAAGTGAAATCTTAATTATTGATATTCCACCCAAATTAAGAGAAAGTAAAACCAATGTTGCCACTTCTACTGAAATGGTATTTGTTCGAAAAATGGAGAATCTAATTCCGTTTATAGAAAAATCAACGGTAAAAAAAGTACTTTTTGTAAGCTCAACCGCAGTTTACGGAAACGACAACACAACAATCACAGAAGAAACGCTCCCAAATCCGGAAACCGAAAGTGGCAAACAATTGCTTTTAGCGGAAGCTTTACTTCAAAAGAATCAAAACTTTGCAACCACAATATTGCGTTTTGGCGGTCTAATCGGAGAACATCGTCATCCGGTAAAATTTCTGGCCGGAAAAGAAAACCTTGAAAACCCCGATGCTCCGGTAAATCTGATTCATCAAAACGATTGTATTGCCATCATCGAGGCAATCCTAAATCAGTCTCAATGGAACGAAGTTTTCAATGCTGTAGCACCTTTTCACCCAACGAGAGAAGAATACTACACTCAAAAAGCAAAAGAACACAATCTGATTCCACCAAAATTCAAAGCTGAAAAGTCAAACGTTCAAAAGGTCATTTCAAGTAAAAAAATGGAATCGGTTTTAAATTATCAATTTAGACCGGACCATTACTAAAAGCCTCATATTCGGCTGAGCGAAGTCGAAACCTACTTATAAGCCTGCCACTTCGCTCAGGACAACAATCGTTTGCCCAAACATACAAAATTTAAATTACCTCCATAACTTATATCATTTAAAAAAACTTTGCGAACTTTGCGATAAACCTTTACTCCTTTGCAGTAAAAACTTTACGTTTAAAACTATGGAAACCGTTTATGTCAATTCACCATTAGGAATTACCAAAATCGTTGGAGATGAAGACGGCATTGCTATTGTCTCTGTTTCTGATGTTGGCGACAATGACATTTCGCAAACCATTCCTAAAGTTCTTGCAGAGGCCGTTTCACAGCTTCAGGAGTATTTTGATGGTAAAAGAACCGACTTCGATTTAAAACTAAACCCAAAAGGAACGGACTTCCAGCAAAAAGTATGGAAATCACTGTTGGAAATTCCGTACGGAAAAACCATCAGCTATATGGATCAAACCAAAAAACTGGGAGATGTAAAAGCTATTCGCGCTGTTGCATCAGCAAATGGTAAAAATCCACTGTGGATTGTGGTTCCCTGTCATCGTGTTATAGGTACCAATGGTTCTTTAACGGGTTATGCCGGTGGTCTTTCTCGTAAGAAATGGCTGCTGGAACATGAGAATCCCAGTACGCAACAAAGTTTATTTTAGTTTTTGAACAAGTCATACCTTGACGAAAGCTGAAGGCAAAAAAGTATCGAAATCTTAAAAACATAAGCTATTTCTTATTTTTAAAATCATTTGCGTACTTTTATAAATCTAAATGCCTAAAAATATAAGACGTCTCCATAATGATTGAAAAAATTAACCTTAACAACATTCTTTTCCTTGATATTGAAACGGTACCGGAAGAGGAAAATTTCAATTCGCTTGACGAAGAAATGCAGTCTCTTTGGGATCAGAAGACACAATACCAGCGTAAAGACGATTTTACTCCCGAAGAATTTTATGAACGTGCCGGAATCTGGGCAGAATTTGGTAAGATTGTGTGTATTTCGGTTGGCTATTTTACCATCAAAGGTGATGTTAGAAATTTTAGGGTAACCTCTTTTTTTGGAGATGAAAAAAAAATTCTTCGCGACTTCAACAATCTCCTCAACAATCATTTCAATAAACCGCAGCACCTACTGTGCGGACACAATGCCAAAGAATTTGACATTCCGTTTATTGCCCGACGCATGATCATCAATCAGATTCCGATTCCGGAAAAGCTTAATTTATTTGGCAAAAAACCTTGGGAAATTGCTCATTTAGACACTTTAGAATTATGGAAGTTTGGCGATTACAAACACTTTACTTCTTTAAAACTATTGACCAAAATTCTGGGAGTTCCCTCTCCGAAAGGCGATATCGACGGCAGTCAGGTCGCACATGTTTTTTATGTCGAAAAAGACATTGACCGAATTGTAACCTATTGTGAGAAAGACACCATAGCTGTAGCTCAGATTTTTCTTCGCCTGCGCCGTGAAGATTTATTAATTGACGATGAAATCATTCATGTGTAATACCGCTTTAAACAATGGATTCAAAAATAGCACAGCTCAGGCTCATCTCTCAAAAACTTCATAAAACGACTCACAGTACTCCACAAGAAATTGTGCAGCATTTAGGTGCAATGCAGGCTCAGGACTATGCAATGGCAAAATGGGCAGTTGGCTCCCGCTGCGATGCTTCAGAAAAAGTGATTGAAGAAGCTATCAATTCGGCACAAATTATCCGAACTCATATTTTACGACCTACCTGGCATTTTGTTTCTGCCGATGATATTTACTGGATGTTGGATATTTCAGGGCCGCAAGTCAAACGCATTGTAACTTCTTATGTAAAAAAATACGGTTATGATGCTAAGAAACTAGATCAGACTAATGCCGCTATCCAAAAAATACTCGCAGGAAACAATCATCTCACCCGTGAAGAAATCATGCAGGAACTTAGCATTACTAAAACTCCTAGTCCTGATCATTTAAGCGGTCCCATTATGATGTATGCCGAGCTCGATGGTTTAGTTTGTAACGGAAAAATGAAGGGAAAACAAATGACGTATGCTTTACTTGAAGAAAGGGTCCCGAAACCACAAGGCAGACTAACCCAAGAAGAAGGCTTGGCAAAACTAGCCCTTCGCTACTTTGAAAGCCATGGCCCTGCTACCCTTCTTGACTTTTCCTGGTGGTCAGGTTTCTCCCCTACCAGCTGTAAAAACATCATTAATGCAATCGAATTGCAATTAAATTCCATTACCATTGAGGATCAGAAGTATTGGTTCAAAAAGGATATTTCTACCGAAGATGACTTCCGCGAAAGCATTCATTTTCTTCCAGCTTTTGATGAAATCTTAATTTCGTATAAATCCCGAGAAGCATCCATTTTACCAGAACATCAACCAAAGGCTTTTACCAACAACGGCATTTTCAAACCCATAATTCTGGAAAACAGCAAAGTCATCGGAACCTGGAAACGCACCATCAAAAGAGATCATGCCAAAATAGAAACCCAATTTTTTAACGAGACTGAAAATCATAAAAAGGCAATTCTTTTTGAAGCCATTAAGCCTTTCGAAAACTATTTAGGAACCAAAATTCAAATCGAATAATTTGAATTTTCACAAAACCGAATTGCTTTCAATGAAATACTTCCTGTTTCCTGTTTAAAATCCTTGCGCGTTTTAGGGTTAAATAATTACATTTACAAAAAAATATAATTATGGTATTGAGCAGATTTTGGTTAGCTATTTTTGTGTCTTCAATTTTATTTGTCGTAGTGAGTTTGTTTACTGGCAACAGTTATACGCTTGATTTTATTTTGAACGGACAAAAAGATGACCCAATTCTGGTATCTGAAAAATATCTGGAGCAGATTCCTGCTTTTGTGAGAGACAGTATCGACTTAAAAGAAGATAAAACCATGATTGTAAACAGGGACTTAACAAATCCCGATACTACTTATGTTTACAAAAACAAAACGGTAAAAATTTACAGCGGAGTACAAAAATCAGACGGTTTACTACCAACCTGTAAAAGTACTTTGATCGACATTATCATTCCATTAATTGCCTACTTAGCCTTTTTCTGCGGATTAATGGAACTTTTAATCGTTTCCGGAGCTTCCGAAAAACTAGCCAGATTTCTAAGTCCAATGTTTACCAAAGTGTTCCCTTCGGTTCCTAAAAATCACCCGTCGATATCCTATATGACCTTAAATTTTGCCGCAAACTTCCTTGGTTTAGATTCTGCTGCCACGCCATTTGGACTAAAAGCAATGGAGAGCTTACAAGAATTAAATGTCGAAAAAGACAAGGCAAGTGATGCTCAAATCATGTTTATGTGTCTGCATGCGTCTGGTCTAACTTTAATTCCAACTTCAATTATTGGATATCGCGCCGCAGCAAATGCCGCCAATCCGGCGGATGTTATGCTTCCATGTATCATCACTTCGCTAATTGGAACTGTCGCAGCATTCCTGATTGTGGGAATCAGACAAAAAATAAATTTCAAAAGTGCTTCATTGGTACTTGCTTTAATGGCTATTATTGCTGCGATCATAGGATTATTATTCTATGTCAATCATTTAGATTTAATTGGAAAAAACTACTTTACTTCTAACCTTTCAGGATTAATGTTGGTTGGAATCATTGGAATTACACTCATTTTCTCCTTCATTCATGAGAAGAAATTTGTAGCACAAGACACTACAATGTTCGATACTTTTGTTGATGGTGCCAACAATGGTTTAAAAACCGGAGTTAAAATATTTCCTTATGTTTTAGGAATGCTGGTTGCCATCTCTCTTTTTAGAAATAGTGGACTCTTTGAAATTATCAGCAATGGAATCGGATTTATCTTTAGCAGTATCGGCGTAAGTTCCGAAATCATAAATGCATTACCGGTTGCATTACTAAGACCTTTTAGCTCAGGAGGTTCCAGAGGATTCTTACTCGATTCGATGAGTACTTTCGGAGCAGACTCCCTTACCGGACGTTTGAGCAGTATTTTCCAATGTAGTGCCGAAACTACTTTTTATGTAATCGCAGTTTACTTTGGATCAGTAAATATCAAAAACACCCGATACGCGCTTACCACAATGTTACTGGTTGATTTTATTTGTGTAATCGCTGCGATTTTTGTGGCCAGCTGGTTTTTTTAGAGCTTAGTAAAAAATAGTATTTTTCTTATTTTTTTACTAATAGCGCATAGAAATATTTTGTATTATTGCTTCTATAATACAAAATACGCGAAATGGCAAACACCTATCATCAAGTTTATATACAGGCCGTTTTTGCTGTCAAATACAGAGAAGCACTTATTAATAGCGAATGGAAATCGAAATTTCTAAGCATTCTTGGTCATCTGATAAACGAAACGGGATGCAAAACCATAATTGTAAATGGTACCGAAAATCACGTTCATTGCTTTCTGGCTTTAAAACCAAATGTTTCAATTTCTGAACTAATGAAAACCATAAAAGCAAAATCATCAAAATATATCAATGACCATAAGCTGACAAAATCCAGATTCGAATGGCAGGAAGGTTACGGTGTTTTCTCATACAGCCAATCACATGTTGATGCGGTGTATAAATATATTCAAAATCAGGAAGAACACCACAAAAAGCAATCTTTCAAAGAAGAGTATTTTACATTTTTAGAGAGATTTCAGGTTTCTTACGATGAAAAATATCTATTTAATGATCTTATATGAATCGATCCGATGGATCTTTAAATCCCATTGTCGAATATTTTTTAAACCGGATTAAAATCCGCCCCTACAATATTAGTCGAGCCGAAGGCTCTTTATTTGGATATCCAAATATTTTAAAATGCATTGAAATTCGGCCCTACGATATTAATTGGGCCACAGAACCCTATTTTAACGATTGCAAAATTCCGTAGGAATGGCTTATTTTGTAGCAACGGATTTTAATCCGTTGATCGATAAAACGACCATAATTTAAAAAGTTCCGTAGGAACGAAACATATTACAATGCGATCTTTTACAAAACCTAGAAATATAAACCGATCTGATGGATCTTTAAATCCCCTTGTCGCATATTTTTAAACCGGATTAAAATCCGGCCCTACAATATTAGTCGAGCCGAAGGCTCTTTCTTAAAAATTACAAATTCCGTAGGAATGACCTCTTTTGTAGCAGCGGATTTCAATCCGTTGATCAATAAAAAAACCATATTAAAATAAGAACCATTTACTCAAAGCCTAAAAAATAACAAACCATGAAACCACAATACCTTTTACTTCTATCGTTTGTAATCGCCTGTCAAAAACCAAAATCCGAATCGCAGATAATAAGCATCAATCCTGAAAACAAAGTTGAAAACGCAATTCCCGCTAAAGAAAAATTCTTAAAAACGGATACAATAACTCTTAACGATGAGGGCGAAACCCCAGCAAACAGCTATATTCTTGCACATCTTATCAGCCAAAAGGCAGATAAAGACAGTATCGTAACCGGAAATTACCAACTTGATTTTTACCAAAATAAAACCAAAACTGTTTCTTCAAAAATCTCAATTAAAGGGATCGAAAAAGGTTCAGAATGGGGAGCTTCTCTTGGATTGGCTTCAGCCACGACTAAAAACTCTCCGTTCATTCATATTAGTTTTGGATATCCTGCTTGTGGTTACAATCAGAACAACTATTTATACTATCTGAAAAATAAGACCGTACAATTGGTTCATGAATGGTCAAGCATGTCCGATAGTGGCTGGGGCGGATGGGTTGAATTTGTAAATCCTTCTGCAAAAACGGATCCGGATTCCTTCTACTGCAAAACTGTTTTCTTTGAACCCGATGACAATGACGAGAATATGGGAACTGTTAAATACTCGGATTCAATGGTTTTTCGCTTGATTGGAAATCAGTGGAAAAAGCAGCTGCTTACCAAGGTTGATCAAACCTATTTTGAGAAAAAAATGAGTTTTGATGCTTTCCACAGTCAAAAATAAAGGATAGAAAACGGACCTTATTCAAATTCTTTCTTAGGTAAATAATTTCTAACTTTGTAAAAAACAAAACAATGATTGATTTTATATACCAGGACCCTTATCCTATTTTGAAGGATGATACGCAATACCGCAAAATCACCTCTGATTTTGTAAAAGTAGAGCAATTTGGACAACGTGAAGTTTTGACCGTTGACCCAAAAGGATTAGAATTATTGGCAGAAGAAGCCCTTACCGATGTTTCGTTCATGTTACGAACGACCCATTTACAAAAATTAAGAAACATTCTTGACGATCCTGAAGCTACAGATAACGATCGTTTTGTTGCTTACAACTTATTACAAAATGCATCCGTTGCTGCCGAAGGTCAGTTACCTAGCTGTCAGGATACGGGAACAGCTATTGTAATGGCAAAAAAAGGAGAAAGTATTTTTACAGGTGTTGATGATGCTGAATGGTTAAGCAGAGGAATTTTCAATACGTATCAAAAGCGCAACCTTCGTTATTCTCAAATTGTTCCGATTTCGATGTTTGAAGAGAAAAATTCAGGATCAAATCTTCCGGCACAAATTGATATCTATGCCAAAAAAGGAACTTCTTACGAGTTTTTATTCATGGCAAAAGGTGGTGGATCTGCTAATAAAACCTACTTGTACCAACAAACAAAATCTTTATTAAATGATAAATCGATGGATACTTTCATCCGTACGAAAATTAAAGATTTAGGAACATCGGCTTGTCCGCCTTATCACCTGGCTTTAGTAATTGGAGGAACTTCTGCGGAAGCGAATCTAAGTGCTGTAAAAAAAGCATCTGCGGGTTATTATGACCACCTTCCAACTTCAGGAAATATGGCCGGTCAGGCGTTTCGTGATTTAGAATGGGAAGAGCGTGTTCAGAAAATCTGTCAGGAGAGTGAGATTGGGGCTCAGTTTGGTGGAAAATATTTCACGCATGACGTTCGTGTAATTCGTTTGCCTCGTCACGCAGCTTCTTGTCCGGTTGGATTGGGAGTTTCTTGTTCAGCCGATAGAAATATCAAAGGAAAGATTACCAAAGACGGAATCTTCGTTGAGCAATTAGAAGTAAATCCAAAGCAATTTTTACCGGAAACAGCTCCGCACTTAGAAGCACCTGTTGAAATTGATTTAGATCAGCCAATGACCGATATTCTGGCCAAATTATCTCAATATCCAATTAAAACCCGTTTAAAACTTAACGGAACTGTAATTGTAGCCCGTGATATTGCACATGCCAAAATCATGGAATTATTGGAAGCAGGTAAACCGATGCCGGAATACTTTAAAAATCATCCAGTTTATTACGCCGGGCCTGCAAAAACTCCGGAAGGAATGGCTTCAGGAAGTTTTGGACCGACAACTGCAGGACGTATGGACGTTTATGTAGATGAGTTTCAAAAACATGGAGGCAGTATGGTCATGTTGGCCAAAGGAAACCGTACCAAACAGGTAACAGATGCCTGTCAAAAATATGGCGGATTCTATCTGGGTTCTATTGGAGGTCCTGCTGCTATTTTAGCACAAGACAATATCTTAAAAGTTGAAGTCGTAGATTTCGAAGAATTAGGAATGGAAGCGGTTCGTAAAATTACCGTTAAAGATTTCCCGGCTTTTATTATTACGGATGATAAAGGAAATGATTTTTTTGAAAATTTGTAGACTAAGGTTCTAAGATTCTAAGGTGCTGAGATACTAAGATTCTAAGTCTTTTTAAACAATAAAAAACCGCCTTAGGGCGGTTTTGTTTTTTTACTAAGTATTATCTTTTGCACCTTTGCTTCTCAGCACCTTAGAATCTTAGAACCTTAACCCAATTCTTCACTTTCGAAAGCAATGAAATGAGACAACTGTCCTTTTAAATTAAAAACAGGACGTGCATTGATTTTACATTTATACGTTCTGCCGTCTTTTCTGTAGTTTTCAATTGTTTTTTCAAAAGGAATTCGCTGCTGAATGGCTTCTTTTATTTCTTTAAGCACAACTTTTGAAGTCGCCGGTCCCTGAAACATTTTCGGCGTTTTACCCAAAACTTCTTCTTCCTTATAACCTGTCATTTTTCTGATTCCGTTTGAAGCAAAAATGATCTTCAAATCCAAATCGGTAACCAGGACCACTTCATTTTTTATTCGCTCTTCAATTTCCAGATTTTTGGCGTCCCAGATAAACTGACTCGAAATTTTATTCACTTTCTTTACATCAGTAAGAATCGCTTTTAATTCTTTTAAATGTTCACAATGAAAATCCCAGGCCATAATAGGGACTGAATTACGATGAGAAACTTCTTCAAATTTATTCGTTTTCATTGCGAATGATTCAATGTTAATGGACTCTTTCACTCAAAGATAGAGAGAAAATTCATCACAAAAGGATAAATTATACAATTTAATTATTCCTTAATGCAATTAGAAGGAAAATTTAAGCTGTACTACTACTGCCTTTTTTTCTTCTGCATTTAGATTGTTCAGCGAAATGCCAAGCAATCGAACTGAATCTTTCATCCGTTCCTGATACAGAAGCTCCTCTACAGTCTCTAAAATTAAACTTTTATCAGAAATAAAGTATGGCAACGTTTTACTACGCGTTTGTTGCGTAAAATCGCTGTATTTGATTTTAAGTGTCACGGTCTTGCCCGAGATGTTATATTTTTTTAATCTTTTTTCTAAAGATACCGCAATCTTTTCAAGCTGTTCGAGCATAAAAATTTCAGAGGATAAGTTGACATCGAAGGTGTGCTCTGCCGCAACTGATTTCGTTACACGAGACGCTTTTACTTCACTATTATGAACTCCGCGAACCACATTGTAATAAAAAGCCCCCGACTTTCCGAAATGTTTCTCCAAAAACGCCACTTCTTTGCTCTTAAGATCTGCTCCTGTAAAAATTCCCAATTGGTACATTTTTTCGGTGGTCACTTTTCCAACACCATAAAACTTCCGAATGGGCAGTTCTTCCAAAAAACTTAAAACCTCGTCCGGATTAACCGTTTTCTGTCCATTTGGTTTGTTAACATCCGATGCAATTTTCGCTACAAACTTATTAATCGAAATTCCCGCAGAAGCCGTCAGTCCCACTTCATTCAGAATTCGGAGTCTGATTTCCTGTGCAAGCAAACTTGCGCTTGGGTTGCCTTTTTTATTTTGTGTCACATCAAGATAAGCTTCGTCCAGCGAAAGAGGCTCAACCTGATCGGTGTACTCATGAAATATTTTATGAATTTTATTCGAGATCTCTTTGTAACGATCAAATCGCGGACGAACGAAAATAATTTCCGGACAATATTTTTTGGCCAGAACACCACTTATGGCACTTCGTACACCAAATTTTCGCGCTTCGTAACTTGCAGCCGAGACTACGCCTCTATTCTCTGATCCGCCAACAGCAACAGGTTTTCCACGCAAAGCGGGATTATCCATCTGCTCTACCGAAGCATAAAAAGCATCCATATCAATATGAATGATTTTTCGATATGTTGGGGTTTCGGACATACTACAAATTTAAAGAGGAAAGGCACAAAAAGTATCGAAAATAATCATAAAAATAATCTCTCCAATCACCCCAAGTTCATTCCAAATTTCAAATCTCAAATTCCAAATTCCAAATTTCACATTTCACATTTTACATATAACAATTCAAATCACACCATTTGTAAAGATTCTCAACTTACTAGTCTCAAACGAATCCTTTTCGTTATTTTTGTATTTCTACATTAAAGAATTAAAATGCGAACATTTGTTATAGGCGACATACACGGCGGATTACTCGCGCTTGAACAAGTGATGAAAAAAGCCAAAGTTACTACACAAGATACTCTTATTTTTTTAGGCGATTACGTTGACGGATGGAGCCAATCTCCGCAAGTAATTGAATATTTAATGGACTTAAAAAGTAAGCAAAATTGCATTTGCATCAGAGGAAATCACGATGAACTGCTTTTGTCCTGGTTTAAAAGCAAAACAGAAGATGTTGACGAGACTTTATGGTTCAAACACGGTGGAGAAGCGACTGTTCTGGCTTACGAAAAACTGAGTACGGAAGAAAAACAGACACATATCGCTTTCCTCGAATCATTGGAAGATTATTACCTTGACGATCAAAACCGATTATTTGTTCATGCAGGTTTTACCAATCTGAATGGCGTCAAATATGAATATTTCCCAAAATTATTCTACTGGGACAGAACACTTTGGGAGACAGCTCTTTCGCTAGATCCTAATTTAAAAATCGGTGATGCACTTTATCCTAAGCGTTTTACGTTGTATAAAGAAATCTATATCGGACATACTCCTGTGACCCGAATTGGCAAAACAACACCTGTACAAAAAGCAAACATATGGAACGTCGATACCGGCGCTGCTTTTAAAGGCCCGCTGACCATTCTAGATGTTGACACTAAAGAATTCTGGCAGAGCGAACCGTTAAATGAACTGTATTCTTCTGAAAAAGGCAGGAATTAACTCCTAAAATGGCTATTTTTGCACTTAAAAAAATAATTAAAATTTATATTTATGAAAAAGGTAATTACACTTTTGTTTTTAGTATCATTTGGATTCACACAAGCACAAGAGGCTTTTAAAGGAAAAGGAGACATTAGAGTGAATGTTGGTGCTAACATACAAAATGGTGGTTCCGGAATTCAGGGTTCGGTAGATTTTGGTCTTGGAGAAAATTTCTCTTTTGGATTTGTAGCCAATTATTTATTAGGAGTAGACAACTTTAATGGTTTCTATCATAACAATCCAACGCCATACACTGATTTAAAACCGAAGTTTAGTGATCGTTTTGATGCTAAAGCCAGAATTAATGCTAACCTAAGCAGTGTTATTGGGGTTAAACAATTGGATGTTTATCCTGGTTTAAGTTTAGGGTTGCGTAACTTTGGAGGTCATGTTGGCGGACGTTATTTCTTTACGGACGGATTTGGTGTTTTCACAGAAATTGGATTTCCAATTGCAAAATACGGAAATAACAACGATGTATTTGATCATTTAAACAATCAGGCAACTTTTAGTTTAGGAGCCTCATTCAATTTACAATAAGCGCAACGGATAAGAAAATATAAGTTTTATTTAAAACCGTATTTCCTCTGAAATTGTCCGACAGCAAAATTTATAAAGTCAAAAAAACCGCCTAGTTAGGCGGTTTTTTATTTTATCTGCTTAGCAAAATACTCCAATGGGCTCCGCTAAACACTTTATACTTTTCTGAAAAATTCCCCTGATTGACTGCGAGCGAGAAATTTAAAAGACTGTTGAAGTAACAAACAGCTGTACCAATTGCTGCTTCACCAAATGTATGGACTAATTTCAGTTTTCCTTCGTATACTTTTTTAGCACCATCAAAAATCTGAACTTTCACAATATCTCCTGCTTTCAAATCTAAATTTTCAGCGGTCTTCTTATCGATATTTGTCCATACATTGCCATACTGAATATCCAAAACCGGAATACCTCCTTTAATAACTCCATTTTCTAAAACCGGTTTCTGATAATCAATTTTCACCACTTCATTAGGCAACTTAGCCCCTACTTCTTCAAATGCAATCGTTTTTGAGGCTAATCGTGCTCCGGTAAAAGCATATACATCGCGTCCATGAAAAGTATACGATTCATTTGAGTTTTGTCGACGGTTTTTTACTTCATCAATTTCACGAATTTCCTGAATTCCTAATTGTTCTGCAATTAAAGTTAAGGTTCCGTTGTCGGGAGTCACAAAATAATGTCCTGATTTGGTGCGTAAAACTACAGAATGTCTTGCGGTTCCCACTCCCGGATCACAAACGGATACAAATACAGTTCCTGCGGGATAGTACTGCGCGGTTTGCGACAAGCGATAAGCAGCCTCCCAAATATTAAACGCCGGAATTTCATGCGTCAGATCAAATATCTTCAAATCTGTTGAAACTCCCATTGCCACTCCTTTCATTGCTGATACGGCTCCATCTTTCAACCCAAAATCAGATTGAAAAACCAGCACGTTGTTCTGAGAAAAGCTACTAAAACTAATGGCATACAAAAAAAGCAATAAGTATAATTTCATCATGATCTTTTTTAGGATTACTAAACAAACAAACTTACAAAAAGCGGTCTAACCGTGACATACAAAAATTACATTGGGGAACTCCATAAAAAAACCCCGCAAATTGCGAGGCTTTTCGTTTTTTAAACTAACATTTTTATTTTTTGGCGAATTTCTTAACGATTCTTTTAGTACCATTATTCAACTCGATAACATAAAGTCCTGTTTTTAAAGTTCTCACATCAATCGGATTTCCTGAAAGGGCTCCTGAGCTCACTTGCTGACCCAATGTATTTGTAATTCTGAAAGTATATCCTGTATTATCTGCTAATGAAACATTTAATTCATCAACAACCGGATTTGGATACAATGCAAATCTTGCCGTTTCATTAGTTTCAACTAATCCTGCTGCAATTTCCTGATTTACAATAGCTCCTGAAGCTGTGATATTGATCGAGTAATCTTCTACTTGTCCATAAGAAAAGGACTCACAAGAAGTTGGTATTCCGTTATATTTCATAGAAACTCTAAGTCTTGTTGTACCAAGTGTTGCTGTAGCCGGAATTGTAATAGTTCCTGTAGCTGTAGCCGCTGTAGAGGTTGCTTTCGTCCAAACTGTTTCACCTGCATCAGTAAAATCCCCATCTTGGTTGTAATCGATAAAAACTGCATATCCTTCGCTGTAAACAGTGGAAGTCCAAACTGGAGTAATTGTTATCGTATAAGCTGTTCCTCTGGCAGCATTTGTAGAGATAGCGGTATAGTTTTCATAACCGGTTGTTCCTGTTGAAGTGTTGTTGATGGTACCGAATACTACTTTTCCAATTCTCTCATCTACAGTACTGTTCCCCTGAGAGTTACAGTAGTTTAAAGATGCAGCTGTAGTGGTAACATTTACCACATTACTTGCTGTTGAAACATTTCCTGCTCCGTCTTTGGCTTTTACACTAAAGCTATACGCTGTCAATGCTGTTAAACCTGTTACGGTATAATTGGTTGTAGTAGACGAACCTTTTAGAGTTGTTCCCTGGTAAATATCATACCCCGTAACCCCTACATTATCTGTTGAAGCAGTCCATGTTAAATTAGTTGTTGACCCCGTTGTTCCGGAAGCAGCAAGATTTGTTGGCGCTGTTGGCGCAGTTGTATCATTTGAGTCCACATACGCAGCTCCAACACCTACAGCATAAAATGCATTAGTGGTAGCAATAACTTCCGGTGAACCGGCACCATACAAATCAATAGCCGATTGTATTCCTGAAGTTCTTGCATTGGCAAAAGTAGAATTTGCGGTTAAATACACGCTTTCCAGACGATACGCAATTTTTGCCGCTTTATCAATTGTAATCCCTGTTACGTTATAGGCATTTCCAATATCATTTGTACCTGATTTACCCACAGACAAAATGTAAAACCAATGGTTTAATACACCGGAGTTAGTATGCACACCGCAATAATCGTTACCGCTTGTTGGTGTACAATTTGGATTGATCCAATAGGTTCCGCCATAAGTGTCCGGCTGACCTTCAGAATTTGGATCACTCATTGAGCGCAAAGAAAGGTGCCCTGATCTTCTTTCGATATCTTCACCAATTAACCAGATCGATTTTGTTGGTGCTGCTGCATATTCAATACAGGCTCCCCAAATATCAGAGAACGCCTCGTTCATCGCTCCGGATTCTTTTTGATACGCCAGGTTCGCTGTATAAGTACAAACAGCGTGTCCTATTTCGTGTCCGGCAACATCAATAGCAGTCAGGATATCGAAATAAGTTCCGCTTCCGTCACCGTAAGTCATTACACTACCGTTCCAGTAAGCGTTATCGTACGCATTGCTGTAATGTACGTAGCTTTTTATAATTGCTCCTGCGTTATCAAAGCTGTTTCTGCCATGCACTGTTGACCAGTAATCGTATGTTTTTTCAGCTCCCCAATGTGCATCCAAAGCTCCATTGTCTTTGTTCGCATTGTTATACTCAGCAGCGGTCCAGTTATTATCGGCATCCGTAAAATTTACGGCTGCTGTATAACTGGTTCCCTTTTTCATATTGTAGGTGTTGATTCCCAAACCTCTTGTCGCATCAGCAAGTATATAGGACGCTCCGCTTAAGGTAGTTTGTATTACCTGCGTTCCGCTATAACGTGTCGCGGCATTGGCTGCAACAAAAGCTTTTTTAGTATTTACGTCCTCTTTTTGATTTATTGCTTTGGCGGTTTTTACTTTATTTCCGTGGCTGTATTCACCAAGGTGTTTTATGGTAGCGTTATAAAACAGAACTTTTCCGGTTTCTGCATCGATATAAAGATCTCCGCGGCTTACCGGATTGGTGGCATAAATGTCAAATTTATAAGCCAGTCTCACCTTATCTGACTTTCTGGTTTCACCCTGTTCTTCCATTGCCGGCAATAAAACCAATTCGCCTTTTGGCTTCTCATAGTTCATTGCTGCAGCATCTTGCGGGTTTTCCCACAGGTATTGTTTTGCTCCTGTATAAGCAACCGCTCTGTCGAAAGCCGCTTTACTGGATAATTTTGGGGTTGTTTTTACATTTTGAAGGGCATAAAACTCTCCGTTCATGGAAACTAATTTTCCTTCTTTGGAATGTAGTGTATAATTGGCAAATTCTACTTTAATACCTTGCTCGTACAATTGAAATTTTTCATGTGTAAAACCTTCTCTGTCAGATTCGATCTTAATTTTAGAAAAAGACTGATTGTCTTTTAAACCTAATTGTTCTTTAAAAACAGTGTTGTAATCTGTTCCTCTGTAAGTAGATTTATCACTAAAAGTGATTAAGCTTGGTTGCCCATTTTCGGATACATTTTTCTGACTTACCCGTTTGTCTGTGTTTTGAGCAAATCCTGATACTGAAAATGTAAGAATAACAACGGCTGATGCCATGATTTTTGGTAATTTTCTGTCCATAATAATGTGGTATTTAGTTTGGTTAAATGGATTACAAATAAAATATTAAACGTAAGTAAATACTCTATTTTAACATAAAAGTATTTTATTTATGTTATATAATCGGTGAAATTTGCCGTTAATCGATTAAATACAATCTTTTTTACTTTAAATTTACTTTTATTTAACAAACTGTGATGAATTCACAAAAAACAGGCCCAAAAAATAATTATTCTATTGATAATTAATACATTAACCCAAAAAAGTCAGTAAATACAAGGCTTTTAGAAAAAAACAAACCCGGTGACTTTTCTTTAATTTTTTCCTACAAAAAAGGCCAGCCCGTTTAAAAGCTAGCCTTCATGTGAATTTATCTTAAATACAGAATTATCTTATATCCATTTCCGGAATTTCACCTTCAATGATCAAATCGGCTTCGGTTGATGCGATGATGTGCTCAACAGAAACACCCGGTGCTCTTTCTAGTAGCTTAAACCCTTTATCAGTCACTTCCAGAACCGCAAGCTCGGTGACTACTTTTTTAACGCAGCCTACGCCAGTTAAGGGTAAAGAGCATTTTTTCAGTATTTTCGATTCACCTGCTTTATTAACGTGCATCATGGCAACAATAATGTTTTCGGCAGAAGCTACCAAATCCATTGCACCGCCCATTCCTTTTACCATCTTACCCGGAATTTTCCAATTGGCAATATCACCATTTTCAGAAACCTCCATAGCTCCTAAAATGGTCAAATCTACCTTCTGGCTTCGGATCATCCCAAAACTAAAAGCCGAATCAAAGAAACTGGCTCCCGGAAGTGTTGTGATAGTTTGCTTTCCGGCATTGATAATATCTGCATCTTCTTCTCCGACGAAAGGGAAAGGCCCCATGCCAAGAACACCGTTCTCACTTTGAAACTCCACAGCAATATCTTCTCTCACATAATTTGCTACCAGAGTTGGAATACCAATTCCAAGGTTCACAAAATAGCGGTCTTTTACTTCTTTTGCAATACGTCTTGCAATATCTTCTTTTGTCAACATAGTTCTAATGTGTCAATTTGGAAATTAGATAATTAGATAATGTAAAAAATTTACGCAATCCAAATAATTATCTAATTATCATATTTTCTAATTCTCTAATTATGCTCGTTGTCTTACCGTTCTCTGCTCGATTCTTTTCTCAAACTTTTCTCCCTGAAAGATACGCTGCACCATAATTCCCGGAATGTGTATTTGATTTGGATCTAATGTTCCTACCGGAACTAATTCTTCCACTTCGGCGATGGTAATTTTACCCGCACCTGCCATACAAGCGTTGAAATTTCTGGCTGTTCCTTTAAAAATCAGGTTTCCTGCTTCGTCACCTTTCCAGGCTTTAACAATAGCAAACTCCGCTTTGAAAGCTTGTTCCATGATGTGCATCTTTCCATTGAACTCACGTACTTCTTTGCCTTCGGCAACTTCAGTTCCGTAACCTGCAGGTGTAAAGAACGCGGGAATTCCGGCTTGAGCTGCACGACAGCGTTCGGCTAAAGTACCTTGCGGAGTCAATTCGACTTCCAGTTCTCCTGAAAGCATCTGACGTTCAAACTCGGCATTCTCCCCCACATAAGAGGAAATCATTTTTTTAATTTGCTTCTTTTGCAACAGCAATCCCAAACCAAAATCATCCACTCCCGCATTATTCGAAATACAGGTTAAATCTGAAATGGAAGTATTTACCAGTGCTGCAATTGTATTTTCAGGAATTCCGCATAAACCGAAACCTCCGAACATTATAGTCATTCCACTTTCAATTCCTTCGATAGCTTCCTGAACGTTATTTACTTTTTTTGTAATCATAACAAACTGTCTTTATTACTGTATATTTTTGATAAAAATAAGATTTTTAGATTAAATTATAACGATTTCGTAAAAAATAAAATAACCGATTTTATTCTTTGAAAACGAACTGCTCACATACCTGTTGAGTGACAGACTACATCATTATAAAAAGAAATCCTTTTGTATTCTTCCTGTAGAAGATCACAAAAGGATTTATTATTCTATGAGAATCAAACCTACAGTTCGAATTCGTCTGTATTTTGGTCAGTCTGTGTCGTATCTTTTACCACTGCCGGTCTGCTGTAGCAATCTACCTTTATAGAAAGGTTTGCCGGACGCTCGAACTCGGATTTTGAGACCTGTAATCCCGGGTCGGCATAACATAATTTCATGAAATACCCCCAAATTGGTAAGGCCGCTGTAGCTCCTTGTCCGTAAGTCAAACTTTTAAAACGTGCTGAACGGTCTTCACAACCTACCCAGACACCGGTTACGAGATTTGGTACCATCCCCATAAACCAACCGTCTGATTGATTTTGAGTGGTTCCGGTTTTACCTGCAATCGGGTTTCTGAACATGTACGGGTATCCAGTCCAACGATTGTCACCGCTTCCTCCGCCTTCTGTACGCAAACGTGCACCTGAACCTGTTTCGGTAACTCCTTCTAATAATTTAATTACTGCAAAGGCAATATCTTTGTTTAAAACGTCATGAGATTCCGGAATTGGCTCATAGATCACCTCACCGCTTTTGTTCTCTATACGGCTTAAAAACTGCGGTTTTACATATACTCCCTGATTGGCAAATGTACTGTAGGCAGCCACCATATCTTCAACCGTAATATCTACAGCACCAAGTGCAATAGAAGGCTGGGCAGGGATTTCGGTTTTTACACCTAATTTGTGTGTTAACTCTACTACAGCTTCAGGACCTGTTCTGTCGATTAACTTAGCCGATACGGTATTAATCGAATTGGCAAGACCTTGTTTTAAAGTTACCATTCCGCGGTATCTGTTATCAGAGTTTCTTGGTTCCCAGTCAGCAGTAACATTGTGACGTCCTTTGTGAATCATAAAAGGTCCGTCCAAGATAGAATCGCAAGGAGACATGTTTAATTGCTCAATAGCGGTGGCATACACAAACGGTTTGAATGTAGATCCTACCTGTCTTGCTCCCTGCCCTACGTGGTCGTATTGGAAATATTTATAATTAATTCCACCTACCCATGCTTTAATGTTTCCGGTTTGAGGTTCCATCGCCATTAAACCAGATTGCAGGAAGTGTTTGAAATAACGAATAGAATCAAGTGGTGTCATCACGGTATCACGTTCTCCTTTCCAGGTGAATACACGCATTTTGGTCTTCACTTTAAATGACGCAATAATGTCTTCATCACTTTTATCCATTTCTTTCATAAGAGCCCAACGCGTCGAATTTTTCATCGCCTGCATCATGATACGGTCTGTTTCAGCTTGAGTAATGTTCAGGAAGGGTGCATTTTTATTGGTTTTCATTTCAATAAAAAACTGTTCCTGCATATTTTTCATGTGTTCCGAAACGGCCTCTTCTGCATGCAATTGCATTCTTGAATCGATGGTGGTATAGATCTTTAAACCGTCTTTGTAAATATCGTAATCGGAACCGTCCGGTTTTTTATTCTCAGCCACCCATTTTTTCATGTAATCACGAAGGTACTCTCTAAAGTAAGTAGCCGTTCCTTCGCGGTGACTTTCTAATTTGAATTTTAAAGCGATTGGCAATGCCTGTAATCTCAATTTCTCAGCTGTAGTAATCATTTTTGCTTTTTCCATTTGAGAAAGCACTACGTTACGACGATTTTTTACCCCTTCCGGATTACGAACCGGATTGTATAATCCTGAGTTTTTGAACATTCCGACTAAAATTGCCGATTCATCCATGGTTAAATCTTTCGGATCTTTAGAGAAATAGGTTTGTGCTGCAGAACTTACTCCAACAGAATAATTTCCGAAGTCATAAACATTACAATACATGGCCAAAATTTCATTTTTGGTATACTGTCGCTCCAGACGAATGGCAATAATCCATTCTTTTATTTTTTGTACAATTCTAAAAGGAAGGAACTTAGACCCTTCTCCATGAAATAACTGTTTGGCCAATTGCTGCGTTAATGTACTAGCTCCACCATTGGTTCCTAAACTAAAAACGGCTCTTAAAGTTCCGCGTCCGTCAATTCCGGAATGCTCATAAAAACGAGCATCTTCGGTAGCCACCAAAGCTTCTACCAGACTTTTTGGCAAGTCTGAGTATTTAAGCTGTGATCTGTTGGTTTTGAAGTATTTACCAATCACCACTCCGTCAGACGAAATGATTTCGGTGGCCAAATTAGAATCCGGATTCTCCAAATCTTCAAAAGAAGGCATTGAACCGAATAATCCCCATGAGGCAAATAAAAAGAAGGCAAGAACTCCTAATAAACTATAGGCAAAAATTCTCCAGAACT
Organism: Flavobacterium tructae; assembly: GCF_002217475.1. Taxonomy (GTDB): domain Bacteria; phylum Bacteroidota; class Bacteroidia; order Flavobacteriales; family Flavobacteriaceae; genus Flavobacterium; species Flavobacterium tructae. The sequence continues at coordinate 79,370 of NZ_MUHH01000003.1, forward strand.
TCTTTTTGTAGTAATTAATATCTTTAACGCTATTGGATTGATTGTTTTTCTTAGCAGCCATAACTATTTTTCTAATCTTTTTGTTCTATTCTAAAACCAACATCTGTAATACCTTCTAAAGTCTGAACTCCCGGAATTTTACCTGATTCTCTGACTGCTTGTTTGATATGTACTTTGTATTTTCCTCTAAACTTTACGTTTTCTTTGTAAAACAGTTTACTTTCTTTAATGTCTGTAAAGCCATTCCCCATCAGGCTACCGTCGGGATTTGCCATTTGATATTCTAAAGTATCCACTTTGGTAAAACCGCTTGGTGTTTCGATAGCTACAATCAAAAACAAATTATTGAACGGATAATTGTTGTTGTCTCTCAAATTTACAAACAGGTTGTATCTTTTGGTAGAATCTAAAACCGGCAGATCAAAGGTTACAATACTGTCTTTGTTCCAGGCACTTCCAACAGATTTGTATTCGTCAAATACTCTTTTTTTATCGCACGAAAAAAGAAGTATTGCTGACAAAAGAAGAATTCCACTACTTTTTATTCTCATTTTTAGTAATAATTATAGGTTTTCTTGGCTCGGCTGGCTTTTTATCGTTCGAATTTTTGGGCTTGTTCGATTGATTCTGTTTGTTGTGTGGTTTATTCGATTTATTCGGATTGCCACCAGCCGGTTTGTTTGTATTATTATTATTATTATTGGCTTGCTGCGGTTTGTTCGGAGCGGCCACAACTGCATTCTCAGCATTTGGTTTGCGTTTACGACTTGGCTTTTTCTTTCTTTTTGGCTGATCGAAACGGGTTAAACTCTCCTGCCCCATTGCATTGTTAAAGTCTTTCTCAGGTTCAGAAGTTACCTCAATAGCAAAATCTTCCAGTGAAGAAACTTTGTTTTTTTGTTTGTTTTCGGCAATAATTTCTTTTACCTGATCGATTTTTAAAACATGCCAGTTCGCAAAATTATTGGTATAGGCGAACCACATCAGGCCTTTAAAAATATCTTGTTTCTGGCAAATAGCATCTCCTTTTTCGGTTACCAATTTGGTATCGTAATCCGGAAAGTCTTTTAGCGCATCCATGTAAGTATCTAACTCATAGTTCAGACAGCATTTTAGTTTTCCGCATTGTCCTGCCAACTTTTGAGGATTCAGTGAAAGCTGTTGGTAACGTGCGGCCGAAGTATTCACACTTCTAAAATCGGTTAACCAGGTTGAACAGCAGAGTTCACGTCCGCAAGAACCAATTCCTCCCAAACGGGCTGCCTCCTGACGGAAACCAACCTGTTTCATTTCGACTCTGGTACTGAATTCTTTAGCAAAATCTTTAATTAAAAGTCTGAAATCGACTCTGTCATTTGCGGTGTAATAAAATGTAGCTTTCGACCCGTCTCCCTGAAATTCAATATCAGAAATTTTCATTTCCAGTTTATGCTGAATGGCCAATTCACGTGCACGAACTTTCATTGGTTCTTCACGATCACGTGCTACAGACCAGATATCAATATCTTTCTGAGACGCTTTTCTGTAAATTTTAGGAACTTCATTACTTTCAGGATTTACTCCTTTTTTCTTCATTTGAATTTTTACCAATTCACCTGTCAGAGTAACAATTCCAATATCATGTCCCGGTGAAGCAACAGTTGCTACAATATCACCAATACTTAACGTTAATTTTTCTGAATTTCTAAAGAATTCCTTGCGTCCATTTTTAAAACGAACCTCAACACAATCAAAAATCGCCTCTCCATTGGACGGACTCATGTTTGCGAGCCAATCAAAAACCGTCAATTTATTGCAGCTATCGGTGCCGCAAGTCCCATTATTTTTACAACCTTTTGGTGCGCCACCATCTGAGGTTGAACAACTTGTACATGCCATAATTATATATGTAGTGTCGCAAAAACGCGACTTAAGTTCATAAACGTTTGATCGGTAAAGATAGTATTTTTTTTAGTTTGCTTTTTATCCATTAAAACTAAAGGGATGTTAAATGAACAAATGTCTCATTTTTAATCAAAAACGCATTTTTTGGTCTCTTAAATCCATCTTTTCTAACTCATCCTATGTCGTTTTTAGAGGCTTTTCCGTACAATTTTATTCTTTAAATATCAAATCATATATTTTTTCTTATAAAAAATCTTCTAAATATTTTTGCTCTAAATTTATTCAGTTTTAATAAAAATAACCTCATGAAAAAACACCTTTACAATCTGTTAACGATTGTTCTATTATGCTTACTAATCTTCAGTTGTTCTTCTGAAAATGATTACACCAGTATTGAAAAACAGGAATCAGCATTACTTATCCGCTCAAAAGAATGGTTAAGTTCAAAACACACTATCAGTGAAAAAGATGTACTTTGGAACTCCGCTACCCTTTATCAGCAAAGCACCGAAACTTCTTTTGTTGCTATTATTCCAGTAAAATCTTCCAACTCTTTTCTTTTGCAAAAAATTATTCTGGAAATCAATGATTATAATATTACGGGAAAATTATGGAGCTTTGATTTTAAAGACTCTCAAGAAATAGAGGATCTGCAAAAAATAGCCACACACAAAATATTGGAATCGTTTACCGGTGAAGTAAGAATTACTAACTTAGAGACCATGGAAACGAGAAAGGATAGTTATAAACAAGGGATAGCCAATGGTAATAATCTTTTTTCGAAATCAAGTGGAGCGGGTGTTTGCAATAACTGCCATGGAGATGAAGGCGCGATCAAACTAAACGAAGTAGTTGTAACTGGTCCCGGCGGTAATCCCTGGCCTAATCCTATTACAAATCCTGTAAATCCTCCAATAGTACCAATTGGTGGTGGTTCTAGTGGCGGATCGGCAAATTGGAATAGAGTGGAACAAATTAAAGATAACAATCTGGACCCTTGCGGAAAATCAGCTCTTGAAAAACTAAAAAATTTAAAACAAAATGACATTACCAAGATGTTACAACGTTTTGGAGGTCCAATCTCTCCTTATGATGTTACTATGCAAAAAGGACCGGTATTAGGAGGCCCATCTGTTTTTGGGCAAACCATCAAATTGTCTGATAACAATTATCAAATTACAATTAATCAAGATTATCTAAATGGAGTTATAGATTCAGAACCAAACTCACCTCCAACAGATTTATCGGTAGCAACAACACTCATTCACGAAATAATACATGCTTATTTTTTAAGTATTATCGATCAACAAAAATCAACCGGAAATTCTTCGTTATCCGATTTTCCAACTTTATTTGAAGCTTATGTACGAAGCACTAATCCCGGATCTCCGACAAATGACATGGCTGATGCACATCATGCTGAAATTGCAAATCGCTATGTTGACATAATGGCTTCTGCCTTACAGGAATTTAACACCGGAACACCTGTTGCCTCAGGCGCAGCTCAACAAATGTACAAAGACTTAGCATGGAGTAGCTTGCAAGGCACTCCAATTTATAACGCTAAACTATCAGCTGCTGATAAGGACAGAATTGCGCAACGTAAAACGGTAGAAGCCAGAAACAAATCCAGAGGAAACCAAAATCCCGAAGGAAAACCATGTAATTAGAAGACAATTATGAAAAGAAAGATCTTAATTTTAATAGTATTTCAGGCATTACTACTTTCATGCTCCTCTATTAACCATAACAGGTACGAATCAATTAATACTTTCCTTAAAACAAAAATTACAAATAATGAAAGCATAATTATCATAAAAGAAAAAGCAGATCTTCGCAATGCTTTACGCATATTTTATGGTGGGGACAAAACTGCTGAAGTCCAGGAAAACAACAGAAGTTCGTTATTTGATCAAAAAAGTTATGACATTATGCTTGAAACTTATTCCAATGACACAATTAAAAAATACTGGAAACCAAAAGATTTTCCTGGATTTGATTTTATTTTTGAAAATAGATTGGGAATGTGGAACACAAAATTTCTGGATAAATATGAAAATAAACCAGGACTTGTGTTCTCAATATCTGACCCTGTTTTTTATAAAAACAAAAAATATGTTTTGTTTCACTTTTCGCGTGGATCAACTGGTGATATAGAAGGTCTAATTCATGAAAACAAAACTATAATCATGCAGAAAGTGAAAGGAAAATGGCAAATTGTCGATGAAGTTTCAGATTATATATACCATTAGTCACTTTAACGCATTAAAAAGTTCTGTTATTACCAATGTAAGTAACAGAACTTTTTTAATGTTGGCTTTAAGCCTCTTTAATTTTTTACAATTTTATTTATTTCATCAGACAAACGAATACAAAGAAGAACTTCAGAGGTTTGTTTGATATCATTACAGCTCTCCCCTTCCTGCTGAAAAACTTTCCCTAAAATATTATACCTGAGAGTATTTAGATTTTTAAAATATCCTACTTCACTCCCGTAGTCATTTCTAAAATTGACTGCTGTAGCATTCGGAACATCCAAAGTTTCATTGAACTCTTCCACCTATTACTTCGAGTTTACCAAGTATTGATTGTACACCAAATCTACGCTTGAGTCTTAATAATTTTGAATAGATTTTCACTAGTCGTTCAATCTTAAAAATGCAGGGATAGTAAAACGTAACCGTTTGTACTCCAGAATCTGTAAACCTTTTTCGCTTTGTTATAAAGCTTTAGCAATAAGCAAAAAAAGAACATTTTACTCCCTTCCAATTCACTCTTATGGTAAAAATGTCTTTTTATACAGCTATCAGCGGATTCCATATACTAAACCAAAAAACGGATTCAAAGAAGAAGGTTAATTTCACAAAAACGTTTGTAGTCTTTACTCTAATTATGCTGTCTTCTTTAGCAAATGGTCAATGTACGGTTGAAACCATAAACGCAGATTTTGAATACCCTGCTTTTGCTCAAGGTCTTGAATTTATCAACCAAAACCAACTTCCAGCTTCTTTGCTTGGTTGGAGAACAACAGCTACTGATGACATCATAGAGTTTTGGGCTAATGGCAATGAGGGGAAATACGCATACAGTGGAAGACAATTTGTAGAACTTAACGCCTATCAGTTTTCAGGTTTGTATCAAGACTATGATACCTCAACCACAACATACTTTAATTACTCGTTTGCTCATATGGGTAGACGTGGTGTTGATAAAATGGCACTAAAAGCAGGCCCTCCCGGAGGTCCTTATACTACTATTATGACAGCCTCAACAGGTACGGCATGGAAATTATACACCGGCACTTATCAGATTCCAAAAGGTCTCACCAAAATCCGTTTTATTTTCGAAGCGATATCAACTTCAACCGGAGACCCAACAGTTGGTAATTTTCTGGATGCTGTAAATTTCACCGCCTCTATTGCTCCTCCCTCAGCAACTGACCAAACAATATGTAACGGAACAGCTACCACACTTACAGCAACTGGAATTCCTAATGCAATTTTCTACTGGTATGATGCTACAGGAACAAATCTGCTTTATGAAGGACCGGTATTTACAACTCCTATCCTTACAACTGATACAAGTTATAAGCTGAAAGTAAAAGATACTATTTCTAATTGTGAAAGCAATTTTGTAAACGTTACTGTCAAAATAGACAATCTGGCAAATCCACTAACTTTAACGCTAACAGGAAATGACCAAAACGAGATCATAGCAAACGCAAGTGGAGGAAAACCAGCATATCAATATTCCATAAACGGAGGCTCTAGTGGACCCTCCAACAAATTCACCATTGATAAATCCGGCACGTATACGGCTACGGTTACAGATGCAAATGGATGCAGTACGACCGTTACAAAGTATTTTGAATACATTCCTAAAAAAGACATTGCAATTCCAGTTGCACCTGGCACGACAATATGTTATAAAACAACCGCTACCCTTACCGCTACAGGAGTTCCTAATGCAACTTTTTACTGGTACGATACTACCGGGACAAATCTACTTTATGAAGGTTCTGTATTCACAACTCCTGTCCTGACCGCTGACACAACTTATAAGCTTAAGCAAAAGGATAGTGTTTCTAATACAGAAAGCGACTTTCTGAATGTTGAAGTAAAAATAAGTAACCTGACAAATCCACTAACTTTAACCTTAACAGAAGGCGAACAAAATGAAATTGTAGCTAAAGCAAGTGGAGGAACTTCAAAATATGAATATTCCCTAAATGGAAGCTCCAGTGGTCAATCCAACAGATTTATCATTACCGAATCCGGCCTCTATACCGTTACCGTTACCGATGAAAATGGATGTACTGCCTCCACTTCGAAATATTTTGAATACGCTATTAAAAACGACATTTGCATCCTCAATTATTTCACCCCAAACGGTGACGGCATAAACGACGAATGGGCTCCGGGCTGCTTAGGCAACAACAAAAACCTAACCTATACTATTTTTGACCGATACGGGCGCACCATTACAACCAATAATTACGATCAAAAATGGGACGGAAGATACAATGGTGCTGAACTGCCTTCCGGTGATTATTGGTACGAAATAATTCTAAATACCCCAAAAGACAATAGAAGACTTCGTGGTCATTTTACTCTTTACCGATAAATACCAAGGAGAAGAAAACGATGTTATCAGAACTCATTTTCCAATGAATACAATTACAATAGAAATAAAATCATTTAATTTTTAAACCATAAAAAAGTATCTAATGATTCACCTGTTAACAGATATAGAGGTAAAAAAGAATAAGGCTCTTATTTATAAATTCCTTCTTAATCTTGACAAGGAAAAATATTGCCAATGGCACCCGGCACACAAGGAATTTGCAGTGATTAAAAGAACAGAGAAAGAACTTGGAAGTATTCTTTATTTCAAAGAAATTGTTGATGAAACAACAGTAAATTACAAATGGCGCATAATTGAACTAACTGAAAATAAGTTGATAAAAATGAAAGCTTTGTATTTCTATCCTATCTATCTTACTATAGCTTTAGAAAGCATTTCTCAAAACAAGACTATTGTTCATCATTATTTAGAGATTGGCTATAGTATTAAATTTTTAAATTTAATCATTGATTGGGCTGTTGGCCATTCTTTGTTCTCCCTAAAAAAAAGAAAATCACAACAACTACACGCTATTGAGGAATATACGAATTTGGAAAACTTGCTAAATTGATATCTTATTATATTAAACTTGTAGACACCGATTAATCAAAATTTAAAAACCCTATTTTGTTTATTACACAAAATAGGGTTTTGTTATTCTAAAAAACGACAATTTAAATCTGCTTTAATTTTACAGATATTTATTTACCGCTAGTTTATAATTTTATATAATTTATCAGACAATCTGATTCTGAAAGGAACTTCAAAAGTAACTTTATCACCAATTTTAGCCGTTGAAGTTTCGGCTCCGTTCACAATCAGTCTTTCTAAAACCAATTCCTGATTACCGGTTGTTGGTCCTGAAATTAAGATTTTGTCACCACTGTTTAACTCTTGGTTTTCAATGGTAAACTGTGCCACCTGTGCTTTTACATAATAATGTTCTGCTTTTCCAAGAAGTACTTTTTTTACTTTTACTTTCTGACGAATATCAACAGGTTTTTCTGCTGCGGCCAAAGCTGTATTGGGTAAATCGCCTGAATGTTTGAATTTCAAATTTTCCGATTTTCCTTTTCTGAAAACTTTGTTTCCAACTTGCTTTCCGGTTCTCAATCGAACCTGATCTACTAAAGGCATGTGGATAATTTCCAGACATTCTGTTGAACAACAGTTTTCCATTGCCGATTTACATTCATCACACTGAATAAACAATAAATGACAGCCATCGTTTTCACAATTGGTATGATTGTCACAAGGTTTTCCACATTGGTGACATTGCGAAATAATATCTTCTGTAATTCTTTCCCCTAAACGATTATCAAACACAAAGTTTTTTCCGATGAATTTACTTTCCAGACCTTCTTCCTCAATTTGTTTGGCGTAATTAATGATACCGCCTTCTAATTGATAGACATTTTTAAAACCCTGGTGCTTAAAATAGGCACTTGCTTTTTCGCAACGAATTCCTCCGGTGCAATACATCACAAGGTTTTTATCTTCTTTATGATTTTGAAGCTGTTCGTTGATGATTGGTAAACTTTCTCTAAAAGTTTCAACATCGGGAGTAATTGCATTTTTAAAGTGCCCTACTTCACTCTCGTAGTGATTTCTAAAATCAACCACAATTGTATCAGGATCGTCAAGAATGGCATTAAATTCTTTGGCTTTCAGGTGAACGCCAATATTGGTTACATCAAAAGTTTCGTCATTCAAACCATCAGCAACAATCTTGTGTCGAACTTTGATCGTTAGTTTTAAAAAGGAATGATCATCATGTTCTACGGCTTCATTCAAACGAATGCCTTTCATGAAATCGTATACTTCCAGAGTTTCTCTAAAAGCCTCCAAATTTTCGGCAGGAATACTCATTTGAGCATTAATACCTTCGTTAGCCACATAAATTCGGCCTAAAGCATCAAGCTTGTTCCAGGCAATAAATAAATCGTCGCGAAATTTTTTGGGATCTTCAATTTTGGCATACGCATAGAAAGACAACGTTAGTCGTTGTTTACCGGCATCATCGATCATGATGGCTCTTTCTTCTGCGCTCAAAGTGTTATACAGTTGCATGCTATAAACAGTTTTAAGTTAAGAATAAGTTTGATTTTTAAAATCTGGTGCAAAAGTACCATTTATTTTTAGATTAAAAATTCTATTAACATTTCATCTCATTTTTTCATCTCACAAAAAAGCCCCAAATTTATAGATGCTTGTTATTTTATCATTCAAAAGTCCGTCCTGTTTCTGCAAAAGGTTAATTCAAATACCGTTGTAACTAAACAGAACAGTTGCGGAAATTCTTTTTTTACTTTTTGCCAAAAAAATGTTAACTTAGCAATGCACATATTTGGTTTCTAGTTAGTTGAATATTAATACATCTTAATATAAATTAAAAATGAACAAATTTTATCCTTCTGCAATCCTACTCCTTTTCTTTCTTTCAGCCTGTAAAAAAGAAACTCCGCCACCACCCAAACCTCTTGAAATTTCAGTTCTTACTGTTTTAAATCAGGATGTAAATGTAGAATCGGAATACACCGGACAGACCTATGGTCAATCAGACATTCAGATAAATCCTCGTGTTGACGGTATTATTATGAGTCAAAATTTTAAAGAAGGTGGTTTTGTTACCAAAGGACAATTATTGTACACTATTGACCCACTTCCTTATAAAACCAAAATGGACGAAGCTGCAGGGGCACTAGCAGAATCGCAAGCCGGTTTTGCAAAAACCAAAGCCGATTTAGACATGATAGCGCCATTAGCAAAGATAAATGCTGTTAGTCAAAGAGAGTTAATTTCGGCTAAATCAGCCTACAGTGCATCTCAGGCAAAAATTAAAGCGTCTCAGGCTTCTCTAGAAAATTCAAAAATCGAACTGGGCTATTGCCGTATTATCGCACCAATTTCAGGTTTAATCGGAATATCAAAAGTAAGAGTAGGCGATTATGTGAGACCTGGTGCGGCATCAGTTCTAAATACAATCTCCGATTTAGGTGATGTCAGGGTTCGATTTACCATGAGCGAACAGGAATTTCTTCGTTTATTTAGAGAATTCAACAAACCTAATTCTTCTTTAAAAGGTTCCGGCGCTGTGGTTTCTCTAAAATTATCCGACGGTTCGACTTATCCTGAAACGGGTAAAGTCAGTTTCGCCGACAGACAGATTGATCCCTCTACGGGCGCGATAACATTTGAAGCGGCATTTTCAAATCCTGACAAATTATTACGTCCGGGACAATATGTAAAAATCGGATTGCTTACAGACATTCGTAAAGATGCGATCGTGATTCCGCAACGTGCTGTTATTGAAGTACAGGGTATTTATCAGGTTTATGTATTAGGCAAAGACAATAAAGTCAACATGCAAATCGTAAAACCCGGTCCGGCTGTAAAAGATGGTTACGTAATAGAAGACGGCTTAAAACCTGGAGACAAAATAGCCATGGGAGGTACTTCATTATTAAAAAATGGAAGTCCTATTACTCCAAAGGTAGTTCAATGGCAATTGGGTCAGACACAAGCTGCGGCAACTAAATAACTTATACACCACGTATCATGGGAGAATTTTTCGTTCGAAGACCAATTGTTGCTATTGTAATGAGTATTATTATTGTGATACTCGGATTGCTGGCATTACAAAAAACACCTATTTCGCAATATCCCGACATTAACCCGCCTGTTGTTAAAATCAATACGAGTTTTACAGGTGCCAATGCGCTGAATGTTGAACAAGCAGTTGCTACACCTATTGAACAAAAAGTAAATGGTGTGGAAAATATGCTGTACATGAAATCTACCAATACTTCTGATGGTGCCTGTACCATTGAGGTAACTTTTGATGTGGGTACTAATTTGGATAATGCCAATATGCTCACTCAAAACAGGCAAAATCAATCTTCCCCTTTTATGCCTTCCAGTGTAAAACAGCAAGGGGTTGTGGTAAAAAAATCCTTGTCCTTCCCGATGATGCTGTTTACTGTTACCTCAAACAATCCGAAATACGATGCTAAATTTTTAAACAATTATGCCAGTATCAATATTGTAGATCAGCTGGCTCGTATAAAAGGTGTTGGAGAGGTTGCTCTTTTTGGAGGCAGTGACTATTCGATGCGTATCTGGTTAAAGGCCGATGTCATGAGCAAACTGGGTGTTACGGTTGATGATGTAAAAAATGCCCTAAACGCCCAAAACATGATTAGTCCCGGAGGAAAATTTGGGGCTGAACCTGCGCCTCCGGGTACTGAGTTTACTTATGGTGTTACACTTCAGGATCGTCTGGTAACGGAAAAACAATTTGGAGAAATCGTTGTTCGAAGTAAAAAAGACGGTGCACAGGTTTTACTCAGCGATATTTCCCGAATTGAACTGGGAACTGAAAATTACAGTTCGTCTGCACGCCGAAACAGTTCACCAAGTGCGGTAATGGCGGTTTATCAAATGCCCGGAAGTAATGCGCTTGAAGTAGCTGAACTGGCCAAAAAAGCCATGAAAGACCTTTCTGGAAAATTCCCAAAAGATATCGAATATCAGGAATCACTCGATACAACGCTTGCTATTACTGCCGGAGTCGAAGATATTGTTCACACCCTCTTTGAAGCGGTCATACTGGTAATTCTGGTGGTGTTTATCTTTCTGCAAAACTGGCGCGCTACCTTAATTCCTCTAATAACGGTTCCTGTTTCCTTAGTGGGAACCATTGCCGTTTTTCCATTATTAGGATTTTCGATAAACACACTTTCACTCTTAGGATTGGTATTGGCCATTGGTATTGTAGTCGATGATGCTATTGTTGTAGTAGAAGCTGTTATTCACCATATCGAAAAAGGCAAAAGTCCGCGGGAAGCCACCATTCAGGCAATGAAAGAAGTATCAGGTCCGGTAATCGCCATTGCCTTAATTTTGATTGCTGTTTTTGTACCGGTTGCCATGACTCCCGGAATCACGGGTCGCTTTTATCAGCAGTTTGCCATCACCATTGCGGTATCGGTAGCATTCTCAGCCATTAGTGCATTGTCTCTAAGTCCTGCTTTATGTGCCATGTTATTAAAACCCACCAAACCAATCGAAGAACAAACCGGATGGCTGGCCAAATTTTTCGCCGGTTTTAACCGAATTTTTGAAAAAGTTACCGGAAGATACCTAACAGGAGCTACTTTCTTTGCCAAAAAATCAATGCGAATTGTAGTCTTACTGGCCGTCATTATGGCTGCCGTTGTAGTATTAGGCAAAAAAATTCCGTTAGGTTTTATTCCCGAAGAAGATCAGGGTTATGTATTGGTCAATATGTCACTACCTCCAGCCTCTTCCTTACAGCGTACAGATGAAATATCGCGAAAAGTGGACCGTTTTTTAAAAGAAGAAAAATCCATATTATCGTATACCACGATCAACGGATTTAGTATGCTTACCAATTCTTACCAGCCGAACAGTGCCTTTATTTTCATCTCATTAAAACCTTGGGAAGAACGAGATGAAACTTCTAAGCAATTTGTGGACCGTTTAAACAAAAAATTTGCGACTCAAATCACCACTGCTTCCGTATTCGGATTTGGTCCTCCGGCCATTCAGGGTCTGGGCGCTTCCGCAGGTTTTAGTTTAATGCTGCAGGACAAAGGTGGTAATACTCCACAGTACCTGGCGGAACAGACTCAGGCTTTTATAGCCGCCGCTCAACAACGTCCGGAAATAAAACGAATCTATACCACTTTTAATGCCGGTTCTCCACAAATCAAATTGGATATTGATAACGACAAAGCCATGAAACTTGGTGTTCCGGTCTCGAAAGTTACCGAAGCTTTAGGTGCCTTTTTAGGGGGAAGTTATGTAAATGACTTTAATCGTTTTGGACGTCAATACAAGGTTTTCATACAAGGTGAAGCCGTTAATAGGGTAAAACCCGAAGATTTAAACCTGATTTATATCAGAAATAATGATGGTGATATGCTTCCTATTTCCACGTTGGTAACCGCTACAAAAGTTATGGGTCCCGATTTTACCAATCGTCTCAATCTGTTCCGATCTGCCGAAATTGGCGGAAGTCCGAATGACGGTTACAGTAGTGCGCAAACTTTAGAAGCTTTAGAAGAAGTAGCCCAACAAACCCTGCCGGCAGATATGGGTTACGATTACATCAACCTTTCGTATCAGGAAAAACACTCACCTGGCGGAAGTTCCGTGTTTATCATGGCGCTCGTATTTGTGTTCCTCATTCTTGCCGCACAATACGAAAGCTGGAAATTGCCTTTCAGTGTATTACTTGGTGCGCCTTTTGCCGTTTTTGGAGCCTTTTTAGGACTGCTATTAGCCAGAATCGGAAGTGATGCTTATGTCAACAATGTTTTTGCTCAAATTGGGTTAGTGCTCTTAATCGGATTAGTAGCAAAAAATGCGATCCTTATTGTGGAGTTTGCCAAAGAAGAATACGAAAAAGGAAAACCGCTGTACGAATCGGCTATGGTAGCGGCAAAACTTCGTTTCCGTCCAATTCTCATGACGGCCTTTGCTTTTATTCTTGGTGTTGTTCCGCTCTTAACGGCTACGGGTGCCGGCTCTCAGGCACGTATTGTAATGGGAATGGCGGTATTTAGCGGTATGTTAATCGCCACTGTTTTGGGTGTATTAATTGTTCCCGGCTTGTTTGTCATGATTGAAAACATCGGAAAAAAGAAAAAAGATACTATCGCAACGACGGAAAATAATAAGGACTCTAATACCACTGGCCATGATGATTAAGAAATATAAAATAATAGCCATTATCCTTTTACTCTCCTTATTGCCTGTAGGCTGTATGGTGGGACCTAAGTATACAAAGCCCGAACAGCTAAAGTCTGATTCTTATCAACACGAACGAAATTTAGACAGTCTCGCCTCGGTCGTCAACTTAAAATGGTTTGATTTATTTAATGATGATGTTTTAAAAGACCTGATTACAAAGGGGCTTCAGAATAATTATGATTTAAAAATTGCAGTTACCAGAATTGATCAGCTTAGGGCACAACTAGGATACTCTAAAACAAATCTATTGCCCTCTTTTCAATATGGAGCAACTATAAACAGCAATGAAAAAAATCTGACGCCGTCAAATGTCGGTGCAAACATGTCCTGGGAAATTGATTTTTGGGGAAGATACCGTCATGAAAATAAAGCAGTACAAAATGAACTTCTGGCTACTGAGGAAGCCCGTAAAGTTGTACTTTCAAATATTGTGAGTGATATTGCTACGGCTTATTTTCAGCTGCGAAATTTCGACGATCAGTTAGAGATCGCACAACATACCCTTTCTACCCGCGAAAAATATTATGAAATTATAAACCAAAGATTCAAAAGCGGTTATATTTCTGAGGTAGACAAAGCACAAATCGAACAACAGGTTGCGATCGCCGAAGCAACTATTCCAAACATTAAAAGACAGATAACGGTTCAGGAAAATATTATTTCTCTACTTACCGGTCAGCTTCCATCGCAAATTCCCAGAGGAAAATCCAACACCGAATTGCGAATAGTAAGCGAAATCCCCTTGTCAATTCCGTCTGCTCTATTAGAAAACAGACCTGATGTGAAAGCGGCAGAGTTAAAATACAAAGCTTCCAATGAAAGAATCGGAACCGCTCAGGCGATGCGCTTTCCTTCTTTTAACCTCGCAGCAATTGCCGGATTCGCCAGCGCCGACTTAAGCAATTTGTTTTTAGGAAGTTCTTATTCTCAGAATGCCTCTGCGGGAGTTACCGGTCCTATATTTGCTTTTGGAAGAAACAAACGCAGAGTAGAAATATACAGACAACAGGCTGAAGAACTCAAATTTACCTATCAAAAAACGTATATTTCTGCCGTTAATGAAGTAGAACAATCTATTCAGAACATCAAAACCTACAAAGAAGAATGGAGCGCCCGAAACCGACAGGTTAATGCAGCTTTAATAAACTATAAACTGTCCTACGAAAGATATGACAGCGGTTATGTTTCGTATCTCGAAGTTTTAGATGTCGAAAGCAACTTGTTTCAGGCGCAATTAAGCCTATCACAATTATCTGAAAGACAATTAAGTTCAATGGTTCAATTGTACAAAGCCCTTGGCGGGGGATGGAGTCCGTAAAGGTTCTAAGCTGCTAAGATTCTAAGGTACTAAGGTTTTAAAAGGGGATAAAACAAAAAAAAGCACTATTTTCATAGTGCTTTTTGTTATAACTCTTTGTACCTCTGTCGCTTTGTACCTAAAACCTTAGAATCTCAGCAACTCAGAACCTTAGTCCCTTAAATTAACAAAACTCATTAAAAGCGTCTTTCAAATTCTCAGCGATTAATTCTGCCGGACGACCTTCGATGTGGTGACGCTCTAACATGTGAACTAATTCTCCGTTTTTGAACAAAGCCATAGATGGCGATGATGGAGGGAAAGGGAACATATGTTGTCTTGCAGCATCAACAGCTTCTTTGTCAACACCAGCGAAAACTGTAATTAAGTGATCTGGTTTTTTAGCTCCTTCTAAACTCATTTTTGCTCCCGGACGTGCATTTCTTGCAGCACAACCACAAACAGAGTTTACAACAACTAAAGTGGTACCTTCAGCTTTGATAGCATTATCAACTGCTTCTGCACTATGTAAATCTTGAAAACCAGCAGCTGTTAATTCAGCCTCCATAGGTTTTACCATTTCTTGTGGATACATATTTCTTATTTTTAAATTTTACTTTTGATTTGCAAAGTTACGAAGTTTACCCGCAACTACTTAATTTGTGGTATAAAGTTTTGTTATAGTTCAATTGATTTAGTCGAAAGCTGTAAAGTCATAAAAAACAAACACTTAAAACAATCTATTGTTTGGTGAATTTCTTCTGATATGGATAAGTCTCATAAATCGTATTGTCTTCATTAAGAGAAAACCCCTTAGCAGCATCATCTCTCGCAATGCCAACCAAAGCGACGACTTCTTCTCTTGGTTTACCCTGCTTTAACCAGCAAACCGCTTTATAATATTTCACATCCGAAAATTCAGGATATACTTTGAGCGCTTTATCAAAAATAGCAATAGCTTCATCCCATTTTTTGAGCTCGTATTTGGCAATTCCCTGATAAAAATACGCTGTAGGATGTTCTAATTGTTGTCTGTTTTTGTAAATATCATTTACATAATCGTCAAAAAGCTTCTCTGCCTTTTGATAGTCATTCAATTGCAGATAACAGATTCCCATATAAAAACTAAAAGAATGATCCATGACATAGCTGTTTCCGTAAAGTTTAATACATTCTTCAAAATCTTTAATCGCTTCTTTGTAAGTATGCGCAAAAATGCATTTAATAAAAGCTCTGTAAGGCAGCCACCTTTCTTTATTGTAAAAAACAGCTTTGTCTAAATACTGCATTCCCGTCTCATACTTCTTGCACTTAAAATAGGGCATTGCTTTTTGCTGCCAGAGATAAGCAACAGTACTGTCTTTTTTTAGTCCCTGATCAAGACATTCCTGCCATTCAGCCATTTCAAAAACATAATTGTGTTTTTCCGCACAATTGGTTAAAAACTCTTCAACAATTGCATCATGTACTTTGTTTGCAGATACTTGTGCAAAAGTGGTAATCGAAAAAAAGAAACTGAATCCTAAAATAATGTTTTTCAAAGGTTATTGGTTTAAGTTAAATTTATTTAGCAGAAAAATCACTCTAAATAACGCTTTTATAAATGGCACTTTAGGACACTTTAAAATAACTTTAACATCCTCGATCAAACTAGTTTCCTCATCTAAAAACTTAAAAATTAATTGTGGATCTCCTTTTTTGAACAAGGACGAAAAAACACCTCTTCCCAATTCATTATGACGATACAGAATGTCCAAAAGCAGTAAATCGTAAAACCAGAATCGGCTTCTTTTATGAAATGATATCATCTTAATTGATGTCGAAGAATAGAGAAACTCCACCAAATCAGTTGATTTTTTATCGGCACTTTTAAAAGTATAACCTGTACTGGCTTTGGTCCACCCTCCGGCGGTTCCAATATTCAAAACTCTTTTGGTATTCTTCTTCCAGAACGGATAACAAGTCATCGGGATGCTTCCCTGCTCCTTCTCTACAATATCATACTGCTCAATGCCTTGTTTTTCTAAATAGATCTGAATCTCGTTTTCATACTCCGCCGTTGAAAGCAATTTCTCCGAAAATAAGGTATATTCAACCAAAGCTTCTGTTTTAGAAACCGGCAGTACATACATAAATCTAGTGTTCCCTTTTTGTTCTACCGAAAAATCCATGAAAGTAGCCTGTTTCGGGTTGAAGACTTCCTTTTCGGTTTTCACATACCACCCCACAAAATGCTGTTGCAGAACGGGATATTTCATTTGACTTAATGCAGTTGATGAGGTATAAATACTATTCAGTAAATAATTACAAGTGTACCTATTCTCTTCTGAACCTACAAAAACATGGGTTTCGAGTTCGTTGATATTCGTTACTTTCTCGTTTGAAAAAGTAATACTAGAATGTTTGGACAACTCTTCAAAAACAAAATCATAAAAGTCTAATCCCCGAATTTGATGGTATTGATAGGGTTTCAGGTTTAAATCACGTTTGAAATTTTCGTTAGCAAACAAGGCCGAATCCCATTTTTTAAGAACAATCTGACTCCAGACCGAATCTTCTTTTTCCCAAAAGCACCAGGTTCGGTCATTGGTCTTTTTCGAGTCCTGATCCAACAACAAAACCGATTTATGGGCAAAATTCCCTGACAATACCATTTTGTAAACGGTCATCAAAGCTGCTAAACCCGTTCCGGTAAAAATGTAATCGAAGTGTTTGATTTGTGAGGATTGCATCTTCAAAAATAAGGAATTTTATTTTTGCAGCTTTTCTAAAAGCAGGTTAAAATCGGCAGGTTTCAGGTAACTGTTATACTGAGCAATAATTTCATACTCCTCATTCAAAACACATAAAACCGGATACACAAGCTGTCCGTTTATGGTGCCAAGCTGCAAAGCCAGTTCATGAACCCCAACATTGTTTCCTGAAGGTTTGTATTTGAAAATATGTTTGTTAAAGGCAATCGCTCTCTTTTCTTCAGCATTCAAATCGATGAAGTAGAAGTCTGAATTGAGTTTTTCACTCACTTCCTGATTTTTAAACGTCGTATTTTTCATTCTCTGGCAATACTGACACCAATCGGTATGAATGAAAACAATGATTTTTCGTTTTTGAAATTGTGCCAAGCTATCCACCTCCTCAAAAGTCCTGCTTTTTAACTGGCAGAAACCGCTTGAAGTTATTCCGAAAAAGAAAATAAGTAGAAATAGTTTTTTCATTATCTTTTTTGAGTCAAAGATTTTTTTTTACAGAACTTAACTATTCAATTCGTAAAACTCATAGAGCAGAAAAAATCCTAATAATCCTTTGAATCTGTGGCTCATAAAAAACCTTTATCAATCTGTGGCTTATAAATTTATCTAAAATTGTATCGCAATCCTAAGAATCCTCGAATGGTCTGGTTTTGTCCGTAAACATAAGTGGTGTCAAAAGTTAAACCATATGGATTATCCGGTGTAACCAATACTTTTCCCGCCGAATCATACTGTACATTTTTATCAAAAGGGTCATTCGTTCTCGAAATCAAAAAGGGATTATTTTGTTTCGGAGTAAAATTCAGCAAATTTTTGATTCCCCCGTAAAGTTCAAAATTCTTCCAGCCTGTAAACGTAAACTGAATATTCTGAATGCTGTACCAAGGTGAATTTGGATTTCTCGGATCGTACTCATTCAACAATGGCAATTTCATCGGACTGTAAACATTTCCGGTGTAATCAAGCACTAAATTCCAAGGGTTTATTTTATACGAGACACTCCAGGTTCCGGTAAATCTTTCGGTTAAGAACGGTCGCTGTGAAATTTTGTCCTGAACATTTTTATTATCTAAAACAGTCGCTCCTAAAATGAACTTTAAACCATTGGTGAAATTGACATCAATATTGGTACTGATTCCCTGACTGAGAGCATAACCATCGATATTGTCGTAAATGATCTTATTGGGATCGGTTTCGTAGTCTGAAATGATTTTATTACTGAAACGTGTATAAAAAGCCGTTGTTTCGATTCCGACAAAAACTCCGCTGTCAAAGTTTATTTTCTGAATATAATTCAAATTAACGTTTACTGATTTTTCCGGTTTTAAATCACTTTTAAGCACCACATCTCGTGATCCCGTAAGCGCTGCATGGTCTTCGGTAAACAAATTCACCACTCTGAATCCTGTTCCGGCATTTAACCTGAAAATCGTATTTTCATTTGCCTTAAAACGATACGCAAATCGGGGTGTAAAAATAGAACCATGAATAGAATTATAATCGTATCGTGCCCCTAACAGAACCTGACTCTTTGGAGAAAACGTTATTTCGTCCTGAACAAAAATTCCCGGCAACCAGGTTTTTTCGGCATTTTTTGTTGCCGGCGTATTGTCGTCGTAGTAGGAATATCGGCTTGCTATTCCGACAAGGAAATCATTGCTTCCTATTTTTTTATCCCAGGTTAACTGCAGGAAGCCTATTTTTTGATTCGCAATATACGACGTCGTTCCGTAACGGCTGTCCTGATAATGTACATTCCCCGAGAACGATAACATCAGTTTTTCTTCAAAAGGCAATTGGTAACTTCCAATTAATTCTCCCCTTTTCGTATAAATACTTTCACCATAAATTTCATCACCTCCACGGTATTTTCTTTCCCAACGAACATCTCCTCCCCAACGGTCTTCATACATACCGCGTGCTGCTATGGTAAAAAGACGGTTGTCGTTTCGATGAAAACTCCATTTATTAAAAACCGAAATCCTTTTAGAAAGCGTCACATCGGTGAAATTATCGTTGTCTTTATCGATAACCTGATCGTAATTGAAATAGTTAACTCCTAAAAGTGAAGTCGCCTTTTTTCCGGCATTAAATTTCATTCCCAGATCGAGATTATTTTCTAAATACGTTGTGGTAAAATAATCTGCCGAAAAAACCGGAGCGTTTGTTGGATTCTTGGTGATAATATTGATTAATCCCCCAACAGCCTCACTTCCGTAAAGAGAAGAAGCCGGACCTTTTACAATCTCTATTCTTTCCACCAGAGAATTCGGAATTCCGGACAAACCATAAACCGTTGAAAGGCTGCTGACAATTGGCATTCCATCGATCAAAACCAAAGTATACGGGCCTTCGAGACCGTTTATATGAATGTCTCCCGTATTACAAACACCGCAATTTAACTGTGGCCGAACGCCATTTATGTTTTGAAGCGCATCGTAAATACTCGGTGTTGGATTCTTCTTAAAAAAAACAGGGGAATAAACCTCAACCGGAACAGCACTTTCCAAACGTTTAACTGCTTTTAAAGTTCCCGAAACCACTACTTCATTCAATTGATTGTCTGTATCGTCCAATTCAAAATCATACGTTTGAATAGCATCCTTCCTTACGTCGATTTTCTTTTTTGAAGTCTGAAAACCTACTAGTGAAACCTGAAGCGTATAATTTCCAACCGGTACATTTTCGAAGTTATAATATCCTAAACTATCCGTAACCGATCTGTATTTTGTTCCCACTAAATGTACGTTTGCCAACTGCAATTGATGGCCATCACCTGAAATAATTCCGGAAACAGAACTGGTTTCCTGAGCAAATGAAAACTGCAAGTAAAAGAAAAGCAGCATCAAAAATAGTTTTTTCATTATTATAAAATTAAATTTAGACAAAACTAAAAATTAAATTTGACAAATAGTGTTCCTGACGCAAAAAACTTTAATCTAACTTCAATTCAAGGTTTTGCAGCTATTTTAATCACATGGAATTGTTATCCGATTTAACCTAAAAATGATTCATCAATCAGTTCTTTATTCATCGAAGCCCCGGCAAAAGATCCGGAAGAAACAGCCATAGCAACAGATCGCGCCTGAATATGACAATCACCACTGGCAAAAACTCCGGGAATTGTTGTTTTTTGAAACGCATCTACTTTCAACAAACCTTGTTCTGTCAATTCACAGCCTAAAGCTTCCGGAAGTGGGCAATGTTGCTCAAAAGGCGCTCTGAAATAAATAGCTTTTACTTCAATTGCCACTTGACTTTTGAAAATAAGCTCCTGAATATCTCCGTTTTCCTGTTTTACGCCAGTAATCTCATCTTCTATAACCTTAATTTTATGTTGCTGTAAAATTTGAGATTGCGCTACGGTAAAAGTTGATTTTCCGTTCGTTAATATTCTTAAATCCTTCGTCCAGTTCGAAATTAGTTTTGCATATTCGAACCCCATATCACCATTAGCGATAATTGCTGTTTTTTCGTTTTTGACCTCATAGCCGTGACAATACGGACAATGCAATATTGAAATCCCCCAGCATTCGCTAAAACCGTCAATTTTGGGTAGTAAATCTTTTATTCCGGTTGCAAACAATAACTTTTTAGAAATGAACACTTTTCCGAATTCTGTTTTGATTTCAAATCCTTCTTTTGTTTTCAATGCCTGAATCGCTAATCCGTTATAAAAATGAACCGTATCGTAAAAATCAACCTGAATTAAAGCTTTCGCCGAAATAACGGCAGGTTTTTCACCATCTTGTGTGATGAAATTATGTGAATAAGGCGTTTGTCGGTTACAAGGCAAACCACTGTCTATCACCAAAACCTGTCGCAAAGAACGCCCCAGACTCATTGCAGCCGAAAGCCCGCTATAACTGCCGCCAATAATTATAACATCGTATTTATTGTTCTGTATCACTATATTCTATTTTTAAGAAGTTCTTGGTATGGGAAAAAGATCTTTCTTAGGGAAAAATCCGTCCTGATAATCTACAATTTCATCTGCGGTACAGAGGCATTTTTCAAGCTCGTTAAGAATTTCAGATTCTTTTATTTTCTGACCAATAAAAACAAGCTCATTGAGTCTGTCTCCGAAATTAGAAGTCCACCGTTCTTCTATAATATCCTGAAATTCAACAAAATTATTAAAGGTCATTCGTTCGCTTAACGGCATGCTTGCCCACCAGACTCCGGCTCCTTCGGCTTTCATTGATCCACCGGCCTGACTCCAGTTTATGGCTTGTTCCGGTCGGGATGCCATCCACAGCAGTCCTTTACTTCGAATGATGCTGGCGGGAAAATCGGATGTAAAAAAATTCCACAATCGATTGGGATGAAAAGGCCTGGGATCCCGAAATACAAAAGAACTAATTCCATATTCTTCTGTTTCAGGTGTATGAATACCTTCTAATTCCCGAATCCAACCCGCTGAATTTTCGGCTTCTTCATAATTGAATAATCCCGTGTTCATAATTTCGTTTGGATCAACTTTACCTGAAACCGAAGTGATTATTTTCGCCACAGGATTCAGCTTTTGAATAGAAGCTCTCAAAAACTCCAATGATCTGATACTAACTAGATCTGTTTTATTCAAAATGATAACATTAGCAAATTCTACCTGATCTACCAGAAGATTGACAATCGTTCTATTGTCATTTTCAAGATCGGATAAGTTTTGCTCCCGCAGTGTTTTGGCCGAACCAAAATCTTTAAAAAAATTAAAACTATCTACAACAGTCACCATGGTATCGATGTAACTGAATCTGGACAAGTCAATATTTTCCTCTTCGTTCACAAAAGAGAAAGTCTGCGCTACCGGAATGGGCTCGCTGATACCTGTACTTTCGATAAGCAAATAATCAAACCTGTTTTCTTTGGCCAGTTTTTCGACTTCAAGCATTAAATCTTCCCGCAGGGTGCAGCAAATACAGCCATTCGTCATTTCGACCAGTTTTTCTTCCGTTCTGGACAAGGTATACTCCTTCTTCACGAGCTGCGCGTCTATATTAACTTCACTCATGTCATTTACGATAACAGCAACTTTAAGGTTTTCTTTGTTATGAAGAATATGATTGAGAAGTGTTGTTTTTCCTGCGCCAAGAAATCCGCTTAAAACGGTTACGGGTAGTTTTTTCATTACTAAAGGTGTTTGTGGTTTTTATAATTTAGAAGATGTCCGATAATCATTCCAATACCGCCAATAAAAATCAGACCCAAATGAACATCCAGTATCATTTCACTCAGAATACTGATCCAAATCAGAGATATCGATAAAATCAAAGTTATAGCGACCAAAAGACTTGATTTTTTAATAATTTTGACAATTGCAATTAAACCTATTGAAGCAAAGGTCAAATCGATAAATGGATTATGGCTAATGCCCAAAGGCAAAATCGTAAGTAGCGGAAATATCAGACAATGAACCAGACAAATGGCAGCACTTGAGATTCCTAATATATCGTAAAAAGGCGTCGTTGTTTTCTTCATTTTCAGTACATTTGCTTAATGCAATTATGTTGCAAATATAGAATTTTATTTTTAATGCAACATTGTTGCGTTAGTTTTTTTAATGCTCTAAAAATGAAAACAACAAGAAATACAGCAGCAAAGACAGCGGTTCTAGAGATTTTTGACAAATCTAAAACCGCCTTGTCCCATACAGAAATTCACAAACAGATTGATGATTTGTGCGATCGTGTGACCGTTTACAGAATATTAGACCGATTAGTAAATGAAGATATTGTTCATAAAATTGTGAATCTTGACGGTACCGTAAAGTATGCCAAATGCCATCATCATGCCCAAAGAGTACACATTCACAATCACGCTCATTTTAGCTGTGAAAAATGTCTCGAGGTCACTTGTCTGGAAAATGTAAAACCAAGCTATATTATTCCGCACAATTATAAAGTAAATGAGATAAACTTCACCTTGTCAGGATTGTGTCCGAATTGTTTGAATTCAAACAATTAAGATTTAGACTTGTCTAAAAATATTGTTGTGCAGATATAATTTATCCCTATATTTGTTCAAACAACATTTTTACAATGACCAAATCTTTAGAAGAAGTACACCAATCGGTTGCAACACAACATAAAAAAACAGGATTTAGAAAAATATTAGCCTTTTTAGGACCGGCTTACCTGGTAAGTGTCGGTTACATGGACCCCGGAAACTGGGCGACAGATATTGCCGGCGGAAGTCAGTTTGGGTATTCTTTACTTTGGGTTTTACTAATGAGTAATTTGATGGCGTTGCTGCTTCAGAGCTTAAGTGCAAGGCTTGGAATTGTGACTCAACGTGATTTGGCGCAGGCATCTCGGGAGACTTACTCCAGATCTATCAATTACATTTTATACTTTTTAGCCGAAATTGCTATTGCCGCCTGTGACCTTGCCGAAGTTCTGGGAATGGCGATCGGAATTAATCTTTTGTTTGACATACCATTAATCGAGGGGGTTTTAATTACCGTATTGGATACTTTCTTATTACTATTCCTGATTAACAAAGGAATTCGAAAAATGGAGGCTTTTATTATTGTATTGGTAGCGATCATTGGTTTCTCTTTTATATTCGAAATGATTTTTGCAGAACCTGAACTGGATAAAGTTATTTACGGTCTGGTTCCTTCAATTCCAAGTTCTGCCGCTTTGTACATTGCCATCGGAATTATTGGTGCCACGGTGATGCCTCATAATTTGTATTTACATTCATCACTCGTACAAACCCGAAAATTCGACAGGACTCCGGCCGGAATCAAGCAGGCATTGAAATACAACTTTATAGATTCGACTATCGCCTTAAACCTGGCCTTTTTTGTAAATGCGGCCATTCTGATCCTTGCAGCGGCAACCTTTTACAAAAACGGAATGTTTGAAGTGGCTGAAATTCAGGATGCGCATCAATTTCTCGAACCTTTACTGGGAACTAAATGGGCGCCAATTCTATTTGCGGTAGCTTTAATTGCTGCTGGACAAAGCTCAACTGTAACAGGAACTTTAGCCGGTCAGATTGTAATGGAAGGTTACCTGAATTTACGCATCCAGCCTTGGGTACGAAGAATTTTAACACGATTGATTGCCATCGTGCCTGCCGTAGTAGTCATTTTAATTTATGGCGAAAGCGTAACAGGAAAATTATTGATACTAAGTCAGGTTATTTTGAGTTTACAGCTTGGTTTCGCGATTATTCCGCTAATTCATTTCGTGAGCGATAAAACCAAAATGAAAGGTTTTCATATTTCAAGAACGACACAGGTCGCCGCATGGATTATTGCTTCGATTATAGTAACTCTGAATGCAAAGCTGGTATATGACGAAATCACTTCGTGGTTGCAAAACTCTGATAATCCAACCGTTCTCTGGTTGACAGTAGTTCCGCTTGCCTTTGGATTTCTGGCTTTATTGCTTTACATCGTATTCAAGCCTTTTGTGACGAGAATAAAGTCAAATATCGAGAATCATTCTCCACATCATTTAAAATTAGTCTATACGCCAAAAGAAAGCTATGGCAAGAAAAATATAGCGATTACAGTCGATTTTTCTAAGGCCGATGAAGTTGCACTCAACAATGCCTTTGAACTGGGCGGAATCGATGCACAATACACCTTAATTCACATCGTTGAAACTGTTGGAGCTTTGATGTATGGAGGTAACGTTGACGATCATGAAACGACTATCGACGAAAAGCTATTATTAGAATACAAAGAGATGCTGTCTTTAAAAGGTTTCAAAATCGAAACAGAACTTGGCTTTGGAAAACCCAACAGTGTTATTCCGGAAATCATCAATCTTGGTAATTTCGACATTTTAGTAATGGGAACCCATGGCCACACCGGACTAAAAGATATTTTGTTTGGCACAACGGTAGACAAATTGAGACACAAAATTTCTATACCTTTGCTAATTGTTAAATAAAGTGGCTAAGGTTCTAAGCTGCTAAGGTCCTCAGGTTTTCTGTTAGAGTCCTTTAACTTAGCAACTCAGAACCTCAGAACCTCAGAACCTCAAAAAAAATGACTTTTTCAGAAGAAAACTATCTTAAATCCATATACCACCTTACGGCTTCTAACGATGCTGAAGTGAGCACTAATGCCATTGCCGAAATGATGGAAACTAAAGCTTCATCAGTTACTGATATGCTTAAAAAATTGTCGGAGAAAGATTTAGTCAACTATAAAAAGTATCAGGGTGTTTCGCTGACGGAGAATGGAAAGCTGGCCGCCAAAATGATTGTTAGAAAACATCGCTTATGGGAAGTCTTTTTAGTAGAAAAACTCAACTTTTCCTGGGATGAGGTTCATGATATTGCCGAACAGCTGGAACACATCAAATCGGAACAACTGATTAATCGTCTGGATGACTTTTTGGGAAATCCGACCGAAGATCCTCATGGAGACCCGATTCCCGATGCAAATGGACGAATCGTCAAAATCGAAAAACAATTGCTTTCAGAATTAACAGAATATCAAACCGGGGTTTGTGTGGGTGTAAAAGATACTTCCTCAGAGTTTTTAAAGTATCTGGACAAACAAGGAATTGCTTTGGGTTCTAAAATTGATCTTTTATCGAAAGAATCATTTGATTTATCCGTTAAAATTAAGGTTGATGGACGGGAATTGTCTATTTCGAATAAAATTGCCTCAAACTTGTTTGTGAAGCTGGTTTAGAGGTTTGTTATTCGTTAATGGATAAAGATTTTTTAGATCTCCATAAATGAGCCGAGCCTACGGGCTCTCAATCTTGTGGGAGTGGGAATTTATCGTTTGGACGGATTAAAATCCATCCCTACAAAATTAAAGAACGAGCCTATGGCTCTCTTTTAATCATAGTTTCAGAAAACTTCAGAGAAATGGCAAATGATGTCGCAATAGATTTTAATTCGATAATCTGGAAACACACCATACCATTGAAATTCCAAAGGAACGGAACATATTGTAGCAATGGATTTTAATCCGTTGACCCAAAAAATGCAAAAATACAATAGAGTTCCATCGGAACGAGGCCTTTGCTTCAAACCATTTCTCTACACAATAACCGTAACGATAAATAGTATACTTTAAACAATCCCTTTCTCGATCATTTCCAGCATTACCGGAGAAGCGTTTTTAAACGTTGGCGGCTGTTCGATAATACTTCCGGCATTCTTCTTGTTCACCTTAAACGTCAAGTCATTATCTGTGGTAAACAATAAAGCTGTTAAAAATGGATTTTTAATATAAGTTCCTAACACCAATAAAGCTTCATCCAGCGTATGAATACTTTCAATTTCTTCGGTTTTGTATCTGGTTGTTAAAGAAATAGAGAAGGTATTATCCTCATTCAAAACTAAACGAAAATAAATATTCTTAATCTCGGTATCTCCCATTGTTTTGGCCAAAGTCAATTTTGCGAAAGTTCCCGCCTGGATGCTTTCCTTAACTCGTTCACAAAAAAGGGCAAATATTGGTTCGTACATTTTTTTAAGGTTCTAAGGTTCTAAGATGCTGAGGTTCTGAGTTTTTAAAACCTCAATCTATCATTTTATTGCAAAGTTGCACAAAGATTTATATAAGTTTTCTTTGTGAACCTCTGTGCTGTCTTCGTGTGACTTTGTGGAATAACTTATTTCCCAGTAAATTCAGCTTTACGTTTTTCTAAAAATGCCGTTGTTCCTTCTTTGAAATCCTGAGTTCCGAAACATTTTCCGAATGATTTGATCTCAGTATCAAAACCATTTTTACCATCGGTATAGTTTGCATTGATCGCTTTTATGGCTTTAGCGATTGCAAATGGTGCATTTTTAATAATTTTTTGAGCAATTCCGGTAGTAAAATCCAAAAGCTCTGCTTGTGGCACTACATGATTCACTAAACCGTACTGTTTGGCCTCTTCTGCACCAATCATAGCAGCGGTCATAATCATTTCCATCGCGCGGCCTTTCCCTACTAATTGTGGTAAACGCTGCGTTCCTCCATAACCCGGAATCAATCCTAAAGTTACTTCCGGCAAGCCCATTTTAGCATTGTCTGAGGCCACTCTGAAATGACAAGACATTGCCAATTCCAATCCTCCACCAAGAGCAAAACCATTTACAGCCGCAATTACAGGTTTTTTCAAATTTTCAATAAGATCAAATAAGGTTTCCTGTCCTTCTGCTGCCAATTGCGCTCCTTCGATGATGGTATAATTGGCAAATTCCGAAATATCAGCTCCCGCTACAAATGCCTTCTCCCCACTTCCGGTGATAATGATAACACGAACATCATCATTTTTACCCAACAACTTCACTGCTTTACTTAAGTCACTGATCGTAGCTTTGTTTAACGCATTTAATTTGGTAGGTCTATTGATGGTTACGGTCGCAATTCTTTCTTCTATTGAGATTAAAATATTTTCGTAGTTCATGATGCTAATTTTATGAGTTTGTTATCGGTAAAGAAACTCTGAATGTGGTTCCCTTTCCGTAAGTTGATTCAAAGGTAATTGTTCCTTTGTAATTTTCTATGATGTTTTTGATAATTCCGAGTCCAAGTCCCATTCCACTTGTTTTTGTGGTAAATTTTGGCTCGAAAATTCTGCTGATATCCTGTTTCTGAATTCCGATACCGTTGTCTTTTACAGCAATTTCAACATCGTCGTCTATACGTTTTACAGTAACTACAATCGATTTATGAAATTGGCTTTCCGGGATTGCCTGTGTCGCATTTTTAACAAGATTGGTGATAACCCGTATCAATTGTGTACGATCCATCTTGGAGATAATTTCCTCCTCTTCACTTTCAAAAACGATATAATCTTCATTGAAAATATCTAAAGCAAGCTCCACAACCTCAACCACGTTTAAGGTTTCGTTTTGTTGTGCCGGCATCGAAGCAAAGTTCGAGAATGCCGATGCCACCGCTGTCATGGTATCGATTTGCTGAATTAAGGTTTCTGAATAATCATTTAGTTTTTGCTTAACATCCGGTGCAGTTGGATCAAACTTGCGTTGAAAACTCTGCACAGTCAAACGCATCGGTGTAAGCGGATTTTTGATTTCGTGGGCTACTTGTTTCGCCATTTCGCGCCATGCCTCTTCACGTTCACTTTGAGCTAATTTTATAGCACTGGTTTCCAGTTTATCGACCATTCCGTTATAAGCCTTGATTAAGAAATTGACTTCCTTACTGTTAGCTTCTAAAACGATCTTCTCGTTCTTCTGGTCTAAATTAGTTTCTTCCAGTTTATCCGAAATTGTTTTAAGTGATTTTGTAATATAAGTCGATAAAAAATAAGCCAATCCAAAAGCCACAATAAGCATGAAGGAATATACCTGACTTAAACGAATCAAAAAGGTATTCAGCTCATTGTCGTAGTACCCATCGTCTTCTAAATAGGGAAGGTTTAGAATTCCTAACGGTTTGAACTTTTCGTCTTTAATCAAACTGTAAGACGATCTGTTTTTAACACCATCAATGGTTTTAATATCTACAAAACGTTTTTCGATAGAAGAACGCACTAATTTCAGGATGTATTCGGGAATTGGAGGAGCAACTTTATCAACGGCGAAAGACTCCTTTGAGGACTTCAATAATTTTCCGTCAAGACTGTAAATATTGATTTCGATTTTATGAATCTGAGCCAGTTCGTGTATTTTATCTTTAAAAATTAAATCCAGATTGGCGGTTTTTAAAGGATATGTTGTTGTGGAAAGCACATAATTAATGTGTTCCTTCACCGCATTCTCTTTGCGTTCCAAACGTTCCTGATGGTATTCTTTTGCTTCGTTTTTAAACTGAATAATAGAAATAGAAGCTAATAAAAACGATGCCACAACAATCAATACAATCATCGACAGGAAAATCCTGACACGCAGCGAAAGCATCGACATTTTGAAGTTGTTAAACATAGTTTTTGTTTTGTTTGTTTCAGGTTTCAAGTTTCAGGTTTCTTGACGATTGGCAACTTGAAACTTGAAACCTGAAACTAAAAAACTATTTCCTCTCTCTTATTCTTTTATAAAATCTAAATCCTAACATGATCAGAACTGAGAATAAAATAATTCCGATCACACCAAAAATCCAGTTGATGGCACTTTTTAAAACTACTAAAAAAACTACTGCAAATAGTATGATGGTAGCACCTTCATTCCATAAACGCATGAAGTTATTGGAATATTTCACCTCATCCTTTTGTAATTGTTTAAAAATCTGATGGCATTTTAGATGATAGAGATAAAGTAAAAAAACAAAACACAATTTTACATGCATCCATGGCATTTTAAGCCAGGCGTTACCCAAATCTGTAAAAAGCAGCATCCAAAAAGCAAAAATACTGGCCAATATTGCTGACGGCCATGTAATAATGTACCACAAACGATAGGCCATTATTTTGTACTGTGCCTGTAAAATCTCTTTTTCGGGAGACGGTTTTTCACTGGCTTCTATTTGATATACAAATAAACGCACGATGTAAAACAATCCTGCAAACCAAGTGATTACAAATATAAGATGTAGTGATTTTAAGTAATTGTAGTACTCCATCATAAAGTCTTTTTTCTTTACTCTTTATTCTATTTTCTATTTTCTATTTCGCCCAATCGTTAATCCAATTTCCAACTGTCTGGCACCACTCGTCGTCGTCATTCAAACAAGGTATTGCCAAAAACTCTTCACCTCCGTTTGCTTCAAAATCTTCTTTGGCACGCATTGCGATTTCCTCTAAAGTTTCTAAACAATCCGAAACGAAAGCTGGTGTTACAACCGCCAAATTTTTGATTCCTTTTGCTGGCATCTTATCAATTTCAACATCAGTATAAGGTTCCAGCCATTTGTCTCCCGCTAAACGTGACTGAAATGTTAAGCTATACTTATCTTCAGGAAGTCCTAATAACTTCACGACTTGCCTGGTTGTTTCATAACATTGATGACGGTAGCAAAAATCATGCGCAGGTGAAGGTGTATTGCAACAAGATCCGTCAATTTTACAGTGTGATTTCGTCACATCGGTTTTACGAATATGACGTTCCGGGATTCCATGGTACGAGAACAATAAATGATTGTAATCAAAACCAACCAAATGTTTCTGAATAGAATCAGCCAGATTCTTGATATAATCCGGTTTATTGTAAAACGCAGGAACATCAGTAAAAGTCATTTGTGGAAATTTCTTCTTACGAATTTCTTCTGCCTTAACTAAAATAGTCAAAGTCGAAGCCATTGCGTATTGCGGGTATAAAGGGAAAAGCAATACCTCTGTAACACCTTTTTCATGCAATTCCTGAAGTCCTTTTTCGATGGTCATACTTCCGTAACGCATTGCTAAAGCCACCGGTACATTTACCAAAGGCTGAACCTTTTTTTGCATTCTTTCAGAAAGCACGACCAAAGGAGAACCTTCATCCCACCATATTTTCGCATAAGCATGTGCTGATTCTTCCGGTCTTTTTCTTAAAATAATACCACGAACCAACAAAGCTCTTAATAAATACGGAACATCGATCACGTATTTATCCATTAAAAATTCGTCTAAGTATGGTTTTACATCTTTTGGTTCCGGGCTTTCCGGAGATCCTAAGTTTACTAATAATACGCCTTTCATTATGTTTTTTTTGCTTTAGGCTTTAAGCTCTAAGCTTTAAGCTTTTAATATGTTTGTTTTAAAAAATTTCGTCAAAAGTAGCGCTTGCAGCTTTTTAGAAATATGATAAATGTTACTTTTTGTTTATTGTCGAATATCAAAAATTGATTCGTTAGAAATTTTCACGCAGATTTTGCATATTCTTTCAAGTTCATTTCTGAAATTGCCCTGGCACTTTATTATCGTTCCGGTTGTTTAAAACTTAAACATTTGCATTAATCGACATCAAATACTTTTTCGGAGTTGTAGCAAACTTCTTTTTAAATGCCGCAATAAAATGACTCCCTGTGCTATAACCGATTTTCAGTCCAACTTCGTTTACGTTATACGAACCGCTATCGAGCAGTTTTCGAGCGAAATCCATTTTGTAATCAAACAGGAATCCGTACACTGTATCGCCATAAATTTGTTTGAAACCCATTTTTAGTTTCTTCAGGTTTAGACCAATCTCATCTGCCAGTTCCTGCAAACCCGGTGGTTCAGCCATATTTGCAATGATAATTTCTTTGGCTCGTCTTATTTTCAAAACATTATCTTCATCAATCAAAAACGGACATTGTTCTGCATTTGGATCTTCGGTTCGGTTAAAATACAAACTCAGTAATTCATATCCTTTTCCCTTATAATAAAGGTTTTTTATGGACGGATGCAGGTTGTAATGAAACAGCTGACTCAGCACAATAGCCATAGAGGGACTAATATTTCCTTCGTTATAATATTTTTTGTCCTTATTATCAGGACTTAAAAAAGTAATATAATCTGCTTCAGCAGAAAACAACGCGTGAAATTTTTTGATCGATACGATTACCGAAATCACCCAGGAATTTGGAGAAAGTTCTAAATTCAATGGTAATTCTTTTTGTGGATTGTACAAAAGGAGCGATTTTTCTTCTTTCAATTCCAGAGCATAAGTCCCCTGATTGAACAAAAATTTAGCGTTGCCTTTTATCCCGAAATGAAACTGTATCAGACCACTACCTACTTCGTGCTGCCCCAAAAAGAGCTCTGAACTGTCGTTTTGGAAACGGATCAGCGTAAAGTCATCTTCGATTTTAATAATTTCCTGAGAACTCATAGCGATATTTTTTTGAAACAAAAATTAGCATAAACAGAGAATGTTATTTAGAATCACTCTAAACAAACCTTTTCTAACAACTTGATTTTGCTACAAAAATACTTCTTTTTGCATAAAAACAGCTGTTTAGAAACAAAAAAACATGTAGCGATACAAAAAGTACTTTTAGCGTTATTTTTCTAAACACTATAATGATAATTTTGTTGCACTTTTATGAAAGTGAATTTATGGAAAACAATAACGTACCGAAACACCTTTATTTTTATTCAGTTGGTCTGAGTTATAAAAAAGCTGATGCTGAGGTCAGAGGTCAATTTAGTCTGGATGCAGTTGCCAAAACACATTTGTTGGAACAGGCTAAAAAAGAGGGAATAGAAAGTTTAATTGTCACTTCGACTTGCAACAGAACCGAGATCTACGGTTTTGCAGAACATCCTTTTCAATTAATAAAGTTAATTTGCGATAATAGTAACGGATCTGTTGATGCTTTTCAAAAAGTAGGATTCGTTTATAAAAATCAGGAAGCGATCAATCATATGTTTCGCGTAGGAACCGGCTTAGACAGTCAAATCTTAGGTGATTTTGAAATTATCTCTCAAATCAAAACCAGTTTTACCCATTCGAAATCAATGGGTTTAGCCAATGCTTTTTTGGAAAGACTGGTAAACGCCGTGATTCAGGCGAGTAAAAAAATCAAGAACGAGACAGAAATCAGTTCAGGAGCCACTTCGGTTTCTTTTGCCTCGGTACAATACATTCTTAAAAATGTAGAAGATATCGGAAACAAAAACATTCTGCTTTTCGGAACTGGAAAAATAGGGAGAAATACCTGCGAGAATTTAGTAAAACATACTAAAAACGAACACATCACCTTAATCAACCGTACGAAAGACAAAGCAGAGAAATTAGCCGGAAAACTGAATCTTATTGTTAAAGATTACTCCGAACTACATCTTGAGCTTCAAAAAGCTGATGTGGTCGTGGTAGCAACCGGGGCTCAAAACCCAACGGTTGACAAAGCGATCCTAAATCTTAAAAAACCTTTATTGATTCTGGATTTATCTATTCCGAAAAACGTTAATGAAAATGTTGAGGAGTTAGAAGGAGTAACCTTGATTCACATGGATTATTTATCACAGTTGACAGATGAAACGCTGGAAAACAGAAAACTGCATATTCCTGCTGCCGAAGCCATTATAGAAGAAGTTAAAGAAGAGTTTATAACCTGGACTAAAGGCCGTAAATTTGCTCCTACCATTAATGCTTTGAAAGAAAAACTAAACGCGATTAAAAACTCGGAATTAGATTTTCAAAGCAGAAAAATTGCTGATTTTAATGAGGAACAGGCTGAGATTATCAGTAACCGAATCATTCAGAAAATCACTACTCATTTTGCCAATCACTTAAAAGATGACGATACCATGGTTGATGAAAGCATCGAATGGATCGAAAAAGTCTTCAAAATAAAAGCATCTTAAGGTTTTCACCATTAAGATATTAGATTCATTAAGCCAAGCTTTGTCAAGGAAATTAAGCAAAACTGATTTGAAACTTAACTTTCTTAAATTAATCACAACGCTTAATGAACCTTAATATCTTAATCGTTGAAATACAAAAAGTTCTATGACAAAAAGGAGGTAACTCAATTGGCTTACGAAATTACCGGTTTTGCTATAAAAGTGCATAAAGCCTTAGGCCCGGGACTTTTAGAAAGCATTTATGAAAAGTGCCTCAAATATGAATTAGAACAAAATGGATACGATGTTAAACAGCAGCTGAGTGTTAAAATAGAATATTATAATCTTGAGTTGGAATCTGATTTAAGAATTGATCTTCTTGTTAATGATTGTGTCGTTGTTGAACTGAAAGCAATAGAAAATCTATTACCAATTCATGAAGCACAACTTTTAACTTATATGAAATTATTGCAAAGACCTCAAGGACTATTAATTAATTTCAATACTCTAAATATAACAAAATCAATGAAACCACTTGTAAATGATTATTTTGCAAGACTAATAGATTAACAGCTTCATTAGCTTAAAAAATCAACACAAAGCTAAATGAACCTTAATATCTTAATGGTTAAAATATAAAAATGGCAGAAAAAACAATCAGAATTGGAACCCGCGATAGCGAACTGGCACTTTGGCAAGCACACACTGTCGAGAAAAAACTAAACGATCTGGGTTATAAAACCGAAATTATTGCAGTAAAATCTACAGGTGATATTATCCTTGACAAACCACTTTATGAACTTGGCATCACCGGAATTTTCACCAAAACGTTAGATATTGCTATGATAAATGGTGACGTAGATATTGCCGTTCACTCGATGAAGGATGTACCTACAGCTTTACCAAAAGGTATTGTTCAGGCAGCAGTTTTAGAAAGAGCCAATGTTCTTGATATTCTGGTTCATAAAGGAAATCCTGACTTTGCCAATCCAAGTACAATCGCAACCGGAAGTTTACGTCGTCAGGCGCAATGGTTCAACAAATACCCCAATCATACTGTTGTTGATTTACGCGGAAATGTAAATACCCGTATGCAAAAATTACAGGACAACAACTGGGACGGGGCTGTTTTTGCAGCAGCAGGTTTGGAGCGTATCAACTTAAAACCGGAAAATTATATCGATCTGGACTGGATGATTCCCGCACCGGCACAAGGGGCCATGGTGGTTGTGGCCATGGAAAACGACAACTATGCCCTTGAAGCTCTTTCACAATTAAACGATATTGAAACTGAGATTTGCACCTATATCGAACGTCAGTTTTTAAGAACTCTTGAAGGAGGCTGTACGGCTCCTATTGGGGCTTTGGTTCGTTATAATGAAGAGGAGGACACGCTTCACTTTCAGGGTGTTTTACTTTCGGTTGATGGAAAACAAAAACTCGAAATCAACAAGACTGTTGAAATTGGAGAGTGGAAAAAACTGGGATTCTTTGCTGCCCAGGAAATTCTGAACAACGGCGGAACAGAATTGATGCAAGCCATTAAAGAATCTTTGAAAAAATAATGAGTAAATCAATTCAAATAGTATCTACAAAAAAGCTTTCAACAGAGCAAAGACAAGCCTTAACAACCGCTCATCTTGAAGTTATTGAAGCCGATTTTATTCAAACCGAAAATAAACCTTTCGAAATAAAAGACCTCAACGATAATTTGATTTTCACAAGTCAGAATGCCGTTCATAGTGTTCTTTCCCATCCCAAATCGGAAGAACTGAAAAGTAAAAATGTATTTTGCGTTGGCTTAAAAACCAAGATCCTCTTATCAGAAAACGGATTCAATGTTGTCGCTTACACTGGTTATGCTGCCGATTTAGCCGAAATTATCACTTTAATATACCGCAGTGAAAGTTATACTTTTTTCAGTGGAAATCTTCGCAGAGAAACTTTACCCAAAGCCTTAAAAGAAGCAGAGCTAAAATTCAATGAAATTCAGGTTTATAATACTTCTTTGACCCCTCAGAAAATAAAGACTCCTGTTGATGCTATTCTGTTTTTCAGTCCATCAGGTGTACAAAGTTATCTGAAAGAAAATTCGATTAAAAAAGAAACCTGCTTTTGCATTGGTGAAACTACTGCAGAGGCTTTAGAAAAAATTACCAAAAATATCGTTATTGCAGATCAGCCAACGGTTGAAGATGTCATTGAGGATGTTTTACAAGAATATAAATAATCGCTGTATGCTGTAAGCTTTAGGCTGTAAGCAAACACAAAAAATAAAAAACAAACATCGCTTAAAGCCTAAAGCTTAAAGCCTAAAGCAAAGAAACAATGTTAAAAAACGACCTATTTTTAAAAGCACTAAAAGGAGAAACCGTTCAGCGTCCACCAGTTTGGATGATGCGTCAAGCCGGAAGATATTTACCGGAATTTAGAGCTTTGCGTGATAAATATGATTTTTTCACCAGATGTGAAACTCCGGAACTGGCTGCCGAAATTACCGTTCAGCCAATCCGTAGAATTGCTCCGGATGCTGCCATTTTATTCTCTGATATTTTAGTAGTTCCACGTGCAATGGGTATTCATGTAGAATTGAAGGACAATTTAGGTCCAATTATTCCGGATCCTATTCGTACAATGGAGCAGGTGAATCAGGTTTTTGTTCCGGATGTAAATGAAACTTTAGGATATGTTTTTGATGCCATTAAATTGACTAAAGAAATGCTGAACGACGAAGTGCCATTAATTGGTTTCGCTGGTTCACCCTGGACAATCTTTTGTTATGCTGTTGAAGGAAAAGGCTCTAAAAGTTTTGATACTGCTAAAGGATTTTGCTTTTCAAACCCGATTGCAGCACACACTTTATTACAAAAAATTACAGATACGACGATTTTATACTTAAAAGAAAAAGTAAAAGCGGGTGTTAATGCCGTTCAGATTTTTGATTCTTGGGGAGGAATGCTTTCTCC
Organism: Flavobacterium tructae; assembly: GCF_002217475.1. Taxonomy (GTDB): domain Bacteria; phylum Bacteroidota; class Bacteroidia; order Flavobacteriales; family Flavobacteriaceae; genus Flavobacterium; species Flavobacterium tructae. The sequence continues at coordinate 115,788 of NZ_MUHH01000003.1, forward strand.
GGTTGACTATCAGGAATTCTCCTGGAAATACATCAACCAAATTATTGATGCATTGGCAGAAGTTACTCCTGTTATTGTGTTCGGAAAAGGATGCTGGTTTGCCTTAGGCGAAATGGGTAAAAGTAAAGCTTCAGCACTTGGTGTAGACTGGACTTGCACTCCTAGAAATGCTCGTTATTTATCAGGTGGAAATATTACTTTACAAGGTAATTTTGATCCTTCAAGATTGCTTTCTCCAATTCCAACCATCAAAAAAATGGTTCACGAAATGATCGACGAATTCGGAAAAGACAAATATATCGTAAATTTAGGTCACGGAATTTTACCAAATATCCCTGTAGATCACGCTAAAGCGTTTATTGACGCGGTTAAAGAATACGGAAACTAATTTTCAGTACGCAGTCTCAGTTTTCTGCTTTCTGCCGGCAAACCGAAAACTGAGACCGAAAACTGGGACTGATACCAAAAACTAAAAAAATGCTGAACAAAGGTTTAAGAGACGAAGAAAAAATAAGAATTGATAACGTCCTCAAGACGTTACGATCACTTGTTTTTGTTCCTTATCCTTTGAATAATAAGGAAAAAGAAAATATTGAAAATCAGCTGAAAGAAATCGGGCTAGATTTTGAAACTTTATCCTGTCAAAAAAATGAAGATTTGATCACATTATTAATACAGCTTCATTTTGATTGGGAACATTTAGAGCAATTCGGAGATATTTTAATCGAATTCTCTAAGGATGAAAATCATAATTTTACCCATAAAGCTTTGGCTGTTTATGAATATATCCAACAAGAAAGTAAAGTTTTCTCTTTCGGGATAAATACTAAAATTGCTTCGGCCAAAAACAGATCCTAATGGTTTTTACAGATTGGAAAACAAATACGATTGCCAATATTCTTCCTGAGGAATTTTACAACCTCATCGAAAAGAATAGAAACCACATTCAAAAAACATTTCCGGTCACACTTTCTTTCTGTACGGATCTCGAAAAAACAAAACAGTTTCTTGCTTTCAACCAAGACAAAGAAAATCACAAAGAAGGATACTTTTTCTATCCAAGAGATAACAAAACCAATGCAATAATTGGCTATTTGTGCATCAAAAGCATTGACAATCGCATTTCAAAATGTGAACTGGGTTATTTTGTTGATGAAGATTATCAGGGAAAAGGAATTACTTCAAAAATGGTTTCCGAAACCTTAGATTTTTGCTTCAATACTTTAAACATGAATAAAGTATTCATCTGTACTTCAAAAATCAACAAGGCAAGTCAGCAGATTGCTTTAAAACATCATTTTAAACAAGAAGGAATATTAAGAGAGGAATTTAAAAACAGTGACGGAACATTAGAAGATGTTGTTTACTTTGGATTACTCAAATCAGAATACAATATCCATGAAAGATAAATTTTACGCTTACATACAACAATTACAAGATCAGATTTGTGCCGGATTAGAAGCGGTTGACGGAACTGCAAAATTCCGCGAAGATCTTTGGAAACGCCCTGAAGGCGGCGGTGGAAGAACACGTGTAATCGAGAACGGAACCGTTTTCGAAAAGGGCGGTGTCAATATTTCGGCCGTTCACGGAAAACTACCGGAAGCCATGCAGAAAATGTTTAATGTAGACGAAGCCGATTTCTTTGCCTGCGGATTAAGTCTGGTTCTTCATCCTAAAAACCCAATGGCTCCAACAGTTCATGCGAACTGGCGTTACTTTGAAATGTACGATACTTCGTCTTCGCTCAGTACAGGTCCAAGAAAAGTAATTCAGCAGTGGTTTGGCGGCGGACAAGATCTAACTCCTTACTATTTGTTTGAAGAAGACGCTATTCACTTTCATCAGACCTGTAAAACGGCTTGCGACAAGCATAATCCAGAGTTTTATCCTAAGTATAAAAAGCAATGTGATTCCTATTTCTGGAATGCACACCGAAACGAAGCCCGAGGTATTGGTGGTTTGTTCTTTGATTATTGCAAAGCAACCGAAACCATGTCAATGGAAGACTGGTACAATTTTGTAACCAAAGTGGGCAACAGTTTCCTTGAAGCTTATGTTCCAATTGTAGAAAGAAGAAAAAATCTGGAATACACCGCCGAAAACAGAAACTGGCAGGAAATCCGTCGTGGCCGTTATGTCGAATTCAATTTAGTTCATGATAAAGGCACGTTGTTCGGTTTGAAAACCAACGGAAGAATTGAAAGTATTTTAATGAGTCTACCTCCGCACGTGCAGTGGGTTTACGATCATCATGCGGAAGCCGGAAGTGTTGAGGAAAAATTGATTCAGGTGTTAGAGAATCCAGTTGACTGGATTGAATTGCAATAGAGTCTATTTATTTTATTGTAGAAAATTTCTTTCAAAAAATAACATCCCATCAATAGATTTTAGTAGATTTAGTCTTTAAACCCATAAGGATGATATCTATAAAAATCTGTTAGTATGGCAAGCACCTATTCTCAATTATACATTCATATCGTTTTCACCGTTAAAGGCCGGCAAAATCTGATCTCCAAAAATTGGAAAGACGAACTCTATAAATACATGACCGGCATTATTAGCAATAAAGGTCAAAAACTAATTGCTATTAACGGAATGCCGGATCATATTCATATCCTGATCGGGTTAAAACCGGATAAGTCAATATCGGATTTAGTAAGAGATATTAAGGCAAATTCTTCAAAATTCATAAATGACAGGAAGTGGGTAAATGGAAAATTTGAATGGCAAACCGGGTTTGGGGCCTTTTCATATAGCCATTCCCATTTGACAAATGTTATACGATATATTGAAAATCAAGAAGAGCATCACAAAACAAAAACATTCAAAAAGGAATATATCGGTTTTTTAAAATTGTTTAACGTTGATTTTAAAAACGAATATTTATTTGATGATGTAAACGAATAATATATCATTACAAACATATCGCAATAAATATATCGCTCCTTTGGAGCTTAAAAATCTAATACTCATATGTTATAGATATGCTGCTCCTTCGGAGCTCTGTAAAAAATAATAGAATTCTAAAACGAATACAATACCTCAAAAAAATTCTAAACCAATACATAGCAGAGTCCCAACGGGACGACATCTTTATAGTTTTTTTTAAATGATCCATATCAGAGTCCCAACGGGACGACATATTTATAGCTATTTCAAGACAATACATAACCAAGTCCCAACAGGACGACATATTTGTATATTTTTTTGTAGATTTAGTTTTTAAACCCCGAAGGGGTGACCTATTAAAAAATAATAATTCCTCTTTGTTAAATTCTGAACCAATATCAGATAATTGCAATTTTTAACCAATGAACTTAAAACTGATTTATATCGTATTTCTCGGGAGTTTTTTAGGGTGTTTTGCTCAAAACGATTCACTGCAGAATCCTTATTTTAAATCCTATAACGATAAAATTACCGGCAGCGTTTATTATATAGACACTTCAAATAGTTTTCAGATTGCTTCAGGCCCACAGGATTCACAAACATTTCTTAATCTTACTCCGAATAGAAGAGAACAGATTGGTTTTAATCTGAATTATAAAATCATTGATGTTTCTGTTGGTTTCGCTCCAAAATTTCTGAGCCAAAATAAAGGCGATTCCCATTCCAAGCATTTTAATTTCAATACCCGTTTTTACTATAAAAAATGGATGCAGTCCTTTACTTTTATCAATCAGAAAGGATTTTATATCAGTGATGATAATATAATGGCACAATTGCCGGATATGCGCACCACGAAAATTGGCGGATCTACCGCTTATGTTTTCAATCCTAAGTTTTCTTTTAAAACATTGGTAAGCCAAAACGAATGGCAGACCAAAAGCTCCGGAAGTTTTATTCCGACTTTTTCTTTTTATTATACCAATCTCAATCTAAATAATACACCGGATTCTTCAAACGCCGATATCTATGTTTTTTCGATAGCACCCTCCTATTTTTATAATTTTGTAATTAGTCAACGCGTTTTAATTGGTGCCGGAATTGCTTTAGGGGTTGGAATTAATGATATTGACGGCGATTCATCTGCGCTGTATCAAGCCGATTTTAATTTAAAACTGGCCTACAATAATGACCGTTTCTTTGCTTTTGCAAGCATTAATACAGTAAGTTTTGCTCAGGACGATAAAGTCAATCCGCGATTGAATGATAATGTTGCCACTTTAAAACTTTCTGCCGGTTACCGATTTGATCCACCCAAAAAAATAAAAGAAGTTTACGATAAAGTAAATCAGAAAATAGGTTTGTAATTTTTTAATCCAAAATCTTCATTCTAAAATCTAAAAAAAATAGTATGGCAAATGTGAATAAAGAACAATTGAACCGCATGCAGACCGGAAAAGGATTTATTGCTGCATTAGATCAAAGTGGCGGAAGTACACCAAAAGCATTAGCGCAATACGGTGTACAGGAAAGCAGTTATACAACCGAAGAAGAAATGTACACCCTCGTACATGAAATGAGAACCCGAATTATTAAAAGTCCCGCCTTTAGCAGCGAATATATTCTGGGGGCTATTTTGTTCGAAAATACGATGGACCGCAAAATCGATGGACAATGGACTGCTGATTACTTGTGGGAGCATAAAAATATCGTTCCCTTTCTAAAAGTAGACAAAGGTCTTGCTGAGCTCGAAAATGGGGTACAACTCATGAAACCTATTTCTAATCTGAACGAATTGTTAACTCGCGCTGTAGAACGCAATATTTTCGGAACCAAGATGCGATCTGTAATCAAAGAAGCCAATGTTACTGGAATTCGCGAAGTCGTTGAACAGCAATTTGCAATAGGACTTCAAATATTTAATAAAGGCCTTATACCAATTATTGAACCTGAGGTCGATATTTATAGCCCCGACAAAGAAAAATCAGAAGAAATTCTAAAAGCAGAAATCATCAGGCAGCTTAATTTACTGGACAAAGAAGTAAAAGTGATGCTGAAACTTTCGATTCCAACCGTAAATGATTTTTACGAAGAATTAATGTCCGATCCTCATGTGGTACGTGTAGTAGCATTGTCCGGAGGTTATGCGCAGGAAGAGGCCAACCAAAAACTGGCCCTAAATCACGGATTGATTGCCAGCTTCTCGCGAGCACTTTCGGAAGGGCTAACGTTTGGTCAGTCTGATGATGAATTTAATTCAAAACTTGGAAAATCCATTAACGGAATTTATGAGGCATCAATCCTCTAAAATCAGAATAAAAAAATCCCCGAAAAAGATCAGATCTCTTTCGGGAATTTTAGTTTTATAGTGAGCTTTAGATTATTTACTCAATTCTTCTGCTAAATCCAACGTTTGCAAGATGATATTTTTATCTGATTTTGAAGCGTTTAATCTCAACTCAAATTTCAATTTGTTATCGATCAGTTTTTTAGGAGACTGTACGGCAATATCACTAAACTGCTCTGACAATCGTTTCAATTTTTCTGAATCTTTCCCTTTTGCTTTGCCTGAATTCTCATAAGAAAATGATGCTCTTGCAAAATTTAATTTTCCGGAGATGTAATTTTTCTTTAACTCCTTTTTTGCTTCCTTAACAAAAAGTCCTTTTCCATCATTAAAATAATCTAAAGTATTGGCTATCAAAACCACATCTTTGTCTTTTTTGATAAAAATAGTCCCATAGTCTTCCGTTCCAAAAATTTCATAAAAATCTCCTTTTTGCTCCAGGATTTTTTTGCGAAGTCCCAATTGGATTAACTTATCACCAAAAGTAGGATGCGTCGAGGTAAATACCATAGAGAATAACGGAATGTTCTTCTTCACTTTTTCCTCTGTTATCTTCTCTTCGTAATTTTCATCATATCCATATACTTTCTTAGTCACCTCAACTTCATTTACGTGATACAAAAACATACTTAAATCACCATCAAAAAGCGTTGCAGTAGCTTCTTCATCTACGATTGTCGAAATTAAATCCGTAATAACCGTCAAATCTTCCTTTACTAAATACTGACTTTGAAATAAATCTGCCACTAACGTTGGAAATTTTTCCAGTGCCGCCTTAGTATTGATATGATAAGACATATATCCTAATGGGTTTTCATCAGGAAAATAGTTGAAAATATTTTTGTTGATCTTTCTGTCCGTCATTTTCCCAACAATCTGCGCCATTGGTTCAGCATATTCAATCACTTCTTCAATACGGGCATTATCATTCTCAAAATAAAAATCCAGATTAATTCCTTTTACCATATTTGCCGCATTATTCTGCATGGGTAAAAACTTATTGTAACTGGTGAATTTTGATAAAAGACCATAAGCTGAATTTAAACTGGTCATCGCCGAACTGTAATTCAGCCAGGACGAAATATCGGCAGCCTTATTTATTTTTTCAGAAACAGGTGTGGTGAATCCATTTTCGAATAGTGACTTGATAAAAAGGCTTTGTTGTTCGGCTTGCAAAAGATTAAAATCAAGCTCTGCTTTCTCGTATGCTGCATTAGACACCGCTACAGCTTCTTCTGTTTCTTTTGCAGCACTAGCCGCAGCCTCTTCAGCCGATTGCGCAGTTTCTGCTGTTGTTTCCGTTGAAGTTTCCTGATAAGGTTCATCTATCGCAATAGAATCCTGCGTTCTGTCTTCCCAGTCGTATGATTTTGGCTTGTATTTTTTAGTCAATTCAACCAACACCAGATAATTATCGTTCCAGACAAATGAAGTCTTTTGATTTTTTGGTGTAAAAACAGCGTATTTGCCATAATCCTGAATTACGGGAACCTCAACTGAATCTGTATTTTTATTCTTTGTATGCTCTTCAATTAAGAACTCCTTCACCGCTTCTTTGCTTTTAATTGGAAGCGTCACCTGATAATACGGAATACTGTCCGTGAAGTTACCATGAACGGTTATCTTTTGATCCAATTTAAAAAGAGCTGCATACTTCTTAAGATCGAGACTGGCTTTGCCTTCTTTGTATTTACTAATTAGCGGATGATTTACTATTTGATCAACGCTTACTTTTTTCGAAAGCTGATCTCCGTTAAACTGTACAAAATAATCGTAGGATTTTGAATTGAGCTGTCCAAAAGTCAAATGCGTGGCTAAAACTAAAAATAAAATATAAAATTGCTTCATAAATCAAGGGGTTAATTGGATTGTATTGTTCATTAAGGCCGATTTTTTAAGTACGCTGTACATACTTTGTTTTAAGAAAACGGTCTTTTTGTTTGGTGAAATTCTGCTGTTCGGATTCTCTACGGCCTTAACATCTTTATCAAAAGTATAAATCGCTGTAATACTTGCCGCTTCCAGATCTTCCTTTTTCTTTGGATCTTTTACTACTTTTTCAGGAACCGGATAAGAGGCGATCCTTTCAAAACTTTTGGCATTGCTGCTAAAATGAACTTGATTGCTCTGATTGTTTATCGTATTAACAACAGCATTGAGCGCTTTCAGATTGGCATAATTGAGTTTGATAATAAAAACATACTGATCAAAATCAGTTTTAGTGGTTACGTTGGTAATACCGTCAATTTTTAAGGCTTTGACTTTAAAATCTTCCAGTTTTTTGGTGATTTCCTGTTCGTTTGGGATTTTTACACCATCAACCTCTTCCATCCACATGGCCGATTTTGTCTTAAACCATGATTTCGAAAAGTCAACCATCAGCGTGTACTCTCCACTTTGGTCGTCATGGTGTTTGATTCTTTCTGTTATTTCGAAACAGCTGGTTAGCAGTAAACAACAACATAATGCGAGAAATTTCTTCATTAGACAAATTTATAGGTAAATATTCAAAAAAACCAGAGCCTGAAAGTTAATTCTAAATTTACATCCCCAATTGCTTTTTGAAACTTTACGAACGAAGACATAACTGCCATATTCTGCAAATTTTTAGATAATATTAACGGATTCTACCGGGGGCTAAACGCCTTATTCTGTTCCTTTTTCTTTAACTTTGTGGCACTTATTAAAAAGTAACACAATCTTCAAAAAAACAAAAAACAATACACTTTAGAAAGTAGGATTCTCCATCATATTTCGAAGAAATCGGTTGCAATCTAAAATCTAAAATCTAAAATCTAAATTTTTATGTTCCCATTACAAAGAAACCGCCGTTTAAGAACCAATGAATCCATTCGTTCTTTAGTTCGTGAAACTAGTTTAAGTCCACAGGATTTTATGCTTCCGATGTTTGTTACTGAAGGAAAAGATGTAAAAGTAGCCATACCGTCTATGCCGGGAATTTACCGTCATTCTCTGGACAATACGATTAAAGAAGTAAAAGAAGCCTGGGATTTAGGAATTAAAGCGGTGAACATCTACGTAAAAATCAGCGATCATTTAAAAGACAATAAAGGTGTCGAAGCCTGGAACAAAGACGGTTTGATGCAGCAAACCATCCGTGCAATAAAAGATGCTGTTCCTGAAATGATTGTAATGCCGGATGTGGCTCTCGATCCTTATTCAATTTATGGTCATGACGGGATTATCGAAAATGGACAGCTTTTGAATGATCCTACGGTTGATGCTTTAACCCGAATGAGTTTAAGTCACGCAGAGGCGGGAGCCGATTTTGTTGCGCCAAGTGATATGATGGACGGAAGGGTTTTAGCCATTAGAAAAGCATTGGAAGAAAACGGACATCACAATGTGGGAATCATGAGTTACAGTGCCAAATATGCTTCGGCATTTTACGGGCCATTTCGTGACGCTTTAGATTCTGCTCCTGTAGATTCTCAAAATATCCCAAAAGATAAGAAAACGTACCAAATGGATTATGCCAACAGAATTGAAGGAATTCGTGAAGCTTTATTAGATGTTGAAGAGGGTGCAGATATCGTTATGGTAAAACCGGGAATCGCTTATTTAGACATTGTTCGTGAGGTGAAAAATGCCGTTCATGTACCGGTTGCCGTTTACCAGGTATCTGGTGAGTACGCTATGGTAAAGGCCGCAGCAGAGAGAGGGTGGCTTGATCACGACAAAATTATGTTAGAGCAACTATATTGCATTAAGCGCGCAGGCGCCAGTATTATCTCGACTTACTTTGCCAAAGAAGCAGCAGTCTTACTAAACAAATAACATGAAAAAAATACTATTCTTATCAGCCATTTTAGCGTTTGCATCCTGTAAAAAAGAAACTGCAGAAACGCCAGTTGAAACTACAACGGAAGCTTATTCAGAAGGAGAAACAGCAAAAGCCAAAACTCCGGAAGAATTTGGAAAACAAATTTTTGAAGGACAGGGAAACTGTTTCTCCTGTCATCAGCCGGACAAAAAAGTAATTGGCCCAAGTATTCAGGAAATAGCCAAAATATACAAAGACAAAAACGGAGACATTGTTACTTTCCTGAAAGGAAAAGCTGACCCTATTGTTGATCCGAGTCAGTTTGCCGTTATGAAGACTAATTTTCCGGTAACACAGGCGATGTCGGATGAAGAACTAAAAGCGATTGAAACCTATATTTACAGCCATTTAAAGTAAGATTATCGTTTCCTGCTGACATACTGTTGTCATTGCGTCATTTTACCTTTACAGCTTAATAAAAAACATGTAAGATGGAACAAAAATTCAATGTTATTGGTATTTCAATAAGAACGACTAACGAAAATGGCCAATCGGGAACAGATATTCCGGCACTTTGGAATCGATTTATGTCAGAAGGAATTCTTCAAAAAATTCCCAATAAAACTAGTAATGCGATCTATTGTATCTATACGGACTATGAAAAGGATTATACACGTCCTTATACCACAATATTGGGCTGTGTAGTAGAAAATCTAACTGTTATTCCGGAAGGAATGGTTGCCAAAACGATCTCCGGAGTTCATTACCAAAAATTTACTGCCAAAGGCAATCTGGCCGACGGCATTGTGATTAACGAATGGATAAAAATTTGGAACTCGGATTTAGACAGGCTTTATACCGAAGATTTTGAAATTTACGGAGAACAGGCTCAAAATCCTGAAGATGCAGAAGTTGATATCTATATTGCGATCTCATAAATACAAAAACAAAAACGGCGCTAAAATTAGCGCCGTTTTTTATAGGTTTTCTGTTACCAGATTTTAACTCTTTTATCAGGATCAATGTACATTTTGTCTCCTTTTTTAATATCGAAAGCCTTGTAAAAAGCATCAACATTTTGAATTGGCACTACAGCTCTGTACATTCCAGGTGAATGCGGATCTGTTTTAACCTGGCTTTTTATAGCCTCATCTCTTGATTTCGTTCTCCATACCGTAGCCCATGAAATAAAGAAACGCTGCTCTGGCGTAAATCCGTCAATTAATCCCGGATTTCCATTGGCTTTCAAATACAATTGCAATCCATCGTAAGCTGCATTTATTCCACCTAAATCACCAATATTTTCACCTAAAGTAAATTTACCGTCAACGTGAATTCCTGGTAAAGGCTCTAAAGCGCTGTATTGTGCTGCAAGAGCTCCTCCAAGAGCTGTAAATTGTTTTAAATCTTCCGGTGTCCACCAGTCTACAAGATTACCATCAGCATTGTAACGTGCTCCTGAATCATCAAACCCGTGAGAAATCTCGTGTCCGATTACTGCTCCTATTCCACCGTAATTCACGGCTTCGTCTGCCTGATAATTGTAAAAAGGCGGTTGAAGGATCGCTGCCGGAAAAACAATCTCGTTGTAAGATGGGTTGAAGTAAGCATTTACCGTTTGCGGAGACATTCCCCACTCTGTTTTATCAACCGGTTTTCCTAATTTAGCCAGGTTCTCAGCATAAGCCCATTTTGAGATACTTCTCATATTGTCAAAATACGTTCCGCCTTCCCCTACATTTTTAAGCTCTAAAGCTGAATAGTCTTTCCATTTATCAGGATATCCGATTTTAATGGTTAGTTTTTTCAATTTCTCAATGGCTTTTACTTTGGTCTGTTGTGACATCCAAGGCAATGCATTAATTCTGTTTTCGTAAGCTAACATTACATTAGCAATCATTTTCTTTGCTTTGTCTTTTGCTTCAGCAGGGAATAATTTCTCTACATACAATTTTCCTAAGGCTTCACCGGTAGCAGTATTAATTACCTGTAACGCCATTTCTTCACGAGGACGTTGTTTTAAAGCACCTGTCAACGTTTTTCCGTAGAAATCAAAATTAGCATTTTCGATATCTGTAGTCAAAGTCGAAGCAGTTCTGTTTAATAAAGACCATTTTAAGTATTCTTTCCATGCCTCTACTTTCTTTTCAGAAAATGTCTTTTCCAAAGCAATCATATAACGTGGTTGCGCCACATTTACACTATCCAATTTTGCCATTCCAATTCCGGTAAAATATTTTTCCCATTGAATAGAAGGCGTGTTCTTTTTTAAATCAGCAATTGCTGTTGGATTGTATTGTTTTCTACGGTCTCTGCGCTCTACACGGTCTAATCTTGGAGCAGACAATTCGATTTCTAAAGCCAGAATTTGCTTGGCGCTTTCTTTTGCTTTTGCAGGAGATTCGCCAATAAATTGTAACATTCTGGCAACGTGTACTTCATACTTCTCACGTTTTTCTTTTGAATCTTTATCATCAGCGTTGTAATAATCTTTGTCTGATAATCCTAAACCACCCGGACCTAAGTTAACTGTATTTTTGTTACTGTTTTTTGCATCTGGTCCCACAAAAACACCAAAGAAACCAATACCGCCTTGTGGCTGCATTTCGATAAAGAAGTTTTGAAGATCTGTTACATTTTTAATGGCGTCGATCTTTTTTAAGAAAGGCTGAAGCGGTGTAACTCCTCTTTTATTACGTCCAACAGTATCTAAAATTGTATTGAATAAAGCAATCGCTTTACCCTGATCTGTATTGGATTTGTACTTAGGATCTTTTGATGCTTCTTTTAAGATAGCAAGTGCATCATTATCCGTTTTCTGACGTAGTTCATTGAAACTTCCCCAGGAATTTCTATCACCAGGAATTTCAGTTTTGTCTAACCAGGTCCCGTTCACATATTTAAAGAAGTCTTCTTTCGGACTTACCTTGGTATCCATATTAGACAGATTGATACCGGGCTCTTTTGGTTTTGCACTTTGTGCGTTTACTGCGGTAATGCTAACCATTGCAGAAACAACACAAAACATTGGTTTTCGTAATTGTTTGATCATTTTTCTTTGTAGTTTTTAGTATATACACAAACATATTCTAATTATTCCAAACGTCATGTTAAATTTTTCACATAAAATTGACTCAGGGAACGCCTTCAGACCACGGCCTGCTTCTATACCGATGATTAGTTAGATGGTTTACACTCCTTTATTTTTGTAGTACACTCTTAAAATTAAAGATCTCCTAAATCTGTGTGAGAAAAAAATAGAGGAAGAACTTTACAGAAATCAAAAACGACGCTGGTTTAGCGTCGTTTTCTATGATTTTTCTGTTACCAGATTTTTACTCTTTTATCAGGATTGACATACATTTTGTCTCCCTTTTTAATTCCGAAAGCATCGTAAAAAGCATCTACATTCTGAACCGGAACAACAGCTCTGTACATTCCAGGTGAATGCGGATCTGTTTTTACCTGATTCTTAAGGGCTTCGTCTCTCGTTTTGGTTCTCCACACAGTTGCCCATGAGATAAAGAAACGCTGCTCCGGAGTGAATCCGTCAATCAATCCCGGATTACCATGTGCTTTTAAATACAACTGCAAACCATCGTAAGCAGCATTAATACCTCCTAAATCACCAATATTTTCGCCTAACGTAAATTTACCATCAACGTGAATGCCCGGTAAAGGCTCTAAAGCGCTGTATTGATCAGCCAAAGCAGTACCAAGTGCCGTAAATTGTTTTAAATCTTCCGGTGTCCACCAGTCTACCAGGTTTCCTTCGGCATTGTAACGTGCCCCTGAATCATCAAAACCATGAGAGATTTCGTGACCAATAACCGCTCCGATACCACCGTAATTCACTGCTTCGTCTGCCTGATAATTGTAGAAAGGAGGCTGCAAGATTGCTGCCGGGAATACAATCTCGTTGTACGACGGATTGAAATAAGCATTTACAGTCTGTGGCGACATTCCCCACTCGGTTTTATCAACCGGTTTGTATAATTTGTCGATTCCTTTTTTGAAATTCCACTTAGACAGATTTACCATATTTTCGAAATAACTTCCTCCCTCTGCTACACCTTTAATTTCAAGGGCCGAATAGTCTTTCCATTTATCCGGATACCCCACTTTTACAGTAAGCTTGTCCAGTTTTTCAATCGCTTTTATCTTTGTAGCCGCAGACATCCAACTCAAATTATTGATACGGGTTTTGTATGCCTGAATTACGTTATGAATCATGTCTACCGCTTTTGCTTTTGCTTCAGCAGGGAACACTTTCTCTACATATAACTTACCTAATGCTTCACCAACACTTGAGTTTACCACCTGCAATGCTTTTTCTTCACGTGGCAATTGTTTGATTGCACCTCTTAAAGTCTTGCTGTAAAAATCGAAATTAGCCGTCTCCAAATCTGTTGACAGTTCACTTGCATAAGAGTTCAGCAAATCCCATTTCAGGTATTCTTTCCACAGTGCTACTTTATTCTCTGTAAAAACAGTTTGTAAAGCTTTCATGTATTTAGGTTCTGTCACTACTATACTCTGCAATTTTGCCAAACCAAGACTTGAGAGATAAGCATCCCAGTTAATGGCAGGCGTTAATTTTTGAAGTTCAGCAACGGTCATTGGATTGTATTGCAAACGACTGTCTCTGCTTTCTACACGATTCAATCTCGGTTTTGACAATTGTGTTTCTAAGGCTAAAATTCCGGCAGCACTTTGCTTTGCTTTTTCCGGAGATTCACCAGCAAACTGCATCATTCTGGCCAAATGAAGTACATATTTTGAACGCTTTTCTTTAGAATCTTTATCCTCAGAGATATAATAATCCTGATCCGGCAATCCTAATCTGTTTGGATAAAGCATTACGGAGTTTTTAGAGCTGTTTTTCTCATCGGCGCCAATATAAATTCCGAAAAACACACTATTACCTTCCTGTCCAATTTCAGTCAGGTATTTTTGAAGATCAGCGATGTTTTTAATCGCATCAATTTTTTTAAAGTAAGGCTGCAGCGGTTTTATACCCGCTTTGTTTCTCCCAACTGTATCTAAAATCGTTGAAAACAAGTTTACTGCTTTACCCTGATCAGTATCTGATTTGTACTTTGGATTTTTAGAAGCTTCTTTCAGAATAGACATTGCGTCTTTATCTGTTTTTTTGATCAATTCATTAAAACTTCCCCACGTGGTACGATCACTTGGAATTTCAGTTTTACTCAGCCAGGTTCCGTTTACATATTGAAAAAAGTCCTGACCGGCACTGATTTTAGGATTCATGTACGAAACATTAATACCTGGTTCTTTGGAAGTTGCATTCTGAGCATTGACTGCTGTAAATGAAACTGCTGAAAAAAGGGCGCAGAACAAAGGTCTGCTAAATTGTCTTTTCATTTATATTTAAATTTTGGTGGTTGTACAAACGTATTCCTAATATCCGGAACGTAATGTTAAATTTTTTAAAATAATTGCAAAAACTCCATTATTATAACATCAAAACAGATCTTTTGAAATATTTTCATGTTTTTATCATCGGTTTTTAACTCTATATTAGAATACTTTTTCGAATATTTGTTACACCGAATTTAAATAAATGTGAAAGCAAAAATTCAGAATGCCGTTTCAGGAAAAATTGAAGCTATCGGATTACCGATTTTGGCTTTATGCTGGGTAAGTTTTTTTTGGGGAACCACCTGGCTGGCCTCTAAAGAAGGGGTAAAACACATGCCTGCTTTACAGCTGGCCACCATTCGTCAGTTTTTAGGCGGAATTTTATATGTCGGATATTTTCTTCTGAAAAAACAGCCCTGGCCAAAAGGCAAACAGTGGCGTACGATCCTAATTCTCGCCTTTTTGAATTTTGTATGCAGCAACGGTTTAAGTACCTGGGGTGTAAAATACATGAGCAGTGGACTTGGAGCGATCATTAGTGCTTTATTTCCGATCTGGATTATTATCATCAACTTCTTTAACGGTCAGAAAATTGCCAAAATGGCTTTGATAGGCATCCTGATCAGTTTTGGAGGGGTTTGTGTTATTTTTATGGACTATATCTCTGATTTTCTCCGACCTGATTTTCAATTCGGAATTATACTAATGACGGCTTCTACCATAACCTGGGCTTTCGGAATACTTGAAACAAAGAAGAAAGCATCGAGTTTTAACCCCTATTTCAGTTTAGGATTGCAAATGCTGATTTCCAGTGTTTTTCTTTTTGGAATTACGGAAGCTGCGGGAGTTAATATTCCCCTAAGCGAAATTCCACTGCCTTCTTTGTGGTCTATTCTCTATCTGGTTCTTATTGGGTCGGTTTTAACTTTCATCGCATTTATCTATTCGCTGCAGCATCTTCCAACAGAAATCAGCAGTATTTATGTGTACATCAATCCAATTGTTGCGATGATTTTAGGCTCGTTCATCTTTGGAGAAACCCTCACGCAGGCGATCGCGATTGGTACCATCGTAACGTTAACGGGACTGTATTTGGTAAACAAGACTATTCGGAAAACCAAAAAATAAAAAATTTGTTTCTTGGTGTCAATCTGCTTTAGCCCTTACAGGGCTTTGGGTATAATTATCATCATTATCATTCATAGCGCGTTGCGTCATGCTCATGCTTTTGGGCTTTCAGCCCTATTTCACTCCCTATAACCTGTTAAAAACTAAGCGCTCTTAGGATTTTGAAAAGTGCTTTTCGTATTTTTGCCTCCAAATTGCTTTTATGAAATCTTTTCTATACAAATACCGTAAATTCTTTATTGTTCTTATTGTATTTTCAACCGTTACAATATCTTTATTTTACTCGGCTTTAAAACCGCAAAAAACTTTACCTATTTACAATCCTGCCGATGTAAATCCGGAACTGGTAGACAGCACGGTTCAATATAAAAGCAAATACCATACAATTGCCGATTTTTCGTTTGTGAATCAAAACGGAGATACTATTACTCAGAAGAATTACGAAGGAAAAATATATGTGGCCGACTTTTTCTTCACCACCTGCGGTTCAATCTGCCCAAAAATGACGACCAATCTCGAGGATGTTCAAAAAGCAGTTTTAAACAATCCGAAAGTAATGTTGCTTTCTCATACCGTATTTCCTGAGGTTGACAGTATCCCTGTTCTAAAAGCCTATGCCATAAAACATGGTGTGGTCGACAGCAAATGGAATCTGGTTACGGGCGATAAAAAAGAAATTTATACAATGGCACGAAAATCATACCTGGCTGTAAAACTCGGACGTCCTGATCAGCTTTACGATATGGTGCATACTGAGAATTTTGTTTTGGTGGATCAAAAAAGACGTGTTCGTGGTTTTTATGACGGAACAAATAAGGAAGAAATTAAACGTCTTTTAGAAGACATTAATTTTCTGTGCCAGGAGTAATCCCTCGAAAGAACAATCGCGAAATTCATTAAAATCGGTCTAAAATCCCTTATTTTTAGAAAGATTTAGCATTTCAGCAAGTGTTAAATACCTTGAAATAAAGAATAATTGCCTATTTTTGCAATCTAAATTCAATCTAAATAAGCTTGCAAAATACTATCCACACTCTGAAAAAAGGCGAAAAAGCCATTATCAAAGATTTTGATATCGATCTTATTCCTCTAAAACTACTAGAAATGGGTTGTTTGCCGGGCAACTTAGTTGAATTACTGCAAATTGCGCCTTTTGGCGACCCTTTGTATTTAGACATTAATGGCTCACATGTAGCCATTCGCGTTGAAACTGCTCGTGAAATTGAAGTTGAACTTATCAAAACCAATTTGTAATGAGCATTCAAAATATCAACGTCGCCCTTATCGGGAATCCGAATACCGGAAAAACTTCTGTTTTCAATCAGCTTACAGGATTAAATCAACAAGTTGGGAACTATCCCGGAATTACAGTTGAGAAAAAAATCGGTTTCTGTAAGTTACCACACAATATCAAAGCCAACATTCTGGATTTGCCGGGAACCTATAGTCTGAATGCCAGTTCTATGGACGAAAGTGTGGTTATTGAATTGTTACTCAACAAAAACGACAAATTATATCCGGATGTAGCGGTAGTGGTTACAGATGTCGAAAATCTGAAACGTAATTTACTGATTTACACTCAAATTAAAGATCTTGAAATTCCAACGATTCTGGTCATCAACATGTCAGACCGTATGGAAAGCAAAGGTATTACTTTGGATATTCCTTATCTGGAGGAAAAACTAAAAACGAAAATTGCTTTGGTAAGTTCCCGAAAAGGTTTGGGAATTGAAGAACTGAAAGAACTAATTGTTTCGTATAAAAATATTCCGCATGAGCCTTGCCTGAACGCATCAGTTATTGATCAGGCTTATTTTGAAAAACTACAGGAAGCTTTTCCGAATCAGTTGTTGTACAAACTTTGGCTGGTAATTACACAGGATGTGAATTTTTCGAACCTGGATCGAAATGAAATCAGAAGCACTTTTACCAAATCACATTCGGAACTAAAACGCTTACAGCAAAAGGAAACGATCAAACGATATCAGTTTATCAACGATGTTTTAAAAGAAGGTTTAAAAGTAGATGCCTCAATGGCAAAGGATATCAGAGCGAAACTGGATCGTGTTTTAACCCATAAAGTTTGGGGTTATGTCATTTTCCTGGCTATTTTATTTTTGATCTTCCAGTCTATTTTCAGTTGGTCAACTATTCCTATGGATTTCATAGACAGCTCTTTTGCTTCCTTAAGCAGCTGGGTTGCCGCAGAACTGCCAAGCGGAATTCTCACCGACTTACTTTCTCAGGGAATTGTACCGGGAATTGGCGGTGTGATTATTTTTATCCCACAAATTGCCTTTTTGTTTCTGTTCATTTCGATTTTAGAAGAAAGTGGTTATATGAGCCGTGTGGTCTTTTTGATGGATAAAATCATGCGAAAATTTGGTTTGTCCGGAAAGAGTGTCGTGCCTTTAATTTCAGGAACGGCCTGTGCTATTCCGGCCATTATGGCTACCCGAAATATCGAAAACTGGAAAGAACGACTGATTACAATTCTGGTCACTCCTTTTACTACCTGCTCTGCCAGACTGCCTGTTTATACAATCATTATTTCATTGGTAATTCCGGACGAACGCCTTTTTGGAATCTTAAATATGCAGGGATTAGCGTTGATGTTATTGTATTTACTAGGTTTTGCAACCGCAATTCTTGCTTCTTACATTCTGGACAAAATATTAAAAATTAGTTCAAAGACTTATTTTGTGGTAGAAATGCCAAGCTATAAATTGCCGTTGTTCAAAAACGTTGCAATTAATGTTGTAGAGAAAACAAAAGCTTTCGTAGTGGGTGCGGGTAAAATTATCTTAGCTATATCTGTGATCTTGTGGTTTTTAGCTTCATATGGTCCCGGAAAAGATTTTAATGAGGCCGAGACTATTGTAAAAGAGAGATTTGCAGATACCACTTTAGATGAAACTCAGTTTGAAAATGAAGTCGCTTCGCAAAAACTGGAAAACTCTTATATCGGTTTGATGGGAAGAGCCATAGAACCTGTTATTTCGCCTTTAGGTTACGACTGGAAAATCGGAATTGCACTAATTAGTTCCTTTGCCGCACGTGAAGTGTTCGTGGGAACTCTTGCAACCATATACAGTGTTGGAGATACGGACAACGAATCTACCATAAGAAGTAAAATGCAGGAAGAGATCAATCCGGAAACGGGTCATAAGATTTTTAATTTTGCCTCGGGTATATCCTTATTGCTTTTTTATGCTTTTGCCATGCAATGCGCCAGTACGCTTGCCATCACCAAGAAAGAAACCAATTCCTGGAAATGGCCTGCCATGCAGCTTGTCCTGATGAGTGGTCTTGCTTATTTTGTCGCACTTATAACGTATCAACTTTTAAAATAAACGATCATGGTACAAGAAATTATTGCCTTTATCATATTATTCATTGCCGTTGGGTACCTCATCAAGAAGTTCTTCTGGAAATCTAAAAAGAAGAAAGATTGTGGCGATCACAATTGTGGATGTTCTTAGAAGGAGATTCATAGGAACAAAGATTTAAAACCATACAACTTTGCTCAGCCTTACAGCTGGCAGATATTCTAAAAAAGCAAATTTAAAAGATGACTAATTTAATTTATTATCTATTCTTCATAACCTTAAATCTGTCCATATTTTTAATTCTTTCTAAAAAAGTCCTTTTAAACCGATACATCAATTTAGGCATTGCTGCTTTTTTTATAATTGTTTATTTAGCGCACCAATACAATCTCATTGACAATAAAATAAATTCATCCGATTTTAGAACGATATCCTTTTTTAGTATTCATTTAATATTCTGGTTCTACTTCAATGACCTTTTATTAAAGCTAATGGAACCCAAAAAGAACACTTTTAATTATTTCAATAAAGGTATATATGTCTTTGTACAAAAGGATTTTCTAATTTATCTGCTTTTTATAATGACCACAATCTTACAGATAGATTGGGTTTACCGCATAAACTAAAAGTACTTAAACCCTAAATTTAGAAGAATAATTAATTCACCAAATAAACACAAAGCTTCACAGAGATTTTAAATCCTTTGTGAAGCTTTGTGTTTTCTTAGTGTGTCTCGGCGGAAAAAAAACCTTTACTCCTCTATATATCAACTAAATACTAATCAAAAGGATCTCTTTTAATTTTTTAATTTGTGGTTTTAATTATACTTTTAGCAGGTTTTAAAAAACCAAATAAGTTCAACCTCAAACAACAAATTCTAAAATGAGTTCGAAAGTTTCTTTCCTTTTTCTTTTGCTCTTGTGTTTTGGATATCATGGACACAGCCAGAAAAGCAATACTCCTGCAAGACTAAACGATAGTACCGTTGTTACTTCTGATGGAGTTCCTTTGTTTCTAAAAGTTTCCGGTAAAGGTGATCTCTGTATTTTTTTGCACGGTGGTCCCGGCGCATGGAGCAAATCGTTTGAAGAAATGGGAGGAAATGTTCTTGAAGATAAACTGACTATTTGCTATTTTGACCAAAGAGGCTGTGGCCGTTCCGCATCCTCCCCGGATAACAATTACAGTCTCAACAGAATGTTAGAAGATATTGAAGACATTCGTAAAACCCTGAATACCGAAAAAGTATTTATCATGGGGCATTCCTTTGGAGGAATCTTAGCTTCCGCATACGCTCAAAAATACCCGGAACATGTTAAGGGCTTAATTCTTTTAAATGCAACATTGGATATCAACGATTCGTTGCTGAATCAGATTGATTTTATGGGCAAAACACTTGGTGAAAACATAACGGTAAAAAATAATGAAACTGCACTCGATACTTTTATAGCTTCAAAGAAACGCATTAAAAAAGCAGGCAAGGATTACATGATATTATCTGACAGCAAACAGAACGTAGAAAAACTCGATAGTATCGACAGTAGTTTTAAAAGAAATTATTCTTTTGGACAGCAGGCACTAAGCATGCCCGTTTACTTAAGCAATTTTACCAAACAAACTTCACTGATAAAAGTACCTGTTCTTATAATCACAGGATCGCAGGATCATAGTATTGGACCGGATCACTACCGTATGTTTCAATTTCCAAACCGGGAAGTAAAGATTATAAAAGGAGGTCACATTTTATATTACGAGAAGAACAAAGAATTTAAAAACGCTGTGCAGGCATTTGTTCAGAAAACGGCATCAAAGTAATCGAGAGCCTAAAAACTGAAACTTAGGTTTAAAAAAAACTTACGGTTCCATAAGCCTTCGACTTCGCTCAGGGTGACACCATGGCTGTTTAGACTGAAAACTGAGACGGAGACCGGGACTAAAAAAACTACAACTCCGCAAGCCTTCGACTTCGCTCAGGGGGACATTCCACTAGCATTCTGCTGGTGTCAGGCTGAGCGGAGTCTAAGCCTCTTCTCTATTAAAAACTGAAAACTGAGACTAAATACTACTTCTCCCCCTCCCATTCCGCATAAAACTGCGCCAGGAATGTTTCCATAAAACGATGTCTCTCTGCGGCAATTTGCTTACCGGTTTCGGTATTCATCTTATCCTTCAGGAGCAAAAGCTTTTCATAAAAATGATTGATCGTTGGTGCCGTATTCTTTTTGTATTCCTCTTTTGTCATATTGGTTATGGGTGCAATTGCAGGATCATGGAGCGTTCTATTCTTAAACCCTCCATAATTAAATGCTCTTGCTACTCCAATGGCCCCAATTGCATCTAAACGGTCCGCATCCTGAACGATATCTAATTCTACAGAAGAAAACCTCTTTTCAAAATTTCCGCCCTTATAGGAGATGTTTTCGATGATGTTTACTACATGCTGAATTATTTCCTCAGCAACTTCCTCTGATTCCAGAAATAAACGAGCTGTTTTAGGGCCAATAGTCTCATCTCCATTATGAAATTTACTGTCGGCAATATCATGAAGCAAAGCTCCCAATTGCACTACGGTAAGATCACAGTCAGTTCCTTTGGCAATTAAAAGTGCATTTTTATAAACACGCTCAATATGAAACCAATCGTGCCCACCTTCGGCATCATTTAATTTCTCTTTTACGAAAGCAATCGTTTTATTTATAAGTTCGGAGTTATTCATAGTATTTATAGTTTGCGGTAAATGTCACACACCTCAAGCTGGTGAAACAGATTTACTCTGGTATTTTGTACTTTAAATAAAAATTGTTGATTGTCAAAGTTTTGAAACCTCAACAATCAACAATATGTTTTTCAGCTATTCTGCTTAAAGTTTCACAAATCTAAACTCTAAAATCAGAAATCTGTACTTTACAATCTGGCAGGCTCAACCCATTTAAAGATATGAGATTCTGCAGGGATTACAAGTCTTTCAGAAATTCTTGCCATACGGGCCGGTAATTTCATCAGGTAATCACGCGCTTTCTCTGCTTCGTCTGTCAAATTTGAAATTTTATCAATTTCCCATTTGTTGATTAGCTTTTGCATAATATCAACATAATCGTTAGCGGTGTACACCCCTATACGTTGTGCTGAATCTGAAAACTGCTCAAAAGCACTGCTTATTTTCTGACCTGATTCTCTTAAAAAGTGCGCTGGCATAACGATTTTTTGTTTCATCATGTATTGAAACGCCAACATCATTTCACTTGGATCAACGGCAAAAATACGGGTAACAAACTCGCTGTAAGCATGATGGTGACGCATTTCGTCGCCTGCAATCATTTTACACATTTTAGACAATTTGTTATCCCCAAATTTCTTTGCCATTTGTGCCACTCTGTTGTGCGACACATAAGTAGCCAATTCCTGGAAGCTGGTGTACACAAAGTTTTTGTACGGATCAGATCCGGTTCCAATATCAAAACCGTCGTTGATTAAATGCTGAGTAGTCATTTCGATTTCACGCATGTTTACACGACCGGACAAATACAAGTATTTATTTAAAAGGTCTCCGTGGCGGTTTTCTTCTCCGGTCCATTGTCTGATCCATTTCGACCAGCCATTTCCACCGTTTTCTACCTGATTGACTCCTTCTACATCCATTAACCATGACTCATATGTTGGCAAAGCTTCTTCAGTGATGGTATCCCCCACTAAAGTTACCCAGAAATCATAAGGCAGTTCTTTAGCAATTTCACGTAACTCTTTTACCTCCTCAAAGAAATTTTCTCCTTCAGAATTAGGCAAAAAGTCTGACGGCTGCCAAATTTTTTCCACTGGAATTAAATACTGTTCAACGAAGCTATCCACGTTTTTTTCCAAAAACTGCATTACTTCTAATCTAATGTTTTTTATAGACATTACTTATTTAAGATTGGGATTTAAGTTTTCGTTTGTACTAAAACAAAAATCTATTTATACTCATTTACTCCTTCTACCACTGCTTTTTCTGTCAAAGCCATTAAATCGGCAAAATCATAATCTTTTACGGCCATTGCTTTATGTGCTGTAAAGGTTAAATGATTTCCTAATCCAACCGGAAACATTCCAAAACGAACCATTTTCCATGAATTATTGATACTTACCGGCACTACATAAGCAGACGGCGCATATTTACATAAGATTTTTAAACCACTTTGTGCAAACTCTTTAGGTTTTCCTGTTTTACTTCTTGTTCCTTCAGGAAAAATTACAGCGGCTCTGGTATTTTTTTCGATATATTCAGACAAGCCTTTGATTACCGGAATCGCTTGTTTAGGGTCTTTTCGGTCGATTAAGACAGATCCTCCATGGCGTAAATTAAAAGACACACTCGGGATTCCGCTTCCTAACTCTTTCTTACTTACAAATTTACAATGAAATCGTCTAAAGTACCAAATCATTGTCACGATATCGTACATACTTTGGTGATTCGCAACAAAAATGATTGGAACTCCCTTTGGTATACCCTCTACTCCACTAACGGTGTATCTTGTTCCCACCAGATTGGTACATCTTAACAGGAAGAAATTCAGATAATCTACGCTTTTTTTATGTGCCTGATACCCAAAAACATTCAGGCAGAACCATTGTATCGGGTGAAATACCGCCAGACAAAAACCAAAACACAAGTAATAAATTAAGGAAATGGGGTACGAAATTATCTTTTGCATGCTTAAAAAATTAATGCCCAAAAGTAATAAATAAATTTTTAGCGGTATAAAAATTGAAAACAATAACCGTTTTTCTGGTTTAATTGTACCTTTGCCCTAAAATTTGCAAATTTTTTCTGAATTAAATGAACTTCACTTACCCTAAAAATGAACGCTTAAAGAGCAAAACCACAATAACTTTACTGTTTTCTGAAGGGAAATCG
Source organism: Flavobacterium tructae (assembly GCF_002217475.1). Classification (GTDB taxonomy): domain Bacteria; phylum Bacteroidota; class Bacteroidia; order Flavobacteriales; family Flavobacteriaceae; genus Flavobacterium; species Flavobacterium tructae. Next base: position 139,538 of record NZ_MUHH01000003.1, read on the forward strand.
GTTTCAAAATATCCTTTGCGTTTGGTTTATGCTCCGGCAGAAGAAAATTCACCAGAAAAAATCAAAATTGGCGTTTCGGTTTCTAAAAAATACTTCAAAAAGGCCGTAGACCGAAATTACTTCAAACGGGTTCTAAGAGAAACGTACCGACTGAACAAACACTTACTTTTGGATAACATTTCACAGCCCTACTCATTGATGTTTTTTTATCAAACGAAAGACAGACTGTCTTATGACGAAATCAACACCAAGACCATTCAGCTTTTTGAGAAATTTCTTCAACAGGTAAATAAAACCCCTGATTCTGAAAATAAAACAGAATTGTAATCGTTTTAAGGCAACTTTATTTATCAAATTATACGAAAAATTATAAAAAAATTGTAGTTTTAAATTTAATTTGAAATATTATGCGCTATATTTTATTTTTATTCTTGCTCTTTTTAGGCTTTTCAAGTTGCAGTAAAAATGAGGAATCATCTGCTAATATGATGGTTAGCGCCGTCAAGCTTCCTCCAAAAAATGAATCCGCTGCAGCGTCAGATGCACAGTATGACCCCGCTGCCCCGGATGCGCCACAGATATCACAAAAAATTATTAAGCAGGCTTCACTTCGATTCGAAACCAATGATTTAGAGGATACTTTCAAACAAATCCAAACTGCGATTGTTGCCAATAAAGCCACCATTCAGAATGATTCTGAAGGCAAAGAATATGACAACATTTACAGAACCATAACGATTCGCGTTCCCAGTGCAAACTTTGATTCTTTTATAAATGCGGTTTCTAAGGGTGTTTCGTACTTTGAACAAAAAGAGATTTCTGCAGAAAATGTTACCGAACAATACATTGACCTAACTTCAAGATTAAACACAAAACGTAAACTTGAAGCCCGCTATTTAGAGATTTTACAAAAAGCTACTAAGATTAGTGAAATATTGGAAATTGAAAAACAAATTTCGGCTATTCGTGAAGAAATTGAAGCCAAAGAAGGTCAGTTAAAATACCTCGAAAGCCGCGTTTCAGAAAGTACTGTAACGATATCATTTTACAAAACCATAGCTCAAAAACAAGGCGTTAAGATTTCTTATGGTTCTAAAATATGGACTGCTATTCAATCCGGATTTTTCAACCTGTCCGATTTTTTAATTTCGATCATTAGTATATGGCCGTTTATAATCGTATTTTGCGTACTTGTCTACTTTATTAGAAAAAGATTTAAAAGAAAAAAAATATAATCATGTATCCTTATTTCAAGAAGAAATTCATCATACCTGCTGTTGCTGCAGGGTTTTTATTTATCGGAACCAGTTTCAAAGATGACTTTTTTGAAATTGCCAAACAAATCGAAATTTTCACTACGCTGTTTAAAGCCGTAAACACGAATTATGTTGACGAGACCAACCCGGGTGACTTGATGGACAAAGCCATTAAAAGCATGCTGAGCAGTCTGGATCCTTATACGGTTTATTTTAACGAACAGGATGTGGTGAATTTTAAAATCAACAATACCGGAGAATATACCGGGATTGGCGCTTTGATCTCAAGAAAAAAAGACCGTTTAATTGTTCGTGAACCTTATAAAAACTATCCTGCCGACAAGGCCGGACTGAAAGCGGGAGACGAAATCATTCAGATTGGTGATGTTTTGATCGCCGATTTTAAAGATGATGCTTCGCAATTAATGAAGGGAACTAAAAACACGAAAATCAACATCAAATATCTCCGACAAGGGCAAACCTTCACCACTCAACTCGTTTTGGATGAAGTGGATATTAAATCGGTACCGTTTTTTGGAAAGATCGATGCTAAAACCGGATACATTGTTCTGGCGCACTTTAGCAGAAAGGCATCCAACGAGGTGAAAGACGCACTGGAAAAACTTAAAGCGGACGGTGCTACACAAATCGTTCTGGATTTAAGAGGGAATCCGGGTGGTTTGCTCAATGAAGCTATTGATATCTGTAATTTATTTGTTCCGAAGAATGAGGTTATTGTAACAACAAAATCAAGAATCGAAAAACACAACAACATTTATAAAACAACTAAAGAACCTGTCGATACTGAGATTCCTTTGGCCATTTTAGTCAATGGCAGAAGTGCTTCAGCCTCAGAAATTGTTTCCGGAGCTTTACAGGATTTAGACCGTGCCGTAATTCTGGGAAGCCGCAGTTTCGGAAAAGGTTTGGTGCAGCGCTCTGTTGACTTAACTTACGGAACTCAGTTGAAAGTGACAATCTCACGATATTACACGCCTTCCGGACGTTGTATTCAGGCTTTGGATTATGCCCATAAAGACAAAAATGGTGTGGCTCAAAAAACGGATGCTAAAAATTTCAATGCTTTTAAAACCCGAAAAGGAAGAACGGTTTATGATGGAGGCGGTGTTTTACCGGATATCGAACTGGACGAAACCAAAATGAGTCCGATTACAACGGCCTTGCTAAAAAATGATGGGATCTTTGATTATGCTACCACGTACTATTATAAGAATCCAAACTTAGGAGACAAAACACCAACGATAACAGATGCTGATTACAGCAGTTTTAAGCAGTTCCTGAAAACCAACAAAATTAGTTTTGACACGGAATCGGAAGTGGCGTTGAAAAATATGATGGCTGCAGCCAAAAATGAAAAAATAGACGAAACTATTGCTACGGAATACCAACAGTTACAAGCTGCTCTTGAAAAAAGCGAAAGCACTCTGCTGGATAAAAATCAAAAAGAGATCAGAAACCTGATACAGGAAGAACTGATTAAAAGATATCAGTATCAGGAAGGTTTGTATCAATATTACATTAAAAACAATTCAGAAATTAAAAAAGCAGTAAACGTATTAAATAACCAGACCGAGTATAAAACGATTTTAAAAATGTAAAAAAATGAAGCTTTACAGAGTTCTATTTCTGTTTCTTATTTACAATTTATCGGCACAGCAAAAACCTATTGAAACCATTTATTTCGAATTTGACAAGTTCGACCTTACACCGAAACAAACCGAAGTTGTAAACCGTTTTATTAAAAGTATCGACACCTCTAAAGTTGAGTCGGTACAAATATATGGCTATTGTGATGATCGCGGAAACGACGAATACAACTTTCGTTTGTCTAACAATCGCGCAGCCACCATCCAAAACTTATTGGTTCGCGCAGGCTTCAACCAGGGCAAAATTGTTATTCTGGAAGGAAAAGGCCGTGTGGTTGTACGGCCTGACACTATTGAAAACTTACATGAAACCCGTACCCGAAACCGGCGGGTTGACTTAATTGCTGTAAAGAAAAACAGCTTTGGTAAAGGAATTTACAACTCATTTCCTAATAAACTTAAAATTGGTGACAAGATCTTTTTAGACAATATTTTATTTGATATCGGAAGTTCAAAACTTACTTCAAACTCTAAAAAGGAATTAGATAAGGTTGCCGCAATCTTAGAAAAACAAAATGGTTTAAAATTCGAAATCAGAGGTCATGTTTGCTGCACCCCTGATATCTACTCCGACGGAATTGACAGAGCCACCAATGAAAGAAGGCTTTCCTGGAACCGTGCCAAAACTGTTTTTTACTACCTCAGCTCCAAAAAAATCTCCAAAAACCGAATGACTTATCAGGGTTGCGGGAATAAATACCCGTTGGGAAAAGGAGATAATCTGGATCGTCGTGTTGAATTTTTGATTACTAAGATTTAAAAACAATAATCCTCTAGCTCTTTTCTGTTACTAAATATTCTTTTGCTTTCTCCAAAACCTCATCTTTCCCTTCCTGAATTCCTTTAACTGTTGGGTGAACCTCTATATCGATCTTGACCCCTTTTCTTTGTGTCTCGGTTCCATCGGGGTAAAAAACACCTAGTCCACTTATAGCCGTTTCAAAGCCGGAAAATTCAAGTCGGGACACATCACCGTCCGCTGCCGCAGTCTGGCTGCCAATAGTCGTAACATTATCACCCGTTTGTAAAAGCATAGTCACAAACTCCGCTCTGCTTTGGGTCTCTTCATTAACCAACAAAACTACTTTTCCTTTATAATATGATTTTTTTAATGGCTCTATCACGAGAGATTTTTTCCAAATAAACCTTCCCGGATATTTTAAATCAGGGGCAATACACTTGACATACTCTTTATTTTCAAAACTTAGTCTTCTGGCAATTCTATAAGGCATCAGTGGAGGGTAGTTTCTAATATCTATAATTAAAGCTTTTGTCGAATTCAGCTTTTCCATAATCTCGTCCTGATCATTTACTTCTATATTAGCCAAATTAATATATCCTATATTGTTTGCATCCAAATTAAATTTTTCTTTGGTGCGACTCAAGTTTGATTTTAAATCTGATCCTTTGTAACGTTTTACCATTTTTACCAGAACAACATCATCTCTTCTTATTTTTACTTTTACTGAATCCGTTGAACCATTAAACAGATAATGGTTATAATTCTTAGCTTTGGTGCTATTATTTGAACCGTTTACGTATTTTTTTCGATCAGCCATTATTTTCAAAGCATTTTCACCCTCAATTTCTTCAATAATATCCCCCTTTCTGATATCATTTATTTTCGCGAGTGAATCGCTGTAAATTCCAACGATAACAACTTTATTTTCAATTACATTACTGAAAGCCGGAATATATTTTTTCCCAAAAAACTCAAAGTTCTTATCCGTATACAAACTTGCATGTGTATCGTCAAGTTTAATAACGGTTACAAGCAATGCCAATTGATATTCAGTCGCATTGTTGGCTTTTTCAAACTGAGGAATCATTTCCTCCAGAACTGTACTCCATTTTTGATCCGTTAAATATTTATAGGGGAAGAAATATTCAATTGTATTCCAATATTTGAACAAACTTAGTAACCGATAATTTTTATCCGGATATTCAAAATCTTTATATTTTGATTCATTTCTGACTTCAACATTATCTCTTGAACTTTTGGTGACATAGTAGCTATTACTTTGTGCTCTATTTTCTTCAATGTATCTAAGTTTACGAGAAAGCTCCGGTGTAAAAACAGCTAAATTATCCGCCCAGGAAAGATCAAAGTTTTTATCAAAATAATTTTTTGAGGACACATCTTTACATGATTTACATTCTTCTACAACGCCTAAGGTTGCAATCCAGTCCAAATAAACTTTTGATAAATCCTCTCTGTTCTTTGCGCTTTCAACTTTAGGAATCATTGTAACCAATTGCTCATCCCAATTGAAATTACCTTTAGCGACATTGGGATGATAATATTTTAAAAATCCCCAAATTTTTGCAAGGCTCGCCAAATTTTCGATGCGTTGATTTTCATCACTACTTACCTCCCTACTATTACCAAAACATAAGACATTAAAAACTAAAAACACAAAAACCAGTATTCTTCTTTTCATATACTATTTATTTTATTAGACATTAATCGCAACCTAAATTAGAGAAATCCAGTCTTCAAAAATGTTATCCAAATCATAAAAAAAGGAAAGTCTTATCTACTTAACAAAGTAAATAAGACTTCTATATGATTCTGACAAAATTTAAAATCTAAAGAAATAATTCTCTAACTAATCGTCTTCACTATCAATCAGCTTCTGACCATCTCTATGTGCTCAATATCATCTTCCAGATACATTTCGCTGGTTTGCACGAATCCGTGGCTTTCGTAGAATTTTTTTAAATACAATTGAGCTCCAATCGTAATCGCATCTTTATCAAAATTTGATTTTATGGCTGCAATTGCTTCACGCATCAGATCATGTCCCCATTTTCGGTCGCGGTAATTGGCATCTACCACCACACGTCCGATCGAAGCATTATCAAAACTAATCCCCGCATCGAATAAACGTACATACGCTACTGTTTTGCCGTCGTATTCCCCAATCAGATGTAATGCTTTCTTGTCTTTACCGTCAAGGTCTAAATAAACGCAGTTTTGCTCGACTACAAAGATCTCACTTCTTAATTTGAGTAAATCGTATAGCTCGTTTACATTTAACGCCTCAAAAGGCTTTATTTTCCATTTTAGCTCCATTTGCTCTTTGTTTATTGTTTTTGTCTTATTGTTTACGGTTTTAACTTACGCTAAAAACAAAATTATACCAAATATTCTTAACTATAAATCCCGATTACAAACTGCAACCAGGATTTATACTTTATGATGAAATGCCAATCTTATTTTTTCTTCATAATGATTTCCATGCTCTTGAACTCTTCCCCATTTTTTACATCAAACATTTCCATTTTACGTGTTTTAGCATCTACAATGGTATAAATTTCTCTGTAGGGTGTCTTTTTACCGTTTATGGGATTAACCATGTCTCCTTTTAGCTCCATACTTTTGGTACTTTCATCGTACTTTCCCATTGCCACCAGCATACCGGTTCCCATATTATCAATAAATGTGGTGGTGTATTCTTTACTGGCATTGTTATAAGCTAATGTACTTTTACCCTCAAAAGCTTGCCCCATCATGGTTCCCTGATAATTCGATTCCTGATAACGCCCTCCAAGAATCATTTTAACATTTGCTGTTGAAGTGGCTTTTTCAGGTTTCCCGTTTGGTTCTGACCAGAAAGTCATGTCACAATTCCAGGTTCCAACCTCATCCGCCATTAATTTATGAGGAGCCCCAGGGGTTGCATACTCCTGCCAGGCTTTCATTTGTGCTGCCGAATCAACCGGTTGTTCTGCTATTGGTTCTTCCTTTTTAATACTATCCGAAGAGCCTACTGTTTCAGTTGCTGTCTTTGCCTCTTTTTTACAGGAAGCAAAACACATGATTAGTAATAATGCTGCAATTAAATTTTTCATAATGATCTGTTTTAATGTTAGTTGTAAAACAAAATTAAGAAAAATTAGTTTGTCACCTCATTACTAAAAACTTAACAGGATTTCTATAAAAAGCTGCAAATTGATAATTTTGGTATTGGGCTTTTGCCCTTTCAGGGCGCAAACAAACTTTTACATGCTTCATAGTGCGTTGCACTATGCTTTAGCTGAAGCTCTTTCAGAGCGACGGATTTACCTCTTATCAATTTTAACCGATTTTATAATTGCTTCCAGGTCTAACATTAAATCACGTTCTTCGTTGGAGGGTGAATAACAAAATCCTTCGATTACCAGAATTCGGTTATACATTTCGTCAACAATGGCATAGTTGATAAAAGGTCCGGCCATAAAATCATTCTTAAGCTCCCAGGTGCCTTTAGTTTCAAAAGCTTTTTTTCCATCTAATAAAATCGTCGAGAAATAGGGAGCATAAGCCTCTCCTGTAATCATACGTGTTTTGGGTTCCTTGCCTTTGATGTAATAACCAACCGAATCCCGCATGCGAATAATGTTGTCTACTACATTTGAGCTTTTTTCAAAACTGCGAATCGGAATTTGATAGATGAGCAGACTGGTATTTCCGCTAATGATGTCTTTTTTAAGCCAGATAAAGTTCTTTTTGTGCAACATGTATTCATATCCAACGGGTATCTGAAGATCGACATGAAATTTGTTTTTTATAATGGCCGGATTCAACAGGGATTTGCTGTTGTCCTCCTGAATCTTTTTGATTTCGGTATCACGAATTACCTTAATAATTTGTGCTGAATTGAGTTCGATACTGCAAATGATATCATCTACCGATTTTCCGTAAATTCTAAAAGTATTATGAGGCAGCGAGGCGCTGTGTGTGACTTCAAACTTATCAGCAGCAGCTTTTTTTACCACTATAATGCTACGACTGTCGGTAACAAAACCTTCCAGCAAACGAGCTGGATACTGATTGATGGTAAATATTGGTTCTTCCTGTGTAAGTCCTAAAACCGGTGAGGCAAATTTATTTCGGATGCTGTCGCCCACTTCTCCATACCACAATTGATCGTCTATAATGACGGAAATAGTATTGGTTTTTCCAGACACAGATTCAGTCTGCTTGTCATTTTTAAAGCATGAAATGAACAGCAGCGGAAGTAGTATTAATAAAAAATGGGTTTTATTCATTCTCTTAAGTTATGAAATAAAACCCAAATTTATATAAGATTTTGAATTATCCGTTTATTTTAAGTTTCATTCCGGGTTTAATGTCTCCGTCTTTAATATTATTCCATTTTTTAATATCGGAAATGGTTACTCCCGGATATTTTTTAGAAATACTATACAACGAATCTCCTTTTTTAACATAATAGTCTTCACCCAAAGCTTTTGATGTTGCTTTTTTCTTAAACGAATCAATTGAATTGTTTGACGCAATAGCGGTTGTTACAGCATTCTCATCTACAATTTCAGGAACTGCTTTAGAAATCACTAATGTTTTCCCCAAACCAATATTATTTGAAGTTAGACTATTAAGTTCTTTCAACTCCGCAATAGTCGTACCGAATTTCTTTGCAATACTGCCTAAATTGTCTCCGGCAGCTACTACATATTCCTGCGGTTGTGCATTATTTTTATCTTTATCATCTGCTGAAGCAATAGCCTCTTCTGATTTTTTATCTATTGCAAGTGTTGCTTTAGCTTCTTTAGGATTTTTAACAACTGCCTCTATTTCAGATTTAATTTTTAAATTTCTTCCAAAGGCCACTGAGTTTGATTTCAGGTTGTTCCACTTCTTCAGATCTACAATGCTTACGTTATACTTTTCGGCAATTGCTCCCAGATTATCCCCTTTACGAACTTTGTAAAACTGAATTTCTTTAGGAGATTCTTCTTTTTCTTTGGCTTTCGCAATGTATTTGGCTCTTGGGGCTGTCCTCATCGCCAATTGAACCGGAATGGTTTTGTTCTGCGCTTGGTAAGCTACATAGGCATAAATTTTGTCTTCGTTTGAAACAAAGGTGGCAATTTTCTCTTTCGGTAAACGCAGATAATGCTCCTCACCCTGATAAAAGGGAACTACGTTTAATTTATACGATGGATTTAAAAGCTGAATTTGAGATTGCGGCATGTCTAACAAATCAGCAATTTGTTTGAATGACATTTGGCTTTTGATCTGAACAGTATCCGTTTCAAAATTTTTAACAACGGCTCTTTGTGGATTAATTCCGTGTTCTTTATGGTATTCAAAAAGGTACATGGTGGCTAAAAAAGCGGGGACATAACCTTGAGTTTCTTTTGGAAGATGGCTTCGAATGTCCCAATATTTTGTTTTTCCACCGGAACGACGAATGGCCTTGGTCACATTTCCTGGTCCTGAGTTGTAAGAGGCCAGAACCAATTCCCAATCACCAAAGATGCTGAACATTTTAGTCATATATTCTGATGCCGCGGCAGTTGCTCTAAGCGGGTCACTGCGTTCATCGATATAAGAATCTATTTTAAGTGCGTATTGTTTTCCGGTTCCGTACATGAATTGCCAAAGTCCGGTGGCGCCCATTTTAGAAACTGCTTTAGGATTTAAAGCAGATTCTACAACGGCTAAATATTTAATTTCTAAAGGCACATTTTGTTTGGCAAAAGCGTCTTCAAAAATTGGAAAGTAATATTCTGATAAAGACATCAATCGTGAAAACGATTTTTTACGATTCTTAAGAAATGACTTTATGATGTTTTCTAATCCCTGATTGTATTCAATATTAAAAGGTGATTTCCCATTCATTGCCTGCAATCGCTGTTTTAGCAAATCTGTAGGCAGTTCTTCATCAACTGTTACATCTGTGTTAATGGTTTGAATGTCTTTTGTTAAATCGTCGTAAATATCGAGACTTACTAATTCGTTCATCCAAAGACTGTCAACACGTGTTGCCAGTTCATTTTTTTTGAAGGTACTTTTAACAGAATCTAAATACGATATTTTTACAACCGGTTTAATTTCAGCATCTGCTTTTGCAACATTCTGTGCGACCACAGAAATAGAAAAAAAAGCGGAAACCACTATTGCTATTTTTTTTACAATCATATAACATTTTTTTAAAATTCTATAATTCAATAAATTACAGAAACCTTAGTTTTACAAACTTAAACAGTTTATTGAAGAAAACTATGTAAAAAAATGTTAATTGTGATTTTTTAGTCCAAAATCGCGGCGATTCCAGGTAAAATTTTACCTTCTAACATTTCAAGCATAGCTCCACCTCCGGTAGAAACATAACTCATTTTATCTTCAAAACCGAACTGTTTTACTGCTGCAACAGAATCTCCACCACCTACTAATGAGAAGGCACCATTTTCTGTAGCTTCAGCAATATAATCACCTAAAGCGATCGTTCCTTTAGCAAATGACTCCATTTCGAAAACTCCTAATGGGCCATTCCATAAAATTGTTTTTGACTCCAGAATTACTTTTTTAAAGTTTTCTAAAGATTTAGGACCTGCATCAAGACCTTGCCATCCGTCAGGAATTGCGTTTACATCTACTACCTGAGTATTTGCAGTATTAGAAAAACTATCTGCTGCAATTACGTCAACCGGAATGTGAACCTGAACTCCTTTTTCTTTGGCTAATCTCAAAATTTCAAGTGCTAAATCCTGTTTGTCATCTTCACAAATAGATTCTCCGATTTTACCACCCAGTGCTTTAACGAATGTAAATGTCATTCCACCACCGATGATCATATGATCTACTTTGTCTAAGATGTTTTCGATAACGGTAATTTTTGAAGATACTTTTGAACCTCCAAGAACTGCTGTTACCGGTTTTTCGCTATTTTTAAGTACTTTATTTAAACTTTCTATTTCTTTTGCCAATAAGGTTCCAAAACATTTTTCAGTTGGAAAAAACTGGGCAATAATTGTGGTTGAAGCGTGTGCTCTGTGTGCTGTACCAAAAGCATCGTTTACATAGATGTCTCCTAATGATGCTAATTCTTTTGCAAAAGCAACATCTCCGGCTTCTTCCTCAGCGTGAAAACGTAAATTTTCAAGCAACAAAACTTCTCCCGGCTGTAAATTTGCAGCAGCAGTTTTTGCTACTTCTCCAACACAATTTTCAGCAAACTTCACCTGAACTCCCAAGATTTCAGAAGCTGTTTTTAAAATGTGCTTTAACGAATATTTATCTTCTGCTCCTTTTGGTCTGCCTAAATGCGACATTAAAATTACACTTCCTCCTTGTGCTAAAATTGCATCGATAGTTGGTTTTGCCGCTTCGATACGTGTAGCATCCGTTACATTAAAGTTTTCATCCAATGGCACATTAAAGTCCACACGGATAATTGCTTTTTTATTTTTAAAGTCGAAATCGTTTAGAGTTTTCATTTGATAATTTTTTAATTTTTTCTGATAGAAAAACAAATATAGAACTTTTAGGGTTGCAACAAATTTGAAAAATATAAAAATAAACCCGCTGTAACAGCGAAAACGATATAATTTATGAAAAAAAACAAATTAACTTTAAAAACGCTAAAAATGTTTGCTTAGTCGTGAACCGGACTTTGTGTACAAGGACAGTTACTAATGGCTTGCAAGAAATCGAAACCAATAGTTACCGAGTGTGTTCCCGTGTTGTAATTCCCTAAATTGTTAAACATTACCTGATACGAATACCCAAAGTAGAACTTAGATTTCATAAAACCTACCATTGGCCCAACGGATAATGGTTTTGGGAACTGATCGTTTAAGAAACGGTAAGAAACTCCAATCCAGTAATAATCCTCGTAACGGTTGTAACGTCTGTACTTGAAGTTAAAATCGGTTGTAGAACGTTTATCACTTGCAAAGTATTGATAGTAAAGCGATGGTTCGTATTCGATACGGCTGTTTTCTCCGTCTTTAAAAACAAATCCTGTATATACCTGATAATTGGAAAGTAAACTAGGCTCTACTCCTCTGTATTTGTTAGTGTTTTTCTTTAGTACGTTATTCGCATTAAAACTGATATAAAATGCTTTGTTACGGTACAAAGCACTTACATCGAAGTTGCTGTTTGCGGTATATCGATTGTCCGTTACACTTGGATCTAAAATAGGATGCTCGATGGTGTTATTGAATTCGTCAATATCAATACGGAAACTATTAAAGTTGTACGAAAGTCCGAAAGACAAGTATTGTTTCGAATAATAATCCAGAATAATGTGGTGCGCAAAGGAGATCTTAGCTCCAGTCTGGCGCGTATATCCATTCTTATCATTGTACACATTGACACCCACTCCTGAACGGTCCAAAACTCTAAAATCGGCATAAAGCGACTGGTTGTCCGGCGCATCTTTTATCCCTACCCATTGGGTAAGTCCATTGGCTCTAATTCTAAGGTTATCGCCGATACCTGCGAAGGCCGGAGAAATAACAAAAGGATTATCGGCTAAATACTGTGTAAAAACCGGTAGGTTTAACTCTTGGCTGTAACTTGTTGTTACAGCCATGAGTACTAAAGATAAAATAAACTTTTTCATTGTAATAATTTTTTTAGATAACATCATTAGGGGCTCTTATTTTGTTATCTGTATAAAGTGAAATGTCCTACAAACTCACGTGCATCTTTCTCGTCATTTAATTTAAGAACATACCAGTAATCTCCTGATGGTAATTCGGCACCATTGTATCTACCGTCCCATTTTTGTCCGTAACGGTACTTGGCAATTACACGACCGTATCTGTCGAAGATTGAGAATTCAAGGTTGTTGTAAATGTTTGTACAACCAGGACCCCAAGTGTCATAAACACCATCTCCGTTTGGAGTGAAGTAGTTGTCAAGACACACATCTACATAAACTGCATGAACTGTTATTGTTGCTGTACATCCGTTTTGATCTCTTACTACTACTACATAATCTCCTGTTTTGTAGATTTTGTATTTGTTAGAAGAAGTAAACGGCTCTCCGTTGAAACTGTACTCGTAAGCAGGTGCTCCACCGGCTGCAGTAACCGAAATGATGTTCATTTCAGGTTTTCCTGTTGACTCAGCAAGTGTTAACTTCTCATAAGCTCTTATTTCAAAACTTGCCGTTGGTACTTTACATCCATTCGTATGTCTTGCTACAATGTAGTGCGTTCCAGGAGCAATATTGGTAAAGATATTTGCTGCCTGCCAAGGACCTACATCACTATCAAGTGAATAATCTATTTGTGTAAGATCTGTATTGCTCTCATCTACTGAAACGGTTACCATATTTGTTTGAGCGTTGTTCACACAATCATAATTGGTTACGGTAGTTGGATCAAGAACAACCGGTAAAGGCATGTTTTCTACAAATTCATTCACACATCCCTGAGCATCCTTAACGTAAACGGTATGAACTCCTCCTGAAAGATTAGTAAAATCAAATATAGTTTGAGTTGCCGTACCTTGTGTATACGTTCCGTTTTTATTGTCAAGACTTACACTATATGGTGCAGTACCTCCTTTAACTTCGATACTGAATGCTCCATCTTTATCTCCTTTACAAACTTCCGGAATCATAGAGTTTGGAAGTTCTGTAACGATTAAAGGTTTTGGCTGAGTGATTTCGATCTCATCGATAACATAACAACCATTTTCATCCTGAGCTATAACTGTATATTTACCTGGTGCAAGTTTATCAAATGTGTTTTTAACATCAAACTGATCTAAATCCGGTGATATTGCATATTTAATAACTCCTGTACCACCTGTTGCAGCAACTACGATCTGACCGTTACTTTCTCCAAAACAAGAAACATTGGTTGGTGTAAATGTAGCCTGAATAGCTGTAGCAGGTTGTTTAATTTCGATAGCGCCTGATGTCGCAGGACAATCACCACTAGCTACTTTTACAACATACGTTCCTATTGGAAGATCTTCGAATCTGCCAGTAGGTTGTGCCGGTCTAACCACACCACCTGCAGTATTTTCTAAAGTATAGATATAGTTTCCTAAACCACCTTTTGCATTTGCTACAATAACTCCTGTAGCTTCGCCCATACATTTTACTACTGCATTGGTCACATCTAATTCTATTACTAATGGCTCTAATGGATCGATTTTAACTTCGTTAGAAATTTTCGCCACACAACCTTTAGCATCTTTTACATAATATTGGTATTTACCCACTGGTACCGCGAAGGTAACAGAAGTTGCAAATGAACCAGTTGTTGTTGTAAAAGTCTGATCGGTACTGTATGTATATGGACCAGAACCTCCTGTTGCACTTAACGTAAGTGTTGATTGTGTATTACAAGTTTGTGTCGTTGCCAGCACTAAACTTGGAACTACTTCTGTTGGTTCTGTAATTACAACATTTGCTGATGTTGCAGAACATGTAAATCCGTCAGTAACTGTGATACTGTAAGTTCCTGCCGGTAAGCCTGTGAAAACAGGGTTACTTTGTGGACCTGATGAAACAACCGGATTTTCTGACAACATATTCAAGGTGTACATATAGTTACTTCCCTGACCACCTGTTGGAGGGTTTACCGTAATTATTCCAGATCTGTCTCCGAAACATGGTAATACTGAAGCTGTTGCTGTTGCACTAACCACAATTGGATCAGGAATCTTCAATGATTGTGTTGCTGATGCCTGACATCCTTTACCATCTTTAACATTAACTGTGTAATTACCTGCAGATAATCCGGTAAAATTACCGTCTGTATTATTTGCAATAACTGCTCCGTTTAATACTAACTCATATTGGTAATTCGTATCCCATCCACCTGTTGCGGTAGCTGAAATTTCGCCATCATTATTACCTGCCACACAAGTGATTTCAGATTTTGTTGTTGTTACAACTAAAGCAGCGGTAGGCTGTCCTATTGAGAAAATAGTTGAAACTGAACAATATGGTTTGCCTACTAAAGTAGCGTTTACCGTATACTGACCTGCACGAAGACCTGTAATAGAAACCGGACCAGCATTTGCTGAACGAGTTAATGGAACATTTACAGGACCTGTAATTGTGTAATCAAATATACCTGCATCATCACTTGGAAGTTTTTGATTATCAACAAAAGTTAAGTTCACACTTCCATCAGCAGTTCCAAAACAAATTTCAGCTACTACCGGAGTAGCTTTAATCTCGAATGTATTTGGATTAGTTACGTAATGGGCTTTCTCAATTTTACATCCAGTTAACGAATTCTCAACTGTAATTAAATAGTTACCAATTGGTAATGCTGTAAACACTCCTGTCGTGTTAGTATCAGTAAAAGTACTTCCGCCTATTCCTTTAATAGTGTAAACTATTTGAGTCGGTGTCGGTGTACCACCCGTTACAACAGCTTTAACAGTAATGTCTTCATTATTTACACAAGTAATGTCTTTATCCACTGTTACTGTAACATCGTCCAGGCTAATAAAAGGCTTAATATCGATTACCGATGTCGATGATCCAACACAACCTTTATCGTCGAAAACATTTACAGTATAAATTCCTCCTGCAAGATCAAATACAGTATAAGTATTTGAAGTACTATTTTGAACTTCAACCCCATTTTTCATGAATTGATATAAAACATACTTACCAGATCCTCCAGTTACAGTATTTACTGTAATTGTCGCATTTGTATTTGTGTTTGTTCCTGCTGTACAACCAAACTGAGTAAATACAACATTAGAAACAACAATTGGAGCTGGTTCAAAAATTTCAACATCTTCTAAATCTTTACATCCTCTTCCAGATGTAACTGTTACTGTATATTGACCTTTTGGTAATCCTGTGAACACATTTGAAGTTTGATTAGGTCTAAGAACTGGTCCCGCTGTAATACTGTAATAGTAAATTGGGTTGTCATTTCCACCTGTTTCATCAATAGTTGCAGTGATCGTTCCATTAGTAAATGTATTACAAGTAACATCTGTGTGTGCTAAAGTAAATCCTTTAATTGGAGTCGCAGGTATAATTTCAAATTTAACGGTTCTGGTACAACCTGTAGTCACATCTGTTACAGTAATTGTGTGGTTTCCAGGACCGATATTGGTAAATATTCCTGATGTCTGACCAAAGTTTCCATTTAGGCTATAGCTATAATTTGCTGGGGTTGAACCACCAGAAGCTGTAGCTGTAATAGCTCCATTGTTAGTGTTACAGTCTGGTAAAGCTGTGATCTTAACATCTAAAGCCAAAGCTGGGAAAATATTAACTACTGCCGTCGTTTTTACTTCACAACCATTTCCATCTTTTACGGTTACATCATAAGTACCAGATGTACTTACTGTAAATGTTGGGCTGGATTGGAATCCACCACCAATACTATATTCAATTGGTGCTACACCTGTAACTCCTGTAATTGTAAAGGTATACGTTCCGTTTAATGGATCCGGGCATTGGCTAAATGGTGCCACTGACGGAGTTGTTGGTAATGCATCTTCCACAATAGTTTGAGTTTTCATTACCGGACATCCGTTAAGGTCTTGTACATAAATATCCCAATTTCTATTTGCACCATTGTTAGTATCAACAGTAATAACATTATTTGTTCCAAAAACCGTAGGAGCCGCTGACAATGAAACAACTGCAGCATAACGATAAGCAGGAGTACCTCCGGTTGCTGTAATCGTTATTTGAGCCGTTTTATTGTTACAATTTGTATTTGTAGCAGTAGATGTAAAATCTAAAATTGAAGGCTCTTTAATCTCAAAGTCAACAACCTGATCCTGACATCCTGAAATTCTGTCTACTACTGTAAATGTATACTTACCTGCAGCTAAACCAGTGTAGCTTATAACATCACCTGTTTTAGTCGCTGTTCCGGCAACTGGTGCCAATGAATAGATATAATCAGCAGGCGTAATATAACCGCTTACAACAAATGATGCCGTACCGGTGCTTCCTCCATTACATAACACATCCGTTAATAACTGAGTAGTAGCTTTAATTTTATCAGATTCTTTAATCACGATAGCTTTTGTTGTACTACAACCATTAGCATCCGTAACTTTAATTTGATAAGTATTTGGTAATAATCCAGGGAAAATACCAGTTGTATTATTAGTAACAGCCGCTGCCGGTGAAACTATTTCGTATTTGTAAGGCCCTACACCACCTGTTACCGTATTTACGGTAGCAGTAGAAACTCCTCCCATAGTATTACAATAAATTGGTGTTGCTGTAATGTTCATATCAGTAGGAGGCGTGTAAGGATTTACCGTTACGTTTCCTGAAACTCTACATCCATTCGCATCAATTACAACATAGAACACTGTTCTAGGAGCTGTTATAGTGCTTACATTTAATGTTGAAGCATCTCCAAAAGTAACACCATTATCAAAACTGTATTTATATCCTGGTGTACCATTAGTAGCCGTTAAAGTTACTACAGCATCCTGTGGTGTATTAGTTACAGTACATCCAAATGGAGTAACTGCAGCAGTAGCATTCAAAATAGTTGGCTCTGAAATAGAAACTGTTTTACTCACTACACATTTCTTAGCATCTCTTACGTATACTGTATAAGAACCTTGACCTAATGTTCCGAAAATATTCGATGCCTGATATGTTGTACCATCAATACTATATTCATAAGGAGCAAGTCCGCTACCGGCAGTAATTGTAATGCTTCCGTCGTTTCCTCCGTTACAACTTACGTTGAATTCCGAAGTAGCTATAGTAGGCATCACGATAGGATTCACCACTACAGGTTTTGAAACTGACTGACAGTTTTTACTATCTGTAACTCTAAAAGTATAGGTTCCTGCAATATTAGTTGTGTATGGAGATGTTGTTGGTGTAAAACCACCTCCATTAAATGAAACTTCATAGTTAGTATACACAGTAGATCCTTGCGTAGCTGTTAATGTAACAGTTGCCATATTAGGAGCCGCACAAGTTAAATCCTGAAGTACAGCGTCTAATAATAATTTCTGATCCAATTGGTAAACATATGGAGTTGTTGCATCACAACCGTTAGCATCTCTCACGTAGAAAGTGTATGAACCCGGTGCGTTAAGCACAAAGTCTGGGCTTGTTTTAAATCCATTACCAATACTGTATGTTAATGGACCAACTCCATGACCTACCAAAGTAACATTTACTGGAGAACCATCGTAACAAACACCCGTAATTGGGTCAATTGATGGTAGAGGATCTGTCGCGATAGTCAATGGTAACTGAGCAATACATCCGTTCGCATCTTTTACATAAGCAATCCAAACTTTAGATGGATCTAAAACTGCGCTTGGACTAGTATTGTAAGCTCCTGCTGCCGGTGCCGTTGGGCTCACAGCATAAGCGTAAGTATAACCAGGCGTTCCACCTGAACCTACAACGCTTACTTTTGCACCAAAATTACAATTCGCATTAACATTAGAAACTAGTGTTAATAGTAATGGTGTTGCCGGTTCGCTAACATCCACATTTGCTGTTGCAACACAACCAGTAGCTACGTCAACAACATCTATTTTATAATTACCTACTGCTAAATTAGTAAGTGTAACTTTAGGATTAGTATGTGTACCCGCAACCGCAACTCCGTTAATAGAATACGTATAAGTTCCTGCAAAGTTGCCTACAGTAAACTCAACAGAACCATTAGGTGTTGCTGCTACTTCGTTACAACTTACATCTTTAATTAATTGACCAGAAACTGTAATATTAGTTACCGGTTTTATTGTTAATGATTTCTGGAATGAACATCCATTAGCATCTGTTACTTTGAAAACATAAGTACCAGGCAATAAACCATTGAAAACATTTACAGTACCATTATTTACTGCACTTGCAGTTGGCGAAACGATTTCATATTTCGTAATCGCATATCCACCCGCTACAGTAACTGTAATACTTGTTGCAGGAGCATTACAAGTAATTGCAGCACCCGTAAAAGTTAAATCTGTAATTTTTTGGTATGGATTAACTGTTACTGTATTATCAAATAAACATCCGTTAGCATCTTTTACATAATAGTGAATAGTCTGTACTGCACCATTGTCTAATACTGTTAACGTATTAGCGTCAAAATAGTTAGCAGAACCATCAAAATTGTATTTGTAAGGTGCTGTTCCTGTACCTGCTGTAACATTTACTGTTACCACAGCTGGCTGTGCAACATTACTTGCATTACAAGCGTAGTCTGTAACCGCTGCAGTGGCATCTAATATAAGTGGCTGACCTACTGTAAACGGTTTAGATGCTGAACATCCTCTGCCTGAAAACACCGTAATTGTATAAGTGTCCGCAGGAAGATTTGAGAATACATTATTTGTTTGTACCATTCCTAGCGGAACAGGCAAAATAGAATAGGTATAAACCGGGTTATCGCTTCCGGCAGCTAAGTTTACGGTAATAGTTCCGTTACGTGAGCCATTACAAGTAGCATTCGTTACTACAGCATCAAAATCTACCGGTGTTGGTGCAGAAAGCTCAACCGGAGCTGTTGCAGTACATAGCGTATTTGTATCTGTAATCGTTATGGTGTAAGTTCCGGCAGGAACTCCCGAAATAACATTCCCAACAACAGTTCCAACAGGAGGCGCAATACTATAAGTAAACGGTCCTGCACCACCAATTGGTGTTAATGTTATAACTCCGTCATTGTTCGCACAAGTCGGCAATGCTGTTATCACTGGTGTTACACCTAGTGGTTTATCAATCGTAATTGATTTAGTATCAACACATCCGTTTGCGTCTTTAATTTTAATTGTATTTAATCCTGAATTAAGACCCGTTACGTCATATGGTACAGCTGTTGTAATAGTAACAGGTGCATATACGCCACCGTTTACACTAATTTCGTAAGGCGAAATTCCTGCTGTAGTAAGAGAAACTCTAACCACATAGGCTCCTTCAGCCACACATTTATTTACAACTGATAATGCAATAACCGGACTAGGATCCAAGCCTATTGTTGTATTAACTCTGTCTATACATCCTTTTGCATCTCGTACAACAATATCCCAATTTTGTCTTGTAGTATAATCTAAAACCAAAACATTACTAGTTCCAAAAGTTGTTGGTGTAAATCCAGGAGCACCCGCTGCGTACTCATAAGGTCCCGTACCACCAATAGTGGTTAGTGTAACTTGTGCACCAACATTACAAGTAGCATTTACATTTTTTGTAATTGTTGTTTTAAGCGGTTGAACCGGTTGTGATACTGTAAAACTAAATGTAGTAGAACAAAGTGTTCCTCCTGCCTCAGTAACTCTTAGAACATAATTTCCTGCTTTCAATGTTGAAATAGTTCCAGAAACCGGACCGCCTAATGGACCAGTTAATGTGCTATTAATTGCCGGTGAAACCGGTAACAAGGTTAAAGCATTTAATACTTCATAATTTACTGTAGTAATTGATGGATCAAAATCCCTTACAGTAAACGTCAATATTCCTGTTGAAGTTCCATTACAAGTAACATCTGTCACAGTTGTTCCCGTAACTTTTATACTTGATGGTGGTGGAGGCGTTGTAAATTCTAAAATAGAAATACAATCATTAATATCTTTTACTTGTAAAAAGTAAGTCGTTCCATGTTTTAAACCTAAAAAGGTATAAGTTGGACTCGTTTGTGCAGGGCTTTCTGTTAAAGGTTGTCCAAAAATAGAGTATTTATAATCCGGCGTACCACCTGAAGTAGTTACGGTAACATTCACACCTGTAGCACAATTATTTGAATCTGCAACAGCGCTCATCTTTAAGTAAGGAGGAGTTTCAATTCTCAATTTACCACTTCTGTATTCACAACCATTTGCATCAACAACAGTAATATAATAATCTCCAAAATTCAATCCTGCAAATTTGTAAACAGGTGTTGGATTTACTGTAGATGTTTCTGTGTAGGTTGCAATTTGTGTAAAAGCATTATCATATAATGTATATACATACGGAGCTGTTCCTCCTGATGTTACATTAACATCAAAACTACCAGGCGTATTTAAATTACATAAAATAGCATTACGTACGATATTAACAACAATTGGAGCTGGATTAACCAAAGTAATTGTTGCAGGTACCGAAGTACATCCTTTAGCATCTTTTACTACATAAGTATACGTTCCGGAAGCTAATCCTCCAAAAACTTTTGTAGTTACAAAAGTAGTACCTCCATCAATACTGTACGTAAATGGAGAAACTCCGGCTGTAGCTGTCAATGTTACAGAACCATCTGTATAACCGTTACAGGTAGGATCAACTTTTGCAGCAGTTCCTGTTACTGTTTGTGGTGATGTCACTACAACTTTGTTGGTTATTTTTGTACATCCACTAGCATCTGTTACCTGGAAATAATAATCTCCGGCAGTATTTGTTGTAAATGTATTTCCAATCAAATCAGGAGATGTTCCAAAAGTCACACCATCCGTAGAAACTAAATAAGTGTAAGGCGCTAAACCTCCTCCGGCGTTAACTGTAATTGTTGCATTAACAGGAGCCGCACAAGTAATATCTTTCACTAAAACTGCACTGGCTGTTAAAACAGAATTTACTGTCACTGTAACCGTATCTGTACAGTTATTTGCATCTTTTACCGTAATCACATAAGTACCCGGTGACGTTACTGTAAAAGTATCTGCAGGAGATGGTGCAACACCACTGCTAATAGAGTAAGTTAAAGGAGCAATACCTCCTGTTCCCACAGCTTTGATACTAAATGAAGTTCCTGTAGAGGTACATTGGTTAGTAACCGAAGCCGTAACATCCGGAACTGCATCTTTAATAATTGCTGCGTCTAATTTAATCACACAACCATTTGCATCTTTTACCCAAACATCCCAATCTGAGATAGCAGGATCAAGATTAGCTGTGTTACTTGATTTATAATCTGTCGATACAGGAGCCACATTATTGTGTACAAATGCATAAGAATATGTTGGCGTTCCACCAGTAGCATTAACTGTTACCTGTGCATTTGGAACATTACAATTAGCATTTACAATTGTAAGCGTTCCTCCTAATGGATTTACTGGCTCTGTAATCGTTATTGATTTGTTTGCCTTACAATTTGTTGTATTATCTGTTACTTCAAGGTTGTAAGTACCCGCAACTAATCCGTTTAAGGTAATCACATCTCCTGTTGTTACATTTGTATATGGCAATCCTGCAGGAGTAGATGTTATTACTACTGCATAATTTCCTGTAGCACTAAATCCGGAAATACTGAATTTTGCAGAACCGGTATTTCCTCCTTTACATAAAACATCGCTTAATTTTGATTCAGCAACTGCAATTGGAGTTAATGGAAGTACTGTATAAGATTGAATAGCAAAACATCCGTTTGCATCTGTTACTTTAAAAGTATAAGTGTCTGCCACTAATCCTGTAAATACTCCGGTCGTAGCACCTGTTACGTTTGAAGTTGCAGAAGCTGGTGCTGTGATAACATAAGCTAAAGCTCCTACTCCATTTGTTGTTGTAACAGTTACAGTACTGGTAGTACTTGCAGCTGGTGAGCATAGAATTGCACTACCTGATATTGAAACAATAACAGGAGGGTCTAGTTTTTTAATTGTAATTTGTTGAACTGCAGTGGTACATCCTTTAGCATCTTTAACAGAATAACTAATGATTTGATCTGCTCCGTTATCGTTTACTGTTAACGTATTTGCAGCAGTATATCCACTTCCGTTAAAACTATAGGTATAAGGAGCTGTACCGTCTGTTGCTGTAATGGTAACAGTCGCAGATTGTTTCGTATTGGTAACACTACAAGTAAAGTTAGTAGCAGTAGCACTTGCTGTTAATTTTACAGGTTCACCTATTGTAACATTAACACTTCCTGTACATCCTTTACTGTCTTTTACATAGAAAGTGTAGTTACCTGCTAACAGATTTTCAAATAATGAAGCCGCTGCAAAAGTAACATTGTCTTTACTGTAGGTATATCCACCTGAACCATTAGCACCTGTTAATTGAACCGTACCTGTTGCAGAACCGTTACATGAAGCATCCACTTTTACAGCAGTTACTGTAGGAGGTGCAATAGGAGCTACGGTAGCAGATGTTGCAGTAGTACATCCGTTTGCATCTGTAATTGCAAATGTATATTTATCAGCATTAGCAGAAGCAACAGAAATTGTAAACGATGTTCCGGTAACATTAATAACTCCGCCAGGAGTTCCTGAACCTTTCGCTACAGTATACGTATATGGAGTTTTTCCTCCGCTAATATCAACTTTAATCGTTGCATTTGGAGTTGCACTACAATCTAATTCTTTAGTAACCTCTGCTAAGGCACCAACTTTAGGATAAACTACTACAGGAACTGCAGCAGCTGTTGTACAACCATTTTTATCTTTTACCGTTACGGTATAAGATCCTGCGCTTACTGTAAAAGTATTGCTAGTCTGGAAATTAGTTCCATCAATACTATATGTTAAAGGCACTAATCCTGTAGCAGTAGCTGTAATTGTAAAACTTGAAACGGATCCTGTCTGACATTGATTGTCAACCACCACACTGGTAATAACCGGTTTAGCGTCAACATCAATTTTTACAGGAACGTTATCCAAACAACCATTTGCATCTTTGATATAAACTACCCAGTTTAATACTGTTCCGTTAACCGTATCAACTGTTAGAACATTATTTGAAGCATAAACCGCAGGAACCGGAGCACTTTGTCTTGCTACAGCATAAGTATAATTTGGTGTCCCTCCTGCTCCGGTTGCTGTAATCTCAGCTGTAAATTTGTTACAATTTACTGTAGTGGCTACAGCAGTCACATCAACAGCTGCAGCTGACTGCGTTAAAGTTACTGTATAAGAAGACTGACATTTCGTTAATCTGTCTGTTGCAGTAATCGTATATGCACCTACAGGCTGAGCAGTAGGAACTGCAACAGTAGTTGTAGCTGCACTTACACCAGTTGCTTGCTGAATGATTGTATTGGCAGCGTTTTTAATAACATAATCATATCCGTTTGCCTTAACACCATTTACGGTAAATTCAATAGTTCCTGTAGAACCAAAACATTGAATACTTGTAAGTACTGAACCACCTGTAATAATATCTGACGTTGCTTTAATAGTATGTCCTTTTGTGAATGAACAATTAGTAGCCGTATCGGTTGCCTGGAAGATATAATCTCCCGGAGTCAGTGATGTAAAGTTTCCGGTTGTATTTGTCGCAGGGTTAAATCCGGCAGGACCAGAAATAATCTGATAGATAACATTTGCTGTACTTCCAGTTTTTACCGCTGTCAAAGTTACACGTCCACCAGCCGGAACTGTAGAACAATCATATCCACTATCAACAATAGTGATATCTGTAATTGGTTCTAAAGCGCCAATTGTAATTGACAATGGTCCAAACTGACAGTTATTTGCATCTCTAACATATGCCGTAACTGTTCCGGCAGCTGTTGTTGAGTAAGTATTCGTTGTTGTAAAGTTTGCAGTTCCGTTGAAACTGTAAGTATAAGCACCCGTTCCTCCAGAACCAGTAACAGTAACTACCGCTGGTACAGTACTTGGTGTACCACATTTAATAATAGTAGCTCCAATAGTTCCAGACACAGCAGTTGGCTGCGTTAATGTAATATTTCCAACAGCAGAAGTACATCCTTTACTGTCTCTTACTTGATAAGAATAGCTAATATTTGGATCTAAACCGGAATATAATGAAGTTGTTGACCAACCTAAATTATTAAAATTGTACTCATATCCGCCTGAACCTCCTGCTCCAACTAACTGTACACTACCATTTTTAAGACCATTACAAGTAATTTGTGTTAGATTAGCAGTAACTGTTGGATTTGTAATAGGACTTATTGTAGCATCTATATAAGCTTTACATCCTTTAGAATCTGTAATTTCAAAAGTATAAAGTCCGGCTGTTGGTGCAGGATAATTAAACGTATTACCTGTAACATTTACACTGGCACCGTAAGCACCTGCATCTTTTTTAACTTTATAAGTATAGGCTGCAACTCCATCTGTAATGTCAACTTTAATCGTTGCATTTGGAGTTGTACAATCCAATGTTTTTGTAATAGAAGCTGCTGCTTTTAACTCAGGAGCAATTACAATTCCGTTTATGGTAACCGGACAATTATTACTGTCAGTAACTGTAATAGTATGTGTTCCTGCTCCAACATTTGTAAATGTATTGCTGGTTTGTGCAGGTGCACCATTTAAACTATACGTTAGAGCTCCTGTACCTGTAGCCGTAACAACAAGAGTTGCTCCTTTAGTCCCGGTAACGCAATAATCACTAGTAGCAGCTAAAGATGCTGTTGGCATTGTTGGTGCAACAACATTAACCTGTGCAGATGCGCTTGAAGAACATGTATATGCATCACGTGTTACAACTGTATAGGTACCGGTAGGAACATTTGCAAATACGCCAGAATTCTGGAATGCAGTTATTACCGTAATACCATTTGCTGCTCTTAATTCATATTGATATGCTGGTGTTCCACCTCCTGCAACTGCTGTAATAGTTGCTCCTGTAGTACAAGTAGCAGTTTTTGTAACACTTGCCGTAATTGTTAATGCAGCAGGAGTACCTACTGGCTGATCGAATGGAAAACTACAAGTTCCGGCTTTATTATCATAACGAATTAAAATATTATACGTTTTACTCGTCAAGTTTTTAACTGTAACCGGTGAAGTTTTAGAATTTACCCATGTTGCACCATTATCTAAAGAGTAATCAAAACCATAAGTGGCATCAAAATTTTGTGCAGATAAGGTAATTTCTCCATTATTAGCACCATTACAGGTTACATCTTTATGACCTACGATTGAAGCTTTAAATGCTTTATCTGTTCCAATAACAATTGGGAAATCTTTCTCAGCTCCACAAACCTCCGGAATCTGACGTACCCAAATATCATCAACCGCTAAATCATTACCAGAAATAACCTGGCTGTATGATAAGATAACAAAGTCAAGAGAAGTATTATTTCCAGGATTTAATGTTAATACCTGGCCGCTTCCAAGATCAGTTGTATTATGCCATTTCTCATCTCTAGGAATACTTTGTGTATCCTTTGATGCTCCTGGTATAAGAACTCCGTTTTTCTGAAGTTGTATGGTTAATCTTGGAGAAGGTAAATTATTATTTTTACTTAATAAATTAAGCATATAAAGTGATACCTGTATGTCCTGATTTGGAATAACGTCATTGATGGTTTTTTTATACAAAACACCACCTATTGGTACCACACCTCCAACATTAACGGCTAAAAATCTTCCGTCTTTTATTTGTGGTGTATTATTAATAACTGCCGTATTATCTTTAGGCAGATTCCAGTTAAAACCTGCTACGTGCTGTGGCAACAGAGCCTGAGTCACAACATATTCCCCATCATTAAGCAAAATTGGCATATAACCTCCAATACCGCAATCTTCTACAGCATCTTGCTTTTCCCAACAATAATTAGGGTGAATACCCGGAGTTGTTGTATCTGGTCCTCTGCCAAAATCCTCTGTTAACAAGTTACTGTAAGTAGGTACCGTAGTAACTTTGTATTTAACTTTTATAGTATGTGTTCCTGAAGGAACATTTGTAAAGACATTATTTGTAATTGGCGTGTTAGGCGTTCCGTTAATATAATACTCGTACGTATAATTATTTGACGGATTTGTAACCGTAACCGTAGTTGATGCCATACCATTACACCCAAAAACAGGATCAGCCACTGTGATCGTTGGATCGGCAGGTTTAGGATCTAAAGTAACCTGATAAGGAATTTCGAATATACATCCTAAAGCGTCTTTAACCTGTAAAATAAAATTACCCGGCAACACGTCTTTTTCATTTGATGCCTGCCATGTAAGACCACCATCAAAACTAAATTGATAAGCAGGAGTTCCACCCTGAACGTTATTGATACGCAGTTTTCCTCCCTGGTTTGCACCGCTACCGTCAGGTAGTGTACATCCGGCCAAAGCCGCAACTCCGGCAGAAGCCGAAATAGCAGAAGTTGGTCCTGTAATTGTTATCTTTTGTATAGGATCTGTACAATACTTGATTGGCGTTCCTATACCGTATCTTACAACTACGTCATAAGTTCCCGGCTGTAAATTAGAAAAAACAGGATTAGATTGAAAAGTTACACCACCATTAATACTATACCCCATTGTGTACCCGTTTGCTCCGGCAGTAAGTTTTACTTCTATCTTAGAGCTTCCATCATAACAATTACTATTGGTATGATCAATAGTATAAGCAGGTTTTGCATTATCAGGAACTGTAATTGTTCTTACTATGGTACAGTTGTTTTTATCTACAATTTTAATGGTATAAAGTCCCGGAGCTGTTACCACAAACTCATTACTGGTTTGAAAAACAGTATCGCTGTTTATAAAATAGTTGTAAGGTGAATTACCTCCTTCTGTTGTGATTCTGATTTTTCCATCACTACATGCAGTAAGAGGTTCTACTAAAGCAACTGTCGCTTTATACTCATTCCAAACCTTACCAACATATATGTACTTAGTATCTTTACAACCATCATCTGTTGTAACTTCTACGACATAATTCTGGTCTGTATTTAAATTATCAAAAGTATATTCAGAATCCGGCACCGGTCCAACATTCGATAATAAAGTTCCATTATTATAAAGTTTATAATAATATTGTGCATTAGCATCGTTTACAGCTACTTTAATTTTACCTTTTTCACCATAACACAATGGCTGTGTTACCTCTTGTACTACGTTAAAATTCCTTTGTCTGATTTGAATATTCGGAACTGTAAAAATACACGTGTTACCTGTTACACCTGCCAGTCTTATATATACTGTATAGAAGCCCGCAGTCGTAACATTAAATACATTACTAGCCTGATAAGTTGTTCCATTAATACTGTACTCATATCCGGCAGGAACACCTCCTACTGTAATCGTACCTGGTTTACCGCAAATAATGTCCGTATGTTTCTCTGTAGGACTTAATGAATTGGTGAAAACATTAAAATAAAAACGGTTAAAACAACCACCGGCATAGTTTAATGTTAATCGATATTGTCCGGCAATTTTAGCCAAATAATTTGGTCCCGTTGCAACCTGAGTCCACGAACAAGAAGTTCCTTCGTTAGCACAATTTGGACTACTTGGCGCTGTACAGCTTGCTTCATCTAGTTTTTCCCAAACAAGGGTAGAACCATCTGAGATATGCGTTTCAATTAGTCTCGAATCATTTGCACCACATAAGAAAAGATTAGGTAACTCTTTTCCATTATTTGGACAAATTAAGACCTCTCCTTTATACGGAGCTTTTGCATAAGGAATTACAGGGTTGGTATTTGTAGCACCAAATCTGGTTACTGTAATAGCCTGATAAATTGATCTACAAGGTGCCGCAGCCAAATTGTATACATAATAAGTTCCCGGATCTTTAACAGTAAGTGTCTGTCCTGTTCCGATTTGTTTTGTACGGGCTTCGTCACTATACCAGGTATAACTTGTATATCCGTTTGCTGCAACTAAATCTACAGTGTCTTTACATAAAGTAACGTTTGCTGTATACTTACAACCATCAACACCTACTAAAAAGTTAGTCGCTTTTGGAGTTAATATACATCCTGTATTAGTATTGACACTCGGATCATCTGAAATTTGGAAATCAGGATTTAAAGTTCCTTTGTAAGTGGCATATGCAGAGTTATCGATACTATTAGAACATGCTTCACTCAAGGAATTACAATCCGGAACAACTTTAACTTTAAAGCTGATCACTTTTTCTGTTAGAGTATTGGCTTTAACAATAGATTCGTCTACTTTAAAAACAATGCTTCTGGTTGCAGGATCATAACTTTGCACCGTTACTCCCGTTGGCAGCGGGTTTAAATCTGCAGGGTAATTAAATATAATATTAATTGGCAGCTGATCTCTAATGGTTAAAGATTTAGCATCATCATTACCTGAGTTTCTAATACCAATTTCATAATTTAATTGTTGCCCTAATACTACATTCTGGCCTCCAATATCCGTTCCTGCCGAATTTTTAACAATTTTCGTCAGTACAATATGAGGCTCAATAATATCTACTGCAAATGCATTAAAATAATAAAAGTAAACGTCCTGAGTACTTCCTAATCTAATATTTGCCGAAGTCTCATTATTATCAATAACAATACCTCCCGGTTTCAAAAGGGTACCGGGGTTATTAATATTTAAAATACCCGCATCATACCCTAAGGTGTTAGTACTGGCAGGGTTTCGATTTAAGAAATCTTCTGTTTTATCCGTAGCCGGATCAACGTAAGTTACACTACTATTAAAGAAGTTATTTGAAGCTCTGATAGCTGTATTTGCTGCATTTGTAGCACTAATTGGAATTCCGTTAATTTGCAGATAATCCCCTGCAATCGGCTGATCCCCCTCTAAAGCAGCAAAAGCGAATTTTACACGAACCGGACCTTTAGGAATGGTCTTGAACCCTGAAACAGGAATATCTAAAGTAGTTGCCCCTCCAATTCCGCTAAAACCGTCAAATGATGTAATGTATTTAGCTGGCAAAGTTGGGTCTTCATAAACGATAAAAATAGACCAACCTGCTGATAAACCTGTTCCTCCATTAGAACCTTCACTAGACTTAACATTTGCAACGGTATACAAACCTTGTGCATTAGCCTGTCCGGTCACTAAAGAAGTAATATCTGCATAACATGCATATGCTTTGTTATTGTCACCACCAATTGGGGCTGCATTAGCATCATACACGATCTGACCTGTAATATCATTATAACCACCTGTTGGTAGTTTAAGCTTTACTTTTTCAATGCCTGTACGATCATTTTGCTGTAGGATCGCTCCCCAATACAAACCTGCATAAACAATTTTATAACAAGCCGGTTTTGGTACAGTTAAAGTCGCACTACTCGAACTGAAAGTACTGTTGTCATTATCGATATCAATATATTCCATACTGAAATCAGAATTGTATCCGGAACCATTATAGGCATCTTCCGGATCCCTGTTATTGGTATTTCTATTTAGAATATTATTACCAATAAGCAACATGTCTCCTTTTAGCCTCTTGTCAAATCTCGGAGTAAATGACTTAAGATTCTGAGAAATTACAACGTAACTTTGAAAAAAAATCAAAGCTAATAAAATCAATCTTAGGTTAGTAGGTTTTTTCATAATCTTCATTTTGTTTTTGCCTTCTCTTTTATTTTTTAAGGGGCGTTAAAAAATAAATCAAAGCATTCTGAAACATTTATAATAGATGTCCTTCTCAAAAATAAAAAGGACGGGGCTTTATTCTCAATAATTATATTAATTCTCCACTTTCACAATTGCCATTTTTCCATTGTATGGCTTAGTCCCTTTTGCTTCCAGCGCTTTTGTAGCTTCTGACAGTCCGTCAAATTTCTCATAATAGATGTAATACTTACTTGTCGTTACATTGTAGAAGAAATTAACATCTGTACGTCCTGCTGCAACTGCTTTAGCGAGGAACTGATCGCGTTTTTCAACACTGCTGTGAACTGCAATAATTAAATAATATCCACCATCAGCATTCTTAATATTCTTGATAATCTGCATATTTGATTGGTCTTCACCGAAATCAAAATCACTTGCTGTTAGAGGCGTACTGCTTAATTTTGTTGTTTCTCTAATACGCTTAAGAGCGGCAACATCCTGTGCATATCGGCCCTGATCATTCTCATATGCTGCACGTTTGATTCGACGTTTTTTCTCAATTTCAGTCTCAGCCTTGATACGTTCTAAATTAGAAAGTAACGTTGCACTATCCTGTTCCATTTTCAATTGTGCTGCTTTTAACTCGTTTATCTTTTCCAGATAAGCCTTATTCAAAGCATCGTTTTTATTAGGAAACTTTTTAAGCCTTTCATTGTATAAATTAGTCAACTTCGCAATTTCATCTTTCTGTGCTTTATTTACTTCAGCAAGTTGAGATTTTAAAGCTTCTAGCTGACTGTTCTCAGCCGCCACACTTTTGAAAGGTTTTGGTTCTTTATAAATTCCTTTTTCACTTAAATCATTCTCTTCTCTTAAGTCGTTCAAGTCTTTTTGTTTACTTGCCACTGTTGTATTAAACTGTGACAATAAATCTTTCTGCATTTTACTTGCGCTCTCGATAGACTGAGATAAGTTATCTATTGCTTTCGCTGTATCATCTTTTGGAGCTGAAGCAGCTTTTGCAAGTGCATCGGCAGCAAGTTTAGCCTGAAGAGCTTCCGCATCGGCTTTAGCTTTAGCATCGGCAGCTAATTTTGCCAAACGAGCTTCTTCTGCTAATTGCAACTGTCTTGTTTCTTCCTCAGCTTTTAATCTTTCTGTTGCTTCAGCATCGGCCTTCGCTTTTTGATCCGCCAATAACTTCGCTTGTGCAGCTTCCATATCAGCTTTCGCTTTAGCATCGGCAGCTAACTTCGCTTGAAGGGCTTCTGCATCTGCTTTGGCTTTAGCATCAGCAGCTAACTTAGCCTGAAGTGCTTCCGCATCTGCTTTAGCTTTAGCATCGGCAGCCAACTTCGCTTGAAGAGCTTGGGCATCTGCTTTCGCTTTAGCATCAGCAGCTAACTTCGCTTGAAGGGCTTCTGCATCTGCTTTAGCTTTAGCATCAGCAGCCAACTTCGCTTGAAGAGCTTCTGCATCGGCTTTCGCTTTAGCATCAGCAGCTAACTTCGCTTGAAGAGCCTGGGCATCTGCTTTTGCTTTAGCATCAGCAGCTAACTTCGCTTGAAGAGCTTCTGCATCGGCTTTCGCTTTAGCATCAGCAGCTAACTTCGCTTGAAGGGCTTCTGCATCGGCTTTGGCTTTAGCGTCTGCTGCTAACTTCGCTTGGAGAGCTTCTGCATCGGCTTTCGCTTTAGCATCTGCTTTCGCTTTGGTATCAGCAGCTAACTTAGCCTGAAGTGCTTCAGCATCTGCTTTTGCTTTTGCATCAGCAGCTAATTTTGCCAAACGAGCTTCTTCCGCTTCCTGTAATTGTTTTGCTTCTGCATCTGCTTTCGCTTTCGCAGTTGCTTCAGCATCCGCTTTTACCTTCGCATCCGCAAGTAATTTAGCTTGTAAAGCTTCCATATCAGCTTTGGCTTTAGCATCAGCAGCTAATTTCGCCTGAAGAGCTTCTGCATCGGCTTTCGCTTTAGCGTCGGCAGCTAATTTCGCCTGAAGGGCTTCTGCATCTGCTTTGGCTTTAGCATCAGCAGCCAACTTAGCTTGAAGTGCTTCTGCATCGGCTTTCGCTTTCGCATCAGCAGCCAACTTCGCTTGAAGGGCTTCTGCATCGGCTTTCGCTTTAGCGTCGGCAGCTAGTTTTGCCTGAAGAGCTTCTGCATCGGCTT
>NZ_MUHH01000003.1:171622-203707 GCF_002217475.1 Flavobacterium tructae
TTCGCTTTAGCATCCGCAGCGATTCTGGCTTGTCTTGCTTCTTCATCTGCTTTGGCTTTAGCTTCAACAGCTTGTTTTTCTTTTAAGGCAGCTTCTTCAGCGGCTTTAGCTTTCGCATCAGCAGCTAATTTTGCTTTATTGGCAGCATCTATACTTGCCTTTGTTTTTGCAGCAGCAGCAGCGGCGGCTTTAGCTTCAGCAGCCAGTCTCGCCTGAAGCGCATCTGAATCTGCTTTCGCTTTTGCATCCGCAGCTAAAATTGATTGTAAGTCTGCAGCTTCTGCTTTCGCTTTTGCATCTGCCTTACGTTTTGCTTCTGCAGCATCAGCTTTCGCTTTTGCATCTGCTGCTAGTTTTATTTTCAGAGCTTCCGCGTCAGCTTTTGCTTTAGCATCGGCAGCTAATTTTGCTTTTGCAGCGGCTTCCGCATCAGCTTTTGCTTTGTCAGCAGCTAATTGAGCCGGAGTTTTTTGTGGCGCTGTTGCCGGTTTATTTTCTGCAGCAGTTTTTGCTTTAGCAGCTTCAGCATCGGCCTTTGCTTTAGCATCTGCAGCTAATTTCAATTTCATTGCTTCGGCATCAGCTTTGGCTTTATCAGCAGCCAGTTGTGCTTGTGTTTTTTGTGGCGTCGTCGCAGGCTTATTTGCATTAGCAGCATTCGCTCTTGCCGCTGCCGCTGCATCTACTCTCGCTTTATTATCAGCAGCTAATTTTATCCTACGGGCTTCAGCATCGGCTCTTACCTTATCTGCAGCCAACTGCGCCTGTGTTTTTTGTTCTGCAGCAACAGCTCTGTTTGCCGTTGCAGTTTGCGCTCTCGTCGCTGCTGCAGCATCGGCTTTTGCTTTTGCGTCAGCGGCTATTTTTATCTTAAGCGCTTCGGCATCAGCTTTGGCTTTATTGTCTGCTTCTAATTTTGCTTTTGCTGCTGCTGCGGCATCAGCCTTCACTTTTTCGGCTGCTGCAAGTCTCACTTTTAGCGCTTCTGCATCGGCTTTAGCCTTAGCATCGGCAGCCAGTCTCGCTTTTTCTGCACCATCAGTTCTCTCAGCAGTTGTCGCTGATGACGGTTTAGCCATTACCGGTTTTGGTTTAGCCGGATCTATTAAAGAACCTTCTTCATCATCACCATAGTAATAGTTTTTATTCTTAAATTTATAAGCAATTGTAAATTCATGAGAACCTCCCATATTGGTAAAATTTCCCATTCCTTTTTCATAGTTGTATTCAAATGCGATACTTGGAGAGATATTAAACCCAAGACCGGCAGAAATCCCATATAATGTATTGTATCCTGCTTGAGCCCAAACTCCTTTTGGAATTGCAATCATTGCAAGTCCGGAAATTACTGTCTTACCTTTTTTAACTTCTGTTTTTACAATTCCTGAAAATTTACTTCTGTCAAAAAAACCAAAACTGTCAATGTATCCTGTATACATGGCATGCAACTGAATCGCTCTTTCAGGATCTTCTTTTACAATTCCGCCACCGAAATTATAAAGGATCAGATTGTTTACCGCTAGTCCAAAGTCAAGGAACTCTGTTCCATAATTAACTCCCGGGTTAACCGTAAGCAACGTATTTGATGGATAATCACCCATTAAAATATTTGGATCATTTGATATAATTTTTCCTTTATTTAAACTGCTTTGGTAAACCCCAACGTTCAAACCAAAAGTCAAATTACTGTCCTGTTCTAAAACGATGTTATGCGCAAAGTTTCCGATTCCTCCAAAGACAGTCATTAAACCATAATTTTGCTGAAACAGACCAAAAGCAAAAGCTTCATTTTCTCTGAAACGGCCCGAATAATTAGCTAAATAGGTATTCGGTGCATTCTCAAACTGCACCCATTGTCTTTTATTATAAAAACTGGCATAAGCATTTGTTTCACGAACAAAACTAAAAGCCGGGTTAATTAAATATCGATTAAACTTTAAAGAATTTCTAATAGGTAACGAAAACGAAACAACTCCATCCTCATTTTTGTCCTGAGAATAGAGTGTATTTGAAAAACCGTAAAATAGCGTGATGAATAGTAAAATTTTCTTCATATTACCTTATTACAGTTATTGATCCTTTTTTTTCACCATTGTCGGATTTAATGACATAGTAATATACCGGATTAACATTTTTAAAATCTTTTATAAACGTATTGGTTTCAGGATTATAATCACTACCTAAACCGTCATACATAATTTCACCATTAGAGCTCATGATTATTATTTTCGTCTGGACTGTTTTATAAACATCCGGAATATTCCAATAGGGATTCTGGAGACTTACAACATTAGGAATCACTGTCGTCGACGCCATTGGTCCCGTAACTTTAAAACTAAACTCCTGAGAAGAAATACAGCCCGATGCCTGAGAAATTTTAACTTTATAATTACCAGGAATAGATACAACATAAGAACTTGATGTTGCACTTGCAATTGCGTTTCCATTTAAAAACCATTCAAAAGTAGGATTTGAAGCATCTGTTGTAACTGAAACATTCAGAGTCTCCCCCTCGTTTATTGAAGTGGTTTCCGGCGCGTCTATACTCGCATTAAAGCTATTACTTTTCAGATCGATAGTTCCTGTAGCACTACATCCTCCAAAATCAACCTGTACGGTATAAACTCCCGATGCATTTGCATTAATACTACGGGTAGTAGCACCAGAAATTATCGCTCCGTCTTTCTTCCATACATAAGTGTTTCCGGAAGTAGCTGTTAAAACAGTTCCTGATCCGGATGCACAAAATGGATTTCCTAAACTAGAGCTAATGGTAACTGCCGATCCTCCCGATCCTGATGTGGTTACATCAACACGATTAGAGCTAAAATTTACATCAGAACATAAACCATAGTCAATTTCGGCATAATATTTTCCGGCAGAATTTACAATCAAATCTTTAGAACTTTGTCCGGCAATTACAGCACCATCTTTGTACCATTTGTATTTTAGATTGGAGTAATTAGCAGGTGACGAAGCCTGATCAGAAGGTGTAGGATTATAAACGGAGAGTGTAAGATTACCGCCAGCACAAAAAGATGCTGTTGGCTGTTTTTCGTTAATATAAAACGAACTTACATAAGTACTGTAATAAACAGAAAAGGTTGTATTACCAACGGCGTTCTTAAATCTTGGGCTATTTACTACAGGTGTAGTATTTAAGCTCTTAACGCGTAAGCTGTATGCATCTGATCCTTTTAGATTAGTAGGAACCGCAAATTTAATTGTCTGTTGTTTTAAAGCAGTATCATCTGTAACCGCAAGTGTTGTAGTAGCAGTTGGGTTTGTAAAACTTCCAGTCTCATCAGAAAGTTCTACGGCAAAAGTTGTCCCAGCGGGAAAATCCACGTAGCTGAAAGTTGCAAAATATTCATTAAACACAACGCCATTGACAATAAAACCAGCGCAGATTCTCTCAAAGGGAAGCTGCTGTGGTCCTATTACTGGCGTTTGGGCATATGAATTTAATTTAGTTAAAATAACTAAAGAAAACAAAAGCACTATTTTGGTAAAATTTGGGGTAATTTTTTGAATCATATAGTGCGTGTTCTTGCTAAATCTATGTCTTCAAAAAAGAGGATATCAATAAATGTTTCAGAAAAATCGTACTTATAGTTCTCGATAATATCCTTTGCAAGAACTGAAAAAGAACCGGTTAAAAACGAATTTTCTTTGCACTCTGAATTCTGATCTTTCCCTTCAGCTGCCATAGAAAGGCTATCCTTGGGGATGGATAGCCCTGCTAATAACTGATTAGAATTATCTAATTCGCCGATACATACTTGATCAGCATTTTTTATCTTTTGGTTCTCACAGCCTCTTATTTCGCTTATTGCTTCAGTAGAAGTAGGTCGTTCTACTGTGGTATTTTGAGCATATAAACTAAGCGAAATAGGGAAAACCAAAAATATTATATATATAAAATATTTTTTTCTAGATGGTGCCATTATGTCTTGATCTTTATTTGTCCGGTATTAAGACGAATACATAAATTGTGTCTGGGGACTTTATTAATAAAATTTACGCTGAAATAAAAATCGAAATCTATTATCTGTTGCTGCTAGACGCTGTAATTTTTCCTAATTGCAATCTGAAATCCGGTTTCTTAGGATTGAAAATATCAATGAAAGTCTCTCTGTTGTTACTTTGAGAATACACATTGAAAAATACACTATTTCCGTACCAGCTTTCTAAATCTTCATTGTTTGAGTTGTACTCTGTAAAGATATTTCCGTTACATAGGTTAAAGTACATTTCTTCA
The DNA here is from genome assembly GCF_002217475.1 of Flavobacterium tructae. Lineage (GTDB taxonomy): Bacteria > Bacteroidota > Bacteroidia > Flavobacteriales > Flavobacteriaceae > Flavobacterium > Flavobacterium tructae. Next base: position 175,884 of record NZ_MUHH01000003.1, read on the forward strand.
AATTTGATTTTCTTAAGATTAGCATCATTAATTTCTGTTTTACTGTCTAATAAAACAGCTGGATTAAATCCGGAAATTACACTACGCTTCATTTCAAGAGAAGCATTTTCAGCTACAAAAACAGCTTCTTTTACTAATCCTGACTGAATATCAGCTTTGATGTTTTCGCTGTCATTAAGCATAGTGATATTAGTTGCAACAACTAAAGTTTGTTTTTTAGTAAAATCTGTTTCACTTTTCTTTTCGAATGACTTTACTTCCATACAACGAGAACCGTCTTTATTACTTGATAAATAAGAAGATCTTACTGCTAATGAATTGTACAAACGACATTGTACACCCTGAGTAAATTTGTAATCGTCATTGATTGATTTATAAGATACAAATTTAGTAGCGTTTACATCACCTCCAAAAAAGGCAAATGAGTCACCACCAGAGTAGCTTACCATAACGTTGTCAAGTACTGTTTTAGACCCAACACCGGCAAAAGTTATACCGTTGAAAGTGTCCACACCTTTTACTTTTTTACCTGCAAATTCAACTCTTACGAATCTTAAAATTCCTGAATTAGCAGCAGCATTATCACCACCGTAAGTCGTTAAACTAGGATCAAGATCTAAGTTGTAAGAACCAACATTTCCAAATTTATTAATTGGTGCATCGCCAAGAATTACGATTCCACCCCAGTCTCCAGCTTTTTTCTGGCTACGGTTTGAAGTAAATACGATTGGGTCAGTCTCTAAACCATCGGCCATAATTTGGGCACCTTTTGTTACAACAAGAGTTCCTTTTGTTTCAAAATCACCAATGATTAAAGTTCCTGGTTCAATAGTTAAAACTGCATTGTTCGTAACATAAACATTACCTTGCAGTACATAAATATTCTTTTTCAGCAATTTAGTATTAACAGAAATATTTCCTGCTAAAATTTGGTTTGCTTCTCCATACTCTACTTTGTTAGGCTTAAATTCGGTCCAGTTGTTCAACCAATTGTTGTAGCCCATAATTCCTTTCTCTTGTTGAGCACTCATACTCGTAACTGTCAAAAGAACGCAGATCATTTGAGTAATTTTTTTCATGATAAGGGGGTATTACAGTTAATAATAAATTTGGGTATGCGTAAATGAAAAAACTCGTCTCGAATTTTCTGATAATACTCAGAACTTTTCGAGAGAGTTGTTTTTTATTTCTTTTCTAAAAACATCTATATAAATTTAATCATCTATATAAACATTGACAAAAAAAGTTTTAAAAATTATAAATATTACATTTCGTTCAATTCGTTGAACTCGTGTAAAGATTTCAATGTGCTTTCGTAGAATAAAATTGCAGCGATTAAGTTTCCTTTATCAGAATACGGCATCATCTTTCTTTGAAATTCTACTGTTGTATCTAAAAATGTTGTTGTACCAACAGCCTGTCCATCTAACACTTTTTTGTGTTCGTTGTCGTCCGGAATACCTAAGTCGGCCATTGTAACTCCCGGTTTTGTTACCAAAGCAATGTAAGGAAGAGTTTTTACTAAAACTTTAATACGCTCGATGTACAATTCTAAAAGTTCTCCTTTTTGCATACCACTCAGTTCTTTCTGATCATGGTATTTGCGAATAATCGCAGTTGTACTAATTATACTTCTTGGAGCATTTTTCGCCTGAGCCGAAATGGCACCAGTCGTCATAAAAAAAAGTGCACTTAATAAAATAATTTTCCCTTTCATAGATTCTTAGTTTATAATTGGTTGTTCATAAAAACAAAAATATAGAAATTAACTTAAACTGCAACTTTATTAATTTCTTTTTTCAAAAAAAAAGCTTAAAAAAAGCTTAAAAACCAGCGTTATGTCGAGAAAATGTGCGTTTTAACGAGGTTTTAGTTAAAATTGACTCGATCTTAAAGGGTAAGATATTGGCTATAAAAACAAAACAATACGCTACAGTATTAATCAAAAAAAGCTTTCGTTAATCGTTATACAGCAAAAAACTATTAACAAAAAAGTCTTAATATCTCCACATCTTACTATGTTTATTAACAAAAGTTGGTTAACAAACGTCAAAAAAACAGTCCTAAATCTTCATGATTATTAGAAATGTCTCTGTATGGATAAACTTTTGAGCTAAAATTTTTGACTACATCATTTTCTTCTATCTTTGCTTCATGCAATTTTCTCAAATTTTAGGTCAGGATTACATCAAAAGTCACTTGATAAAAAGTGCAGCTTCCGGACGAATTCCGCATGCACAACTATTCATTGGGCCGGAAGGAAGTGGCACACTATCAACAGCAATTGCCTACGCACAATATATTTTATGCAACAACACAGGAGACGAAAACTCAAACGGAAATGATTCCTGCAATTTGAAATTTCAAAATCTCTCTCATCCCGACTTGCATTTTATTTATCCGACAGTGACCACTGAGGATGTCAAAACAAAACCCAAAAGTTTAGATTTTATTCAGGACTGGCGCACTTTTATACAGGAAATGCCTTATGGAGGATTATTTGACTGGTACAAAGTACTTGGTGTTCAAAACAAACAAGGAGAAATTCGAGTTGAAGATGCACAGGAAGTTTTGAAATCATTTTCATTAAAATCATACGAAGGCGGTTACAAAATTATGATTATCTGGATGGCCGATAAAATGAATATTGCCGCCTCCAACAAACTTTTGAAATTACTCGAAGAACCTTCAGACAAGACTATTTTCATCCTCATTTCTGAAAACGAAGAAGATATAATTCAAACCATCCGATCCCGTTGTCAGGTTATTCATTTTAACGGGCTTCCCGAAAAAGTAATTGCAGAAGCTTTAGTTTCTAAAGAAAATATCGACGAAAAATTAGCTTTTAAAATCGCACATCAGGCACAGGGAAATTTTAGTAAAGCCTTACATCTTTTAAAAGAAGATGATTCGGAGTTACCTTTCGAACAATGGTTTGTCAATTGGGTTCGTGCTGCGTTTAGAGCGAAAGGAAATGCGGCTGCTATTCAGGATTTAATTTCCTGGAGTGAAGAAATTGCCGGTCTGGGACGTGAAAGTCAGAAAAAATTCATCCAGTTTTGCATGGAAATGTTTCGACAAGCCTTGCTGCTTAACTATCAGGCTCCTACTCTTGTGTACATCGAACCAAAAGTAGATAAATTCAAACTCGAAAATTTTGCCCCTTTTGTTAATGGAAACAATATTCACGAAATTTTCAAAGAACTTTCGGATGCGATGTATCATATCGAAAGAAACGGAAATGCAAAAATAATTCTAACCGACTTATCTATAAAACTGACTCGTTTAATCCACAAAAAATAGTTATCAAATGAATAATGTTGCCTCCATTTTACTATTAGCATTTTTAGCTTTAACCTTCTTACAGTCTGGATACGAAAAAATATTTTACTGGAAAGACAACGTCGAGTGGCTTAAAGGACATTTTGCCAAAACAAGACTTAAAAACCAAGTACCACTTGCCCTGCTTCATCTTTTAATTATGGAATTAATCTCCGGAATTTTATGTGTTGTCGGAGCGATACAATTGCTCACCGAGAGTGGCCGGGAATTTGGTTTATACGGAGCTATATTTTCATGTATCACATTGCTAATGATGCTTTTCGGACAGCGATTAGCCAAAGATTACGACGGTGCAAGAACCATAGTTATCTATTTTATTCCGGCAGTAATGGCGGTTTACTGGCTGAACTAATCTGACATAATCGTACCGCTTTAAAGTCAATAAAAAATTAAATTAAATCGTCACAGATTCAACATTCGTAAAACAAAACTGAATTGAAATCAAAAAATAAAGTTGTGGCAAAAAATAAAATTTACAGTAAAAAAATGAATGCAAAACACCCATCAGAGTCCCTTACAATCTTAACCGATTTAGTTTTACCAAGTGAAACAAATCCTTTAAACAACCTTTTTGGTGGCGAATTATTAGCCCGAATGGATCGTGCCGCAAGTATTGCAGCCCGCAGACATTCCCGCCGAATTGTAGTTACGGCCTCTGTAAATCACGTGGCTTTTAACAGAGCCATTTCGTTAGGAAGTGTTGTAACGGTTGAAGCAAAAGTTTCAAGATCTTTCAAAAGTTCGATGGAAGTTTTCATTGATGTTTGGGTAGAAGACCGCGAATCTGGTAACAGAACCAAAGCCAACGAAGCCATCTACACTTTTGTAGCCGTAGACGATACCGGCAGACCAGTAGAAGTACCTGCTATATTGCCTGAAACTGAACTTGAAATACAGCGTTTTGATGCCGCTTTGCGTCGTAAACAGCTTAGTTTAGTGTTGGCCGGGAAACTAAATCCTTCCGATGCCACAGAATTAAAGGCTTTATTCTTGTAGTACAAATTGTGACAATTTGGAACAATCAAACTTCGAAAAAAGAACTATTTTTACAAAATATAAGCCTGACTAATAAAGATCAAGAAGTTAGTATCTTCTTTACATTTATTTGAAAGAAAAAAATAACAATTTAGACATTTAAGAAAAGATGAGTTCAGACAAAGAAGCCAAATTAAAAGCGTTACAACTAACGCTTGATAAACTTGACAAAACCTACGGAAAAGGAACCGTAATGAAAATGGGCGACAGAGCCATTGTGGAGGTAGAAACGATTTCTTCTGGCTCACTTGGCGTTGATTTAGCCCTTGGAGTAAATGGATATCCAAAAGGAAGAATTATTGAAATATACGGTCCAGAATCATCTGGTAAGACCACTCTAACCTTGCATGCAATAGCCGAAGCTCAAAAAGCCGGCGGAATAGCTGCTTTTATAGATGCTGAACATGCTTTCGACAGAAATTATGCCGAAAAATTGGGTGTCGATATCGAAAACTTAATCATCTCGCAACCGGATAACGGAGAACAAGCGCTGGAAATTGCCGAAAATTTAATTCGCTCAGGAGCAATTGATATTGTGGTAATTGACTCTGTTGCTGCATTGACTCCAAAAAGTGAAATCGAAGGTGAAATGGGAGATTCTAAAATGGGTCTTCATGCACGTTTAATGTCACAAGCATTGAGAAAGCTTACCGGAACCATCAGTAAAACAAACTGTACCGTTTTCTTCATCAACCAGTTGAGAGAAAAAATTGGTGTTATGTTTGGTAATCCTGAGACCACAACGGGAGGTAATGCTCTAAAATTCTACGCTTCGGTACGTTTGGATATTCGCCGTTCTTCGCAAATTAAAGACGGTGAAAATGTAATTGGAAACAGAACCAAAGTTAAAATTGTAAAAAACAAAGTTGCTCCGCCTTTCAAAACTGCCGAATTTGATATTATGTACGGAGAAGGAGTTTCTAAAACAGGTGAAATTCTTGATCTTGCTGTTGAATTTGAAATCGTTAAAAAAGCAGGTTCCTGGTTTAGTTATGGCGACACCAAATTAGGACAAGGTCGTGATGCTGTAAAAGCTTTAATCAAAGATAATCCGGAATTAGCGGACGAACTTGAGATTAAAATCAAAGCACATATCAAAGAATTAGCAGACGCTTAAAATCATTAAAAGTATTACAATCAATACTTTACATACAACCCGATCGTTTCCAAAAAATGATCGGGTTTTTTATTTAAAAAAATATGCATTTACTGACGCAACCATTCCGCAACCGAACCATCTTACTAAGAGACAAAAGATTTGACTGGTACTTAGCCAAAAGTATCTGATCAAAGGTTTTTCTTTAAATTTGGTTGGTTTGTTCAATAAAAATCCGTTAGTTTTTTGGTTCTAACGGGTTTTTATTCTTTTTTTTCACCTTTTCACGCAACCTTTTTCATTTTTTACGCTCTATCATAGTATATCATTAACTTGAGTTTTGTTAAACTCTTTAGTATCAACCTAAAATATTTTAACCATGAAAGAGAGAATAGAAGTGTTGTACAACAAAAACCGTAAAAAAACCAAATTGAAATTGAGAAAAGTATTGCGTTTTATTTCCGAAAAAATAATTCATAGATAATCATTATTGAATATAAAATGGAGTAATTTTAATTCAAAAGAAAACCCGGCAATTTTCAAAATTTTGCCGGGTTTTATCCTTAAAATGAGTTACTATTCTTTATTTTTAAACTTCAGTAAATCTTTATAAATCATCTGTCTCACCTGATCCCGCAGTTCTTTTCTATGGTCAGCCGTCAATCCGTCTGTAGAAACAAAAGGAAGTACCTTTGCACGCATTTTTCCGGGACTTCCACTGAAAAAAGTATATGAAAACCTTTCCTTGTTATCTGCAAAAACAATGGGAACGATCGGAATCTGGTGCTCGATTGCCAGACGAAAAGCACCGTCCTTAAACTCATCCAGTAAAATAGATTCGTCGTCAGGAACTCCGCCTTCAGGAAAAATACAAATACTAAGCCCTTGATTCAACCTGTTTTGCGCTCTTTTAAAAACCTCATTTTTACTTTTCGAAGAACTTCTATCAACTAAAATACAGGTTCTTTTATAGAAAAATCCAAACAAAGGAATCTTTGAAAGCTCTTTCTTTCCAACAAAAACAAACGGATTTTTAACCAGAGCCAGCATTAGCATAATATCGGTCATCGAAGTATGATTGGCCACGATCATATAGCTCTTATTGCGAACAAGCTTCTCTTCACGCTCGACTTTATAATAAAAACCCATCCCGAAAAGGATAAATTTAGCCCAAATGCGGGCCATTTTAAAAAAATAGGGGTAACCCTTCTCTGATGCTATAGAAACTAGCAAAAATGGCAGCATAATCAATATCGGAATGGCCATTAAAATATAAAACCATACACGCCATAAAACCCAAAAAACAACTTTTAATCCTTTCATGGTTTCAAATGTAATAAATCAGAAATGAATTTGGATTTTTCGCTCCTTAGAATTTTTAAATCTTACTCTTTTCTTCAAAATAAAACTTAAAATCAATGAGATGTTTGATAAACTTTGCCCACTTTGTAAAAAACTTTGCGACCTTTGCGGTTAAAAAAAATAAACTTGCAATCTTTGTGATTGAAAGATTAAGAAAAAACGAGAATGGCAAAAATACTTACCGGTGTTCAGAGTACTGGAACGCCACACTTAGGCAATTTATTGGGAGCAATTATTCCTGCAATCGAATTATCAAACAATCCGGCAAATGAATCTTTTTTATTTATTGCTGATTTACATTCGATTACACAAATTAAAGACGGTAAAACTCTTAGAGAAAACACCTACAGCACTGCTGCCGCCTGGCTAGCCTGTGGTCTAAATCCTGATAAAGTAACCTTCTACAGACAATCTGATGTGGTACAAACGACAGAATTAACCTGGTATTTAAGTTGCTTTTTTCCTTTTCAACGTTTGACTTTGGCACATTCGTTTAAAGATAAAGCCGATCGTTTAGACGACGTTAACGCCGGACTTTTTACGTATCCGATGTTAATGGCCGCCGATATTTTATTGTATGATGCTGAATTTGTTCCCGTTGGTAAAGATCAATTGCAGCATTTAGAAATCACTCGTGATGTCGCTTCGCGTTTCAACCATCAAATGGGAGAAACCTTTGTAATTCCGGAAGCTAAAATTCAGGAAGACGGCAAACTGATTCCGGGAACAAACGGTGGAAAAATGAGTAAATCAGCTAACAATCTGATCAATATTTTCCTTGACGATAAAACAATTCGCAAGCAGGTAATGAGTATTGAAACCGATAGTACGCCACTGGAAGAACCTAAAAACCCGGACACTTGTAATGCTTTTGCCATTTATTCCTTGCTGGCAACCGAAGCGCAAATCGCCGAAATGAGAGCCAACTATTTAGGAGGAAACTATGGATACGGTCACGCCAAACAGGCTTTGTTTGAACTGATTATAGAAAAGTTTAAAACCGAAAGAGAGCGATATACGTACTACATGAACAACCTTGAAGAAGTAGATGCTTTACTGAAAAAAGGAGCATCAAAAGCTTCCGTAATTGCTGATGGAGTTTTAGCCAAAGTAAGAGAAGTTCTTGGATTTAGTAAATAAACATCTAAACCGACGGGTTTTAAAAACCCGTCAGGTTTAATTCAAATTAAACGGCCTCAAACAACTTTCCGGGTAATGGCCGAACGACTCCTTTCAGTTCCATGTTTAAGAGAATTCCCGAAATTTTATAAATAGGAAAATCACACTGCAGCGCAATAATATCAAGCAATTCTTTACCGTTTTTTAGCAGAAAATCATACACCTTTTGCTCCTCTGTTTCCAACTGAATAAAGAGCTGTTTTTGAACCGGTTTTGCCTTTGTTTCCACATTCCAATTCAGCATATATACCAAATCAGCTGCACTCGTTAACACATTGGCACGTTGTGTTTTAATTAGATTATTACACCCCTGACTGTATTTATCTGTCACACGTCCGGGAACAGCAAAAACATCGCGATTGTAATCATTGGCAAGATTTGCGGTAATCAGTGAACCACCCTTTTCAGCAGATTCTATTACAATAGTTGCCTCTGTCATACCCGCTACAATACGATTTCTACGTACAAAATTTTCTTTATCGGGATTTGATGTACTCCAAAACTCGGTTATAAAACCACCATTTTCTTCCATTGGAACAATAAACTTCTTATGCGATTTTGGATAAATCTGATTGAGACCATGTGCCAGAACTCCAATAGTTTGCAGGTTAAAATCCATCGCCCGCTGATGTGCTACAATATCCACACCATAGGCAAAACCGCTAACGATTACCGGATCGAGTGGCGCAAGTTCTTCAATTAAATTTCGGCAAAACTCTGTTCCATAAGAAGTAATCTGGCGCGTTCCCACAATACTGATTATCCGTTTATTTCCTAAATTTATGTTTCCAGAGCTAAAAATCAGAACAGGAGAATCAATACAATGTTTTAAACGTTCCGGATACTCATCCTCTTTAAAAAAAGACACTTTAACCCCACTAGATTTCATAAATTCCATTTCCTGATTCGCTTTGTCAAAAACCGATTTATCCTTAAAATTCTGCAATAAAACCGATCCAACACCATCAATAGCAGTAATTTGACTCCCTTTACTTTTAAAAACAGCTTCTGCACTGCCAAAATAATTAAGCAGCTTTTTAGCCATTATATCTCCAACTCCATCGACTTTTAATAAGGCTAATAAATAGAATAAATCCTGATCTGGCATCCGTGTAAAATATTATGTAAAATAAGAAAAACTAAAACTTAAAATTTGAAGCACAAATATCATAAAAAGAAAGTCTAATCCTGTTAAATTTTAATATAAATATGGTTTCAAAACATACACGCCTTAAAAACCACCTATTAACTATTTGAAAAAGAATTGTCTATAAAAATAAAGCAATTGTTAATAAAAATTGTGAATAACATTTTGATAAGTATTCTGTAGTTGTAACTTTGTTACTATGAAAATCGAAAATTACATAGCACAGTTACTGTATCGTTATCAGTGTGTAACGGTTCCAGGGTTTGGAGCATTTTTAACAGAAATTCAATCGGCAAAGCTGAATGAAAGCACAAATTCTTTCTTTCCACCGACAAAAATGATCTCTTTCAACGGTTATCTAAAAAACAATGATGGATTGTTAGCAAATCATATCGCACAAGCTGAAAAAACTTCTTATGGTTTTGCAGTTAGCGCCATTGCTTTTGAAGTCGTGAGCTGGAAAAAAACACTAGAAGAAAATGGTGTAGTAACACTTAAAAATATTGGTGAAATTCGATATAATGCTGATCAGAAAATGGTATTCACCCCTAATGATCAGACCAATTTCCTAACAAGTTCTTTTGGACTAAGTCCATTTGTTTCTCCGCTCGTTAAAAAAGAGAATTTCGAGCGAAAAATCGAGGAAATTTCGGAAGGAGATGCAATTTCACTATACGAAAATGAAGAAGGAAGAACAACAAATCCACTTTTGAAATATGCTGCAATATTAGTCTTAGGACTTGGAATTACAGGAAGTATTGGATATCCTTTATATCAAAATCAAATCGCCGCCAAAACACTTGTTGTAGAAAGCAGTGTGCAGAAAAAAGTAGAGAACAAGATTCAGGAAGCAACTTTCTTTATCCAAAATCCTATGCCTGCTGTAACACTCTCAGTCGATACAACAAATGTAGAAACAGCTGCTGAAAAAACAATGCCTTACCACATTATGGCCGGTGCATACAGAAGTGAAAAAAATGCCAGAAAAGCTTATAATCAATTAGTAAAAGATGGTTACGAAGCTAGAATGCTGGGCGAAAATAAACACGGATTATTCCCGGTTCTTTACGGTAGCTATGCAACAATGGCTGAAGCCGAAAAAGCACAAAAAGAAATACAAAAAGGAGAAAATCCGGATGCCTGGATTCTCGTACAACCCTTATAAAACAAAAAAAAGCCCGTTCCTCTGAATGGGCTTTTTTTTTAGTTCGCTATTATTTCTGCATCCTACGAAAGAATTACTTTCTTCCCTTTATATATTTTCAGTCTTGCCGGAGGAGAATTCTTTTCGCCCAAAACGATAATGGCACACTCATAAACATTCCCATCCTTTTTAAATTCATACTGGTGATTACCGCCAATACCTTCAACGACTAAAACTCCGCCATTAATCACTAAATCAGGCTTTTCAGTCATTTCCTTTTGAATGGACCATGAAGCATATCGATAGTTATTAAAACCTAAATGATCGATCCTAATTTTAAATTTAGAAGTCTCCAGAATACAAATTGGATCCTGAAAAAAAGCAATACTAGGATCCAGGTTTTTCTTTTGCGACGCAATTAGTTTGTTTTTAAGTTCTATTTCGGCTTTCGATTGATAATTCACCGCCGTTAAACGGCCTTCGGTATCAAGCCAAATCTTACCGTGAATTAGCATAATTCCGCGTAAACCCATATCATTCCAGCCATTTGCCGGCGTCGATTTTAAAATTTCGTTTTTTAACGTAACATCAAAAATTTCAGAATATCGTTTTATAAAATCTGCTTTATTCGCAATATCGGGTATAGGATATACTCGCTCTAACGGATAAACCACCGCATCAGCAATAGCTTCTTTCTTATCATTTTTGACATTTTCAATGAACTTTTTAACCAGTTTCTGATAATCGATGTCTGAATCCTGGGCAACCATAAAACCGCTGCAAAAAAATAATACTACTAAAAATAAATTGCTTCTTTTCATCTCAAATATTTTTAATTAATTATTAATCCGACAATTACAATCAAATATAGCAAATTTATGATAGTTGTAATCGAATTGAAATTGGGTAATAAAGCAAAAAATCCCATTCTTTCGAATAGGATTATGTTTAACGTGGAACAATTTTAGCATCCTGATTAAGGATTTCTTTTCCGTTTTGATAAATGGTTAAATTAGCTGGTGCTGAATCTTTTGTACCTAAAACCGTAATATAACACTGGTACAAGTAATTTCCTTTTTTAAAATCGTAATGGTTATTACCTCCTGTTCCATCGTGAAACCATTTTCCGTTGGTAATGATTAAATCCGGTTTTTCGCTCATCGATTGTTTTATCGACCATGAAGCATATCTGTAATTATCATTTCCTAAGTCATCAATTCGAACTCTGAATTTAGATGTTTCTATGATAATTTGTGGCTCTTTAAACTTAGCAATTGACTGGTGAAGTTTACTTTTTTCAGAAGCTATCAATTTGTTTTTGAGATCATTCTCCACTTTTGACTGATAAATAATAGAGAAAACTTTTCCGTCAGTATCCATCCACAAAGTACCCTGATTTAGCATTATACCACGCCAGCCCACTTCAGACCAGTTTTTTGCCGCATCCGATTTTGAAATTTCGGCTTTCAGTTTAGCATCAAAAATTTCGTCATATCTTTTTACAAGCTCTGCTTTATTTTTAACACTCGGAATTGGATTATCTCTTCTTAAAGGGTATTTAATAGCCTCGGCTACAGCCTCTTTCCTATCATTTTTTACATTATCAATAAATTTTTTGACAAACTTCTGATATTCGGGTCTCAAGTCCTGACCTGATATATTCTGAACCATAATGCCAATGAAGAGAACGTACAGTAACTTTTTCATAATTCCTATTTTACATAATGTTTTTATAGTAGATTCCAACATTTCATCAGAACCTTCAAATTCCACAATCTAACCATCAGTTAATACTTGCTTTAAACATCTTCAACTCATCCCACGTAAATTCATCACCATACTTTTCTTTTAGCGGACTTAAAGATTCTTCACTATAAAACTCGAAAGCTTCACGCAAGGCCAAGATTTTATCATACGGTAAAACATCAGATATCTCGACTTTTTTAGCCTGAATTAGTTTAACCAAATGCATTTCAACTGTTTGCACTGTAAGTTTACGAATTCGGGCAATATCCTGAATCGAATTTTTCTCCAGCCATAAATCATGGGTTTCTTCGATGGTTGTTTTCTTTTCGGCCTTTGGTGTGCTTTTATCTAATTTACGTGCCATATAACGAACTGTAGGTTCTTCAGATTTAAAAATATCAGTGTTCGACATATTAAATTCCTCCCGGATCTTTGCAACCTTGTCAAATTTATAGTTTTTAATCGCTGTAGACGACAATTTCTCTTTACAGATGGTTTCGCCTGCCACGACAATTTCGATGAGTAATTTGGCCTTCATTAAGCGCAAAACAGCTTTTGTTTGCAAATCATCCAAAAAAGCGAGCTCTTCGTAGAACTCTTTTACTTTTTTAAATTTCTGAATTTCGGCCATTTTATTCAAAAGATCCTTAACCAGTTTGTCCATTGGTTTAAAAAAATAATCATAAGCTGCCACTACCCTTTCCTGTACAAAAAAGAGATCGACAGTTTCTTTATTGAAAATTTTGTTAAGCTGATTAACGAATTTTTGTGCAGGATCTGCTAACGAATCTATTATTTCTAAACGCTTATGAGCCCATGCAGCATGTTTTGATTTTTCAGAAGCAACTGCATTTTCGTTATAACTAAAACGGTGATTGCGCCACTCCTGAGCCAAATCAGCCCAATTAAAACTGCTAATCAAATAGTTATGAATGAAATTTTTAGTTTCAAAATGCAAAGAATGTTTTAAAACTTCTTCTGTTGCTTTGTTCAAAGCATAATCCATCACATCCTGATCGTTCGAAATACCATTCATTTGCAGCGGAGACAACAAAATAAGCCCATTTAAGGACGTTAAACGCGATAATGCTACATAGGCTTGTCCGGGTAAAAAAACTTGCGATACATCAAGCGCAGCTTTCTCAAAAGTTAAACCCTGACTTTTATGCACCGTAATTGCCCATGCCAGCTTAAGTGGATAATGTGCAAATGTGCCCAAAACTTCTTCTTCAACTTCTTTGGTGAGATCGTTTACTTTGTATCGGATATTTTTCCATTCGTATTTTTCAACTTCAATGGTTTTATCCTCCTCAGGAAAATGTATGAATATTTCTTCGGCCGAAAGTGACTTTACAACGCCCATTTTTCCGTTGAAATAACGCTTTTCAAAAGACAAATCATTTTTGACAAACATAACCTGAGCACCCACTTTAAGTTTCAAATTTTCCTCAACCGGAAAAATTTTCTCCGGAAAATCCCCCACAATAAACGGCTGATAAACGAATTCATTTCCGGCTAAATCGCCAATTGCCTGCTCGTTAATCGAATCGGCTTTGGCATTATGCGTGGTAAGTGTAATATACCCGGGATTATTTTTTAAGTCAAAATCAGGTTTCACATATTCATTTAAAACCTGAATATCCTGAGGCGTAATCTGATTGTTTCGAAGATTATTCAAAACCGAAATAAAAGTATCATCTGACTGACGATAAATCTTTGATAATTCAATATATAACGGCGGATATTGCTGAATTACATGCGAATGAAAAAAGAATTTTCCTTTGTAATAATTGCGTAAAGTTCGCCATTCTTCATCTCTGATAACTGGCGGAAGCTGTAACAAATCGCCAATAAAAAGTACCTGAACACCTCCAAAAGCACGGGTATTTTTACGTACCGTCTGCATCATAAAATCAATTGCATCCAACAGATCAGCACGTAACATACTGACTTCATCGATAATCAAAAGCTCCATATTCCTGATTACGTTACGCTTCACATTATTCATTTTAAAGTGTCGACGTAAAGTTTCCTTATTCTCAAACTTCACTGTTTCAGTAAACTGGGAAGCCTCTTCGTATGATGGAATAAAGGCTGAAAATGGTAACTGAAACATCGAGTGAATTGTAACACCTCCGGCATTCAGCGCCGCAATTCCGGTTGGAGCCACAACCACAGTGTTTTTATGCGTAGTGGCAATAATTTCACGCAAAAGTGTAGTCTTCCCGGTCCCCGCTTTACCGGTCAGGAAAATAGATTTTTGCGTTTGATTGATGAATTGTAAAGTATAAGCTGCTGCTTCTGAAACGTTTTGCATTAGGCGTAAATTGAGAGCTAAAAGTATCGTATTTTTATAAAAGAAAAAACCTAAATCTTGACAGATTTAGGTTTTTAAATTTAGTTAGTTAGTCTGGTATTATTTTTTAGCTTCCTCTTTTACAGCTGGTTTTTCTTCTGTTTTTGGAGTCGCTTTATATTTGTCATTCAGAGCTTTAACGATATCTTTTGTGATATCGAATTTCTCTTCAGCATACAAAATTGAAGCAGCATCTCCAGTACCATAGATATAAGAATAACCGTTTTTCTTACCGTATTCTTTGATGAATTTCTTCACTCCACTTACCAAAGAATCCATTTCAACACCGCTTTCCTGTTGTAATTGTTGAGACAAAGCTTGTTGTGCATAACCCAATTGTTGTTCTCTTTTTTGTAATTCAGCACCTCTTTGTTGTGCCCACGCCTGACCGTTTGCTTGTGCCTGACTTTGAAAATTAGCAGCGTCTTGTTTAAAACGTGTAATCTCAGCTTGTAGTTGTCTTCCTTTTTCTTCTGCCTGAGCTTTGTATTTAGCTTCAAGGTCTTTTGCTTCAGTGTATTCTTTCATTAAAACTGAAGTATCTACGTAAGCTGTTTTTACTTCCTTAACTTCCGCAGTTTTGTCACTACATGAAACAGCGAAAATTGAAAGTGCGATAATTACTAATGCTTTTTTCATTTTTTTAAATCTCTATTTTTTTTTATTGTATTGAATGAAGACAAAAATATAAAAAAATAAATAGCATCAAACTAAAGTTTAAAAAATGCTATAATTTTATGATATTACTTTTATTTATTGAGGAGATTTTTACCATAAAATATCATTATTAAAAATGACTTTCACAGCCTTTTTTTAAGGCGTTTTCTCAAAAATAACAACACAAATACTCGCCTTTCATTAGAAGACTCCTTAAACAAGCTTATTTTAAGTTTTAGGGTAATTTAAAGCGTAAATCCGTTAAGAATTGTTCTTTTTTACCGTTGCGCTTCATCTGATCGCAAAACCATAAAATTAATCCAGTCAAAAAAAATTATTTTTCAATTTTTGCATTCACAAAACAAAACTTAGCAAAAAAATGAAGCACTTTTCTAAAACCTCGAATTTCTAAAAAGAAACAACAAAATTTCCAGAAAAATGCTCCATTTTTACTGCATTAATTTTATTTATGGACTGGGATTTTACCATAAAAGATCACTATTAAAAGTGGCTTTAATAGCTTTTATTTAAAGCGATTTCTTAAAAAAGACAGCACAAACCCTCGTATTCCCTAAGAAAGCGCCTTAAATGCGCTTATTTTGCGTTTTAGCTGTTTTTTAAGACATAAATGTGCGATGAATACTCTTTTGTTCCCGATGCTTTTAAATTGGATCGCAAACCAATAAAAAAGGCCTTAATGAAATTCATTTTTCCCGTTTTGTATTTTTCAGATAAAAGACTAACATAAAATGAATCGAATTTCATCGGAAGCACTTTTTCTAATTTCATATCTACTTTTCCAAAAAGAGACTGAATGGCTTTTTTTGAGAAATGCCAAAAGTGAATTGGCACATCGTAAGCTGCCCAAAATTCATTGTAATATTTTGCATCAAACGATTTGAAATTTGGAACCGCAACAATTAAAGTTCCAGTTGGTTTTAATAAACGTTTTAATTCCTGAATTTGCAATTCTAAATTTGGCACATGTTCTAAAACGTGCCACATGGTAATTACATCAAAAGAATTATTTTCAAGAGCATCAATTCCGTTTACAAAAGAAATTCCTTTTTCTATCGCAATATTTTTTGCTCTCTCGCTTGGTTCCACTCCAACTGTTTCCCAACCATCATTTTTTGCGGTCAACAAAAAATCTCCGGTTCCGGCACCAATATCTAAAATTCTACCTTTTTGAGATTGCTCCCCATTAATCAAATTCAGCTTATTTTTTAAAGCAATACTTTTTACAAAGTGATACGCTTTTTCGAACAAAGATCTTTTATTGTCGGTATGAGAAATATAATCTTCGCTTTCGTAATATCTTCCAAGATTTTCTAAAGCGGGTTGTGGAGAAGTAATCAGCATATCCAAAGTTTCATCGTAATACAGATTAAAAATTTCTTGAGATACAGAATGGTCTTTTACAGTAAGAAAATGTTTTTTGTTTAAAACGTTCATTTTTAATTATAGGTTTTTAATAGAATTTGGCAACGCTATTGTTACATCACATATACTAATGCAACAAGTATTAATTAATTCGAAATGCTTTACTACGCATCTCACAGATTTTTTTTTAAATAGTTTTACGATTTTCTTCAAGTTTAGCAAGTCTTCTCAAAGTAGTTTCACGTGGAACATTTTTTTATTTCAGATACCTTCTCTTCAAACAATCCAACTTAATAAAATTCAAACCCCAAACTTGAAACTTGAAACAAAGAAAATCAAAACAAATAAAGACGCACCTATTGGCACGTCTCTTATTTTTTTATCTTCCCATGTAAATCAACAAAACAGAAATATCACTTGGAGAAACTCCGCTTATTCTTGAAGCTTGAGAAATAGTTACAGGACGAATCTTGCTTAACTTTTGTTTTGCTTCAATCGACATTGATTTAATTTTATCGTAATCGAAATTCTCTGGTATTTTCACTTCTTCCAAACGAGTTAGTTTATCCGCATTATTTCTTTCCTTTTCGATATAACCGGAATACTTCACCTGAATTTCTGCTTGCTCTAAAATTTCCTGATCCAGATTGTTTTCTTCCACATACGCTTTCACTTTTTCAAACTTAAGCATATCGTCTAAATCAATTTGCGGACGAGAAAAAACTTTAAACATTTTATCTCCTTGTGAAATTGGAGCAGTTTCTTTAACTTCTAAAATCGGATTTGCTTCTGCAACAGAAACACTGGTCTCTCTAAAAAAGGCAACCATCTTTTCAGATTCGTTTAATTTCTTTTCCATTCGACGCAAACGCTTTTCAGAAGCAAGACCAATTTCGTGCGACATTGGCGTCAATCTAAAATCGGCATTATCCTGACGCAACAAAGTTCTATACTCTGCTCTAGAAGTAAACATGCGATAAGGTTCTTCTGTTCCTTTCGTAATCAAGTCATCAATCAATACTCCAATATAAGCTTCATCACGTTTCAGAATCAACGGCGCTTTTTCATGTACTTTCAGATGTGCATTTATTCCCGCCATCAAACCTTGAGAAGCCGCTTCTTCATATCCGGTTGTTCCGTTAATCTGTCCGGCGAAATATAATCCCTCCACTAACTTTGTTTCCAAAGTATGTTTCAATTGTGTCGGTGGAAAATAGTCATACTCGATTGCATAACCCGGACGAAAAAATTTCACATTCTCAAAACCGACTACAGAACGCAATGCTTTAAATTGAATATCCTCCGGAAGTGAAGTTGAAAATCCATTCACATACACTTCGCATGTATTCCACCCTTCCGGTTCCACAAATAATTGATGACGCTCTTTATCTGCAAAACGATTAATTTTATCTTCTATCGAAGGACAGTATCTTGGACCAAGACTTTTGATCCTTCCGTTAAACATTGGCGAACGATCAAAACCATCTCTCAAAATATCATGAACATCCAATGACGTATACGTCATGTAACAAGAACGCTGATGCGTTAACGGTGAAGTCAAATCAGAATAAGAAAACTTATCCGGCTTTGCATCACCTTTCTCTTCGTTCATTTTAGAATAATCCAAAGAACGTCCATCCACTCGTGGCGGCGTTCCGGTTTTCATTCTTCCCGCTTCAAAACCTGCACGAACTAAATCTTCAGTAATTCCCGTTGCTGCGCTTTCTCCTGCACGTCCTCCGCCAAACTGTTTTTCTCCAATATGAATTAAACCGTTCAAAAAAGTCCCATTCGTCAAAACAACAGACTTCGATCTAATCTCCACTCCCAACGAAGTTTTGATTCCTTTTATCTTACCATCCTCAATAATCAAACCTTTGACCATCTCTTGGTAGAAATCCAAATTTGGAGTTCCCTCCAACATCATTCTCCATTCTTCAGCAAAACGCATTCGATCACTTTGAACTCTTGGCGACCACATTGCCGGTCCTTTCGATTTATTCAACATTTTAAATTGAATAGCCGTTCGGTCGGAAACAATTCCTGAGTATCCGCCCAACGCATCAATCTCACGCACGATCTGTCCTTTTGCAATTCCTCCCATCGCAGGATTACAAGACATCTGTGCGATGTTCTGCAAACTCATTGTAACCAATAAAGTTTTGGATCCCAAATTTGCTGCCGCTGCCGCGGCCTCAGATCCTGCATGACCAGCACCAACTACAATAACATCGTATTCTTCTAAAAACATTTTGTTTTATTATTCTCTTCAAACCGTTTAAGGCGGTTCTCAGAATTAATTTTCTTTTCTTTTGTTCCACGTGGAACGTGGTTTTTCTTTTTCAGGTTTCAGGTTTCAGATTAGAAGCTTCCTGGTTCAAAACACAAACTAAAAACTCCACCCAATTCTCAAACCTTTTTCCAAACTGAACCTCTATATTTTTCAAAGACTATTGTTTCACGTGAAACAATCTAAAACCCTTCCATATCAAAAATCAATGGTTCCACGTGGAACATTTAATTCTTTTATACACAGAATAAACTGTTTATTTTTATGTTCCACGTGAAACACTTTAATATAATAACCTTCTTCTACTCTTTAATGTTTCACGTGGAACACATAAAACTAAATTTGAAAAAGGTAATTTATCTACTGTTCCACGTGAAACATAGCAATCTTTTCATCTTCTTTAGATCGCATTAACTCCGCTTCAGCATCACTTTTATCTTTATATCCACAGTAATGTAATATGCCGTGCGCTAAAACTCTCTTCAATTCTTCAGTAAAAGAAACATTAAAATCTTTAGCATTATCTTCTACTCTTTCAACAGAAACAAAAATATCTCCGTTAAGTTCGTTTCCAACTGTATAATCAAAACTGATTATATCTGTTAACGTATCATGATTTAGATACTCTACATTAATCTTATGAAGATACTCATCATCACAAAAAATGTAATTTATCTCTCCTTCGTTTTTGTTTTCAGAAACGATAACAGCACTTAACCAATCAGAAAAAGCTTGTTCGTTGTCTAAAGTAAATTCGGTTTCGTAATTAAAATTGATCATTTTGTATTAAAATATTCTTGAACTTTTTGATTAAAATTCGAGCGCAAAGGTAGTGATTGTCTGTTTAATATCTCCACACTGTTTAAATATTCCAGTAACGAACTCGGCAATGCGTTTGTTCTGTTAGGAAATTCAGTCTTATTAGTTTCAGATTGACGCTTCGTATCTTGGCCTTGTTGTTGAACTGCGTTGTTTAATTTTAGTAATTCTTGTTGAATATTAAGAATACGCTGCAAGTTCTCATTCTTAAAACCTTTATTCAAAATTTGTTTTTCAGAAGCTTTCATCTGATCGATTACAGATTTACCTTGAGAATCTAATCCTTTTTTTGCAAGTTCTTTTTGCAAGGCTTCACGTAATTTTACTTGTTCTTTGTAAATTTCCATGATTGCTTCAGCATCTCCTTCTCCATCATTGTCCTTCATCTGCCCATTACTTTGACCTCCATTTTTATTTCCCTGACCCGTTTTACCATCACCGTTTTTACCTTTACCATCCTTACCATTACTTTCTTTGCCTTCACCATTTTTTCCTTCGCCCGGTTTATCCCCAGGTTTTTCTCCTGATTTATCCCCAGGTTTATCTCCCGGTTTACTACCCGACTTCATCCCTTCTTTCATCTTATCTCCTAAACCTTTTTGTTTTTGGATAATATCCGGTAATTGCATTCCTTGTCCATCACCCGGTTTTGGTTTTCCAGATCCCGGCTTCGACATAGACATCTGCATATTATTTAATAAATCACTCAGAAAATCTGCCAACTTATTTGCAGAGGAAACTGCATACTGCTGATGCGATACTCCTTTTGGAACCTGAACATCGCTTAAACTTTCAATAGCTTTATCAATATTGTACAGTACATTTCCAATTTCTTTGGTTACATCTTCGGCGACTTTAGGGTTACGAAGTGATAAAGCAAACAAACTGTCATCCACATATCTGAACTGTTGTTTCAAATTTTGTTGAATTTTAATGTTCTTCGTATACGCTGACGAACCCAATTTCATTGTTCTAAATTGTTTCATTACATCTTCCTGCGACAAAGAATAGGCTAAAAGATTATCCAGAATCTGACGAAGCATAGCAACATCTTCTTCCATTTGTTCTTGTTCTCCACCTTCCATACCGGCATCCATTTGTTCTGCCATACTTTTCATTTTTTTAGCAGCACTCTTTTGCTTAGGTTTGGCTGATGCCGAATTCTTTTTACTCAATTCTTCTGAAGCTTTCTGCAAATCATTCTTCACCTCTTTCTCCTTTGAAGCATCATTCGGAATGTCTAGTGGAGCTTTTAATGTTTTGTTTTCTTCTTTCAGATTCTTTAAATCTTCTTGAATTTTATCAAACTCTTTATTGATATCTTCTTGTTTGTCCTGTGTATTTTCTTTGTCTTTATTTGAAAGCTGCTCTTGTTTTTCTGCAAGCTTGTTTAACTTTTCAGCAACTTGTTCTGCTTTCTTGGATACATAAAAACGCTTTGTCAATTCAACCAATTGTTCTAAATTACGGGATTGGTTTTTACTAATCTGTTTGAATTTTTCCATCTTATCAAACAGATCTTCGCTATTCAACTTGTCATTTAGATTCTTCAATTCCTCCATTAACTTCTGGTTTTTTTCCAGATCCTTTTCAGCATTGTCCAATCTCTTTTGCAAATCTTCAGCTGTTTTATCTTTCTTATCCGATTGAAATTTGTCCAGATTTTTATTCATCTTCTCTGTAAATTGTTTCATCAATTCGTCTTGTTGTTTCTGACGCTTGATAAAATCATTTACTTTTTGCTGATCTTTAAACTCTAAATTCTCTTTCTCTTTTCCGGCTTTCTGAATCTTGTCCATCTCAGAAAACTGTTTCGTTTGATTCTTTAAAGACTTCTCCAAACTATTAATATTCTCATTCTGCTGTTGCAATTCCTGATCATGAATTTCATCAGTGGTAGCCACACGATCAGAAAATACAGAAGACTTTGTACTTTTAAAACCATGTGGTGCATCGTTATCAAAAACTTCAAAATAGTATTCATAAGATACTCCCTCCTGCACTGCCAGATTACTAGGAAAGTTAAAAACGAACTGATCAAATACTCCTGATTTCACAGGTATTGTTCCACGCTTGGCAGTGTTGGGTTTGTTTCTTTCATAATACACAACCTGTAATTTAGACAAACCATAATCATCGCCTAACCTGCCCAGAACATAATTTTTATCTAACTTCAAACTATCCGGAGCTGGTGCAACATGAATTGATGGGTGCTGATCTTTGATCACTGAGAGCTGATAATCCAGTTTTTCGTAGTTTTTGACCTTATTATTCGAGGTAAGAATTTGATATTCTGTATTTTGACTGATACTTTTAGCCAATTTAAACTCATTTTGGTCTCTATTAAACTTAAAAATTGAATTTTCGCCCTTCCAAACGATCTCCTGAGTAGATTGTGTTTTCATTTTCCAGGTTACCAAAGTTCCTTCCGGCAGAATTGCATTACCTGTTCCCTGAATAATTTCTGCTTTCTTTTTTAAGTAAGATGGAAAATTAAGTACCATCTCGAAGTTCGCAATTGATGGAACTGTGATCACTTTCAACTCGTATTCTTCTGATGAAACAGTATTACCTTCAAAAGAGAAAGAAACATTTTCAACTGGTTTTTCTACTTTGAATTCAAACTTTCCCGGTTGAGAAGATTCCATAAAATAACTTTCATTCCCTATATGAATCATCACATTTTCGGGAACGATCTTACCTACAGATTCCATCTTGATAACAAAATCTTTGTTTTGTTCGGTTTGTAAATTCTGATTTAGAACAACAAATTTAAAAGGTGCCGGAGGTAAAAAGGTCGCATTAAAGTGCACTACTCTATTTAAACTTTGTGAAATAATAGTACTGTTTCCTGAAATATAAAACACGGCAAAAAGCAAAACCGGAACGATTGCTAATGGTAAATACTTTTTGTTGTTATTAAAATTAATAGCATTACCGAACGGAATCGGTTGTAAAGAATTGGCTTTTTGTTCTATTGAAGCCAGCATTAATTCTGAACTTTCGGCTGTATTTCCTGAAGCCGATAATTGCAAAAAGTTAGTCAGCTTATCACTTACTTCTGTGAAATGATTCCCAATAATAGCCGAAGCCTGATTGTAATCTATTCCTTTTTGAAGTTTAAATAATTTAAAAACGGGAAATAAAATAAATCGAAACAAAAGAAAAACTTCTACTCCAACAAATAACCAAAATAATACGGTTCTTCCAAATGGTTTCAACCATAGAAAATACTCTATAAAAAGTGTAAAAAGAAAATACAATAATCCAAAACCAATAAAAAGAAGTCCTCCTTTTATCAATTCATTCGTATAATATTTTTTTATAAACGCTTCTAATTTTTGATATATGGCAGATGTTGTTTTCAAAATGAATCTCTTTTATTTATAACCTATAAAAGTAGTAATTTTAATAATACCTTTTAAGATTCTAAGTTACTAAGACGCTAAGCTTTTAGGAGGCAAAAATCTGAAATCGACATTCTAAAATCTAAAATCATAAACCGTATCTTTGCATCAAAATTTAAACAAATGTCAAAGCAAGTTCGTGTGCGTTTTGCACCAAGTCCAACTGGACCATTACATATTGGCGGTGTTCGTACTGCCCTATTTAATTATTTATTTGCAAAAAAACATAACGGTGTTTTTTATCTGAGAATTGAAGATACAGATCAGACTCGTTTTGTTCCAGGTGCTGAAGCTTATATTATGGAAGCACTGGAATGGTTAGGAATTGCTCCGGAAGAAACGGTTGGGAAAAATGAAAAATTTGGTCCGTACAGACAAAGTGATCGTAAAGAAATATACCAAAAATATGCCGATCAGCTGATTCAGTCTGGCTGGGCATATTATGCATTTGATACTCCGGAAGCGCTGGATACACACAGAAAGCAACACGAAGCTGAAGGAAAAACGTTTATATACAATCATCACAACCGTGAAAAGTTAGATACTTCTTTGGTAATTTCTGCCGATGAAGCTGCGTCAAGAATTGCCAATGGAGAACATTATGTCATTCGTTTTAAAACTCCGGTTGACGAAACTTTACATTTAAAAGATATTATTCGTGGTGATGTAAAATTTGAAACCAATTTATTGGATGATAAAGTATTATTCAAAAGTGACGGAATGCCAACGTATCACTTAGCCAATATTGTAGATGATCATTTGATGGAAACTTCACATGTAATTCGTGGTGAAGAATGGCTTCCTTCTATGCCTCTTCACGTTTTATTGTACAGAGCTTTTGGCTGGGATGCTCCTGAATTTGCACATTTACCTTTAATTTTAAAACCAATTGGAAATGGAAAATTATCTAAAAGAGACGGTGACAAATTAGGATTTCCTGTTTTTCCATTGGAATGGAAAACGGAAGAAGGTATTTCATCAGGATACAGAGAAAAAGGATTTTTCCCGGAAGCGGTTGTAAACTTCCTGGCTTTGTTAGGATGGAATGATGGAACAGACAAGGAAATATTTTCTTTAGAAGAATTAGTAGCCTCTTTTGATTTGAACAGAGTACATAAAGCGGGAGCAAAATTTGATCCTGAGAAAAATAAATGGTTCAACCATCAGCATCTTATCCAACAAAATGATGCCGATTTAGCAAAAAGCTTCTCTCCTATTTTAGAAGAAAAAGGCTTCTCGACTCCGCTCGAAGTGACAACTCGTATTGTATCACTTATCAAAGAAAGAGCAAATTTCGTTTCAGAATTTTGGGATTTAACGGATTTCTTTTTTCAGGTACCAACGTCTTATGATGAAAAAGCAAGTAAAAACTGGAAGGAAGAGACACCTGCCTTAATGCAAGAATTAATTTCGGTTCTGGAAAATATTGAAGATTTTACTTCTGCCAATATTGAAACCATTGTAAAAGACTGGCTGACTAAAAATGAAATTGGTATGGGGAAAGTCATGCAGCCCTTCAGACTTAGTTTGGTTGGAGCACTAAAAGGCCCTCACCTATTTGACATTGTTGAAATCATTGGAAAAGAAGAAACTATTTCGAGAATTCAAAAAGCAATTTCAACTTTATAAACAGAATTCCATTTAAAAATAGAAACGCTAAGTAACATCAAACAAATGTTCTTAGCGTTTTTTTAATGTTTTAAAAATTTAAATTGGAAGAATATTCGTAATTTACAACATCAAAAACTAAATCATTATCACCATGAACACAGCATTTATTATCATTTTAGTCCTGGCATTTTTTATACTAATGTCCTCCTTCTTTACCGTGAAACAACAATCGTCGGTAATTATAGAAAGATTTGGAAAATTTTTAAGCGTAAGAAATTCAGGATTGCAATTAAAAATTCCTTTGGTTGACCGATTGGCCGGACGTGTTAATCTTAAAATACAACAGTTAGATGTTATTATTGAAACCAAAACCAGAGACAACGTTTTCATAAAAATGAAAGTTTCGGTACAATTTAAAGTTATTCAGGAAAAAGTATACGATGCTTTTTATAAGTTAGAATATCCACACGATCAAATTACTGCTTATGTATTTGATGTGGTACGTGCCGAAGTTCCAAAACTAAAACTGGATGACGTTTTTGAAAGAAAAGATGATATTGCGATTGCCGTAAAAAGAGAATTGAATGAAGCGATGACCACTTATGGTTATGATATCATCAATACTTTGGTGACTGATATTGATCCTGACATTCAGGTAAAAAATGCCATGAACAGAATTAATGCTGCTGACAGAGAAAAAACTGCTGCTGAATTTGAAGCTGAAAGTTCCAGAATCAGAATCGTTGCAAAAGCAAAAGCCGAAGCCGAAAGTAAACGTTTACAAGGTCAAGGTATTGCAGATCAGCGTCGTGAAATTGCCAGAGGTCTTGTAGAAAGTGTTGAAGTTTTAAACAATGTTGGTATCAATTCTCAGGAAGCTTCTGCCCTAATTGTAGTAACACAACATTATGATACGTTACAGGCAATTGGTGCTGATGCCAATTCGAACCTAATCTTGTTACCAAATTCTCCTCAAGCCGGAAGTGATATGCTCAACAATATGGTTGCTTCGTTTACAGCTTCTAACCAAGTTGGTGAAATGATGAAAAAAACGAACAAGAAAATTGAAAAAATAAAACCAATCGAACCACAACAATCCGGTTATGAAGATGATATTCAACCGGAAATAAAATAATTAACAAAAGAAAAAGAGGCTTATTTGCCTCTTTTTTTCTTTATAAACCAATTGATAATATAGGGTAAAATGGATTGTAAAATTTGTGGATACGAATTAAAGAAATACTCTTTATAAGAAGAAAATACTCCGTTAATTACATTTTGCGGTGTTATAGACTCCTTAGTTTTTTGAAAACTTAATACTAATTTTTGGTAATTAATATCTTTCTCCAATTTCAGAATTTCTAAATCTCTTTCGATTTCAGCGTACGATGAATATTTTTTTGTTTCCATAACTAATCATTAAAAAATATTTCTGAAAATTTCTCCAAAATTGGCCCTTCTACAAACTTATCTTTTACAAAGAAAAGTAGTATTGTTGCCAAAAGATAGATCCCTCCTACTGTCAGAAATCCTAAAGTGTAACTTCCAAATAAATTACTAAAAGCGAATGCTGCTGCTACAGATCCAAAAAGTAATACCATTCCAACACACAATAATATCAAAGTAAACTTAAAAATCAGAGTGGTCGATTTCATTGCGACCTTAAAACCCCAAAGTTTATAGTAGGCCAAATGACTGTCGAGATAAATTTTAGCCTGATCCTGAATATTTTCAGTATTCTCTTTTAATTCTTCAAAAGCCATAGTTGTAGTTTTGGTTAAAAAAAGAAGCACAAAACCTATGATTTAAAAATTGTCATTTGGTTATTCTAAGAATAAAATAACCGAAACAATCCAACAAATCATTCTAAGCTTTGTGCTTCCGGATTATTATTTCTGAAGTTTAGCGTTTTGTGCTTTTAAATCAGCCAGTTTAGTTTCTAAAAAACTAATTACTTCTTCTGTTTTATAACTCATATTTGAAAGCAGCTCTCCATAAGTTCCGTCTAAATTTTCTTTTGCATGTGTGAACTTTTCACGCAGTACTTCAGAACTTGCTGAAAGTGAATCTTTTAAATTATGCGCCGCATCATCTAAACCTTCTTTCAGTTTAGCACGAGTTTTAGATCCTTTATCAGGAGCAAATAAAATTCCAATCGCTGCACCAGCGGCCGCAGCACCTATAATTGCTGCTACAGTATTTAGATTCTTTGACATAATATTTAATTTAAGTGATTAATAAAGGTACTCTTTTTTTAAACTATAAAATATTGACTTGATGTTATTTAATAAAAGTTAACACAAAATTTAATATGCATAAGCTACCGCTTCATACTTTCCATCAGCTTTTTCAACAATACTCACAAATGGATATCCATTTGAAGCCGATTTTGTTTTTATTCTCATAGCCGTCTGCTTCTGATTTGCAAGTGGCGACTCCCCTTTTGTCTTCGTTGATACTCCTGAAAAATTAGCCACCTGTTTCAAACCGGCTGTTTTCTCCTGAGGCAAAACGGTAACAAACTTGTAATCTGATTTAGAATCAACCAGAACTTTATCGGTTATTTTTTTTGTTTCTTTTGTTTCTTTATTGGTCAATTGTGAAACTGCGTACTTACTAATTTTCTGTTCTTCTCTACTCCCATCTAATGAATAATAAATTAAATCATTTTCCTGTTTGATGAAATTAACATCCAATTGTTCTCCATTGTGTTTTGTAATTTGGTGTGTTTGACCAATTGCAAGATTTGCAAATAAAAACGACAGTGTAATAATAATATTTTTCATAACTAAATAAATTTAAAATTGTTTACAGTCAAAAATTGAAAATCAAAATTTGAAACTATCAGTATGAATAATTCTATGATTTTTAACATTATGAAACTATTTTGAAAAAATACTTATCTCCTAAAATATTATCAAAATGAGATCACAATGAAAATTAGAATATAAAACGATTGGCAAGAATTCATTTCTAGAATTAAAACTAAAGCAAAAATGAATCATTTTTAAACTTTAGCCCAACTCACTTTTCGATTCTCAGCTTTCGTTTTAAATTATCGAAAAACATTTTCAATTTGACATTTGCATAAAAATACGAACTTTATAAACAATTGTGTGTTAATAACCCGTTAAACTGAGAAAAATAACATCAAAAACTAAAATAAAGGCCGTAAATCAACGATTATTCAATAAATGAGTTACGACATGGAAGAAATAAAAAATTATTTTAAAATCACTCTATTAAAGCC
>NZ_MUHH01000030.1 GCF_002217475.1 Flavobacterium tructae
AAGAAAATTGAAATTCCCTTATTTCCCAGTTATGTTTTTGTAAACATTAGAAACAACAAAGACTTTCATGATGCTTTAAATGTAGAGAGCGGTTGTTCCTACTTGTCTTTCGGCAAAGAATACGGCAAAGTTTCCGAAGAAGAAATCGCTTATATCAAACTCTTTACCCAGGGAAAAGATATGACCGATGTTCAAGTCGAATCGGCACTGCCAAAAATAGGCGATAAACTTAAAATCGAACATGGCGAACTATCAGGTTTGGAATGTGAAGTTTTCAGAGTCGACAATCAGCACAGAATCAGCGTACGATTAAGTTCATTACGCCAGAATATATCAGCCATAATACCTTTGTCGTATTTATCCAATCCGGAAGAAAACGTCCTTGCAAAGGCATAGGTTTTAAACTCCTCATTTCCTTGTTCTCAAAGGAAAAACACCCTATAAATCTTACTATACTATCAATTACCCTCTGTAGTGAAATCGGGGGGTGGTTGTTTTTATCCATACTACAAATCAAAATGGTACGATAACCTTACGTTTTCGGTATTTATTCAAATTATAAAAAGCAGACTTATGAAAAATAATGTCACAAATGTTCAGAAATATATCTGGCTTGATCAGATACTTGACAATGAATCACCAAAATACAATATTGGCGGTTATGCATTTATTAACGGAAGTGTTGATGTGGAGCGTTTTAAAACAGCATTCAATATTCTGATTAAAGAAAACGATATTTTTTCTTTTGTTTTTGAAGAAAAGAGTGGTTTTCCTGTATATTCCATTCAGGAAGCAAACAGTGATTTGGCCTTGACCTGTATCGAAGATTGGGAAGAATCAAAAGCGATTGAGATGATCGGGAAAGATTTTGTAATTCCTTTTGATATCGAAAAGGACAAACAGCTGTACAAAATGTGGCTTATTAAAGTGGCTCCTGAATCGTATATCTGGTATTCTAAACTTCACCATATCATTTCTGACGGTTTTTCATTTCAGTTATTGTTCAATAAAGTAAAACGAATTTACGAGCAATTGGGCACCACTGTGGTGTATGATGATTTATGTATAGGAAAAAACAAACTGTCTTACGAATCTTTTATCGCATTAGACAATGCGTACAGAGCTTCGGAAGATTTTTCTATTGATAAAAACTTCTGGTTAGGCCGTTACGAAGATCTGCCTTCTTTGATCTACACGGGTACCAATAAATCAGCAGGCCACTGTAATATCGAAATTGCACTTACAGAGGAAGAGAACGAAGCCTTATGGTCGTTTGTAAAAACAGAAAGACTGAGTATTTTTCATTTACTCCTGGGCTGTTTCTCTATTGTATTGTCTAAATATTACAACAGAGAAGAAGTCAATTTAGGGATGCCTATTTTGAACCGAAAAAATGCTGCCGAAAAAAATACTTTCGGACCGTTTTTGAGCATGTTACCGTTAAAACTGACGTTAGAAACAACGGCATCTGTAAGCGATTTTATAAAAGAAATCAGAACCACACTTTTTACCTGTTACAGGCATCAGCGTTTTCAGCAGGCCGACATCCTGCGAAATCTGCCACAGGAAAACTCAAAGCTTTATGATGTACGATTGTCATACGAGCGCATGCAATACGAATCTGAATTTTCGGGGAATAAAGCCAGCATACATCCATTGTCTAATGACAGTGAAGAAGATCCTATTTCTATTCACGTTTTTGAAGGGATCAACGGAGATCTTAGTTTTAGATTTGATATCAATGAAAAATATGTGTCAAAATTTGAAGCCAATCAGCTGATTGCCTCTTTCAGAAAAGTATTGACAGAATTACAGGAGACCAATCATACTGCTATAGCCGAGATTGAAATTTCGAGCAAAGAACAGTTAGAAGAAATACAAGCGATTTCAAAAGGACCTGTTGTAAAAAGACCGGAACAGACTTTCTTAAATCTTTGGAATGCTGCGGTAGCGGGCTATAGTTCAAAAACAGCGGTTTCTTGTCAAACTAATTTTTTAACTTATGAAGCCCTTGATGCACGTGCTAATATCATAGCTTCCTATTTACAGTCCAACGGCGTTAAAAAAGGAGATAAGGTAGGAGTGATGCTTTCGAGATCTGAGAAAAGTATTATTGGAATTTTGGCAGCCTTAAAAACGGGAGCTGTTTATGTACCTATTGATAATGCATATCCGGAGGAAAGAAAACACTATATTATAAAAGATGCCGGTTTAGGTTTTATCTTAACAGATTCATTTTCCAATTCTATTTCAGAAGACAAAGAATACAATATAGATCGTATTCCGGAAGAGCATAAAATAGCGGAAAATTATATTCCTGCTGCTTTGAAACCTGAAGATGAAGCTTATATTATTTATACTTCCGGTTCAACAGGAGACGCTAAAGGTGTTGTTATCAATCACGCTTCTTTATACGATTATGTGCTTACATTCGGTACTTATTTTAATCTTACCGAAGAAGATATTGTATTACAGCAGGCTTCTACTGCTTTTGATACTTCTGTAGAAGAAATTTTCCCGATTTTATCGGTGGGAGGGAATTTAGTGATTGCTCATGATACAAAAGATTTTAATAAATTATTGAGAGACTGCGAGCGTTTTGGAATTACTTTATTGAGTACGAATCCTTTTGTGCTTCAGTATCTTAATGACAACCATAAAAATTACAATTTTAATTTTAAAACCATTATTAGCGGAGGTGATACGTTAAAACCACACCAGGTAGATCAGCTTACAGCCAGTTATGATATCTACAATACCTATGGTCCTACAGAAAGTACAGTATGTGCGACCTATTATAAAGTGAATGAAACAGATACTTCATTTCCTATCGGGAAACCAATTACCAATAGAGGAGTATACCTGTTAGACGGAACAAAAATATTACCAAAAGGTGCCATTGGAGAAATTGGACTTTCCGGTTTAGGTTTAGCAGTTTCTTATCTCAATAAAAAAGAATTGACAGATAATGCCTTTATCCATATAAATGGAGAGCGTATCTACAAAACCGGAGATTTAGGAAAGTGGAGCGTAGACAATAATTTGATTTTTTATGGCAGAAAAGACAGTCAGCTTAGTTACAAAGGATATCGTATTGAAGTAGGAGAAATAGAACAAGCCATACAAAAAGTAAATGCATATGTGGTAGACAGTTATGTGTGTATTAATGAAGTGGGAGGAATGCCTATTCTGATTGCCTATTTAGTAGCCAACGAGTCTTTTATCAATATATCTTCTTTAGTAATTGATTTAAAAGCTCATTTACCGGAATTTATGATTCCGACGCATTTTGTAATCTTAGATGCTATTCCTTTAATTCCTAACGGAAAAATTGATATTAAGAGTTTACCGGAACCTAAAACTATAAACATTGCAGAAGCAGTTCAATTGCCGGTAACACCCGAAGAAAAAGAGATCGCTTCAATCTGGCAGGAATTATTACGCCTTGATCAGGTTGATGTAAACGTGAGTTTTTTCGAATTAGGAGGACACTCTTTATTGGCCAATCAGTTTATAAGCAGTTTACGTGATCAAAAAGGAATTGAATTGTCGTTAAGAGATTTTTACAAATCTCCTACTATCAAAGAAATTAGTGAACTGGTTCCTACTTTAAACAAAAAAGAAGTTCAAAATATTAAAGCTCCTGAGCAAGAGTTGTACCCGTTGTCTTTTTCACAAGAAAGATTATGGTTTTTAAATCAGCTGAATAGTGCCGATACTTCTTATCACGTATCAAGAGCCATGAAATTAAAAGGTTTTGTTGAGGTTGCCGCACTCGAAGAAACGTTTGCGAAACTGATCAAAAAACATGAGATTTTAAGAACTGTTTTTGTGAATCAGGAAGGTAAGCCTTATCAAAAAATACTACCTCCATTTGGGTATACCATTCCGGTTGTAGATTATACCGGAATAAAAAATAAAGAAAACAAAGAGAAAGTAATTGCCGATAGTCTGGAAAGAATAGAGAGCCGTGCTTTTGAAATTGAAGAAGGACCGCTTTTTAGAATAGAATTATTAAAGTTCTCCGATCAGGAAAGTGTACTTGTATTTTGTGAGCATCACTTAATTTTAGACGGATGGACGCAGGGAATCTTGTTTAGAGATTTCGTTGATATTTATAATGAATTAAAAAGAGATCCTGATTTTGTGGCAGAGAAGCCTGAAGTTACTTTTAAAGACTATGCTTATTGGGAAAGAAATAGTCTGAACGAAAGTGTTATCAGCGAAAAATTGGATTATTGGGAAAACAAATTTGAAGGTTTTTCTAACGGATTGTTGTTGCCTTTAGATTTCGAAAGAGAGGAAACTACTGTGAAAAAAGGCGGTACGATAGAGCATGTATTTTCATTAGATTTTTCCGAAAAACTACGTCAGTTTTCCGAAAAACAAGACGTGTCGTTGTTTATCACAATGCTCGCAGCCTTTAAAATAGTGCTGCATAAATTTAGCAATCAAACCGATATTTCTGTGGGGACAGCAGTTGCCAACAGACGTTATAAAGAATTCCAGGAAGTTTTAGGTATGATTGTAAATACGATCGCATTACGTACTACGTTTAGCAATGAAAATTCCTTAGCAGAGGTACTTAACGAGGTGAAAGAAACCTGCCTGGATGCTTATTCTTATGATGATACCCCTTTTGGAAAAGTAGTAGAAAGAATAAATCCGGAAAGGAGTTTAAATCTGCATCCGTTATTTCAATACATGTTTAGTTTTGTGAACGTTCCGGTACAAAGCATGTCTTTGCTGGATGCGGACATCGAAATTTTGAACGGGCACAATAAAACATCCCGATTTGATATTAGTGTTGTTGTCAATACCGTATACGAACAAATCGATTCTTTAACAGATAATAAACCGGACAGAAGAATTTCGGTAGAATGGGATTACAATGCAGGGATCTTTAAGTATGCCACAATGAAACGTGTACTGAAAGCATACCTTAAAGTTTTAGAGGCTCTTGTTGAAAATCCTGCGCAATCACTGGCAAGTTTGGATTACATTTCAAGCTCAGAGAAAGCGATTCTTTTGGAAGATTTTAGCACTTCAAAAGTAGAAGCAATAGTAGAAGCTACAGCCGTTGAAATGTTCGAGCAGCAAGCCGGGCAAACCCCTGATGCCGTAGCAGTAGTTTTTGAAAACAGATCATTAACTTACAAAGAACTAGATGAGCTTTCCAGCCAGTTGGCGCATTATTTATTGAAGGAGTATGAGATAAAAACAGAGGACCTTATTGCTGTAAAATTAGAGCGCAGCGAGTGGATTTACACCTCCCTTTTGGCCGTATTGAAAACCGGCGGTGTTTATGTTCCTATAGATCCGGGTTATCCGGAGCAAAGAATTGCTTATATCGAGCAAGACAGTGCCTGTAAAGTTGTTATTGACGAGAAGTTATTGGCGAATTTCATCTCCCGTCAGGACAATTATCCAACCACATTACCTGTAATTTCTTTGACTCCGGAGAACCTTATGTATGTCATTTATACCTCAGGTTCCACAGGACAGCCCAAAGGCGTAATGATCGAGCACAAAAGTTTGGTGAATTATATCCTAAATCAAAAAGAAGAATTCGGGTTTGATGCGTCCGATCGTATCGTACAATTCTCCAACAACGCCTTTGATGCGTCAATGGAACAGATCTTTTTGGCTTTGCTTAACGGAGCCACCCTGATAGGTGCTCCAAAAGAGCGTATCATTGATCCGACCGATTTTATAAACCTATTGAAAGAACACAGTGTAACCCACCTGCATGCCACCCCGGGTTATTTGTCACATTTAGAGCACCTTTCTACCTGCAAGACCCTGAAAAGAATCGTTGCAGCAGGAGAAGTATGCCCAAAAAATCTGGCCGAAAAAATGATTAAAATAGCCGACTTCTACAACAAGTACGGCCCAACAGAAGCCACCATTAGCGCTGTTATGGGAAGAGTAGAGCAGAGCGATCTGCAAAGAAACCTTGTTTCAATTGGCAAACCCTTAAAAGACAGCCAGATCTATATTCTATCCGATAACCTGGAATTGCAGCCTATCGGTGTATTTGGAGAACTGTGCATCTCCGGAAACAGCCTGTCCAGAGGATACCTGAACAATGCTGAACTCACCGAAGAAAAATTCATCGCCCATCCCTTCATTGCAGGAGCCAGACTCTACAAAACAGGCGATCAGGGCCGATGGTTACCCGATGGCAGCATCGAACTCACAGGTAGAAAAGACCAGCAGGTAAAAGTAAGAGGCCACCGAATAGAACTCGGTGAAATCGAACACGCCTTATTAACACAAGACAATATCAGTCAGTGTGTGGTAACCGTACAAAACATAGAGACAGAACCCGCAATAGTAGCCTATGTGGTGGGAGAAAAAGAGCTTGACAAACAAGAACTTCGCGCCCAATTGAGCCAATATTTGCCTGATTATATGCTTCCGGGGTATTATGTCCAATTAGGCGCCATTGCATTAACCTCCCATGGTAAAGTGAATCTAAAAGCATTGCCTAAAGTAGATGTAAACGACAAGATTCAACAAGAATATACCGCTCCGGAGACCGTTTTAGAGAAACAACTCGCTGCAATCTGGGAAGAAATACTGGGTATAAAAACCATAGGAACCACAGATAATTTCTTTGAATTGGGCGGACACAGTCTGAAAGTCATCTTAGTAGCCAATAAAATCAACCGACAATTAGGCTATCAGATCAGCGTAAAAGATGTCTTTTTGAACCCAACGATCTCAGGAATCATCAGCAAACTTGAGGAAGGAACCTTCACCGCTATACCCAAAGCAGAGCAGCAGGAAAGCTACGTTTTAAGCTCTTCTCAGCACCGCTTATGGATATTAAGCCAGTTCGAAGGCGGAAGTCAGGCCTACAACATTCCCGGTTCGTTTGAATTAGAAGGAAATTTAAACACAGCGCAATTAACAGAAGCTTTCAACCTTCTTATTGCCAGACATGAAACCCTAAGAACCTACTTCAAAAGAGACGATCAGGGAGAAGTGCGTCAATTTGTAATCGATGCCAAAGACATTGACTTCAAAGTAGATTATGAAGATTTTACTAATGTTGAAAATCAGCAGGCAATAGTAGAAGAAAGAATTCTCCAAAGCTATCAACATCAGTTTGATTTAGAGAAAGCCCCTTTGGTCAATCTGAAACTCATCAGACGATCAGAAAACAAACACCTGTTACTCTTTAACATGCATCACATCATTAGTGATGGCTGGTCTATGGGAATTTTAAGCCAGGAACTTATCACGATTTACGATCATTTAACCCAAAATAAAACCATCAGTCTTCCGGAGCTAAGCATACAATATAAAGACTATGCCACCTGGATGAGAAGTGAAGAACAAATCAGTAAACTAAAAAAATCAGAAGCCTACTGGCTGGATATCTTTAGCGGTAACCTGCCTGTATTAGAACTTCCGACAGAGAAAATACGACCAAGAATAAAAACCTATGCCGGAGATTCCATCACCCATAATTTCAGCAAAGAAGCAAGTGTTACCCTGAAAACATTCTCAGAGCAACACAACAGCAGTCTTTTTATGACCCTGATGGCAGCAATCAACGGACTACTCTCGAGATATACCAACACCAGAGACCTTATTTTAGGGACACCAATTGCCGGAAGAGAGCACAGTGATCTGGAAAATCAAATCGGACTTTATCTCAATACCCTGGCCATTCGAACCACATTTGAAGAAAATGCCAGTTTTGAAGAACTATTAACCATACAAAAAGAAACCCTGCTTGATGCCTATTCCCATCAGGAATATCCGCTGGACAATCTGGTAGAACAACTAGGTTTAGGACGCGATACAAGCCGATCAGCACTTTTTGATGTACTGGTAGTTTTGCAAAATCAACAGGATTTATTTGATTCAAATGCAGAACAAATAGAAAGTTTAACCTTAAAACCTTACAAAGCCAATTCAAGAAAAGTAAGTCAATTCGATTTAAGCTTTGTTTTCTCCGAACAACAAGGAGAACTAAGCCTACACATCGAATACAATACTGATATTTACGAATCAGAATTTGTAGTGCGACTGGCGGCTCATTTAGAAAACTTTTTAACCAAAGCCATCCAAAATCCGGAGCAAAAAGTAGCCACGCTTAACTACCTGAGCGAAGCTGAGACCACACAATTGCTAGAGGATTTTAACGACACAGCAGTAGCGTATCCTAAGGACAATACGATGGTTGACTTATTTGTAGCCCAGGCAGAGAAAACACCCGGGCAGATCGCTTTAATAACCGATACAAAAAGTTTTACCTATAAAGAACTCGATGAGGTTTCGAATGAATTATCACACTACCTGTTAAGTAATTACAACTTAGCCGTAGAAGATTTAGTAGGCGTAAAACTGGGCCGTAGCGAGTGGCTGCTTATTGCCTTATTGGCCGTTTTAAAATCAGGATGCGCTTACGTTCCGATCGATCCCAACTATCCGGCGCAAAGAATTGAGTACATCGAACAAGACAGTAAATGTAAAATAACCATAGACGATAACTTTATAACAACTTTCAGACAAGCAGAATCTATATCAAAATCGTTGCCGCAGATTTCTTTCAGTTCTGAGCACCTAGGCTACATCATCTACACCTCGGGATCCACAGGAAAACCAAAAGGAGTCATGATCACCCACCAGAACGCTGTAGCCATGTTATGCTGGTCGCAGAGAGAATTTAGTGATACCGATTTTGATACTTTATACGCCGTAACCTCATATTGTTTTGATTTGTCGGTTTATGAATTTTTCTATCCTTTAAGCATCGGAAAACAAATACGTTTACTGGCCAATGGATTATCGATAGGAGATTATATCCAGAGCGACAAAAACGTACTGATCAATACCGTTCCATCGGTAATTCATACCCTGATCGAAAAAGGAACCACTTTTGAGAATGCTGTTGGAATCAACCTTGCCGGAGAAGCATTCCCAGTGAGTATCGCCAACCATTTTGCAGATTCCGACATCGCCATTAGAAACCTGTACGGACCATCAGAAGACACCACCTACAGCAGTTATTACAGAGTAGAAGGGACTTACGAAAATTCCGTGCCTATTGGAAAAGCACTGGACAACACCCAGTTTTATGTACTCTCAGAAGAGTTGGCCTTGCAGCCTGTGGGAGTTATTGGAGAAATCTGTATCTCAGGAGACGGTTTGTCCAGAGGGTATTTGTACCAACCGGAACTCACCGCAGAAAAATTTATCAAAAACCCATTTAACGATACTACTAAATTGTACAAAACTGGCGATTTAGGTAAATGGCTGCCTGACGGTACCATCGCTTATATAGGCCGAAAAGACAGTCAGGTTAAAATCAGAGGACATCGTATTGAATTGGGTGAAATCGAGCAGGTATTGCAGTCACAGGAAGATATCGATCAGTGTGTGGTCATCACGGCAACCGTAAATGGCGATCCGGTCATTGTGAGTTATCTGGTGAGCACCGCAACTATTGACAAACAACAGCTTCGTCAGTCACTTTCGAGAGAATTACCAGAGTATATGTTACCGAGCTTTTATGTGTTTTTAGATAAATTTCCTCTGACACCTAATGGTAAGATCGACAAAAAAGCATTACCATCAGTAAGCACAGAGGATGTTATCCAACAGGAATATGTGGCTCCGACCAATGAAATCGAAGAAAAACTGGTAGCCATATGGGAAGACATTCTAAAACTAGAGAAAATTGGCATTACGGATAATTTCTTTGAATTGGGAGGGAACAGTTTAAAAGCTACCGTTTTAATCAACAAAATAAACAGAGCTTTTGATACAAGACTTTCAATTCAGGATTTATACAAAACTCAAGATATCACAGGAGTTTCCAGGAAATTAAAATTTATTCTGTTTCAAAATGAATTAGCTGTAGAGACAGCTGATGATCTGGATGAGATATTGATATAATTTATAGTGTTTACTATTTTTTACCCCAACGGTTTACTATAAAATCTAATCGCGAGTTTCATTTTATAGCTTAAGCATGGCTGTATTTTAATAGCCATGCTTTTTTTTGCAACATCTAATATGCTCGATTTATGAGTATAATTCACTGTATTACTATATACGTTTTAAGGACGTAGACCTTTTCCAGAAAAAAGAGTGTTTCTATTTTTTAAAATTAATTATGCTCAGCAGGTAGGTGCATTTGGCTTCCAACTATTGAGACAGATAGTGGTATGTTTTAAAAAAATCATATAAGCATTCCAACCTACTTTAAAAATCATATCATGATAAAGAATCTAATACAAACGTTACAATCCTTAAATATCAGACTTCGGATAGAAAATGGAGATCTGAAAATTAATGCTCCGAAAGGTGCTTTGACTCCTGAAATTATTGCAAGTATTAAAGCCTGTAAAAATGAGTTGATCAAACTACTTTCGTCTTCAGAGTCTATCCCAAAAGCTGCGATAAAAGAATCATATGCACTTACTTCGCCTCAACAGCAGCTATGGACTTTAAGTCAGTTTGAAGGAGGTAATTCGGCTTATAATATTTTTGATGCCTATGAATTTAAAGGCGCATTAAATTTTGAAAAGCTAAATCAGACTTTTAAGATTTTAATGGAACGACATGAGAGTTTGCGTACC
Organism: Flavobacterium tructae; assembly: GCF_002217475.1. Classification (GTDB taxonomy): domain Bacteria; phylum Bacteroidota; class Bacteroidia; order Flavobacteriales; family Flavobacteriaceae; genus Flavobacterium; species Flavobacterium tructae. The sequence goes on from NZ_MUHH01000030.1 coordinate 10,602, forward strand.
GTTTTTAAAGAAGATGAACAAGGAGTTTTGGGACAGTATATCATCCCTTTTGCCCAGTACAGTGGGGTTTTACAATTTACAGATTTAAATAATGCCACGACTGAAGCCTTAAGCAATCATGCTAATGCACTTCAAAGGCATACTTTCGACTTAGAAAAAGGACCACTTTTTTTAGGAGAGATTGTAAAGACAGCCACAGATCATCATATTTTGATGCTTAATATGCATCATATTATTGGCGATGGTTGGTCAATGGGAATATTGAGTAAAGAGTTTATGGCCATTTACAATGAACTGGCCATAGGAAACGAGATCATATTGCCTGATTTGCCTATTCAATACAAAGATTATTCAGAATGGCAAAACAGCCCGTCCAGACAAGCAGTATTGGGAAAATCTAAAGCTGTATGGTTAGAGACATTCTCAGGCGATTTACCGGTTTTAGAATTGCCGTCCGACAGGACAAGGCCTAATTTTAAAACTTATAACGGTTCAGGAGTATATCATTTTTTTTCAAAAGAGAGTACTACTGCGCTGAATGCCTATGCCCAGCAAAATGGCGTGACACTTTTTATGCTTTTAATGGCCGGAATCAACGGATTACTGTCCAGATATGCCAATACCAGAGATATTATTTTAGGAACTCCGGTAGCAGGAAGAAAACATGGTGATCTCGAAAATCAGGTTGGGTTGTATTTGAATACGCTGGCCATTCGAACCACTTTTGAAGCAACAGCAAGTTTTGAAGAATTACTAACGGTACAAAAAGAAACCTTATTAAAAGCCTATTCGCATCAGGACTATCCTTTCGACAGTTTGGTCGAAGCGCTTAATCTTAAAAGAGACTTAAGCCGATCAGTTTTGTTTGATGTTTTAGTGGTATTTCAAAACCAGGAAGAGTTATTAACATCTCAAGGGTTAGTACTAAACGGTCTTGAAATAACACCTTATAAAAATCAGGAAAAGTCAGTTAGTAAGTTCGATTTAAACTTTTCTTTTTCAGAAAAACAAGACCAATTGTCCTTGGTAATAGATTACAATACTGATATTTATGAATTGGATTTTGTAACGCGTCTGGCTTCTCATTTGGATAGTTTTTTAAGGAAAGGAATCCAAAATCCGAATCAAGAAGTAGCCAGTATTGATTACATTTCAAGCTCAGAGAAAGCGATCCTTCTGGAAGATTTTAGCACTTCAAAAGCAGAAGCAATAATAGAAACTACAGCCGTTGAAATGTTCGAGCAGCAAGCCGGGCAAACCCCTGATGCCGTAGCGGTAGTTTTTGAAAACAGATCGCTGACTTACAGAGAACTCAACGGGCTTTCCAGCCAGTTGGCGCATTATTTATTGAAGGAGTATGAGATAAAAACAGAGGACCTTATTGCTGTAAAATTAGAGCGCAGCGAGTGGATATACATCTCTCTTTTAGCCGTATTGAAAACCGGCGGTGTGTATGTTCCTATAGATCCGGGTTATCCGGAGCAAAGAATTGCTTATATCGAGCAAGACAGTAAATGTAAAGTTGTTATTGACGAGAAGTTATTGGCGAATTTCATCTCCCGTCAGGACAATTATCCAACTACATTACCTGTTATTTCTTTGACTCCGGAGAACCTCATGTATGTCATTTATACCTCAGGTTCCACAGGACAGCCCAAAGGCGTAATGATCGAGCACAAAAGTTTGGTGAATTATATCCTAAATCAAAAAGAAGAATTCGGGTTTGATGCGTCCGATCGTATCGTACAATTCTCCAACAACGCCTTTGATGCGTCAATGGAACAGATCTTTTTGGCTTTGCTTAGCGGAGCCACCCTGATAGGCGCATCAAAAGAGCGTATCATTGATCCAACCGATTTTATAAACCTATTGAAAGAACATAGTGTAACCCACCTGCATGCCACCCCGGGTTATTTGTCACATTTAGAGCACCTTTCTGCCTGCAAGACCCTGAAAAGAATCGTTGCAGCAGGAGAAGTATGCCCAAAAAATCTGGCCGAAAAAATGATTAAAATAGCCGACTTCTACAACAAGTACGGCCCAACAGAAGCTACTATTAGTGCTGTTATGGGAAGAGTAGAACAAAGCGATCTGCAAAGAAATCTTGTTTCAATTGGCAAACCCTTAAAAGACAGCCAGATCTATATTCTGTCCGATAACCTGGAATTGCAGCCCATCGGTGTATTTGGAGAACTCTGCATCTCCGGAAACAGCCTGTCCAGAGGATACCTGAACAATGCAGAACTCACCGAAGAAAAATTCATCGCCCATCCCTTAATTGCAGGAGCCAGACTCTACAAAACAGGCGATCTGGGCCGATGGTTACCCGATGGCAGCATCGAACTCACAGGTAGAAAAGACCAACAGGTAAAAGTAAGAGGCCACCGAATAGAACTCGGTGAAATCGAACATGCCTTATTAACACAAGACAGCGTCAGTCAGTGTGTTGTAACCGTACAAAACATAGAGACAGAACCCGCAATAGTAGCCTATGTGGTAGGAGAAAAAGAGCTTGACAAACAAGAACTTCGTGCCCAATTGAGCCAATATTTACCTGATTATATGCTTCCGGGTTACTATGTACAATTAGACGCCATTGTATTAACCTCCCATGGTAAAGTGGATCTAAAAGTATTGCCTAAAGTGGATGTAAACGACAAGATTCAGCAAGAATATACCGCTCCGGAGACCGTTTTAGAGAAACAGCTCGCTGCAATCTGGGAAGAAATACTGGGGATAAAAACCATAGGAACCACAGACAATTTCTTTGAATTGGGCGGACACAGTCTGAAAGTAATTTTGGTAGCCAATAAAATCAACCGACAATTAGGCTATCAGATCAGCGTAAAAGACGTCTTTTTGAATCCAACCATCTCAGGAATCATCAGCAAACTTGAGGAAGGAACCTTCACCGCTATACCCAAAGCAGAGCAGCAGGAAAGCTACGTTTTAAGCTCTTCTCAGCACCGCTTATGGATATTAAGCCAGTTTGAAGGTGGAAGTCAGGCCTACAACATTCCCGGTTCGTTTGAATTAGAAGGAAATTTAAACACAGCGCAATTAACAGAAGCTTTCAACCTTCTTATTGCCAGACATGAAACCCTAAGAACTTACTTCAAACGAAATGAAGAAGGAGAAGTGCGTCAATTTGTAATCGATGCCAAAGACATTGACTTCAAAGTAGATTATGAAGATTTTACTAATGTTGAAAATCAGCAGGCAATAGTAGAAGAAAGAATTCTCCAAAGCTATCAGCATCAATTTGATTTAGAGAAAGCTCCTTTGGTCAATCTGAAACTCATCAGACAATCAGAAAACAAACACCTGTTACTTTTCAACATGCACCATATTATCAGTGATGGCTGGTCTATGGGAATTTTAAGCCAGGAACTTATCACGATTTACGATCATTTAACCCAAAATAAAACCATTAATCTTCCGGAGCTAAGCATACAATATAAAGACTATGCCACCTGGATGAGAAGTGAAGAACAAATCAGTAAACTAAAAAAATCAGAAGCCTACTGGCTGGATATCTTTAGCGGTAACCTGCCTGTATTAGAACTTCCGACAGAGAAAATACGACCAAGAATAAAAACCTATGCCGGAGATTCCATCACCCATAATTTTACCAAAGAAGCAAGTGTTACCCTGAAAACATTCTCAGAGCAACACAACAGCAGTCTTTTTATGACCCTGATGGCAGCAATAAATGGATTACTCTCGAGATACACCAATACCAGAGACCTTATTTTAGGGACACCAATTGCCGGAAGAGAGCACAGTGATCTGGAAAATCAAATCGGACTTTATCTGAACACCCTGGCCATTCGAACCCGTTTTGAAGAAACAGCAGATTTTGAAACCTTGCTGCAAATACAAAAAGAAACCCTGCTCGATGCCTATTCCCATCAGGAATATCCGCTGGACAATCTGGTGGAACAACTAGGTTTAGGTAGAGATACAAGCCGATCAGCACTCTTTGATGTACTGGTAGTTTTACAAAATCAACAGGATTTATTTGACTCAAATGCAGAACAAATAGAAAGTTTAACCTTAAAACCTTACAAAGCCAATCCAAGAAAAGTAAGTCAATTCGATTTAAGCTTTGTTTTCTCTGAACAACAAGGAGAACTAAGCCTACACATCGAATACAATACTGATATTTATGAATCAGAATTTGTGGTACGACTAGCGGCTCATTTAGAAAACTTTTTAACCAAAGCCATCCAAAATCCGGAGCAAAAAGTAGCCACACTCAATTACCTGAGTGAAGCTGAGACCACACAATTGCTGGAGGATTTTAACGACACAACAGTAGCGTATCCTAAGGATCATACCATGGTTGACTTATTTGTCAATCAGGCCAAAAAAACACCGGAGCAGATCGCTTTAGTAACCGATACAAAAAGTTTTACCTATAAAGAACTCGATGAGGTTTCTAATGAATTATCGCACTACCTGTTAAGTAATTACAACTTAGCCGTAGAAGATTTGGTAGGTGTAAAACTGGGCCGTAGCGAGTGGCTGCCTATTGCCTTATTGGCCGTTTTAAAATCAGGATGCGCTTACGTTCCGATCGATCCCAACTATCCGGCGCAAAGAATTGAGTATATTGAGCAAGACAGTAAATGCAAAATCACCATAGACGACAGTCTTTTAGAAGCTTTCAGACAAGCAGAATCCATATCAAAATCTCTTCCGCAGATTTCTTTCAGTTCAGAGCATCTGGGCTACATCATCTACACCTCAGGATCCACAGGAAAACCAAAAGGAGTCATGATCACCCATCAGAACGCTGTGGCGATGTTATGCTGGTCGCAAAGAGAATTTAGCGATACCGATTTTGATATTTTATACGCCGTAACCTCACATTGTTTTGATCTGTCCGTTTATGAATTTTTCTATCCTTTAAGTATCGGAAGAAAAATACGTTTACTGGCCAATGGATTATCGATAGGAGATTATATCCAGAGTGACAAAAACGTACTAATCAATACCGTGCCATCGGTAATTCATACCCTGATTGAGAAAGGAACCACCTTTGAGAATGCTGTTGGAATTAACCTTGCCGGAGAAGCATTCCCGGTGAGTATCGCCAACCATTTTACAGATTCCGGCATTGCCATTAGAAACCTGTACGGACCATCAGAAGACACCACCTACAGCAGTTATTACCGAGTAGAAGGGACTTATGAAAATTCCGTACCTATTGGAAAAGCACTGGACAACACCCAGTTTTATGTACTCTCAGAAGAGTTGGCCTTGCAGCCTGTGGGGGTAATTGGAGAAATCTGTATCTCAGGCGACGGTTTGTCCAGAGGGTATTTGTACCAAGCGGAACTCACCGCAGAAAAGTTTATTACTAACCCATTTAACGATACTACTAAATTGTACAAAACAGGTGATTTAGGCAAATGGCTGCCTGACGGTACCATCGCTTACATTGGCCGAAAAGACAGTCAGGTTAAAATCAGAGGACATCGTATTGAATTGGGTGAAATCGAGCAGGTACTACAATCTCAGGAAGATATCGATCAGTGTGTGGTCATCACGGCAACCGTAAATGGCGATCCTGTAATTGTTAGTTATCTGGTGAGCACTGCAATTATTGACAAACAACAGCTTCGTCAATCACTTTCGAGAGAATTACCGGAATATATGTTACCGAGCTTTTATGTGTTTTTAGATAAATTTCCACTAACACCCAACGGTAAGATCGATAAAAAAGCATTACCATCAGTAAGCACAGAGGATGTTATCCAACAGGAATATGTGGCTCCGACCAATGAAATCGAAGAAAAACTGGTAGTCATATGGGAAGACATTCTAAAACTAGAGAAAATTGGCATTACTGATAATTTCTTTGAATTGGGAGGAAACAGTTTAAAAGCTACCGTTTTAATCAACAGAATCAACCGGGCATTTGATACGAGATTCTCCATTCAGGATTTATATGAAACTCAGGATGTTATTGGAATTTCCAAAAAGCTAAAATTTGTTCTTTTTCAAAATGAATTAGCTGTAGAAACAGCTGATGATTTGGATGAGATACTAATCTAAAATTGGACTGTGAGTTTCATTTTATTTTTGAATACCACTTACTTGCAGTTATGTTGCATTGTGAAATGTGAAATGAATCCGCTTACAGCATAAAATAAATAATTTGATACCACCACTTTACTAATACAATTGTGTCGCTCTTCTAAAAATTGCAGACGAACTCAAAGTTTACTTTAAAAATAATATCATGATAGAGAACTTAATACATACATTAGAAAACTTAAATATCAGACTTCGGGTAGAAAACGGCGATTTGAAAATTAATGCTCCAAAGGGGACTTTAACTCCTGAAATTATTGAGGACATTAAGATCCATAAAAATAGATTTATTACCTTGTTGTCATCGTCAGAATCAATTCCAAACGCAGCGATAAAAGAATCTTATGCACTTACTTCTTCACAATACCGTTTGTGGACTTTAAGCCAATTTGAGAGCGGTAACTCGGCCTATAACTTATTTGCTGCATTTGAATTTATAGGAGCGCTGGAATTTGAAAAATTAGCCGAAGCCTTTCAAATTTTGGTAGAAAGACATGAGAGTTTACGTACCGTTTTCAAAGAAGATAAACAAGGGAATCTGGGACAGTATATTGTTTCGGCCGCTCAATACACTGGAGCTTTACAGTTTAGAGATTTAAGTAATGCCACAGCTGAAGTCCTTAGCAATCATATTAATACACTTCAAAAACATGTTTTTGATTTAGAAAAAGGACCTCTTTTTATAGGAGAGATCGTAAAGACAACTGCAGATCATCATATTCTAATGCTCAATATGCATCACATTATTGGCGATGGCTGGTCGATGGGGGTATTGAGTAAAGAATTTGTAACCATTTATAATGGATTGGTTATAGGAAATGAGATCGTATTACCAGACTTGCCTATTCAGTACAAAGATTATTCAGAATGGCAAAACAGTCCGTCCAGACAAGTAGTCTTGGAAAAATCCAAAGCTTTATGGTTAGAGATATTCTCAGGGGATTTGCCGGTTTTGGAACTGCCTTCCAATAAAGTAAGACCCAAATTTAAAACGTATAACGGTTCAGGCATAAAACATTCTTTCTCAAAGGAGAGTACCACCGCACTTAACACTTATGCCCAGCAAAATGGCGTAACTCCTTTTATGGTTTTAATGGCCGGAATAAACGGATTACTGTCCAGATACACCAACAGCAGAGACATTATTTTAGGTACTCCCGTAGCCGGAAGAGAACACAGTGATCTGGAAAATCAGGTTGGGTTATATTTAAATACCCTGGCCATTCGAACCACATTTGAAGCAACAGCAAGTTTTGAAGAGTTACTGACCCTACAAAAAGAAACCCTGCTCAATGCCTATTCGCATCAGGACTATCCTTTAGACAGTTTGGTAGAAGCGCTTGATCTTAAAAGAGATTTAAGCCGTTCGGTTTTGTTTGATGTTTTAGTGGTGTTTCAAAATCAGCAGGAATTGTTAGGGTCTGAAAGTTTAACGATAAACGGTGTTGAAATAAAACCTTATAAAAATCTGAAAAAGTCATTTAGTAAATTTGATTTAACCTTTGCTTTTTCAGAATATCAGGGAGAAATGGCTTTAGATTTCGAATACAATACCGATATTTATGAATCAGAATTTGTAGCGCGATTAGCGGCTCATTTAGAAAACTTTTTAACCAAAGCCATCCAAAATCCGGAGCAAAAAGTAGCCACACTCAACTACCTGAGTGAAGCTGAGACCACACAATTGCTAGAGGATTTTAACGACACAACAGTAGCGTATCCTAAGGATCACACTATGGTTGACTTATTTGTCAATCAGGCCAAAAAAACACCGGAGCAGATTGCTTTAGTGACCGATACAAAAAGCTTGACCTATAAAGAACTCGACGAGGTTTCGAATGAATTATCACACTACCTGTTAAGTAATTACAACTTAGCCGTAGAAGATTTAGTAGGTGTAAAACTGGGCCGTAGCGAGTGGCTGCCTATTGCTTTATTGGCCGTTTTAAAATCAGGATGCGCTTACGTTCCGATTGATCCCAACTATCCGGCGCAAAGAATTGAGTACATCGAACAAGACAGTAAATGTAAAATAACCATAGACGATAACTTTATAACAACTTTCAGACAAGCAGAATCCATATCAAAATCATTGCCGCAGATTTGTTTTAGTTCGCAGCATCTGGCCTACATCATCTACACCTCAGGATCTACAGGAAAACCAAAAGGAGTCATGATCACCCATCAGAACGCTGTGGCCATGTTATACTGGTCGCAAAGAGAATTTAGTGATACCGATTTTGATATTTTATACGCCGTAACCTCACATTGTTTTGATCTGTCCGTTTACGAATTTTTCTATCCTTTAAGCATAGGAAAACAAATACGTTTACTGGCTAATGGATTATCGATAGGAGATTATATCCAGAGTGACAAAAACGTACTAATCAATACCGTGCCATCGGTAATTCATACCCTGATCGAAAAAGGAACCACTTTTGAGAATGCTGTTGGAATTAACCTTGCCGGAGAAGCGTTTCCGGTAAGTATAGCCAACCATTTTACAGATTCCGGCATTGCTATTAGAAACCTGTACGGACCATCAGAAGATACCACCTACAGCAGTTATTACCGAGTAGAAGGAACTTATGAAAATTCCGTGCCTATTGGAAAAGCACTGGACAACACCCAGTTCTATGTCCTTTCAGAAGAGCTGGCCTTGCAGCCTGTGGGAGTTATTGGAGAAATCTGTATCTCAGGAGATGGTTTGTCCAGAGGGTATTTGTACCAACCGGAACTCACCGCAGAAAAGTTTATTACAAATCCATTTAACGATACTACTAAACTTTATAAAACAGGCGATTTAGGTAAATGGCTGCCTGACGGTACCATCACTTACATTGGCCGAAAAGACAGTCAGGTTAAAATCAGAGGACATCGTATTGAATTGGGTGAAATCGAGCAGGTATTACAATCACAGGAAGATATCGATCAGTGTGTGGTCATCACGACAACCGTAAATGGCGATCCGGTCATTGTAAGTTATCTGGTAAGCACCGCAACTATTGACAAACAACAGCTTCGTCAATCACTTTCGAGAGAATTACCGGAATATATGTTACCGAGCTTTTATGTGTTTTTAGACAAATTCCCTCTGACACCCAATGGTAAGATCGACAAAAAAGCATTACCATCAGTAAGCACAGAGGATGTCATCCAACAGGAATATGTGGCTCCGACCAATGAAATCGAAGAAAAACTGGTAGCCATATGGCAAGACATTCTAAAACTGGAGAAAATTGGCATTACGGATAATTTCTTTGAATTGGGAGGGAACAGTTTAAAAGCTACCGTTTTAATCAACAGAATAAACAAGGCTTTTGATACGAGATTTTCTATTGAGGATTTGTATGAAACTCAGAATGTTATTGGAGTTTCGGAAAAACTGAAATTTATTGTGTTTCAAAATGAATTGGCCGGAGAGTCGGTTGATGATTTGGATGAAATTATGATATAAAGTTATCTCAATTCAGCCGATAGTATTTTTTGATGCTAACTAGTGAGATGAGAATATAATGATTCTGAAAAACAGAGATGCTTTTTAATTTATTTAAAAAATGATATCGTGATAAAAAATTTACTACATACGTTACAATCCTTGAATATCAGACTTCGGGTTGAAAATGGGGATTTGAAAATTACTGCTCCGAAGGGGGCTTTAACTCCTGAAATTATTGAAGAGATTAAAGCACATAAAAACGAACTGACCAAATTACTTTCATCTTCAGAGTCTATTCCCAAAGCTGCCATAAAAGAATCTTATGCGCTTACTTCGTCTCAGCACCGTTTGTGGACCTTAAGTCAGTTTGAGACGGGTAATTCAGCCTATAACCTATTTAATGCCTTTGAATTTAAAGGGGTGTTGGAATTTGAAAAATTAGCCGAAGCCTTTCAAATTTTAGTGAAGAGACATGAGAGCTTACGTACCGTTTTTAAAGAAGATGATCAGGGTAATTTGGGACAGTATATTGTTCCGATGGCTCAATACAGTGAAGCTTTACAGTTTACAGATTTAAATAATGCTACAGCTGAAGTTTTGAGCAATCATGCTAATACACTTCAAAGACATGCTTTTGATTTAGAAAAAGGACCTCTTTTTATAGGAGAGATCGTAAAGACAGCTACAGATCATCATATTCTAATGCTCAATATGCATCATATTATTGGCGATGGCTGGTCGATGGGGATATTGAGTAAAGAATTTATAACCATTTATAATGGATTGGTGATAGGAAGTGAGATTGTATTATCGGACTTACCTATTCAGTACAAAGATTATTCAGAATGGCAAAACAGCCCGTCGAGGCAAGCCATGTTGGAAAAATCTAAAGCGGTATGGCTAGAGACATTTTCAGGAGATTTGCCGGTTTTGGAACTGCCTTCCAATAAAACAAGACCGAAACTTAAAACGTATAACGGTTCAGGGATAAAACATTCCTTCTCAAAAGAAATTACCACTCAGTTTAACACTCATGCACAGCAGAATGGGGTAACACTTTTTATGCTTTTAATGGCGGGAATAAATGGAGTACTGTCCAGATATGCCAACAACAGGGACATCATTTTGGGAACACCGATAGCGGGAAGAAAACACAGTGATTTGGAAAACCAGGTTGGGTTGTATTTAAATACGCTGGCCATTCGAACCACATTTGAAGAAAAAACAAGTTTTGAAGAGTTACTGAAGATACAAAAAGAAACCTTATTAAAAGCCTATTCTCACGAGGATTATCCTTTTGATAGTTTGGTAGAAGCGCTTGATCTTAAAAGAGATTTAAGCCGTTCGGTTTTGTTTGATGTTTTAGTGGTATTTCAAAATCAACGGGAATTATTGGCGTCTGAAAATCTAACTATAAATGGTGTTGAAATAACATCCTACAAGCAGTTGAAGAGGCCCTTCAGCAAATTTGATTTAACCTTTGCTTTCGCAGAATATCAGGGAGAACTAGGCCTATACATCGAATACAATACTGATATTTATGAATCAGAATTTGTAGCTTGTTTAGCGAATCATTTAGATACTTTTTTAACCAAAGCCATTCAAAATCCGGAGCAAAAAGTAGCCACGCTTAACTACCTGAGCGAAGCCGAGACCACACAATTGCTAGAGGATTTTAACAACACAGCAGTAGAGTATCCTAAGGATCACACTATGGTTGACTTATTTGTTAATCAGGCGAAGAAAACACCGGAGCAAATCGCTCTACTAACCGATACAAAAAGTTTTACCTATAAAGAACTGGATGAGGTTTCTAATGAATTATCACACTACCTGTTAAGCCATTACAACTTAGCCATAGAAGATTTAGTAGGCGTAAAACTGGGCCGTAGCGAGTGGTTGCCTATTGCCTTATTGGCGGTTTTAAAATCAGGATGTGCTTACGTTCCGATCGATCCCAACTATCCGGCGCAAAGAATTGAGTACATCGAACAAGACAGTAAATGTAAAATCACTATAGACGATAGGTTTATCGAAAGTTTTAAACAAGCAGAATCCATATCAAAATCTCTTCCGCAGATTTCTTTCAGTTCAGAGCACCTGGGCTACATCATTTACACCTCAGGATCCACAGGAAAACCAAAAGGAGTCATGATCACCCATCAGAACGCTGTGGCGATGTTATGCTGGTCGCAAAGAGAATTTAGTGATGCCGATTTTGATATTTTATACGCCGTAACCTCACATTGTTTTGATTTGTCTGTTTACGAATTTTTCTATCCTTTAAGCATAGGAAAACAAATACGTTTACTGGCTAATGGATTATCGATAGGAGATTATATTCAGAGCGACAAAAACGTACTAATCAATACCGTGCCATCGGTAATTCATACCCTGATCGAAAAAGGAACCACTTTTGAGAATGCTGTTGGAATTAACCTTGCAGGAGAGGCATTCCCGGTGAGTATCGCCAACCATTTTGCAGATTCCGGCATCGCTATTAGAAACCTGTACGGACCATCAGAAGATACCACCTACAGCAGTTATTACCGAGTAGAAGGGACTTACGAAAATTCCGTGCCTATTGGAAAAGCACTGGACAACACTCAGTTCTATGTCCTTTCAGAAGAGCTGGCCTTACAGCCTGTGGGGGTAATTGGAGAAATCTGTATCTCAGGTGATGGCTTGTCCAGAGGGTATTTGTATCAGCCTGAATTAACCGCCGAAAAGTTTATTACAAATCCATTTAACGATACTACTAAACTTTATAAAACAGGCGATTTAGGTAAATGGCTGCCTGACGGTACCATCGCTTACATTGGCCGAAAAGACAGTCAGGTTAAAATCAGAGGACATCGTATTGAATTGGGTGAAATCGAGCAGGTATTACAATCACAGGAAGATATCGATCAGTGTGTGGTCATCACGGCAACCGTAAATGGCGATCCGGTCATTGTTAGTTATTTGGTAAGCACTGCAACTATTGACAAACAACAGCTTCGTCAATCACTTTCGAGAGAATTACCGGAATACATGCTGCCAAGTTACTATGTTTTCCTGGATAAATTCCCTCTGACACCCAACGGAAAGATCGACAAAAAAGCATTACCATCGGTAAGCACAGAGGATGTTATCCAACAGGAGTATATTGCTCCTTCGAATGAAATAGAAGAAAAGCTTGTTGCCATCTGGGAGGAAGTTTTACAAAAAACGAAAATAGGAGTAAGTGATATCTTTTTTGCGCTTGGCGGACACAGTCTGAAAGCCACTCAGGTAATTTCTAAGATTCAGAAAGAATTCAATATTAAAATTGAACTTAAGGAATTGTATAAAGAGCCGACAATTACCAACTTGGCCGGTTACATAGAATCCATACAAATTTTAAACAAACAACAGTTGATTCCTTCTGTTGTTGGGGAAGAATTGGTTTTTTAGAGCCACAGTTCATCTAAAAAAAGAGTATAAAAAAACAGTTACAGGAGTATTCTTGTAACTGTTTTTTTGTTTTACAGCTATTGTAATTTGCTGTATTTCAATTGTTTTTTGACTGAAGTGATTTAATTGTTTTTTCTGTTTTGTGCCTAGTGCGTTGATTTACAGTTTGTAATGGTTTTTAAGGTGATTAAATCAGTGATACTGGGGGTTCAAACGGTAAAAACTACCCTTTAGGTTAAATGGGTACTGGTTGTTTCTGTTTAATTTTGAATAAAAAATAATACTATGGATGATCGTTATTCAAAGAATAAACTTTATCTAAGCGATGAAGAACAAGAGATTATAAAAGATTTTCCAATTTTGCTGGCAGGAAGCGGTATTGGAAGCGTAATTGCGGAATGTGCGCTGCGTTTTGGTTTTGAAAAAATCACTATTGTAGATGGTGATCAGGTAGAGCGGTCTAATTTGAGCAGACAGAACTATACAGAAGATGATATCGATTCTAACAAAGTAGATGCTTTGGCAAGACGATTGAAATCAATCAATAAAAATGCAGAAATCAATTGCATTGATTTTTTCCTCACGGTCGAAAACATAGGGGATCATATTAAAGGTCACAAAGCGGCAATTAATACGCTGGACTTTTCTTCTCCGGTACCGCTGATATTCGATACCGCTTGTCAAAAGTTAGACATTCCGGTGCTGCATCCTTATAATATCGGATGGGGAAGTCTGGTAACTGTTATTGCCAGAGATGGCCTTCTTTTAAACGCACTGGCAAATGGAGAAGAAGAATTCAATGAATCGACTATGATGGATTACGCTTCAAGTTATTTGAGATTTTGGGGAAATCCGCAAAAATGGATGGACAGTATTATTGAAAAATACAAAATCGAAAAAGGCTGTCAGTCCCCGCCACAAATGGCCATTGCATCATGGTCGGTAGCAGCTCTGTGTACTCATTTGCTTTTTAATATTGCGACCGGTAAAAAATTCAAAAAATTCCCTGAGTTTTATTTATCCGCAATCATAGATGAAGATTTATAGAATCCCTTTTTGGGCTTTTAGCAATGATAATTTACCGAGTAGAGACATAGATTTTTGGAGTGTTAGATGTGAAATATAAATTGTGAAACGTCTTAATTTTACCCGGAGAATCTATGTTTCTATGTATTTAAGGCATAGCCACAGATTAACGGATTAAAAGGATTAGTAAAGAGTAAAGAGTAAA
>NZ_MUHH01000031.1:0-27257 GCF_002217475.1 Flavobacterium tructae
ATAGGGTTTTTTGTTTTATAGCGTTTTTTAAATTCTTACGCTTTTTGTATAAATCTCTGCGGTTAAAAAAAAAAGTACACGGATGATACGGATTCGCCTGGCGAAAACGCGGATCAGAACGGATTTTTTTTGATTTACAGGAGTGAAAATTGCTTTTGCTCTTTCAGGGCGATGTTTGCTGTTTATTTTGCTTTATACATAGTGCTTTGCACTATGCTCTCTGCTTTTCGGGCTTTCAGCCCTTTTTCCTTGCGTGCTTCGCGTATACCTTTGCGGACTTTGCGGTTAAAAACTTTAGTCCTTTTTTCTTTGAATATTCTTTTTATCACAGACTGCGTTAGGGATGGAAGTGATATCCTTTTGCGATGCCCATACTTTTAAAATTCCCTGAAACTTCTGTCGCAAAAGATTTAGCGGACAGCCCGACCCAAAGGGGAATGCCATAATAATTAGCTAACACGAAAAGATGAATATGCAACCGTATAGGGAAAATGCATAGTTGAGATGTTTTTTTAAGTGTTTTTAGTGCTTTCTTTTTAGTTTTATCCGGAGAGTGAGGTTCTTGTTTGTTTTAGATGAGAAAAGCGATTTAAATCTCCTGTTTTGAAGTGATTTTTATGGAAAGGAGTATAGGGTTAAATTGCTACATCGTAGCCAACTTTTACCTTGTCCATTATTACATGAGTGTAGAAATGTTTAACATTCGGATCGTCCATTAGCCATTTTTTAGCAAAAGATTCGTAATGCTGCATGTCTTTTGTGTTTACAATAATAACAAAATCATAGGTACCGGTGACAAAATAACATTGCATCACTTCGTGGCATTTCCGCATAGAATCCTTGAATTTTTCTAAAGCTTTTGAATTTCCGTCCGCTAGAATGATGTCCACTATGCAAGTAATCGTTAAGCCAATAGTGCTTGGTGCAATTATTGATATATCGGCCTCTATTATTTTATTTTCTCTTAATCTTGCTAATCTTCTTTGTACGGCTGAACTGCTTAAATTTACTAAGTCGCCAAGTTCTTGCGCAGTCAATCTATTGTTTTTTTGAATGTACTGTAAAATTTTTTTGTCGTATTCGTCGAGTGCTTGCATTTTTTACCTGATTTTCAAGTAAATTTAGGTTAAATTAGTTATTTGTAGTATTTATTTGCTGAAATAAAGCAGGAAGGTATAAGTAGTTTTGTGTTGTAATATTTAACATAAAAGAAGAGTAATGAAAAGAAATGAAAGTGTTTTTTCTGAAGAAGAAATCGAAAAATTTAGAAGTGAAACAATTGGGTGTAAAAATGTAAACCATCTTAACAATGCAGGCGCAGGTCTAATGCCTGATGTGGTAACTCGGTCTATTTTGGAACATATAAAGTTGGAATCTGAAATTGGGGGGTATGAGGCTGCGGCTTTGAAGGTAGATGTAATAAGGGAATTTTACGCTCAGGCTGGAAAATTAGTTAATTGTGATCCCTCGAATATTGCTTTTACGGCGAGTGCTACGGATTCTTATACCCGTGCGTTGTCTTCTATCCCGTTTTTGAGGGATGATGTAATTTTGACTGATAATGATGATTTTATTTCGAATCAAATTCAGTTTATTTCATGTCAAAAACGATTTGGAATTAAAATAGTAAGAATAAAGAATGCTGAGGCCGGAGGTGTTGATCTAAAAGATCTCGAGGAAAAATTATTTTCTCTTCAGCCAAGGTTACTGGCTATAACGCATATTCCAACCAATTCCGGTTTGGTTCAGCCTGTTAAAAGTATAGGTGAAATATACAATCGTTATAGAAAAGAACATGCTGATAAAACCTGGTATATTCTGGATGCTTGTCAATCGGCGGGACAAATGAAGTTGGATGTTGAGGAATTGAAATGTGATTTTTTAAGTATTACGATCAGGAAATTTTTGAGAGGTCCACGTGGCACGGGGTTTCTGTATGTTTCAGACAAGGTTCTTGAGTCTGGACTCGAGCCTTTGTTTATTGATATGAGAGGTGCTGATTGGATTGAAAAAGATGAATATAAACAACAGCCGGATGCTAAACGTTTTGAAGATTGGGAATTTGCTTATGCTCTTGTTTTGGGAAGTAAAGCTGCTATTGAATATTGTTTAAGTATTGGGGAGGATAGAATTTGGAGGCAAATACAGTTGTTGTCAAAATATATGAGAGACGAACTGGCTAAAATTTCTAAAGTTAGGGTTTTGGATAAAGGACCTGAGCTTGGGGGCTTGGTGACATTTTTTGTCGAGGATTCTCAACCAAAATATATTGTTGATGAGTTACTGAAGAGAAAAATAAATGTGGTTCCGAGTTTTAGAAATTTCGCTGTTATTGATTTTGATGAAAAGGGAGTGAAATGGGCAGTGAGAGCATCTCCTCATTATTATAATACTTTCGATGAAATTGATTTGTTTATTGAAGCGGTTAAGGAAATTGTGTCTATTTAATATTGCTAAGTCGTCGTGATAAATAGCAAAAAAAAACTCCTTAATTTCTTAAGGAGTTTTTTGTGGGCGATGAGGGGTTCGAACCCCCGACCCCCTCGGTGTAAACGAGGTGCTCTGAACCAGCTGAGCTAATCGCCCTATTTTACTAGGTTGCTATCGTTTGTGATTGCGAGTGCAAATATACGCTAGTTTTTGAGTTCTGCAAAGAAAATCGAATAAAAAATAAAACTTTTTTAAAAATGATTTATATCTCGCTGTTTATGAATTTGTTATTAAATTGGTTTTTTGCAACTTTTTTGCTCTTGGGACTTTTGTTTAGGCAAGAGGCAATTCAGCGACTACAAAAGTGCTCCCGCCAACGTAAATAAAATCATTTTTTGAAGCATTTTTTCTGGCTGCAGCAAAAGCATGTTCTACTGAGTCGTAATTTTTCCCTATTAAATGGTACTTTTTAGCGGCTTCATTTAAAATTTCTGTCTTTAGACCTCTGGACGAATTTGGGCTGCAAAAATAGTATTGTGCATTTTTAGGAAAAAGAGGTAAAATAGAGTCGAGATCTTTGTCGTTTACAACTCCCAGAACAATATGTAAATTTTCGAAACTCTCTTTTTGGATTTGTTTCATTACAACAGCCAGTCCGTGCTGGTTGTGGGCGGTATCACAGATAATCTTTGGGTTTTCTCCCAATTGCTGCCATCTGCCTTGTAAACCGGTATTTTTTACAACATATAATAAACCGTTTTTTAGATTTTCGTCTGAGATTTTAAACTCATTTTGAGAATTTAAAATGTGGATTGTCTGCTGTACCGTTTTTTTATTGTGAAACTGATAATCCCCAATTAGATCGGAAGGAAAAACTTCTGTGATTAAATCGGAAGCAAAATAAATGGAAGCTTCATTTAATTTTGCTTTGGCTAAGAATACAGGTTGAGTCTCAAAGGTGTATTCTCCAATGACAACAGGAACATTTGGTTTTATGATTCCGGCTTTTTCACCAGCAATTGCTGCCGGGGTATTTCCTAAAAACTGAGTATGGTCTAAATCGATGTTGGTAATAACCGATACTAATGGTGTGATTATGTTGGTTGCATCGAGTCTTCCGCCAAGACCAACTTCAATAATAGCAATATCAGTTTTCTCTGAAGCGAAGTAATCGAAGGCTAGTCCAACAGACATTTCGAAAAAACTCATATCATTAGCTTCAAAAAAGTTTTTGTGTTTGGCTACGAATTGACAAACAAAATCTTCGGAGATTTCCTGGCCATTAATTTTAATTCGTTCCCTAAAATCTTTAAGGTGCGGAGAGGTATACAATCCTACTTTATATCCGGCTTCCTGTAAAACTGAAGCCAGCATGTGCGAGGTCGATCCTTTGCCATTGGTTCCGGCAACGTGGATGCATTTTAACTGATCCTGAGGGTTGCCAAGATGTGCAGCCAACAACTTAATATTAGTCAAATCTTCTTTGTATGCCGAAGCTCCCTGAAGTTGGTACATTGGAAGTTGATTAAACATCCAGTTTGTGGTTTCCTGATAGTTCATTGAATTGAGTTAAAATAGTTTCGAATTGAAATAATTTTCATTTTTTTTAGTTTTATAAGGGAGTGAAAATTATCTTTATTGCAAATTTCAAATATTTTTTAGAATTAATTATTAAAAACAAGAATTAATATATGTTTAGCTACATTCAATTACAAGCTGATACCATTGCAAATGCCTCAAACGTAGTTATCGAAAAGATTGCACCTGAAAATGAAATTTCAATGTTTGGGTTTATTATGAAAGGGGGAGTTTTCTTAATTCCGATTGCACTATTATTATTTTATACTATTTATATCATTTTTGAACGTTACTTATATATCAAAAAAGCATCAAGAATCGATTCCCGATTGATACAGGATGTGGGAGATAAATTAAATGCCGGAAATATTGAATTAGCCAGGACTATTGTGGAAAGAAGTGATACAGCAGCAGGAAATATTCTGAAAGAAGGTGTGCTGGTTATTGGAAGGCCAATTGCTGAGATTGAATCAAACATGGATCGTGCCGCTGATATTGAAATTGGTGAAATGGAAAGAAATTTGGGACATCTGGGGCTTATTGCAGGGATTGCTCCAACACTTGGTTTTATTGGAACTATTTCGGGTGTAATTAAGATTTTCTACAGTATTTCGGTTACTGAAAATATTAGTATTGGAAATATCTCGGGAGGATTGTATGAGAAAATGATCAGCTCGGGTTCCGGATTAATTGTGGGGATTATTGCCTATAGTGCTTATCATTTACTGAATGGAAAAATTGATGATTTTGCGTTGAAGATTCAGAAACAAATATTAGAATTTGTCAATATAATTCAAAGAGCATAAGGTATGTCTATTAAGAGAAAAAGAAGGTTTCATGCTGAAGTGGCGACATCGTCATTAAGTGATATTATGTTTTTCCTGTTGTTGTTTTTCCTTATTATATCAACACTTGCGAATCCTAATGTGATTAAAATGACATTGCCGAAAGCGAAAGCCAATGAAAAAACAAATAAACAATTAATTAGTTTGTCTGTTACCGAAGACAAAAAGTTCTATATCGACAAAGTACCTGTTGAATTTGATGCTTTGGAAACCACTTTAATGTCGAAAATTGGAGCTGACAAACAGCAAACCGTGGTGGTTCGAATTCCGTTTAATCTTCAGGTTCAGGATCTAGTTGATGTGTTGCAAATAGGAGTGAAGAATAATTTAAAGTTTGTAATTGCTACCAGTCCGAAGTAACATAAACACATAGCTTTGTCCTCTTGGATTGGAGGAAAAAAGTACAAACTAATTGATGAAAATAAAAAAGGCTTTCAGGAAATTCTGAAAGCCTTTTTTATGGAAAAAGATTTTAGTGTAAATCTGTGTAATTTGTGTTTAATCCAGACTGAAATTGTAAATTATTTTTCCAACCTGTTTTGCGGCTGCTTTGTCGTCTGCTGACCATTTTGTGTTCAATGCCGCTATTTTTGCCTGCTCCAGTAAACAGCTTGCGGTATTAGTTGTTCCTTTTATTCCCGCAGTTGCGCTAATGGTTTTTCCATTTTGGTCTACGGTAACTTCTACCACTACTTTTCCTTCTTCATTGCAGGTGTATTTTGGTGCCGGTTTAGACAGTGCTTTGCGTCCGTTTAGCGAATATCCAGATCCTCCACCGGAGCCGCCGCCACTTCCGGGACCATAACCGCTTCCGGTACCAATTCCATTGCCGGTTCCGTTGCCACCGCCAGTTCCTCCTCCGGAACCTCCCGTTCCATAATATCCGTTCGAACTTAGACTGCCGTTCGCTTTTCCTTTGTTTCCAGCTGCTTTATCGTCGCCATCACCACCTTTATTGGATCCTTTTAAAATGCTTGATAAGGCATCGTTTGTAGAATTGGAAACTTTTGGTTTTTCAGGAATCGGTTTTGCTTCCGGTTTTACAACGGGTGTTGCTTTTTTTGGTTTTTCTTTTGTTGGAATTGCAACACTTTCGTCGGTTGTGGTATTTTCCTGAGTTAAAATTGCTTCGTCCGGTGTTGCTTTTGCCGGAGTTTGTCGGGCTTCGTTTTTTACATTTAAAACTTCACTTTTATAATTTGCTCCCGAGCCTAAATCGCTGTCTCCAAAATTTACCGTAACACCTCCGCCACCTCCGCCAGAAGCCAAAGCAACATTGTTCTCCGGATTGTAAGGAGGCCAAAAGCGTATAAGAAATAACAACGCAATAAGTACTGCATAGATAACAGTAGTGAGTAGTAAGGATTTCTTTTGATCTGAAGAAATGGAACTCATTTTTATTCTGAATTTTGAAATTGTATTATATAAAAAACGCTTAAAAGTAGTAAAAATTGTTTAGAATAGAAGAGTAGGTGATTTTGTGCCTTACTGTTTTTTGCACGCCGATTTAGCCGATTTGCACAGGTTTTGTAATTAATGGGGAAGCGGAATCAAAAGGATCAGCTGAATCAGTGTGAAACATAAAAAAAAACGGACCAGATGTTCATCCGGCCCGTTTTGATAAAGTATAAAAAAATTATACTAGTTGTTTCAATGCAATTTCAAAAGCAGTTGCACTGATATTTGTTTTGGATGGATTTAAAGTGTGGGCTTTAACAATCGCATTTTTTATAATTTCTGAAGTATCATTGAAAATATCTTCGTCCGTCATCTGAACTTTTTTCTCCATGAAATAAGCAAAAACTCTTGCCATTCCACAGTTTGAAATGAAATCAGGAATCAAACTTACTTTGCTATCCACTTCTTCCATGATAGAACCGAAGAAAATTTCTTTATCAGCAAAAGGTACGTTTGCTCCACATGAAATAACTTCTAATCCATTTGCGATTAAGTTATCGATTTGCGCCTGAGTTACCAATCTTGAAGCCGCACAAGGAGTGAAGATTTCGGCACCAATTGTCCAGATTTTAGTGTTGATTTCGTCAAATGGGATCATGTTATCGGCAACTAATTTGTTTCCGTCTTTATTTAAAAACAAAGTTCTGATTTCTTCAAATGAAAAACCTTCTTCTTTAATTAATCCTCCGTCACGGTCAATAATTCCGATTACTTTAGCACCCATTTCAGCCAAATAGAAAGCGGCAGCTGAACCTACATTTCCAAATCCCTGAACAATTGCTTTTTTACCTTTGATGTCTCCACCGTAAATGGCATAGAAATGACGAGCCGCTTCGGCAACACCATAACCGGTAATCATGTCGGCAACCGTATATTTTCGGGTTACATCAGGAGAGAACTTTGGGTTTTCGATTACTTTGATAACACCCTGACGCAATTGTCCGATTCTATTAATTTTATCTGCTTCGGTAGGTTTGAAGTGTCCGTTGAAAACACCTTCTTGCGGATGCCATACACCACATTCTTCGGTCATTGGAATTACTTCGTGAATTTCATCTACATTTAAATCTCCTCCGGTTCCGTAGTAACTTTTTAATAAAGGAGAAACGGCTTTGTACCAACGTTGTAATACTCCTTTTTTACGTGGATCATTTGGGTCAAAATTTATTCCTGATTTGGCACCTCCAATGGCTGGTCCTGAAACAGAAAATTTAACTTCCATAGTTTTGGCCAACGATAAAACTTCATTCATATCTAAGCCTTTTCTCATTCTTGTTCCTCCACCCGCAGCTCCACCGCGCAGTGAGTTGATAACAGTCCATCCTTCGGCTTCTGTTTCGGAATCTTTCCAGTTAAAAACAATTTCAGGTGCTTTATTTTCAAATTGCTGTAATAAATCTTTCATTTTGTTGAGATATGTTTAGTTTGTGTAAAAGTATAAAATAGAATAATGCGAATAATGTATCTCGTGTCAAAATTTTATGGAAGAGAAAAAAGAAAGCCGAAAACAATACGTTTTCGGCTTTTGAATTTTATAAATCTAACAAATTATATTCCTAATAAGTGTTTTTTTAATGTCTCATCAACAGGTTTGTCTGAAAGCCAGATTCCGAATAATGCTTTTTTGAAATCAAATCCTGGAATTTTTCCTTTTAAAACTTCATTTTTGTATACATTGATGGTTTGGTCAAGCGGATTATAAGCAAGAACAAACACATCTTTTTCAGTAATCATGTCACTTAAAAAAGTTTTAAATTCTTCGATTCGGGGACGCAATTGATTAAGATTGCTTGACGCAGATTTTTCAAAACCGGCATTCATCGCTTTCGTCAGTTTGCTTGAAGAAACCATTGAAGAAGTAATTTCAATTCGGATTGCCATTTCGGTATCGCTGTCAATAATAAATTGTGGATCCTGACTTAGCTGCGATAAATATAAGGCCTGAACATAAACTTCCAACCACATTTTTGATCGGCCTCCAGCACCGTTAAGCTGTAAAGTTTTGCCCTGAAATTCAATTTTTCTTGGAACTGTTACGCCATTCACATCAAGCTGAGTCTGGGCTGAAACGGTTGAGAATTGTATACTAAAAAGGAATGTAAGTAGAAGTAAACTTTTTTTCATGTTTTATGGAAATTATAATTATTGAGCAAAAATAATGTTAATTTATCAATTTTATAGCGTTCTTAAATATGTTTTTTTTGACTCAATTTTGCTTTTTTTGTTTGTATAAGATTAGTAATCAAATTAGTAAGAGTTGTTTTACGGGAAGCCGTATATTTTAAGAATTGTTTAATCTTTTGGATAACTAAACTTTACTAAAATTTTAGCGATCGGACTTTTTTGATCCTGTATTTTATTCTTGTTTTTTAGAGTAATGATTGCAAATTTGATGCGTGTTACGCTAAATTTTTAAGATTATAACGAAAACGTTATCGTAATTATTGCCGATCTAGTAAATTTATATGCGCGCATTGTTAAACTCACTTTTAAAATTTATCTTTGGGAGCCTTTTTACAAAAAAAGCAATTCAAAAAAACAAAACAAAAATAACCGTCATCTTAATTTCGATATTTTAAATGGAGTTGAGATGAGAAAAATAAAACAGGATAACTATGGATTTTAATCTTACCGAAGAACATTTAATGATTCAACAAGCTGCAAGAGATTTTGCTCAAAACGAATTGCTGCCGGGAGTTATTGAACGTGACGAAAAACAAATTTTTCCGACAGAACAAATAAAAAAAATGGGGCAATTAGGATTCCTTGGAATGATGGTTGATCCTAAATACGGAGGAAGCGGACTGGATGCAATTTCTTATGTAATTGCGATGGAAGAAATTTCAAAAGTAGACGCATCAGCTTCTGTAGTGATGTCCGTAAACAACTCATTAGTTTGTTGGGGACTGCAGGAATTTGGAACTGAAGAACAAAAACAAAAGTACTTACCGGGTTTAGCATCGGGAGAGATTCACGGAGCATTTTGTTTGAGTGAGCCTGAGGCGGGTAGTGATGCTACTTCTCAAAAAACAACTGCAGTTGATATGGGAGATCATTATTTGGTAAACGGAACGAAAAACTGGATTACCAATGGAAATACAGCATCTGTTTATTTAGTGATTGCACAAACGGATCCGGAGAAAAGACACAAAGGAATCAACGCTTTGATCATGACGAAAGACATGCCGGGCTTTTCTATTGGACCAAAAGAGCAAAAAATGGGAATCCGTGGTTCTGATACGCACTCTTTAATGTTTAGTGATGTAAAAGTTCCTAAAGAAAACAGAATTGGAGAAGATGGTTTCGGATTTAAATTTGCCATGAAAACGCTTGCCGGAGGTCGTATCGGAATTGCTTCTCAGGCTTTAGGAATTGCTTCAGGAGCTTATGAACTGGCTTTGAAATATTCTAAAGAGCGTAAAGCTTTCGGAACTGAAATCTGTAACCATCAGGCCATTGCTTTTAAATTGGCAGATATGGCGGTTAATATTGAAGCAGCACGTCATTTGTGTATGAAAGCAGCTTGGGATAAAGACCAACATAAAAATTATGATGTAAGTGGTGCGATGGCAAAATTGTTTGCTTCGCAAGTAGCAATGGATACTGCCGTTGAAGCGGTTCAGATTCATGGAGGTAACGGTTACGTAAAAGAGTACCATGTAGAGCGTTTAATGCGTGATGCAAAAATTACTCAGATTTACGAAGGAACTTCAGAAATTCAGAAAATTGTAATTTCAAGAGCTGTTATTGCAGGATAAATCTCTTCGAAACTTATAAAATTAAACCCTTTCAGGCTGCCCAATGTCTGAAAGGGTTTTTGTTTGGATTTTAATTTCGTTATATTTACAGAAATAAACTTTTTATGTACGAAGATTTAAAATACTGGTATTTACGAGACCATAAATTGTTTAGAACTTTGAGTTACTCACAGATCAAACAATTGTGTATTATCACAGGTTTTAAAAAAGCGTCAAAAGGAGAAATTATTTATTTTTCTACTTCAGATTTACCCCGCATATTTTTACTCAAAAAAGGAAATATTAAAATCGTATCTATTGATGAAGAAGGTAATGAAACCATAAAAGACATCATTCAGAAAGGGGATTTGTTTGGCGAATTAACTTTGGAAACGGACGCCAAAAATGAAGAATATGCAAAAGTACTTTCGGATGATGTTGCGATTTGCAGCTTCCTGATGTCAGATTTCGAAGATTTATTACTGAGAAATCCAACGCTCGCACTTTCGTATACCAAATTTGTTGGTTTGAAAATGAAACGTATTAAAAATAGTTATGCCAATTTAGTTTCTAAAGATGCAAAAACCAGATTGTATCAGTTTCTTAAAGACTGGGCAGATAAGGAAGGAGTAGCGGAAGGGAATTCGGTAACGATGGAAAACTATTTGACACAGAATGATATTGCACAAATTATTTGTACTTCAAGACAAACGGCAACCCAATTGCTGAACGAGATGGAAACGAATGAACTGATACATTACAATAGAAAAGAGATTGTTATTGTTGATATTACCAAAATCTAACTATTTTACGCTAAGTGTAAATTAGCCGACATTTGCCTTTTTCATACTACCGTAATTTTACATTATCAAATTAAGATGTAAAGTTAAAAATTATGAAAAAATTATTTTTTATTGCTTTAGTAGCCTTATGTACTGTTGCTACTGCGCAAAGTTCGCTTCCTAAAATGGCGACCGATATTGCTCCTTTATTAATAGGAGAGAAAATTCCAAATACCACATTAAAGTCAGTTGAAAATGCAGCGGTAAAAATCTCTGATTTGCTTGAAAAGAAAAAAACGGTTTTAGTTTTCTATCGCGGCGGCTGGTGTCCTTATTGCAATATGCATCTTCAGGCGTTAGCTGAAGCAGAGAAACAAATTCTGGATCTTGGATACCAGATTATTGCAATAAGTCCAGATGCTCCGGAGAATTTAAAAATTACAGAAGAAAAAGATAAAGTAAAATATACTTTGCTTTCTGACTCTGAAGGAGAATTTTCCAAAGCGATTGGAATTGCTTACGAAGCTCCTGAAAACTATAAATCAGTAATTAACGTACATTCTAAAGGAGTCAATAAAAGTTTCTTACCGGTTCCGTCAGTTTTTGTTGTGAATCCAAATGGTGAGATTGCGTTCGAGTATATTGCTCCTGACTTTAAGCATCGCATTTCGACTGAATTACTCGTTTCAGTATTAAAAAACCTAAAATAAAACAAGATGAAAAAGCTGTTATTTTTTGTATTGATTTTGGTTTCGGGTATTTCATTTGCTCAGAATGATGCGAAAAGGATAAGTCAGTACAATCTGGAAAATAAAGTAGCCATTCAGGGCTACGATCCTGTGGCCTATTTTAGTCCGGGAAAAGCGATTAAAGGGAAGAATGAATTATCAGTTTCTTATCAGGGAGTAATTTATAAATTTTCTTCCAACGAAAATAAACAGGAATTTTTAAAAAATCCCTCAAAATATGAACCGCAATACGGAGGCTGGTGTGCCTATGCTCTGGGAAGTTCCGGAGAGAAAGTGGAAATAAATCCGGAAACTTTTAAAATTATCGACGGTAAACTCTATTTATTTTACAATGCCTATTTTAATAATACTTTGAAAAGCTGGAATAAAAATCAGACTAATCTGAAAACGCAAGCCGACGAGAACTGGAAAAAAATAAACAGGTAATAAGATGGAAAAATCAGAAAAAATAGTCTGGGCTTTAAGGATTATAGCAGCCGGAATTTTGTTGGAAACCTTATTTTTTAAATTCAGCGGAGCAGAAGAAAGCATTTATATTTTCTCGACTTTAGGAATTGAACCATACGGAAGAATTGGATCAGGAATAGCCGAATTGGTTGTTGCGATTTTAATTTTAATTCCAAAAACAACATGGATTGGAGCTTTGGGCGGATGTGGAGTAATGGCGGGTGCTATTCTATCTCATTTATTTGTTTTGGGAATTTCAGTTCAGAATGATGGGGGCTTACTTTTTTTACTGGCCCTTATCACCTTATTATGTTGTTTAGGATTACTTTATTTCAATAAAAGTAAATTGTTTAATCTTCTAAATTTAAAATAGCCATGTTACTAAAATCAATACGCCACAGTTTAGATGAACTCGATGATCTGTTAGGTCAATTGACAGATGCAGATTATGCAAGACCTTGCCCTGCTCTCAACAATGCAACAATTGGCGAGCATTTGCGACACATTCTGGAAATGTTTATAGGTCTGGAAAAGGGTTACAATTCAGGAGTTGTAAATTACGATAACCGCGAGAGAAATATTCGAATGCAAACGGAAACGGCATTTGCAAAAGAACTTATAACCGGAATAAAAGCAAATCTGAAAAGTGAGAACAAAACCATTTATTTAGAACAGGTAATAGACGGGCTTGCCCTTCGAATTCAAAGCAATTATTACAGAGAATTGTTATACAATCTGGAGCATTGCATCCACCATCAGGCTTTGATCAAAGTGGCCGTTATGCCGTTTAAAGATGTTTTGATTCATGAGAATTTTGGTGTGGCCCGTTCCACCATAGAATACAGAAAACAATGTGTACAGTAAGTTTCGTCAACCATAACGGAGTGGTAATGATTACTTCAAATCGGGATGAAAAAGTAATCCGTCCGGAAGCCATTGCACCCAGAAACTATTGTCATAATGGTAAAAATGTGATGTACCCAAAAGATTCAAAAGCGGGAGGGACGTGGTTTGCCGTAGATAAAAACGGAACTGTGCTGGTACTTTTGAATGGAGGTACAGAGAAGCATCGGATTTCATTTTTGTATAGAAAAAGCAGGGGACTGATTGCTCTCGATATGATTTCGAGTTCGTCACCCAAGGATTTCTGGGATGAAATTAATCTGGAAGATATCGAACCTTTTACATTGGTTTTGTATCAAAATGAAGAATTGTACGAACTGATTTGGGATGGTCTGGTAAAAATTAAGACACTGTTGGAGAGTTCAAAGAATCACATCTGGTCATCGGTTACTTTATATCCTCCGGAGATCAGAAAGAAACGCTCCAATTGGTTTTTTGAATTTTTAGAGGGTAAGGATGAAATCTTCTCTACCGATATGTTAGATTTTCATAAAAACACTCAAAATGATGATTCTGAAAACGGATTGGTTATTAATAGAGAAAATGTTTTGAAAACACTTAGCATAACTCAGGTGGTAATCAAGCAGAATAAAGGGACTATGAAGTATTGCGATTTAATTAAAACAAAGGAGTTCTCGACTTCTTTTATAAGTATTTAATGTAGTAAAGATGAAACTATTTTTTCATAAAGTAACCAATTGGGAGTACTGGCCTTTTAAAGTGCTGTACGTTCCTATTTATTTTCTTTGGGCCTATTATGCGATCAAAGCAAGATCAGTATTCTTCTTTAATGCGTCTAATCCGAAGATAAAAAACGGCGGGTTTATAATGGAAAGTAAAAAACAAATTTATGATTTGCTTCCCAGAGAATGTTATCCCAATACTATTTTGATCAAAGAGAATACGGATCTAAATAAGATTGCAGAAAAAATAGTCGAAAACAGAATTTATTTTCCTTTAATCGCTAAACCTGATATCGGTTTAAGGGGGTCTGGTGTAAAAAAAATAAGAAATGTTTTTGAGTTGAGTGAATATGCCGGAAAAGCAAATTTTGATTTTTTATTGCAGAATTTGATTCCATTTAAAAATGAAGTTGGTATTTTTTACGTGCGTCATCCACACCAAAAAGAAGGCAAAATTACCGGAATTGTTTCGAAAGAATTTTTAATTGTTACCGGTGACGGAATCTCAACTATTGAAGGGTTAATCTGTAAAACGCCAAGATTTCAATTGCAGCTTGATGTTTTAAGAGAGGAATACGGAGATCAACTGCATCAGGTTTTGAAATATGGTGAAAGAGTAAATTTGGTTCCTTTCGGGAATCATGCCCGTGGTGCAAAATTTTTAGATGGAAGCGATTGGATCACACCAAAGTTAACCGCAATGATTGATAAAATTGCTAAAGAGGTTCCGGAATTTTATTTTGGGCGTTTTGATATTATGTACAACACTTTCGAAGAATTAGAACGTGGAGAAAAGTTTCAGGTTGTAGAGCTTAACGGGGCAGCCAGTGAACCAACACATATTTATGATCCTAAACATTCTGTTTGGTTTGCCTGGAAAGAATTGGCAAGACACATCACTTATATGTATGAGATCAGTGCTGCGAATCATAAAAAGGGAGTGCCATACCTGAATTATAAAGTTGGAATCCGGGAATATAAATTGCATTTGGCTCAGAACAGTAAGATTATAAATTTTTAAAAAATGAAAAGGTTAAAGAATGTCTCAATTGGATTTTTGGTGAGCTTCATCGGATCGATCCCGTTAGGATATTTGAACGTAGTAGGTTTGGAGATTTATTCGAAATCAGGACTTTTTAATTTGGTTTTCTTTCTGTTCGGAGTCATTTTTGTCGAAAGTTTCGTTATTTATTTTACTTTACTTTTTGCCAGAGAACTAATCGATAATAAAAAATTAATGAAGCTAATTGATTTTTTTGCTATCGGATTTATGTTTGTTCTGGCTTTTCTCTTTTATTACGGGTTTCATCAAGCCGAAAAATCAAACGATAAATTAATGGAGTATTTAGGGTATTCGCCATTTGTTATCGGAATGATTTTAAATTGTTTCAATTTTTTACAGCTGCCTTTCTGGACGAGCTGGAATCTGTATTTGCTTAGCGGAAAGTATATTGTCGTAGAAAAAAAGTTAAAATATTATTATATTGCAGGAACTTTGATTGGTATTTTTTTCGGGATGTTAAGCCTGATTGTGGTTTTACAGACTATTTTTGAAAAAAGTAATCCATTATCAAGGTACGTGATGCCTGTTTTTATTCCGATATTTTTTATGGTCTTAGGGAGTATTCAGGTATTTAAAGTGTATAAAAAATATTTTAAATCGACCGCTTTAGAGGTTTAGCCCCTGAAGCGCAATTAAATCATTCTTTATGAAAAAACTTTATATTCTACTTCCTTTTGTTTTTCTGGCCTGTAAATCAAACCCTGTTACAGTGAACACTACATCTTCAACAGCTGTTTCAAAACCTATTGAAGTTGCCTATAAAGTAAAAGAATCTGAAGTTTCAGATTTTTTGAAAGAATTGTCTTCCGATGAGATGGAAGGTCGTGAAACAGGCACAAAAGGTATCGAAAAGGCTGCCGCTTTTTTAGAGAATTTTTTAAAGAAGAACCATGTGGAACCTTATTTTACTGCCTATAAAGACACGTTGACGAACTTTAAAACACCAGCCTATAATATTGTGGGAGTGATAGAAGGAACCGATCCTGCGCTGAAAAAAGAATTCGTGGTCTTAAGTGCGCATTACGATCACATCGGATTAGAGAAAAAACAACAGGCAGATGTTGTTTTTAACGGAGCGAATGATGATGCGTCCGGAGTTACAGCAGTTGCAGAGATGGCAAAGTATTTTAGCGAAACAAAATCAAACAAACGCAGTATTCTTGTTGTGTTTTTTGCCGGAGAAGAAAAAGGATTGTTAGGTTCCAAAAGCCTCGTGCAAAAACTTAAAAAGCAAAATTTTAATTTATACACACAATTGAATATCGAAATGATTGGTGTACCTATGAAACGTGATTATCTGGCCTATATTACCGGTTTTGACAAAACCAATATGGCTGCGAAAATAAACGAATACACGGGTAAAAAGACTATTGGTTTTTTACCGAAAGAAGCAGAGTACAAATTGTTTTACCGATCGGATAATTATTCTTTTTATGAGGCATTCAAAAAACCATGTCAGTCTATAAGTACTTTCGACTTCGAAAACTTCGACTTTTACCATCATGTTTCAGACGAATTTAAAGTAATGGATATTTCACATATGACTTCTTTTATTCAGGAGTTTCTGCCGGCAGTGACCAAAATTGCAATCACACCCACAGAGGAAATTACGATGAATAAATAATACTGTCCTTTTATTCGATTTGCTTATTTTTGCTTTATGAAAAATATTATTGTTACCGGAACCAGTCGTGGAATTGGTTACGAATTGGCATTGCAGTTTGCCAATGCAGGTCATCAGGTTTTGGCAATTTCAAGAAAAACACCTCAGGCACTTTTGGAGCATCAAAACATTAGCTGTTTGTCAGTAGATCTGTCAGATGAAGCGGCTTTACAAGAAGTAGATCAATTTCTTTCGTCTGCCTGGAAGAAAGTGGATGCAGTGGTTCATAATGCAGGTGCATTGTTGTTAAAACCTTTTGCAGAAACCACTCAGTCCGATTTTGAAAGTATTTATAAAGTGAATGTTTTTGCGGTTGCCAACTTAACTCGTATTTGTCTTCCTTATCTTCAAAGCGGAAGCCATGTGGTTACAATCAGTTCTATGGGCGGCGTAAGAGGAAGTTTGAAATTTGCAGGTTTAGCGGCTTATAGTTCCAGTAAAGGAGCTGTAATTACTTTAACCGAATTGCTGGCGGAAGAATATAAAGAAAAAGGAATCTCATTTAATGTTTTGGCACTGGGTTCCGTTCAGACTGAAATGCTAAATGAAGCTTTCCCCGGTTATCAGGCACCAATATCCGCCGAAGGAATGGCAACGTATATTTATGATTTTACGCTTAACGGAAATAAATATTTTAACGGAAAGGTTTTAGAAGTTTCGTCCACGAATCCATAAGCTAAAATTCCAAACATATATGTCGGGCCGAGCGAAGTCGAAGCCCTTTTTACAAATAACATTTAACTTATAGTGAACGAGACCCTTGCAAAATATATACCGGAACATGCTGTAAGGCCTGTTTTTGATTTGATTGTTGCCAATCAGGTTCATCTGAAAATCGTGAATGAGCGTCAGACGCGTCATGGAGATTACAGAAGAGGGCCTAGTGGCAAACATGAAATTACGGTGAATGCAAGTTTAAATAAATATCGTTTTCTGATCACGCTGATTCATGAAATTTCGCATTTAGTGGCGTTCGAAAAGTTTGGCAGAAATATTAAACCTCATGGAAATGAATGGAAGTTTACCTTTCAAAGAATGATGGTTCCTTTTATTCGTCCTGAGATTTTCCCAAGTACTCTATTGCCGTTATTAGCCCGACATTTTAAGAACCCTTCAGCAAGTAGTGATACCGATACGACCTTGTCTTTGGCCTTAAAACAATACGATGCGCACAACGATAAGAACTATATTTTTGAAATCCCCTATGGAAGTGTATTCAGGATTAAAAATGGTAAAACATTCAAGAAATTGGCCGTTAGAACCAAACGTTTTGAATGTATCGAAATTAGCTCAGGAAAAACGTATCTGTTCAATCCAAATGCCGAAGTGGAGATAATCCAATAAAAGAAAATTCCAATAAAAAAAATCCAAATTCCAACTGCATAAGTATTGGAATTTGGATTTTTTTTATTGAGTTTCCCAGCGGAATTTGAAATTTTAAAATCTTATCCTTTCAAATATGCCTCTCGAACTTTTTTAAACAGATTAGAAGAATAAACGAATTTTACAATGGCTTCATTATCCGTTCTGAAGATTTCTTCTTTAGTTCCCTGCCACGCTTTAACTCCTTTTTTCAGGAATACGATATTCTCACCAATTTCCATCACCGAGTTCATATCGTGAGTGTTAATAACCGTAGTAATGTTGTACTCTTCTGTAATTTCCTTGATCAGATTATCAATCAGAGTAGAGGTATTTGGGTCCAGACCTGAGTTAGGTTCATCGCAAAATAAGTACTTTGGATTGTTTACAATTGCACGTGCAATTGCAACACGCTTTTGCATTCCTCCCGAAATTTCAGAAGGTAATTTTTTATGGGCATCAATTAAGTTTACTCTTTCCAGAACAAAATCAACACGTTCTTTGACTTTAGCCTTGTTATCGTTTGTGAACATTTTTAGTGGGAAAGCGACATTTTCTTCAACAGTCATCGAATCAAACAAAGCACTTCCCTGAAAAACCATTCCGATTTCGGTTCTTAATTCTCTTTTTTCATCCGGATCCAGTTCTGAATAAACACGGCCATCAAATTCAATAGTTCCATTATCGGGAGTATGAATTCCTAGCAGGCTTTTTAATAAAACAGTCTTTCCGGATCCACTTTGTCCAATAATTAAGTTCGTTTTTCCAGTTTCAAAAACTGTCGAAACACCTTTTAGAACTTTGCTGTCGCCAAATGATTTTTCTAAATTTTTTACTTCTATCATGATCCTAGTAACAATTGTGTTAGTATATAATTAAAAAGAATGATTGAAACCGAAGTCCAAACAAACGATACTGTACTGGCCTTACCTACCTCTAGTGCACCACCTTTCATGTAATAACCGTGAAAAGATGGAATAGTAGCTAAAAGCATAGCAAATATTAGAGTTTTAATAAAAGCATAAACGATGTGAAAAGGAATGAATTCTATTTGGGCTCCAATAATAAAGTCACTGCTGCTCGTAAAACCTCCGTAAACACCAGCAAGCCATCCACCAAAAATTCCCAGGAACATACTGATTCCAATCACAAAAGGATACAATAGTAAAGCAATAATTTTAGGGAAAACAAGATAGTTAAGAGAGTTTACCCCCATAACTTCCAAGGCATCGATTTGCTCTGTAACGCGCATAGTTCCGATGCTTGAAGTAATAAAAGATCCCATTTTTCCGGCCATAATTACCGAAATAAAAGTAGGAGCAAACTCCAAAATCACAGATTGACGTGTAGCAAAACCGATTAAATATTTTGGGATTAAAGGATTAGTTAAGTTTAAAGCCGTTTGAATCGCAACAACACCTCCAACAAAGAAAGAGATAAAGCAAACGATACCAAGAGAGTCAATAATCAAATCATCAATTTCTTTAAAAATTAATTGTCGCATAACAGGCCATTTAGTCTGTTTATTGAAAATCTCTTTCAGCATTAAAAAATATTTCCCAACCTGGGATAAGTAACGAATTAGCATCATAGTTTTACAAATATTGGCTAAATTAAGGATTAGTTTACAGTTTATAGTTTCAGTTTACAGTTTTTTAATTTTTTTAAGATTTAAAAAACTTCTGTTTCATTTTCTGCAAACGATAATTTCTAATAAATTTAGCTTGTTCGGGAGTAACGAGTAATGGCGTTTTTGCTTTTTTTGCTTTCCAGAATCCACGGATATAATCCAAAAAGAGAAATGGTTTTTTCTTCATCATCGCCAATTTAGCCGATGCAATTGCAGTAATCCAGAAGCCATATCCTAAAGTATAAAACGCTTCGCCTTGTTTGTATCGGGCCGTTTTGTTATAGTTGGCACCAGTTGGTTTCAGATGTTTTACGTGTAAAGAAGCGTCGGTAACAATTTTCCATCCGTAGTATTTACAAAGAAGTTCGTCTACAGTGTCCCAGCCCATAGCCGGTTTTAAACCGCCAATTTGCTGAAATGTTTCTTTGCGATAGGCTTTGAGTGCTCCGCGGATATGATCTTTATCGGTAAGGTTTTCTAAAACCCAGTCTCCATTTTTTTCAATATAACAAAAACCTCCCGCCATTCCTACTTTTGAATCAGATTGAAAATGTGCGATAATAGTTTCGAAATAATTGGAAGGGAAAATAAGATCACCGTCTATTTTTACCATAATATCATAGTCGGAATCCAAAGTTTCTAAGCCTTTCTGAAACGCCTGAATGACTTTACTTCCCGGCATATGAATGGCATCTGATGTTTTGTTTACAACAGAAATAAAAGGGTTTTCTTTTGCAAAACCCAGTACAATTTCTTCTGTTCGATCTGTTGAATTGTCATTTACCACAACAACTTTTGATGGTAAAACAGTTTGTGAAACCAAAGACTGTAAGGTCAAGCCAATTAAATCTTGTTCGTTGTGAGCCGGGATGACGATGTAATACTTCATAATTTTCAATTTAAATCCCAATTCTTTAAATTCCAAATTCCAATCAAACCGGGCTTAATTGGAATTTGGATTTTTTTTATTGGAATTTGACTTTAGGCTTTTATTTTTTCCGCCACAACAATATAATATCGTGGAGTAAAATATCTCAATAAAGGTCTGAAACCAAACTTTTTTACCGGATGTGTAAATTTTTGACGATCGGTAATTTTCCAGCCTGTTTTTTCTAAAAGCCAGTCCAATTGCCAGTCTTCGAATTCATGATAATGTCTGTCCCACATATCAGTTTTAGAACGATATGCAGATGAAAACCATAAACGTAATGGAATTGATATTAACAATTTATCACATTTTACATTTTGCAGAATGGTGTAGGGATTTAGCAAATGTTCGAAAATTTCAAAAGCGGTAAAAACACTATATTCTTCTGTTTGTAAAGCTGTTTGATCGTTGTCCAGATCTTCGCCTTTTGTATTTTTTACAGTATAACCATTTTCTTCCATTATCTTAGAGAATGGATTTGGTACACCAAAATCAAAAATAGTCTCTGATGTTTTAACGTGTTTTTGTAAAAATTCTAAAGTAAGTTTGAATCTTTTATTGGGAAACGTTTTTTCGTACATAGTCATTGCGAGGAACGAAACAATTTCTCGTTCTTGATTTTATAATTAGGTCGCAAATATACTAAAAAAAGTCCGCACCATAGGTTACGGACTTTTTTAGTTTACAGTTTACAGTCGCAGTATTTAGTCTCAATATTCAGTCACAGTTTGCAGTCTACTGAATACTGAGACTGAATACTGCGACTTAAAACTAATATCTGTAAACAAAAGCATTGACATTCATTCCTGCCCCAACAGAGGCAAAAATAACAACATCACCTTTATTTATTTCGTGATTTTCCAGTTTCCCCTGAATCAATAAATCATAAAGAGTTGGTACTGTGGCAACACTGGAATTTCCTAAATCATGTATGCACATTGGCATAATGTTTTCGGGAGGTGTTTTTCCGTATAGTTTATAAAAACGGGCAATAATGGCTTCGTCCATTTTTTCATTGGCCTGATGAATCAGAATTTTTTTCACTTCATCAATGGATATTCCACTTTTATCAAGACAGCTTTTCATCGCACATGGTACCTGACTTAAGGCAAATTCGTAAATTTTACGTCCGTACATTTTGATGTATTTAATGTCCGGATCTAAATCAGGGTTGTATGATTTTCCAAAGAATAGGTAGTTGGCTTCATCAGTTGCAAAAGTAGCACTTTCATAAGATAGTAATCCTGCTTCATCATCAGAAGCTTCTAAAATAGAAACACCTGCACCATCTGAATAAATCATTGAATCACGATCGTGATCGTCAACCACTCTTGATAGTGTTTCAGAACCAATTACCATCACTCTTTTTGCCATGCCTGATTTTATAAAGGCATTGGCCTGCAGGACACCTTCAATCCAGCCCGGACAGCCAAAAATAATATCATAAGCCACACATTTAGGATTTTTAATACCTAGTTTGTTTTTTACACGTGTTGCTAAACTTGGAAGAATATCAGTTTGATGGGTCCCCGCTTTTACGTCACCAAAATTATGTGCGTAAATGATGTAGTCTAAGGTTTCGCGATCTATTTTAGCATTTTCAAGAGCTTTTTCGGAGGCAAAAAAGGCCAAATCAGATGAAGTATGTTGGTCTTCGGCATAACGACGATTTTCGATACCGGTGATGCCTTTGAATTTTTTTATTACAACTTCGTTAGGGTAACCAAAAGGAGTTCCGTCCTCATTTAAAAAAACATGATCACCAAAGTCAGTATTGCTTACTTCTTGAGTAGGAATGTAACTTCCTATACCTATTATTTTTATTTTCATTATTCCTTTATTGTCCGGTAAATTTAGGGCTAAAGTATAAATAAAATCATGATAACTATCATAAAAAATACTATGCGTGCATATAATTGAGGAATAGTAATTTTTTGGGGGATATATTGGTTATTTTATAATGAATTATAGATTTTAGCGAGATTTCAAACGTTTGCGATCGGTGGTTTATTGGTGTAATTTTTCTCTTAGAGTAAAAAGTGTTTTTTAATTTGTTACAAATGAAACAGAAGCATGTAAAAGTGTTGAAATAAAAAATCCGACAGGTTTTTAAAACCTGTCGGATTTGGATAATATATATTAAAAGAAAAACTTAATTTTTAGTTTTCCATATAAGCTTCAATAGGAGCACAGCTGCAAACTAAATTTCTGTCTCCGTATGCGTCATCTACACGACGAACTGACGGCCAGAATTTATTGTCGGCAATGTATTCTAATGGGTAAGCTGCTGTTTCTCTTGAATAAGGGAAATCCCAGGTATCAGCAGTTAACATTGCTAATGTATGAGGTGCATTTTTTAATACGTTGTTTTTGTCATCGGCTGTTGCAGCTTCAATTTCTTTTCTAATTGAAATAAGAGCATCACAAAAACGATCTAACTCCGCTAAATCTTCAGATTCTGTAGGTTCAATCATTAAAGTTCCGGCAACCGGGAAAGAAACGGTAGGAGCATGGAAACCATAATCCATTAAACGCTTCGCGATATCACCAACTTCAATTCCGTTTTCTTTAAACGAACGGCAATCTAAGATCATTTCGTGAGCCGCTCTTCCACATTCTCCTGTATAAAGAATTGGGTAGTGCCCTTCGAAACGTGTTTTCATGTAGTTCGCGTTCAGAATAGCATGCTCAGTAGCACTTTTTAATCCTTCACCACCCATCATTGTGATGTAGCCGTAAGAAATTAAACATACTAAAGCTGATCCGTAAGGTGCAGATGAGATAGCTGTAATCGCTTGTTCACCACCTACTTTAAGGATTGGGTTTGTTGGTAAGAAAGGAACCAGTTTTTCGTTCACACAGATTGGTCCAACTCCAGGTCCACCGCCACCGTGAGGAATAGCGAATGTTTTGTGTAAGTTTAAATGACAAACGTCAGCACCAATTGTAGCCGGGTTAGTTAAACCAACCTGAGCATTCATATTCGCACCATCCATATATACTAATCCGCCATTGTCGTGGATTAATTTAGTAATTTCAATGATTGAAGATTCGAAAACTCCATGAGTAGAAGGATACGTTACCATTAAACAAGATAAATCATCTTTATGTTCGATCGCTTTTTCTCTTAAATCCTCTACATCAATGTTTCCTTCCGGAGTAGTTTTAGTTACAATGATTTTCATTCCGGCCATAGCTGCAGAAGCAGGGTTGGTTCCGTGAGCTGATGAAGGAATCAAACATACATTACGGTGACCTTCATTTCTTGACATGTGGTAAGCACGAATAGCCATTAATCCGGCATATTCTCCTTGTGCTCCTGAGTTAGGTTGTAATGTTGTTCCGGCGAATCCTGTAATTACATTTAACTGCTGCTCTAATTTTTTAAGCATGGTGATGTAACCTTCTGCCTGTTCAACTGGCGCAAAAGGGTGAATGCTGTTCCAGTTAGGCATTGATAAAGGAAGCATTTCTGAAGCTGCGTTTAATTTCATTGTACAAGAACCTAATGAAATCATCGAATGATTCAATGATAAATCTTTACGTTCTAATTTTTTGATGTAACGCATTAACTGACTTTCTGAATGATGATTGTTGAATACATCATGTGTTAAGAAAGGAGATGTTCTTTCTAATGAAGCCGGTAACTGACTTGCCTCAGATAATTCAGAAACGGTAAAAGTTTCTTTTCCTAAAGCTTCAGCAAAAATGGCAATAATTTGGTTGATGTCAGCAATTGAAGTCGTTTCGTTGAATGAAATCGAAATGGATTCGGTATCAGGGTAGAAGAAGTTTACTTCGTTTTTCTCTGCAACAGCTTTTACTTTTTGAGCGTCAGCTTTTACTAAAATAGTATCAAAGTAAGCAGTGTTGGTTTGGTAAACTCCTAATTTATTTAAAGCTTCAGCAGCAGTAACTGCTGATGCGTGTACTTTGTTTGCAATGTATTGTAGTCCTTTTGGTCCGTGGTAAACCGCGTACATTCCGGCCATAACTGCTAATAATACCTGAGCGGTACAAATATTTGAAGTCGCTTTTTCACGTTTAATGTGTTGCTCACGAGTTCCTAACGCCATACGTAACGCACGGTTTCCGTTTACATCGATCGAAACACCAATGATACGGCCCGGCATAGATCGTTTGTATTCTTCTTTAGTGGCAAAGAATGCAGCATGAGGTCCGCCATAACCCATTGGTACACCAAAACGCTGTGAAGTTCCAACTACTACAGCAGCTCCCATTTCTCCAGGAGAAGTTAAAGCAGCTAATGATAAAATATCAGCAGCGAAGGCAACTTTAATTTCATTTTCTTTTGCTTTAGCAACAAAAGTGCTGTAATCGTTTACCTGACCATATTTTCCCGGGTACTGTAAAATAGCTCCGAAAAATTCATTTGAAAAATCAAATGTTTCATGGTTTCCAACTACTAATTCAATTCCAACCGGAGTTGAACGTGTTTGAAGAACAGATAAAGTTTGTGGCAAAATTTCTTCAGAAACGAAGAATTTGTTTGTATTGTTTTTCTTTTGGTCACGTGTACGAACGTCAAATAATAACGCCATAGCTTCTGCAGCAGCAGTTCCTTCATCTAATAAAGAGGCGTTGGCGATTTCCATTCCGGTTAATTCAATAACCGTAGTCTGGAAATTTAAAATTGCTTCAAGACGACCTTGAGCAATTTCAGCCTGATAAGGAGTATAAGCTGTATACCATCCCGGGTTTTCAAAAATGTTTCTTTGAATTGGAGCCGGAACGATTGTTGGATGGTAACCCAAACCAATGTATGATTTGAATACTTTATTTTTCTTTCCTAATTCCTGAATATGGTTTGCAAACTCATACTCCGTCATAGCCGGATCTAAGTTTAATGGTGCTTTTAAACGAATATCATCCGGAAGGGTTTCATAAACAAGTTGTTCGATCGATTCAACTCCGATAGTCTGTAACATGTGTTGAAGATCTGTTTCTCTTGGACCAATGTGTCTTAAAGCAAAAGCATCTGTTTTCATATAGTAGTAAAAGTGTTGTTTTTTAGTCGCGCAAAATTAAGTATTAATAATAATTTAATGCACATTTTTAACTTCATTTTTTGTGAAATTTTCAATTAAAGATATGGTTTCTTAATAATTGATTAGATTTGAATAATGAAAGTGTTAAAGTACATATTAGATTTTTACCTGAATGGCAGTATTCATGTGGCTTTATCATGTTACGCACTCATTCGGATTACCTTTCATGTGTTTCATATTCAGTACGATGAGTCGATGGCATTGTTTGGTTTTTTTGGAACAATTGTGGGGTATAATTTTGTTAAATACGATGTTTTGGTTCGTGTTCAAAAGAAAAAAATCGGAAACCAGTTGAAAATTATTGCCATTTTGAGTTTTATTTCACTGTTTTTGGTGGGCTATTATTTTTTTCAGTTGAAGCAGATTACTCAAATTGTTTCAATTGTGATTTTTTTAATAACGGCACTTTACACCCTTCCGTTTTTTCCGAATCGGAGAAATGCACGAAATTGGGCTGGGGTAAAAATTTATATCGTAGCAGTTTGCTGGGTGGGCGCTACCTTAGTTTTACCTTTAATAAATGCCGAAATTCCTTTTACCAGTGATTTTTTTATAAAATGTATTCAGCGTTTCGTTTTGGTTTTTGTTCTGGTTTTGGTTTTTGAAATTATCGATTTGGCCAATGACGATCCGCATTTACAAACAGTTCCTCAAACAATAGGAGTAAAACGAACCAAAATTTTAGGACTATTATTGCTGATTCCTTTTTGGGGATTAGAAGTTTTTGTTTCTACTTTTAATTATCATGATGCTTTTATCAATCTGATAATGATTTTTGTATTGATGTTATTTATTGCATTTGCAAACCCCAATCGCTCCAAATATTATACTTCTTTTTGGGTGGAAAGTGTTCCCATATTTTGGTGGCTGATGATACTGTTTCTTTAAAGTAGTTTTTCCTAAAATAAAAAAACCGATGCGCATACATCAGTTTCCTTAGGAGTGAAATAAAATCTTACTTCGTTTTTTGTTCTGCTAGGGCTTTATTCAGGTCGGCTTTAGCTTCGGCTAGTTTCTTTCTTTTCTTATCAATTTTTTCTTTGCTTTCCTGATCTTTTATGGCTTTGTTTAGATCATCGGTTCTTTCCTTGACTTTTTGCTGTTTTTCCTGAACTTTTTTGTTAAGGTCTTTGTTCACTGTTTTTGTCGTACAGTTTTTTTTAGTTTTCGAGATAGCTTCTTCGACTCCTTTTATTTGACTTTGATTGCCGGCCTTTTTGGCAGCAATCAGTTTTATGTTTAATTCACATAGTTTTCTTTCACAGCCTTTTAGTGTTTTGCAATTGTTTTGTGCAAATCCGATGAAAGAAATAGTAAAAAAAACAACCGATAGTATTTTTGCTTTTAATGTCATAAAGTTTAATTTTAGTTAGTTTACGGATTCTCGAAAATCGTGTCTGACAATAAAAGTAAGAAATTTAAAGTTTTTTTTCCAAAACTATTTTGAGTGTTTTATTTCTTTCCAAAAGGAAGTTCATAAGATGTTTTTCTAAAAATAAAATATCAAAAAGTTCACCTAAAATTCCAAATGGAGTTTCATATTGCAGTTTGTCTTTCATGATAGTAAATCCGTCTTTTTCTTCAAAAAAATGTTCGTGTTTGAAAGATTTGAATTTGCCCTGTTCCATTTCGTCGACAAAGTAGGTATAAGGTTTCATTGCTGTAATTCGGCTTTTATGAGTGAGATAAAAACCGAAATGTTTGCCACGCCAGGTTACTGTTTCATTTAATTGGATTAAGCCGGATGTTACACCGGCAATTGCTTTTTCTTTTGATGAACTGGCAGATTGCTGATGAATATCAATATTTCTTGAAGCATCAAAAACCGATTTTTGAGAGGCTTTTATTAGGGTTGTAAGGTTTAGGACCGTCATTTTCGGTATCATTTTTTTAGGTTGGGGATATGAGTGTTACCAATATGTAATCTCTC
>NZ_MUHH01000031.1:27414-131675 GCF_002217475.1 Flavobacterium tructae
GAGAGATTACATATTGGTAAAACCACCTCGCCGCTCTGCATAACTGTCCCGTAGGGACTATACGAGACTTAGCACAAAGCGTTTTTCGTAGCTTTTCTGGTTTCAGTACAGCACTTTGATTCTTTTAGGATAAGAGGTTCTGAAAAGCCGGATCAATATTTTCAAACTTAAACGCAAAACCTTTTTCTAATAGTCGTTTCGGAATCACATTTCTGCTTTTTAAAACCAGTTCTGTTTCTGTCCGAATGATAAAAGATCCGATTTTCAGAAAGAATTGATTGAGTGGGATTCCAAAAGGTATACCAACTGCTTTTCGAAGTTTTTGCATAAAGTCACTATTTGAAATAGGGTTTGGCGAAACGATATTTACTTTTCCTGCCATCTCTTTTTTTATTATAAACTCGATTGCACGTGCAAAATCATCTTCGTGAATCCAGCTGACCCATTGATTTCCTTTTCCTTGTTTTCCTCCAAAACCTATTTTAGCCAAAGTCTTTAACGGAAGGAGAGCACCGCCGTTTTTTCCCAAAACGATTGATGTTCGTAATGCC
The DNA here is from genome assembly GCF_002217475.1 of Flavobacterium tructae. Taxonomy (GTDB): domain Bacteria; phylum Bacteroidota; class Bacteroidia; order Flavobacteriales; family Flavobacteriaceae; genus Flavobacterium; species Flavobacterium tructae. Next base: position 27,966 of record NZ_MUHH01000031.1, read on the forward strand.
GTTTTCAGGGTATTTGGAGTTTCTGTTTTAAAAAAAGCTTTTTCCCACGAGAGAGCCACATTTATAGAGAAGTCATTTCCGATTTCCCCCTCGACTTCGTCCATTTGTTTGTCTAAAGAAAAACGGTAAATGGTGGAAGTTGACGAATTGAGCCAATGTTTTGGTGGGTTTTTACAATTCAAAACGGCTTTGTTTAAAATTTTTGTGCTTTCAAGACGAGACAATAAAATTGCTTTTTTATTTTTTGAAGTATAGCGACAATCAACAGATTTACCTGCCAGATTAATTAATACCGTGGCATTTTCCAGTTCACTTTCCCAGCCTGAAAAAGTTTTGGCATTCCAGTTTACATATTTTATTCCATCGATGATTTGTGACTTCCCTCGAGTCAGAATAACAATTTCTTCAAATTTGTTTTTGAAATGATGTATTAAAACCTGTCCCAGAAATCCTGTTCCGGCTGCGATGATGAGTTTGCTCATTATTGTTTTTTTTGGCACGAATTGCCCGAATGGTAATCCGTGCAATCTGTGACGATTTTTTTAAATCAGTTTAAAATGAAGAATAAAGCAATAATTCGATAGAGAATCCAGGTGTAAGATAAGTAAATTGGAAGTTTCAAAATTTTGATTCTTCTGAAATGTTCCAAATATAGGATCAAAACGGTGACTCCGAACCAGCCTAAAACGATAGTTTCAGTAAGTGGTATAAATTTGCTTAGAAGCAGGACAGGACTTAAAATTAAGGAACCCATTAATGAAACGGTCATTAGATTTCCGGCATAATTCATAATGGTTTGTCTGTCAAATTGGAATAAAAACAAACTTTGGAAAACAATTTGGCCCAATGTAATAATGATTTCTCTTGAAATACTGGTTTTCGGTAAACCCGGAATCAGATTAGCATAACCAAAAAGGATAGAGCTTGTTATCGTTAAGGCAAATCCGATAAACAGAAATCGATATTTATAATTAAAATCCGGAGTACATTGTAATTTGTTCTCTTCGACTGCATTTCCAGGGATAATTACTTTTCGATTGTAGGAAACAAAAGAATACATTTTTTTGAGGATAAAGTGAATCGGTTTTAGAGTTGAAATTTTTTCAATAAGCGGAAATGAAAAACCGACAACTTTAATTAAACTGTCAATTCCATAAGTTACGGTTTTTGTTTTGTTATCAATCAAAGCGATTTCGTTTGGAGCGCGTTTTAAATCAACAAAATTTTGTTCTTCCTCAGATAGCTGACAGTATGATTTTCTTCCGTTTTGATCTAACATGCCACTTTTTACAAAGCCAGTGGTATACAAACTGCATAGCGGACAATCTTCATCGTAAAGTAGGGTTTGGTTTTCCAGCGTTTTCATAGTTATCGTTTGTTTTAAACTTTCAGAAAAAAATGAAAGTTTTGATTAAATTTTTTTATTTCATGATTTTAAGGACAAGACGTCCCAACCAGTTTTCATTAAATTCGGTCATTTTATCCATCATATTATCTGCTTTTAATACAAAATCATACAATTTAGAAGTTTGATCTACAAAGTGTTTTTCTTCAGCAGTATCATTTGCTCCAATTGTAGAAACTTCTTTCAATATTTTAAGAGCAGGTTTAATTTCTCTTTTACTTCTTTCTCTGGCAATTTTTACGGCCAGTTCGTCTAGATCCTTTTCAGCAGTAAAAAATTCCCTTCTTTCTCCGGCTTTGAATTCTTTGTAGACAATTCCCCAATCCATTAAAGCTCTTAGGTTCATGCTGGCGTTTCCGCGTGAAATTTGTAATTCCTCCATGATATCCTCCATAGAAACAGCTTCGTTCGAAACCATTAACAGCGCATGAATCTGTGCCATGGTTTTATTAATACCCCACTGAGAACCTAATGCTCCCCAGGTTTGTACGAACTTATTTTTTGCTTCTTTGAATTCCATGAAACAAATGTAAGTAAAAGTTTTTAAACTTTCAAAAATAAATGAAAGTTTGTTTGATGAGGTTTTTCTAAGAATTATCTTATGTCTTGTTTTTTGTGTCTTATGACAGATAATTCTCATTTTATAACATTTTTTCGATTCGATCTTCATATCTAAAATAGCTTTGATATAGAAATTTAATGAAAGAAAATTATCTGAGTAACTATTTAATTATTAAATAGTTGTGATTAAAAAAAGTGGAGCAGAACCCACTTTAAAAAACGGACTGTTTCGCACAGTTAAAAGCGAAGGCGGATCTGAAAAGCCTCATGAGTAGGACAAAAACTATTATTATGCAAGCAATACCTCAAAAAGTAAAAAATGTAAATGTGTATCCTTATGTAGAATGGCATGGAGGAGGAGTTGGACCAGTTATTCTTCCTGTTGTTGAAAAAGCTACCGGTACCTTTGCAGTTGGGACACTTATTAAATCAGTGTTTTATAATCTTGATTTGAACACACTGTCCGAAAAACAAAAATTAGGTGTACACCAAAGATATATAGCAACTGGAGAATATGAAGACGGTACTCCTTTTACTACTCCGTGGATGTATTGTACAAATGCGGGTACACAGCCTGAGTTTGGAAGAACTATTACGCTTGGTAAACCAGAATCTGAAACAATTAATGCCGAAACTTTGCCTCCGTATATCACACTGGGAGAACTTACTGATATTACAGTTTCTCAGTTATTTCCGGCACCGGCAATAGGACAGAGAGTATTAATTGAAAATGGAACCGGAAATGTTATCGCTACCAGAACAGGAACACCTCATGAAATGGGAAGCGAAGTAAATACCGGAAATCGTTTAGGCAAATTAACGGCTGGAGCGAAGAATATTATTATCACCGGAAAAAATAATGAAGGCAGAACAGTGACTTTAGGTAATTTGACTTGCTTGAGTCCAAATGAACCAGCACTTTTCCTGCATCAGTTTGGTTATAGTAATTAAGGAATCAGAAAGTTTCTTCGGTAGAAATTTCTTCCTGAAAAAGGATAAATCCTCAAACAAAACAAATAATAACTAAAAAACAACAACTATGGGAATAATCATGCCTTATGGTGTCGCAGTTAGAGAAGCTCTTGCCTCTAATGACCTGGCTAAGATGGAAGCTGTTGCCAAGCAAGCAAAGCAAACAATAAGAGATCATGGAGATCTGACTGTAGCTTTATTAGACTTATTGGACGCAATAGATTCTCTAAAGAACAAGAAGTAAGCTGACTTGTACAGAAAAACAAGGGGGTATCTGAAAAACCTAAAGAGTAGGAGTAATCAAAAGATAAAATATTATGGCAACAGTACTTTACGGAGTAGGAATCAGGGAGGCGATTGCCTCAAATGATTTAGAAAAAATGGTTGCGGTAGCTGAACAAGCTAAGAAAACCATAAGAGAACAAAAAGATTTGCATGTAGCATTAGTAGAATTGCTTGATGCAATTGATGCCTTGAAAAAGAAAAGGTAATCTAAAAAAGACGGTTTATCAAGTTTTACTTTTTAAACCGTCTTTTAAATAATTGTCAAACCACAAACAAAACTAATACCGATTGTATATTCAATATAGTCCAATTGCATGGTACTATTTTCATATTACATCGGTATTATATCAGAAAGCATTGAACTAAAATATAAGTAAAATTGATATAAGATGGATACTATTAAGACTTCAACAAGATACAGAGTAAGGGATGATTATGCAACGGCTACTCCAGTGCATGTCGTATGGGAAATTACGCTGGCTTGCAATTTGAAATGCTCACATTGCGGATCGAGAGCCGGAAAAGTAAGACCGGGTGAATTAACTACAGAACAATGTTTTGGGGTTATTGATAGTCTTAAACGTCTTGGTACCAGAGAAATTTCGATTATTGGGGGGGAAGCTTTTTTAAGAAAAGACTGGATTGAGATTATCGAAAGAATACATCAAAGCGGGATCGAATGCTCTATGCAGTCCGGTGCCTATAATTTAAACGAAGAAAGAATCATTGCTGCAAAAAAAGCGGGAATAAATAATATAGGTGTTTCTATCGATGGAATGCCGGATACTCACAATAAAATAAGAGGAAGAAGAGATTCTTTTGAACATGCCGTTAATTGTCTGGGATTACTTAAAAAGCACAATATAACTTCTAGCGTAAATACAGTAATTACAAAAAGAAGTAAAAATGAGATGAATGAGCTTTTGGATGTTTTGATTGAAAATAATGTAAAAAACTGGCAGATACAACTTGCCGTTGCTATGGGGAATGCCGTAGACAATGCGGATGAACTGATCGTTCAGCCTTATGAATTAATTGATTTTTACGATGAGCTTATTGTGATCTACAGAAAAGCCTTAGCTCATAATATCCTAATACAGGCGGGGAATAACATTGGTTATTTTGGACCGTATGAACACATTTGGAGACAGGGCAATGAGAAATATTATACCGGATGTTCGGCAGGGCATACCGGAATAGGGATTGAAGCAGATGGTAAAATTAAAGGCTGTCCTTCCTTACCAACGAGTGCCTATACAGGAGGAAATGTAAAAGATATGGCACTGGAGGATATTTGGAAATACAGTGAAGAGATGGTTTTTTCCAGATATAGAAATAAAGAAGAATTATGGGGCGGTTGTAAAGGCTGTTATTATGAATCTTCTTGTCTGGCGGGCTGTACCTGGACAAGTCATGTATTGTTCGGTAAGAGAGGGAATAATCCTTTTTGCCATCATCGTGCTTTAGAATTAAAAAAGAAAGGTCTTAAGGAACGAGTAAGAAAAATACAGGAAGCACCAGGCGACTCTTTCGATATGGGACTTTTTGAAATTATCGTCGAAGATGAAAACGGAGTAATAGTAGAAATACAATCACCTCATACTGAAACTCCTGTTCCTGTTGTTGATGTGACAGCAAGAGTTCCAAGAATACCTAAAGCCTTAAAGTTATGTAATGGCTGCGATAATTATGTCTATGAAGAAGAAGAGGTTTGCAGTTTTTGTAACAGCAACGTGAAAGAGGTAAATGATGAATATGCCGCTAAAATGGAGAAAGCAAAACGCTCACTGGAAAAACTAGAATTCTTAATGATGAAATAGTATGGAGCAATTAAGAAGTATTCAATCAGAAATTGATCAGTATTTGCATCATATTGAAGAAGGTTTAAGTCTGTCGGAAATTACAATTAAGTACGGACTCAACTCTTATCGATACGGATCTTCCAGTTTCTTAGAGGCTCTTTTTGACCCGGTTCCAATGACACCACAAACGGTATTTTATGATTTGGGTTCCGGTTATGGAAATATCATTTTATATGGTGCCGTAAAACATCCGGATGTTCAGTTTAAAGGAATCGAAATTCTTGAAGAGCGAAATAAAGTTTGTGTTGCTTTAATAGAAAAAGAAGGACTTGCGAATGCCAGGGCAATTTCGGGAGATATTTTAAAAGCAGATATCTCAGATGGAAATGTTTTTTATCTGTACAATCCTCTTTACGATTTTCAATATGCTGAATTATTAGAGAAACTCTATCACATCTCTCTCCGTAAAAACATTATTGTAATTGCCGAGTCCAGCTGCATCTTTTTCGATGAAGCCGATTGGTTAGAGCAATATCACTTTAAAGATATTGATGTGCTTCGGAAAATTAAATATTACCGCTCTAAATCTGTTCATTAAAAACCACCAACAAACAATAGAAATCAAAATCATTAATTAACCTAAAATCAAAACAGTTATGGCAAGTTTAAGTTCAATTATTCTTCCGGTTCTTGAAGGAATGGAAGAATCACATTTAAAAGATCAGTTATTAAAATTCCTTCCAAATCAGGAGGAAGCATTTTCAAAAATTGAGAAAAGTTTCAATCAGCTGACTTCTAAAGTTCAGGACAAAGAACGTTTACAGCGTTTCTTTCACAGCTGGAGCCAAACCAATAACAGTGCAATGACAGTATCCGGAATCAGCAATCGTATGACCATGCTGGTTCATAAAAATCAACCTATTGCAGATGAAAAAGCACTATTGCAATCGATCACCAGCTTAAACCGTATCGTTGATGAAGATCTGGCAGTGGTAGGCAGAATTTTGCATTCGCAGCTGTTTTATACTATGGCCACTACAATCTGTACAGATGATGACTGGCTTTCCCGACGTTACCTGAATCAAAGCGCCTGTGATTTTAAAGCATGGAAAGATCAAAACTCATTACGAAATAAAGACATCATGATTGCTTTACTGACGACTTTGATACATGAAATTTATACGCATGGAGAAGTAGAACTGATCTTGCCAAAATTCCAGTCCTGGTTGATTAATGATTACGGTTACACAGAAGAAGAGTGCGACAAAACATTAGCATGGATCAGTGTTCACTGTGGACCAACAGAGAAAAATCACTTCTTTTTTGCTGTTAGTTCAATTTTTCACTACGCCAAGGCAATGAATATCGATCTTGAATCGTATGATCTTGAAACAATTGTCAAGGACTATTTAGCAAAAAAATCGGCCGTGATGGTGGATCTTTTGGAAGTAGAAGAATTGAGTTTTTAAATCGGCGTATCTAATAATCTATTACAAAAAAATAAACTTCAATCTTATATGTCAAAAATTAAACTACAGCAAAACCAAGCTGATCAACAGGAAAAATGGAATCAGTTGTTTTTTGAATACTTTCAGAATATCAACATATTAGGCAGAGATGCTTTTGCTAATTCGTCTGTCGTCCTGTCTCCGGAGTATAACAAACCGATGGATCGCCTGTGTGCTGTTTTAAACAAAGCTTGTACAGCAATTGTTTTGAATTACTTTGAAGACAGCAGAATCCGGAACTATTATCAACTGGAGAATGACCTTGAAGCTTTATTGAAAAAGTGTAGTAGCCAAAGCTATAATCAGGGTTTTTATCGCCCTGATTTTTTATATGATAGTAATGACCAGCCCAAAATCTGTGAAATAGGAGCACGTTATCCGTTAAATGGATGGATGATCAGTTATTATTTACACCTGATAAACAATCAGACCAATGAATATAAAGATCAAATAGCTGCAGGAGGTACAGATTTAAAAAATCTTATCGACGATCTGTCTCATCAGTTTGCTCCCCATAAAAAAGTAGCTCTTATTCATGATGATGAAAAAGGCAGCGATATTTTTAATGCACAAAGAGAGTTGGCCAAATTAAATATTGAATTAATTTCTGCAAAACCTCAGGAGCTCGTGATTGTAAAGGATTCAATAGAAGCCAACGGAGTACCGGTTTCACAATTTATACTCGAAATGGATCGGGAAGAATTAAAAAAAATTAGCCCCGATGTATTGGACAAGTTAATTGAAGAGAATTGCTATTTCAATGACATTCGAACTTTAATCCTTATTCATGATAAAAGAGTTTTGGCTGTCATGTATGATGCCGCGATTATGCTGGACTACCTGAGTAAGGAAGAGTACCATTTTTTGAAAGAGTACCTTATCCCAAGCTTCGTTATTACCGATCCTGTTGAATGCGATGAATTTACAAATACAGAACAAAATCTGATTTTAAAACTAAACAGCGGCGGAAGGGGAATTGGAGCCTATGTGAAAAGTGATTGCACTGATGAAAATTGGAATACTATAGTGAGAGAAAACTGGAAGAGCTATCTGATTCAGCATTTTGTAGATCAAAAAGAGTTTGACGATGCTGAAAACAACCGTCAGATTTATTTAGTGGGAATGCTGCTGTGCAAAGATGATAAAAGTTATGGATCCGGTATGTTTCGGGGATCAGATGAATCTGTTGTGAATGTGCATCAGGGAAGAGCTTTGATTTATCCAATAGCACAGTAGTCAAAATATGAAACATACCGTTGTGATACCTCTTTATAATAAGGAAGCTTACATCTATGATACCATTCGTTCTCTGGCTTTTCAGGAAAAAAAAGTGTCAGAGCTTATTATTGTCGATGATTGTAGTTCAGATCTGAGTTTGGTATATCTAAAAGACGCGCTCTCTTTTTTTTCCCCTCAATTTTTGCAGACGGATGTTCAGATCATCGAGCTGGAAGAGAATAAAGGTCCAAGTAACGCCAGAAATATTGGAATTGAGTTGGCAACCGGAGATTTGATCAGTTTTCTGGATGCAGACGATTGTTATTTACCAACTTGTTTACAAGATAGTAGTTCTATGATGGAGGAGGAGAATCTCGATGTGCTGATACTTGGTATTCTGCTCATCCCGTCAAATCATTACTTACCGAAAACTAAATCATTTGAAAAAGAAATGATTCCCTTTTCAGAGGAACTATTTTTAATTCCGGATCCATTGCACACGATTAGTTCTCCCGATTTTATTATGGGTTTTGGCAGTAATGTTGTGATCCGAAAAAAACATCTTGAAGATATTTTTTATGAGACTGATGTTTCAATAAGCGAAGGCATTGACTTATGGTATCGGGTACTAAAAACATTACCTCAGCCTTCCAGAGTTGGATTACTGAATAAAGCCTGCATCGAAGTACGGGAAGTAGAAGGAAGTTTGTCCAGAATCAGCCCCACAGATTGGAAAGCAATTGAAATCCCGATCATCATAAAGCGGTATAGAAAAAGCTCCAATCGATACGATCAGCAGTTAATGGGAATGTATTCGCAGCGATGGCTGGAACACGCCATGGAGCGATTGCCGTCCTGGCAGCAAAAAGGCTTGTTTATTTTCAATCATTTCAAATTATTGGTCAAGAACAGTTATTATTTAAAAAGAAGAAACTCTTAAAAACGACTCCTTATGTATCCCGTTTGTATCCCTCCAAAAATAGACCATTCTGAATTACAGGATTACTTTGAATTGGCCAAACAAAATCCGTTGTATATTGAATTTTACAAAGGAAATGATTTTGCTGCCGGAGCACCTGTACTGAGTAAAAAAGAGTTAATGCCAATTTTAGAGACAAAGTTTAAACTTGAGGAAGAAAAAACAGGCGTTTATCTCGTACGCTCAGGCGGGAGCACTCAAAAGCCGTTGGTTTTTCCGGTTGATATTCAGGAGAATCATAATCAGCGTCTTGCATTGGCAGGCGAACTCACCCGAAATAATTTTTTTACTTCCAAAACAATTGCCCTGAACATTTTTGGTTATTCCGATATGTATCGTACGGCAGCTATTATGGATGATATTCTTGAAAAATGTCAGGCAACAACTTTGGCATTAAGTGCCCATGCAAGTTATGCCGATATGGAGCAGGCAGCCCGTCATTTCAAACCTGATTTTATATTCGGAACTCCTTCAAAACTAATCTGCTTTGCTCATTTTTTACAAAAGAACAACAGAAAAATAGAAATTGGGAAGTTGTTTTATGCGGGAGAGTTTTTACGACCTAATACACAAAAATTTTTACAGCAGGTACTAGGTTTTCAGGAAGTGTATTCCATGTATGGTTCCGCCGAAACCGGAATTTGGGCCTGGTCACATTGTACTAAAACGCCATCCTTGTTTTCCGTTATAAAAGGTATTATTGTTGAAATTATAAATCCCGATGAGGAAGGATACGGTACAATAGCGGTTACTAATACATTCCGTAAAAGGTTTCCGGTTTTTCGATATGCCATCGGAGATATAGGCCGATGGGTAGAACTGGATGGAAAATCTTTTTTGGAATTAAAATCCAGAGAGGCAAAATCTTTTATAGTTTGTGAACAGCATTACGACTTAGACAAATTTCTGTCGCTTACAAATGAGGCAACCGCTTTTCAGATTCAATTGTCAACAAATAAAAATTTTAAGGATGTTGTAAAGATGCTAATCGTACAAAATGTTTCTGAAGATAAAAGAGAGGCTTTTGTTGAGGAAAAAGATGCGGCATTGAAAAAACTGTTGAACTATGAAGACGGTTTTATGGATGTTGAGGTTTTGCTGGTTACGGCGGCAGATCTGTACATAGATCCCAATACGACTAAGACACCAGTATTACTGGATCGTAGATAATGCTTTTGTGCAAGTTTGTAATTTTTATTCCCTCTTTAAAAGAATTCTGTTCCATTGATTATTCGCTTTATGGATAAAAAAACCAGTCTCATGACATTTTTTTATCTAGGGTTTCTTATGCATTGTAATTTTAATCGGGAAAATTAAAAATGCTGGTTTCGTAAAGTTATTCTAAAGGAAATCAGAATGATAAGATTATCCATTGAGAATCAAAATAATACCAAACAATCCGAATTAGTAACCCCAAAAGCAAACTACCATGAAAGATTTAACCTCTTCCTCGAAAAATTGCGTGGATCCGATACCAGATTCAAGATATCCGGTTTTGGAGACTTTTACAGGGCCTCAGCCCAGACTTCCACAATTTTGGAAATGTACTTGTGTACTTCACCCTTTTAGTCCCCTGCAGAGTAATAGTACTACTGCTGACAAAGAGAGCCCTTTTTTTGAAATTTGTACCGCGACGGTTTATTATGCCGAAGGACTTGGATTAAACGCTTTGTTGGTAGGTGCTTCCGGCAGAAGATGGTGGTACAGAATAACGCCAACTCAAACAGAAGTATCGACCGACGGAATCCGCTATACACCGATCAATGTAGGTTGGCGAATTCCAACTACAAACTGGTTTGGAAATGAAAGCAGTAGAGCAAAATGTTCCGGAACCAGTTATCTGAACTGGATGAAAGCACAAAAAGTAGATTGGTGGAAAATTCCGGTAGGTAACAGCAGTCCTGCACCTGCTACCTGGATGTGGTTTGATCATAAAACCAATTTTCCGGTGCGTCTTATGTTTGGACAAGGACCTGTTGCACGCCCGGGTTTAGGAGATGTTAATCAGCTGGCCTTATTTCAAATGTTCTCGTTTACTTATTTCTCTACTTTTGAGAAATTATCAAGCAATCCTTTAAACACACCTTTGGTACTTCCGGTTGTAGAAGGTTTTTCATTTGGAAACCCTGATAACTATGAGCTGTTTACATGGAATACTAATTTTGGGATGACTGTTTTCATGACACCGGTCAATGAAGCATTCAATCCTCTTCCTACAAGGGTTTTATACAATTGGAGAGACAATTCGCAATACAGCGTTTCATCAGACAGGAGTCAGAGTACCCTGATGAAATATACCTACAATCCCACAAATCCATTTACTGCGCAACAAGCGCTTCTTACCGGACCAACTCCTACCGGAATGATTCCGCCGCCTAATAGTGGTGCAGGATTTTTAATTAATTATGTAGGAGACAGAATAACAAATGCGATTGGTTTTGGAAATTTTCCATTCCCGCAACAACCGCCAAACTGGGTTCAGATTCCGGCGGTACAAGGAAAAATTCATGCCACTATTGTGAGGAATCCTGCGCTTTGTCCGGGTAATACAGCCACGGTTGTTGGTGTATTTTTTCCGCCTTCAGGAAATAATTATCCAGATTCTACTTATTTATGGACCTGGTATAGCCCTTTCGATCGAACCGGAAGACGCAGCCGACCAATAACCTTTATGCAATCGCAGTCAGGTGTAGGTTTAGGAACGAGTCTTGCTTTGGCAGATTATTTTGATTATGAAGAATTTACAACGCCAATTCCGGCTTGCAATTTCGCGGTTCCACCAGTTGATTTTACCGTTCAGGCAAAACCGAATCCAAGTACTCCTGATAATCCTAATCCTTCTTATCCATGGTTGGATACAGGTGTTCGATTGAATCCTAGTAGAGTTGCTACCATAAAATATAAAGATGGGCTATGGACGGCGAATCCAAATATCAATAACGGTCATTTGTACAATTCTGCCGGAAACCCAACTTTTATCAGTGCTAAACCCGGTTACGCACTTCCAGGGGCAAACGAGGGAGCATTGGTAGGTAAAATAGGAGATACTGTTTTCTTAATCGGATTGGGAGCAAACACGCCAGCGGGATTAGTTGGAAAATTAGAATTATGCATCAATGACGATTTAAAAGGTATTTACGGAGCAGGTCTGACAGATAATATAGGACAGGTAAACGTGCAGATAAGTGTTAGTTCTCCAAGAAAGGAAAAACTGGAACCCGTAATAGAAAGCGGGACAGAACCCACTCTGGAAAACGAGCCGGTATCTGAATAAGGAGAAACTTGATCCAATGATAAAAAGTGGAGCAGAACCCACTATAAAAAACGAGGCGGTATCTGAAAAGCCCCACGAGTAAGAAAAATTTAAATTAAAAGATTATGGCAGATTTATTAGCAGGTGCCTATTTAGCAAAAGGCACAATCGGGAATGTAGGAACACCAGGTGCTCCAATTGCATCATTTAGTTTAGTTGTTGTACCATCACAACATTCTGTTTCAGGTACAGTAGTCATTACACAGGCCATCCCTGGTCCTGATAGTCACATCGTTGTTCATGTTAAAGGAAGAATATATGCAACCGGATTCGGTAAAATTACTCAGGTAGTTAGCCTAAGCGGACAATATGTTCAATCTGTTCCTCCTCCTGCAATTGGTTCTTTCTTGGCTAATTTTGAGGCACACTTAGCAATCGATAGTTCATGGAACGGAACAGGAGGATTCTCTTATTGGAATCACCACATAGAGAATGTGCCGGTAAAGTCTGCAAAGACCCCGAAAAAAGAACTGGCATAGAAACTAAATTCTCCCCAAACAATTCAATACAAGAATACTGAATTAAGAAAAAATCTTATTTCATTAAAATCTAAAGACCGCCTGCTTCGGGCGGTTTTTTGTTAAAAGAGGTTCTGATAATTAAAAACTTCAGACGATTCAAAAAAACAAACAAAAGAAACACCCATTAACTACACCAAATCATGAAAAAAATAAATATAAAAACAGCAGCTACCGTTATCGCGGTTTTTGCCATCCTAATCCTTGGATGCAAAAAAAATGATATACTGGCAAAGGTTGATTCCGATTACGAATACCTGCCACAAGATGTACAGGATTCATGCAGTGTTTCAGAAGATGAATTCAAGACCTGGTTTAAAACAAAGAAAATTACCGAAAATGGACTTGTTGAACCTGCAAACAGTGTTGATTTTCCACATAGAAATAATTGCGATTTTTATAAATGGTCTGAACAAATGTTTTTATGGATCACCTCTCCAGTTTCCGACGGAGACTATAAAAGTGGTGGCACTGTAATAGAATCTCCCGTTTTCTATAATGTTTCTGCAGAAGATCCCGTTACCAAAAAACGTGTTTTAACACCACATAAACCAAATACTTTATTGAGTGCTGTGAGTAATATTAGCCAAACAGGACCAAACAGACTTCCAATTATAATTGATAAAAAAGGAAGAGCATTTGAAGTAGAACCTCAAAGTAAAAATGAAGCTGTTAAAGATGCGTCAAATAAATCTGTGATAGTAGGCGGGGTTATTGCTAATGCCAATGGGGTGCATTCTTTTATAGATACAAAAGGAAAAGCTATTTCTAAGCCTAAAGCGATAATAGATACTAAAGGTCATCGTGAAAACATTGTGCAGGAGTTTATAACAAAAGATAATAAAACTTTGTTCCTGGATTCAAAGGGAGATGTAATTGATACAGAACAAGGACAGGCAGGTTCTAACGGAGCGTTAGTTGCGGTAAATAAATCACTGGTGTATTACATCACAATGGTAAACGATGTTTATGCTTATTTTCTGACGGGTGTACAAAACAAGAAATTAAATGGTAATCAGTTCCCTACTACAGCCAGTGCAAGAGATAGTATTCTTGCCTATGCAAAGAGCAGCGGTTTTGCCGCTCCACCGGATCCGGATGCTTTGGCAATAGAATTAAAGACATCATGGGTGGAAGTAAAGGATTTACCAAATCCGGAGAGTTATGTTACAATCAAAGCTAAGATTCCTGTATACGACAAATCAGACCCTAAGTTGTGGAAGCTAACAAATAAAACAACAACAGCAACACTGGCGTTGGTTGGAATGCACATTGTAGGAAGTGTTGCAGGACATCCCGAAATGATCTGGGCAACTTTTGAACACCAAAAAAATGCACCAAACGAAGCGTATTCTTATAGAGATGTTAATGGTAAAATCAAGCAAGTAAAAGCTGATGGAGGAAAAGATTGGCTCTTTAATGTTAATGCCGACGATACCACAAAAAATACGCAGAAGATGACTGTTGAAAACAATACAATTAAAATTACTGACCCAGCGATAGACAAGCCTAATATAAAAAGAGTTATGGCCTGGGGAGTTGCTTCTGATACTGTTCCAAATCAAGAGAATAGAACTCCTGCAGATTCGAATAGTGAAGTTATTGCTATTAACAACAGTATACGTAAAATGTTGGTTGGTAATGATATTAGAAAGAATTATTTACTAATCGGTGCGACCTGGACTTTTGGTGGTGCAGGGCCCAATGGTAATTCATATCCTTACGGTGGAAATAACGGAGATGCAATTGGAACAGGGCGATTAGCGAATAGTACTATGGAGACCTTTTTTCAGTCTCCAAGCTCCAATTCTGTTCCGGATGGAAATTACAAATCAGTTACGTCCTGCTTTTTTTGTCACAGTGGCGGAAATAGTGTAAAACCAGATAGTCTGAGTCATGTGTTTACTCATATAATACCATTGTCTACAAAGACGAGAGATTTACTTAAAAGAAAAATAAATTAATTCAACAAAAGCCGGGACTAAATTTTAGTTACCGGCTTTTAATTTTGTAAAAGGAATGATGAAGATAAGTAAATTTATCTTTGGTATTTGTAGTCAGATCGAATCAAAAAAAACAAAGCATTTCTACCCCGGTTTTAAATATATCCAATAAGCTTAAAGTAATCCTGCTCTTTTCAATAAACTTCCGGTTTGGGTTTCTGACTACCGAACAGTTCGCAAAAAAAATATATAAGTTTTAGAGACTTTTACAATTACAGCGTTAAGAAAAATCTTATGACTGATTTATTTGTTTTCGTGTCATCATATAGGGATCTCGTGACATTTTCCGATATTAAATTGAATGGCTCGTTTAGTTTTGAACAGATAAAGATATAAAAGCCATAGATTTAGTATGCTGACCCCAAACAGTATAAAACATCCCTTTTTGAAAATTAGTTCGACATTATTTTTTTAGTTGGTTTTTAAATGTTTTTCTGTTTTACAGTTCTTTTTCTCGGCTTGTCTTTATTTAAATATGATAAAGTATTATTTAAAGCGTACAAACTATGAAAGAATTTGAGATTGAAAAAAACATTAATTTATCGGATGAAATTTTTTTAAGGCAGATTGATGCTATCATGCAAGAAAAAAAACGGACCCATCTTTTGGTGTCTCTCAATTAGCCGATCAGTTAAAGATCAGTAAAGCACAGCTTAATCGTAAAGTGCAAAATCAAATGAGTTTCCCGCCAGGGAAACTCATTTTGTATTATAGAATGCAGCTGGCCAAAGATATTTTAGAAACTAATAAATATTCTATTGAAGAAACAGCTCTTTATTGCGGTTTTAGCGGAGTGACTTCTTTCAGTCGTAAATTCAAACAAGAGTTTGGAATTTCCCCCTCAGCATATCGTAATGATAGTCTGATTACAGGATTTAAACCGGAAGATTGGAAAATTCCTTTAAGCAATGCGTGTTTCAACAAACTGATTCAGTTAAAAGAAGAATACAAATGGCTGGCGAAATTGCTGATCATCGTTATCGATAATCTTGATAACGAGGCATTCTGTATAGAGATGCTGTCAGCGAAACTTTTTATGAGTCAGTCAAATCTTAACCGTAAGGTGAAATCATTATTTGGATTTCCGGCTATACATCTGTTACGAGATATACGCCTTCAATTTGCTGCTGAGGTATTAGTGGTACAAAAGAAATCAGTTACTGAGGCAGCCTCTCTTGCCGGCTTTTTTGATATCGCTCATTTTTCCCGTGTTTTCAAACAGAATTTTAATTATCCCCCAAGTAAGTATAATACAGATAACAGTTTATTTCCATTTGTTAATTTATTAAGAAAAGTGCTATGATTCAAATTGATAAAAAGTAGCTTATTCTGTACAAATAAAAGCAAGAACAAACAGATAATTTTGACTTATTAGAATTAAGGATTGTACAATCCGAATCTAAAAAACTCATTGAGGGATACTGCAGATCGCGAAAATGAGAAAATCAATAGTAAGGCAAAAATGTAATTCGTCTCAACAATGTAAATGAGATTTTTATCTCAAAGAAAAAAGAAAAATACAGCTTGATTGATACGGATTTTGTGTTTACGTTATTGATAAAAGTATATCATTTATAGGAGTAAAATCCACAATTTTTCTGAGGCAGGCAATGAAAAAGAAATGCCTCATCAAGTAATGTTTAATTTAAAAAAGGAAAATCATGGCAGATGTATTAATTAAAAACGAAGCAGGAACCGGGCCTTTAGCAACAGGAAGAACAAATGACCCAATAAACGCTGATCACTTACATGTAACTGATATCGACCCTGTAGTTCGAATTGTATTAGGAAATGAGTACGTAGTAGGTTTAGACAATGGTACTAATATGGTAGGTCGTATGTGTACAGCATTAGCAGGAACTAATGCAACATTTACAAAATAAGTAAAGGTCCCGTTTGCGGGTCATTAGGTTTGCTTCTAAAAAATAGGGTATCACTTTTACGAACCATGAAATTTTACTATTAGAGTTTCAAAAAGTACAAACTATTTTACAGAAGCATTAATAAGGAGTGGAGCAGATTCCACTTTAAAAAACGAACTGTTTGCATTCAGAAAATAATGTAAGGCGTTACCCGAAAAGCCTCATGAGTAGGGCCAAACAAACAAATTTATTATGGCAACTTTTAACACGACAGTTAGTATTAGTCCTGAAGACGTAAAAATTTTAAAAGCAGAAGGATATTCTTTATACGGATTCAAATCTGTAGCAGCGTCAGGGGATGGTTCTCCAACCGTATGGTTTCATTTACCGGCTGAAAAATTATTGACTTCAACCAAAATTACCTGGCAAGAACAGTTTCAGGCCTACAATTCAACAAGTACGGTTGCACCTCAGGTTGTAATTGAAGCGAGTAATACCATCGATACAGATTTGGGTGAAAAGATAACAATTGAAAAAGGATCCGGTAATATCGAAGCAACTTCAGACGGTTATCCGGGAACAGTATCTTTTTTGAACGAAGATACACAGCGTTTTACAGTGGGGATTAATCAGTTAGTAAACGGGAAATCAAACATTTTGTGTGCTTTTCCAATTTTAGGAGCAGGGTCTGCAAGAGTGATCACACCTATTACTAAAATTGCTCTTATTTTTTCTACAGAGAAGATAGAAACAGCAACCGTAATTACAAAAGCAATGTCTGCCGGAGCTTTTATTGACCTTACTGGTACAGACTCACGTGTGGTTAATTATAACATAGATGAAGGCTGGAGTGCAAAAGGAGGTAATTGGCTGAAAAACTTTAATGCTTATACAGATTTGAAAAAGCTGTTAATTGAAAATACCAGCGCCAGAGAAAAAGCGTTAAGCGAAAGAAGTAAGTAACAATATAGGGTAGTGTTGTTTGAATTACTCTTCATCTGCATTTGGATGAGGAGTAATTCTTTTGTTTCAATTTAAACTTAAAGAAAATAGAATGGCCAATAGACTAATAATTAACTTCTCTCAGGAAACCGTTGAGGTATTAAATAAAGGAAACTATAGTTTATGCTGTTTTCTGGCCTCAAGGTCCAGAAATGCTTCACAGTTCAGGCCTCTGTGTTGGAGTGTGACTAAAAATTTTCTGAGATCGGTCCTTATAGAATGGGAATACAATCTGAGTGGTTATATATCGACAAGTGAGATTACAGAAAATCAAACAATATATATTCCGCAGCCACAATCTGAGAGACCCGCATCTAGTTCAACTTCAAGAAGAAGTATAGGAGGAACAAATTACAAAATAGAGTTAAAACAACGATTGCTGATTCAGGATTTTGGAGGACTTTCAGTAGATACCAATAATGATAATCTAACCGTATTAATTCAGAACGAATCCGGTACAGAGTATGCGACTGGAATTTGTGTTCACAATACTAACGATAATCGGTACTATGGCAGCTGTACTTTTAGAATTTTCGGAAGGCAAAATATTGAGGTTACTCCTGACAATAAAGCCTTCTTAATGTTTAGTGACAACAATCCTCAAAACAATACGGTAATGCTTATTTCGGAAAGTCCGGGAATATTGGTTGATTTTGATTTGATGAATGATTCCAGAATAGTCACATTTGATGTAGATCAGGGCTGGAGTTCCAATGACGAAGTATGGGGAACAAAATATCCTGCGGGTACAAACCTGCAAACCTTGTTAGTTTCTTAAAGCAGTAAAAAAAATCATTTGCAGGTATCGTTTCAAACTTTGACTATTACGACAAGTTTAGAAAAGTATACCCCACATTCTATAATGTTTCGATAAAGCAGTCTTAATTTTTTGTAGAAGAAAATATCCCTGCCAAATATGAAGTATTCCGGTGTAATCTGCTGATTATTACATGTAATGAGCCAGTTGTTACACTGTGAAAGTTAATTCTATAACATAGCTTTATTTTTGAAAAAAAAAGTTATGAAACAACGCTACTTACTATTTTTATTTTCAGTTTTATTCCCAATCTTCTTAGTTTCTCAGCCCAGTCATAATAAAAAAGTAGTTGGATATTATGCACAATGGGCTATTTATGGCAGAGATTTCAATGTCTCTAAGATAGATGGAAGTAAATTGACACATTTAAATTATTCTTTTTACGGTACAAGTTATGATCCCGCCCATCCGGAGAATACAAAATTACAATGTTTGGATACCTATGCTGATTTTGAGCATATGGAAGGAGGAATTCCGTGGGATGCTCCCGTAAAAGGAAACTTTTATGGCTTAATGAAGTTAAAAGAAAAGTACCCTCATTTAAAAGTACTAATATCTGTTGGTGGCTGGACAAAAGGTCAGGATCTTTCTCCAATTGCTGCAAGTCCTGTGGCAAGAGCTGCTTTGGCTGCCGATATGGTAAAATTCATCACTACTTATCCGTTTATTGACGGATTTGATATCGACTGGGAATATCCTCTTTCAGGTGGTACAGATGGTACTGAGATTCTTAATGGTGCCCCGGTTCCTCCTCAAAAATACCATCCTGACGACAACAAAAATTTAGTTTATTTATTAAAGGCAATGCGTCAGGCGATGCCCAATAAATTAATTACAATCGCGGCTGGGAACAATGTTCGAAATGTATCCAAACAATATCTTGGACCAAATAACAGAGCTCAATACGGAATGACAGAAGATATTTCGACCTATTGCGATTATATCACTTATTTTGGTTATGATTTTGGAGGAAACTGGTATGATAAAACCTGCTACAATGCTCCATTGTATGCAAGTGGAAACACCAACGATCCGCTTTATGGTGCAGCGCAGTCGGAATCATTAGACGAATTAACGAGTCAATATTTGAATGTAGTTGGTTTTCCCTCTGGTAAATTAATCATGGGATTACCTTTTTACGGAAAAAAGTTTGATCATGTTGCTAATGACGGAACTAATCCTAATTTGCCCGGATTATTCGTTGCCGCACCAAGAGATGTCGTTTCCGCCTGTAAAAATGCACAGCCTCCCCTAGGAACCTGGGATACAGGTGCTCCATGTGAAAATTCAGGAAGTATTGAAATTTGCGATTTGGTAGGGAATGCGGCAACCAATCCGCATCCTTATCTTGATCCTAATACCATGATGGTTACGCCTACTGCAGCAGCTGCAGGCTGGGTGAGATATTTTGATAACACCACCAAAGTTCCTTATTTATACAACTCGAAACTAAAACAGTTTATCTCTTACGAAGATAAGCAGTCGATCGATCTTAAAGCCAAATATATAGCGTCTAAAAACCTTGCAGGAGGTATGGTTTGGGAATTGTCTCAGGATACCAGAGGAGCTGTTCCTAATGCATTACTGAGTCAGATAAATGATTCGTTTAATGTTGCTGTTGAAGGAACTCTGACCCTTAGTGGAGCTGTAAAAATGGGTGCAAATTTGGTTTCGGATATCACCGTTCAGCTAAAAGATGAGAATGACGCTGTTATTCAAACCGTTAAATCTTCCGATGGAAATTTTACTTTTAACAAAGTAGTTTCAGGAGCCAATTATTCAGTTACCGCTTTAAAAGTTTCCTATACTTTTACGCCGGTAAAATTAACAAAGGTTAATGCAAACCAAACAGGTATCGTGATACAAGGTACACAACCTCTTTATGCCATTACAGGAACCGTGCTAAATGGTACTACAGCAGTTTCCGGAGTAACCGTTACCGCAGCTTCAGCAACAGCTAATGTTACTGCGGTTTCAGATTCAAAAGGAGCTTATAGCATAAGCGGTTTAACAGCAGGAGCAGACTACACCATTACTGCTGCCAAAACCGGAATGACATTTTCACCCGCTTCTACTTTATACAGTGTGTTAAGTGAAAATAAAGTTTTAGATTTTAATCAAAATGCCACTCCAACTAATAAAATAAGCGGAACGGTTAAAAATGGTGCTATGCCAATCGCTGGTGCAAAAATTGAACTAAATCTTCCATGGACAGATAGTACACATCCTTATGCTACTTTTGTTGCTACAACAGATACCTCTGGGAAATATAGTTTTGACAATGCAATATTTTCGGGCTATACAACCATTTCAAGTTTAAAAATGAATGCCTGGGATAACAACTCTGTTGTTTATTATCCTACAGATTTGGCCAATTTACCAATTCCGGTTTTATCAAAAGAATATAACTTTAACTCAAGCGGTGTTACTCCGGAAGTGACAATCACGAGTCCGTCTGCGGCAAACCTTGCAATAGTTCCGGGAACAGCTATCCAGCTTAAAGCAAATGCCAGTATGACTTTTGAGGATGGAAAGACTACATTATCATCGGTTGTATTTAATGTAAATGGTATAAATATTACAGGAACGCCAACAACAGGTACCGAGTATGCGGCAACGTGGACTCCGGCAACAGCAGATTTTAATAAAAACTATACGCTAAAAGCTACGGCTACAGCCTCTAATAATGCTACAGCCGAAAATAGTTTTCCATTTTATTTGCAATGTTCAGGTACAGCATGTCCAAATGTATTACCCGAAATTGTGTGGACTGCCCCAGTGTCAACCACAATTAATCAGGCATCAGGTTTTCAACCCGTTTCAATAAGTGTTAATGTTACAGATAGAGATGGCACAATTTCAAGTGTTGCAGTAAATGTAAACGGAACTTATTTTCCTATGATAAAAGGTTCCGGAGACACTTACAGCTATACTTTTACTCCTAATAGCTATAAAGAATATCCAATAATTGTAAAAGCAACTGATAATAAAGGCGGTGAGAGTTTATTGAATCAATCGATCACTATTGTTAACTCAAAGTTTAATCCGTTGCCGGCTAAAGTTATTGTTGGCTATGCACATGGATGGGAAAGTGGGAGTGCACCATTTTTGTATTTTAAAGAAATTGCAGACAAGAAATACAATGTTGTTGTTTATTCATTTATAGAGACGGTGAATAGAGATGGTTATACTCCAGTGTTAGTAGTAAATGAACCTCGATTTTTTACAAAAGGAGTCTTTGATCCGCAATTGTTAAAAAATGATATCAAGACCTTAAGAGATAAAGGTATTCCGGTAATTGTGTCAATTGGTGGACAGAATGGCCATGTTGTATTAAGCACCGTTGACCAGAAAAATATTTTTGTAAATGGAATAAAAGCGATTGTTGATCAATATAATTTTGATGGAGTTGATATTGATTTTGAAGGCAGCTCTATGAATTTTGGAGCGGGAGCGTTAAAAGATTTTTCTTATTCGGCGATTTCGGCCTACCCAAAACTTAAGAATGTAATTGATGCTTTCAAGGAATTAAAGACCTATTATGGAACAGGTTTTATTTTAACTGCTGCTCCGGAAACCTATTATGTACAAGTTGGATATTCGGTATATGGGGATGGAGCCGGATCTTTTTTACCGGTAATTCATAATTTGCGTAATGAGCTGGATCTTTTGATGGTGCAGTTGTATAACACCGGATCTGTAAATGCTTTAGATAACATAGCATATTCTCAAGCCTCTTCGGATTTTTTAGTAGCCATGTCAGATATGTTGATGAAAGGATTCAATGTAGCCTCTACAGGATTTTATTTCCCACCCTTGCCGGCTTCTAAAATAGTTATTGCAATTCCGGCCTGTCCGGGAGCGGCACCGGCAGGAGGATATCTAACACCTGACAAAGGGATTAATGCTTTTAATTACTTACGATTTGGCACTACATATTCCGGAAGAAAATATACAATGAAATCTTCTTTGCAACCACAAATGAGAGGAGTGATGACCTGGTCTATCAATTGGGATGCCGCTTGTGGAAGTGGTTATGAGTTTTCTAACGCATATGACAACTACTTTAGTAAATCTCTGTCAGTTGATCAATTTGGCGAAAAAGAGGAGACCAATTTTATAGCTTATTTTAAAGATAATGCATTGTCTGTAGTTGTCCATAATGAAGCAATTGATATTGATCATGTTGAGGTATATAATGCTCTTGGGCAATCTGTAGTAAAGTACAAAAACACCCAAAACAATAGAAATTTATGGCTAGAAGATGGAAGTTTCCTGACGAAGCAGTTATTTATTGTAGTCATAACCGATAATCTGGGACGAAGAAAATCGTATAAGCTGGTTAATTTTTAAGACTAAATAATATCCAATTTCCTGAAAAATGAAGTTGACTAATAAAGTTAAATTCGTTAGGTCATCTAATTCTTTATGCCGATCACAAATGAACTGTTTGGAGATCCTAATAAATACAAATAAATAATGATGAAATTTTATAAAATACCACTTCTTTTATTGTTTTTTTTGTTTAACCTAAATAACGCATATTCTCAAGTAAGTTATGAGTTTTGTATGACAGGTAAGTATGGAAACACGATTGTTTTGGATTTTAAAGTTCATAATAACACGAATGCTTCCATACCGGACTATAGTTTTGTTTTCAATTGGAAAGGAGTCTCTAATGTTATCATGTGGTCCGGAATGGATGTCATTCAAAACGGAGATAACGGTATAGTTGAGCTTAAAAAAACGACTTGGGGAGATGTTCTGCCGGTAGGAACTACAACTTATAGTGTCACGATGGATTATGTGCCGGGAATGTTTCCGCCGGGTCAAGGTACATTAAATGGTACTCCCATAAAAGGAATTACGTGTTATACGCCTCCAGCGACCGAGAATTTTAAGTGCGAAAAAAATTTTAGCAGTATCTGCGCCATAAAACCTGCGGGACCTAATGGTAATGAAATAAAAATCGGTGAAGGTTCTGTCTGGGCGTGGGGTCAACGGGTAGATGTTTATATTCCCGAAAACAGAAAAGGTTGGGCTATTGGTATGGCTGTTTCTCACAGTTTGTTTACAAACCTGATGGGATTTGAGGCCATGAGTGTCAATGAGTATTTTGCAACAACGATTCAGGAAATAAACGCAGGCTGCGAAGGGAGTAAACTTATTGCTCCAGGTTGGGTTACAAAAAAATACCCTAATCAGGATTTAATTAACGGTGGAGTCAATTGTTATGATACCACGGGGAAGGTTGCAGCAGGATACTTTCAGCAAGAGATGGGAGGAAGCTGGATGGAGATGTTTATGAACTATCCTTGTTTTATCCCTCAGGTTCCTAAGAATAATTTTATAAGCGATCCGGCCATAGGAGCAAGTTTTGAGTTTCAATCTATTATAAAAACGTATCATGATTATAGAAATATTGCTTTTTGGCAATATGTTAAATGCTGGAATCCTATAGGTTTCATAAAAGACTCGAAAGATCCTTATGCAGCCGTTAAAATTTTAGCTTTGGCTTATAATCAGGGAATGAACAGTGGCGCTTTTGAACCTGTTTTTGTTAAAAATCGCGCGAACGCTGTCGCTGCAACAAATTTGATGGATTATATTTCTCCGGCTTCACCTTCCGGACTGGACCGGCTTTATGCAGAACAAATTAACAGGCTGACAAAAGTATTAGACGATAGGGTAGCAGATATCAGTTGGACTGATGCTGCTATTTGGGGCGTAACCGATAAATCGGCTCATACATTTAGAGGATTTTATGACTCACAAATTGAATGGAGTGACGTAGACGAGTATATAAAAAAAATTACGCCTTTTTATGCTGCTTTCGGAGTAACAGAAGCAAATTTCAGAGCCGCAGTCAAACCTGTTTTTGATCGTATCAATGGAGGTAATTCTATATCTTTCAGATACCAGATGCACGATGTAATAGAGGCAATAGTGGTTTTTTTGCCAGCCTTTGATCCTAAAAAAGGATTGTCTGAAACATATGGTAACGAATCAAACGGATGTTATGCTCCGACAGCCAGAATGGAAGGATTTAACGGAGGCTGCGGAAAAGATTTAGGATTAACAGTTTATTTCTCAGGGACACCTCCTTATAAATTTACATACAAGAGAACAGATGTATCTCCGGAAATTGTTTATCCCGAAATAACCACTTCACAAAATCCGTATTCGATAAATTCGGCATCTCTATCAGAAGGAACATATGCTATTGTTGCAATCAGTGATGCTAATTCTGCCGGAGAAGTTGTGTGCGAACCTATAGAAATAAAAAATGTTGGAGTTGCAATCTCAGCAAAATTAGTTAAAGACGGAGGAGGAACATGTACGGGAACAGGAGCAGGGGTCAAGGTTGAAATAAGCGGCACGGGATCCGGTCCTTTTATAATAGAATATGAAATAAACGGAGTGGTCCAATCTCCCGTAACAATAAATAATACAGGCTTGTATCCTTTAATAGTTGCTTCGGCCAAGGAAGGAACTTATCGATTGACTAAAATTTCTACAGGCGGATGTACTTCGGTGCTTGACGATACAATTGTTATTGATAAAGAAATTCCGGCATCAGCCAGTGCTAAATTAACGAGATATGGAGGAGTTTCTTGTTCTGGGTTAGGTTCAGGGATTCAAGTAAACATAACAAGTACAAAATCAGGACCATTTACAATAGAATATGAAATTAACGGAACCGTTCAATCTCCTGTAACGATAAGCAGTACAGGTTTACACACCTTAATAATGGCTCCGGCAAATGTTGGAACGTATCGATTAACAAAAATTTCAGTTGAAGGTTGTGATTTTTTACTCGATGATACTTTAATTATTTATGGTGGAGTGCCTCCTAAAGCCAGCGCCGAGCTAATTAAATACGGAGGGAATGCTTGTTTAGGAGAGAATTCAGGAGTACAGGTAGAAATTATGAGCCCCGATTCTGGCCCTTTTGTAATAGAGTACGAAATTAACGGAATACCGCAATCTCCTGTAACTATAAATGATGCGGGTTTACATACTTTAGTAACAGCTCCGTCTAAGGCCGGAATCTATCGAATTACAAAAATTTCAACCGGAGGATGCAGCTTTTCATTAGATAATACTCTTGTGATTGATAATGAAGAACCATTTACTGCAAACACTAAATTAGTCAAGTATGGGGGAGATTTTTGTTTAGGAGAGAATTCAGGAATTCAGGCAGAAATTACGAGTAAAGATCAGGGACCATTTACAATAGATTATGAATTAAATGGGATAGCTCAATCTCCCATAACAATAAACAATACAGGTTTGCATACCTTAATAGAGTCTCCGGCTAAGGAAGGAACTTATCGATTGACTAAAATTTCAACAAGAAGTTGCAGTCTTTTAATGGACGATGTTCTAATTATTGAGGAGAATACAATACCGGCAGAGGTTGTAATTGAAGGGAATTTAATGATTTGTAAAGGGGACAGTACTGTTTTGAAGGTGAGCATTCCTTCAAATCATACAATTAAGTCCTATCAATGGGAAGTCGATGGCAATGCTATCTCCGGAGCAAGTACGAATACTTATGTTGCAACTCAGGAAGGAAATTATACCGTTAATGTTGTTACCAGTAAGGAATGTTATTTACTTTCGTCTGTGGCAAAAGTGGTTTTTTTAAACAAAGAAGATTGTGAGTTACAAAAACCTGAATTAACCGAATTGGATTATCCTAAGTTTTTTACACCTAATAGTGATGGATATAATGATACCTGGCATGTAAATAATCTGGAGAATTTCAATAAATTAGAGATCGATATTTTTGACAGATATGGTAAGTTCATCATTCATTTGACTAAAGATACTCCGGGATGGGATGGCACTTATAGAAACAGTCCTGTTTTTGCTTCAGATTATTGGTTTGTTCTAACGTATGAAGAGATAAATAACCCGGGGATTACAAAACAGATTAGAAGTCATTTTTCTTTAAAAAGGTAGTTTGAAATTTTTTTTGGAAGCAAAAAAAGGGC
Source organism: Flavobacterium tructae (assembly GCF_002217475.1). Taxonomy (GTDB): domain Bacteria; phylum Bacteroidota; class Bacteroidia; order Flavobacteriales; family Flavobacteriaceae; genus Flavobacterium; species Flavobacterium tructae. The sequence goes on from NZ_MUHH01000031.1 coordinate 54,211, forward strand.
TCTCATCGTTTATCCTCTTTTGAATAATTAGAAACTCCATTTATATTAATTTCATTTCCTAAAAAACGAGGCTCGCGATTTCTTATAACGTCAAAAAAAGACTTAAAAATAGAACCGTATTCTCTAAAAGTCACATATTGATATCCCAGATATTCTCCTTTGTTGGCAGAAAATCCAATTGATTTTACTCCAAGTTTTTGTCCAATGTAAATGGCCCTGTTTAAGTGATATTCCTGAGAAATTAAAGTTGCTTTTTTAATTTTAAAAATATATGAGGCCCTGTACATAGTGGAGTAAGTGTCAAAGCCGGCGTAATCAATAAATATTTTAGTAGTGTCAACTCCGTGATTGAAACAATAGGTTTTCATAACAGTAAGTTCATCATATTCATCTCTGCCATTGTCGCCTGAAAGCAGAATTTTATCTATTTTATGTGTTTTATACAATGGAATTCCGGCATCCAGTCTGTCTTTTAAATATTTACTTGGCTGATCACCGTTGATTCCGGCTCCAAAAATAATTCCCACTTCATTTTTTGGAAGATTATTTACAGTGTGATAAATCAAATTACTAGTTGAGGATTTGACATACCAATTAATAGAAATGATTGCAATAACCCCAATGATGAAAAGGTAAATTAGTTTTTTGAGAAGTTTTTTCAATTTGAATTTCGAAGATAAAGGTTAAAAGTAATGGTGAAGATAAGTAAAATTATTTATGGTATTGTAGTGAGATCGAATCAAAAAAACCGAAGTATTTCTACCTCGGTTTTAAATATATCTAATACGTTAAGAAGTCTGAAAATCTTAAAGTAATCCTGCTCTTTTCAATAGAGCTTCCGGTTTTGGTTCCTGACCTCTGAAACGTTTGTATAAAGTCATCGGATGCTCAGTTCCTCCTTTTGAGAGAACATTGTCTCTGAATTTTGCAGCGACTTCGTAATTGAAGATCCCGTTTTCCTGAAAATATTCAAAAGCATCAGCATCCAGTACTTCTGCCCATTTATAACTGTAATATCCTGAAGAATAACCGCCCTGGAAAATATGAGAAAAGGCAGTACTCATTGCATTCTCTTTTACGTCTGGGTATAATTGAGTGTTCGCAAATTGCTCTGTTTCAAAAGTTTTTAGATCCGTAATACCTGTTGGATCCTGTCCGTGCCAGGCCATATCCAAAAGTCCAAAACTCAATTGACGCAAAGTGGCAAGACCTTCCTGAAAACTGGCACTTTCTTTAATTTTTTGAACATATTCGATCGGAATAATTTCATTCGTTTCGTAGTGATTGGCAAATAAAGCCAAAGCTTCAGGCTCGTAACACCAGTTTTCCATAATCTGACTTGGTAATTCTACAAAATCCCAAAATACAGAAGTTCCGGACAAGCTAGGGTAAGTGGTGTTGGCAAGCATCCCGTGTAAACCGTGACCAAATTCGTGAAACAAAGTAGTAACTTCATTAAACGTCAATAACGAAGGTTTGGTTTCTGTTGGTTTTGTAAAGTTGCAAACGTTCGAAATATGAGGTCTTTCGTTTGTGCCATCTTTTATATATTGCGATTTGAAAGAGGTCATCCAGGCTCCGTTTCGTTTTCCTCTTCTAGGGAAAAAATCCGCATAGAAAATAGCAACTAAATTGTTCTCTGCATCTTTTACCTCGTATGTCATCACTTCTTCGTGATATTTGTCGATATCAAAAACTTCCGTAAAAGTTAATCCATAAAGTTTTTTGGCAACTGTAAAAGCTCCGTCTAAAACTTTTTCCAATTGAAAATAAGGTTTCAGTTTTTCGTCATCTAAGTTGAAAAGCTGCTGTTTTAATTTTTCAGAATAATAAGCACCATCCCATTTTTCCAATTGTTCAATTCCGTCCAAATCTTTGGCAAAAGCGGTTAATTCAGCAAACTCTTTTTGGGCTGCAGGTTTTGCTTTGGCCAGCAAATCATTAAGGAAAGAAAAAACTTTTTCCGGACTCTCGGCCATTCTTTCCTCTAAAACAAAATGAGAATGAGTTTTGTACCCTAATAAATTGGCTCTTTTAAAACGTAATTTGGCAATTGCCAGTACGTTCTCCTGATTGTCAAATTCGTTATTTTGAAAAGCTTTTGCGCCAAAGGCAATTGCCATTTTTTTGCGTAATTCACGATTATCGGCGTACGTTACAAACGGAATATAACTTGGATAATCCAAAGTGAAAATCCAGCCCTCTTTTTCCTGACTTTTAGCTAATAATCTCGCGGCTTCGATAGTGCCTTCCGGTAAACCTGCTAAATCTTTTTCATCAGTTAAATGCAACTCAAAAGCATTGGTTTCGGCCAAAACATTTTCGCCAAACTGCAGGCTTAATTTCGACAATTCTTTATCGATTTCACGTAAGTCTTCTTTTTTATCCTCAGGTAAATTGGCTCCGTTTCTAGAGAAGCTTTTGTATTTTTTATCCAAAAGCGTAGTTTGCTCCGGATTTAAATTCAGCTTTTCCTTTTGTTCGTAAACGGCTTTGATCTTGGCAAATAATGCTGCATTTAAGGTAATGTCATTTCCGAACTCCGAAAGTAAAGGAGAAACTTCCTGTGCAATTTTTTGCATCTCATCAGTGGTTTCTGCCGAATTCAGATTGAAGAAAATACTGGAAAGACGATCCAGAACATCGCCTGTAAAATCCATTGCTACAACCGTATTTTCAAAAGTGGGTTCGTCCGGATTGTTTACGATGGCATCAATTTCGGCTTTAGCCAAAGCAATTGCTTCGTTGAAAGCAGGAACATAATCTTCGATTTTGATCTGCGAAAAAGGTGCTGTATTGTGTTTGGTATTGAAATGTTGTGTTAAGATGCTCATAGTATTTTTGTGTTACGCAAAGTTTCGCTAAGAAAACACAGAGCTTCGCAAAGTTTTTTAATTATTCTTTGCGAAGCTTTGTGTTTGTTTTTGTGAATCTCTGTGGAATTAATTTTTACTTCTTTAATCCTTCAGCCGCTTTATTAACTGCCGCTTTTAATTCTTCTTTATACGAAATAATAGTATCAAGTACTTTTTTATCGTGACTTCCAATGATTTGTGCGGCTAAGATTCCGGCATTTTTAGCACCGTTTAATGCTACTGTTGCAACAGGAACTCCTCCTGGCATTTGAAGGATCGATAGTACCGAATCCCAACCATCAATAGAATTGCTTGATTTTACCGGAACTCCAATTACCGGAAGTGGCGACATTGAGGCAACCATTCCTGGCAAGTGTGCAGCTCCTCCGGCTCCGGCAATAATTACCGAAATTCCGCGAGTGTGTGCATTTTTACTGAAATCGAATAGTTTTTCCGGCGTTCGGTGTGCCGAAACGATGTCTACTTCAACTTCAACATTAAATTGTTTTAATATGTCGATAGCATCCTGCATGACCGGCATGTCAGAGATACTTCCCATTATGATGGCTACTTTACTCATGTTTTTTTGTTTCAGGTTTTTCTGTTTCAGGTTTCAGACTGTTGACTGTGAATGAAAACTGCAACTATTCACTAATCACTCTAATCGTATTCTTAACGTCTTCGGCAATTCTTCTCGCCTCAGACATGTCTTCATTTACGATGGTAACATGCCCCATTTTTCGGAAAGGGCGTGTTTGTTTTTTACCGTAAATATGTGGGGTAACACCGTTCCATCCCATAATGGTTTCGATATTTTCATAAACAACATCTCCCGAAAATCCTTCGGCACCTACTAAATTAACCATAATTCCGGCAACTTTACTGTCGGTATTTCCCAAAGGAAGATCCAAAATTGCACGCAAATGATTTTCGAATTGCGAAGTATAACTGGCTTCAATCGAGTAATGTCCTGAATTGTGCGGACGCGGAGCTACTTCATTTACTAAAATATCATCGTCATTAGTCTGAAACATTTCAACTGCCAAAAGACCAACATGATTAAATTTTTCTGAAACATTTAAGGCAATCGCTCTCGCTTTTTCGGCTACTTTCTCATCAATTCTGGCAGGACAGATTACATATTCTACCTGGTTGGCTTCCGGATGAAATTCCATTTCAACAACCGGATACGTTTTTATTTCTCCTGATGGATTTCTACAGACAATAACAGCCAATTCGTTTTTAAACGGAATCATAGTTTCTGCAATGCATTCTACATTTGGTAAACTGTCCAGATCTGAAACCTGACGAATTACTTTTACGCCGTTTCCGTCGTAACCAAACTCAGTGCATTTCCAGACAAATGGTAGTTTTATATCTTGAATTTTAGCTTTTAGACCTTCTAAATTTTCAAAGCGCTCAAATGGTGCTGTTGGGATATGGTGATCGGAGTAAAATTGTTTTTGAATTCCTTTGTTTTGAATTCCTTTTAAGGTTTTAGGCGAAGGATAGATTTTCAAGCCTTCATTCTCTAATTGTGTCAGGGCTTCAAGGTTAACCAGTTCGATTTCAAAAGTCAGAATATCTACTTGTTTTCCAAAATTATAAACCGTTTCATAATCCATTAAATCCCCCTGAAAGAATTTATTGCAAGCAAATTTACTTGGAGCTTCGTCGCTTGGGTCTAGAACATAAGTTTGGATGTCAAATTTTCGGGTGTCAAACAAAAGCATTTTACCTAATTGTCCGCCGCCTAATATTCCTAATTTAAAATCAGAAGAAAAATAATTCATTGTAGTTGTGTTTTTGCAAAGATACTTTTTAATCTTTTTTTAGCCAAAAAATCGTTTTGCACTATTTTTTTCGCCACGAATTCACGAATTTTTACTTTTTCTAACTTGGAAATATAATTCGTGGTAAAAATACTATTTCTCTATTTTCTTTAAAACTTCTTTGGCAACGGCTTTGTAAGCAGCAGAATGATCGCCATAATCCTTATTCAGAATAACTTGCAGTTCAGGGTGTATCCAGTCATAATGGTTGCCTAATAGGTATAAAGTTCTGATTGAATAGGCCTTGGTCGCTACTTTTACATCATTGATAAGCCAGTCAAATGACGCTTCAATACAATCCTGCAGATTAGTTTCGGAAAGAGAAATGCCGTTTTCGAATTTGCTATAGTGAGCTTTTACGAGTAACTGAACAACTTTTGCGATAGGACGGATGGCACTTTCGTCTTTTAAAACTTTCAAATTCGAACAGAAAAAATCAAGATACGGTTGCAGCCAGATCAATTCTTCGTAAGAAACAAATTCCATAATCCAGCAGGCTTTATGATTGTTTTTGTCTGATGGAGAAAAACAAATTGAAACAAGTTCTTTAAATAAGGATGGGTTTTCTAAAACTTCGTTTGCAACATTAAGGCGGTTTTCCCGATAAGCTTTTACGTAGTCTAATTTCGTTTGTAATTCAGAAGACATTTTGATGAGTTTAGGACAGGTCTAAAATAAGTAATTTAACGTTATGGTTTTAAAATCTGCTGATTTAATAAAATCAGACCTGTTTTTAAGAAAAGATTTCTAAATAGTAAGTGATATTTAACATTCTTAAAAAAATAGGTATGCAGTTTGTTTTGATACCCGCAGTTTATTTCTAATTCTGTATCTTTGCGCATTATTTTAAATGTAAAAATAATGATACAACTTCACGATAAACAATTTGTTCCGTTTATTTCGGCTAAAGAAATTGATTTCGCTTTAAGTAAAATAGTAGCACAGGTAGAAGATGATTTTGGAGACGATACCCCAATTTTTATTGGTGTATTAAATGGGGCTTTCATGGTAGTTGCCGATTTTTTGAAGAGATACAAAGGCCTTTGTGAGGTTTCATTTATCAAAATGGCTTCTTATGAAGGAATTGAAAGTACCAATACGGTAAAAGAGTTAATAGGAATCAATCAGGATTTATCAGGAAGAACGGTTATTCTTATTGAAGATATTATTGATACGGGAAATACAATTGAAGAGTTGAAAAAACTGTTTAAAGCGCAAAATGTAAAGCATTTTAAAATTGCTACATTGTTTTTTAAGCCGGAAGCTTATAAAAAAGATATCAAAATAGATTATATCGGAATCAGAATTCCGAATAAATTTATTGTAGGTTATGGACTGGATTATGATGGTTTGGGAAGAAATTTGCCCGAAGTTTATAAATTGGCAGAATAAATTTAAACACGCACACAACTATATATTCATTTAAAACTTCTTGTAAAATAGAAGTCACAACACTTACTCATATTATGATTAACATTGTTTTATTTGGAAAGCCAGGGGCAGGTAAAGGAACTCAGGCAGAATTTTTAAAAGAAAAGTACAAATTAACACACCTTTCGACAGGAGATATTTTTCGTTTTAACTTAAAAAATGACACAGATTTAGGAAAACAAGCGAGAGTTTTTATGGACAACGGAGAGTTAGTTCCGTGCGAAGTAACTACCGCAATGTTAATTGATGAGGTAAAAAAACATCCTGATACAGCAGGGTTTTTGTTCGATGGTTATCCTAGAACTTTAGATCAGGCAGAAGCTTTAGATCAATTTTTACCAACGATTGGATCAAGTGTAACGGCGACTGTTGCATTAGAAGCAGATGATGAAATTCTAGTGGCTCGTTTGTTAGAAAGAGGAAAAACAAGTGGAAGAGCTGACGATCAGGACGAAGAGAAAATCAGAGTAAGATACCAGGAGTACAATGAAAAAACAGCTCCGCTAATTGGATATTATAAAGAACAAAATAAGTTTCATGCCGTGAACGGTATCGGAACTATCGAAGAAATTACAGAGCGATTAACGTCAGTTATAGATAATTTGTAGAAGCTTTTTTCGGCTGTCGTTTCATCCCGACTGCGATCGGGACTTTTAAGAACTATTTTTCTTGTCATAAAACGTGCATCTTTAGGTTGCTGTTTTCTGGGAAGAAAAATTAGTTTTTTAAGACAGGATTCTTTTGAATGATTGGGAGACGAAGTTTTAAGATGACAGAATTATCTTGATGAAGACAATTTTATAACGAATAAACCAAAAATTGGAAATACTAATAATATTTTTTCTAATACTATTGAATGGTGTTTTTTCCATGTCAGAAATTGCATTGATTTCGGCCCGGAAAAACAGACTTGAAACTGCCGCAAAAAAAGGAAACAATAGTGCTAAAATAGCACTTGATCTGGCCAATTCTCCAAACAAGTTTTTATCCACCGTGCAAATCGGAATCACTTTAATCGGTATTTTGACCGGTATTTACAGTGGTGATAAGATAACAATGGATGTTGAAGTTTTTGTTAGCGGATTTACATTTTTAAAACCCTATGCACATTCTGTTGCAGTAGGGATTGTTGTCGTGGTTTTGACATTTTTCTCTTTGGTTTTAGGAGAATTATTGCCAAAGCGAATTGGTTTAAATTATCCGGAGTCGATTGCCAAAATGGTAGCGCTGCCTATGAAAACCATCTCGATAATTACAGCGCCCTTTATTTGGCTGCTTACTTCTTCGACAGATTTTTTACTGAATGTATTTCAGATTAAACCAACTGCCGACGGTAAGGTAACAGAAGAAGAAATTAAAGCAATTATCAAAGAAGGAACTGAGGGTGGAGAAGTACAGGAAATCGAACAAGATATTGTAGAACGTGTTTTTCACATTGGGGATCGAAAAGTAAATTCGTTGATGACACACCGTAAGTCAGTTGATATGCTGCCTTTCAATGCCGATAAAACGAAGATTAAGGAATTGGTTTTACAGGATTTGCATACTGTTTATCCGGTGTACAGAGACAATTATGATGATATTGTGGGGGTTGTAACCCTAAAGAATATCTTTGCAAACATAGAAAGTGAACATTTTGATTTGGCGGGAATCATGATTGATGCGCCTTACCTGATGGAGCAGACAACGGCATACAAGGGATTGGAGAATTTCAAAAAAACAGGAATTCATTATGCTTTAGTTTCTGATGAGTATGGTGTTTTTCAGGGAATTATTACCCTAAATGACATTCTGGAAGCTTTAGTAGGAGATGCATCTGATTTTTATAAAGATGAATTCCAGTTAATTGAAAGAGAAGACGGTTCGTGGCTCGTTGACGGACATTATTCGTTACACGATTTTTTAACTTATTTTGAGTTAGACGAATTGACAAACGATTATGAAGTAAACACGGTAAGCGGAATGATTATGACAGAGCTTTCACATATTCCAAAAGAAGGCGAAAAATTAATCTGGCAAAAATTTGTGCTGGAAGTAATCGATATGGATGGCGTAAAGATTGATAAAGTGTTGGTAAAAGCACTTAAAGAGTAGAAAGAATTTGTTTTAAGTTTCAAGTTTCAAGTTTCAGGTTGCGCAACGCATAACCTGAAACTTGAAACCTGAAACCTGAAACTACACATAAACAAGTAAAAATGACAGAAGGAAATTTTGTAGATTATGTTAAGATTTATGTTTCTTCCGGTAAAGGAGGGAAAGGATCTACGCATTTACATAGAGAGAAATTTATTGAAAAAGGAGGCCCTGACGGAGGTGATGGTGGTCGTGGAGGACACGTGTATTTGGTGGGGAATAAAGGACTTTGGACATTATTTCATCTAAAATTTGCACGACATATTAAAGCGGGTCACGGTGGAGATGGAGGAGGAGACCGTAGTACAGGTGCTGACGGAGAAGATAAATTTATTGAAGTGCCTTTAGGAACTGTTGTAAAAGACAAAGAAACAGGAGAAACCTTATTCGAAATTACCGAAGATGGTGAAAAAAGAATTCTTTCAAAAGGAGGAAAAGGAGGTTTAGGAAACTGGCACTTTAGAAGTTCAACCAATCAAACACCTCGTTATGCTCAACCGGGTTTACCGGGAGTAGAAATGGATGTGATTTTAGAGCTTAAAGTATTAGCCGATGTTGGTTTAGTAGGTTTTCCAAATGCAGGAAAATCAACCCTGTTGTCTGTTTTAACTTCTGCAAAACCAAAAATTGCCGATTATCCTTTTACAACCTTAAAGCCAAACTTAGGAATTGTGGCTTACAGAGATTATCAATCTTTTGTAATTGCCGATATTCCCGGAATTATTGAAGGAGCTGCAGAAGGGAAAGGTTTAGGTCATTACTTTTTGCGTCATATCGAACGTAATTCAACATTATTGTTTCTAGTTCCGGTTGATACACCGGATATTAAAGCAGAGTACGATATTTTGGTCAATGAATTAACCAAGTACAATCCTGAAATGTTAGACAAAGAGCGTCTTTTAGTAATCTCTAAATGTGATATGCTGGATGACGAACTGAAAGCTGAATTGAAGATCGAATTAGACGTCGCTTTCAAAGACGTTCCATATATGTTTATCTCATCAGTTGCCCAGCAAGGGATAACGGATTTAAAAGATAAGCTTTGGAAAATGCTTAACGACTAAAAAAAATACAATTTGTAAAAAGGTGTTCTGGAAACAGAGCACCTTTTTTGTTTTGTGTACTATTCATATAACAAGAAAATAACAGATTTTCACAGACCAAATTAAACACATCATTGGTGTTAAATTCGTAATGAAATGCTAAAAAATCACTGAGATATCTAATTTCGGCAGGAATTGCGGTAATATAATTATGAAAATGAATTATATTCGCATCACTTAAACAAAATAACATGAAAAAAATAGTTTTATTCTTGACCATGTGTCTGATGGCTTTTCCTGTAAGAGCTGATGAGGGAATGTGGTTTTTGATGTTTATCGAAAGATTGAACCATAGAGATATGGAAAAAATGGGCTTGCAATTAACAGCCGAAGAAATTTACAGTATCAACCATCATAGTTTAAAAGATGCTATTGTACAATTTAATGGAGGATGTACAGCAGAAATTGTTTCTAAAGAAGGATTGGTTTTAACCAATCACCATTGTGGTTATGACGCAATTGCAGAACTATCTTCAGCAGAGCAAAACTACTTAAAAGACGGTTTTTGGGCAAAACAAAGAAGTGCCGAAATGAAACCTAAATCATTGTATGTACGTTTCTTCGTGCGTATGGACGATGTTTCTAAAAGAATTTTGTCAAAAGTAAATGATAAGATGACCGAGGCTGAAAGAAGTAAAGCGATTCAGCAAGAAATTGCTTTGATCGAAAAGGAAAACAACGAAGGTGGAAAATACACCGTTTCAGTTCGTCCTTTCTTTCAGGGAAATGAATATTACTATTTCGTTTACCAGGATTACACAGACGTACGTTTAGTGGGAACACCTCCTGAAAGTGTTGGTAAATTTGGTGGAGATACGGACAATTGGGAGTGGCCTCGTCAAACAGGAGATTTCTCTATGTTCAGAGTGTACGCAGATAAAGACGGAAATCCGGCAGCTTACTCTAAAGACAATGTGCCTTTGAAACCTAAACACTACTTACCGGTAAGTATAAAAGGAGTTAAAGAGAATGATTTCGCTATGATTTTAGGATATCCGGGAAGAACAAACCGTTGGATGCCGGCTGGAGGAATTGAGCAAAACGTTAAGTTTGCTTATCCTGCTTGGGTTGAAGGTGCTAAAACCGGAATGGATCAAATGAAAAAGTACATGGACAAAGATGCAACAGTTCGTTTGCAATACGCGTCTAAATATGCTTCTACAGCAAACTACTGGAAAAACCGTCAGGGGATGATCGATGCTTTAACAAAAGCGGGAACGGCAGAGGTTAAAGCGGGACAAGAAGATAAATTTTACGAGTGGGCTACTAAACCGGCTAATAAAGAGAAGTATGAGAATGTAATTCCAACGATCAATGATTATTACAGATCTACAAATGTAAAATCAACGCACGACAATTACCTGACACAGCTTTTACGTACGTCAGCTTACGCAACCGGACCTGCTAACCTAGGAAACGCATTGATCGCTTATTACAACGAAACTGATGCTAAGAAAGCTGAGATGCTGCCTAAGATCAACGCAATGATCGAAAATATCTACGGTGAATTTTATGCGCCTCTTGAAAAAGATGTATTAACAGCACAATTGAATTTGTACGCTTCTAAAGCTGCTGAATATGGTTTAGCGACGCAAATTGCTAAAATGAAATCAGAGAACAATGGTGACTTTACTGCCGACGTAGCAAAAGCAACTGAAATCAGTTATTTTACTTCTAAAGACAAAGTATTAGCATTTATGGCTAATCCTAAACCATTAGCAATTGTACACGATCCACTGTATATTATTTCTAATGATTTGTTGACAAAATACCGTGTTAAAACAGACGATCAGTTGAAGGCTGATGACGGTTTCGCAAATGCTTACCGTAAATTGGTAGAAGGTTTAAGAGAATCTAAATTGAACGCTATTCAATATCCAGACGCTAACTCAACATTGAGACTAACTTACGGAAAAGTAAGAGCTTTACCTGCTGATCCGCGTAACGATGCTAAAATTAATAATTATACAACCATGGAAAGTATGGTTAAAAAGTATAAAGCAGGAGATCAGGAATTTGATTTACCAAAACGTTTGTTAGAGTTAAACAAAGCAAAAGACTTTGGACAGTATGCTGATAAAGCTGGTTATATGCCGGTAAACTTCTTGACAGATAACGATATTACTGGTGGAAACTCAGGTTCTCCGGTATTAAACGGAAAAGGAGAATTAATTGGAGTTGCTTTTGACGGAAACATCGAAGCAATGGCAGGAGATGTTATTTTCGATTCTAAATTACAAAGAACAATTAACGTAGATATTCGTTACGTACTTTGGATTATCGACAAATACGCCGGAGCTAAAAACATTATTGACGAAATGACGATTATTAAATAATTCTGATTTTTGATATTGAACAAACACCCGACATGTTTTTAAAACTTGTCGGGTTTGTTGTTTTTAATACGATCCGATTTATTCCGTTTTAGAAATCAAACTTTTACTAAAGGTTGGAAACGATTAAAAAATATTATCCCTGCAAACTATTAATTTAGTACTAAAAGCAAAAAGGACATTTTATAATTCCTTATTTTTGAAAAATAATTAACCGATTTAAGCGTTGAATTCTATTTTCGTTTTTCGAATAAGCAGTTCAACAAATAAACGATTCAAAGTATTCAATGAAAACACATTTCATCGCCATAGGCGGAAGCGCCATGCACAATTTAGCACTTGCATTGCACAATAAAGGATATCAGGTTACAGGAAGTGATGATGCTATTTTTGAACCTTCAAAATCAAGATTGGAAAAGAAAGGGATCTTACCAGCTGAACTGGGCTGGTTTCCTGAAAAAATCACTGCCGATATTGATGCCATAATCCTCGGAATGCATGCGAAAGCGGATAATCCGGAGTTGCTAAAAGCGCAGGAGTTAGGTTTGAAAATTTATTCGTATCCGGAATTTTTGTATGAGCAGTCTAAGAATAAAACCCGAGTGGTAATTGGAGGTTCTCATGGAAAAACAACAATAACTTCGATGATTTTGCATGTCATGCATTATCATAATATCGAAGTAGATTATATGGTTGGAGCACAGTTGGAGGGTTTTGATACGATGGTACATCTTACCGAAGAAAATGATTTCATGGTTTTGGAAGGGGACGAGTATTTATCTTCTCCGATAGACAGACGCCCTAAATTTCATTTGTACCAACCCAATATTGCTTTGATTTCCGGAATTGCCTGGGATCATATCAACGTATTTCCAACCTATGAGAATTATGTAGAGCAATTCGAAATCTTTATTGGGAAAATTACAAATGGAGGGATTTTGGTATACAACGAGAATGACCCGGAAGTAAAACGTGTTGCCGAAGCCGCTACGAATCCAATTCGTAAATTAGCTTATTCTACTCCAAAGTACAGCGTTAATGATGGTGTAACTTTATTAGAAACTCCGGAAGGCGATATGCCAATTGAAGTTTTTGGGGCGCACAATTTGAATAATCTGGCAGGAGCCAAATGGATTTGTCAAAATATGGGCGTTGACGAAGCTGACTTTTACGAAGCAATTGCCAGTTTCAAAGGAGCTTCAAAGCGATTAGAGAAAATTGCTGAAGGAAAAGGAAAAGTAGCGTATAAAGATTTTGCACACTCCCCAAGTAAAGTTGCTGCAACTACAAAAGCAGTAAAAGAGCAATATCCGAACAGAACTTTAGTGGCTTGCTTAGAATTACATACGTACAGCAGTTTGAATGCAGAGTTTCTAAAAGAGTATGAAGGGGCTCTTGAATATGCTGATATTGCAGTAGTGTTCTATTCCCCTGATGCCGTAAAAATCAAACAACTAGAAGAAGTAACCTACGGGCAAATTGCAAGTTCTTTTAACCGTGAAGACTTAATTATTTATACCAATCCTGATGAATTTAAAGAATACCTTTTTAATTTAAATCTTGAAAACTCAGCTTTATTATTAATGAGTTCCGGAAATTACGGAGGATTGAATTTTGATGATGTGAAAGGGTTGATCGAGTAGTTCGTCAATTAGATAATTTAGTAAAGTGCCAATTGTTATACAGTTGGCATTTTTTTTTGATGGGGGTTTGAAACTTATTTTTGATATTTAAAATGCCCAACAATTTTATATTCAAACAAACAATCTTCCAGAAGCTGACCGCGGCCCACGTTATGTACGATTAAATTTCGTTTTCCATCTCTGGATTTTTTGTTGGTTACAATTCCGATGTGAGGCAATTTATTATTAATTATCCATGTTACAATTTCTCCGGTCTTATAATCTTTGGCATTTTGAGAAAGAGGTAATTTTGTGCCTTTTCGCTCAAAGAATACTTCAAGATTGGGAACCCTTCGATGATCGATATTGGTGTCAGTTTTGATCATTCCCCATTTTTTTAAGTTTGGATAATCAGGGAAATTTTCAAGCATATCTTCATGAACTTCTTTTTGTAAATCAATACCTAATTTTCTATAAGATCGAATAATGACGTCCGTGCAAACTCCTTTGTTTTTTGGGATATCTCCATTAGGATAATCAATTTTAAAGTAAGATGGATCGTAATCTATAGAAGGATCAATGATCGAGATTGCTGCATCGGATAATTTTTCTGGAAAAGTTTTTGTAATACCCGATGACAAGCTTTCCGCAACAGCTGTTTTGCCCTCTTTTTGATTGCAGGAGAGGAGAAGAAGCAAGAGGGAAAAAGTACCTATTATTTTCATGCCCTTAAGGTAAGCCATTTTGATGGGACATTTATAGTAATGAAATAATTAATTTGAGATTAGTATTGTTTTATTTGAAAGATTTTTCTTAATTTTATAGATTAACCCTCTAAGAGTATTGTAAAATGAGAGCAAGCTTAAAAGTTGTAAAAACAACAAATGAAACCGCGGATTTTGTAGCAACTTATTTTCCCATACCGGATTGGTCAGAAGAAGATCGTCCTCGCGAAAAATTGATGTTAAAGGGCAAAGAAGCTTTAAGTAATGCTGAGTTGATTGCGATATTAATAGGGTCAGGCAGTCGTAATGAATCTGCAGTAGATTTAAGTAAACGGATTTTGGCTAGTGCCGGAAGCTTGAATTCTTTAGGAAAAAAATCTACTGCTCAATTAATGGAATTTAAAGGAATAGGGGAGGCAAAAGCTATTACAATTATTGCAGCATTAGAACTTGGAAGAAGAAGAAGGGCAGAGGATGTGTCACAATTGAAGATAATAACTTCCAGTAAAATTGTCTTCGAAATCATGCAGCCTATTATTGGTGAACTTTCTCACGAAGAGTTCTGGGTGCTTTTTCTGAATAATTCCAATAAAGTAATTTCTAAATCCCAAGTGAGTAAAGGTGGAATTACCGGAGCCGTTGTGGATGTACGTATTGTTTTTAAATTGGCACTCGAAATTGGTGCTACAGGATTGATTTTGTGTCACAATCATCCGTCAGGAAATTTGCTGCCCAGTGATGCCGATAAAAAGTTGACGAAAAAGATCAAATTAGCAGGGGATAGTTTAGATGTTAAAGTTTTGGATCATTTGATTATAACTGAAGCAAAATATTATAGTTTTGTAGATCAAGGAATTTTATAAATTATGAATACCACTATTACCGATGTCTTTTTTGATTTAGATCATACACTTTGGGATTTTGACAAAAACTCTGAAATGGCTTTTGATCGAATTTTTAAAAGTAAATATCCCGAAATTAAAACAGAAGATTTTATCGAGAAATATGCTCCAATCAATCAGGAGTGCTGGAAATTATACCAGAATGATAAAATAACACATCTGGAACTCCGTTACAATAGATTGAAGTTTTCATTTGATGCTTTAAATTACACCATGTCAGATGAGAGTATCAATGAGATTGCCAATGATTATATTGAATTTTTAACCGACAACAATCATCTTTTCGAAGGAGCAATTGAAGTGCTGGAGTATTTAAAACCAAAATACAAGCTGCATATCATTACTAACGGTTTTGCAAATGTTCAGGATAAAAAAATTAATAATGCGGCACTTTCGGGTTATTTCGAAACCATTACAAATTCTGAGTTGGCTGGTGTGAAGAAACCAAATAGTATTATCTTTGATTATGCACTTAGTGCTGCCAGAGCTTCAAAAGAAAACAGTGTCATGATAGGAGATTGCCTGGATGCCGATGTCAACGGTGCCTTAAATGCAGGACTTGATGCTATTTTCTTTAATGAAAAAAGAATCGAAGCTCCACAAAATATTAAACAAGTAAACCATTTATTAGAACTAAAAAAATATTTATAATTATGAGAATAAAATTTTTGTTAATTGCATTCCTTACATCAGTTATAGGATTTTCACAATCGGTTAATGATTACAAAGCGGTTATTGTTCCGTTAAAATATGATTTCCTTAAA
The DNA here is from genome assembly GCF_002217475.1 of Flavobacterium tructae. GTDB lineage: Bacteria > Bacteroidota > Bacteroidia > Flavobacteriales > Flavobacteriaceae > Flavobacterium > Flavobacterium tructae. The sequence continues at coordinate 69,911 of NZ_MUHH01000031.1, forward strand.
ACAGAAAATCAATATAGAACGTCAACAATGACTAAAGCTAATTTAAACAAAGCCGGTTTTCAGGCTTTTTATGCCAACGAGATACTTCCGGAAGGTTTTGGAGATCGTTGCGATCTTTTGTATGCCGATGTTAAAAGAGAGAATGGTTTTTTAATTACCAAACTTTTTGTAGAGTTTAAAGATTGTTACGGTAAAGTGATTTTTACATCTGCAATAGGAAAAAGTAAAGAGAAGGAATATGAAACGGCTTACAGAGAGTGTCTTGATCTTGCGTTTGTTTCAATAAACGGTTTACGCTATAAATATAATGGAAAAAGTGCTAATACTGTAAAATCTTCAATTCCGGCTACTCCGTTGACAACCGCAGTTGTAGCTGCTAAAGTTGTAGAGACGACTCCGGTGGTTGATCTTAAAGATCCAAATTTATTGTATGCACAACCTACGGAGAATGGTTACCAGTTAATTGATAAGACTCCAAAGGTGGTAATGAAATTGTTGAAAACATCTCGTCCCGATTCATTTATTGCTATAAAAGATGGAGTACAGGGATCTTTAAATGCAAAAGACAATCAGTGGTTTTTTGAATATTATAAAAATGATCAGTTAGTTTCTGAAAAAGTTTCAGTTAAATTCTAAAAATAGAATACGGTTTTAATAACCGTATTTATCTTTCCAACGGTTCTTTAAAAATTCGCGGTTGCTATTCTCTCTTGAATTGCGCCCCGGATTATAAAGAACCGTTTCTTTTATGGCATCCGGTAGAAATTCCTGTTCAGCAAAATTATTAGCATAATCGTGCGAGTATTTATAATCATCACCATAACCCAGTTCTTTCATAAGTTTGGTTGGAGCATTTCGTAAATGAATCGGAACAGGTAAATCTCCCGTTTGTTTTACTAATTGTTGAGCATTGCCAATCGCCATATACGAGGCATTGCTTTTAGGAGAAGTAGCCAGATAAATAGCGCATTGACTTAGTATGATTCTACTTTCCGGATATCCAATGGTAGTTACGGCCTGAAAGGTATTATTGGCCATAATAAATGCGGTCGGATTCGCGTTTCCAATATCTTCACTGGAAAGTATGAGCATTCTGCGGGCAATAAATTTTACATCTTCACCACCTTCAATCATTCTGGCCAGCCAATAAACAGCTCCATTAGGATCACTTCCACGAATAGACTTTATAAAAGCAGAAACGATATCGTAATGCTGTTCTCCACTTTTGTCATACAAAACTGTGTTTTGTTGTACCAATTCAAAAACACGATCGTTGGTGATAATAATTTCATCACCCGCAGAAGCGTTGATAACAAGCTCAAATATATTGAGAAGTTTTCGTCCGTCACCTCCCGAAAGTCGCAGTAAAGCTTCTGTTTCTTTTAAAGTGATATTTTTTGAAGCCAGATACGTATCCGTTTTTAGCGCCCGGTGCAATAAAGCTTCTAAATCGGCTTTTGTGAAAGCGTTTAGGATATAGACTTGGCAACGTGACAATAATGCAGGAATTACTTCAAAACTTGGGTTCTCGGTCGTTGCACCAACCAATGTAATCCAGCCTTTTTCGACAGCAGCCAAAAGCGAATCTTGCTGTGACTTGCTGAAACGATGAATCTCATCAATAAACAGAATAGGATTTTTAGCAGTAAATAATCCACCGCTTTGTTTGGCTTTTTCGATCACATCACGAATATCTTTTACACCTGAATTAATGGCGCTCAGGATATAAAACGGACGCTTGGATTCCTGTGCGATGATTTGCGCCAAGGTGGTTTTTCCTGTTCCGGGAGGCCCCCAAAAGATCAACGACGGAATTATTCCTTTCGAAATTTGCTGCGTTAAAGATCCGTTTGGGCCAACCAAATGACTCTGACTGATATAATCTTCTAAGTGTTGTGGGCGAATACGCTCGGCTAAAGGTGCTTCCATTTTGTAAAATTACAGTTTTCGGGTTTAATTTTATAGTTTTTAGAAGCTATTCCTGCTATTCGCTGTATCTTTCGCGTCCGCCGCAGCGGACACAAAAGGATGCCGCTTCCATCAGGGCTAGAACAGGGTTTAAGAATATTTAAATAAGCTGACAAATTATCAGTAAATTGTAATTGGATAGTTTTTTGATGTCATCATTATAAATTTACCTTAAAAATTATGAACGACAACCACTTTAAATTTACGACTGCAGTTATTGGTCTTCCGGTATTTTTTGTTCTTTTTTTGTGGATCGTGTACTGGGTTCAGATACGCTTTGATTTCGACTTTTATCAATATGGAGTCTACCCAAGAGATTTGTCAGGCTTGCAGGGTGTTTTGTTCAGTCCTTTCATTCATGAAAATTTAAGCCATTTATACAATAACTCTATCCCTCTTTTGGTATTATTGGCGGCTTTGCAATTTTTCTATCCCAAACAATCCTTTGCAGTGATTGGTTATGGAATTTTATTCTCAGGGCTAATTACCTGGATTATTGGTCGCGAAAATTTTCATATTGGTGCCAGTGGATTGATTTACGTCTTAGTCAGTTTTATTTTTTTTAAAGGAATCCAAACCGGCTATTATCGTTTAGTGGCACTCTCATTATCTGTCATCTTATTGTACGGTGGAATGATTTGGTATGTCTTTCCGGAGGTTGATAAAACTATTTCCTGGGAAGGACATTTGGCAGGTTTCATCACCGGATTTGTTATGTCTTTACTTTATAAAACCCCTGAGTATGTAAAACCTATTGTTTATGAATGGCAGAAACCGGATTTTAATCCCGATGAAGATGCTTTTATGAAGCATTTTGATGAGAATGGAAATTTCGTAAATACGGAGATTGTTGAGGAAGAACCGGAGGAATTAATGACTTATTTTAATTCAGATGTTTCGGTTAATTATATTGTGACTAAGCCTGAGACAAAGGAGGATAGGTAATATTAGGCTCAGATGTTTATTTTACCCGTAGCTTAAAGGTGCAAGTAACAGCACTACAATTAAGCTACAGGTTTTAAGAAAGAATCGTAAGAGTTATTTTGAAGACAATAGTATGTTACTTATCTCGTAATTCTCAATTCTTTGTGTTAGCTTCTTTGGCGAACAGCCTCATATAGAAATGCACCACAAGCAACAGAAACATTTAAAGATCCAATGGATCCGAACATAGGTAATTTTGCTTTTTCATCAACAATTTTCAGAACAGAAGGATTTATACCTCTGTCTTCAGATCCCATGATGATGGCTACCGGTTCATTTAAAGTTACGTCGTATATATTTTGGTCTGTTTTTTCGGTAGCAGCTACTGTTTTGATACCTGACCCCTGAAGGTAAAAAATAGCATCTTTGATATGTTCAACTTTGCAAATAGGAACATTAAAAACTGCTCCGGCTGAAGTTTTAACTGTATCTCCGTTCACTGGGGCAGAACCAGCTTTCTGAACAATGATTCCATTTACACCGGTACATTCAGCAGTTCTGATAATAGCACCAAAATTTCTGGCATCTGAAATCTGATCCAGTATTAAAAATAAAGGTTTTGATCCCGATTCGATTGTTGATTCAACCAAATGTTCCAGTTCAATAAAACCAATAGGGGAGATGGTCGCTACTGCTCCCTGATGATTGTTTGGAGTTAAGCGATTGAGTTTTTCTACAGGAACATACGAGAAATTAATGTTAGCGCGTTTCATCACCTTCATTAAATCCTTCATTAATTCTCCGGAAATTTCTTTTTGAATAAATACTTTATCAACTTCTTTTCCTGCCTGAATGGCTTCTATAATGGCTCTAATTCCAAATATTTGATGTTCTTTTTCCATGGGACAAATATAGGTATATTGTTGGTATAAAAAAAAACCACTCTGAGTGAACAGAGTGGTTTAGTATATTTATAAAAGTTTAAGGATTAATTATCCCACCATACTTTTGTTGTTAATGTAACATAAGGAACTGGAATTCCTGGGCCAGCAGTTAAAGAGGCTCCGTTAACATTAATTTCTTTTTGAGGATATGGCAGCCTTCTTGGAGTAACTCCGTTAGTACGGTTAGTTGCAGGGGAAGTTAAAACAGGGAATCCAGTTCTTCTCCAGTCTACAAAAGACTCATAAGATGCTTGGTACATCGTGATCCATTTTTGGGTCATGATCCTTTGCAATGTATTGTTGTAAGCAACTAATGGGTTAGCAGTGTAAGTTGCTACGTCTGTTGCTCCTATTGCAGCAAAATCATTTATTATAGCTTTATCATAAGCTATTTTTGAGTTTACTAAATCATTAGCTCTGAAATAAATTTCAGCTTTGATGAATTCAACTTCTGCAGCAGTAATAAAAGTAACAGGAGAGTTAATTGAAGCATAAGCCGGTCCTACACGAGAGAATAAATTTTCTCCTGCATCATCTAAATCCTGCCCTGGAAGGTTACCAAAGTATTGTCCTTGTAAACTCGCAAGGTTGTTTTTAATAGGTGAGAAGTATAGGGTTAGTCTCGGATCATTTAGTGCCTTCATGTTGTTCACAATTGTACTACATACCGCCTGATCTTTTCTACCTGATAAAACATCAAATTGGTAGATTGGATTTGCATTATTTGCTGTAGTTCCAAATACTACTTTAGCATTGTCTGCATTTAAACTAATTAGTTTTGGACCAGTTTGTAAGAATGTCAACGCTTGTGTTGGATTTCTTTTACTAAGATGATTCAATAATCTTAGTTTTAAAGAGTTTGCAAAAGCTTCCCATTTAGCAGTATCACCTTTGTACAATAAATCAGCAGTTCCTGGTTGAGAACCAGTATTGCTTTTTATGTTTGCAATTGCCTGATCTAACGTGGTAAGTAAAGAAGTGTATATAGCTTCTTGTTTGTCATAAGCAGGAGTAATATTTGATGCTCCTTTTAAACTTTCTGTATAAGGAATATCTCCAAAAAGATCTGTTGCTACACTGAAAGTGTAAACTTGAAGAACTTGTGAGGCCCCTAGGTAAATTTTGTCACCTGAGATTTTAGTTTGATCTTCAATAGCTCTTAAATCTATTAATATATCGTAGATACTTGCCCATAAACCATCAGTATCTCCTGAGGTGATGTTGTATTGCCCATAGTTTAAAGGCTGCCCTCTATGTCCGGAATAATGCTGTACAATACTTGCAGGCATTCTTGTTCCATCTCCGCCAAGAGTATAAGCTAAGTTAACTTCTGCAGCTGATAATAATGTTGCAAATGGAACTTCCGTTGGGTTGTTTGGGTCATTGTTTATGTCTAACTCATTATCACAAGATACAAATACCGCAGCCAATGTAATTAAGCCGATATGAAATATTCGCTTAAAATATTTGTTGTCAATTTTTTTCATTTTCATTAATTTTAGTATTAGAATTGCGCTTTTAGGTTGAAACCAAAAGTTCTTGTAGTTGGGAATGCAAATCTGGAAACACCTTGTGCATTACCAGTTCCAAATGAGCTTGATTCAGGATCGATATGAGGAACATCTGTCCAGATAAATAAATTACGACCATATACTCCCACATCCAGAGAACGAATATATTTATCTTTTAACTTGAAAGTGTATCCAAGAGTAACTTCTCTTAGTTTAACCCAATTGTTTTCATAAACATATTGTTCATTAGGATAAGCGCCTAATCCATACCAGTTTGCATCACGTTTTACCACAACATCATTAGGGGCTCCTGTAGTAGCATTTACTCCCGGGAAAATATAGTCATCATTACGTGTTAATGTTTGCTTGCTAACACCATAAAAATCTAATAATTCACCCGTTCCACTGTATAAGTAACCACCTTGTCTTATGTCGGCAAGTGCTGTAAAATAAATATTTTTGTAGGTAACAGAAGTACTTAGACCTCCAGTCCAATCAGCTTCAGTATGGCCAAGAATTTGACCGTCTAATACAGAAGGGATTCCATCGTCATCTACTAATACTTTTCCGTTTGCATCTCTGGCGTAACCAGTTCCAATTATAGTTCCTAATCTTTCCCCTTTTACAGCAAAAATTGCAGGGTTTCCACTGAATCCACCAAGGTAAATTCTGTCCACACCTGGAAAAGTTTCATCAACATGTGATCTAATTCTGCTGAAGTTGAAGGATACATCCCATCTGAAATCTTTTGTTTGAATAGGTGTTGTTCTTAACATAAGCTCAAAACCTTTCGAGGTAGTTTGTCCACTATTGATGATTGTTGCATTTGCACCTGCTGCTGGAGAAATGTCTAGCGGGATAATACCATCAGTATTTACGTTTCTAAAGTATGATGCGTCAATACCTATTCTGTCTTTGAATAATTTTAATTCAACACCCACTTCATATTCTGTTGTGAATTCAGGGGTTAAGTTAGGGTTACTAATTGTATTTTGGATTGTATATCCGGCAAGGTTATTAAATGGAAATTCTACACCCGGTGTGAAGCCATCCCCAAATATTGCTTTTCTGTAAGCAGGTTGTGTTAAATATGGATCAGCATCTCTACCTGTCTTTGAAACACCTACACGTAGTTTACCGTAAGTAAGTACGTCAGATTCGATTTTGAATGCATCAGTGAAGATAACAGAAGCACTTACTCCAGGATAGAAGAAACTTCTATTATCTTTAGGTAAGGTTGAGCTCCATTCGTTTCTGGCAACTACATTTAAGAAAAGATAGTCGTTATAGCTAAGAGATAGGTCACCAAATACTCCAAATAAGGTTCTCCTTGAGTTGTATAAATAAGCAGGAGAGAATGTCTTGATATTGTTTGTATTTTTAATCCCTGGAAGTATTAGTTCAGTTCCAATAGTTTGTGATTGTTCAAAAGTTCTATTGTTGTAATCTTGTCCAGCTGTTAAAGTGGCTTTGAATTTCTCAGTAATATCTTTCTTGAATGTAGCGGCTAATGTAGAAGTTGTTTCTTGACGAGTAACATTATCGTACGTCAAGTTTCCTAATGGATTACCTCCAGTGTTAATATCTTTAAACAGAATTCTTTTGTCAGCTAAATAGTCATTCCCAAGACGATAAGATATCTTGAAATCTTTAGCTACGTCAAAGGCGAAGTTTAAACCTGTAATGTATCTTTGGCTATTTGTACGTGCTGAGTTTTTGTTAACAGTCCAGTACGGGTTGTCAAAAGCTCCTCCACGGAAGTTAATTTGTGTTCCGTTCGGTCTTTCATATCCGTAGCCTTTTAAATCCCATGAAACGGGAGCATGGAATAAGGAGAAAAACGGATTAGATCCGTCTTGTCCCGCATAAGCAAGGTCTCCTTCAGAAGCGTTGTAACTTAAGTTAACACCTGCTGTAAATTTACTGCTAAATTTATAGTTACTGTTAAAACGACCATTGAATTTTTGGTATCCTTGATTAGGAACAATTGAAGTTTGTTTTGATTGCCCGATAGATACGAACATATCGTAGGCATCAGTAGAATTTGAAAGAGAAATGTTATTGTTGTAGGTTACTCCCGTTTGAAGAAATTGTTTTCTTGGATCAAATACTTTTAATTGAATTTGTTGTGGACCTAATCCTTGAGCGGCACCTGCAGCTGGACTTGTGACAGTTTGTCCCGTAATTCTAGGTCCAAAAGATCTCGAGCCACCTTCTTGGTATACACCATTTGCTCCTTGAGCGTATTCGGTTTGGAAATCAGGTAAAACCAGAGCATCATCCATTCCTACAGAGCTGTTGAATTCGATTACAGGTTTTCCTGCTTTATCAGAACCGGTTTTTGTGGTAATTAAGATAACACCATTTGAACCGCGATTTCCATACAATACGGCTCCGGCAGCACCTTTAAGTACTGTTACAGTTGCAATATCATTTGGGTTGATGTCACCTGCTCTGTTAGGGCTGTTAAATCCTGTTACAGTATTGTCGTTACCGTCGTTGGCATTACTCATTGGGATTCCGTCAATAACATAAAGAGGCTCATTGTTTCCTGTTATTGATTTGTTTCCTCCTCTGATTACTAATCTACTTGCCTGTCCTGGAGCACCTCCCGAAGCAGTTACCTGTAAACCAGAAACTTTTCCGCTAAGACCATTTACAAGGTTTTGATTGTTTCCTTTATTAAGGTCGTTTCCAGATACCTTTGTTGTGGCGTAACCAATAGCTTTATCTGCTTTTTTTATACCTAATGCTGTTACTACAACACTTTCGAGTTCCACCGAATTATCGGCCAACTTTATGTTAACAGAAGTTGAAGATGCGGCTACTTCCTGGGATTTCATCCCGATATAGCTGAATACTAAAACTTGATTTGAAGAAGCTTTGATAGTGAATTTACCATCAAAGTCGGTTTGTGTTCCTGATTTTGTTCCTTTAACTAGTACACTTACACCCGGTAAAGGCATTCCTGTATTGTCGGAAACTGTTCCAGAAACAGCTCTTTCTTGCGCAAAAGTAAGTTGCGCTACTAGTACTAATAAAAGTACTAGGAGTCCATTGAACTTTAGTTTCATTTTTATATGTTTTGAATTAGTCTGGTAAAAATCTTAATTATTTGTTAATCTACCTAATATAAAAAGCTTTTTTTTTGGTCATTTTGCAGTTTTGTTGTGAGATGTGTTTTTTTAATGTTAAAAAGAAAGGGTTAATATTGTCTTATTTCTTTTTTGTTTAACATGTGTTAATGCTTGATTTTGCTGGTTTTTTTGCGATTTTGATCAATTTTAAAAGACCTTTTTTTGATTGTACTTTTGTCCTCGGCATCTTTAAAAAAAAGAGGGCATCCATATCAGGATGACCTCTTTTTTTTTTTAGTTTCAGATTTAGGGTGCAAGGGTGTATTTTGTTACAATAGTCTGAAGAAGCAAAAGAATTGAATCTTTGTTTTTTTTTATATTGGAAAGTAAGTTTTGAAAATTAATTTGTAGAAAGGTCTCTTGTCAAATAAGCTTCCATGCTTAGATGGGCTGGTTCTTTGAGTTTTGTTTTCTTATTGTTTCAGCAAGTTATTCATGAAAAAAGGGCGCTCATCATTCGATAAGCGCCCTTTTTAGGAGTTGTTTTGTAGGTAAAGAATACTATTATCTAGTTCCTCCGGCCCACCAAACTTTTTCTTTGTATACATAAGAACCGTCTCCGTATAAATCCTTAATGTTTGAATTCGAAGCTACATCAGATTGACCGTAAGCAAATCTTTGTGGGAACAATTCAGGTTTTGGATTTACCATAGGAATTAGGTCTCCATTACCCATTGCTTGTAAACGTCTAATGTCGTTGTAAGATTCAATACCTTCATTTTCGAAGAAAGAAATGTGTTTTTCTACCATGATCTTTTTCAACAATGCATTGCCTGTTAAAGCTCCAATAGAAGCAATGTAAGTATCTGCTTGCGCTGGCGTAAACGCTACAGCTGTTTTTTTAGCGTAAGCTGCTTTAATAGCTGCATTCATTGTAGTTTGTGCTTCAGCTAAACCTAATCTTGCTTGTGCTTCAGCTTTCAGGAATAATAATTCGTGGTAGCTTAATAAGTAGATTGCGTTTGCTTCACTCATAAGAGCTGAGATAGAATATCTACCTTGCGCTTCAATATCTTCTTTTGAATTGTCAAAAGGAAGTACTGCACCAGCCTTTTTTGTAAAGAAAGAAGCTGTACGGGCGTCTGCTGGTCCGTTAGCAACCATAGTGTCGTAGAAACTCTTAGCAACACAAATAGCGCCTCTGTTTAATTCGAATCTTGCGAAAGGATTTGGAACACCACCGTTTACAAGCTTTAATTCGTCGCTAGCATCTGCGAAAGAAGCATTTACATAGTTAATTACACCTTGGTAATCCGCTTTTCTAAGAGATAATCTCATAGTGTATCTTGCTAATAATCCGTTTGCAGCTTTGATCCATTTAGCAGAATTTCCATTATAAATTGGATCCTGAACACCTAAAGTTGCATAAGTTGATGTTTTGTTCAAATTAGCAATACCTTCAGTAAGGTTTTTAAAGATGTCTTGATAGATAGCCTCCTGTTTGTCAACTTTAGGTTGATAGATTACACCTGGTTTTGTGGCTTCAGTATAAGGAATATCTCCAAAAAGATCTGTAAGAACAGCTAAATTGTAAGCTTTTAAGATTTGTGCTACACCTAGTGTTTGGAAGTTTCCTTTTTCTTTACCAGTTGTACAATTGTCAATAATAATTCCTAAATTCAATAGTTGTCTGTAACTATTGTTCCAACCGTTATTGTAAGTTGATGACAATTGTGGATCATTTCTTCTGATCTGAGCATTGTACATTTGATTGTGATTTCCTGCACTTAACTCAGAGTAAATACCTCCATAAAATGAAGCGTCAGCACCAGTTACTGTGAAGGCAGAATTCACCATAACATCCGTAATGATTAAGCGGCTAGCCATCTCTATCGGATTGTTCACGTTCTTATTTATTTCGTCCATCTTGTCCTCAGAACAAGCTTGGAATAAGAACAAAGCCATTAAAGCTGTTATTGTTATTTTTATATTTTTCATTTGATTTTTTTTTATTAAAATGTAAAGTTCAATCCAAAACCAATACTCTTAGTTTGTGGCATTGACCATTGTTCGAATCCACCAGAAAAGGCATTGTTTCCTTGTGTTGCTTCTGGATCAAGGTTTGGCATTTTAGACCATAACAAGATGTTTCTTGCAAAAACAGAAGCTTTTATATCTACCGTGTTGTCTAATAATTTAGGGAATTGATATCCTAAGGTAACCTCTCTTAATTTTACAAAACTTGCATCAAATACTGCAGATTCTGCAATACCATTTAAAGCTGCTTGTAATTGTTGAGCTCCGTTTGGATCTGCAGCACCACCTCTAACGATGTCGTTTGGAGTTCCGTCAGCTTTAACGCCTGGGTAAACAAACTGAGAAGTTCTGTCTGCTGTTCTTGCGTCTACACCGTAAAAGTTCATTAAGTTGTTAGATCCACTGTACATTTTTCCACCATTTTTCCAATCTACAACTGCTCCTAAAGATACTCTTTTGTAAGTGAATTGTGTAGACCCTCCTAAAGTGAATTTAGGTGCAACTTCTCCTAATACTTTTAATTTACCGTCTGCTTGTGGAAGACCCTGAGCGTTTACAACGATGTTGTTGTTAGCATCTCTTAAGTATCCTGTACCGTAGATAACTGGGAAACGGTCTCCAACGCTTGCTCTAAGCTGAGGTGTTGTAAATCCTCCAAGGAAGATGTTGTCTACACCGGTTTTTAGTTCAGCTACCTCAGTGTCAATTTGAGAGTAGTTAACATTGAAAGTCCAGTTGAAATCTGTCGTACGTATTGGATTGACAAATAAAGAAAATTCGTGTACAGTATTAAGCATTTTTCCACCATTTGTCACGTAAGAATTGGCTCCTGATGAACCAGTTAAAGGGACATTGAAGATTTGATTTGTTGTGTTTTGCTTGGAGTAAGTGTAGTCAATTCCAGCTCTGTTATTGAAGAACTTTAAATCAACCCCAAGTTCATACGATTTTGTATTTTGTGGTTTTAAATTTGGATCGTATTGTACGTTGCTAGGGATAAATGAGCTAACTCCTCCTAATGGATATTGTACTGGGTTTCCAGACCAAAATCCACCGTTATAGCTTGGTGTTACGTAAGAGTTACCTACGTAATCTGCTGCCAATCCTACTTCGGCTATAGATCCTCTAAGTTTTGCATAAGAAAGAACAGAACTTCCTTTCAATCCTTCTAGTTCGGTTACTACAAAACCTAAGGAAGCTGATGGGTAAATAAAATCTCTGTTATTTCTTGGCATACTTGATGCGATATCTTTACGAATAGTACCGCCTAAGAAAATCATATTTTTATATGAGAATTCGGCATTACTAAAGAAACCAACGGTACGCCTTTGTCTGCGGAATTCTGAAGCTGTTACAATTCTTGCGTTAGTGATAGTTGGGAAACCTCCAAAGTTGAAAGCTGTTCCATTATCATCATATTCTTTAGTGTTTTGGTGATTGTACTCATTTCCAACCAAAATATTGAAATTAAGGTCGTTAGTGATGTTTAGGTTGTAGTTTATGGTCAATAAAGAGTTGATAACATCATTAGTTGTTCCGTAAAGGTGTGCACTACTAGTTTGTCCTGAAAGATCAAGTTTGCTTCCAAACTCAAAAATATCTCTGTAATTGGTTGTCCATGAATCTACACCTGCCTGGTATTTAACAGTAAGTTTTTGACTTCCGTCTGCACTGATAACCGGAGAGTACTGGACGTATGCATTACCGTAAACACGGTTTGTTTTTTCGCTGAACTCATTGTTTTTAGCAGCCCAGTAAGGATTGTTGAATACACCAGGTCTATAGTAAATCTGATCGTATGGGTTTGTAGGGTTGGCATAGCCAATTCCTTTTAAGTCGTAGCTTCTTGGGCCTCCAAATACACCAACAATTGCACCGTCATTTGCAGCTGTACTTTTGTTGATTTTAGTTTGAACGTAGTTAAAAGAGAAACCTGTTTTCCATTCGTTGTTTAACTTTGTGTCTACAAGTGCTTTTACAGTATATCTGCTCATGCCAGTTTCAGGGATGATACCGTCTTGCTTGGAGTTTCCTACCCCAAAAGAATAATTCGTTTTTTCTGTTGCCTGAGCAATGTTTAAAGTGTTGTTAATCGTGAATCCTGTCTTGAAGAAGTCATCGATGTTGTCGTAAGCACGAGGTGCAACCCATGGGTCTAATCCTGCTTTTGCTCTTTGAGGAACGTAGTATTGACCAGGTCTTAAAACACCGCCGTTTAATGCGTTAGCAACATTTCCTCCGTAAGTTGCGTCATTTGGTAATTCTGAGATTTTTGGTCCCCAGTTCATAGAAGAATTTGGGTCAAATTTTCCATTTGTACCTTGTGCATACTCATTTTGAGTACTTGGCTTTTTTGAAATTGTTTCAAAACTTGTAGAAGTGTTGAAAGTAATAACTGGTTTGCCACTCTGTGCTAAATTTTTACCACTTTTTGTTGTAATTAAAATTACACCGTTAGAAGCTCTTAATCCGTATAAAGCAGATGCAGCTTGTCCTTTAAGAACGTTGATAGATTCGATTTCGTTAGGATCTATATCGACAGCTCTGTTAGCAACATCCGCTCCCGTTACACCGTTTCCGGTCGAGAAATCAGCTTGAGATGCTACTGGCATACCATCAATAACATACAAAGGGGTGTTGTTTCCTGTGAAAGAACGGGCACCACGAATTATGATTTGAGAAGAAGCTCCAGGAGCACCACTAGAAGGAGTAATAGATACACCCGCTAATTTACCTTGTAAAGCTCCGGCAAGACTGTTGTTGTTTGCTCTTGTGATGTCTGCAGCTTTTACCTCCTGAGTTGCATATCCAAGTGCACGTGAACTTTTCTTAACACCTAAAGCTGTAACTACTACGCTTTCCAGTTCTACTGAATCGTCTTTTAATTTTGTGTTAACAGTGGTAGAACTAGCTGATACTTCTTGAGCTTTCATCCCAATGTAGCTAAAAACTAATACTTGATTTGGTGCTGCTTTGATAGAGTATTTTCCATCAAAATCTGTTTGCGTTGCTGTCTTAGTTCCTTTTACTAATACACTAACACCTGGTAAAGGTATTCCTGTATTGTCAGAAACTGTTCCAGAAACAGCTCTTTCTTGCGCGAAAGTAAGTTGCGCAACTAGTACTAAGAAAAGTACTAGGAATCCATTGAACTTTAGTTTCATTTTTAAATATTTTGAATTAGTCCGACAAAAATCTTAATAATTAGTTAATATACCTAATCAAAAAAGTTTTTTTTTCAGTGAAACGGCATTTTTGCTGATGGGAGTTATTTTTTTATCGTTAAAATGCATTCAAAAATGATGAATTGTTATTTTTTTACTTAAAAAGCAATGGATAGTTTAGTTTGTGCCTGCTGAATTAAATGTTAAATTTTATTGGAAGGACGACGAATTTCAGTTTTTTCTGCGTTTTCAACAAAAAAACCACCCCGGAAGGAGGTGGTTTTGTGTTAAATTATGTTATTTTTTGGTGATTCCTATTTATCCCAAAAAATCTTTGTGCTTAGTTTGTCTCCTCCAATCGAAGTTGATGCAGCATTATAATTTGTTGCATTTAATGTTTGTTCTCTAATAGGGTATGCCATTCTGGACGGAACCTTACCTTCGGCAGCTGCGTCTGCACTTGCTGGTGCTGTCAGAACAGGGAAGTCTAGTCTTCTTGTTGATGTCCAGCCTTCAAATCCTCTGTTGAACAGTGCATACCATGCTTGTTCTCCTACTTTTTGCTGCCAGGTTCCTGTAGCTGTTGCATAAGCTACAGCTGGTTGGGCAAGGTAGGTATTTGCATCTGCCAATGAAACGCCCCAGTCTTCCATAGAAGCCAGAATTGCTGCATTGTAATGTGAAGCAATTGTTCCTCCAACCGCAACTCCTCTTCCGGAAGCTTCTGCTAATAAGAATTCTACTTCGGCATAATCCAATAAAGTACCGCTAAAGTCCGGAGCTTTAATTTTGTCACTTGCATGAGTGTATCTTGATTGAGAGTTTTTTATTCCAACAATTCCGCCTCTATAACCTGTTACAGTGATTAAGTCACCTGCAGCATTTGTGTCTTTATAAGTTGGTCTGAAGTAAGGTGTTTTTCTTGGGTCATTTAGTGCGACCAGTTTGTCTACAAATGGTTTTGCTACAACAAAGTCATTTCTTCCTGAGAATACCATATCTACATAAAGAGGGTTGGTGTTTGGAAGATCTAACATATAAGGAAGTTTTGCGTTATCAGCATTTGATGTGAATCCGCCTGCTGCGCCGGAGATGATTGCTGCGTCTGCAATTGCTGATTCAAGACCAGATGATTTTAAGTTGATTCCTAATTTTAGTTTGATGCTATTGGCAAACTTAATCCAGGCAGTTAGGTTGTCTTTGTAGATAACTTCAGCAGAACCAAAGGCTGGTTTTGAAGTGTCTAATCCGGCAATGTCTTTATTTAAACGTACGATTAAGTCTTTGTAGATATCCACGGCTTTATCATACTTAGGTAGATAATCTCCCGATCCTTTTAGGGCTTCTGAGTAAGGAACATCGCCAAAAGTGTCTACTAAAATTTGGTATGTATAAACAGTTAATATGTCAATAAGGATCAATTGATTCTTTTTGACTATAGTTTTTTGTGCAAATTCAGGATCTGTAGGTGAGATTACATCTTTTTCCAGAAAGCCCTTCGCTTGAGATAAATCAGCAAGTGGTCCCGCATAAAGTCTGTCCCAGTGATTGTCTGAAATTTTACGGGTTACCCAGTTGTAATTAGATTCATCCAAATAAGTGGTCTCAGTCCATTGTTGGTTTACTAGTCTGAATATGTTTCTGTTTACATTGGTGTTGACAAGTTGCTCTGTTAAGTTTTTTTCAGCATTTGTAAATAAAGTGCTAGGGGGTACTACAGAAGGGTTTTTTACATCTACATTTAAGTCTGTTAGGCTGCTGTCGTCACATGAAACTGTGAGAAGCATGATTCCTAATGCATATAGTATTTTTTTCATTTTGTTCTGTATTAAAATTTGAATGTTAAGTTAAAACCAATATCTCTGGTAGTTGGAAGAGATCCAACTGAATAGCCTCTTGAGCTGTTTCCTGATGATAGTCCACTTTCTGGGTCTGCGTATGGTAGGTTTTTATGAATTATCCATAAGTTCGAACCAACTAAACTTGCTGATGCCGCGTTTATGAATGTATTTTCGAACATGCTTTTAGGGAAGTTGTAAGTGATAGATACTTCTCTAAGTTTAACAAACGAGGCGTCGTAAATAAAAGCTTTGTTTGGTGCAGCTTGGTAGCCCATGCTGTTTGCGATTGATCCACCTTTTGTTTTTACAGTGTTTGGAGTTCCGTTAGGAGCAACTCCAGGATTTAAAAGACCATTTTCTCTAATGTCTCCTACAGCTGTTTCTCTGTATAGCCCTGATGCAAGCCCGTAGTACATATCTAGTGAGAAGATGTCTCCGCCTTTTTGAGTGTCAATTAAGAATCCAAAAGTCAAATTTTTATAAGTAAATTTGTTTCTAACCCCACCAATCCAATCCGGAGTAATGTTTCCGATTGTGTTGTTTGAAGATGTAGTGATCATGTATTTACCTGTGGCTTGATCTATTGTTGGCTGTCCGTTTGTGTAAACGAAATCAGTTCCTTTTAGGGCGCCATAAGCTTCACCAGGAGCTGCGTTAACTGTAACACCACCTTGGAATGCACCTAATTGAAGATTGTCTAGTCCATTTGGTAATGTGATAACTTTACTTCTATTGTTTGACCAGTTTACAATTATTTCCCAGCTAAAGTCTTTTGTTTTAATTGGAGTTCCGTTTAATTGAATTTCAAAACCTTTGTTTTCGATGTTTCCACCGTTAACAAGTGCGTTCGTAAAGCCGGATCCTGAAGATACTGCTGCTGCAACAATCTGGTCAACTGAGTTTGTTTTGTAGTAGGTAATGTCAAATCCTAGACGTCTGTTTAATAAACTTGTCTCTAGACCAACCTCGAAAGATTTTGTTCTTTCCGGTTTAAGGTCTGGGTTTTTGTTAATGCTACGGAATGGAAGTAATAAGGAGTTTGTGTAAAGAGGTTGTCCTTGAAAGTTAGGAACTCTTGTGTAAGTGTTGTTTAGTTGAAGTGCATCTGCATCATTTCCTACTTCAGCATAGTTCACTCTGAATTTTCCAAAATTTAACCAGTCTGCCTTTACTACGTTTGAGAAAAGGAATGATCCGGAAACCGCTGGATAAACATAAGAGTTGTTATTGTCAGGTAATGTCGAAGAAACATCTCTTCTAATAGAGGCATCTACAAAATAAGTGTCTAAATAACCAATAGATCCCTGGGCGTAGATTCCATTAACACCTGATGATACTTTGGCTTCTTTTGGAAATGGTAAATCTAAGCGTGAGTTAGATAAAGCATAAATTCCTGGAGTAACTAAACCTCCGATAGTTGAAGAAAGGACATTGTCTCGTTTGTTTCTTCTGATGTTGGTTCCAATTACTCCATTTAAACTAATGTCTTCACCAAATTTTTTGTTGAAGTTTAACATGAAATCATAGTTGATTTCCTGAAAGTTGATGTCGTTTCTTTGATACCCTGATGATTCATTAACAGGAGAAAGACCAAATCCTGAAGCAATTGACCCGACAGCTCTTCTTTCTTCCTGAAGTTGCTTATAGGTGTCAAGTGAGACTCTTCCTAATGCACTTAACCATGGAGCTATCTCATAATTAAGGGAAGCGTAGCTGAATAAACGGGTTCTGTCATCAGAAGAATAATTTTGATAACGTGTGAAATAAGGATTGTCCCAATATGCTGGTTTTAGACCTGAAGGATCTGTCGGATCAGTCCAGTTCCAGGTTATGTTTTGACCGCTTGATGCAAAGTAAACATCTTTTTGCGCTTGAACGTCAGTGTTGGTTTGCCACCATTGTCTGAAGTTGCCCATAATGTTATCGTTATAACCAGTTGAGTTTCTACCTACAGTGCTTTGTAGGGTAACGGCCGCATAAGCATTAGCGGTAAGTTTATCGGTAACTTTTTGACTAAATCTTGCACTTATCTGATTTTTTTTCAATTCACTGTTTGGAAGAATACCAGTTTGATTAGTGTTTACATAAGTCAATGATAAGCTTGATCTGTCAGTTGATTTTTCTAATGCAATGCTATTAACAAAAGTATGAGCATTATTAAAGAAAGTTACAGGGCCATTTTTTGCAGCTGTCCATGGAGTGGCTTTTCCGTAGTTTGGCGAGAAAGGAGTAAAAGCATCCCATTGGTAAACTGGTTGGTTATCAAAAGCATCTCCGTCAGAGGCATCATTTGATGTGTCTACAGTATCTGGTGTACCAGTTCCTAAAAATGAGGAGCCAATACCGTATCCTGACCCATATCTGTTTTGATATTTAGGAAAAGTTGATTTGTCAACACTTCCGTTTGTGAATCCGCTTGAGAACGAAAAACCGATTTTGTTGTCTGATTTTCCTTTTTTGGTGGTAACCATTACAACTCCATTTGCAGCTCTGGATCCATATAATGCTGTTGCAGCAGCTCCTTTTAGGATGTTGATGCTTTCAATATCTTCCTGGTTGATATCCGAGGCATTGTTACCGTAATCGTAACCGCCGCCTCCGACTTGTTGCGAAGAAACGTTTGAGTTGGAGTTGTCAATAGGCACACCGTCAATAACCCAAAGAGCCTGGTTATTTCCGGTAAGTGATTTATTACCTCTAATTACAACGTTTGTAGAACCTCCGAAGTTGTTGTTTCTTTGAACTTCTACACCCGCGGCTTTACCTGATAATAAATTGGCAACGTTGGTGTTTCCTGCCCCTCCGTTAACATCTTTTCCTGAAATTTGTTGAGAAGCATATCCTAAAGATTTTTTTTCTCTTTTAATACCCATCGCTGTGGTTACTACAACACCTTCCAATTGTTGGGCATCTCCCGACAGTTTTGTGTTTACTTGTGATGAGCTCGCGGCAATTTCCTGAGTTTTCATGCCGATGTAACTAAATACTAAAATTTGACTTGTCGTTGCTTTGATGGAATATTTACCATCAAAATCGGTCTGTGTGCCTGTTTTGGTTCCTTTGATTTGTACGCTTACCCCTGGTAGTGGCATACCTGCATCATCGGTAACAGTTCCCGAAACGGCTCTTTCTTGCGCAAAGGTTAGTTGCGCGAATAGTACTAAAAGTAGTACTAAAAATCCATTGAACTTTGGTTTCATTTTTGTAATTATTTTGAATTAGTCTTACAATATTCATAATAATTTGTTAATAATCCTAGTGTTGTGTTGTTGAATTTTCTCACAATGCTAAAATTTAACATTGTAACATATTGTAATCATTGTGTTAAATAATTAGGTTTATTGGGTGTTTTCCCCGTCAATACTGAGATTAATCTGATATATTGGGTGCTATTATTTAGAATTTTTCGGTATTTTTTATTCCTTAATAATTTGTTAATAATAGGAATGTCGTTTTGGTGAATTTTCTCACAACGTTAAAATTTAACATTGTAGTGTATGTTAACGATTGTGTTAAATAATTTTATTTCCTGAAGATTTTCCCCGCCATTACTGAGATTAATGCGGAGCAGGCCACTTGTTGTCTGGATGGTTGTGCCGATTCCGACTCCTGATAATTTTTGTAATTTATTAAGATTTTGAGTGTTGCTTAAATCTTGATAAATGGCAAAATCGATAATGGAATTGATATACAGGTTGTTAGAGACTTTGTATCTGTATTCGGTGAGTAGCATAGAGGCGAAATTGCCCTGGAGACTGTTTTCTGCAAAACCTCTTATAGAGTTTGTTCCTCCAAATCGAAACAATTCGTTGGTAATGTAATTTTGACTTTTTAGATAAAGGATTTGTGGATTTATGTAGATGAAGTTTTTCTTGTTTAGCTCAAAATTATAAGAAAGGTTAAGGTTGGTGTAGAATTGTTTACTGGATTCGACGGTTTTAGGGGTGTTGTTGGTATCTCTTTTCCCGTAGCCTAATAGAAGGTTGAGGGAGGCTTTTTTCGGGAATAAACTTTGGAGATAATCTGTTTTTTTGTACTCAAGAGTAGAAGTGATGTATGAATTTTTGTAGTCGCTAATTGTGGTGTTGTTTGTGTTTTGAATGTCACTCGATTCTGTCGATTGATAGCCTAAATATAACCGTGTATTGTAGTTTAGGAAATAACCTAAATCAATTGCAGTTTTGGTGTTTTGAAAAGTGCTGTCCTGTTTGAAAATATTTAATTGTGCTTTAATGCCTAATGAAGACTGAAATATATAAGGGATCTCGATTTTGGTATTGAAGGTTTTTTGTTGATTTCCGTCACTTTTCCAATACAGTGAAAATTGCTCGCCTGCGTGAAGAGTGTTTAACAGTGATAGGTCCAGATATCCATTCAGAGTTGTTTTTTTATTTTCGTCATTAGAAAAACCAATGTAGCCATCAAAAGTGTTTGCTTGTCTTTTTTCTACATAGGTGTATATTTTTGTAGAATCAGTTGTGAATAATACCTCCGGATATTTGGTTTGAGAGGTGAATTCAAATGCATTGATATCGTTATACAATTGTTTTATGATTTCCTGATTGAAAGTCTTGTTTAAGTATTTCTTTTTAAGTTGTTTTAAATGTCCTTTTGGGAAATAATCTCTTTTAGTTGGGTCAGTTTGAGTTAGAATAATGGAATTTACGACGCGTTTTTTTTCGGATTTATAGTTTAACTCCGCGTAAATTATGGAATTTTTTTTTTGGAGGTTTTCAAGTTTTAGTTTGTTTAAGGCAAAACCGGCTTTTTCGGCATCTAATGTTTTTTGATTTAGATAATTTTCCAGTTCTTCATATGCTAGAATTAAAGTGTCGTTTTTGATTTTTGCTTCATCAAAAAAGCGGTGATTCGCTCCTATATATATTTGAAGTTCTTTTATTTTGTTTTTTAAGTCGATTTTTGAGATAAAAGTACTATCGTTTGTTTTTTTTGTTTCAAGTATAGCGTGGTCGAGATATCCTTGTTTCGTTAATTTTTCAGATACATTTTTAACTTCTTCGAAAAGGGATTTTATGTTAGTGTGATTTTCTGAATAATTCAGGGAATCAATAGTTTGTGTTTCGATTTGATTCGCTCCTTTAATTTGTAAATGAAGATTTTGAGCACAAGAAGAGATGCCGATTTGGAAAAACAGGAGTGGTAAAAGCGATTTCAAAAGCAATTGTTTCATTAAATTAAAAGTATTACAAATATCTATTGTTTGTTTGTAAAATCACATGCTTAAATAATGTTATTGAAAATTAATGAATTAACGTTTGTATAGTGAAAAATATTTTATACATTTGCAACCCCGTAAAAAGCGGGAATTTAATATACATAATAAATTTTTAGTATTAATTATGCCAACAATTCAACAATTAGTAAGAACAGGAAGAACTCAGATCACTAAGAAGAGTAAATCGGTTGCTTTAGATTCTTGTCCTCAAAGAAGAGGGGTTTGTACGCGTGTTTACACTACTACACCAAAAAAACCAAACTCTGCAATGCGTAAAGTTGCGCGTGTACGTTTGACAAATGGTAATGAAGTGAATGCTTACATCCCTGGAGAAGGACACAATTTACAAGAGCACTCGATAGTATTAGTGCGAGGTGGAAGGGTAAAAGATTTACCAGGTGTTAGATATCATATCGTTCGTGGAGCGCTTGACACGTCAGGAGTTGCAGGAAGAACGCAAAGAAGATCTAAGTACGGTGCTAAACGCCCAAAAGAAGCAAAAAAGTAATTTAAAACGTTAAGAGTTGGAGGTTAGGAGTTAAGGGTTGGGGTTTTAGCATGTGCTTGAAATCTGTAACACATAACATTTAACGGATAACCTATAACTTTTTATTTAAAAAAAAGACATGAGAAAAAGAGCGGCAAAGAAAAGACCACTTTTACCAGATCCAAGGTTTAATGACCAATTGGTAACACGTTTCGTGAACAACTTAATGTGGGATGGTAAGAAATCTACAGCTTTCAAAGTATTTTATGATGCAATTGATATCATCGAATCTAAAAAGCAAAATGATGAGAAAACTTCATTAGAAATTTGGAAAGATGCTTTAACAAACGTTATGCCTCACGTAGAAGTACGTAGCCGTAGAGTAGGTGGAGCTACATTTCAAATTCCAATGCAGATTCGTCCAGACAGAAAAATTTCTATGGCAATGAAGTGGTTAATACTTTATTCAAGAAGAAGAAACGAAAAATCTATGGCACAACGTTTAGCGTCAGAATGTTTAGCAGCTGCTAAAGAAGAAGGTGCTGCGGTTAAGAAAAGAATGGATACTCACAAAATGGCAGAAGCTAACAAAGCATTCTCTCACTTTAGATTTTAATTCGTAAAGAAATGGCTAGAGATTTAAAATATACAAGAAATATCGGAATTGCTGCTCACATTGATGCTGGTAAAACAACAACTACTGAGCGTATTCTTTTTTATACTGGAAAGTCACATAAAATTGGTGAGGTGCATGATGGTGCTGCAACAATGGACTGGATGGCGCAAGAGCAGGAAAGAGGTATTACAATTACTTCTGCTGCTACAACTTGTACTTGGAATTTTCCAACAGAGCAAGGTAAAGTTCTTCCGGAATCATTGCCTTACCACTTTAATATTATTGATACTCCTGGACACGTTGACTTTACTGTAGAGGTAAATCGTTCTTTGCGTGTGTTGGATGGTTTAGTATTCTTGTTTAGTGCAGTTGATGGTGTTGAGCCTCAGTCTGAAACTAACTGGAGACTTGCTGATCAATATAGAGTTCCTCGTATGGGATTCGTAAATAAAATGGACCGTCAAGGTGCTAACTTTTTAGGAGTATGCGGACAGGTTAAAGATATGTTGAAATCGAATGCGGTTGCAATTACTTTGCCTATTGGTGATGAGGCTGATTTTAAAGGTATCGTTGACTTAGTTAAAAATCAGGCTATTGTATGGCATGATGAGACTCAAGGAGCTACTTTTGATATCGTTGATATTCCAGCTGATATGGTTGACGAGGTTAGACAATATCGTTCTATCCTTATCGAAGAAATTGCTACTTACGATGAAAATCTTTTAGATAAGTACATGGAGGATGAGAACTCTATTACTGAAGATGAGATTAACAATGCTTTAAGAGCTGCTACAATTGATATGGCGATCATTCCTATGCTTGCTGGTTCTTCTTTCAAAAACAAAGGAGTTCAATTCATGTTAGATGCAGTTTGTAAATATTTGCCATCTCCTTTGGATAAAGAAGGTATTGAAGGAATTCATCCTGATGATGCTGATTTATTAGAAGAAGATCAAACTAAAATCTTGCGTAAGCCAGATGTAAAAGAGCCGTTTGCTGCTTTGGCATTTAAAATTGCTACTGACCCATTCGTAGGTCGTTTAGCTTTCTTCCGTGCTTATTCTGGTCGTTTAGATGCTGGTTCTTATGTTTTAAATACTCGTTCTGGTAACAAAGAAAGAATTTCTCGTATTTACCAAATGCACGCTAACAAGCAAAATCCAATCGAATTTATTGAGGCTGGAGATATTGGAGCTGCTGTAGGATTTAAAGATATTAAAACTGGAGATACATTATGTGATGAAAAGAATCCAATTATTTTGGAGTCTATGAAATTCCCTGATCCGGTAATTGGTATCGCTATTGAGCCTAAAACTAAAGCTGACGTAGATAAAATGGGTATGGCTTTGGCTAAATTAGCTGAAGAAGATCCAACGTTTACAGTTAGAACTGATGAGGCTTCAGGTCAAACGATTATCTCAGGTATGGGTGAGCTTCACTTAGATATCTTAGTAGATCGTATGAAACGTGAATTCAAAGTTGAAGTAAACCAAGGTGAGCCTCAGGTTGAATACAAAGAAGCTTTCACAAGATCAGCTACGCATAGAGAGACTTATAAGAAACAATCTGGAGGTCGTGGTAAATTCGGTGATATCGTATTTACAATTGAGCCTGCTGATGAAGTTGATGGTAAAGTTCCTGTAGGATTACAGTTTATTAATGCTGTAAAAGGTGGTAACGTTCCTAAAGAATATATTCCAGCTGTTGAAAAAGGATTTAGAGAGGCTATGAAAACTGGTCCGTTAGCAGGATATGCTGTGGATAGTTTGAAAGTAACTTTAACTGATGGATCTTTCCACCCTGTGGATTCTGATGCATTATCTTTTGAGTTAGCTGCAAGAATGGGTTATAAAGAATCAGGACGTGCTGCCGGAGCTGTTATTCTTGAGCCAATCATGAAAATCGAGGTTATTACTCCTGAAGAAAACATGGGTGATATCGTAGGTGACTTGAACCGTCGTAGAGGTCAGGTTAATGATATGGGTGACAGAAATGGGGCTAAAACTATTAAAGCTGATGTGCCTTTATCTGAAATGTTTGGATATGTTACAACATTAAGAACATTGTCTTCAGGTAGAGCTACTTCAACAATGGAGTTTTCTCACTATGCAGAAACGCCTTCTAATATTTCAGAAGCGGTAATTAAAAAAGCAAAAGGTAACGCTTAATTCTTAAGAAAATGAGTCAAAAAATCAGAATAAAACTAAAGTCTTACGATCACATGTTGGTAGATAAATCTGCTGAAAAGATCGTGAAAACAGTAAAAACTACTGGTGCAGTTGTAACAGGTCCAATTCCATTGCCAACTCACAAAAAACTTTTCACTGTGTTACGTTCTCCGCACGTTAACAAAAAAGCGAGAGAGCAATTTGAAGTAATGTCATACAAGAGATTGATTGATATTTATTCATCTTCATCTAAAACTATTGATGCTTTAATGAAACTTGAATTGCCAAGTGGAGTAGAAGTAGAGATAAAAGTATAATTTTTTTATATTTTTTATATAAAAAGCGAGTCAGAAATGTCTCGCTTTTTTTTNNTTTTTATTTTTTTATTTTTCTGTAAATTTTTATAAAGTCCTTTGTTTTAAGGGGATTCGGGTGTTTTTTGTTGTGAATTTATTAATTAATTGTTAAGCGTGAATGTGCTGAAAATGTAAAAAATGATTTCATTATTGGAAAAAAATAAGGTTGTTTTTGAAGTTGTTTTGATGCTTGGTTTTTGATAATGAGCGATTTAATTTTTCTAACTGTTTGGTATATTCAATTTTAATATCTACTTTTGCACTCCCTGTTTGGAAATTTCTGTTATTTTCAAATTGAAGGGAATTTTAGTAATTAATAATTAATATTTATGTCTGGGTTAATTGGTAAAAAAATCGGCATGACTAGTATTTTCGACGAAAACGGGAAAAACATTCCTTGTACAGTAATCGAAGCTGGTCCTTGTGTTGTTACCCAAGTCAGAACCAAAGGTGTTGACGGGTACGAAGCGTTGCAACTTGGTTTCGATGACAAAAACGAGAAACATTCCACAAAAGCGGCTTTAGGTCACTTTAAAAAAGCTGGAACTGTAGCTAAGAAAAAAGTCGTTGAATTTCAAGATTTTGCAACTGAGCAAAAATTAGGAGATCTTATTGATGTTTCTATTTTTTCTGAAGGAGAATTTGTAGATGTACAAGGTGTATCTAAAGGTAAAGGTTTTCAAGGGGTTGTTAAACGTCACGGATTTGGTGGTGTTGGACAAGCAACTCACGGTCAACACAACCGTTTAAGAGCGCCAGGTTCTGTAGGAGCATCTTCTTATCCATCTAGAGTATTCAAAGGAATGCGTATGGCTGGAAGAATGGGAGGAGACAATGTAAAAGTTCAAAACCTTAGAGTTTTAAAAGTAGTGGCTGAAAAGAACCTACTTGTTATTAAAGGATGTGTTCCTGGACATAAAAACTCTTATGTAATCATTCAGAAGTAATGGAAGTAAAAGTATTAGATTTCAACGGAAAAGATACTGGAAGAAAAGTTCAACTTTCTGATTCAGTATTCGCAATTGAACCAAACAATCACGCTGTATACCTTGATGTTAAGCAATATCTTGCTAATCAAAGACAAGGGACTCACAAAGCTAAAGAAAGAGCTGAAGTGACAGGAAGTACACGTAAGATTAAAAAACAAAAAGGAACTGGTACAGCTCGTGCGGGAAGTATCAAAAATCCATTGTTTAAAGGTGGTGGAACAATTTTCGGACCAAGACCAAGAGGTTATTCATTCAAATTGAATAAAGGCTTGAAAAGATTGGCAAGAAAATCAGCTTTCTCAATCAAAGCAAAAGAGTCGAATATTATCGTTCTTGAAGACTTTAATTTTGAAGCGCCAAACACTAAAAATTTCATTAACGTTTTGAAAGCTTTAGGGTTAGAAAATAAAAAATCTCTATTTGTGTTGGGAGAGACGAATAAAAATGTATATTTGTCGTCACGCAATTTAAAGGCTTCTAATGTCGTAACTAGCTCAGAATTAAGCACTTACGCTATTTTAAACACTAACAATTTAGTGCTTTTAGAAGGTTCTTTGGAGTTAATCGAAGAAAATTTAAGCAAATAATAGGAGTATGAGCATCATAATTAGACCTATAGTAACAGAAAAAGTAACCAAAGAAAGTGAAGTTTTAAACCGCTTCGGATTCGTTGTTGACAAAAAAGCAAACAAAGTTCAAATTAAGAAAGCTGTTGAAGCTGCTTATGGAGTAACTATCGTTTCAGTTAACACGATGAACGTAAGACCGGACAGAACTACAAAATACACTAAAAGTGGTTTAATCAGTGGAAAGACAAATGCTATTAAAAAAGCAATTGTACAAGTACAAGAAGGAGAAACAATTGATTTTTACAACAATATCTAAGATAGAAAAATGTCAGTAAGAAAATTAAAACCTATTACCCCAGGTCAGCGATTTAGAGTTGTGAATGGTTATGACGCCATTACAACTGATAAGCCGGAACGCTCTTTGATAGCGCCGATAAAAAACTCTGGAGGTAGAAATAGTCAAGGAAAGATGACCATGCGTTATACGGGTGGTGGTCACAAGCAGAGATATCGTATTATTGATTTCAAAAGAACTAAAGTTGGAATTCCAGCTACTGTGAAATCAATCGAATACGATCCAAATCGTACTGCATTTATCGCTTTATTAGCTTATGCTGATGGAGAGAAAACTTATATTATCGCTCAAAACGGATTGAAAGTTGGTCAGAAATTAGTTTCTGGTCCAGAATCTCAACCAGAGATTGGTAATACATTGCCTTTAAGCAGAATTCCTCTTGGAACTGTTATATCTTGTATTGAGTTACGTCCAGGACAAGGAGCAGTTATTGCTCGTTCAGCTGGAACTTTTGCTCAGTTAATGGCAAGAGACGGAAAATACGCTACAATTAAAATGCCATCTGGAGAGACAAGATTGATCTTGTTAACATGTTCGGCTACAATTGGAGCTGTTTCTAATTCTGATCACCAATTAGTTGTATCTGGAAAAGCAGGTAGAACAAGATGGTTAGGAAGAAGACCTAGAACTAGACCAGTAGCGATGAACCCAGTTGATCACCCTATGGGAGGTGGTGAAGGACGTTCTTCTGGAGGGCACCCACGTTCAAGAAACGGATTGCCAGCTAAAGGTTACAGAACTCGTTCTAAGAAAAACCCGAGTAACAAGTATATCGTAGAACGTAGAAAGAAATAATAAGATATGGCACGTTCATTAAAAAAAGGACCTTTCGTTCATTATAAGTTAGACAAGAAAGTTCAGGAAAACGTAGAAAGTGGTAAAAATGCAGTTGTAAAGACTTGGTCTAGAGCTTCCATGATTACTCCGGATTTCGTTGGACAAACTATCGCAGTTCATAACGGTCGTCAATTTGTACCGGTTTACGTAACAGAAAACATGGTAGGTCACAAATTAGGAGAGTTTTCACCAACTAGATCTTTTAGAGGTCATGCTGGAGCAAAAAATAAAGGTAAAAAATAAAAGAAGCAATGGGAGTTCGTAAAAGAGAAACAGCAGATGCGAGAAAAGAGGCTAATAAGTCTATTGCTTTCGCAAAATTGAATAACTGCCCTACTTCACCTAGAAAAATGCGCTTAGTAGCGGACTTGGTAAGAGGTCAGAAGGTAGAAAGAGCACTTAACATCTTAAGATTCAGTTCTAAAGAAGCTTCAAGAAAATTAGAGAAACTATTATTATCTGCAATCAACAACTGGGAGCAAAAAAATAGTGAAGGTAATTTAGAAGAAGCTGGATTATTTGTTAAAGAGATCAGAGTAGATGGTGGAATGATGTTGAAAAGACTTCGTCCAGCTCCACAAGGTCGTGCACACAGAATAAGAAAACGTTCTAACCACGTTACAATCGTGCTTGGAGCTATCAATAACACACAAAGCAATTCTTAAGCAGCATGGGACAAAAGACAAATCCAATTGGAAATAGACTTGGTATCATCAGAGGGTGGGACTCAAACTGGTATGGTGGAAATGACTACGGTGATAAACTTGCCGAAGATCACAAAATCAGAAAGTATATCCACGCTCGTTTATCAAAAGCTAGTGTATCTAAAGTAATCATCGAGAGAACTTTGAAACTTGTAACCGTTACTATCACTACTGCTAGACCTGGTATCATTATCGGAAAAGGTGGACAAGAGGTAGACAAGTTGAAAGAAGAACTTAAGAAAGTTACTGACAAAGAGGTTCAAATCAACATCTTTGAAATTAAAAGACCTGAGTTAGATGCTTATCTTGTGGCGACAAGCATCGCTCGTCAAATCGAAAGCCGTATTTCTTACAGACGT
Organism: Flavobacterium tructae; assembly: GCF_002217475.1. Taxonomy (GTDB): domain Bacteria; phylum Bacteroidota; class Bacteroidia; order Flavobacteriales; family Flavobacteriaceae; genus Flavobacterium; species Flavobacterium tructae. The sequence continues at coordinate 98,053 of NZ_MUHH01000031.1, forward strand.
GCAATCAAAATGGCTATTGCTGCTTCTATGCGTATGAACGCTGAAGGTATCAAAGTTTTGATTTCTGGTCGTTTGAATGGTGCTGAGATGGCGCGTTCAGAAGGTTTCAAAGAAGGTAGAATTCCTCTATCAACTTTCAGAGCTGATATTGATTATGCTTTGGCTGAAGCTCATACTACTTATGGTAGAATGGGTATCAAAGTATGGATCATGAAAGGTGAAGTTTATGGAAAGAGAGATCTTTCTCCACTTGCAGGAATGGATAAAAAACAATCTGGAACTGGTGGTGGTAAAGGTGGCGATTCTCCAAGAGGAGACAGAAAGCCTTTTAATAAAGGTGGAAAACCAGACGCTCGTAAAAGAAAGTAAATTTTTAAACTAAAGAAAAATGTTACAGCCTAAAAGAACAAAATACCGTAAGGTACAAAAAGGTAAGATGAAAGGTAATTCTCAAAGAGGGCATGAACTTTCTAATGGAATGTTTGGTATTAAATCTGTACATGAAGATGGAATGTTCTTGACTTCTCGTCAAATCGAAGCTGCGCGTATCGCTGCAACTCGTTACATGAAGAGAGAAGGACAATTATGGATTAAAATATTTCCAGACAAGCCTATTACTAAGAAACCTCTTGAAGTACGTATGGGTAAAGGTAAAGGAGCAGTTGAGTATTGGGCTGCTGTTGTTAAACCAGGAAGAATTATGTTTGAAGTTGGAGGAGTTCCATTGTCAGTTGCAAAAGAGGCTTTACGTCTTGCAGCTCAAAAACTTCCAGTAAAAACTAAATTCGTCGTTGCTAGAGATTTCGAAGCATAATTAAATTTATATTATGAAACAATCAGAAATAAAAGATCTTTCTGCAGCGGAGTTGCAAGAAAAACTTAGTCAAACTAAGAAAATATATGCTGACCTAAAAATGGCTCACGCTATTTCTCCAATTGAGAACCCACTTCAAATTAGAAGTGTAAGAAGAACAGTTGCAAGATTGGCTACAGAGTTAACTAAAAGAGAGTTACAATAATTGTATTCTGCTGAAAGATGGAAGAAAAAAGAAATTTAAGAAAAGAAAGAATAGGTGTTGTTACTTCAAATAAAATGGATAAGTCTATTGTTATTGCTGAAGTAAGAAAAGTAAAGCACCCATTATACGGTAAGTTCGTGTTGAAAACTAAGAAATATGTTGCACACGACGAAACAAACGACTGTAACATTGGAGATACTGTAAGAATTAGCGAAACGCGTCCTTTAAGTAAAACAAAATGTTGGAGATTAGTTGAAATCTTAGAAAGAGCTAAATAATTATGGTACAACAGGAATCAAGACTAAAAGTAGCAGATAACACGGGAGCAAAAGAAGTTTTAACTATCCGTGTTTTAGGAGGTACCAAAAGAAGGTATGCCTCTGTTGGTGACAAGATTGTAGTATCTATTAAAGATGCAACTCCAAACGGAAACGTGAAAAAAGGAGCTGTTTCAACTGCAGTTGTTGTACGTACCAAAAAAGAAGTGAGAAGAGCTGATGGTTCTTATATCCGTTTCGATGATAATGCATGTGTTCTTTTGAACGCTGCAGGGGAAATGAGAGGAACACGTGTTTTTGGTCCGGTAGCAAGAGAACTTCGTGAAAAACAATTCATGAAAATTGTATCATTAGCACCAGAAGTGCTTTAATTCGTTTTAAGATGATAAAGCTAAAAATAAAATCAGGAGATATCGTAAGAGTTATTGCTGGAGACCATAAAGGTGCTGAAGGTAAAGTATTACGTGTTTACCGTGAGAAAAATAAAGCGATAGTTGAAGGTGTAAACATGGTTTCAAAACATACAAAACCAAGTGCTAAAAACCCTCAAGGTGGTATCGTTAAGAAAGAAGCTTCTATACAAATATCTAACATTTCACTAATTGATCCTAAAACTAAGGAAACAACTAGAGTTGGTATTAGAGTAGAAGGAGATAAGAAAGTAAGATTTTCAAAAAAATCTAATCAAGTACTATAGTAATGGCATATACACCTAGACTAAAAGAAGAATATAAGAGTAGAGTAATCTCTGCTCTTAAAGAAGAATTCGGATATACAAACGTAATGCAAGTTCCTAAACTTGAAAAAATCGTTTTGAGCCGTGGAGTTGGTGCAGCTGTATCTGATAAAAAACTTATTGACTATGCAGTTGATGAGTTAACAAAGATCACTGGACAAAAAGCAGTATCTACAATTTCAAAGAAAGACGTTGCGTCATTCAAATTGAGAAAAGGGATGCCTATTGGAGCAAAAGTTACTTTACGTGGAGAGAGAATGTATGAGTTTTTAGATAGACTTATTACTTCTGCTTTACCACGCGTTAGAGATTTTAGTGGTATCAAAGCTACTGGTTTCGACGGAAGAGGTAATTACAATCTTGGAGTTTTAGAGCAAATCATTTTCCCTGAAATTGATATTGACAAAGTAAACAAAATTTCAGGAATGGATATTACTTTTGTTACTACTGCAAAAACAGACAAAGAAGCAAAGTCGTTATTGGCTGAATTAGGTTTACCTTTTAAAAAGAATTAAGACATGGCTAAAGAATCAATGAAAGCCCGTGAGGTGAAAAGAGAGAAAACGGTAGCTAAGTACGCTGAAAAAAGAAAAGCTTTATTAGAAGCTGGAGATTATGAAGGCTTACAAAGATTACCTAAAAATGCTTCACCAGTTCGTTTACACAACCGTTGTAAATTAACAGGTAGACCAAGAGGTTATATTCGTCAATTTGGTATTTCACGTGTAACTTTCCGTGAGATGGCAAATAATGGATTAATCCCTGGAGTAAAAAAGGCTTCTTGGTAATCTCGCAATAAGTTATTACTTTTGCAAACCGAAAAATAATTTTAATTGATTAAAGGTTCGGGAGACGGGTGTCTCCCGAAAACCATAATCGCAATCAAATACATATGTATACAGATCCTATTGCAGATTATTTGACTAGAGTTCGTAACGCTGTGGCTGCAAACCACAAAGTTGTTGAAATTCCAGCTTCTAATCTAAAAAAAGAAATAACTAAGATCTTATTTGATCAAGGTTATATCTTGAGTTACAAATTTGAAGACAACTCTGTTCAGGGTTCAATCAAGATCGCTTTGAAGTATGATAAAGATACTAAAGAGCCTGTAATTAAAGATATCCAAAGAATTAGTAAACCTGGTTTACGTAAATACGCAGGTGCTGCCAAATTACCAAGAATCCTTAACGGATTAGGAATTGCTATTGTTTCAACTTCAAAAGGTCTTATGACTGGAAAACAAGCGAAACAATTAAATGTAGGTGGTGAAGTAATTTGTTACGTATACTAATTTTAAAGACTAAATAAGATGTCAAGAATAGGTAAAAGCCCAATTGTAATCCCTGCTGACGTAACTGTAGAAGTTAAAGACGGTATCATTACAGTAAAAGGAAAAAAAGGTCAACTATCTCAGGAGTTTTCGGACGTAACTGTAAAAGTTGAAGGCGATCAAGTACAAGTTGAAAGATCGTCTGATCATAAAGACCAAAGAGCAAAACACGGATTGTACAGATCTTTAATCAGTAATATGATTGTTGGTGTATCTGAAGGTTTTACAAAAGAACTTGAATTAGTTGGAGTTGGTTATAGAGCTTCAAACCAAGGTCAAAAGTTAGATTTAGCTCTTGGATATTCTCACAATATTGTTTTAGAAATTGCTCCAGAAGTAAGTTTAGAAACAATATCTGAAAAAGGAAAGAACCCTATCGTAAAATTAACATCATTTGATAAACAACTTTTAGGTCAGGTTGCTGCGAAAATCAGAGGTTTCCGTAAGCCTGAGCCATACAAAGGAAAAGGTGTTAAATTTGTGGGTGAAGTATTAAGAAGAAAAGCAGGTAAATCAGCTTAAAAAATAAGATTATGTCATTAACAAAATCTGATAGAAGACAGAGAATTAGATTCAGAATTAGAAAATCGATTAGTGGTACTGCTGCTAACCCAAGACTATCTGTATTTAGAAGTAACAAAGAAATTTACGCTCAACTTATTGATGATGTAAATGGAGTTACTTTATTAGCTGCATCTTCAAGAGAAAAAGAAATAGGAAAAGGTACTAACGTTGAAGTAGCTGCTGCTGTTGGAAAACTAGTTGCAGAGAAAGCGTTAAAAGCCGGGATCGATACCATCACTTTTGACAGAGGTGGATATTTATACCACGGTCGTATTAAATCATTAGCAGAAGGCGCAAGAGCGGCTGGACTTAAATTCTAATATATTATGTCTAAATACAAAAATGTAGAATTGGTAAAACCAAGTGGTCTTGAACTTAAAGACCGTCTGGTAAGTGTTAATCGTGTTACTAAGGTTACAAAAGGTGGTAGAGCTTTCGGTTTTTCTGCTATTGTAGTTGTAGGTGATGAAAACGGAGTAGTTGGTCATGGATTAGGAAAATCTAAAGACGTTTCTGAAGCAATTGCGAAAGCAGTAGAAGATGCTAAGAAAAATTTAGTAAAAATTCCTTTGAACGGACAATCTGTTCCTCACGAACAAAAAGGTAAATTTGGTGGTGCACGTGTATTCTTAATTCCTGCTTCTCATGGTACAGGAGTTATTGCTGGTGGAGCTGTTCGTTCAGTTCTTGAATCAGTAGGTATTCACGATGTATTATCTAAATCTCAAGGATCATCAAATCCTCATAACGTGGTAAAAGCAACTTTTGATGCTTTATTACAAATGAGAAGCGCTCATACTGTTGCAAAACAAAGAGGTGTTTCTTTAGAAAAAGTTTTTAAAGGTTAATTCAAGGAAATTATGGCTAAATTATTAGTAAAACAAGTAAGAAGCAAAATCAACTGCCCTCTTTCTCAAAAAAGAGGTTTGGAAGCTTTAGGTCTACGTAAAATGGGACAAGTTGTAGAGCATGATTCAAATCCTGCAATCCTTGGGATGATAAACAAAGTTAAACACTTAGTTTCTGTAGAAGAAGCTAAATAACAAATACTGTTATGAATTTAAGTAACTTACAACCAGCTGAAGGGTCAACACACAATCAAAATAAAAGATTAGGTAGAGGAGAAGGTTCTGGAAAAGGTGGTACTTCTGCAAGAGGTCACAAAGGAGCAAAATCTCGTTCTGGTTATTCTAAAAAGATTGGTTTTGAAGGAGGACAAATGCCACTTCAAAGACGTGTGCCTAAGTTTGGTTTCACAAACATCAATCGTAAAGAATACGAAGGTGTTAATTTAGATACGCTTCAATTATTAGTAGACAATGGTGTGATTACTGATTCTGTTTCTATGACAGATTTCGTAGCAAATCGTCTAGCTACCAAAAATGAAATCGTTAAGATTTTAGGTAGAGGAGAGTTGAAAGCAAAATTAAAAGTAACTGCCCACAAATTTACCGCTACTGCAAAAGCTGCTATCGAAGCTGCTGGTGGAGAAGCTGTAACTATATAACTTATCTATTAAGATGAAGAAATTTATTGAATCAATAAGTAATGTTTGGAAAATCGAAGAACTGAAAAATAGAATCTTAATTACATTAGGATTGCTTTTAGTATATCGTTTTGGTGCACACGTTACGCTTCCTGGAATTGACGCAACTCAGTTAACAGGTTTAGCGGGACAAACTAAAAATGGTTTAGGATCTATCCTGGACATGTTTACAGGAGGTGCTTTCTCTAAAGCTTCAGTTTTTGCTTTAGGTATTATGCCTTATATTTCTGCATCTATTGTTGTTCAGTTAATGGGAATTGCGATTCCTTATTTGCAAAAACTTCAAAACGATGGAGAGAGTGGTAGAAAAAAGATTAATCAAATCACTCGTTGGTTGACTATAGCTATTACACTGGTTCAAGGTCCAACTTATATCTATAATTTGTACAGAACATTGCCTGGTAGTGCATTCTTACTAGGCTTTAATTCACCTGAATTTTTGTTCTCGTCAGTTATTATCTTAGTTACAGGTACAATTTTTGCTATGTGGCTTGGAGAAAAAATTACAGATAAAGGTATTGGAAATGGAATTTCATTATTGATTATGGTTGGTATTTTAGCACGCTTACCGCAAGCTTTTATACAAGAATTCACAACCAGAGTTACCAATAACAATGGAGGTCCAATGTTGTTAGTTATTGAGATTATCGTGTGGTTATTAGTGATCATTTCTTGTGTATTGCTTACAATGGCAGTACGCAGAATCCCGGTTCAGTACGCTCGTCGTACGACAACTGGAGATTACGAGCAGGATTTAGCTGGTGGTAACAGACAATGGATTCCTCTTAAGCTTAATGCTTCAGGAGTTATGCCAATCATCTTTGCTCAGGCAATTATGTTTATTCCTGCAGCTGTAGCTGGATTGTCTAAATCAGACACATCACAATCTATTGTTGGTGCGTTTAGTAATATGTTCGGATTTTGGTACAATTTTGTATTTGCAACTTTAATTATTGTATTTACATTCTTTTATACTGCAATCACTGTTCCTACTAACAAAATGGCCGATGATTTAAAAAGAAGTGGTGGTTTTATTCCTGGAGTTCGTCCGGGAGCTGAAACTTCAGACTTCCTTGATAAAGTGATGTCTTTAATAACTTTCCCAGGATCTTTATTCCTTGCTTTGATTGCTGTGTTCCCAGCTATTGTTGTAAGTATTATGGATGTACAACAATCTTGGGCAATGTTTTTTGGAGGTACCTCATTAATAATTATGGTTGGAGTTGCAATAGATACTATTCAACAAATCAATTCATACTTGTTAAACAAACATTATGATGGTTTAATGAAGACTGGTAAAAATAGAAAAGCGGTAGCTTAATATATTTATGGCAAAACAATCAGCAATAGAACAAGACGGATCAATCATCGAAGCATTATCAAATGCGATGTTCCGTGTAGAGTTAGAAAATGGACATATTGTAATTGCTCATATTTCCGGTAAAATGCGTATGCATTACATCAAGTTATTACCTGGTGATAAAGTGAAATTGGAAATGAGTCCTTACGATTTGTCAAAAGCAAGAATTACTTATCGATATTAAAGGATATTCACTATGAAAGTTAGAGCATCAGTAAAAAAGAGAAGTGCCGAGTGCATTATCGTGCGTAGAAAAGGGAGATTGTACGTAATAAACAAAAAGAATCCTAGATTTAAACAAAGACAAGGATAATTATGGCAAGAATAGCAGGGGTAGATATCCCAAAAAATAAGAGAGGTGTTATCGCACTTACCTACATCTTTGGATTAGGAAAAAGTAGAGCTATTGAGATTTTAGAAAAAGCTCAAGTAAGCCAAGATAAAAAAGTTCAAGATTGGAATGATGACGAGATCGGAGCAATTCGTGATGCAGTTTCATTTTACAAAATTGAAGGAGAATTACGTTCTGAAGTTTCTTTAAACATCAAACGTTTAATGGATATTGGTTGTTACAGAGGTATCCGTCATAGATCTGGTCTTCCGTTAAGAGGGCAAAGAACTAAAAATAACTCTAGAACAAGAAAAGGTAAAAGAAAAACTGTTGCTAACAAGAAAAAAGCAACTAAATAATAAGTAATATGGCTAAAGCAACTGCAAAAAAACGTAAAGTTATCGTTGAATCAACGGGTGAAGCTCATATTTCTGCCACTTTCAACAACATTATCATTTCTTTGACTAATAAGAAAGGTGAAGTTATTTCTTGGTCTTCAGCTGGTAAAATGGGTTTCAGAGGTTCTAAAAAGAACACTCCGTATGCAGCTCAAATGGCAGCAGAAGATTGTAGTAAAGTAGCTCTTGAGGCAGGACTTAAAAAAGTGAAAGTTTATGTAAAAGGACCAGGAAACGGACGTGAGTCTGCTATCCGTTCTATTCATAACGGTGGAATTGAAGTTACTGAGATTATCGATGTTACTCCAATGCCTCACAACGGATGTCGTCCTCCAAAGAGACGTAGAGTTTAATTTTATTTATTCATAGTATAAACAAGGTAGAGCATAGATTATCGAAGGATTAGACCTGAATTCATAATCTCTACCTTAAATTTTTTTTAAAATGGCAAGATATACTGGTCCTAAAACCAAAATCGCTCGTAAATTTGGCGAAGCAATCTTCGGAGATGATAAATCATTCGAAAAAAGAAATTACCCACCTGGACAACACGGGATGGCTAAAAAAAGAGGAAAAAAATCTGAGTACGCTGTTCAGTTAATGGAAAAGCAAAAAGCTAAATATTCTTACGGAATTTTAGAAAAACAATTCAGAAATTTATTCGAAAAAGCATCAGCAACTAAAGGAGTAACTGGTGAAGTTTTATTACAATTATGTGAAGCAAGATTAGATAATGTTGTTTTTAGAATGGGAATTGCTCCATCTAGAAGAGGTGCGCGTCAAATCGTATCTCACAGACACATTACTGTTAATGGTGAAGTTGTAAATATTCCTTCTTACCACCTTAAGCCTGGTGATAAAGTAGCAGTTCGTGAAAAATCTAAATCTTTAGAAGCTATCGAACGTTCTTTGTCAAATTCAAGTCATGTTTATGAATGGATTACTTGGAACAATGATCTTAAAGAAGGAACTTTCGTTTCTGTGCCTGCAAGACTACAAATTCCAGAAAACATTAAAGAACAATTAATCGTAGAGTTGTACAACAAATAATAATTGACTTAGTCGAAATTTATGGCAATATTTAATTTTCAAAAGCCCGATAAAGTTATCATGATCGATTCAACCGATTTTGAAGGTAAATTTGAATTTAGACCTTTAGAACCTGGTTACGGATTGACAGTTGGTAATGCACTTAGAAGAGTTTTGCTTTCAGCATTAGAAGGTTATGCAATTACATCTGTTCGTATCGAAGGTGTAGATCATGAGTTTTCTACTATTTCAGGTGTTGTTGAAGATGTTACCGAAATTATCCTTAATCTAAAGCAAGTGCGTTTCAAACGTCAAATTGAAGATATCGATAATGAAGCAGTTACAATTTCTGTTTCCGGTAAAGATCAATTGACAGCAGGTGATTTTCAAAAATTTATTTCAGGTTTCCAAGTTTTGAATCCAGACCTTGTTATCTGTAATTTAGATTCTAAAATCAAATTGAACTTCGATTTAACAATCGAAAAAGGTAGAGGATATGTTCCTGCTGAGGAGAACAAAAAACAGAATGCTGCAATTGGAACTATTTTTACAGATTCTATTTTTACTCCGGTAAAAAATGTAAAATATGCAATTGAAAACTTCCGTGTTGAGCAAAAAACAGATTATGAAAAGTTAGTTTTTGAAATTAAAACTGATGGTTCTATTAATCCTAAAGATGCTCTTACTGAAGCTGCTAAAGTTTTAATTCACCACTTCATGTTGTTCTCTGACGAAAGAATTACACTCGAGGCTGACGAAATTGCACAAACAGAATCGTATGATGAAGAGTCATTGCATATGAGACAATTGCTTAAAACTAAGCTTGTTGATATGGATTTATCTGTGAGAGCATTAAATTGCTTGAAAGCGGCTGAAGTTGATACACTTGGTGATTTAGTATCGTTCAATAAAAATGACCTAATGAAATTCCGTAATTTTGGTAAAAAATCTTTAACTGAACTTGATGAACTTGTTGCAGTGAAGAATTTAACTTTCGGAATGGATTTAGCTAAATACAAATTAGATAAAGAATAATTCAATCCGCTACGGTGGGTTAAATTTAAAATAGCAATGAGACACGGAAAAAAATTCAATCACTTAAGCAGACAGACTGGACATAGAAAAGCTATGTTGGCTAATATGGCTTGTTCTCTTATCGAGCACAAACGTATTAACACTACTGTTGCTAAAGCTAAAGCGCTTAAACAATTCGTTGAGCCTTTAATTACAAAATCGAAAGAAGATACGACTCACAACCGTCGTATTGTTTTTGCTTACTTACGTAGCAAATATGCGGTAACTGACTTGTTCAGAGACGTAGCTGCTAAAGTTGGTGACCGTCCAGGAGGATACACTCGTATCATTAAAGTTGGAAATCGTTTAGGAGATAATGCTGATATGGCAATGATCGAACTTGTAGATTTCAACGAACTTTACAATGGAGGTAAAAAAGAAGTTAAAAAAGCAAAAAGCCGTCGTGGTGGTAAAGCTAAAAAAGCTGAAGGTACTCCTGAAGCTCCAGCAGCTGAATCAGAAACGACTACTGAAGCTTCTGAATAATTATGAAAGTAATGATTCTATAGAAATCAAGGATAAACTAATTTTTAGTTTATCCTTTTTTTTTGATTTTTTTGGAGTGAAATTAAAATTTAACTGATCTGACTTTATTGGTTTTATTTTTAGAGAGGAAAGTTTTAAAAAATCTTGGAGGCACTCTTTTAAAGAAGTAAATTTGCAAAATATCTAATTACAATTGAAAAACCTATCGGGGATTTCATGAAACAATTAAAAAACAATACAAATTAAAGAATGAAATACACAACACGACAAAGCGCCATTTTATTACTTAGTGATGGGACTATTTTTCACGGAAAATCTATCGGAATTAGCGGTAAGACTTTTGGTGAGGTTTGTTTTAATACGGGAATGACCGGATACCAGGAGATTTTTACAGACCCTTCTTATTTTGGTCAAATAATGGTTGCGACTAATACTCATATTGGAAATTACGGTGTTAATGATTCTGAAGTTGAATCAGAAAGCATCAAAATTGCCGGTTTGGTTTGTAAAAATTTTAGCTTTAATTATTCCAGAGAAGATGCTTCCGGAAGTCTGGAAGATTATTTTACGAAACAAAACTTAATCTGTATTTCTGATGTTGATACCAGAGCTCTTGTAAGTTATATTCGTGACAATGGGGCTATGAATGCTGTTATTTGTACAGATGGTACTTCGATTGAAGATTTGAAAAAAGAATTGGCGAATGTGCCTAACATGGAAGGTTTGGAGTTGGCATCAAAAGTTTCAACTACTGAGCCTTATTTTTTTGGTGATGAAAATGCTACCTACAAAATATCTGCTTTAGATCTTGGGATAAAAAAGAATATCTTAAGAAATTTAGCTAAAAGAGATTGCTATATTAAAGTTTATCCATATAATTCAACTTATAAAGATTTGGCAGAATTTAATCCGGATGGATACTTTTTGTCTAATGGTCCCGGAGATCCGGATCCGCTTTTTGGAGCTATCGAAGTGGCAAAAGAAATTTTAGCAAATGATAAGCCGTTATTTGGGATTTGTTTAGGACATCAGGTAATTGCTTTGGCAAATGGTGTTCAAACGTATAAGATGTTTAATGGTCATCGTGGAATTAATCATCCCGTGAAAAATTTGATTACAGGTAAAGGTGAAATAACTTCTCAAAATCATGGATTTGCTGTAAACAAAGAGCAGTTGGATAATCATCCTGAATTGGAGATTACACATTTGCATTTAAATGATGAAACGGTTGCAGGTATGCGTATGAAGAATAAGAATTGTTTTTCAGTACAATACCACCCTGAAGCAAGTCCGGGACCACATGATTCATCTTATTTGTTTGATCAGTTTGTTGAGAATATAAAAGAAGCTGCTGCTAAAACGATGTAGTTAATAAATAAAGACGTTTATTGGTTAGAATACGTTTTTACTATTAAATATTTTTATAATTTCGAAAAAAAAATATAATTTATTAATAAAAAAATAAAAATAATGAGTATTATAATTAAAGTTCACGCTAGACAAATTCTTGATTCCAGAGGTAATCCTACTATTGAAGTTGATGTAGTAACTGAAAATGGTGTTTTAGGTAGAGCAGCTGTTCCATCTGGAGCATCAACAGGAGAGCATGAAGCTGTTGAATTACGTGACGGAGGTAAAGCTTATCTTGGAAAAGGAGTTTTAAATGCAGTGAACAATGTAAATACTGTTATTGCTGAAGAATTAGTTGGTACTTCTGTTTTCGAACAAAATACAATCGACCAGTTAATGATTGACTTGGATGGTACTCCAAACAAATCTAAATTAGGAGCTAATGCTATTTTAGGAGTTTCTTTGGCTGCTGCAAAAGCTGCTGCTAATGAATTAGGGTTACCATTATACAGATATGTTGGTGGAGTTTCTGCTAACACGTTGCCGGTACCAATGATGAACATCATCAACGGAGGTTCTCACTCTGATGCACCTATCGCATTTCAGGAGTTTATGATTTTCCCTGTAAAAGCAACTTCTTTTACACATGCTATGCAAATGGGAACTGAAATCTTCCATAGCTTAAAAAAAGTATTACACGATAGAGGTTTAAGTACAGCTGTAGGTGATGAAGGAGGTTTTGCGCCAAACTTGGCCGGAGGTACTGAAGATGCTTTGGATACTATCAAATTGGCAGTTGAAAAGGCTGGATATTCTTTCGGTGACGAAATTATGATTGCACTTGATTGTGCGGCTTCTGAGTTTTATGTAAACGGAAAATACGATTACACTAAATTTGAAGGAGAAACCGGAAAAATCAGAACTTCAGAAGAGCAAGCGGATTATTTAGCTGAATTGGCTGCTAAATATCCAATTATCTCTATCGAAGATGGTATGTACGAAGACGACTGGAATGGATGGAAATACTTAACGGATAAAATTGGAGATAAAGTTCAGTTAGTAGGTGACGATTTGTTCGTAACTAACGTAGCTCGTTTGTCTACAGGAATTGAAAAAGGGATCGCTAATTCAATTTTAGTAAAAGTAAACCAAATCGGTACTTTGACAGAAACTATTGCTGCTGTGAACATGGCTAAGAATGCAGGATATACTTCAGTAATGTCTCACCGTTCAGGAGAAACAGAAGATAATACAATTGCTGACCTAGCAGTTGCTTTAAACTGTGGACAGATTAAAACAGGTTCAGCTTCACGTTCTGATCGTATGGCAAAATACAATCAATTGTTAAGAATCGAGGAAGAATTAGGAAGTACAGCTTATTTTCCTGGCTTAAATGCTTTTAAAATTAAATAATTCTAAGAGTTATATATATTCAATTTAAACCATCTGCTGCGGCAGATGGTTTTTTTTTGGAGTTTTAACAAATTCATAGTAGGATTCTTTTTTTAATTAGTCTTAAATTCATTAGATTTGATAAATTATTATTTTATAAGATTTATTTCCGATATATTATGTCAAAAATAGCTACATTAGAAGTAGATGGTCAAAAAATTGAACTTCCGGTAATCACGGGGAGTGAAAATGAATCAGCTATCGATATTAACAAATTACGTGATTTAACTGGTATTATTACTTTAGACCCGGGATACAAAAACTCTGGTTCTTGTAAGAGTGAAATCACCTTCTTAGATGGAGAATTAGGGATTTTGCGTTACAGAGGATATTCAATTGAAGATTTGGCTGAAAAAGCAAGTTTCTTAGAAGTATCTTACCTTTTAATTTTTGGGGAATTACCGACTGCTAAGGAATTAGAGCAATTTGAAAATGGTATTAAAAAGCATACTTTGGTAAACGAAGAAATGAAAAATATCATTGACGGTTTTCCAAAAACGGCTCACCCAATGGGCGTTTTGTCTGCTTTGACTAGTGCTTTAACGGCATTCAACCCAAAAGCAGTAAATGTTGAAAATGAAAAAGAGATGTACGAGGCCATTTGTAAAACAATGGGTAAATTTCTTGTAATTGCAACATGGACTTATAGAAAATCTATGGGGTACCCGTTGAATTATTACGACAATACAACTGGTTATGTAGAGAATTTTATGCAGTTAATGTTTAAACTGCCTACAGGACCATACTCTGCAAATCCAATTGTGATTGATGCATTAGACAAATTATTTATTCTTCATGCTGATCACGAACAAAATTGTTCTACTTCAACAGTAAGAATGGTAGGTTCTTCTCATGCTGGTTTATTTGCTTCTATTTCTGCAGGTGTTTCTGCGCTTTGGGGACCTTTACATGGTGGTGCAAATCAGGCAGTACTTGAAATGTTGGAGGAAATCAACAAAGATGGTGGAGATACGGATAAATTCTTAGCAAAAGCTAAAGACAAAAATGATCCATTCCGTTTAATGGGATTTGGTCATAGAGTTTACAAAAGCTTCGATCCTAGAGCGAAAATCATCAAAAAAGCGGCTAAAGAAGTATTAGATACATTAGGTGTAGAAGATCCTATTTTAGAAATCGCTAAAAAATTAGAGTCAGCAGCTCTTGAAGACGAATACTTCAAATCAAGAAATTTATATCCTAATGTTGATTTCTACTCTGGAATTATCTACAGAGCATTAGGAATACCAACAGATATGTTTACTGTAATGTTTGCTATTGGAAGACTACCAGGCTGGATTGCGCAATGGAAAGAAATGCGTGAGAACAAAGAGCCAATTGGCCGTCCAAGACAAGTTTATACTGGACATCCATTGAGAGACTTTAAGTCAAACAAATAAAAAAAAATTAAAGCTTCACTTAACCTGTGAAGCTTTTTTTATCTTTGCCCAAAATACAATATAGTTATGTTGCAATTAAATATAAAGAACGAAACGTCAAGACTGCGGGCAGTAGTTTTGGGTTCTGCAGTTCATAATGGGCCAACTCCGTCTTTAGAGGAAGCTTATGATCCTAAATCATTGGAACATATTAAAGCCGGGACTTATCCAATCGAAAAAGATATGATTGTCGAAATGGATGCTTTTAATGCCGTTTTTCAAAAATATGATGTAAAAGTATATCGTCCGGAAATGATTGAGAGTTACAATCAGATTTTTGCCCGTGATATAGGATTTGTGATAGATGATACTTTCGTGAAATCTAATATTCTGCCAGACAGAGAGCGTGAGTTGGATGCAATTCAATACGTAATCGACCAGATGGATCCGTTAAAAGTAATTCGCCCACCGGAGGAAGTTCATATTGAAGGTGGAGATGTGATGTTGTGGAATGATCATGTGTTTATTGGAACTTATAAAGGAAGTGATTACAAAGATTACATTACGGCAAGAACTAATATGCATGGTGTTGAATATTTAAGGAAAATGTTTCCTAATAAAATTGTCAAAGAATTTGATTTGGTGAAATCTAAATTAGAAGCTCGCGATAATGCCTTACACCTTGATTGCTGTTTTCAGCCGGTTGGAAAAGATAAAGGAATTATTTACAAGAGAGGTTTCCGTGAAGAAGCAGATTATTTGTATTTAGTGAACCTTTTTGGAAAAGAAAATTTGTTTCATATCGAAAGAGATGAAATGTATAATATGTTTTCAAACGTATTTTCTATCGACGATAATGTAGTAGTTTCCGAAAAGAATTTTACCCGTCTGAACAATTGGCTGCGTGCTAATGGTTTTATTGTAGAAGAAATTCCATACGCAGAAATTGCAAAGCAGGAGGGATTGTTGAGATGTTCCACTTTACCATTAATAAGAGACTAAAAAAGTTTCAAGTTTCAGGTGTCACGTTCCGCTAACATGAAACCTGAAACTTGAAATGAAAAAAAACATATAAAATGAAACAAACTACAAATGCAATCGTAATGATTCGGCCAGTAGCTTTCAGAATGAATGAGCAAACGGCAGTAAATAATTATTACCAAAAAGTATTAGACGGACTTTTACCAAGTACGGTAAATGCAAAAGCACAACAGGAGTTCGATGCTTTTGTTGAAAAACTCAGAGCGGTTGGAGTTGATGTCACCGTTATTGAAGATACTTTAGAAACCGATACCCCGGATAGTATTTTTCCAAATAACTGGATTTCATTTCATGAAAATGGAGATGTGGCGCTATATCCGATGTTTGCGGAGAATCGTCGTCAGGAGCGCCGCGAAGATATTTTAGATGTGCTTGAAGAGAAAGGCTTTGAAATCTCAAATATAGTTGACTATACATCGGCAGAAGAAGATGGTTACTTTTTAGAAGGAACCGGAAGTTTGCTTTTGGATAGAGCAAATGCAAAAGCGTATTGTGCTTTGTCTCCTCGTGCAGATGAAGAGTTGTTTATTGAATTTTGTGAAGATTTTGATTATGCTCCGGTTATTTTTGAAGCTTTTCAAACAGTAGACGGAGAACGTAAATTGATTTATCATACGAATGTAATGATGTGTTTGGGAGAAACATTCGCTGTTATCTGTGCAGATAGTATCGATGATAAAAAAGAACGTAAAATGGTTCTTGAAAATCTAAAAGCGGATAAAAAGGAAGTTATTCTAATTACCGAAGCACAGGTGAATAATTTTGCCGGAAATATGCTGGAAGTTAGAGGTGCAAATGATAAGAGATATATTGTAATGAGTGCATCGGCACATCAGAGTCTGACTCCGAAACAAATTGCACAATTAGAAAATCATGCGGAAATTTTAAGTTCCAGCTTGGATACTATTGAAGCTTGCGGGGGTGGAAGTGCCCGTTGTATGATGGCTGAAGTGTTTTTGCCAAGAAGTTAAATAGAACGTTTAAGTATAAAAAAGGGGATAAAATGTATGTTTTATCCCCTTTTTTATTAGATGTATGTTGATAGTGTTTACATCAAGTTTCCTTTAATAATATTGATGATGGAGCTAACGATATATTGAATTCCAATAGAAATTACAATAAAACCGACAATTCTGGAAATAGCTACAATTCCTGAAGCCCCAAGTATGCGCGCTAAATAATGAGCACTTTTAAGGATTGCAAAAATTGTAAATGCAATTGCCAGGATAGCTGAACATGAAATTATAATTTCGTTTATTCCGTGGTGTTCCTGATAAAAAGCAATTAATAAAGACATTGATCCTGGTCCTGCAAGCATTGGTATTGCAAGAGGTGTTAAAGCGATGTCGTTTCTTTGTTGTGCGTCCGTTTCGATTTTTTTATTGATTCCTCGTTTTTTATTGAATTTTCCCGAAAGTAAAGAAAAACCGGAATTTACAATTACGATTCCGCCCGCAATTCTTAAAGCATCAATGCTTATTCCGAAAAAAGTCAAAACATATTGACCGATAAAATAGGAGACCAATAAAATGATTCCGACATTAATAGCGGTCCAAAGTGAAATTCGGGAACGTTCTTTTTGAGAATCGTGTTGTGTGAGTCCAACAAAAATAGGTACGGTGCCGATAGGGTTTAATACTGAAAACAGTGCAGCAAATAAATAAATGAATAAATCCATAGAGTTTAGGTTAGTGCCGTAAAAATAGACATTTTTTAAAACTTCGGGCTAAGATCATGTAAGGATATTGTTTTTTTTATTGCTTTTAATTCTAAAAAGATAACCTAAAATAAGCTCATTCTTTTTGATTACTTTTGCAGTATATTTAAAAATAATGAGAAATAAGAAAACCCTTGTTCTTGGTGCTACTACAAAACCGGAACGTTACGCTTTTAAAGCTATAAATATGCTGGTTGAAAAAGGACATACTGTATTGGCAATCGGTCAGAACAGAGGTGAAGTTGCCGGCGTGAAGATTCATACAAAAACAATTCCGGTAAAAAATATTGATACTGTTACGTTGTATTTAAATCCTGCCCGTCAGCGCGAATATTACAATTATATTATAGAAGCGCAGCCTAAAAGAGTTGTTTTTAATCCAGGAACAGAGAATCCGGAATTTTATCAATTGTTAGAATTAAACAATATTAAGGCAGAAGTGGCCTGTACTTTAGTTTTATTGGCTACAAATCAGTATTAAGTTTTTTGTTTTTGACCTCAGAACATTGAGGAATTCATTTTTAATCGGATCAGAAAAGAAACATTAATGTATTACTTTTGTCGTCATGGAGTTTTCATCAAAATTAATAGAAAAAGCGGTAAGTGAAATGTCGCAGTTGCCCGGAATTGGTAAACGTACGGCGTTGCGATTAGTGCTGCATTTGTTAAAACAGCCGAAAGAACAAACCAGTTTTTTATCGCAGGCTCTATTGAATATGCGTGAGAATATTAAATTCTGTCAAAATTGTCACAACATCTCAGATACCAAAGTCTGCGAAATTTGTGCTAATTCATCAAGAAACCATCAAACGATTTGTGTTGTCGAGGATATTCGAGATGTTATGGCGATTGAAAACACAGGTCAGTATAAAGGAATTTATCATGTACTGGGAGGGAAAATTTCTCCAATTGAAGGAGTTGGCCCCAGTCAGTTGAATATTTCAACTCTGGTCGAAAAAGTAAAGGCAGGAAAGGTGGTAGAAATTATTTTTGCACTCAGTTCTACAATGGAAGGGGATACCACTAATTTTTACATCTATAAACAAATTGCCGAATCGGAAATCATAATTTCTACCATTGCAAGAGGAATTTCGGTAGGAGATGAATTGGAATATGCAGATGAAATTACCCTCGGGAGAAGTATTTTGCACAGAGTTCCATTCGAAAAAACTTTCAAAACCAATTAAATAAACCCAAATAACACTTAGATTTTCTGAAGATTAAAGGAAAGTCTATATTTGCGATAAAATTTCACTAATGACAAAAAATGGCTTTTATATACTATTATTAATTAGCATACTATTTACTTCTTGTATTCCCGTAAAAGATCTGGTTTATTTACAAGATAAAAATAATTCGGGAGAACAGAATAATATTACTGCTGTGGAATCTAAGCCTTACAGATTGCAGGTAAATGATGTTTTAAGTATTGACATAAAAGCAATTGACTCAAAGTTGGTTTCCATTTTTAATACTACAGAAACTACTTCTTCGGGAGCTGGAAAATCAGAGTCAGGATTGTATTTTAATGGATTTACAGTTGACGATCATGGTAATATCAGAATGCCAATCTTAGGAGAAATTAATGTTATCGGATATACTCTTGAAGAAGTGCGTGTTCGAATCGAAAAGAAATTACTTGAAGAGTATTTTAAAAGTGAGGCTAATATTTTTGTTACTGTGAAATTAGCTGGTTTTAGATATACCATAAATGGAGAAGTGGGAAGTACAGGTACAAAAACGCTGTTTCAGGAACACGTAAATATTATGGAAGCTATCGCAAATGCCGGAGATATCACAGTTACGGGTAATAGGAAATCGGTAACCGTAATTCGTCAGACACCGACTGGTGTACAAATGCAGGATATCGATTTGACGGATATTAATGTGATGAAATCGCCTTATTACTATTTACAGCCTAACGATTATATTTATGTAAAACCAGTTAAACAAAAATCATGGGGAACAGGGAAGACAGGTATAGAATCTATTACAACAATTATTACTGTTTTGTCTTTGGCTACAACGGTATATTTGTTGCTTAAAAACTAAAATTAAATTCAAAAGATGTTAGATATAAAAGATTTTTCCATTTTTGAAAATCATTCAAATTTTGATTTTAAAGGATTTCTACTGAAAATTGCCAGCTACTGGAAACTATTTGCGGTTAGTTTGATAATTGCTTTTGCTATTGCTTATCAGGTAAATGTTCGTAAAGAAAAAATTTACGGAATGCAGACTATGGTTTCGATTAAGGAAGAACGAAACCCGTTTTTTACTTCTAATACAAGTCTGGTTTTTAATTGGGGAGGGGTTTCGGATCAGGTCAATGGAATTTCAACCGTTATACAATCAAGATCACACAACGAGTTAGTTGTTGATAAATTGGAGTTTTATATTGATTATCTTGTTCAGGGAAAATATAATTTGATTGATTCTTATGGAGCAGTTCCATTTTACGTAAAAATCAACAAAACAAAAGGACAGCTTGCCAATACATTAATAGGTATTAAGTTTTTAAGTCCAACTGAATATGAAATTCGAATTCCGTTTGAAGGTAATTCTGCTTCATTAATTACGTATTCCAATAACAGTTATAGCAATACAACCGTTCAGCCTAAAGAGTATGTGAGAAGGTGTAAGGCTGGAGAACAAGTCACGCTTCCTTTTTTAAATTGGAATTTACAGATAAATGATAATCCGGGATTTTACACAGGAAATGAGTATTTTGTTAGGTTTAATGATTTTGACGGAACCGTATCGCGTTATAGAGGTGTGAGTGTTAACTCTGATGAAAAAGGAGGATCAATATTGACTCTAGGGATGCAAGGTACCAATAAAGCCAGGATGGTTGATTATTTGAATGCAACGGTAAAAATGTTAATCAAAATTCAGCTGGACGGTAAAAATCAGTTTGCGACAAATACCATCCGATTTATCGATAGTACTCTTATTGCTATGGAAATGCAATTGAAGCAAACAGGTAATGAGTTGAAAACTTTTAGGAAGGATAAAAATATATATGAAATTGAAGCCGGTGGAGCTAAAGTTTCAGATAAAATAATGGATTTTGATGTTGAAAAAGATCAGGTCACAAGAAAAATTGCCTATTACAATTCTTTAAAATCGTATTTAAATAATAGTACGGATTATTCAAGATTACCGGCTCCTACAGTAGCAGGTATTGAAGATCCAAACGTTATTTTGCATGTTTCAAAACTTATTGCGCTTTCGGCACAAAGATCGGAAATGGCTTATGCAGTAAAAAGCGATAAGATGTTTAAAGATTTTGACAATCAAATGCAAGCTGTAAAAAGTGTTTTGTTAGAAAATATAACTTCTGCAAAAGCTTTATTGTTGACTGATTTGGCTATGGTAAATGCTAAAATTGGTCAGGCGGAAAGTACTGTCAAAAAACTTCCGGAAGAACAGCAGGAGTTGCTGAAAATTCAGAGAAAATATGATTTAAGTGATAATATTTACACTGAATTTTTGAAAAAAAGAAACGAAGCTGAAATTGTAAAAGCATCGAACTTATCAGACATTCATTTTATTGATCCCGCAAAAGATATCGGAGGCGGATTAATTGGTCCAAAAACTTCAGTGAATTATGTGTTGGCCTTATTTATGGGGATATTAATTCCGTTGTTGTTCGTTTTTGGAATTTTCTTTGTCAATAACTCGATTCAGAATACCGAAGATATTAGTAAATTGACACAAATACCGTTAATTGGTATCATTGGAGTAAATAAAGATTCGTTGAGTTTGGCGGTATTTGACAAGCCAAAATCGGCATTATCAGAAGCATTTAGAGCTATTCGTTCCTCTTTGCAGTTTTTATATAAGAAACAGCAGGTGAGCGGTTCGAAAACTCTAATGATTACCTCGTCAATAAGTGGTGAAGGAAAAACATTTTGTTCCATAAATATTGCTACGGTATTCGCTTTAAGCGAAAAGAAAACGGTAATTCTTGGTTTGGATTTAAGAAAACCAAGATTGGCAGATGAGTTTAATTTGAAAAATCAAACAGGTGTTGTTAATTACCTCATAAAGCAAAATAGTTTAGAAGAAATTACACACCCTACAGGAGTTCCAAATCTGGATGTTATACTTTCGGGGCCAATTCCACCAAATCCTTCAGAGCTAATTTTGAGTGATGCGATGAGAGAGATGATCTTAGAGCTGAAGCAAAAATATGATTATATTATTTTGGATACACCTCCGGTTGGGTTAGTTTCGGATGCGTTAGAACTTGCACAATTTGCAGATGTAACTCTTTATATAGTAAGGCAAAATTATACCAAAAAGGATATGATTACATTGCTAAACACTAGAGTTAAAAGAGGGGAACTTAATAATGCCAGCATTGTATTAAATGGTTATGAGAATAAGGCAAAATATGGAGCTGCTTATGGATACGGTTACGGAGCTTATGCAAACGGTTATCATGATGAAGAGGAAAAACTTAGTGTTTGGAAGACGATTTTGAGTAAATTCAATAAAAAATAATTGGTAGCAAATGAGTACATCAAAACAACATACAATTTTGATTACAGGTGGAGCTGGATTTATCGGATCAAATTTATCGGAGTATTTTTTAGGACTTGGGTATAAAGTGGTTTGTCTGGATAATTTTTCGACAGGTCATCGTCATAATTTAAAGGATTTTATTTCAAATCCTAATTTTAGATTAATTGAAGGAGATATTCGAAATTTTGCCGACTGTATTTCAGCTGTTGAAGGTGCTGATTATGTTTTGCATCAGGCCGCTTTAGGTTCTGTTCCGAGATCAATTAATGATCCTATTACGACAAACGATGTGAATGTTTCCGGTTTTTTAAATATGCTGACCGCTTCTCGTGATGCGAAAGTTAAAAGATTTATTTATGCAGCTAGTTCATCAACTTATGGGGATTCTCAGGGATTACCGAAAGTTGAGGATGTAATAGGAAAGCCTTTGTCTCCATATGCCATTACAAAATATGTAAACGAACTCTATGCTGAGATTTTTAGTAAAACTTATGGATTAGAGACTATTGGATTGCGATATTTTAATGTTTTTGGCAGAAAGCAGGATCCTAATGGAGCTTATGCTGCTGTAATTCCAAAGTTTGTTATGCAGTTAATGAAATATGAAAGTCCTGTAATTAATGGGGATGGAAATTATTCCCGAGATTTTACTTACATAGACAATGTAATTCAGATGAATGAATTGGCAATGACGAGTCAGAATCCGGAAGCCATAAACACAGTTTATAATACCGCTTTTGGCGATAGAAATACTTTAAATGATTTAGTAGGTTATTTAAAGGAATACTTAGTAGCATTTGATTCTAAAATTTCTGACGTGGAGATAGTTTATGGGGCAAATCGTGCAGGAGATATTCCACATTCATTAGCAAGCATTGATAAAGCAAGAAAAATGCTGGGGTATGATCCTAAATATTCTTTACAGGAAGGATTAAAAGAAGCGGTGAGCTGGTATTGGAAAAATTTGAAATAAAATAAAGATCAAGATAATAGTATAGTAAATGAAAATTACAAAAATTTGTTGCATTGGCGCTGGTTATGTTGGAGGTCCAACTATGGCGGTAATTGCTCAAAAATGCCCACATATTCAAGTGACTGTTGTCGATTTGAACGAACAAAGAATTGCAGACTGGAATGATCCAAATACGGATAATATTCCGATTTATGAGCCTGGGCTTTCAGAAATAGTAGCGGAGGCCAGAGGAAGGAATTTATTTTTTTCGACAGAAGTTGAAAAAGCAATTGATGAGGCTCAGGTGATTTTTATTTCAGTAAATACACCAACCAAGACTTATGGTAAGGGAAAGGGAATGGCAGCTGATTTAAAATACATTGAATTATGTGCCCGACAAATTGCAAAAGTTGCAAAGGAAAACAAAATTGTTGTTGAGAAGTCAACTTTACCAGTACGTACAGCGGAAGCTATTAAAAGTATTTTGGATAATACAGGAAATGGAGTTCAGTTTCAAATTTTATCAAATCCGGAATTCCTGGCCGAAGGGACTGCGGTTACTGATTTGTTGAATCCGGATCGAATTTTAATTGGTGGAGATACAACACCGGAAGGTGAGGAAGCAATTGGTGCATTGGTTGATGTTTACGCAAATTGGGTAGACAAAGAAAAGATTTTGACTACTAATGTTTGGTCGTCGGAATTGTCTAAATTAACCGCAAATGCATTTTTGGCACAACGAATCTCTTCTATAAATGCAATGTCCGAATTGTGTGAAAAAACAGGTGCTGATGTTAATGAAGTTGCCCGTGCCATTGGAATGGATAGCAGAATTGGACCAAAGTTTTTAAAGGCATCAGTTGGTTTTGGAGGTTCTTGCTTTCAAAAAGACATTCTTAATTTAGTGTATATTGCAAAATCTTACGGATTAAATGAAGTAGCAGATTATTGGGAACAAGTAATTATAATGAACGATCATCAGAAGAAAAGATTTTCAAGTAAGATTGTCCAGACTTTATACAATACTGTCGCCGATAAGAAAATTACATTTTTAGGTTGGGCTTTCAAAAAAGACACCAATGATACAAGAGAATCTGCGGCAATCTATGTAGCAGATGATTTGATTAATGAACAGGCAAAAATTTCTGTTTATGACCCGAAAGTTTCAAAAACTAAGATATTAAATGATTTAAATTATTTAGAAACGAGGTCAACGGAAGAGAACAATGTAGCAGTTTCAACGTTTGCTAACGCTTACGACGCATGTAAAGATGCTCATGCAGTTGCTATTTTAACAGAATGGGACGAGTTTACAATGTACGATTGGCAAAAGATATACGATTCTATGCATAAGCCAGCTTTTCTTTTCGATGGCAGAAATATTTTGGATGCAAAAAAACTAGAATCAATTGGTTTTATTTATAATGGGATTGGTTCCTAATTGAAAAAGGTATTGAAGTGAAATTCAATATAAAATAGGGAAGAAGAGGGTGTTGGAGATTTTATTCATTGTAAAGGAAAATTATGAATTGGTATGTTGTTTATACAAAACCGAAATGGGAGAAGAAAGTTGCGGATAGACTGATTCAAATGGGTATTGAATGTTACTGTCCATTAATTACGCAAGTGAAAGAATGGTCAGATAGAAAGAAGAAAGTTGAAGTCCCTCTTTTTAATTCTTACGTATTCGTTCAATTGAAAGATATTGATCGAAATTCAGTTTTCCAAATAGCCGGGGTAGTTCGTTATTTGTTTTGGTTGGGGAAACCGGCCATAGTTCGCGATGAAGAAATTAATAGTATAAAAGCAAGTCTGAAAGCTCCAAATATAAGCGATATATCAGTAACTTCAATTCAGGCTGGAGATCGAATTAAAATAGAATCCGGCGCTTTTAGTAATCAGGAAGCGATAGTTCAGGAAGTGTCAAATACACATTATATATTGGTTTTGGAATCTTTGGGATGTGTGCTTAAAATAAAATACAAATAAAATAGTTATAGTTTAACTATTTCATTTAAAACAGAGGGTAAAATTCTTTAATTTGAGATTTTATTTCTCTGTTTTTTTTATAATATAATTTTTTGCATGCTGATTGATAGAGGATTGTTGGATTTAGTTTTTTTTAATAGTCCGTTTTTTTGGGTATTACGGGAAAGCGTATTGATTAACTTGAGTTAATATACTATATTTGCCGAAAATAAATGTAGGGTGTCTGGGGCAAAAAAATGTGACTCAGAAGGGCGGAGCCGTGAATTGAAATGACTGAAGTGGATAAAAAAGAATACAAATTGGATGAAAACATAAAGATAGCCGTTATAGGCTTAGGTTATGTTGGTTTGCCTTTGGCCAGATTATTTGCTACAAAATTTGCCGTTGTAGGTTTTGATATCAATGAAGGACGAGTTGCTTCTCTGAAATCAGGTACAGATACTACATTGGAAATAGATGACGAAACTTTACAGAAGGTTTTGGTCGATAATTCTGGTGACAAACAAGGATTGTACTGCACAACTTCTATAGAAGATATTGCAGATTGTAATTATTTTGTGATAACAGTTCCTACTCCGGTAGATAAAAATAATCGTCCTGATTTGACTCCGTTATATAAATCTAGCGAAACAGTTGGTAGAGTATTAAAAAGAGGTGATATTGTGATTTACGAATCGACTGTATACCCTGGTGTAACGGAGGAAGAGTGTGTGCCGGTTTTAGAAAAGGTTTCCGGGTTAAAATTTAATATAGACTTTTTTGCAGGATACTCGCCTGAAAGAATAAACCCTGGTGATAAGGAACATACTGTTGAGAAAATTCTAAAGGTAACCTCAGGGTCTACTGCGGAGATCGGTCAAAAAGTAGATGCTCTTTATAAATCTGTAATTACTGCCGGAACCCATTTGGCACCTTCAATAAAAGTTGCGGAAGCAGCTAAAGTGATCGAAAATTCACAACGAGATATTAATATTGCCTTTGTAAACGAGTTAGCCAAGATATTCAATCTTATGGATATTGATACTCAGGAGGTATTGGCAGCAGCTTCTACAAAATGGAATTTTTTACCCTTCAAACCTGGATTGGTTGGAGGACACTGTATTGGTGTAGACCCTTACTATCTGGCACAGAGAGCTCAAGAATTTGGATATCATCCTGAAATAATTTTGGCAGGACGACGTTTAAATGACAGTATGGGGGAATATGTAGCTGCCCAGGTGGTAAAACTGATGATAAAAAAAGGAATTTCTGTTAATGGAGCTAATCTGTTAATGCTAGGAATTACTTTCAAAGAAAATTGTCCGGATGTTAGAAATACAAAGATTGTTGATGTAATCAAAGCGTTAAAAGAATACGGAATAACAGTCACATTATATGATCCTTTAGCCAGTATAGAGGAAGTTAAAAAAGAATACAAATTACAAACTATTAATTCTGTACCAAAAGAAAAATTCGATGCTATTGTACTTGGAGTAGCACATGCTGAATTTTTAAATCTGGATTTTTCAGAGTTGCAGAAAGAAAATAGTTTATTATACGATGTAAAAGGAGTCTTAGGTAGTTTAGCTGATAACAGGCTATAGTGCATAAATTCCTTTTTTTATTTAAAAAAGAATGAAAGACAACAATTCAATTATACATGTAATTCTAACAGGAGGAGTAGGAAGTAGGTTATGGCCACTTTCTCGTAAAAGTCAGCCAAAACAATATCTAGAAATATTTGAGAATAAATCTTTGTTTGAAATTACTGTTGAGCGCAATAGTCATTTAGCGGATAAAGTTATGGTTGTTGGTAATGTTGATAACCACCATCTGAGTGGAAAAGTAATGAACAAAACTAAAACGAATTATCTAAACATTGTTGAAGCTACACCGAGAAATACTGCAGCGGCAATTGCTTTTGCTGCTTTCGCATCTAATTCTGATGATATTTTAATTGTAACTCCGTCTGATCATATTATTGATAAAATGGATGATTATAATAATGCTATTCAGAAAGCGATTGCAAAAGCAAATGATGGGTTTATCGTGACGTTTGGAATTATACCTACAAAACCTGAAACTGGATATGGTTATATCGAGTCAAAAGACGATAATGTTTTATCTTTTAGAGAAAAACCAAATGAAACAACAGCGAAAGAATTTATAGCAAGAGGTAATTTTCTATGGAATAGTGGAATGTTTTGTTTTAAAGCCGGGGTCTTGTTAGATGAGTTAAAACAATTTCAACCGGATGTATATGAAAAGTCAAAAGCGGTTTGGGAGACTTCTAAAGGAGGGTTTCTAGATTTGGACCTGTCAAAACAAATACCATCAATAAGTATAGATTATGCTGTTATGGAACGAAGTAAAAAAATTAAAGTAGTTCCAGCTTCTTTTTCATGGTCAGATCTAGGTTCTTTTGAGTCGGTATATGAATATTTGGTGTCAAAAGGACATCCAGTAGATGTAAATGGTAATATGGTGATAGGATGTGATAGTTATACAACTTTTTTAGGATTAAAAAATACTATTTTTGTTCACACAGATACTGCAAATTTGATTCTTCAAAAGGAGAATTCTCAAGATGTGAAAGACATATATAGCGCATTAGAAAGGCAAAATTCAGAATTATTAAATTAATCAGAAAGTAAAATGAGGAAAATTCTTATAACTGGCGGTGCTGGTTTTATTGGTTCACACGTAGTAAGACGTTTTGTAAATAAATATCCTGAGTATCAGGTTTTTAATTTAGATGCGTTGACATATGCCGGAAATCTTGAGAATATTAAAGATATAGAGGATAAGTCTAACTATACATTTGTAAAAGGAGATATTGTAGATGAAACTTTTATAAACGAACTTTTTTCGGAACATAACTTTTACGGTGTTTTACATTTAGCTGCTGAATCTCATGTGGATCGTTCGATTGAAGATCCATTAGCTTTCGTTAAAACGAATGTAATAGGAACAATGAATTTATTAAACGCAGCAAAGAATCAATGGAAAGGAAATTTTGAAGGAAAGCGTTTTTACCATATCAGTACGGATGAGGTTTATGGCTCACTTGGAACTGAAGGACTTTTTACAGAAACAACTTCTTATGATCCTAATTCTCCTTATTCCGCTTCAAAAGCCAGTTCTGATCATTTTGTAAGAGCATATGGAGAAACTTACGGTTTGCCTTATGTTTTGACTAATTGCTCTAATAACTATGGATCTTATCATTTTCCTGAAAAATTAATTCCTCTTTTTATAAATAATATTATCAATAATAAAGCTTTACCGGTATATGGTGATGGTAATTATACACGTGATTGGCTTTTTGTTGAAGATCACGCTATTGCAATAGACTTGGTCTTTCACGAAGGTAAAAATCATGAAACGTATAATATTGGAGGCTTTAATGAATGGAAGAATATAGATTTGGTTAAACTATTATGTCAGATCATGGATCAGAAATTAGGTAGACCGGAAGGGACTTCAAAAGAATTAATTACTTATGTGAAAGACAGACCCGGGCATGATTTGCGTTATGCGATAGATGCTTCAAAAATTAATAAAGAATTGGGATGGAAGCCCTCAGTTACTTTTGAAGAAGGCTTAGAAAAAACGATTAATTGGTATCTGGATAATGAAGAGTGGTTACAGAATGTGACTTCTGGTTCTTATAAAGATTATTATCACAAACAATACTCATAAAATAAACATTTCGTTTCAATCAAACTTAAGGTTAAATTTTAACTCAAATATGAAAAAGATAATATACGTTCTTGCTTTGTTTTTTATTTTACTAGCGTCTTTTAATACAAATGCCCAAGATTTAATAAGGTCTAAAGATTTAAGTACTATAAAAGTTGATTATTTATCTGATGATGAAATCGCTAAGATTGTTGCTCAGTTAAAGAGCAATAATGCTACTATCAATGATGTTCAGTCTATGGCATTGTCAAAAGGGATGACTCAAAGTGAATTCGATAAATTAAGGACACGTGTAACGGAGTATGAGAAAAAAAACGGTAAAGACAAAGATAAGAACTCGAAAGATAAAGATAAAAGTAAAGAGGATAAGTTAAAAGAGTTTGATAAAGATTCTGAGTTTGGAAGAAAACAGGAAAAAATTAAAAATGAAAAAATTAAAGATTCATTAAACGCTTTGATTTTTGGATCCGAATTGTTTGATAGCCCAACTTTAAATTTTGAGCCGGATTTGAAAATGGCAACACCGGTAAACTATATTTTAGGACCAGGTGATAAGTTAGAAATTAGTATATATGGTATTCAACAGTTTGATGATACTGTTCCTGTTAATTTTGAAGGTAAAATTTCAATTCAAAATGTTGGGCAAATAGCAGTATCCGGAATGTCAATCGAAGCTGCTTCACAAAGAATAAAAACTGCGATCGCAAGAGTTTATAGTACGGTTCGATCTGGACAATCTCAGGTTAGTGTTACCTTGGGCGATATTAGAACAATTAAAGTAACAATTGTTGGGGGAAAACAGCCAGGTAATTATTCGATTTCTTCTCTTGCCTCTGTTTATAATGCACTTCATTTAGCAGGAGGTCCAGGTAAGAATGGCAGTTATAGAAATATAGAATTGATTCGAAATAACAGAGTTTACAAGAATGTTGATATTTATAAGTTTTTAGTAAAAGGTGATCAGTCAGATAACGTTAGTTTAAAGGATAATGATGTTATTAGAATTCCTGCTTATACTCAAAGAGTTACAGTTGAGGGAGAGGTGAAACGACCAGGGATTTTTGAGATGAAAAAAGGAGAAAAGTTTTCTGATCTTTTAAATTTTGCCTCAGGATTCAATGAGTTTGCTTATACTGCTTCAGTAAATGTACTTCAGAAAACAGGAAAGGAATTTAAAGTTCATGATATCAACGAAAGTGAATATGGTTCCTATGTTCCGCAATCAGGAGATGTGTTCAAGGTGACAAAGATTTTGAACCGATTCGAAAATCGTATTAAAATTGAAGGAGCTGTTTTCAGACCAGATTATTACTCTTATAGTGAAGGAATGAGAGTCTCAGATCTTATTACCAGAGCTGAAGGACTTAAAGAAGATGCTTACAGTAAGAGAGCAAGGATTATCCGTTTGAAGACCGATTTAACAACTGAAATTGTTAATGTGGATTTAAGTGCTGCTTTATCTGGAGATTTAAATGCTGATTTGGAGCTTAAAAGAGAAGATATTGTTACAGTGTATTCTATTTTAGAGTTTAGAGAGGAATATAAAGTAACAATTGACGGGGAAGTTAAAAACCCCGGTGAATACGAGTATTTTGAAAATCTAACTTTAAATGACCTAGTAGTACAGGTTGGTGGTTTGACTGGATCGGCATCAAAAAGAGTTGAAATAGCCAGAATGGTAAAATCTGATGTAATCGATGATGCTGACCCAAAAAAAATTGAATTGGTTGAGCTTGAAATTACCGCTGATAACAACGAGCAGATCAAAAATTTTGTGTTAAAGCCTTTTGATGTGATCAACATAAGAAGAATGGCAGTTTATGAAAAGCCTCAAATGGTTAAGGTAAGTGGAGCTGTTACCTACCCAGGTAAATATGTTCTGGCAAATAAAAAAGAAACGGTTTACAACGTTGTAATGAGAGCAGGAGGTTTAACATCTATTGCGAACCTGGATGGTATGAAAATAAAAAGGCCAATAAAGCAAGAGCAAATTGAACAATTAGAAACTGTAAATCTTAATTTGGATAAAAAATTGACTGCGGAAGAAGAAGCGCTGAAACCAAAACAGGAAGGTCTAAATTTAAAAGAAAAAGATACACTTAGTTCTAAATTATCTAAAAAACTTAGAGACGAATTAAAATTCGCGACTATTCCCGTAAATTGGGAAAAGATTGTGAAAGATAAAAATCACTATTCCAACGTTACTTTATTTCCAGGCGACGAAATTGAAGTTGCTGTTTACAATGAAGGCGTGAAAGTAACTGGAAATGTATTATTGACTTCTGAAATTCCATATAGAAGCGGAAAAGGGTTTAAATATTATATAAATTCTGTAGGAGGGGTTGATAGTAAAGGATGGAAAAAGAAAGCTTATATTATTTATCCTAACGGTAAAGCTTCTGTAACTACATCATTTTTGTTTTTTAGATCTTATCCTAGGGTAGAGCCTGATTCGCAAATTGTAGTTCCTGAAAAACCACAAACTAAAAAAATGACAGCAGGAGAATGGGTTGGTATTGGAAGCGTAATTTCTAGTTTAGCGTTATTAATAGTTACTGCTTTTAAATAAAATAATTTAATGGAGAATAAATCTACTGAAAACGATCAAATTTCGTTAAAAGAATTATTAGAAAAAATAAGTGAATGGTACAACTATCTACTTTCTCGATGGAAGATTATTATTGGAATTGCATTCTTAGGTGCAGTTTTTGGCTTAACCTATTCACTTATAAAGAAACCAATTTATACTGCAACTTTATCATTCGCTCTAGAAGATGAAAAAAGCGGAGGTGGTGGAATTGGAAGTGCTCTTGGTTTAGCAAGTTCACTTGGTCTAGATCTGGGTTCTGGAGGTGGAAGCATTTTTGTTGGGTCTAATTTAACAGAGTTGTTTAAATCAAGATCTATGGTCGAGAAGACTTTGTTATCGCCAGTTAAAATTAATAATAAAGTTATTTCATTAGCTGAAATGTATATTCAGAATAATGAATGGCGTAAAAAATGGAAAGATAATTCAAAACTTGCTAAGATTGAATTTTTGCCAAATAAAGATCGTAAATTATTTTCTCGAATGCATGATAGTATTTTGGGAGAGATTTATGGGGATTTATCGAAAGAAGCTTTAACCGTAGCGCAAAAAGATAAAAAAATAAGCATTATTAATATTGACGTTTCTTCAACAAATGAATTGTTTTCAAAATATTTTTGTGAGGCTTTAGCTAAAGAAGTAGGGATGTTTTATGTCCAAAGCAAAAGTAAAAAAGCAAGATTAAACATGTCAATTCTAGAGCGTCAGGTGGATTCTATTCAAGGAGAGTTAAATGGTGCTATAAGAGGAGTTGCAGTTGCAAATGATAATACATTTATGTTAAATCCAGCATTGAATGTTCGTCGGGCTCCTTCTGTAAGAAGGCAGGTTGACGTACAAGCTAATACTGCAATTCTTACTGAATTAATAAAGCAATCTGAATTAGCTAAAGTTACTTTACGAAAGGAAACGCCTTTAATACAAGTAATAGATAAGCCAATTTTACCCTTAAAAAGGGAGAAATTTGGAAAAATTAAAGGGATAGTTTTTGGCGGGACAATAGCTTTTATTCTTGTTACTATTTTTTTGATTTTAAGAAGAATTTTGAGAAATATAATGTTATAGTACTTTCTTTGTGACTTAATCTTTTAGTGAAAAAATCTGTTAAGGTTTTTTTGATGAAACGAAAATTATAAATTTTATAAAAAAAATGATACCTGTTACTAAACCTTTTTTGCCTCCTAAGGAGGATTATATGCAAATTCTAGATGGAATTTGGAAACGTCAATGGTTGACTAATATGGGGCCTCTTGCTAGTGAGCTTGAAGTAAAATTGAGAGATTATCTCAGAATCAGCCATTTATTATATGTTACAAATGGTACCGTAGCATTGCAAATGGCAATTAAAGCTTTAGATATTACGGGAGAGATCATTACAACACCTTTTTCGTTTGTGGCAACAACATCAAGTATTGTTTGGGAAGGGTGTGTACCAGTTTTTGTTGATATAGATGAAAGAAGTTTAAATATTGATGTAACTAAAATTGAGAAAGCCATAACCGATAAAACACAGGCTATTTTAGCGACTCATGTATATGGTAATCCTTGTGATGTAGTTGCAATTGACAATATCGCAAAAAAATACAATTTGAAAGTAATTTATGACGGAGCTCATGCTTTTGGTGTTGAAGTGATGGGAAAGTCCATTTTTGAATATGGTGATATTTCTACTTGTTCCCTTCATGCAACAAAACTTTATCATTCAATTGAAGGTGGTTTAATTATTACAAAAGATAAAGATTTACAAAAAAAACTTTCTTCTATAAGAAATTTTGGTATTTCGGGATTTGATTCTTTTTCTGAATTAGGAATAAATGGTAAAAATTCAGAATTTCACGCAGCAATGGGGTTGATTAATTTGAAGTATTTGCCTTTTGTAAACAGTAAAAGAATGGAATTAACAGATAGATATAACGATAAATTAAAAACTTTAAAGTTCTACAGGCCAGATTGGCACGAGATGGCAAATGTAAATTATGCATATTATCCGATAGTGCTCGAAAGCGAGGAATTGTTATTGAAAATAAAATCATTTTTAGATGGAAATGAAATTTTTACAAGACGCTATTTCTATCCTTCGCTGGCAAATGCATTGCCTTATCTAAAACCGAAAGACTTTTTAATTACTGATACAGTTTCTAAACGAGTCTTATGTTTACCTTTGTATAGTGACTTAACTATTGAAGAAGTTGATCTTATCTGTAGTTTAATGATTGAAGTTCAAAATAATTAACATATGTCAGTAGCGGTAATGCAACCTTATGTTTTTCCTTACATTGGATATTTTCAATTAATTAAATCTGTTGATGTTTTTGTTTTTTATGATGATGTTAATTTTATTAAGCAAGGATGGATTAATAGAAATAAAATATTAGTTGGGGGAAAGGAGTTCATTTTTACAATTCCACTAAAAGAAGTTAGTTCTTTTGCAACTATAAAAAAAACTGAAATAAATAATCAATTATTGATAAAATGGAAAGTTAAATTTTTTCGAACACTCGAGCAATCTTATAAAAAAGCACCATATTTTAATGAAATTTATAAATTAATCGAAGATATTCTTGAAAAAGAATATATCTCGATAGCTGAATTAGCGTATGAATCGGTTATTAGTATTTCTAAATATTTAGATTTAAAAACTATTTTTAGCTTTTCGTCTTTAGATTATGTTGACACAAAATTATTAGATAGGGAAAGTCGATTAATTGAAATTGTTAAGAGAAATAAATCATCTAGTTATATTAATCCTTTAGGAGGGAAAGAATTGTACAACAAAGAAAGTTTTGCGCAGCATGGT
>NZ_MUHH01000032.1 GCF_002217475.1 Flavobacterium tructae
ACAACAACAACAACAACAACCTACAGTCTTTATCAACAATAAATTATATTACAATCATAACTAAATACAATGCTTAAAAAACACAGCCCCAAAGTTCTAATTTTCATACTTTTCAGTTTATTTTTCTCCATTAGTTCTCTCGCTCAAAAAAATATTTACGCCGGAATTGAAATCGGCCGCAGAACGATAAAAGTTTCTGTTCTCGATGTAAGCAATATTAAAAAAGCAGATTACAAAATTATCTATTATTCGAATGACGAAGGTCTGAGTTTCGCCAAACATATCACTGCTACTGGTGAACTTACTCAGGAAGATATCAATAAAGCCGGTCTAATTGTTTTTACCCAATTGACCAAAATAAGAGCACAATTTAAGATTCCGGAAGAGAACATCTTTTTAGTAGCTTCTTCTGTTTTTGGATCTGCACGTAATGTTGATGCTTTAAAAAATAAGATCAGTACGCTAACCAACAAAGAGCTTGATATTATCAATGTTGATGAGGAAGCCAAAATACTGGTTAAAGGCTCTATACCACCTGTTGATTACGCTAACGCTCTGCATCTTGATATTGGTGCTGCAAGTACTAAAGGTGGATACATTGACGAACTTCAGGATGGTAAATTAGAGTTTATTCCTTTAGAACTTGATTTTGGCACGATGTCACTTACTGATGCCGTAAAAAAAACGGTTGCAAACCAAAGC
This sequence comes from Flavobacterium tructae, assembly GCF_002217475.1. Classification (GTDB taxonomy): domain Bacteria; phylum Bacteroidota; class Bacteroidia; order Flavobacteriales; family Flavobacteriaceae; genus Flavobacterium; species Flavobacterium tructae. The sequence continues at coordinate 703 of NZ_MUHH01000032.1, forward strand.
CAGGCCAGCGATATGACCGTATATCAGGAAAAATCTTTTGATTTTAATCCGATTGTTCGTAAAAAGATAAAGGATATGCTTGATGCAAATCCGCTTTTATTAAAAAAGGAAAAAATCTATCTGTCCGGTGGAGCTGTATGGGCTTTTACAACATTGTATTACAATGAAAATACGAAAGACCATTATCTGCCAATAAAACTGGAAGATGTTATCGATTATGATGCGATTTTAAAGAATAATTTCAATAAGTTTAACACTCTTGCCAAAACCAACACCGAAGCTGCAAGAGTATTAAACATATACGACCAGAAATACCTTATTTCGGCAAATAACATCCTACAGGCCTGTGTGGAGAGCATTCCTAATTTAGAGAAGAAAAAAATATACTTTGTAAAAGAAGGCCCAATAACCTGGTTGATCTCTTACATTGCAGACCGTTCTAAAAAGGTAAATACCAATTTTTAAGAACCTTCTTGTCAAGACAAAGCTTCAGAGAAATCTGAAGCTTTTTTTATATTTCATAAACAAAAAAATTGCACCAGGTCAAAAAGACTTTGTGCAATTTTAAATCGAACTCTTTACCGAGTTCAGTAATCAACTAAAAATATCTTGATTTCTTAAAATCTAACTTTCCGGCTTCTTTCGCAAGCTGATCTTTTGCATGTTTTAAAAATAAAATGCATCTGTTTTCGATCAATTTATCATAATCGTTATTGCTATCTTGTGCCACTTTATTTATAGATACTACAGCTGTTTCAAACAGATATTCCATAATCTTAGTTTCTTTTTCATTTTCATGATCAAAAGGAAGCTCAATCTCCTGAATGTATTTTAATAATGAAAACAAACTGTTCATCGATAATTTATCTGAAAGATATCCCAAATGCAAATAGATGAATCCTAAACTAATTTTCTCAATCACTTTTCTAAAAAGTACCTTTTTAACGGTAACATGACTATCACTCAAAAAATACTCTGCATCATCAAAAAGCTGTTTTGCCATTAAAACTTTTTCTTTCTCATATTTTTCTTTGAATTCAGATTCCCAAGGAAGATATTTTTTAAGATAAACAGAATAATAAGGAGCATTGTAAATTAAGAGTCCATACGCTTTAACATAATTGAAAAAATACTTCTGGTATGTCTTTTTCTTACGGATCAATCCTGCCGAATGGCTAAGAATGGTTACCTGATACCTGCCTTCAGATTTTTCCAAAATAAGTTCCTCCATTGGGGCGATTTCATATTGAGTTTGATCCAGATTGATGATCAGCAAATAAAAATGATACCCGGGAAGTTTATCAGAATAATTTTTGGGCTTACTTTCCTGATCGTGAAGTATGGTATAACCAAAACAGTAGACACATCTTATGTTTGAATTAGTTACCATCAAATCATTAATACTTCTTAAAGCATCATCTACAAAATAATTGGATGGGATCTTTTCATTAAAAATATACTTTCCGGTACATTCCTGTCTGCTCAATTTCTGCATCTTTTCCTTGCATAATGCTTTATACTCCAAAAACAATCTGTTCAATTCTTTCTGCATTAACTCCACTTTTGTTTTTGCCTTAATCATAAGCTCCGGATCTATGTCACCCATCTCTGTATTTTGCATGGCGCAGGAATAAGCCTTATTAAGCAGTGCAACTATTTCATTATGAAGTGCTGTATTCTTATTGAGTATTCTTTTAAATGAAGGCGCATATTTGATGATGTAATCATATTGCTGAAACAAACAAGTATTACTAATAAATACAGCAGTGAAAAATTCTGAGGCACAGATATAAATATACCTTAAGGTCTGGTACAAGGCAAATACGGCTTCTTCATTTTTATTTTTTCCGCTGTAAACCGACACATTTCTAAAAGATACCACTGCAGCTTCCATATCAAGAGAGAATCTTTTTTTTGCTTTTTTAAGCAGCTTTTTAGAGGTATCTTCCCGAGGGTAAAAAACTTTAGCTCCCGGTTCAAAATAAATTAATTCTTTTAAGGTACAATGCTGAACAAAGTAAGGTTTTCCATTTTTAAAACCCTTTTTAGCACAGTCAGAATCCATAAATTTAAAAATAAACTCGGGGTAGATACTTATTACTTTCTCCTGTATCTCCTCCAAAATCTCCTCATCCTTATCGGTCTCTTTTTTTAAAATAAAAGTGATGACTGTTACTTTATTGCTTTTATTAAAAGACAGATAAACGGCTTCTGCCTCAACAAACGGAAGTAAATTTACAATGGCCTTTTCTAATCGTTCTTTATACGGGTTTTTCGGATCTATTCTGAGTATATAATTCATCTTTTATTCTTTTTATGTTAAACCTCATCAACCTATCTTTCCTTTACTTTCATTTTATAACTTAAAGAACGCCTGAGAATAATAGCTTTATTTTTCTTCTGAAATTTTGACTACCTTACTCTTAATTAGTGTATTTTATGTTTTTTTTCGTACGTTTGCTCAAAACATGATTTTTGTGCTTTTTTACTTACAAATATATAGATTTTATTCTATAAATAGCAATAAAAATATGTTATAATCTAAAAATAATTGCAATGATCGTAAACAGAATCTTACAAATTATTGAGTATAAAGGAATTAATAGAAGAAAATTTTATATCGAAACGGGGCTTTCTAACGGCTTTTTAGATAAAGTTAAAGATGTTGGTGCCTCAAAAATAGAACAGATACTTCGCATTTATCCTGAAATTAATCCGGAGTGGCTCCTGACAGGAAAAGGTCATATGCTTGAAAATGCTGCCTTTTTTGAGTATGAATGGGGAATTAAAATGAGTGAAATTGAAGAACCTTCTACTGTTTACGAAGTCACCACTACAAAAACACTAAAGAAGCAGTTTGTACCGGTATATGATGTTGAAACTGCTGACGGAATGGTTTCCCTGTTTAAAGAATCTGAAAGAAAACCAATTGATTATGTCTCTGTTCCAAACTTGCCTAAATGCGATGGCGCTATTTATGTAAGTGGAGATCGCATGTATCCTTTTTTAAAAAGCGGTGATCTTATCATTTATAAAAAAATGCGCAACAGGATTGAACATATTATTTGGGGAGAAATGTATTTGGTTTCTGTGGTAACCGATGAACCGGAAGAATTTCTCCTGATCCGATGGATACAAAAATCAGACAAAGGAGAAGATTGGATTAAACTAGTCAGTGAAAACAGCCGATACGAATCGAAGGATGTTCTTCTTAAAAATGTTGAAGGATTAGCTTTAATAAAAGCAACAATTCGGATCAATTCCAACTTTTAAGATTAAGTACTAACAATCAAAAACTTAACTAAAATCTCCTAAAATTGTGAATATCTATTTCACAATTTTAGGAGATTTTTTTTCGGTAAAATCTATCTTTGGCATCCTTAAAAAATAATAAAGATGAGCGCAACTTGGTACGAATGCAAGGTAAAATATAGAAAAACGGACGAAACCGGAGGGCAAAAAGTTTTAACAGAGCCTTATTTGGTAGATGCTTTGTCTTATACAGAAGCTGAAAGAAGAATTAATGAAGAGATGTCGGCTTATATCTGTGAAGAATTTAAAATCACCAATATAAAAGTGGCCAATTACGCCGAAATTCACCCTTTTGAAAATACAGACCGTTGGTTTAAATCTAAAGTCTCTTTGCTGGCTTATGATGAAGAAAGCGGTAAAGAAAGAAAGTCAAATATGTACATGTTGGTTCAGGCCAATGATGTAAGAGAGGCTTACGACAACACACTGCATGTAATGCAAAGCACTATGGGAGAATATTCTATCCCGGCCGTTTCTGAATCGCCTATTATGGATGTTTTTCCTTATTTCAGTGGTGAAGAAGGAGAAGCGGAACAATTGGAAAGATTCAATAGACTAAAGGCATCTAAACCGGCACAGGCAGCCGCAGAAGTTATTGACCATATGGAGTTTGAAACTGCATTAGAGGAATAGGTTTTAAAATTAATGCAGGCTTTTTCAAAGAAGCTGTGAATAGTGTACACGGATCTGACAGATTCGCTAAAGCAAAGACGCAGATTTAGACAGATTTCTTTCTTAAAGATTTCTCTTTAAAATTATAAAAACTAAAAAAGCTTCGGAATTCTCCGAAGCTTTTGCTTTTTATGTTAAAGATAATCTGTCTCTTACTTTTATATACAAAGCTGTTACCCTACTTCAGAAAAAAATCGGCATCGATTAAACGATTTCCGGTGTCGTCATAAACGGCATAGTTAAAACCTCCCTGAATGCAATAGGAACCGTATTCTCCGGCTTTATTCAGGGCGATAAAACCTACCTGAATGTCTTTTAAGTCTTTGTTTCTGTTCTTTGTTAATTTCACAATTCGTGCAACGGCTTCTTCGCAGGCTTTTTGAGGAGATTTACCTTGTCGCATCAATTCGACCACAAGATGACAGCCCGAAATCCGGATAACTTCTTCACCATGTCCGGTAGCGGTCGCGGCTCCTATTTCATTGTCGACATACAAACCGGCTCCGATAATTGGGGAATCACCAACACGTCCGTGCATTTTAAATGCCATTCCGCTTGTAGTACAGGCTCCGGAAAGATTACCGTTGGTATCCAAAGCGATCATTCCAATGGTATCATGATTTTCGATATTAGCAATGGGCTTGTATTTGCTGTCTTTGAGCCACTCTTTCCATTCTTTTTCGGATTCCTCTGTTAGCAGGTTTTCTTTTTTAAAACCTTGTGCTACTGCAAATTGCAGAGCTCCATCGCCTACCAGCATGACATGGGGTGTTTTTTCCATGACTGCTCTTGCAACCGATATGGGATGTTTGATATATTCTAAAGCAGCCACCGATCCTATATTGGCATTTTCGTCCATAATACAGGCATCTAACGTTACACGGCCATCTCTGTCCGGACGTCCGCCGTAGCCTACACTTCTTTCTTTAGGGTCACCTTCGGGAATTTTAACTCCTGCTTCGACAGCATCTAAAGCGGTTCCTTTACTTTTTAGAACTTCCCAGGCGGCTTCATTGGCCTGAATTCCAAATCTCCAGGTAGAAAGCACAATGGGCTTCTTTCCTTTTTTAGAAACTATGTTTTTTTCTTCTTCTTCCGAATTGGATTGAAAAGATTGCAAGGCTACCGCTACTGAAGCAATAGCGGCAGTTTTTATAAAATTTCTGCGATTTGAATTTGTCATATCTATTCTTTTATGGACCACTGATCCTTTTTTTACCACAGATTAGAGGATTCAAAAGGATACTCTAATCTGTGTTGTAAATCTTTTTAATCTGTGGCATCTAATATAATCAAAACTATGCTGTATAAAGCAAACTTGTTGCGCCTAATAATGCTGCAATTTCATTATCTGTAGAAACCGAGACGCTAACGTTACTTCCCGCTTCTTTTAATTTTTTATTGAAAATCGGTAGAAAAAATTCGCTTGCATTGGCTATTTTCCCTCCAATAATAAAACCATCTGCCGAGAATTTTTCTAACCATGGAATAACAATCGCTGCTAAATCTTCTCCCATTTTTTCAAACACCTCTATCGCTACTTTATCTTCGGCTTTCGCCAGATTAAAAAGCTCCAATCCGTTGTTTATTTTTTTTCCGCTTAAAGCGAAATAACCGGTTATAAGTCCACGTGCGGAAACATAATCTTCGGCAATTCCGTCTTGATAAGGCAGATCGTATATTTCTCCGTCTTTTGGTACTAAATCGCCCGTACTAATCGATTCGCCTTTGTCTATAAAACAGGCTCCAAGTCCGGTACCCAATGTGATGGCCATTACTTTTTTAGAAAGGTTTTCGGCATCTTTAAATACTTCTCCTTTACCAAAACAAACGGCATCATTTTCAAACAATATCGGAAAATCACCTGACAGCTTCAATTGATTCTGAAACAGATCACGGACATTGAGTCCATAAAAATGCTCGTATTTTGATTGCCCTTTTATCCAGCAAACACCATTCGTATAATCAAACGGACCGGGCATGCAAACGGCCAATCCTGTGGTATTTTCTACTTTTGAGTTTTCGATTGCAGTGCGAATTGCTTTTTCCCAGATGGTCATTACTTCTGCTACTGGCAAATTCGAATCGAAAGATTCCTTGTGCAGTGAAAAATCGATCACTTTCATGTCTACTATATCAATAATCGCTGCAGTGATATGTGTACCTCCAATGTCTAATCCAACGGCATATTCTTTATTCATTCTTTTGTATTTTGGATTTGAACCAATATGCGGATTAGAAAAATTTAGTTTTATTTTTTTCACCATTAAGAAATTAAGCTTATTAAGTTTAAATGCTTCATTTTTCTTAATTTCTTAATGGTGAATATTTTTATCTCTAGTTTTACTAATTCCTTAATGGTAAATATTTTAGTTTAAATGTTTTTATCTTTTAAAATTTGAGGATAATGAATACTGGTATGTACAATCATTTCTCCAAATAAGGTGTTGGCCCATGCAAACCATTTTCGGGTAAATTTGGCTACATCATCTTTATGGAATGACTCGTGCATGAAACCGGTATCGGCATTTGTTTTGATCAGGTTGCTGATACATTGTTTTATTTCCTGCTCGTCTACACTGGTAATGGCTCTCAAAACGATACTCATTGGCCAAATGGTGTCTGTCCCGGTATGCGGACCGCCAATTCCTTCTCCTGCTTTTCCTTTGTAGAAAAACGGATTGTTTTCTGAAAGTACCACTTTTCGGGTATTCAGATACAGTGGACTGTCGGGTGCTATCGCGCCTAAATACGGCAAGGACAATAAAGAAGGAACATTCGCATCGTCCATCATGTGGAAACTGCCGTAACCGTTAACTTCAAAAGCTATGATTTTCCCAAATTTAGGATGTTCAATGATTCCGTTTTCTTCCAGTCCTTTTTGAACCTGTCCGCGTAATTCTTTGGCTTTAGCAACCAAATTATCGTCTTTTAAAGCTGGTAAAGAGAAAATTTCGATCAGATAACCTAATACTTCGATCGCGAACATATTACTCGGAATTAAATAGCCAAATAAAGTACTGTCGTCACTAGGTCTGAAAGTCGAAACGATTAATCCGCATGGTTTTACCGGATAACCATAACCGCTTAAAGGCACTCCGTCTGTCGCCCAGGCTGTAACTCTCTGGAAATTGTACGGCCCTTTATCGTGCATTCTTTGTTGTTCTTTGAAAGTCTGCAATACTAAAAGCATCGCTTCTTTCCACTTACTGTCGAATAAACTAATATCTCCTGTTTCCTTCCAGTAGCCGTGCGCCAATCTTATCGGGTAACATAAACTGTCGATCTCCCATTTGCGTTCGTGAATACCGGGCTGCATCTTGGTCATGTCGTTTTTCCACTCGCTTACTTGTGCAAAATCTTTGTAAAAAGCGTTCGCATACGGATCGAGTAAGATACATTTGGTCTGACGGTTGATTACTCCTTTTACCAGTTCAGCCAGTTTTTTATCTTCTTTTACAAATGGAATATAAGGCCAGATCTGCGCTGTACTGTCACGCAGCCACATGGCATCGATATCTCCTGTAATGACATAAGTATCCGGTTTTCCGTCGATAATTTCAAAATCGACAGTGGTATCTAAGGTGTTCGGAAAACAGTTTTCAAACAACCAGGCAAGTTCCGGATTGGCAATTTGTTTTTTGATTCTTACAATGGCAGCTTCAATTGCTTTACTGGTAAATTTTCGCTCTGCCAACGGAGGTCTTTTGCTCACAAAATCTTTGATCGAAAAATTAAATGCATCCGACTGCATTCCGAAAACATCCGTTTGAAGCGCTAATAATCCTGCTGAAAAAATCCCTGTATTTTTTATAAATTTTCTACGTGACTGCATAGTATTATTTTGAAGTTGAATAAGAATATGGATAGGCACTTGAAGAAGTTCCTCTTTGTAAATTTGGTTTACTGCTCATGTCGAAATTGAATTCCCCTCCTTTTAATACCTCAAAATGGTTGATGAAGTTTTTGGTATGAGTGGTGTTATTCCATTTTAATTCCTGAACATATTTGTTGTCCGCTGAATTGTTTGGAGCATTGATGACCAAATGTTTTCCGTTTTCAAGTTCAAGCGTAATTTTTTTGAACAAAGGCGCTCCAAGTACATACTCGTCGGTTCCCGGGCAAACCGGATAAAATCCCATAGCCGAGAAAATATACCAGGCCGAAGTTTGTCCGTTATCCTCATCTCCGCAATAACCGTCAGGAGTTGGTTTATAAAGGCGATTCATCACTTCTCTTGACCAATATTGCGTTTTCCAAGGCTCTCCGGCATAGTTGTACAAATAAATCATGTGCTGAATCGGCTGATTACCATGGGCATATTGTCCCATATTCATAATTTGCATTTCGCGAATTTCATGAATAACAGCTCCGTAATAACTGTCATCAAAAACCGGAGGTGTTGTAAAAACAGCGTCTAATTTGGCGGTGAATTTTTTCTCCCCTCCCATTAAACCAATCAAGCCCTGTACATCATGAAATACACTCCAGCTATAATGCAAAGCATTTCCTTCTGTAAAAGCATCTCCCCATTTAAGCGGATTAAAATTTTTCGGAAAACTTCCATCTTTGTTTCTGCCGCTCATCCATCCGATTTCAGGATTATAAAGATTCTTATAATTCATCATTCTTTTTTCAAACAAATCGATTTCTTTTTTCGGACGGTTTAATGCTTTCGCTAATTTCCAAATCGCAAAATCATCGTAGGCATATTCTAAGGTTCTTGCCGCATTTTCATTAATTTTCACATCATAAGGAACGTATCCTAAAGTATTGTAATACGATACTCCTTTTCGTCCTACTGCTTCTAAAGGTCCTTCGTTATTGGCTCCGTGTACTAAGGCTTCATACAGTTTGTTGATGTCATAACCGCGTAATCCTTTCATATAAGCATCTGAAACTACTGAGGCAGAATTGTTTCCGACCATCACGTCTCTGAATCCCGGACTTGACCATTCCGGCAAAAAGCCTCCCTCTTTATAATCGTTGATGAGTCCTTCTTGCATTTCTTTATTAATCGAAGGATAAACTAAATTCAACAAAGGATACAAGGCACGGAAAGTATCCCAAAAACCTGTTCCTGCATACATATAACCCGGCAATACTTTACCATTATACGGACTATAATGCACAGTCTCTCCTTTTTCATTGATCTCATACTGTTTTTGTGGAAAACAAACGGTGCGGTACAGGCAGGAATAGAATGTTTTTAATTGTTCTTCACTTCCACCTTCGGCATTTAATTTTCCTAAAACTTTATTCCATTCCTGTTTGGATTGTGCTACGGTTTCGGTAAATGATGCTGTGCCTAATTCGTTCTTTAAATTCAATTCGGCTTGTTCGAAACTAATAAATGAAGAGGAAACTTTTACGTTTACGATTTCTCCTTTTTTAGTTTTAAATCCAATAACAGCACCTACATGATTGTCTTTTAATTCGAGTTTGTCTTTTTCTAAAACTTTCCCGTGCCAGGCAGCAGTAGTGGCAAAAGGCTTATCGAATTGCAGTACAAAATAGTTTTTAAAATTCTCAGGAACTCCACCACTATTGCGGGTGGTATAACCCATAATTTTATTCTCGGACGGAATTATTTTGATGTAAGATCCTTTGTCAAAAGCATCGATTACGATAGAAGACTGTTCGTTTTCCGGAAAGGTGATCTGAAAATGTGCCGCTCTTTCGGTAGTGGTGATTTCTGTGGTTACATCGTAATCGGCTAGGTAAACACTATAATAATACGGTTTTGAAACCTCAGCTTTATGACTGAACCAACTTGCTCTTTCGTCTTCGGTAAAAGCCAATTTACCGGTTACGGGCATGATCGAAAACTGTCCGTAATCGTTCATCCAAGGTGAAGGTTGATGTGTTTGTTTGAATCCTCTAATCTTCTCGGCAGTATAAATATAAGCCCAACCGTCACCCATTTTTCCGGTTTGCGGTGTCCAGAAATTCATTCCCCAAGGTCTGCAAATTGCCGGATAAGTATTTCCATTCGAAAGACTGTGTAAAGATTGTGTCCCCATTAACGGATTTACATACTCTACAGCATCTACTGCTTTGATCTGTGCATTGACAAAACCGAAGCATTGCAATAGTCCTAAAAAAAGTAAACTCTTTATTTTCATGTTTTTATTTTTTTGCTTTAAACTTTAAGCGATAGGCTATAAGCTAAAAACGGTAACTGATCTCTTCTAAAAATCTAAAATCTATACTCTTTATTCTTTGTTCTTTATTCTTTGTTCTTTGTTCTAAAATCTATATTCTAAAATCTAAAATCCTAAAGCGGTCTATCCTCTTTTTTCACTCCAAAAGTCATCGACGGTTTGCTTCCCATAAACAATTTAAGCTCTCCTCCTTTTACAATCATATCGTGTGTGATGTATGATTTTGTGTAAGGTTTCCCATTATACTCTGCTTTTTGGATATAGATATTTGTCTTACTATTATCGACAGCTTTCAGGGTAAACGAAATGCCTTCTTTGTGATGTATCGTTGCCGTATTGACTAACGGACTTCCCAATACATAAATTCCGTTGGCCGGATTAACCGAATAGAATCCCATAGAAGAAAAAACATACCAAGCCGACATTTGTCCTAAATCTTCGTTTCCGCACAACCCATCCGGTTTTGTCGAGTAGAATTTCTCATCGATTTCACGGATTAGTTTTGCCGTTTTCCAAGGCTGCCCTGCGTAAGCGTACAGGTAAGGAATATGATGATTGGGTTCGTTTCCTTGTGCATACTGACCAATTAAACCGCTAATATCCGGAGAGATTTCCTCGCCTTCTACTTTGTCTGTGATTAAGAAAAGAGAGTCTAATTTGGCCAGAAATTTATCTTCACTTCCAAACAAATCAATCAAACCATAAGGATCCTGTGGCACTAACCAGGTGTACTGCCAGGCATTTCCTTCTACATAATCATCTTTTCGGTGTGCTGATGAAAGCGGATTGAATGGTGTTCTCCAATTTCCATCCGTCAACTTACCTCTCATAAAAGTGGTTTCTTTATCAAAGTACAATTTGTATAAATTGGCTCTTTTGGAGAAATAATTATAATCGTCGGTTTTGTTCAGATCCTTTGCCATTAAGGCTACGCAGTAATCATCGATAGCATATTCTAAAGCGTTTCCAACAGATTCGAGCATTTTATCTGCAGGGATGTATTGCAGTTTTTGTACATAATCCATTCCGTCGCGGGTTTGCATTGCTGTTTTTTTGATGGCTTCGTAGGCCAATGCAACATCATATCCTCTGTATCCTTTCATATAAGCATCAACGATAACCGCTATGGAGTGATTTCCGTTCATGGTATTGGTTTCATTCCCCATTAAATGCCATACCGGTAATCTTCCCTGCTGCTCGTAAATGGCCAGGAACGACTTCACAATATCATTGATTTTCTCGGGCTGTGTAAGGGTGTACAACGGATGCAGTCCGCGATACGTATCCCAAAGTGAGAAGGTGGTATAGTTGGTAAAATTTGCTTTTTCGTACACTTTTTTATCTGTACCTCTGTAATCTCCGTTAACATCATTAAAGATGGAAGGTGCAAACATGGTGTGGTACATCGCAGTGTAAAAAACTTTCATCGTTTTATCGTCAGCTTTGATCTGAATTTTGTTCAGTTCTTGGTTCCATTTTGAAGTTGCCTCTTTGGCTACAGCCTCAAAATTCCAACCCGGAATCTCAGCTTTAATATTTGCCGAAGCATTCTCATAACTTACCGGAGATATTCCGACTTTTACTAAAATCTGTTTGTTTTTTACCGTTTTAAAATCTAAAACCGCTTTCATTTTTAAGGCTTCTCCCTCGTTTCCGGCAATTGCAGTGGTAGCATCATACAAGGTCATCGCAGCAATTGGTTCCGAAAATTCCATGGTGAAAAAAATGCGCTGATCGGCAGCCCAGCCCGAAGAATATCTATAGCCAACAAGCGTGGTTTCATTGACTTTTTTGATAAACGTTTTAACAGGTTTGTCCCAGCCAATTCCGTCTGCAAGATCCAGTAAAACATGATTATCAGTAGTGGAATTAAAAGTATACTTATGAAAACCAACTCTTTCGGTGGCTGTCAGTTCTGCTTTAATTTTATATTTGTCTAAGATAACGCTGTAATACCCGGCTTTACTCACTTCATTCTGATGTGAGAAATAAGAGCCGTAACCGGTAGTCATATCTTCTTTTGTTCCTTTGGTAAGCGGTACTTTTCCAGATACCGGCAACAAAAGAATATCGTTTAGATCTCCAATTCCTGTTCCGCTCAAATGGGTATGTGTGAAACCTAAAATGGTATTGCTGGCATAGTTGTATCCGCTGCACCAATCCCAGCCTTCAAAAACATTTACAGGCCCCAGTTGTACTGCTCCGAAAGGAACATTGGCTCCCACAAATACGTGTCCATGACCCGCCGAGCCTATAAACGGATTCACATATTGGGTATAATCTAAATTGGTTTGTTTTGCCTTCTTTTGCTGTGAGACAACCGGATTGGCAAAAAATAGGGTTAAAGCTAAAATACCGCTAAAAGCTATTTTGTTGTATTTTGTAAACATACTTATTTTTATATTGACTTGTGTTGATTGGCCACGGATGACACTGATTAAAATGATTTACAGAGCTATTCTTTAATTTTGAACCAAAAAATTTAACCGCTAAGTGCGCAAGGATTTACGCAAAGGCCGCCAAGCAGACGCACTGCCAGAAAACCTTTGTGGCTTTGAACCTTTGCAACTAAAAATCTCAGAACCTTAGTACCTCGAAGGCTTAGTACCTTTTAAGAACATCATATAGAGAATAAACTCTAATAATCGGCTTTGCTATCGCACCTTCAAACGTGATGGTTTTCTCTTCTCCTGCTTTCAAATCGAAATAGTTGTCGCTCCACTTTCCGGTATATCCTTTTATAGAAACGTTGACGTATTTGGCAAATTTCGAGGCTTTTAGAATCAGCTTATTTCCTTTTACCTGCCAGGTGATTTTTGGGTCTTCCAATTTTAGATTGATCGGACGGGTTAAATCAATTTCCGGCGTTTTATCATCGCGGTAAGCTTCTTTCATGGCGTACCATGCTGCTTTGGGCTGTCTGTCGTAATAATCGGTAACGCTCCAGCTTGCTACCGGCCAACAATCGTTAAGCTGCCAAACCAATGTTCCCATATTGTAAGGTGCTTTTGAACGATGGATGCCAATAATATTTTTAAGGGAATAATATTGTAAACACTGTGTCAGATACGTATAATCTTCGACATTCATTTTCTTAATTTTAGTCGAATCAATAAAATATCGGTTCAGGTACGAATCTAATTTCATGAATCCTTTTCCTGCTTTTTGATGGGCCTGTAAGATATCGGAATATAAATATCGATCTTCAGCTTTTGTAAATCTTTCGATCGACGAATAATTGGGCATTGCCTGCATTCCGTATTCGCTCACAAAACGTCCTGTTTTATTTTGCACGGCTTCCACATCTTCCAATCCCCACCAGGTTCCCCAATAATGGCTGTCACCTTCGGTTAAACTTTTTGCTTTTGACCAGTGGAATGATGGTGAAGAACTAATATATGGTCGTTTATCATCTACTTCCTTTACCCATTTTGGGATACTGTCCTGAAACAAACGAACGTAGTCTTTCCATAAACGAATTGAATCCTGCTTAGGCATTTTCATGCTTTTTTGCCATCCCCAATCTTTAAAGGCTTCGTCGATTTCATTATTGCCACACCACAAAACAATACTCTTGTGATGGCGTAAACGTTTTACCTGATACTGAACTTCTTTTTTTACATTGGCGAAAAAAGCATCATCTCCCGGTACCATTGTTCCCGCAAACATAAAATCCTGCCAGACATAGATGCCGTTTTTATCGCATAAATCATAAAAATAATCGTCTTCATAAATACCACCTCCCCATACACGAAGCATATTCATATTGGCATCTTTGGCCATACCAATTACTTTTTCATATTCTTTTTTGGTCACTCTGGAAAGAAACGCATCCGACGGAATGTAATTGGCTCCTTTCATATAAACCGGTTTTCCATCGATTTTAAAATAAAATGTTTTACCCACCTTATCCGGTTCCTGAACCAATTCGATTTTACGGTCTAACACATACGGTTTCTCAGCTTCTTTTTTGTCGTAAGCTTCTAAACGCGGGGTTTTCCAAATTCCGCAAGTGGTGAATTTGGGGCCCCAGTCCCATCCAAAATGGTATTGTGCTTTACGTACATACGCACGTGGATTGTCCGGAATTACAAATGGCAAATCTTTCTTGGCCAGAGAATCCACTACATTTTGCGCCGATTTAAACACAATAACCAGATTATTATTTCCTGATTTCAGTACTTTTTTTACATCTACACGCCATTGCAGGAACATATTGTCGGCTTTTAAAACTACCTGATTGTTCAGATAAACGGTGGCATAAGTATCCAGTCCGTCAAAAACCAGTTCTGTATGTTTTTTAGCGAGTGTTGCCGGGCTTACCTGAAAAGTCGTTTTATACTCCCAGTCTTTCTTTTCAATCCATGTCAGTTTTTTTTCATTGTCCCGATAAAATGGATCCGGTATCGTTTTATTGTTCAGCAAATCGGTATGTATTTCTCCCGGAACTGTCGCAGGATACCATTTTTCGGTTTTAGTCTCCCGATACTGCCAGCCGGTTTTTAAATCTTTATTTTGGGCATTTGCCGCCAATGAAAAATTGGCGAGACAAACGCCGACAAACCAATAAAATCTTTTTGTATACTCCATTTTATACCAATTATAATTATGTATCTAGTCTTCTGGTTTCTGGTATAATGCCGATATAGTATGAAAATAGTCGAATTTTTATGAGACTATATTGAATACATAATCGGTATTAGCTGAATAATAAATTATTATATTTTTTCAATGCTGTCGCCGGCAGTTGGAGAAGGATAAATCTTTTTCAATTATTTCCTTCTCGCTTTAGGTTTTTATTACGGAATAAAAGCAACTAACAAAATATTCTGAAATCATTTCCTTTTTTTACGGCTGCCAAGCTTTAATTCATTTTAGATCGTTGATTTTAAACTCTCGATTTCTGATTTTCGATTTCTTAAAAGTCTGTCCTAATTGTGATGTTCTTTGGATGATAATTCCATCTTTTTCAGCAGAAGTTAATTTCTTTTGCGAAAAAAAGGGATTAAGATTTATCGAACTTTTTTGGATACAACTCCTCTAAATTAGTGAAAATCAAACAGAAAATTAAAAATAAGCCGGGAGGTACAGGTATCCCTACCCGGCTTAACTCAACTAACTCACCTAACGCATAAAACTATTGCTTGTCCCACCAGATTCTGGTTGTCATTAAATCCAACCCCTGGCGAGCAATTGCTTCTTTATAATTAGCGGAATTGGTAATCAATTCTGACTGATCGTAGATTAATCTTCTTGGTATAGTTCCTTTTGTTTCTCCTGTTGGATCATTTACCGGAACTAAAACCGGATATCCTGTTCTTCTGTATTCTGAAAATGCTTCAAAACCATTGAATAGTAATACAATCCATTTTTGAGTGATAATCTGCTCGATTTTTTGAGCCTCGGTTCCTGCTGCCTTAAACGGATTTGCAGTAATATATGCGCTATATTCTGCAGGCGTAACTGCCGGTACTTTGTCTCCAAAAATAGTAAGCACTTCCATAGCTGCTTTTACACCGTCTTCATAAAACTTTTGTGCATTTCCTCCAACACTCCATCCTTTTACTGCTGCTTCTGCCAATATAAACTGAACCTCAGCGTAGGACATAATTAAAGTAGGAGCATCTAAGCGTAATACTGTAGAAGTGTTAGGATCTGAGAACTTCTTTTTGTCTCCACCCGGAAATTCTTTAGCATCATTAGCAAGACCTTGCTGACTTGCCGGATTGTTGTTTCCTGTAGCTTCCAGTTTAGCATAAATTCTCAAACGAGGATCATTATTGTTTTTCAATGCATCAATAAATGTTTTACTGAATTTAATATTCGCTTCTCCTCCATTTAAATCATTTCTAACCCATGAAGAGGTAATTGGATTGGTTTTCACTCCAACCGGACCTGCATCATGTTTTAAAACTAAACTGTCATCATTTGAAGTAAAAACACCTTTCGATACTGCTTTCTCTACATATTGTTTTGCTTTAGCAGGATTTATTTTAGACAAACGCATCGCTACTCTCAACATTAAAGAGTTGGCCAGTTTTTTCCATTTAGTAACATTACTTTGATAATATAAATCAGCATTACCAACGAAAGGTTTAGTAGCATCTAAAGCATCTCCGGCTTCGTCTAATTCTTTCAAAAGATCATTGTAGATAACTTCCTGCGTATCGTACTTTGGAGCAAAAACATTTCCATTGTATCCTTTACCTGCATCAAAATAAGGAACTTCACCGTAAGTATCTGTTAATTTTTGAAACATAAACACCTTCATGATTCTGCAAGCCTGAATCATATTTGAGTTCTCAGGTGCATCTTTTGCCACTGACATCAATTGGAAAATCTGATTCAAACCTTTACCGTACGACTCACTAAAAAGTGCTGCAGAATATTCCGGGGCATAACTATATTTTGAACCCGGCCCTCCTAATGAAGAAAATTGCTGAACGATTTGTGCCGCATACAAATTATTCCCTCTGGTATTGGAGAAATCTTGTCCGTCAACATAGATCTCAGCAAGTGTAAACATTGATTTTACAGCCGGATCAGTCAAAGCATTTGGATTCTTATTTAACTCTTCGAATCCTTTATCGCACGAAGTAAGCGTCATGGCTCCTACGATTGCGATACAAAATATTTTTATATATTTATTTTTCATCTTTCAGTTTGATTATTAAAATTTCACATTAAGTGTCAGTCCATAATTTCTGGTCAAAGGCATAGAAGCTCTTTCAAGACCTTGCGCATTACTATTAGAATAGTTTGATTCCGGGTCAATGTTTGGAACTTTATCGTAAATCGTCCATAAATTATGTGCTGAAAACGCTAAGCTGATCGCTTGAAATGGTGTTTTTGACAAATAAGTTTTTGGGAAATTATAGCT
Organism: Flavobacterium tructae; assembly: GCF_002217475.1. Taxonomy (GTDB): domain Bacteria; phylum Bacteroidota; class Bacteroidia; order Flavobacteriales; family Flavobacteriaceae; genus Flavobacterium; species Flavobacterium tructae. The sequence goes on from NZ_MUHH01000032.1 coordinate 17,731, forward strand.
AAAAGAGATTGCTCTTAGTTTCACAAAATCGGCATCGTAAACAAAGTTTGAAGTTACATCACTATAGCTTCTCCAGTAATCGTAAGCAGAAACTGTTGTGTTTACCGGATTTCCGTTAACATCTGTTCCTTTTACTGCAACTCCTCCTTCACGGCCTGAAACAGTTTGTTCTGTTAATCCGTAACGGGTTCCTAACTGGTTAGTAGCAGAGTAAATCTCTCCTCCAAATTTAGCATCTACAAAAACGGAAAGTGTAAAGTTTTTGTACTGGAAGTCATTTGAAAGTCCCATTGAAGTTGGAGCAACACCTTGTCCTGCAATAATCAGGTTTCCTCTCAGGAATTTACCATTTGTGTCAAGTACAATATTTCCGTTAGCATCTCTCAAATAATCGTAGGCTTTGATTACTCCGAAAGGCTGTCCTTTTTCTAACACTACAGAAGCTCTACCGTCTCTGTTTCCTTCCAATGATTTGGTTGTAATTTTATCTGAAAGTTTAAGAACCTCACTATTATTGTAAGCAAAATTATATCCTACGCTCCAAGAGAAGTTTGGTGTTTTAACTGCTTTTACATTGATCGCAAACTCAACCCCTTTATTCAGGATCTCTCCTACATTAATCTTAGTTGTTCTGTAACCTGAGGACTGAGAAATATCAGCATCCGTAATATCATTTGTCGTTTTCTTGCTGTAGAAAGTCAAATCAGTACTTACTCTGTTATTGAAGAAGGTATTCTCGAAACCAAATTCGATTGTGCTTACATTATAAGGTTTTAACGTTCTGTTTGGAACTGTTTCTCCATTCACTCCTAAAATTGGCTGTCCTAAAGAATCTGTTTGTCCGTCAGGTCCAATATAAGTCAAAGCCAAAGCATAAGCATCCGGTAATGCTCCTCCAACGTTACCCCAACCTGCTCTTAACTTTCCGTATGACATCCATTCCGGTAAATCAATAACTTCAGAGTAAATAAAACTTGAACTTACAGATGGGTAAAATGTACTGTTACTTGATGGATCTAAAGTAGAAAACCAGTCTTCACGACCTGTTAAACTTAAGTATAAGAAATCTTTGTATCCTAAATCGGCCGAATAGAAAAGAGAGTTTACTTCACTTTCTGAAAACAATTTCTCCGATTTGTCCGGTTGTGTATTTCCATAGAAATATTGGAACGGAACAATAAAGTTATTTCCTCTCATTTTAATTCCACTGAATCTGTTGTGTTGACGGTTAGCTCCAATGAAAGCATCTAAAGATAAATTTTTAACGATATCACCTTTGTATCCTAAATAAGCCGAAGCATTATATTCTGAGCGATTTTCTACTCTGTTCTCATAAGATCCTCCAGGATTGTAGTTAATTCCTGTTGGTTCAATCTCCGTATACTCATAATTAATATCATCCACTCCAAGAACACCTTTTGCATAGATTTTATCAGTGATGTTGTAGTTTACCTTTGCAGAACCAATGAAACGTTTTCTAAGGTCATCGTTTAAAGGAGATTGTGTAGCATAATAAGGGTTTGTGTGGTAAACATTTGCCCCAAAATAATCTGCCTCACCACCATTAGCATCAAAACCGTTACTAATCCATCTGATATCGGTACCCGGTGTTAAGAAAGTAGTCGGAAAAGAAGGATTTCTGGGTGAATCATTCAAATAAGGTCGGTTGTGACTTTTCTCTGTGATATACTGAGCGTTAGTCTCGATGCTTATTTTTTTATTTACTGCTGAATTTAAACTTAAAGCAATGTTATTTCTGCCAAAGTTTGTTCCCGGCATGATTGATTCATCTTTTGTATTTCCGAAAGACAATCTGAAATTAGTAGTTTCACTTCCTCCCGAAATTGCTAAAGTATTACTGGAAGAAAATCCGGTTCTGTAGAAATTTTCAACGTTATTTTTTCCGTAAGCCTGATAAGGTCTGGTCGTTCCGTCAATACCAAGAGAAGGTGTTCCATCGTACTTGTCTCCCCAGGCAAAATAATAAGAATCTCTAAGTTCCTGTAGGTTATTAAATCTTGTAGCTACGCCGTTTACCGGTGCTCCCGCTCCGTATTTATCTTGCCAGTTTAATAAACTTGCAGGCGTGTTAAATGTAGCGTTAGTACTAAAATCTACTCCTATTCCTGTTCCGCTCTTTCCTTTTTTGGTTGTAATTAAAATTACACCGTTTGATCCTCTGTATCCGTAAAGAGCAGAAGCCGCACTACCTTTTAATACCGACATAGACGCGATATCATCAGGATTGAAAGACGACATACCATCTCCTTTATCGGCACCTCCCCACATTCCTGCGTTTCCTTGCTGGCTGTTATCAATTGGAATACCATCAACAACATATAAAGGCTGGTTCAATCCTGAAGCTGAAGTGGCTCCACGAATTACCACACGGCTTGACCCTGAAGGTCCTGTAACCGGTGCAGAAACGTTAACCCCGGCAATTTTTCCCTGAAGAGCATTTCCTAAGTTAATTTCCTTATTCTTTGTCAGTTCGTCACCTTTCAGCTCTCCAACGGCATATCCTAAACTTTTCTTTTGTTTTTTAACTCCAAATGACGTTACTACAACATCTTTTAATTCCTGAGTATTTTCTACTAATACGACTGAAATTTTGTTTTGGTTTTGCTGCAATATTACTGATTGCGGTGTAAAACCTATAGAGGATACATTTAAAGTAACCGGTCCTTCGGGCACATTCATTTTAAATCGGCCTTCCGCGTCAGTGATTGCACTATACGGTTTTCCCTGAACCTCAATCGATGCAGCAACAATTCCCTTGTTCTCTGCATCAGCTACTATGCCTGTTATCAATCGGTTTTGCGCCACAGCTCCTAAGCTGCTTAACAACACCATTCCTAACACTGCCAATATTCGTTTCATAAGCATTTTTTTTTGGTTATTTGTTTGTTTTGATTTTTGTGATTGTTTCTAATTTGATTGTTTTAAATAATTAATAAAAATTTTGAACTCCTTTTTAATTAGGATACTTATAAGGCTTGCACCTTATAAATATCCCGGCCTTATTTATAGTCATGTTTATAAGCACTCCTTTAAGAAATCGATATCGTAAACTGATCAGGAACATCACTCATTTTCAATTTAATTGATCTAAAATTTACTAAAACGATTTAGTAAAACGGTTAAAAAAAAACAAACCGTTTCTTTTCTTTTATATTTTTTTTCTCAAAATTTTAAACTGATTCTCTAATAATCAATTTTCCTTTTTTAAGACTTTTTTCTACTTCAAACTTCTCCATATCAGTCATCTGACTCATTAACAATTGTATCGATTTTACAGCGATATCTTCTATCGGCTGTTCAATAACACTAATGGTTGGCGTATGCAATTTAAAACTGTCATGATCATCAAAACTAATTACCGAAATATCTTCAGGAATTTTGATTCCCATTCTTCGGAAAGCCTGAAGTCCCGCAAGCCCCATATAATTTGCCAAAAACAAAACGGCATCAATATCAGGGTTCTTTTTAAAGAAATCTATTATTCCCGCAATTCTCGCCTCTTCATTAGTATGGTAATCCATGTGAAGAACAAGTGACGGATTGTACATTTCTGCTTCCTTCAAAGCATCTCTATATCCATCCTCACGCAGCTTCATCTGAATCATCTCGGAGGTATTATTTACCACCGCAATATTTTTGCGTCCTTTACTGATCAGGAATTTTGCAGCCGAATTAGAGGCTTCATAATTATCCATCACCACATGACTCACTCTTTGTCCCGGAAAATACCTGTCGATCAATACAACCGGCTTTTTTAACTTTAAAAGAAGATCAATGCTGTTTTCCAGATTCTGAGTTGGCGTTACAATAAAACCATCCACATTGGCCTGTAACAAACTATGTATCAACTCTTCAGAACGTTCGTCATCTCCTCCTGTGCTGCAATAAAAAACTCTGTAATCAATACTCTTCGCTTCATCTTCAATAACTCTGGCAAGATCAGCAAAAAACTGATTCGAAATATCTTCAACAATAAGCCCTATAGACCTGGTTTTCCCGGTTCTAAGACTGGTAGCAATCATACTGGGTCTGTAGTTGAGCTTTTCGGCCACTTCCTGTACCTTTTTGATCACTGCCGGACTGATGCCCATTTTTTCCCCTTTACCATTGATAACAAAAGATACCGTTGATATGGATACTTGAGCCTCTGTAGCAATATCCTTAATAGTAATCTTTTTCATCAATGAGTTAATTTTTTATTAAGCAGTTATTAATTATATCACAAATATATACAAAAACAGTTACTAAAACGATTTTGTAATTCCTTTTTTTATACAAATCATTATTTTAAAGTTAATTAAACATATAATCATCAGTATTTACAGGTGTTTTATCTATTTATCATTTTTTCTGTTCCTGATCATCGCTATTGTTTTTAATATGAATTCTCTTCAATTCTCTATTTTTCAAAGCGATAAAATTTTCATGAACCTTGATTAAAGACCTGTAGTGTGATAAAAATAGTCTCCGTCACTTTCTTTATGAGATATATACTTCTAAAATTGAAGCAGCTCCTTTTATGCTGTAATTGTGCATTCCTGCAGGGATTAATATAGTATCTCCTTGCTTGTATTGGTAATTTACGTTTTGATAAGCAACTTCAAAATTGCCTTCCGTACACATATAAACCGTGAAAGTTTCTCCTTTTTTACTTACTTCAAGAGTTCCGTCAAGCGGAAGGAAATTAGTGGTGAAATAAGGACAATCTACCACCGCATTTGATTGATTTAAGGTCGTTTCATACTTTTTCTGCGTCTCAACTTTCTTATAATTGATAGCATCCAGTGCTAAATCAACGTGCAATTCTCTTTTGTTGCCCTGAGCATCTGTTCTGTCAAAATCATATAAACGATAGGTAATATCAGATGTTTGCTGAATTTCTGCCACAACCAAACCGGCACCTATAGCATGAACTGTTCCGGTTTCTAAAAAGAAAACATCCCCTGTTTTGGCTTTTACATCATCCAATATTGAAACTAAGGTGTTATTATTTAGGTTTTCTAAATATTCTTCTTTACTGGAATCTTCTTTAAAACCAACAATAATTCTCGCATCTGCATCTGCCTGCATCACGTACCACATTTCAGTTTTACCAAAAGAATTGTGACGCTCTTTCGCCAACTCATCGTTTGGATGAACTTGTATCGATAAGTCTTCTCTTGCGTCCAAATATTTAAAAAGCAAAGGAAACTGATTTCCAAATCGTTCGTAAACTGCTGTTCCTAAAATTTCATTTGGCGATTGATCTATTAAATCTGTTAAAGAATGTCCTTTTAATACTCCGTTTGCAACAACACTCACATCTCCTTCTACAGTAGACAATTCCCAGCTTTCTCCTGTAATTTTTGATGTAATTGGTTTATTCAGAATTGTTTGTAGCTTTTCACCTCCCCAGATTCTTTCTTTCAGGATTGGATCAAATTGTAATGGATAAATTTTCATGCTCATTATTTTATGTCTTTGAGAAGAACGAATTAATCTCGCACTCCGGTTATTTTTTTTTGCCACAGATTAACAGGATTAAAAAAGATTTTTTTCTTTATAAAACTGTTTTTTTTTTATCGTTGAAATCATTTTATTCTGTAACTAAATTTTTTCTTACGCAGATTAAACCGCTTTCTATTCGCAAATATCCGAAAAAAATCGGCGTCATCTGTACCTCATTTCTAACACTTTTCTACTTTATAGAAATTGCCACACCACCACTTGCGACTAGTTTTTGTTTTAACTTCGTTTTACTGTTTACATTCACTTTACGAATGTTGTACAATTGTGGATTACTCTTATAATCGGCGGTTTTTCCGTCTTCATAAATCGTTGCCGTAAATGATTTCCCGGCAGGTAAAAAACTAAAATCAATGAGAGCCATACGTGGGTTTTCATCCGTAATTCCACCTACAAACCATTCTTGTTTTCCTTTAGTTTTTCTGGCTATTGTGATATAATCTCCTGGTTCTGCTTCGAGAATATAACTGTCATCCCAGTCCAGTGCAACATCTTTTATAAACTGAAAAGCATCCTTAAAACGCATATAATTTTCAGGCAAATCGGCCGCCATTTGCAACGGGCTGTACATCGTTACATAAAGCGCCAATTGCTTCGCCAATGTTGTACTTAACTTGTTTTTCTTTGAGCCGTAAACAGATAAGTCTCCCTGAAAAATTCCCGGTGTATAATCCATCGCCCCCCCCATAAGACGTGTAAATGGTAAAATTGTAGTGTGATCAGGATGAATCCCCTCCATAGCCTCAAACTCAGTTCCTCTGGCTGATTCCTGAGCAAACCAGTTAGGATAGGTACGATGCAATCCGGTCGGGCGAACTGCTTCATGGGAATCTACCATGATTTTATACTTTGCTGCTTCTTTAGCTATATACGTATAATGGTTGACCATTTGCTGCCCGTCATGATGTTCTCCTCTTGGAATAATTGGTCCTACATAGCCCGTTTTTACAGCATTATAGTTATTATCGACCATAAACTTTAAGGCATCCGGAAGTTGTCTTTCATATTCTGAAGCTGAAGATGTCGTTTCATGATGCATGATGATTTTCACTCCCTTCTGCTTGGCATATGAACTTAAGTCTTTCACATCAAAATCCGGATAAGACTTAGTAAAGCTATAAATACGTTCTTTTTTAAAAGCGGTATTGTCTTCCCAGCCTTCGTTCCAACCTTCCACCAGAACTGCGTCGAAACCATTTGCCGAAGCAAAATCAATATATTCTTTTACGTGTTTGGTATTGGCTCCATGTGTTCCATTAGGCTTCAGTTTAGAAAAATCAGTAGCTCCAATTACCACATCCTGATTGTCAGAATACGCCCAGGTAGATCCCCCGCCAGTAAAATACTCCCACCAAACTCCAATATATTTCACCGGTTTAATCCATGAAGTATCTTCGAAAGCACAGGGTTCATTCAGATTTAAAATCATTTTTGAAGCGAGAATATTTCGCGCATCATCACTCACCACAATCGTTCTCCAGGGCGTGAAACTTCCGGTTTGAATGTATCCTTTATTTCCAACAGCATCAGGAACCAAATGTGAACTCAGCGAATAAGCCTTATCATCAACATTAAGACACATCGCCGGGTAATTTTTCAAAGCTGCTTCGTGAATATTAATATAAAGTCCGTCATTAGTCTTCATCATCAAAGGTGTTTGCGCAGCCAGATTTTTAATCGTTGTTTGTGCTGCCATCGAAACGTGAGCAGCATTGTACATCAAAGATTGCATCTCCGAAATTTTTGAAGTGGTATAACTGTACTCGTTTGTATCATAATCCCCCGGAATCCAAAAAATCTTATGATCTCCCGTTAAATTAAACTCGGTAGTTTCTTCCTGAATCACAAAATGACGCAGATTATCCTGTACCGGAAACTCATATCGAAATCCCAATCCGTCATTGAACAAACGGAAATAAATCGTTATTTTTCGCTTGCTTTTTTCCTGTATCAAATCAGCTTTCAATTCATTGTACTGATTTCTGATTTTTTTCTGCTCTCCCAATACCGGTTCCCAGAAATTGTCTTCTGATTGTTTTTGAGTACCGACAATCTGAAAACCTTTATTCATTTTGATATCCGACTTTAAAATAAAGCCCAATCTGCTTTCTTTGATTACTTCTTTTTTCTTGTAGGCTAGAAAATAAACCGGAGTACCCTCAGCATTTAAATTGAATGTCAATACCAAGTTCCCGTCGGGAGACTTCAGTTCCTGAGCATTGATCCATGCATTCGAAACAATAATAAAAAAGCAGGCAAAAAGAATTTTCTTCATAAACAAAAGGTTTCTGAGTATTGCTAAATCGATTTAGCAAACATAATAAAATTTATGAAACAGAAATACCTGAAAGAAAAAAATATAAAACTTTAATTGAAAAAAACCGAAAAAAATAATGCCTTGAACGAAAAGATAAAGTTTAGTCGTACAAAAAAAAAAGACTGCCCATAAAAGCAGTCTTTCTAAATTGTTGCGATAAACAAAGTCCGGCCTATGCCATAAACAATGCATATTTATTGTAATTGTATAAAACCAGGTCATACGGAACTAAAAGCGGCGCTACCTTTTCTGACGAAGCTTCAAATGTAATTCCATGGTGCTTTCTGAATAAATAAATCTCTTTTAAACAATTTGATAAACTCTGATGAATTCCCGTAGTAAAAGTTGGCAGCTTTTTATCGCCAACCAATAAATCAATCTGGTAATTTGAACTGCTTTTAGACAGATTGTTTCCTATAATTCTTATTGTAAATGTTGTTGCTTTTCCGTATTGTTCTCCTTGATACTGTACTACCATAATTTTATAATTAAAGAGGTTAGATTATCTTATTGTACTCTGATTTTTTTTCTTCTGCAAATTGAAGAATTAAAGTTATGAAAAAAAAGTAATGGACTAAAAAAAATGTTCTTTTTCATTCCAAAAAAAGTAAATACCGGACGTAAAAAAACCGTAACGGATTACGGTTTTTAAACAATTAACTAAAAATATTTAATCAACTTTTTAACGAGTGTAAAATTCATTCATAAGCACGATTAATTTCTGGTGACCATTGTGGTTTCTTTTCTAGCGGCGATTTCTAATAAAAAAGGATTTCCTTCTTCATCAAACATCGTCATATTTAGAGCGTCCAACAAAATCAGATTTTTCGAAACGCCTCCTTTAAATTTATTATAAGAGAGGTTTAACTCAGACAAATGACCTAATTTTTCTAATTCATTTGGAATTTCTCCTTCAAAATTATTATCAAACAAGCTCAGGTTTTCCAAAACACCAAAGTTGCTTACTTCTTTACTCAAACTCCCTGACAATTTGTTCTGATTTAAAAGCAAAACTTTCAAAGTTTTTATCGTATAAATTGACCCCGGCAACTGCCCCTGAATTTCATTATTAAACAAAGCAAGTGTTTCTAATTGACTTAATTTTCCAATCTCCAAAGGAAGCTGTCCCTGAATTTTATTGTCGTGTAAATCGATCGTAATCAAATTAACCAAAGTCAACAATTCTACTGGCAGATTTCCCTGCAAATTATTATTTGCCAAATGAAGTCCGACGACTTTACCATTTTCAACTTTTACCCCATACCAGGTAGCTACCGAAAGGGATAAATCCCATTTTACCTTCCATTCCGATCCGTTTGTTGCTTCATACAATTTGATAAGCGCCTCTTTCTCTTTATCTGAAACGGTATCAGCAAAAATAGCAGGCGAAAAAATAAAAGCCAGAAAAAAAAGGACTAAGCTTTTCATTACAAGATTGGGGATTTATTGATGCCATAAAATTATACATTTCATAGTTATAAAGCGCATAATGTCGATAAAGTGTTGATAAAATTTAATTTAATCAAAATTTTACTACTTTATTCAAAGATGCAATTTGTGAGATTTTTTGTTTAAATTTGAGCAACTAATCCTAAAAACCTCATATTATGGAATTTAACCCTGTTGCATTATTCTTATCAGCAATCGTAACACTAGCTGTTGGTTTTATCTGGTACAACCCTAAAGTGTTCGGAACCATCTGGATGAGAGAGAACAATCTCACTCCGGAAGACTTACAAAAAGGAAATATGCTGAAAATATTCGGTCTTACGTATCTTTTCTCGTTAATGATTACCGTAATTTTAATGTCTCTTACCATTCATCAAACAGGTGCTTTGGGAATGGTGGGCGGGCCTCCTTTAGTAGCCAGTGCCAAACCATCGTTTGCTGCTTTTATGAATGACTATGGAACAGCATACCGCACGTTTAAACACGGAACTCTTCACGGATTTATGTCAGCACTCTTTTTTGTCTTTCCTGTAATTGGAATCAACGGCTTGTTCGAAAGAAAATCATGGAAATATATCTTTATTCATGCAGGTTACTGGGCAGTTTGCCTTACTTTGATGGGTGGAATTATCTGTGCATTTGCCTAACTCTAAAAAATACAAACCCGTTTGAAATTAAATCTCAAACGGGTTTTCTTAATAATAACTTAAACCAGTTGAGTTCTTATAAATATTCTCTAATTTTGAAGAAATTAGCTCCCTCATTTGACTACAACTTATTCTTTCGAAATATACAATAGCGCATCACTACTGCCCTTGGAATGGAATTCTCTGGCGGCCGCTAATATCTTTTTAACCAAAGAATACCTGGAAGTCCTGGAAAACTCCTGTCCGGTAAATATGATATGTCATTTTATTGGAATTTTCAGTGATAGTAAACTGGTCGGAATTGTTCTGACCCAATTTCTATTTACGGAGAAACTGGAATCATTCGGTGAACGCGATCAATGTTTGAAAACTTCGGTGCGAAATTTTGCTTTTAAGAATTTTGCCTCTCATGTATTATTTGTCGGAAACAATATGCTTACCGGACAAAATGCGTTTATATTTGCCTCAGACATCAAACAATCAATTGCTTTAAAAACACTACACAAAGCCATTAATCAGCTTAAAAAAAACCTGAAAGCAAGCGGAAGAAAGGTTCACATTACCAGCATAAAAGATTTTACAGCTACCGAAATTATTCCTTTACAAAACGAATTCAAAAACAATTATACGTTTTCAACTCAGCCTAATATGGTTTTTGAAATCCATAAAGACTGGGCATCTGAACAAGATTATATCAACGCTTTATCAAAAAAATATCGGGATCAGTACAAACGGGCACGAAAAAAAGCAGACGGAATTGTAAAGCAAAAAATGTCTTTGGCCGACATTAAGAAATATGAAGATGTTATTTACGATTTGTATTTTCATGTGGCCAAAAATGCCCCTTTTAATACTTTTTTCTTAGCCCGAAATCACTTTAGTTTTTTCAAAGAAATTATGAAAGATGATTTTCTGTTTTACGGCTATTTTTTAGAAGAAAAACTAATCGGATTCAATACCTTAATTAAAAACGGAAGCGCGATGGACACGTACTTTTTAGGGTACGACGAGACCATTCAACGCGAAAAAATGCTGTATTTAAATATGCTTTATGACATGATTGCCTACTCTATCAATCATGGTTTTAAAGAAGTGGTATTTGCCAGAACCGCTCTTGAAATCAAAAGCTCTGTCGGAGCAAAACCAGTCAAAATGTATGGATTGATAACGCACAGCAATACTCTGATCAACCACAATATTGGCCGATTGTTTAGCTATCTGGAACCCAAAACCGACTGGCAAGAGCGAAATCCGTTTAAATAAATACTGATTTTAGATTGAAGATTAACGACTGCAGATTTCTGATTTGCTATTAGTCGATAGTAAACACCATCTATTTTTTACAGGTCTTATACATCTGAAATCAAAAATCGAAAGCGATTATACAGATCATTCCTATGGAACTCATTAAAAACACCTCCCTATTTTCAACGGATTAAAATCCGTTGCTACAACATATACATTCCTTCGGAATTTTGAAGGCAACTCCGCTAGGAATGGAATATCTATAGAAATAAATTCGGCCACCGTTTTTTAGCCCCATCGGGGCGATACCTTTCACAATCAGTTTTACACAGACTATAAAAACTACGGAATTGCAATTTTCATCTGCTTGTGCAGAATGTGAATTTCCAAATCCGTTTGTGCGCCGCAATACTCGCCATCAATCTGAAAATTTACAGGATAGTCTGTTTTTATCATTGCTTTATCTGTGGAAATAATTACAATATCATCCGAATCAATAGGCATGTTTCCGGTGATAATTTTTCCGATCAGCAGTAAATCAAGGCTTTTTAAAATAACCAATTCGAACTTCCCGTCATTCATTACGCCATTTGGATTTATTACGACACCGGTTCCATATTTCTGAGAATTAGCAATCACTATCATTCTTGCAGTATGCTCCACGGTTTTGTTATTAGCCGAGATTGTAGCCACAAAGGGTTCTTCCGATTCTTTTAAAGCCGAATATGCCTGTAAGGCGTAACCCCATAAACCGCGCAAATTACTCTCTTCGTAATTTTTTACCAGATTGGCGTTTACGCCAATATCACTCAAATGAATACTTTTTTTGCCATTGATAGCAATCATATCCATTTCGATATATTGATGTAAAAAAGCAATTTTCAGGTTCTCCTCAAGTGCATCCGGCAGGTTTAAATCAACTGATAATCCATTGGCCGAACCAGCAGGCAAAATACCAATAATGATATCAAACTGCTCCATGGCTTCAGCAACCATTTTTATGGTTCCGTCTCCACCGGCTACCACAATACGCTCAGGATGATACTGATTGTAAAGGATTTGTATTTCTTTTTGATCATGCTGCCCGGTGGTTTCATAAACTTCCAGATCAAAATGATGCGCAACAGAAAACTCCTGTACAGCGGCTATTAAATCGGATTTATCCAGATCTCCAGAAATAGGATTTACAACAAATAAGATATTCTTTTTCAAAGTTTTATTTTTAAAATCAATTAAAATAATTAATTTACATCATCCATAAATATACACAATTAATGAAACCAATTTTACAATTATATCGCGGTTATGCCAATGAAGAAGAATTAATTGTAATGGGACATGTTTTCAGAAGAACGTATGAATATGATTATCAGAAAAAAAACTTCAAAAATGCCACTTCGATCATCAATCAGTTCAGAATAAAAACGATTAAAAATTTTGATGTTTATCTAAAATGTGGCAATCAGGAAATTCACACTAAAACCCTGGACGACGGCTATTTCAAATTTTGTATTCCACTGGAGAAAGAAACGCCCTTTGGGTGGATTGAATACGAAGTCAGCATCAAACACAAGACTGAAACAATAACTGAAAAAGGCAGTTTCATAAGACCACACAAAGGCAAACTGGGCATCATCTCCGATATTGATGATACTTTTTTGATTTCGCATACCGGAAATTTCTTCCGGAAAATATATGTCCTTTTATTTAAAAATGTCAACGACCGTAAAGTTTTTAAAGGTGTTGTACCGCATTACCAAGCTTTAAGTTCAGCCGGACGAAATAATAAGGAAGAAGAAAATGCCTTTTTTTATGTATCGAGCAGCGAATGGAATTTGTATCGATTCATCGTCAAATTTACCAAAATACATCATCTGCCAAGAGCCGTAATTCTTTTGAAAGATATCAAAAGAGGAATCCCTGATTTTTTCATGAGCGGACGCGGAAACCATGATCATAAATTCGACAAAATAAAACACGTTTTAGAATTCTACCCCAATCTTAAATACGTTTTATTAGGAGACGATTCGCAACACGACCCCATTTTGTACGAGCGAATCTGTAAAATCTTTCCGGTTACTGTAAAGGCAGTTTACATCAGACAGACTGGCAAACACAAAAAAGAAGCCACTAAAACGATTATGAAAAACCTCGAAAACTTAGAGGTCTCTGTTTGTTATTATAAAGACAGCAGTGAAGCCATTATGCACTCTAAATCTATTGGTCTTATCTCGTGAAATGTGATTTGTAAGATGTGAAATGTGAAATATGTGGAGTAAATATAGTGTGTCTTCGATTTTTTACAAGGGATGGTAAACTTCAGACATAAAAAAAACTTTGCCAAAGTTCAAGCCTTTGACAAAGTTATATATTCATTTCAAAACTGAAAACTAATTAAGCATTAAAGTTATCAATCTTTTCCTGAACGATTTCCCAATCCAGCAACAATTGATCTAAATCTTCTTTCTTTTTGTTGTATGCAGTAAAAAACGAAGCATCTTCAATATGTTTGTCATAATTAGAAGCCAGCATTTTATCATCGTGCTGAATGTCTTTTTCTAATTGTTTGATTTGACTCTCTACCTTACTCAATCGGTTTTGAAGTGCTTTTCCTTTTTTCTGATCTTCGTATGACGTTTTCTTAGATTCTTTTGGAGCGGCTTCTTTTACGACATCTTTTTTCTCTACCTCACGCATGTTTTCAAGATTACGCTGCTCTAAGAAGTAGTTAATATCTCCTAAATATTCTCTGATCTTTTGATCTTTGAATTCATAAACGATGTTCGACATTCCCTGAAGGAAATCTCTATCGTGAGAAACCAATAATAAAGTTCCTCCAAATTTTTGAAGTGCTGCTTTTAAAACGTTCTTCGATTTAATATCCAGGTGATTTGTAGGCTCATCCATCAGTAAAACATTGATAGGCTGCAACAACAATTTACAAAGTGCCAAACGGTTGCGTTCACCTCCTGAAAGTACCTTTACTTTTTTCTCCACATCGTCTCCGCGGAATAAAAAGGATCCCAGCATATCACGAACTTTCATACGGTTTGTGTCTGTAGCAGCATCTTCCATAGTTTGAAGCAACGTAATTTCTCCATCAAGATATTCAGCCTGATTTTGAGCAAAATATCCTAACTGAACATTGTGTCCTAATTTGATGTTCCCCTGGTACTCAAATTCGTTTACAAGAGCTTTAATGAAAGTCGATTTTCCTTGTCCGTTTTGTCCCACAAAGGCAATTTTACTTCCTCTTTCTACCAATAAACTAATATCTTTCAGAATCGTTTTGTCTCCGTAAGCTTTGGTAACGTTTTCAGCTTCGATTACTACTTTTCCAGGTTCTTTTGAAACCGGAAACGAAATATTCATTACCGAATTATCATCTTCATCTACTTCGATTCTTTCTACTTTATCTAACTTTTTAATTAATGATTGCGCCATCGAAGCTTTAGAAGCTTTTGCACGGAACTTTTCAATTAATTTTTCTGTCTCTTCTATTTTCTTTGCCTGATTCTTCTGAGTCGCCAATTGTTTTTCACGAATCTCGTGACGCAATTCTAAATACTGAGAATATGGCTTATTAAAATCATATGCTTTTCCTAAGGAAATTTCGATGGTACGGTTAGTCACATTATCCAAAAACATTTTATCGTGCGAAACGATTACCACAACTCCGGGATAGTTACGAAGGAAACTTTCTAACCAAATGATACTCTCAATATCCAGGTGATTCGTTGGCTCATCCAGAAGTAATACATCATTAGATTGCAATAACAGTTTTGCCAATTCGATACGCATTCTCCAACCTCCTGAAAATGTTTCAGTTTGGTTATTGAAAACTTCTCTTTTGAAACCTAACCCTAAAAGAATTTTCTCTGTATCTCCTACATAGTTGTAACCTCCAAGAAGATCAAAACGATGGGTATAATCAGACAAATCTTCAATGATCTGACCGTATTCCTCACTTTCATAATCGGTTCTGGTCACCAACTGATGATTAATTTCTTCTAGTTTTTTCTCAACAATTTTAATTTCAGTAAAAGCCTCATACGCTTCTTCCAACACCGTTCTTCCACGTTCAAAATCAATATCCTGACGCAAAAACCCCATTCGGATATCTTTCTCCTGGGAAATAACCCCTGAATCAGGAGCAAAATCTCTTGCTAACATTTTAAGCATTGTAGATTTACCCGCTCCGTTTTTACCAACAAGACCTACGCGGTCGCCGGCACCTAAACGAAAAGTAACTTCTTCAAATAAATATGTTCCTCCAAAAGAAACCGAAAGATTGTGTATATTAAGCATAATTTGTAACTATTATAACAAGGAGTAAAGGCTTTAAGTGCCTTATTTACTTTACTTTTTGAAAGTGCAAAAGTATGACAATTAATTTAAGTTTCGACTGTCGTTTTAAAAACAAATCGTACTGGGCTTTTTCACGCTAAAAACTCTTTTTTATCCTTTAACCTCTTTTGTTTGAACAATAAAAAAACGGATAGAAGTCTAAAAAGACTTTTATCCGTTTAATAAAACATTTATTGTGCTCCTTATGCCTCTTTTGGCTCCGGTAACATTACTGATGCAATTACCGAAATTGCCAGAATCCCTCCAATTACAAGCAATGAATACAGAGATTCAATATGATAAAACGGAGAAATAATCATTTTTACTCCGATAAACGAAAGAATTATAGCCAAACCATATTGCAATTTACTGAACAAGTGAATGAAGTTATCCAATAAGAAGAATAACGCTCTAAGTCCCAAAATAGCAAAAATGTTAGAGGTATAAAGAATAAAAGGATCACTAGAAATGGCAAAAATTGCCGGTATAGAATCGACTGCGAACAATAAATCGGTAAACTCAATTACAGCAACTACTACTAAAAGTGGGGTTGCCAGTTTTTTTCCGTTTTCGAATGTAAAGAATTTATCTCCATCGTATTTATCGCTAACGCTGAAAAACTTTCTGATTAATCTTGCTCCTTTGGTGTTATTGTAATCTTCTTCATCGTCCTCATCACCAGCAGACCATGACTTGATTCCTGCATAAACCAGAAACAATCCGAAAGCTGTCATAATTAAGTTGATATCGTATTTGAAACCAGCAATTCCAACCAGACTTAAAAGCTTGTTTAAATAAGTCAGTTCGATAAGAAATGCTCCTGAGAAAATAAAAATAGCTCTTAAAACCAATGCTCCGATAATACCCCAAAATAAAACTTTGTGCTTGTTGTGATTGGCTACGTCAAAAAACTTGAATACTAATATAAATACAAAAAGATTGTCAACTGAAAGTGCTTTTTCAATCCAATACGCCGATTGAAATTCATAAAATTTTGCCGATCCGGCGAAGTAATAAACCAAACCACTAAAAATCATCGCTAAACTAATCCATACTAATGACCAGGTTACTGCTTCTTTATTACTTACGACATGGCTTTTTTTGTTGAAAATTCCCAAATCCAACAATAGCATGATCACTACTGCAATGGCAAAGACAATTATTAATCCCGGATGTTCTGAAAAAATAGGGTGCTGATTCATTTTTGAATATTACTATGTTAGTTTTTTTTACAGACTCATTTCAGCATAACAACTCTTCCTGCTTCTTTTGCGGAAAATATATTCTTGCTCTGAAGTCCATTTTCATTTCGCGCAATATTACAACTAACCAACTAAAAGAACAAGGGGAAAACATAAGAACTCCTGATATTCTTTCAACACAGAATACAAACTAAAATAGTATCTTTGTGCTACTCTTCTCCGTAAGATAAATTTTAAATATTTTTGTCAGAATCAAAATGTTTTACTCTAAAACAAAAATTGATTCTCTACAACGCCAACAATTAATTGAATTGCAACCATGTTAAAGAAAGGATCTAAACTAAACAGTATACTAACAGGAAGCTGCCCAAGATGTCACAAAGAAAGTATGTATTCAGACCGAAATCCGCTTCATTTGACAAAGGTGCTAAAAATGAACGAAAATTGTAGTCACTGTGGATTAAAATACCAGATAGAACCATCGTTTTTTTATGGTGCTATGTATGTTAGTTATGGTTTAAATGTTGCAGTCGGAATTGCGGCTTTTATCGTTTCGTTTGTATTTTTCAAAACGTCAGTCGAGGAATCTTTTCTGATCATTGTTGCAACGTTGATTCTATTATTCCCATTTGTCTTAAGACTTTCGAGAAATCTGTACATTAACATGTTTGTTTCTTATGATCCGGAAGCGGGATCGAAATAAAGCTATTTTCTTTTCTTATAGAAACGATGAATATCAATCGTTGGATCTAAAGTTTTTTGGTCTTCGATATACTCATATAAATCTTTGGCCATAGCCGGACCAAGCATTACACCACGCGTCCCTAATCCGTTTAAAATATGTAGTGAATTGTATTGATTGTGTGTACCAATAATTGGCCTACGATCACGTACCGTTGGTCTCACCCCGCCAAAATGTGAAACAACTTCAAAACGACAATTGATTATTTCCTCTATACGATCGATTAACTCTGTCCTTCCTTCTTCCGTTGGCGTATCTGTTTTGTCTTTCCAATTGTAGGTTGCTCCCACTTTAAACAAATCGTTTCCTAAAGGCAAAATAAAGACGCTGGTATTCACAATTACATCCAGATCCAGATCAGGTGCCTTGATAACAAAAAGCTCCCCTTTAGTTCCATCTAATGGCAAATCCTGAAAAAACGGATTGGCATGTAATCCGAAACCTTCTGCAAAAATAATATGCTTAGCCTGATATTCTTTATACTGAACAAAATCTTCATCAATAATCAGTTTAGCATAATCAAACGACTCCTGAAGCAATAATTTGTTTTGAAGTAAATACTCGTGGTATTTATCCAACAATAAAGCCGTATCGACATAACCGGTATGTAAAACCTCACCATAATCAAACGGAGAATCGATACCATTGTATTTTTTAAAGATTAATTTGGTAGAAAGAAATGGTCCCAGAAGTGGTTTATCAGAAGCCGAAAACCAATTGTTTTGTTCTTCTATAGAGAAAAATTTTCTTAAAATAGGAAGCTTAAAATTCACCTTCGTTTTCAGCTTACCTTCGATGGTCTCATAGAATTCTTCCATTAAGGACAACTGTTCTTCTGCTTTCCAAACCTCACTAAAGCGTTTTAAAATCACCGGATTGTACAATCCTCCCGCAACTCTTGATGAATTTTGCGATTCATCATTTATAACTACTATAGATTTATTGTTTTTAAGTGCAATTTCAGCAAATGAAATTCCAGCCAATCCAGATCCGACAATTATATAATCCAACATGTGTAAAAAGGTAAAATAAAAAACTCTTACCACAAATGTAGTAAGAGTTTTTGGTATAATGTTACTAATTCCTTAGTAGCTCCACATATCCTGTTCGAAGTTGCGAATCTTCTCTTTTACTCTTTCAGATTCCAACAGCTGTTTTTGTGCATTATCTTTCATGTAGTCCTTAATTTCACGATCTCCATATACATTTTCTTCTTTATAGATAATCGAATTAAAACGTCTCGAATTTAAAATCTGATCGAATGAAATTGGGTATGCTGAATTACTATCGTTAAATGCTTTTGCTTCGTTCAGTACCTCTCTTGCATTAGGAAAGAAAACCCAAAACAGTTCAATATAATCTTTCTCATCACTATTCATGGTATAAACATCGGGTGTCACAGGACAAATCCCGAGTAATCGGTATTTCAATTCACTCTCACGTTTGTCAAAATACCAGTATCCTTTCAATTTATACTGAGTAACATCTGCTGCCGTTAAGTCTTGTTTTAAAATATACTCAGCAGGTACCGTTCTGGTCGGGCCAACTGTTTCGTCAACATAAGTAACTACTTTTTTCTTACCCGTACCTGTAACTACCTTTTTCTTCACCACCCGTGTTTTGTAGTCGTCCGGGTATTGATTGATTAACTCCCTCCCGGCATCAGTCGTATCGATTCTTGATAATCCGCCCTGAATATCTTTAAGTGATTTTTTAGTATTAAAGTAGCTGTCGGCATACACTTCCGTAATTCTTCCTGCTTTTATTCCTCTGATCAAAACATCATAAAGAGAACGTCTATCCGAACCAATATTGGCAGTATCAACCGGAAAATACAATGGAAAATTGATTTTTTCATTCAAATCGATAATCTCCCAGGTCGTTTTTCCCATTAAAATATCCCTGTCGTCCACATAACCGTAAGCCAATGGCTTATCATTGTCAGCACGTAACTGAGCAGGATTCTTTATCCCGATCTGATTTGCCGTTTTTGCATTCAGCAAATTTGATTGTGCCATAATAGAACTAAAACTTCCAATAACTCCAACAATAACGATTAAAAACTTTCTTACTTTCATAATGAGACAATTAAAATCTATTGAACGTAAACACATGGCGTTTATTGTGTTTTTTCTCACACAACATAAAGAAACACCACAATAACAACTACTCTAACCCAAATCAACCCTAAAAAGCTCAACAAATTCACCATTTAAGCTGATTCTCAAGATAATGAGCAAAAAAAAACTCTTACTACAAATGTAGTAAGAGTTTTTGATATATTGTTATTCAGATACTTAGTAGTTCCACATATCTTGCTCAAAGTTACGAATCTTCTCTTTTACTCTTTCAGATTCTAACAATTGATTTTGTGCGTTGTCTTTCATGTAATCTTTAATCTCACGATCTCCGTACAAGTTTTCTTCTTTATAAACAACCGCATTAAAACGTCTTGAATTTAAAATCTGATCGAATGAAATTGGAAGTGCAGAGTTATTATCGTTGAATGCTTTTGCTTCGTGCAGCGCCTCTCTGGCGTTAGGGAAGAAAACCCAAAACAACTCAATATAATCTTTTTCGTCACTATTCATTGTGTAAACATCCGGAGTTACTGGACAAATTCCAAGCAAACGATATTTCAATTCGCTTTGACGTTTGTCAAAATACCAGTATCCTTTAATTTTATATTGTGTAACATCTGCTGCAGTTAAGTCTTGTTTCAAGATATACTCAGCTGGCACCGTTCTTGTTGGACCAACAGTTTCATCCACATAAGAAACTACTTTTTTCTTACCAGTACCAGTCACAACTTTTTTCTTCACAACACGTGTTTTGTAGTCGTCCGGATATTGGTTGATTAATTCTCTACCTGCATCTGTTGTATCAATACGTGATAATGCACCCTGAATATCTTTCAAAGATTTTTTAGTATTGAAATAACTGTCGCTGTATACTTCAGTTATTTTGCCGCTTTTAACAGCTTTCGTCAAAACATCATAAAGTGAACGTCTGTCAGAACCAATATTAGCCGTATCAACCGGAAAGTACATTGGAAAATTGATTTTTTCATTTAAATCAATGATCTCCCAAGTAGTTTTTCCCATTAAGATATCTCTATCATCTACATAACCATAAGCTAAAGGCTTATCGTTATCAGAAATAAGTTGCGCAGGAGTCTTAAGACCTATCTGAGCCGGTGTTTTTGCATTAAGCAAATTCGATTGCGCATAGGAAGAAAATCCTCCAGCGATAGAAACAATAGCTATTAAAAAATTTCTTACTTTCATCATGATATCATTATAAGATATTGAAGTAGTTTTACCTACTATATTATTGTATTTCGTAAATTACCGGAGCAGTTCTTGGCAATAAATAACTACCAGCTCCAACAAGTTTAGTTTTAATTTCAGAAATAGTAACCTGGTCTCCTTTACCAGCTCTTGCAAGAACTGATTTACATTGTGCATTTAATCTGTTACCATTAACAACCACTGTAGGTTGTCCTGCGATTTTTAAATTAAATCCAACAACATCTAAACCAACTTCGAAATCGAAATCAAGTAATTTAGCACCAATTGTAGCAATTTCTAAGTTAGATTTAGGTCCTTTAACAACACCCATTTCTCCTCTAATTGTACCAGTTGGTCCAGGAATACCTTTAATTCTGAACGTTTTCTTATCTGTAACTTTATCTCCGTTTGGCAATGTACCAGTAACAGAAATAGTAGCTTCAGTACCTGAACCAGGGTTCATGTTATATTTTCCAGGTTTTCCAGCAGATACTAATCCCGGAGCACTTGCAACAATTTTGTTTGCATCAACACCAGCGAACGATACAGAGATTGGATTCACAACTCCTCTATATACTACGTTCATTTTATCAGCAGAAATTGTAGCTGAGTTTGGTCTTGGTACTACAACATATTTTCCGGCAAATTTAAGTGGAATGTTTTTACCATCTTCTAAGAATGTAAATTGTCCATTAATATTTTGCTCTCCAACACCTCCTGCAGTTAAGGAAATAACCGCTTGTCCGTTAACAATTTGTCCAGGACCTTGGAATGAAGTTGGTTTTGTGTTTTCGTCATAACGACCTAAAACTACCTTACCAGTAACTTTCTCTCCTTGGAAGTAAGCGTTTTTGTCTAAAACAACAATCGCTTGATAATTGCTGTAAGAAGCAGCAGCAACAGCTGCTTTTCCTAAAGCACGGTTGTAAACGTCAGCTTCAAGTTTTTGAACATCATTCTGCCAAGCTGAAAGTTTTGCAGCTGAAGCAATTGCAGGAAATCCTTTGAAGTGATATGCTAAGTATTTTTCTTTTATACCTTCTTTGTTTTTTACATCAGAAACATTAAATTTTTTCTCTACCTCTGCAATAATATCAGCATATTTTTTATCTGTACCTAAAGCAGCTTTAATATCTGATTTGTATTTCTCGATTTTAGCGATAATTTCATTTCCTTTTTTAGTGTAACCGTCTCCTGTAAACCAGTCGTCGATGTTATCACCTCTGTCCATAGACTCGTAAGGCATTTTTCCAGTTTCTTTATCTACTTCAAATCCTTTTACAGCCTGAGTTTTCAGACCTCCAATAAAACTATAAAAATCTTTTGTAATTGCTTCAACTTTATGAGCAGTTCCCGCAGCGATAGCGAATTCTCCTTTTGCTTCAGCAGCTTTCTGATCTAAAGCTGTCAATAAACCAGCATTTGTAGTAACTGAAGAAGTATTTGCATCTTCAAATTTTTCATTCATCAAACCAAAAGCAGATATAACTTCTTTTGATACGTTCATTGCTAACATTGCGATGAAAACCAGATACATCAGGTTAATCATCTTCTGTCTAGGGGTTAATTTTCCTCCTGCCATTTTTTCTAATTAGTTCTTATTAATAAATTTAATATAATAGTCAAAAACTAATTATCCTTTGTTACTCATTGCAGAAAGCATTCCACCGTAAACACTGTTTAATGAAGCAATGTTTGCAGTCATAGATTGCATTTGTTCTTTTAATTTAGAAGCATTTTCAGCAATTTCGCTGTTTGCTTGTGCATTTCTGGAAGCACTTTCTAATTGAACTTTGTATAAACTGTTTAATGATTCCATTTGTGCAGCAGCCATAGACATTTCTTCAGCATATTTCTTTTGTCCTGCAATTGAATCAACTGTTGGAGAAATAGCTTTAGCAGCTCCTTCGAAGTTTTTAATGCTGTTTCCTAAGCTTGCCATTAACTCTCCGTCAATTTTAGCATCTTTTAACATTGCATCTAATTTTTGAGACAATAATCCTTGGGCGTCAGATGGTGCCTCAACTTTGTCAGCTTTTTTTCTAGCCTGACCATTCGCTAATTCAGGGTAAACAAGAGTCCAGTCTAATTCGTCTTCAACTGGTTCGAAAGCAGAAAGAGCAAAGATTAACGCCTCAGTTACCAATCCAATCGATAACATAACAGTCCCTGTTAATGGTCCAATCTCAAAGTGAGTAATTTTGAATAATGCTCCAATAATTACTACTGCCGCTCCCATACCATAAGCGAAATTCATTGCTTTTTTACTTAATAATGCCATAATACTTTTTTTTAGGTTTTAATTTAAAATAGATTTGTTGATTTGGTTTACTTATTTGATTTTAATTAATTAAATGATTACTTTTTCTTCTTACCGCCTCCAGTTGATTGAGTTCCCATGTAATCTTGTACAGTTCTGAAACCAATATAACTTCTCGCAGAATCAGCATATTCGTGGTCACGTGTACTTACCTGTAGGAAATAAGCAACGTCTTTCCAAGAACCTCCACGAACTACTTTTCTTTGATTGTTTCCATCAATTACGTTAGGGTTCATTGTAGAAACATACTCGTATGCATTTGGGTTATAAGCTGAATCTGTCCACTCTGAAACGTTTCCTGCCATGTTGTATAAACCATAACCGTTAACTTCATAAGATTTAGCTTCAACAGTGTATAATGCTTCGTCAGCAGCATAATCTCCTCTGCTTGGTTTGAAGTTTGCTAAGAAACAACCTCTGTCGCTTTTCGTATAAGGACCTCCCCAAGGGTAAGTAGCTGATTCCAGACCTCCTCTTGCAGCATACTCCCACTCTGCCTCTGTTGGCAATCTGAAAGCATTTACTAAGTCACGTCCTTTTTTCTTAGATTTGATATAACCGTTTTTGTTCAAAGTTCTCCATGCACAGAATGCTTTTGCCTGTTTCCAGGTTACACCCACTACAGGATAATCTCCATAAGCTTTATGCCAAAAATAATCGTTATGCATTGGCTCATTGTAAGAATAAGCAAAATCTTTAATCCAAACTGTTGTATCAGGATAAACACTTACTTGTTCCGTTTTAACGAAGTCTTTTCTTTTTCCAACTTTAGCTTTCGCTGCAGCCTGAATATCCATCCAGGAATAACGGAATTTCAATTTGTTTACATCAATTGTTCTTAAACCATTGTAAGACTCTTCAATTGGTAAATACATAGAATCCATTACCTCAGTATAATACTCATCCGGGTAAGCTTTTGTATCTTTAATTAACTTTACTTTTTTGTTTAATTTTCTACCTGCATAAGGATCATCTTTTGTTCCTACACTGTAGTAGTTATCATACATATATTTATCATATGCAGTCATTTTTTCCGGATCCGAATCATTAAATGCAAAATCAGCAATACTTCCGCCTTTTTTACCTTTAGAATCACCTGCAGGTTTTTGACCTGTTTCATCAGCTAAAATAGCCAAACGAACTCTCATTGTAGAGTCTTTTACCCACTCTACAAATTGACGGTACTCACTATTGGTAATCTCTGTTTCATCCATATAAAATGAACGAACTGTCACCGTTCTAGTAGGAGCATCCTCCACATTAGCTAAATCAGCATCTGATTTACCCATAATAAAAGATCCACCAGGAACTAATGTCATTCCATAAGGCTTCTCAGGATGCCATTTACCTCCTGTAACACCTACCAACTCACCTTTGTCACCTGACTTACCACAGCCAATTACCAGTGTTAACATTGTTGCAAATGCAATAAACTTCTTCATATAAATTTGGGATTATCTATTCATTATTATAAGTCCGTAAACGTATTTATTATTTATCTAAAAAACAATACTAGTTGCGAAATTTATTTTATCGGTCAAAAATAATGTTAAATAAAATAAAAAAAAAATATTTCATCGATAAACTAACACAAAAAATCGACGTAAGACGTTATTTATCAGTTACCGTACGACTTGTCTTACTAATATTATTTAACAGTATTTCAGAAATGCAGAAAAAATAAAATTTCTGCTAAAATTTCATTTTACAAAGCATTTTTTCGTTGTGCTTTCCACCATCTTTCAGGCAATTCCTGATTACAAGCACTCAAATACTCGTCGTAAGAACACGGTAATAACGTATTTCTCTTTAATTTATTGTGACCGTTTGATTCAAACGGAATTTCAATCCACCAACGGTCTGTTTTATCACTTTTATAAAAGATCAATTCTTCGTCTTCAAGAGGAACAATATATTTCAAGTACGTTGCTCTACTACCAAATGGATATTCCTTAGATCTGTAATGATATCCTTCGATAAAATACCATACTATTTGTGCAATGATACCAGCTTCGGGTGCTGTGCTATTGTGATTAAAAATTCCAAAACTGGAAACTTTATCACTTATTCCGGCATACCTTGCCAACGAACATATTTCTTTTCCATTGAAACCGTTTGGCTCAAACGAAACCATATTTCCGGAAGCTGAAGATTTTACCGAGTTCAAATCGATACTAACCAAATCAGCATCTCTAAAAACCGGTTCTGCCAATGCAATCTTATTGGAAATTTCCCCTAAACGATAGGCATCAAAAAACAATTTTTCAATCAGATCAATTTCTTCTTGTGAATTGTAATAAGTCTGATAACCAATGTTGCAGTAATTAAAAAGATTATTAGGCTCGTCGATAATAATTTTAGTCAAATAAGAATTAGCCGAAACCGTTTCATTCTCTTTACCAAAATCAAACTTATTATCCACCGCAACCATATTCACCATTTGCTCTAAATCATCATAGGCACGATATAAAGCATAGGTTAAATCCTGTGAACCCCCAAGAACTATAGGAATTACTTTGTTCTTAATTAAAGTAGATATCACTCGCTTTAAAGCAAAATAAGTATCTTCTACAGAATTTCCTGCGAGAATATCTCCCAAATCAGCAATCGAAGCATCCCAGTTTCCCGGAAACATACCGTAAAGTTTTTTACGAACGGCATTCAGATTAACAATATTAATTGAATCTTCATTACGACGATCTTCTAAAACACCAATAATCGCAATATTGATTTTACTGATATCCGGAAACTGATCCTCAGTATGCAAAACTATCTTACTTCCCAACTCCTGCGAAGACAACGAACTAATAAATTTTAAAATCCCGTCGTTAAGTGGCTCTAAAAAATCAAACTCCATTCTTTATTTCTTTTTTGCAGCTGGTTTTTTTGCAGGTGCTTTTTTTGCAGTTGTAGCTTTCTTTTTGGTTGCAGCTTTTTTAGCCGGTGTTTTTTTAGCCGGTGTTTTCTTGGCAATCATTTCCTGAACTTCTTCCAATGTTAATTTCGTAGCATCAACCTCTTTACTCAGTTCAATTTTGATTTTTCCTTTTGTGATTACAGAGCGACCCCAACGTGCCTTTTCAACCAAAATCCCTTCTTCTTCCCAGTTGTGAAGCACTTTATCAATGTTCTTCTGTAATTTATCTTCAATTAATTCCTCAACATCTGCCTGAGATAAATTATCAAAATTATACTTCTTGCTTACGTTCACAAAAAGGCCATTCCATTTAATGAACGGACCAAAACGTCCCACTCCTTTTTGAACCGGTTCGCCTTTATATGTTGCAATTGGTGCATCTGCAAGTGCTTTTTCATCGATCAGTTCCTGCGCTCTTTCTTTTGAAACACTTAAAGGATCTTCTCCTCTTGGCAACGAAATAAAAACACTTCCATGACGTACGTATGGACCGTAACGACCGTTATTCACTTCCACTTCTTCTCCTTTGTATTCTCCTAAACTTTTAGGAAGTAAAAACAAATTCAAAGCATCTTCCAGTGTAATACTTCCGATATTCTGATCGGCCATTAAACTGGCGAATTTTTTATCTTCATCGTCCGCTTCTCCAATCTGAGCCATTGGACCAAATTTCCCTAAACGAACTGAAACTTGTCTTCCGTCAGCATCTTTTCCTAAAATTCTCTCTCCGCTTTCACGCTCAGCATTTGCCTCAACTTCTTTTACATTTGGATGGAATTTATTGTAGAATTCCTGCATCATGGTTGCCCAGTCAATATTTCCTTCGGCAATTTCATCAAAATCCTGTTCTACTTTTGCGGTAAAGTTATAGTCCAGAATATTTCCAAAGTTCTTCACTAAGAAATCAGTAACGATTGTTCCGATATCTGTTGGAACCAGTTTCCCTTTGTCGGAACCTGTATTTTCTTTTAACAGCTTCTCTCCCACTTTACTATTTTGCAAGGTCAGTTGCGTGTAATTACGTTCCTGTCCTTCCAGAGTTCCCTTTTCAACATAGTTTCTGTTGATAATAGTAGAAATTGTTGGTGCATAGGTAGACGGACGACCGATTCCTAATTCTTCTAATTTCTTCACCAGAGAAGCCTCTGTATAACGTGCCGGAGGTCTTGAATATCTTTCGGTCGCTGTAATATAATTGTTTGCTAATTTTTCGTTTACTTTTAAAGCCGGCAACATCCCCTCTTGTTCTTCCTCATCATCATCATGTCCTTCTAAGTATACTTTTAAGAATCCTTCAAAAAGTAAAACTTCACCTGAAGCTGTAAAAATCTCATCATGATTGTTTGCTTCGATTTTTACATTGGTTCTTTCCAATTGTGCATCACTCATTTGTGAAGCTAATGTTCTTTTCCAGATCAAATCATACAAACGAGCCTGATCGCGGTCGATATTCACCGTATGACGAGACATATCGGTAGGACGGATTGCCTCGTGCGCTTCCTGAGCTCCCTTGTTTTTATTGGCAAAAGTTCTCGGTTTAGAAAATTCTTTTCCGTATGATTTTATAATTTCAGCTTCAGCAGCACTCATAGCCTCCGCAGAAAGATTCACACTATCCGTTCTCATATAGGTAATCAATCCGGCCTCGTACAAACGTTGTGCTAACTGCATGGTGATTCCAACCGGCAAATACAATTTTCTCGCCGCTTCCTGTTGCAGGGTCGAAGTGGTAAAAGGTGCTGTTGGTGATTTCTTGGTAGGCTTCGTTTCTAGATCGGCTACCTGATATTGAGATCCGATATTTTTATTTAAAAAATCTTCGGCTTCTTTTTTAGTATTAAAGTTCTTTGGCAATTTTGCTTTAAAAGCTTTCCCTGCCTCATTTACAAATTCTGCAACAATAGAATAAGTTGCCACTGCATTAAAGTTCTGAATTTCACGTTCACGTTCTACAATCAAACGAACAGAAACGGATTGCACACGACCAGCAGACAAACCTCCTTTAATTTTTCTCCACAATACCGGAGACAATTCATAACCTACTAAACGATCCAGAACACGACGTGCCTGTTGTGCGTTTACCAGATTATAATCTATTTCTCTTGGATTGTCGATTGCTTTAAGAATCGCAGTCTTTGTAATTTCGTGAAAAACAATTCTTTTGGTTTTTTTAGTATCCAGTTTCAATTCTTCCGCCAGGTGCCAGGAAATAGCCTCCCCCTCGCGGTCCTCATCGCTCGCTAACCAAACCATATCGGCATTCTTAGATAGTGTTTTCAGCTTGCTTACCAGGGCTTTTTTATCCGAAGAGACTTCATATTTAGGCTTAAAACCATTCTCAACATCCACTCCTATTTCCTTTGATGGTAAGTCCGCTATGTGACCGTAACTCGACTCTACCTGAAAATCACTTCCTAAAAATTTCTCTATCGTTTTCGCCTTTGCAGGGGACTCCACTATTACTAAATTCTTTGCCATTGCTCTATTTTTCTGCAACAAAAGTATCTATTTTTTTTAAATATCTACTCCGTGAACTCATTTTTGAGTTATTTTAGTATTATGTTTCCTAAAATTGCAGATTTATCTGTAATCCCACTTCATACATATATAGGTATAACTTTTTGGATTGCAGATGCTGATTGTTGATTCTAGATTGTTGATTTCAAATCACAGATTGCAGAATTACAAAATCAAAAATCTTTTCTCTGCCATCTTGTCACATTCTCCCCATTTACATTATCTTTGCACTTTGAAATTATACAATGGAAAAGATTATTGAGGAAAGTAAACAAGGCGAAAGTCTCGTTTTGGAAAACAAACCTGAGAATACTAAAAAACTTTTTATTGAAAGTTACGGTTGTGCGATGAATTTTTCGGACAGCGAAATTGTAGCTTCCATTTTATCTGAAAACGGATTTAACACCACACAAACTCTTGAAGACGCCGATTTGGTTCTGGTAAACACCTGCTCGATTCGAGACAAGGCAGAACAGACTATTCGCAAACGTCTGGAAAAATATAATGCTGTAAAGCGCATCAATCCGAAAATGAAAGTGGGCGTTCTGGGCTGTATGGCCGAACGTTTGAAAAGTCAGTTTTTGGAGGAAGAGAAAATAGTCGATCTTGTTGTTGGACCTGATGCTTACAAAGATCTGCCGAATTTATTAGCTGAAGTTGACGAAGGACGTGATGCCATCAATGTAATTTTATCAAAAGAAGAAACTTACGGAGATATTTCACCTGTTCGTTTGATGAGTAATGGTATTACTGCTCTGGTTTCGATTACCCGAGGCTGTGATAACATGTGTACCTTTTGCGTTGTACCTTTTACACGCGGACGTGAACGCAGCCGTGAACCACAAAGTATCATGAATGAAATTCAGGATTTATGGAGCAAAGGCTTTAAAGAAATTACACTTTTAGGTCAAAATGTCGACAGTTATCTTTGGTACGGAGGCGGATTAAAAAAGGATTTTGTAAATGCTTCTGAAATGCAAAAAGCAACAGCCGTTGATTTCGATCAGTTGCTGGAAATGGTTGCCGTTGGTTTTCCAAAAATGCGCATCCGCTTTTCGACTTCAAATCCACAGGATATGCATGAGAGTGTATTGCATGTTATTGCCAAACATCCTAATATCTGCAAACACATTCACTTACCGGTTCAGTCGGGAAGTAACAGAATTTTAAAAGAAATGAACCGTCTGCACACTCGTGAAGAATACATGACTTTGATTGATAAAATCAGAGCAATCATTCCGAATGCATCGATTTCACAAGATATGATTGCCGGTTTTCCAACAGAAACCGAACAAGATCACCAAGACACTATGAGTTTAATGGAATATGTGAAATATAATTTCGGTTATATGTATTCGTACTCTGAGCGTCCCGGAACTTTGGCAGGAAGAAAAATGGAAGATGATGTTGCTGAAGAAACCAAAGCCAGAAGATTACAGGAAATTGTTGACCTACAGCAAAAACATGCCTGGTTTAGAAGCGAAGAATTTGTTGGACAGGTTGTAGAAGTTCTGGTAGAGAAAGTTTCAAAAAAATCAAAAGAAGAATTCTCAGGAAGAAATTCGCAAAGTATCACAGTAGTTTTCCCTAAAGAAGATTATAAAATTGGAGACTTTGTAAATGTAAAAATCGAAAGCTGTACCTCAGGTACCTTGAAAGGAAAAGCTGTTGGGTTGAGTAGCATGAATTAAGTTTTTTTTGCCACAGATTAATGAAATTAAAATGATTTTTTGAGTTATTTTTCTTACTTTTAGATCTGTGATAAAAAACTACTCATGCAGCATTACAGAGAAAAAGAAACATATAAGATTATCGGAATTTGTATGGAAGTACACCGAAATCTTGGTCCGGGATTGTTAGAAATAATTTATAAAGACGCTTTAGAATTAGAATTTAAAGAACAAAATATTTCTTTTGAAAGAGAAAAGGAATATTCAATTGAATACAAAGGAAAAATTTTACCTCACAGATTTTATGCAGATTTTATAATCAATCAAGATATTGTTTTAGAGGTTAAAGCAATCAAAGAATTTTCAAATGAACATATTGCTCAGATTATAAATTATATAAAACTATCCAATTCAGAAGTAGGATTGTTAGTCAATTTTCAAACAAAATCACTTCAATACAAAAGATATATTATATAAATTAGCAAATCTTCGTTAATCATTTTAATCTGTGGCAAAAGACAAAAACACACATGGAAACAGTTCAAGCAATAAAACAACGATTTGAGATTATTGGTAATGACCCAAAATTAAATCGCGCCATTGAAAAAGCCATTCAGGTTGCTCCAACAGATATTTCGGTTATGGTAACTGGGGAAAGTGGTGTTGGTAAAGAAAACATTCCAAGAATTATACATTCGCTTTCACACAGAAAGCATGGTAAATATATTGCAGTAAACTGCGGAGCCATTCCGGAAGGAACTATTGACAGTGAACTTTTCGGACACGAAAAAGGGGCCTTTACAGGAGCAACAAGCACTCGTGAAGGGTATTTTGAAGTAGCTGACGGAGGAACTATTTTTCTGGATGAAGTTGGAGAATTACCTTTAACTACTCAGGTTCGTTTGCTTCGTGTACTTGAAAATGGTGAGTTTATTAAAGTAGGTTCGTCGCAAGTTCAGAAAACGAATGTTAGAATCGTGGCAGCTACAAACGTGAACCTGTTCAATGCAATCGAAAAAGGAAAATTCCGTGAAGATTTATATTATCGTTTAACGACTGTCGAAATTACTTTACCGCCATTGCGTGAAAGAAACGATGACATTCATTTGTTGTTCCGAAAATTCGTAGCCGACTTTGCGCACAAATACAAAATGCCTCCATTAAAATTAGACGATGATGCGGTACAGCTTCTTCAGAAATTCAGATGGAACGGAAACATTCGTCAATTGCGAAATGTGGCCGAACAGATCTCGGTTCTGGAAACCAATCGCGATATTTCATCAGCTACTTTACAATCGTATTTACCTACTGAAGGAAGCAGTCTGCCTTCTGTTATTAACGATAGTAAAAAAGAAAGTGATTTCAGCACCGAAAGAGACATCTTATACAAAGTGCTTTTTGATATGAAAAGCGATCTGAACGATTTGAAAAAACTCACTTTAGAACTGATGAAAAATGGCACAAAAGTGCAAGACATCAATCCGAATTTAATTCAGAAAATATATGGCTCTCAGGAAAATGAAAGCGAAATAGACTTTGAAGAAGAACCAAGAACTGCTGTAATGACACCTACTCCACGCGAGGACAATTATCAGATGCAGGACGACAATTATCTGTTTGCGGAAACCATTGAAGAAGAAGAGGTGCTGCGTTTAGAACAGAAAGAAATCGAAATGATCAAAAAGTCACTAGAAAAAAATAAAGGAAAACGAAAAGCTGCTGCAGACGAATTAGGCATTTCAGAACGAACTTTATATAGAAAAATTAAACAATTCGATTTATAAAAATAAATAATTCTCAAATTTTAAATTCCTGGTTTAAAACCTGAGACAAAAAAATAAAATCCAAATTGCTTCGCCGATGCGCCAGCACTCAAATCCAAATTGTTATATTTGAAAAAAAATGGGATTCCCTAAAAACTTGGAATTTGGAATTTGAGATTTGGAATTTACCCTCAATTGATATTATGAAAAAAATATATTCTTTATTAGCCTTAATGAGCTTGTTCATGCTAAGCGGTTGTTCTGTTTACAACTTTACAGGAACAGGAAACATCGATGCCAAAACTTTTCAGGTCAACTTTTTTCAAAATAATGCTGATTTAATTGAACCGGGAATTGATCGAACTTTTACATTGACCCTACAAGATTTAATTCAAAATCAAACCAATTTAAACCTGGTAAGTAATAGTGGTGATTTAGTTTACGAAGGAGAAATTGTAGATTACAGAACCACACCAATGACCGCAACTGCCGATCAGGGAGCTTTTCAAAACCGTTTAAGTATTCGTGTACATGTGAGGTTTACCAATAAAAAGAAGGAAAAAGACGATTTCGAAAAAACATTTGAATTTTACTATGATTTCCCAGGACAGGGACTACCTACCGGAGCTACTCTAAATACAGCTATTCAGGTTATTTTTGAAAGAATCACACAAGATATTTTTAACGAGTCACTAGCAAAATGGTAATTAGCTTTTCTGTCGAATCATTAAAACTTTTAAGCGTCTAATCGATTAAACAGTGAAACAAATAAACAATTAACCCCATAAACGATTAAACAATAGAATAAATGAATGTAACCGATTATACCTACTTAATGAACAAGCCTGATGCTATTACCGAAAAGCAGGCAGAAGCATTGGGAAGCGTTTTGAATGAATTTCCTTATTTTCAAAGTGCAAGAGCCTTGCGCTTAAAAGGACTTTACGATCAAAACAGTTTTAAGTATAATTATGCGTTAAAAGTCACAGCAGCTCATACTACGGATCGTACCGTTTTATTTGATTTTATTACTTCTGAATCTTTCACTTCAATTCAAAGTGAATATTACGATAAGAAACTTAGAGACCTTATGGAAATTAAAGTTTTTGACAGTGAGATCGTATCCTTTGAAGAAGTCAAAAAAGCACCGGAAGTACGTGTTAATCCAATCGAGCAATCTATTTTGGATTCTATAAAAGAAGCTGCAACAGTAACTTTTGAAGAACCTGTAAAAGGAGAAGAAAAACCTGTCAATCAATTTATTGAACAATCAATACTAGATTCTGCACAAGAAGCAGCAGCTGTAACCTTTGAAGAGCCGGTAAAAACAATAGAAAAAGCTGTTGAATCTGTTTCAGAACAATTTATTGTTGCCGAGCCTGTAGAAGTTGCTCCAATCATTTTAGAAGAACCTGCAAAAATCGAGCAAACGGAAACAGAGTTGACGGAACAACAACCTGTATTACCTCCAACCAAAGAGCCGACACCAACTTTCTTTGATGAAATCGTTGAGGAAGAAATTCAGGAAATAAAACCAGAGGTTAAAGAAGTAAAAGTCAACCCAGTTGAGCAATCGATATTAAATTCTATAAAAGAAGCAACGACGGTTGTTTCCGAACAACCTGAATTAATCGAGGAACCAAAAGAAGCCGAAGTTCCTGAGAGTGTAAAAACAGCAGAAGAAAATCTGGAAATAGGACAGCCTTTGGATTTTTCTGTTAACGAAAAACATTCTTTTCAGGAATGGCTGCAATTAGCCAGAACGGAACCAATTGACAGAAGCGAAGAAACTTCACCCGAAATAAAAGAGCCCGAAAAAGTAACGGAATCTCCAACAGTAACGGAATCAATTGAAGAAGAGAAAAAGAAAAAAGCAGAATTGATCGATAAATTCATCGAAACCAATCCGAAGATCTCTCCTATCAAACAAACTGCAATAACGCAGACCGTACAATCAGACCTAAGCAAAGAAGATAATTCTTACTTAATGACAGAAACTTTGGCCAGAGTATATTTGGAACAAAAAAAATACACCAAAGCAATACAAGCATATGAAATATTAATTTTGAAATATCCAGAAAAAATTAGTTTCTTTGCAGACCGTATTTCGGATATAAAGATTTTACAACAAAATAACAATAATATTTAAACAATGAGTACATTTTCAATTTTCTTAGTTTTAATCACAATAGTTTGTTTTCTATTGATCGTAGTAATCATGGTTCAAAACCCTAAAGGAGGCGGATTGTCTTCTACAATCAGCGGAACTCAAATGTTAGGTGGAGTACAAAAAACAACTGACTTTTTAGACAAAAGTACTTGGACATTGGCTACTATTTTAATTGCTTTAATTTTACTTTCTAGCTTAAGCTTTACAGGATCATTAAGCGACAGTGACTCTAAAATCATTGAAAAAACTGAAGCGCCTGCTGCTACACCAGCTGCTCCTGCTCAACAAACACCTGCTCCGGCAACGCCTGCAGCTAAATAATACATTTCAATATCACTATAAAATGCCAGCCTGTCAAAAGCTGGCATTTTTTTTAAGAAATAATGTCAGTTTTACCAGCATGGCACAGTTTCTGAAAGTTTCTAGAACATTAAAAAAACGTATAACCTAATAATATAATAAATCATGGCGTTAAACATAAAACCGCTTTCAGACCGCGTACTTATAGAGCCTGTTGCAGCTGAAACTAAAACTGCATCAGGAATCTTTATTCCAGATACTGCCAAAGAGAAACCACAAAAAGGAACTGTAGTTGCAGTAGGAAACGGATCTAAAGATCACACTATGACTGTAAAAGTGGGCGACACTGTTCTATATGGTAAATATGCAGGAACAGAATTAAAACTGGAAGGAACTGATTATTTGATCATGCGTGAAGATGATATCCTTGCGATTATCTAAAATGGCCGTAAGCTATAAGCTTTAAGCTGTAGGCTTTTCAGAAAGCTTAAAGCCTATTGCCTAAAGCTTAAAGCTACAAAAAATGAGAGATTTTAAAAAATATGACATTTGGCAGCTAAGCCATTCTTTCACCTTAGAGATTTATAAAATAACTTCTACTTTTCCAAAAGAAGAAATTTATGGATTAACAAGTCAAATAAGAAGAGCCTCTTCATCAATTCCAACTAATATTAGTGAAGGATGTGGGAGAAATAGCGACAAAGAGTTCAATCAATTTCTCAACATAGCTTTGGGTTCTGCAAATGAAACCGAATATCTTTTGATTTTAATTAAAGACCTGCAATATCTGAACAATGAAGTTGCAGAAAATCTAATCGAGAAAATCAATAATATAAAAAGCAAAATTTATAAATTGAAGCAAGTACTAATTAAGCCGTAGGCTATAAGCTATAAGCTGTAGGCTTTTCAGGAAGCTTAAAGCATATTGCCTAAAGCTTAAAGCAATAATAAAATAAATACTAATCCAGTCAGTAGAGAGAGCATAAAGCTTAAAGCCTACTGCCTAAAGCAATAATAAAAAATGGCAAAAGATATAAAATTTGATATTGAAGCACGTGACGGATTAAAACGTGGTGTTGATGCATTGGCAAATGCTGTAAAAGTAACTCTTGGACCAAAAGGTCGTAACGTAATTATCGGAAAATCATTTGGTGGACCAACGGTTACTAAAGATGGTGTTTCGGTTGCAAAAGAAATCGAATTAAAAGACCCATTAGAAAATATGGGCGCGCAAATGGTTAAAGAAGTAGCTTCTAAAACTAATGACTTAGCGGGTGACGGAACTACAACTGCTACAGTTTTAGCTCAGGCAATCGTAAAAGAAGGTCTTAAAAACGTTGCTGCAGGAGCAAATCCAATGGATTTGAAACGTGGTATCGACAAAGCGGTTGAAGCAATCGTTGCTGACCTTGCGAAACAAGCAAAAGTAGTTGGAAGTGATTCTGATAAAATCAAACAAATTGCTTCTATCTCTGCAAACAATGACGAAGTGATTGGAGAACTAATCGCTACTGCATTTGCAAAAGTAGGTAAAGAAGGTGTTATTACTGTTGAAGAAGCTAAAGGAACTGATACGTTTGTAGATGTTGTTGAAGGTATGCAGTTTGACAGAGGATATCTTTCTCCTTACTTCGTAACAAACCCTGAGAAAATGGAAGTTGAATTAGACTCTCCATACATCTTATTATACGACAAAAAAGTATCTTCTTTAAAAGAATTACTACCTGTTTTAGAGCCAGTTGCTCAATCTGGGAAACCATTATTGATCATCGCTGAAGATGTTGACGGAGAAGCTTTATCAACTCTTGTAGTGAATAAATTACGTGGAGCATTAAAAATTGCTGCTGTAAAAGCTCCTGGTTTTGGAGACAGAAGAAAAGCAATGTTAGAAGACATCGCAATCTTAACTGGTGGAACTGTAATTTCTGAAGAAAGAGGTTATACTCTAGAAAATACAACTATCGAAATGTTAGGAACGGCAAAAAGAGTTTCTATCGACAAAGACAATACAACTATTGTAAGCGGTGCAGGTGAAGCAGATATCATCAAAAACAGAGTAAACCAAATTAAAGGTCAAATGGAGGCTACGACATCTGATTATGATAAAGAAAAATTGCAAGAGCGTTTGGCTAAATTAGCTGGTGGTGTTGCTGTTCTTTATGTTGGTGCTGCTTCTGAAGTTGAAATGAAAGAGAAAAAAGACAGAGTTGATGATGCTTTACACGCAACACGTGCTGCTGTTGAAGAAGGAATCGTTGCAGGTGGTGGTGTTGCTTTATTAAGAGCAAAAGCTGCTTTGGCTGACCTTAAAGCGGATAATGCTGACGAAGCAACCGGAATTCAAATTGTATCTCGTGCTGTTGAATCTCCATTAAGAACTATTGTTGAAAATGCAGGTCTTGAAGGTTCTGTAGTGGTAGCAAAAGTTGGTGAAGGTTCTGGAGACTTTGGATACAATGCTAAAACTGACGAATACGTAGACATGCTTAAAGCAGGTATTATCGATCCTAAAAAAGTAACTCGTGTAGCGTTAGAAAATGCTGCTTCGGTTTCAGGAATGATCTTAACTACTGAGTGCGCATTAATCGATATTAAAGAAGAAAACGCTGGCGGTATGCCAATGGGTGGCGGTATGCCAGGAATGATGTAATCGTTCTTTATTTCTCGTACTATAAACCGTCTGGCAAGATTTTCTGCCAGACGGTTTTTTTGTTTTTTCTTGCCACGACACGAGCGACAGTGAGCCGGTAAAGCAATTACGTGAATTCGAAGTAATTTTCTTACTCTCTATAACTACTAATTCTCAGGGATTAATTAAATTCGCATCAAACTATTCTTTAACCTAAAAAACATTTAAAATGGAATCTTCAAAAAACAACTCTTATTATATTCTGCTTGCCATTTTTATTATTATGATAGTTTGTGCATATATGTTTGATAAAGGAGAAATTCTTGGTAGAGCATTAACGAAGTAGTTTTATTGAAAAACAGACAAAAGCTAATACAGAAACTTAAATTACACTCCAAATACTTCTTTATCCCAACACATAAAACATCTGGCAGAAAATTCTAACAGACGTTTTTTTTACCGAAGTTTTTTTTGCCACGAATTACACGTTTTTTTTAGCCACAGATTAGAGGATTAAAAAGATTACAATCTATAAGAATCTTTTTAATCTGTGGCAAGATCTTTCAGATAAAGCATTCGTGAAAATTCGTGTATTTCGTGGCAAACTTTTTACTTTATGATTGTTTAACATTCTGTTTTTCATTAAAAATCCGGTTATTATTATCTTTACAGTTCTTTTTAAAATTTCAAAATGAGAAAATTTACCATTCACCTCTTACCTTTTATATTCTTACTTCTTACGATTCTTTCCAATGCGCAAACCCAAAAAGACGCTTATGTGGTTCTGGTTTCAATGGATGGATTTCGTTGGGATTATGCTAAACATTTCAAACTTCAAAATCTCGCTCAAATAGCAAAAGAAGGTGTTCATGCCAAATCAATGCGACCTTCTTATCCCAGCAAAACTTTTCCCAACCATTATGCCATCGTTACCGGACTCTACCCCGATCATCATGGAATCATTAATAATGTTTTTTACGATGCGGCATTGAACGAATCTTTCTCATTGTCTTCCAATGCCAAAAATGATTCCCGTTTTTATGGTGGAAATCCTATTTGGAACGTTGCTGAACAACAGGGAGTAAAAGCCGCTTCTTTTTTCTGGCCCGGATCAGATACGGACCAAAAAAGACCTGGTATTTATAAAGAGTACGACAACAAAATCCCTTACGAAACCCGCATTGATACTGTAATCAAATGGCTTCAGCTTCCTGAAAAACAACGTCCGCATTTTATCACACTTTATTTTGATGAGCCTGATCATACCGGCCATTCATTTGGTCCTCTTTCTCCTGAAAACGAAAAAGTAATCCGAAGAATGGATACTCTTATGGGGCGGTTATCTTCTAAACTGAATCAATTATCCATTGGAAAACAAATCAATTTAATTATCGTTTCAGATCATGGAATGGCAAACATTAGCGATGATAAAAAAGTAGCCGTTCTGGATTATTTAAAACCCGAATGGCTTGGTTATAATGCTGTCATCAACCCAATCATGAGTCTTCAGGCAAAACCCGGCTTTCAGGATTCGATTGCAAATGCTTTAAAGAAAGTACCGCATATTAAATTCTGGAAATCCAAAGAGGTCCCTAAAAGATTACACTTCGGAACTAATCCGAGAGTTCATGATTTTGTCATTGAGGCCAAAAAAGGATATAGCCTGATAAAAGAAAAATCGATACATGTAAGCGGTGGTACACACGGATACGACAACAAAGAAAAAGACATGCAGGCTATTTTTTATGCTAAAGGTCCCGCTTTTAAAGTAAATAAAACGGTCGGATCGTTTCAGAATGTTTCGGTATACCCTTTAATTGCTCATATTCTCGGCTTGCAAATTGATGAAGTAGACGGAAAATTCTCCGAAGTTAGCAACATGCTTAAATAATTAGATAATGTGGCAATTAGATAATAGATAATTGCTGTACGTTACGCATAGAAATTATCTATTATCTAATTGACAAATTAAGCTACTAAGAAACAACTTTGTACGTTGGATCTTCAATTACATTTACGGCGATAACAGCTTCCGCATTTTTAAGTAAAACAATACAGTCTTTGCTTAGATGTTTCAGTTCAATTACTTTGTTTAACTGACTGTATTTTTTCGTCAAATTATTCAATGCTTCGATGGCCGACATATCTGCTATGCGGCTTTCTTTAAAATCAATAATCACATGATTGGGATCGTTTAAAGGATCAAATTTTTCTATAAAAGCAGCAGTAGAGCCAAAAAATAATGGTCCATAAATTTCGTAATGTTTTGTCCCTTTCTCATCCATATAATGTCTGGCACGAATTCTTTTGGCACTTTCCCAGGCAAAAACCAAGGCAGAAATAATCACTCCAATCAGAACCGCTAACGCCAGATTGTGCAGTAAAATAGTAACAACTGCCACCAAAACACCCACAAAAATATCATGCGCCGGCATTTTATTAATAATCCTGAAACTCGTCCATTCAAAAGTCGTAATCGCAACCATCATCATAACGCCAACTAAAGCAGCCATTGGTAATTTACCGATTACAGGAGCTCCAAAAAGGATAATCAATAAAATCGTTAAAGAAGCGATTATTCCCGAAAGTCGCGCTCTCGAACCGGCAGAAAGATTAACCAGTGTTTGCGCAATCATTGGGCATCCCCCCATTCCAAAAAAGAAACCATTCAAAATGTTTGAACTCCCCTGAGCAATACATTCTCTGTTGCTATTCCCTCTTGTACCTGTTATTTCATCGACAAGATTCAATGTCAGTAAACCTTCTGTTAAGCCCACTGCCGCAACAATTACAGAATATGGAAATATGATTTTAATTGTTTCAAAAGACAACGGGATATTTGGAATATGAAAGGGCGGAAATCCCCCCTTAACAGAGGCAATATCCTGAACGGTTTTTGTGTCAATATTAAATAGCAATACGACAGCAAATACGACAATAATTGCCACCAAAGAGGCCGGAACTGCTTTTGTAATCTTTGAAAAAAGCAATACAATACCAATGGTAAGCGCTACTAAAGCCAGCATAATATACAATTGAGATCCTTGTAACCAAGTGGTTTGCCCATTCACCACAATTTTAAATTGCTCCAGCTGCGACATAAAAATAACCACGGCAAGTCCGTTTACAAAGCCATACATAACGGGCTGCGGCACCAATCTGATAAATTTTCCGAGTTTAAAAAGTCCGATACAAATCTGGACGATGCCTCCAAGCGCCACGGCTGCAAAAACATATTCGATACCGTGCGATTTCATTAAAGCAATTAAAACAATAACAGTAGCTCCCGCTCCACCCGAAATCATCCCGGGTCTGCCTCCAAAAACCGAGGTAACCAAACCCGCAATAAAAGCAGCATATAAACCAACCAAAGGTGGAAAACCAGCCAAAATTGCAAACGATAACGATTCTGGAATCATTGTCATCGCAACTGTTAATCCCGCTAAAATTTCGTTTTTATAATTGACCTTTTGAGTAAAGTCAAAAAGAGGAGTCCTTTTTTTCATAAGCACACAAATTTAAAAAATAATGTGCACATACTTCAATAAAGCTTTCCTATACTAAAACTTAATTTAAAAACTGTTTTACCAACAGTAAAAAACAAAAAACAATAAAATTTATCATATTCTAATTATTCTAATTTTACACAAGTATATCCTAAACAATTCATATAATCGATAATATTCTCAGGCTCTAAATCAATGCCTTCTATACGCAATATTTTATCACAATCTTCTAAGTCAAAATTGATTTTATAATCCGGAAACTGGCTTTGAATAACGGCAATGACATAATTTTTATCTGCCTCTTTTTGCACATTTGTTTTAAAAACTTCAACAACCATATCTTTCTACTTTAGTGATACATAAAATGATCAACGAATTACAGAATAAAGCTGAATTATAAACCTACTATAAAATAAATCATGGAAAATCCTCAATCTAAATAATTCGGGAGCTTCCTGATAACTACAAATAACTTAGACGTTCGTTCTTAATTTCTGTTACACGTACATCTAAATTTTATAAACTCTAGCACATAAAAAACGAATAGCTGAGACATAATGCACTCTTTTCAGGCGATTTCAGGTTTAAAATCCGACTGCCTTAACATGTAGATTCTCTTGAGATTTGAGGTCCATAAATGTAAGCAAAAACTTTCTGAATTGGATTCTGCACCTGAAGAAATTATTCTTTTTTCATCAAAAAAATAAAAAAACAAAGCAGCTAAACAAGATTACGGTCAAATACCTGATACAGAAACATATTTTATATTTATGCGATAAAAAAACAAATGCTTTCTCTCGATAAAATTCCCTCAAATTCTCAAAAAAACAATCTGCTTTAAAAATAATTTTCTTACATAAAAAATTTATCTTCGCAAGACCAAACAACTTTAACCTAAATTTTCGGAAAAATGCCTTTTTTTAGTTTTCTATTTAAAAAATCAAATTCAGGATGCCCAAGATGTCTTGGGAAAGGTTTTGTAGACTGGGAAGACATACGACGTTTAAACAAACAATTAAAATGGGCACCGGGTCCTTGTGCTTATTGTAACGCTTCAGGAAAAGCTACCCCAGAAATGCTTTCGAATGTGGCCGTAGATACGACTTACCTCACTATTGATTTAC
Organism: Flavobacterium tructae; assembly: GCF_002217475.1. GTDB lineage: Bacteria > Bacteroidota > Bacteroidia > Flavobacteriales > Flavobacteriaceae > Flavobacterium > Flavobacterium tructae. The sequence goes on from NZ_MUHH01000032.1 coordinate 59,412, forward strand.
CGGAATCTGAAATAGAAAAAATAAAAAATGGTGACGAAGAAACTATAGAGAAAGGCAAACTGCAAGAACTTTTTGTAGAAAGCATTATTAAATATACCGAATACCATTACGTGAATAAAAATATGGATGCACAAAGTATTGCAGATTTGTATCTGAATACGGAAGATGAAAAAGCACCATTTTCGGTAGAAAAAGAAAATCTGATACAATACATTCAAAAAATAATAGAATTAAAAAATTCCAAACCGGATTAATTTCAAACAAATACCACTTTAAATACATTAGAGAAAATAAGTCGAAAAAAAATGACTCTAAAGCAATAAAATTAAGGAAAAATACACTTTTAATCTCTGATCCTTTTGGACAAAAAAACACAAAAACAGGTATAAATACGTATTGCCAAAACTTTCTTAAGTGGTAGTTTTGCACCAAATAATTTTTATTTTAAATTGTAGTTTTCCTAAGAGAAAATTATAAAATATTGTCATTTTTTTTGGAACAATTAAGCGAGCTTTTTAATCGATGCCAACGATTAAAAGTCTCGTTTTTTTTTAAATCACAGTTTTCAATTGACGAGAAAACACACATTACTTCCTGCCAAAAACATCTACAAAGAATTCTTTCCTGATGATCATCGAACAAATTTTAAAAACCTGTTATGATCAAAACAAAATCACTTTGTATCTTTGAGCCTTAAAAAAAAATATAGCCCCTAAATATCTCTATGACACGAGAACACTATATTCCCTTCAACAAGGAATTTCTATTGGAACAACAATTAACTGCCTTTGCCGAAGATTCGAAGAAAACGGATGATTTCAGAAAACTGTTTGATATTATTGAACACTATTTCCATTACGAAGCTTTTAATCTTAATCGAAATCTGAAGCAAAACTACGCTTTGTTTGATCCTGATTTAAGTCTGAACGAACGCGAAAATTTTATAGGCAAAAGTGATTTCAACGTTTTCAAAGAAACATTACTTACGGTATTAGAACAGGGGAATTATCGTAGAATAGAGCAGGAAACACTGGACAAAGCTTTTGAGGATTCAGACTTAATCGGTTTGAAGCTTTCAATTGATTTCAACGCCTTTAAAGACTACGAATTATACGTTCGGGGACAACATAAGGCAAAAGAAAAGATTCGAAAATATTTTTTCTGGAAGAAAGAAATTGAAATTGAATATTACGATCGTGTCCTGATTTACCTTCATTACAGCGAAGCCGATTATATTAAAGAAAAAAAAGTAAAACTGGGGAAAATGCCTATCGAACCGGGTTCGGTTGCTTTAAAGATCTTTAAACGTGTTCCTAAAAATGATCTCGAAACTATATTCCCAAATGCTATTCCGAGAATGTCTACCAAAGACAAGTTGTTCTTTTGGGTTCCGGGAATTGGAGGCGGAATTTCACTTTTAAGTACAACTGTAATTCCTGCTTTGATTGGCATGTATGGTGCGTATCAATCGGGAGAAACTATCGATTTATTAAACAGCAAAGCTTCTTTAAATCAGGGTTTAATTGCACTGGGTATTTTATCCCTTTATTTGTTTCGTCAGTACAGTAACTTTGTCAATAAAAGAATCAAATACTCTAAAATACTTTCAGACAGCCTTTACTTTAAAAATCTCGGAAACAATAGCGGTGCTTTCTATTCACTGCTAAATTCCTCTGAAGAAGAAGTACTGAAAGAAACGATATTGGCTTATACCTTTTTATACAAAAATGAATATGCAATCTCAGCCGAAGAACTCGACAATCAAATTGAATCCTGGTTTACGACAGCTCTAAATACAAATCTGGACTTTGATGTACAGGATGCTTTGTTGAAATTAAAAACTATGGCGTTAGCTGTTGAATCCAATGGTAAATGGAGTGTTATCCCTTTAGATGACGCATTGGTAACCGTTGACTCATTATGGGACAATGTTTTTGACTACAATCAGAAAGTAGAAGCTTGTGAATGCAATTAATTACAGAATTTAATAATCAACAATGCTATAAATGAAAAGAAAAAAGCAAGGAGAAGAAGTATACTAAAAACTAGTTTTACAATTTCAACTCGATTTTCTGATAGATCATTTTGAATCCAAGTATCATTATATACTTTCAAACCGTCTACCGTTGTTTGACCATCGTTTTCTTTTTCATGATTGATTACATAAATCTTTACAATCTCCTCTTCTTTGTTTTCTATTTGATACATAACTATTTGTTTAATAAGTTATTTAATTATTGACAAAATTAGAAATGAAAAAAAAGACGGCACACCTAATAAAGCCATAAAACTATCATAATAAGACAAATACCCCCATTTTTTGAGTATTTAATCTAAAATTTATCCTTTTTTGATTATTTTTTCTCGAAAACGAAGTACTGCTTTATTGCTAGACTAAAAGCAGATCTACAAAGTTTTTAATTCAAATTTCATATCTGTGCCTTCTTAAAAACTAAGGTTATACATTTTTAAGAATAGCAGAAAATGATAAAACTAAATGTTTTTTTAGTAGATTTACGATACTAAACCCAAAACAATGAGAACATTAGAACAATGGTTTGATGAATATGCTGTAAGTCATCAGAACCCAAAGAATAAGGCGATACATTATATTTGTGTACCAGCGATCTACTTTTCGATAGTTGGACTGTTAATGAGTATTCCAAGTGATTTCATCTCCAATACCTTAAAACTGAATGCTCCTGTTCTGGAAAACTGGGCTGCTGTTGTTTTAATTTTTGTACTTCTTTTTTACCTTCGTCTGTCGGTAACGATGGCTTTGAAAATTGCTGTTTTTTCGGCAATTTGTTTGGTTGTAAATTACTATATCGGACAAGTTTTACCGTTATGGATCTTTTCTATTGGCGTATTTATAATTGCCTGGATTGGTCAATTCTACGGACATAATATTGAAGGAAAAAAACCTTCTTTTTTGAAAGATTTACAATTTCTAATGATTGGCCCGGCCTGGGTAGTCGAGAATTTATTTTCCAGAAAATAATTTGAAAAACGCAAAATAGCTCTTACTTTAATAGGAACACTAATTAACATACTTATAAAACATAAAAAAAATGGAAAACCAAAAAGCATCATCATTTGTCTTTTCGATTATTGCAATCATCTTAGGAGTAGTATTGTACAAACAATTTGACTTTGAAAAACTAACTTTCGAAAAACCGACTTTAGCAGTACTTTATATCATCGTGTTTTTATTCTCTGTTTTTATTTTGATCAAAAACGCAAAAAAAGGATCTGCAAAATAACGGAGACAAAATTTCGTACCTAAGATATCAAATCGTTTTCGAATGAATTATTAAAAAAGGGCCTGAGAATTGATATCCTCAGGCCTTATTTCAAATACCGTCATATGGTTTTAGAAATAATTTATTCTAAAATTAAATTGAAAACCATTAGCTGTAACAGAAAATGTGACAATAAAAGACAGTTTCATAAATTCGAATTTAGAAGTTATTAATCCTATAGTAATTTTATTGGTATATAGATATCGATAATATGAAGATTTTCAGGATGCAATTTAGGATCATTTAAATGACTCAAAAAGAAATTTCTATTATCGGGCTGATAACCATTTTCTTCAAACCAAACTTCGTATATGTAATTCCAGGTTTTAAAACACTCTGACATTGGTCCTTCTTTATGGAAAATGGCATACAACCCTCCACTAATTATGGTATTACCCACTATCCCCTCTCCTACTATTTTCTCAGGAACAGACAAACAAACATCAGCCTGAAGCATTCCTGATAAATTAGCGTTACTTCTGTAAACAGTTAATGCTTTGGTTTCAGGAAAATTCACTAAATTTCTTGGAGTAGCCCAGCTAAAAAGCTTTTTAAACATCTCTTCAAATGTTTCACTATCATGACTGTGAATATTGAGATTTCTGATGTATATAACATTAAATGCCTCAAGATTTTTAACTTCAAAATCAAGTTTCTTAATTTCACTCATTTCAATATTTTTTAAATTATTTAATTTGAGTGCAAGGTAGTTTTCGATTTCAGATTGCATTTTTCCAATATTGCTATCTATTATGCGAATATTGCTATTTTTATACTGTACCCGCCATTCGCTTGGTGTCATCTGTCTGATTTCACGAAAACTCCTTGAAAAAGAGGAAACATTCAAAAAACCACAATCATTGGCTATTTCACTAATTGTCTTTGACGGATTATTCATCAGGAAAAACAGAGCCCTCTCTATCTTTGCATTTTTAATAAATTCATTGATTGTTTTTCCTGTAACAGACTTAAAAATTCTATGAAAATGAAACTTTGAAAAGCTGGAAAGAGCTGCCAATTTTTCTAAAGAAAGCTCTTCATGAAGATTTTCCTTAATGTAATCTATACTCTTATTGATTCTAAAATAATATTCTTTAATAGACTCTTCCTTTGTCATGCTTTTAAGCTATAGTATAAACGTTAAATATCATTTACAAATGCAAACTAATATTAATACAAAGTTATGGATGTATTAGACATTTTTTTATTCTTTTAAAGTCCTTTTCTGAAGCAAAATTATTAATACATTTATCCAACAATAAAGATGAAAAAATGGGTGACAGAATATTAAAAGACATACGCTTTTATGAAAGTGAAAAGCAAAATATTGAAGGGCAAAGCATTCCTCGACAACTAGGTAAGCTTTTCGTACCAACAAAAGATACAAATTTTATAGGACAACGAATTGCCAGAAAATTAAACGAACTAAAATTCACTTATGGAGAATTTGATCATATATACATCAATTTAACAACCGTATTAAAGGAAAATGAAATTGTAGTTTCGAATAGAAACGTTGACAAAAGAATTAAATATTTGGATTTTGGAATTGACGTTGAAAAATTACAATCACTTTCTGATAGTGAAAAAAATGGCCTGATTAAATCAATAACATTCCAATCGCTGAGAAAAATAAGTAATGACTTAAATTTGGCATTAGTAGATCAAACTGAGAAGCTTATTGATGAGTTGGATACCAAAATAAAAATTCATTTTAAAACAAAAGAAACCAAGTCTTTTAAAATTGATATTTATTATCAAATTGAAGTCGAAGAAATTGGAACAATGGCTGTAATTGAATACAAAGACAAGAAGAATAATTTCTACGGTTCAATGAACTATAAGCTTCAATTCTATGAGGATATTTATACCTTGATTGATACAATTAGTATTGCAAAGGGTTTGATAACTTTAAAACCTAAAAAATCTTTTACAGCTGACATAAACAATAAAAGATACGAAACTCCAATACAATTAGAATTGAGCGATTTTACTCCTGTCATATGAACTTCATGGAATGTACAACTCAAAACGTATAAAACAGTTTAAAAAAGACATAAAAAAAACCTATTTCGTTACGAAATAGGTTTTTGTGTTTAGTGACCCCGGAGGGGTTCGAACCCCCAACCCTCAGAGCCGAAATCTGATATTCTATCCAGTTGAACTACGAGGTCAAAATATATTAAATTCTCAATTTTTTGAAATTCCAAATTCCACTTTTAAAATTGGAATTTGGAATTTCTATATTGGAATTTTATTACGAAAGTAATTTTTTTACAATAGTAGAAATGGTTTTTCCTTCAGCTGTTCCGCCTAATTGTGCAGAAGCCAATCCCATTACTTTACCCATTGAAGCAATTCCCGAAGCTCCAGTTTCAGCAATGATTTTTGCTACTACTGCTTCTACTTCTTCTTCACTTAACTGAGCCGGTAAAAACTTCTCAATTACAGCTACCTGAGCTAATTCAGGCTCTGCTAAATCAGGACGATTTTGCTCTGTAAAAATTCTGGCGCTTTCTTTACGGGTTTTCACCAATCTCTGAAGCAATTTAATTTCATCGTCTTCTGTTAATTCTTCTTTAGAACCTGAAGCCGTTGCAGCCAATAACATTTCAGACTTAATAGCTCTTAATGCTTCTAAACTTACTGTATCTTTTGCTTTCATGGCGGTTTTAATCTCGTCCATGATTAGTGTTTGTAAACTCATTTTCTAATTTTATTTAAATAAGCCAAGGCCTATAGATTGATCGATTACATTTAAAATTATATTTTCTCCTTCGCATAAACTGACCCATAAGATTCACTTTAAAAACCTGTTTATGAAGTCAAATTTCAAATTCTGTGCGAAGATAAAAAAAATAACCCGAAAATTAAATCCAATTTTCGGGTTATCCAATTATTATGATTTTAAAACTAGTCTACGTTGTCGTGCAAAAACGAATTGTTTGAACGCAATTGCAAATCGTTGTTACTGTCTGTTCCAACCGAAATTCTTGAGTTTGTGTTGTTTGCTTGTGAATTAGACAAATCAATACCTAATCTTTTGTAAGCAGGCTCTTTCTCCAATTCGTCAATTCTGGACACATTATTATGGAATTTATAATTAAATTCTTTTAATTTTTTTCTTCTTTCTTCGGCTCTTAAACGTAAAGTCTCTTCAATTGTCAATTCCATCGGAGACACATTTGCCGTTGTGGAGTAATCCGGCTCAACAGCGAAATCAGGTCTTGGTTTCATGGTGATATTTAATTCCGCAGGAATTACTTCTTCTACCACTTTTTCAACCGGTTTTGACGTCATTAAATCGTTTTCAACTTCCATGTATTCCTCTAAAGAATATTTGATAACTCCTTTATCAGAAAGCTCAGTTACCGGTACAAATGAAACCGGATCATTTACTTTAATATTACGAGTTTCGTTTGTTAATTCGAATAAAACTTTAGTTTCTTCAACAACCGGCTCTTTCCTAACTTCTGGCTCAGATCTGAAAATTGGCAAATCAAAGGAGAATGTCGTTTGTTCTTCTCTTTCGAATGTTCTTTGCTGCACTTGCTGAACTGGTTTTATATCCTGAAAAGCTTCGGCTTGCGGAGTTGTAATCGTAAAATCGATATCGGTTATAGGCGAAACAATTTCAAACGTAACATCCAGATTTTTGATAAACTCAGACATCACTACCAATTCTTCCTGATTCATTGTTGGAGTAGCTGCCACCGGAGCAACTTCAAATGGTGTTGCTGCAACTGGTACAACCGGAGCGGGAGTTACGGGAGCAACCGTGTCTTCATCGTCCATTAAATCAAAAACAATTTTTTCTTCTGATTTACTGGTTGGTGTATCAATTGTTAAATCAAAAGAAGTAACTGATTTATTGGTTAGATTATGAACACTTCTTTGCTCATCTTCCAAGGTATGAATGATTTTTTTAGGCTCTGTATTAACGATATCATTTTGCTGTTCAACGTCAAAACCTGTCGCAATAATAGTTACGGCAATAGCCTCACCAAGAGTCTCGTCTTCACCAACTCCCATGATAATATTGGCATTGTAACCTGCTTCAGCCTGAATATGATCGTTGATTTCCCCGATTTCATCCAAAGTAATTTCATTAGATCCAGAAACGATAAGCAACAATACGTTTTTGGCTCCTGTAATTTTATTATCGTTCAGCAACGGAGAGTCCAATGCTGCAATAATAGCTTCCTTAGCTCTGTTCTCGCCCTCTGCAACGGAAGATCCCATGATCGCTGTTCCACTATTCGAAAGAACAGTTTTAGCGTCACGTAAATCGATATTTTGAGTATAGTGATGCGTAATTACTTCAGCAATACCTCTTGAGGCTGTTGCCAAAACTTCATCCGCTTTAGAGAATCCGGCTTTAAAACCAAGATTTCCGTATACTTCTCTTAATTTATTATTGTTGATCACGATCAATGAATCGACCTGCTTACGCAATTTCTCAATTCCTAAAAGTGCCTGCTCCTGACGTACTTTCCCTTCAAACTGAAAAGGAATCGTCACAATACCAACGGTCAGGATCTCTCTTTCTTTAGCTAATTGTGCAATTACCGGAGCTGCACCTGTACCTGTTCCACCACCCATACCAGCGGTAATAAATACCATCTTAGTACCACGGTCTAACATTTTTTCGATATCAGCGATACTTTCTATAGCAGATTGCTGTCCTACATCAGGATTTGCTCCTGCACCAAGACCTTCTGTTAAGTTCATCCCTAACTGAATCTTATTAGGAACCGAACTGTTCTGCAGTGCCTGTGAATCGGTATTACAGACGATAAAATCTACGCCTTTAATACCTTGTTTAAACATATGATTGATAGCATTACTACCACCTCCACCTACACCTATTACTTTGATTACATTTGATTGGTTTTTTGGTAAATCAAATGAAATACTTCCAAATTCTGAGTTGCTCATCATCTTTTTGGTTTTTGAAATTCTTATTTAATACATTTTTTACTTCTTGACTTGGGGCCAATAAAGTAATCCTTTTCTTTTATTATCTTATTCAGCGTTGTCTAAAAAATCTTTGATTTTATCTACATATCGGTCAAAAAATGATCTTCTGATTTTTGTTTCTGTAGATTCTTCTTTAGAGACGCTGTTTCTAACTTCTCTGGTTTCTTCGATAGTTTCTACTCTTTCAACGTAGTTTTCTTCAACTTCGTATCGCTGTTGCACCGGCTGTTGTATCGGCGGCGGTACATTTCTGTAAACCACTTTTGGCTGATCATTTACAATCTCCATTCTAACAGCACTTTGCGTACTATTTTCGATACTGTTCATTACTAAACCAACTGCGGTTGCAAATAACGGACTGGAAATTTCTTCACTGGAATTTCCTGCCAAGTGCTCGTTTGGATATCCAATTCTCGTATCCATCCCTGTAATGTACTCTACTAATTGCTTGATGTGTTTTAGTTGAGCACCTCCACCCGTAAGCACGATACCGGCAATTAATTTTTTACGCGGATCCTCGTGTCCGTAAGCCTTGATTTCTGCAAAAACCTGCTCTACAATCTCCACCACACGGGCATGAATAATTTTAGATAAGTTTTTAAGCGAAATTTCTTTTGGCTCTCTTCCTCTTAATCCCGGAATAGAAACAATTTCATTGTCTTTATTTTCTCCCGGCCAGGCCGATCCGAATTTTATTTTTAAAAGCTCTGCTTGTTTTTCGATAATCGAACAGCCTTCTTTAATATCATCTGTAATTACATTTCCTCCAAAAGGAATCACTGCTGTGTGGCGGATAATACCATCTTTAAAAATGGCTAAGTCAGTCGTTCCACCACCAATATCAATCAACGCCACTCCGGCTTCTTTTTCTTCCTGACTTAAAACTGCATCAGCAGAAGCTAAAGGCTCTAAGGTTAATCCGGACAATTCGATTCCTGAACTCTGAATACATCTTCCCACATTTCTGATTGAAGAAGCCTGCCCCACTACAACGTGAAAACTGGATTCTAATCTTCCGCCATACATTCCGATTGGCTCTTTAATCTCAGACTGCCCGTCGATTTTAAATTCTTGTGGCAAGACGTGAATAATTTCTTCTCCCGGTAACATCGCCAGTTTATTTACCTGATCGATCAAAAGCTGAATATCTTTTTCGCCAATTACTTCTTCCGGATTATTACGGCTGATGTAATCGGTATGCTGTATACTTCTGATGTGCTGTCCGGCGATACCTACTACCACATCTTTAATTTTATAACCTGAATTATTTTCTGCTTCAAGTATTGCTTGCTGAATTGATTGAATAGTTTGCGTAATGTTGTTTACAACTCCTCTCGCCACTCCCAAACTTTTGGATTTACCAATCCCCAAAATTTCCAGTTTACCATACTCATTTTTCTTGCCTATCATGGCAACTATTTTGGTTGTTCCAATATCTAGACCTACTGCAATGTTATCTTTTTCCATTTTCTATTATTTTGTGCAAACTACTTGTTCCGTAAACCTAAGGTCAATTTTATTGTATTTGTATAACGAACTATCTAAAACCGCTTTTTGAAAAAAGGCTTTATAGTTATTAAATTTCTTATCAACATTCATCGTTCTGCCAAAATCGATGAAGTAATTATAATTTCTATTAAACATTTTTAAGCTACCATTAGGCATAATTTGTATTGCAATGATGTTTTTTTTCAAAAACGCATCGTCATAAATTGTGCGAAATAAAGCAGCTAAATCTTCGTTATTTTTTTTATTAATTGCCCCCGAAACAAGAGGAACTCTCGCAGTATAATTGTCCGACAAGGGCATTTTATTACCCTCATAGTCAATATAAAAAGATCGATCACCATCATAAACTCTTGCTATTGGTGTCTTCTGTTTTACTACTGCTTTTAGAACGCCATCGATACTTACAAAAACATCTGACTCTTCAATCATGTCTTGCGCATTGAGGGTTTTCTCTATCTTATTCAAATCTAATTCATCTTTTCTAATACTGGAAGCGTCTCTTTTATTTTCTATCAACAATTTATTAACCGTTTCAGGCTTCACAAAAAGCGTATTTTCTCCTACAAAAACAACCATGGATTTCTTTAATTTTCGATCTCCATTTCGATGTTGAGCGAAGGAATATAAAAAAATAACCAGCCCCAAAATAAGTATCAAACGAATATTTGTCCAATTAAATATTTTCATTCAGCATTTTTTTAATTGAAGGAACCATCTCACCAAGATCACCAGCTCCTATTGTTACAATTATTGGCGCATCACTGGCTTTGATCTCCGCTAATAAATCCTCTTTTGCAACAATTTTTTTGTTCGAATTTGTCATTTTTCCCAACAGCCATTCCGATGTAATCCCTTCCATCGGTAATTCACGTGCCGGATAAATATCCATTAAAAATACTTCATCAAACTGAGACAGACTTTCGGCAAATCCATCAGCAAAATCTCTGGTTCTGCTGAACAAATGCGGCTGAAAAATTGCCAGTACTTTACGTCCCGGATACAATTCAGTAACCGCCTGATGTACTGCATTTATTTCTGTTGGATGATGTGCATAATCATCTATATAAACTAAGTTTTCAGATTTAATCTGATATGAAAAACGTCTTCTGATTCCGTTGAATGAAGCAATGGCCTTTGCAATGGAGTCGGTCGGGGTGCCGAACGTTTTAGCCATCGCAATAGCCATTAGTCCATTCATTAAATTGTGTTTTCCCGGCAATCCGAAACGCAGATCTGTCATCACTTCTGATGGCGTCTGCACATCAAAAACATAACTTCCATTATCAATACGAACATTAAAAGCCTTATATACAGCCTCTTCATTTATAGCACACTGAACTCCTTCAAGAGGTAATTCTTTGGTTATAAACAGCTTATTTTTATCTTCTACTTTTGAAGCGAATTCCACAAACGAAGCCTCAATTGCATCACTGGTTCCGTAAATATCCAAATGATCTGCATCCATTGAAGTAATGCAGGCAATATTAGGATGCAAGTGTAAAAACGAACGGTCAAATTCATCTGCTTCCACTACGGTAACTGTTTTTCCTTCTCCAATTAAATTCGAATTGTAATTCTCTACAATCCCCCCCACAAAAGCAGTTACATCTGCTCCGCTTTCATACAGTATATGACCCAAAATACTTGAGGTTGTGGTTTTTCCATGTGTTCCTGCCACAGCAAAACAAAACGTATCTTTAGTGATAATCCCTAAAACTTCAGCACGTTTTTTAACCACATAATCTCTTTCTGTAAAATAATTCCATTCAGAATGTGTTTTGGGTACAGCCGGTGTAATAATCACCAGTGTGTTCTCGGTATAATAATCCTTTGGAATTAAACCAATATTATCTTCAAAATGAATATCAATACCGCTTTCAATCAACTCGCTTGTCAGCATAGATGGTGTCTTATCGTAACCGGAAACCTGTTTCCCTATATTTTTAAAATAGCGGGCCAGGGCACTCATTCCGATGCCTCCAATACCAATAAAATAAACGTTTTGTATTTGATTTAAATTCATTTCTTTTCTCGCTTTAAGCAATAGGCTTTAGGCTTTAAGCCTCCTGCTTTTATCTTTATTTTTTATACTCTTATTATTTTAAACACTTAAGCCGCTTTGTTTCACACAACAGGCTTATAGCCTATTGCTTACAGCCTACAGCTAAATCAGCTTCACAATCTCGGCTACGATATCTTGTGTTGCTTTTGGTTTTGCCAGTTTTTTGATATTTGCACTTAATTGTTTTTGCTTTCCTTCATCTTTAAGCAAGGCTTCAAAAACAATACTAAATTCATTATCTAATTCTGATTCCTTCAATAAAATAGCTCCTTTTGCATCTACAATTGCTTGCGCATTTTTTGTCTGATGATCTTCAGCAACATTCGGCGACGGAATAAATATAACCGGTTTCCCTACAATACACAATTCGGAAACCGACGAGGCTCCGGCACGTGAAATAATCACATTGGCAGCCGCATATACAAAATCCATTCTTTCAATAAAATCAACCACCTTAACATTTTGCTGATTGTATTTTTTATATTCTTCAAAATACAACTTTCCGCATTGCCAGATTATCTGAACGTCCTGCGAAAGAAAATTTTGCAATTCTTTTTCGATTAACTGATTGATTCTTCTCGCTCCTAAACTCCCTCCTAAAACCAACAATGTTTTTTTATTCGGATCTAAACCATAAAAAGCAATCGCCTCTTCATGCTTACTGTCAATATCAATCAAATCCTGACGAACCGGATTTCCGGTTAAAACAATTTTCTCTTCTGGAAAAAAACGCTCCAGATGATCATAAGCTACACAAATTGCATTGGCTTTTTTACTTAGCAATTTATTCGTAATTCCCGGAAACGAATTCTGTTCCTGAATGACTGTTGGAATTCCGGCCGAACCTGCTGCCTTTAATAAAGGTCCACTGGCAAAACCTCCGGTACCAATTACAACATTTGGCTTAAATTGTTTTATGATTCGTCGTGACTCCAGCAAACTTTTTGCCAATTTTAACGGAAACATTAAATTTTGCAACGTAAGTTTTCTTTGCAAACCTGCAATCCAAAGTCCTTTGATTTCATAACCTGCCTGCGGCACTTTCTGCATTTCCATTTTATCTTTGGCACCTACAAAAAGAAATTCAGCGTCAGGGAATTGTAATTTTAATTCATTCGCAATAGCAATTGCAGGATAGATATGCCCTCCTGTACCACCACCACTTAATATGAACTTATATTTTGTCATTTTTTTTTAGTTATGAGTTGTGAGTTATGAATTCTCTCAATACTTCTCAACCTATTTCTCAATTCTCTTTCTTCTATTATCTTGCTTCTATTCTCTCCGCTCTATACTTATTTATTTAAAACTGCATTCATTGGATTTCTGGAATTGTCTTCAATGGAATACATCCCCTCTTCTTCGTATATCTTTTCATCAGCAGGCAGATCTTCTTCTGCTAATTCTTTATCAATTAATCTTTGAAGAGCCTCTCTTCTTCTTTCTTTTTCTTCCTGTTCTTCAGCAATTTCTTCTTCTTTTTTCGTCACACTAATGATAATTCCAAGGGAGAAACAGGTCATCCAAATCGAACTACCTCCACTACTGATCAACGGAAGTGTTTGCCCTGTTACCGGAAGCAGCTCCACTGCAACAGCCATATTGATCATTGCCTGAAAGATCATTGGAAACCCGAGTCCGACGACGACGAGCTTTCCAAATAATGTATTGGCCTTATGTGAGGCGATCACAAATCGGAACAATAACAATAAGTACAAAATCAATATTGCTACCCCACCTACTAAACCGTATTCTTCTACAATAATCGCATAGATAAAATCGGAAGAAGACTGTGGCAAAAAGTTTTTCTGAACACTTTTCCCCGGACCTACTCCTCCTAATCTCCCTGATGCGATTGCAATCTTTGCTTTCTCAATCTGATAATCATCTTCATCCGGTTTATCGGTGGTAAAGTTTTCGATACGACTTCCCCAAGTACTAACCCTGCTAAAGAATCTGGAATCCGGGAATGCCTTTGCTACCAAAAGGAAGAACGCAAACATCGCAATTCCGGAACCGATAATAAAACCAATATATTTTAATGGATACCTGCCAATAAATGTCAGCATAATTACCATTGCAAAAATCAACGCTGTGGTTGAGAAGTTCGCCGGTAAAATAAGTGCCAGTGTTATAAAAACCGGCAGCCAAAGCTGTATCAGCGATACCTGAAAAGGTTCATTTTCTTCTTTCGTTTTCGACAGATAACGCGCCACAAATATGAACAATATACTGGCCGCCAAGGTCGACGTTTGAAACGTAATTCCGATAAAAGGAACCTGAATCCAACGGCTCGCATTTGCACCTGCAATAACAGTTCCTTTCAACAAGGTATAAAGCAGCAAAAACCACACAATAGGCAGTGCAATTTTCGAAATCGCCCTGAAATAGTGATACGGCACTCGATGCACCCAGTAAATGATTAGGAAACCAATACAAACGTGAGCCAAATGCTTTACTAAATAACCTAATGTATTTCCGGTTCCATGACCTATATAGGCCAGATTACTACTCGCACTAAAAACAGGCATAAACGAAAACAATGCCAATAAAGCCACGAATGACCATATTACTCTGTCTCCTTTTAATTTGTTCACCAGCTCTTTCATAATCTTTTGTTTCAGGTTTCTCTCGTTTCAGGTTTCAAGCTTCAGAATTCAAACCTGAAACCTGAAACTTGAAACATTTTTTTTTACAAATTGTGAACGGCTTGCTTAAACTGTCTTCCTCTGTCTTCGTAGCTTTCGAATAAATCGAAACTTGCGCAGGCCGGAGACAATAAAACTGCATCACCTTTTTCTGTTAAACGCTGTGCTGTTTTTACAGCATCGTTCATATTATTTACTTCAACCATGATGTCAACCACATTTCCGAAGGCGTTGATAATTTTATGATTATCAATTCCAAGGCAAATAATAGCTTTTACTTTTTCGCGAACTAATGACATCAGTTCGTTGTAATCGTTTCCTTTATCTACTCCACCAACAATCCAGACTGTTGGAACGTTCATACTGTCTAAAGCAAAGAAAGTCGCATTAACATTTGTTGCTTTTGAATCATTGATATATTGTACATTCTGAATTTTAAGTACTTTTTCTAAACGGTGTTCAACACCCTGAAAATTAGATAAACTTTCGCGAATTGTTGCATTTCTAATTTGCATCAATTTCGCAACAGAGCTTGCTGCCATTGCGTTTTTCATGTTATGTTTTCCTTCTAACGCAATGTGTTCTGTGTCCATTGTAAACTCTTCTTGGTTGATCTTTATTTCCATTTTGTTGTTATTTATAGAAGCTCCTTCATCGAATGATTTCGTCAATGAGAAAGGAATTAATTTTGCTTTTGTTTTGTTGTTTTTTAACCATTCTGTACTTGCTTCATCATCTGCATCGTAAATGAGATAATCACTTTCGGTCTGGTTCATCGTTATTCGAAATTTCGAATTGATATAATTTTCATATTTATATTCATATCTATCGAGGTGATCGGGACTGATATTGGTTATGATCGCAATATCCGGTCTGTAATCTATTATTCCGTCTAACTGAAAACTGCTTAATTCAAGAACGTATGCATCGTATTTATTCTCGGCTACCTGCCAGGCAAAACTCTTTCCTATATTCCCTCCCAAACCTACATTCAAACCTGCTGATTTTAATAAATAATGGGTCAGCATAGTGGTAGTCGTTTTTCCGTTACTGCCTGTGATTCCAATAGTCAGTGCTTCTGTAAAAGGTTTTGCAAATTCTATTTCCGAAATCACTTTTACTCCCGCTGCTAACAACTTCTTTACAATTGGTGACTTTTCAGGAATCCCCGGACTCTTCATAACCACATCAGCATTTAAGATCAGATCTTCGGTATGCTGTTCTTCTTCCCAGGGAATTTTATTAATGATAAGAACTTCTTTGTAACTCTCTTTTATCTTTCCAAAATCTGATACAAAAACATCATATCCTTTTTTCTTTCCGAGAATAGCAGTACCTACGCCGCTTTCTCCTCCGCCTAAAACCACTAACCTCATACTTTATAAAATTAAAAATTGAGAATTAAAAATTAAAAATCTGCTATACTCAAGACCTCTAATTATTTGCATTTTTCCCTTTTAAGGTTAATATAATTTTCGCTAATATTTTACATATTTCCTCTGCTTCCTTATGAATGCTTTCGAATTCAACTGCAGAAATATAATCCGTTGCTTTCAAGAGTTTCAACCAATAAATTGTTTCTCTTGCTTCTTTATATGAGATTTCCAGTTTAAACAGAAACTCCTTATCAGAACGTCCCCCGATTGACTCTTCGATGTTGGCTCCTATAGAATTCCCACATCTTAGAATCTGCTTACTCAAAACAAACTCTTTCTTTTCGGCCGTCAGATATTTATATAAATTGATAATTCTAACCGCGAAAAGAAAGGATTTATCCTGAATAATATTTTCTTTCATTTCTAAGAACTTTTAATTTTTAATTCTCAATTTTTAATTCAAAACTATCTTAGTTTTAAAGTAACGATTGACAATATGGCTAACATTACAGCAACAATCCAGAAACGGGTCACAATCTTACTTTCATGATATCCTTTTTTCTGATAATGATGATGCAGCGGTGACATCAGGAAAATTCTTCGTCCCTCTCCGAAACGCTTTTTCGTATATTTAAAATAAGTGACCTGAATAATTACGGAAGCACTTTCGGCAAGGAAAATTCCGCAGAATAGAACAATCAATATCTCTTTACGAACAGCAATGGCTAAAACCGCTATAATTCCACCAATAGTCAAACTTCCTGTATCTCCCATAAATACAGAAGCGGGAAATGAATTGTACCAAAGAAATCCAATTAAAGCTCCCACAAATGCGGATATAAACACGGTCATTTCTCCCGAATTGGGGATGTACATTATATTGAGATAGTTTGAGAAAATAATATTCCCGGAAACGAATGTAAATATCCCAAGTGCGAGTACCGAAACCGCTGAAGTTCCAGCCGCGAGTCCATCAATACCATCCGTTAAATTAGCTCCGTTTGAAACTGCTGTGATGATAAAAATAACCACCGGAATAAAAACCAGCCAGGCCCATTTTTCATATCCTTCACCTGTCCAGGCTAAAATTTCAGCATAATCAAATTCATTATTTTTCACAAAAGGAATTGTCGTTGCAGTAGATTTTTCTTCTACCGGTGCCGGCAAAACTATCGTTGAATTGTTTGTAGCTGTTTTAAAAACATCAGTTCTGCCTGTATCGGTTCGAACAGTTACCGCAGGATTAAAATACAAAACAGATCCTACAATGATTCCAAGACCAACCTGTCCGATCACTTTAAAAATTCCTTTAAGTCCTTGTTTGTCCTTTTTGAATATTTTGATATAATCGTCCACAAAACCAATACTCCCCATCCAAAGCGTCGTTACAATAAGCAATACGATATAGATATTATGCAAACGAGCGAATAACAAAACCGGTACTAGCGTTGCAAAAATGATAATCAGTCCTCCCATTGTTGGAGTTCCTGCTTTTTCATTCTGACCTGCAAGACCTAACTCACGAACGGTTTCACCAACTTGCTGATTGCGTAAAAAGTTTATAATTCTTTTTCCGTAAATCGTTGACAAAAGCAACGAAAGCATAAATGCCAAAGCCGATCTGAAAGTGATGTACTGAAAAACTCCCGTTCCCGGTACATCTAATGTTTTGTCTAAATATTCAAATAAATAGTATAGCATATATCTTTGTTTATTTGGTTAATCGTTGATTTGTTTATTCGTTTATTCTTGATTTAATAATTATTCGATTAAACGAATAATCAATTCACCGGTTAAACTTTTATTTTCCTAATTGTTCTAAAATTTCCTTTACCGTTTCCATATCATCAAAATGATGACGTACCCCGTTTATCTCCTGATACGTTTCATGTCCTTTCCCTGCAATTAGTATAATATCATTGGGCTGGGCCAACTGACAAGCTGTTTTAATCGCTTGTTTTCTATCTGAAATTCTCAATATTTTTTTATAATTGTGAGCTTCAACGCCTTTCTCCATTTCATCTAAAATCACTTCAGGATCTTCATTTCTTGGATTATCTGAGGTTAAAATGGCCTTATCACTTAAATCTGTAGCAATTTTTGCCATTATAGGCCTCTTGGTTTTATCTCTGTTTCCACCGCAACCAACAACTGTTAACAGCTGCTCGTTTTTGGTACGGATATCATTAATCGTTTTTAAAACATTATCTAAAGCATCCGGAGTATGTGCATAATCAACTATTGCTGTAATGTTTCCTTCTGAAACGATATACTGAAAACGCCCCGAAACACTTTCTAAATCAGACAGTAAGCGCAACGCTTCAAGACTATCCATTCCTAACTCTACAGCCGTTCCGTAAATTGCCAAAACATTGTAAGCATTAAACGTTCCGATTAGCTTTACCCAAACTTCATTGTCATTAACTTTCAATAACAAACCCGACAACTGACTCTCCAGAATCTGTGCTTTAAAGTCGGCATAGGTTTTTAAAGCGTAGGTAAACTTTCTGGCTACTGTATTTTGCAGCATTACCGATCCGTTTTTATCATCGATGTTAGACAAAACGAAAGCTGTTTTCGGCAAAGAATCAAAAAACGATTTTTTCACATCTCTGTATTCCGCAAAAGTTGGGTGATAATCTAAATGGTCGTGTGACAAATTCGTGAAAATTCCTCCAACAAAATGCAGTGCCTCTGTTCGTTTTTGGTGAATTCCGTGTGAACTCACTTCCATAAAACAATGCGTAACACCCGCTTCGATCATTTCGTTCAAATAATAATTAATAGTAATCGAATCCGGAGTGGTATGTGTTGCAGGAAATTCAGTTTCATCGACCATGATTTTTACGGTTGACAATAAACCAACTTTAAAACCTGCTTTTTGAAACAACTGAAACAACAATGATGCAATGGTAGTCTTTCCGTTTGTACCGGTAACTCCAACCAATTTTAACTTTTCGGATGGATTTCCGAAGTAATTGGCCGCCATAAAAGCCAGAGCCGCATTAGTATCTTTTACTTTTATGTAGGTTATTCCTTTTTCAATATTTTCAGGCAACGTATCGCAAATAATCGCAATTGCACCTAATTTGATTGCTTTTTCAATATAATCATGACCATCTGAAAGTGATCCGCGAATAGCCACGAAAACATCATTTGCCTCAATTTTTCTCGAGTCAAAATCAATTTTATGTATATCGATTTCCGTTGAACCTATTACAGACTCAATCGCTACTTTATATAATATGTCTTTCAGTATTTTCACGATAATTCTAATACTATGATTGTGTTTTTACTAATATTTTGTCCGGGCTGAATAGATTGTTTTTTAACCTTTCCTACTCCGATAACTCTCACTTTTAAATCAAGGTTTTCTAACAATGCTACTGCATCCATACCCGGCATACCTTTTAAATTAGGAACCTGATTTATTTTTTTATTGGCTTCTGCCGTATATTTATTATAACTGTCATCTTGTTTTGGAATTCTTGAATCCAGTTTTTTTATTCTATTGGTTGATGGCGCATCTGTAAATATTTTTTGAGCGATTCTTTTAAAAACCGGCCCGGCAACATCTGCTCCATAATAATTGTTTTTTGATGTATTAGGCTTATGCACTACTACTATACAAGAATATTTAGGATGTTCAGCCGGAAAATACCCCACAAAGGAAGAAGCATAATACAAACCTGATTTTCCTTCTTTCCCTCCATAATTCACCTGCGCTGTTCCGGTTTTTCCTGCCATCGAAAAATCTTTCGAATACAGCTTGGAACCTGTTCCTTTTTTAACCACATTGAGCAATACTGCTCTTACTTTGTCAATGGTTTCCTGCGAACATATTTTCGGATTGATCACTTCTACCTCAAACTTATTAATCGTTTTGTTCCATTCTTTAATTTCCGAAACAAACTGTGGCTTAACCATCACTCCATTGTTTGCAACGGCATTATAAAGCGCCAGCGTTTGCATTGGCGTAACCGAAACTCCGTAACCAAAAGCCATCCACGGAAGTGAAACTCCTGACCAATGTTTGTCTCCGGGTTGTGGAATATACGGCCTTCCTTCTCCTTTAAAATGCAATCCTAATGTTTTATTTAATCCGTACGAATTAATATGATTTACAAACTTTGACGGATTGCTTTTGTAATTGTCATAAACCGCCTGAACCATTACGGTATTAGACGAAAGTTCAAATCCTCTAGCCAGCGAAATTTTCCCGTAACCACCTCTGTGCGAATCACGAACAGCACGTCCGTAATACCTCATTTCTCCTCCGTGACTGTCAAAAACGGTACTTGTATCGGCTACTTTATCTTCTAAAATTGCCATTAAATCGACCAATTTAAATGTCGATCCCGGCTCATGAGACTCGGCTATAGCGTAATTTGTAGTTTCATAGTACGATCCGTCTTCTGATCTTCCCAGATTTGAAATCGCTTTTACATGCCCCGTTTCGGTCTCCATCACCACCACACAACCGTGATCAGCTTCGTAATCTTCCAATTGTTTTAATAAAGCATGATGTGCAATATCCTGAATAAAAACATCAATGGTCGAAATCACATCATAACCGTCTACAGGATCTACTTCATTTAAATCCCGAATAGGCTTCCATTGTCCTTTTGCAATTTTTTGCTTTAAAATTTTTCCGTCTTTCCCGTTCAGATAACTTTTATAAGCCCATTCGATTCCTTTACCAACTTCGACTCCGGTTGCAGGGTCAATTCGGTCATAACCAATGGTTCGTTCTGCAATTTTACCTATCGGATGTTTTCTAACAGTTTCCTGTTCAACAATTATTCCTCCTTTAAAAGCGCCTAGATTGAACAAAGGAAAACCTTTAATTTTTACATATTCGGTATAACTCAAATTGCGGGCAATCAGATAATAACGATTTTTATTGGCTCTGGCTTTTCTTAATTCCTGCTGATAATAACCTGCCGGTCTGTCTAAAACGGTAGCCAATGAATCGGATAATGCCTTTACGTATTTTTCAAAAGTTTCCGTTTTCGGCGCTTTAGCATCAAAACGAATTTCATAATTAGGAATCGATGTAGCCAATAAACTTCCATCAGCCGAATAGATATTTCCTTTGTTTGCCGGAATTACAAAATTTCTAACAGTACGTTGTTTCGCCAATTTTCTGTAATAATCTCCTTCTACCCATTGAATATTGGTTAACTTAACAACAATAGCAATTGCCATCACAAAGATGAAAACTGCTACGAGGTAAATTCTGTAGGATATATGTTTATCTTCTACTGCCATATTCTTTTAAAGAAACTTTTTTCTTCTTCTTTTTTTACTTCTATTTTAATCGGAGGAACTGTGGATGGAAAAATTTTCTTCTCCAGCATTTTATCCGATATCGTCGATTCCATTTTTAACTTCATTAACTCTGAACGGCGGTCTACAAATTCAGATCGCAATTCTTTTACTTCATTGTTCAGTTTTGCGATTTCAAAAACCTTCTGTTCGTAACGCTGTGTATTGGCGATCATCAAAATGGCAAGCAGAATAATAAAAACAATGAAACGCCAGTTTTTTACTGCATCATCGTTGATCAGAAACCTTGCTTTTAATATATCAAATACACCACTTTTCATTTTTTCTACCTATATATTATAGTAATCTGTTTAATTGTTGAATCGTTGAGTCGTTTATTGTTTTACTTTCAAAGCCACAACTCACATTTTACATCTCACAAACTATATCTTCTCAGCAATTCTTAATTTAGCACTTCTTGCTCTGTTGTTGATTTTAATCTCAGCCTCATCCGGCACAATCAGTTTTCCTATCGTTTTAAACGGAACTGAAAAGTTTCCGTAAAAATCTCTTTCAGGCTCTCCTTCAAACATTCCGTTTTTGATGAATCTTTTTACCAGTCTGTCTTCTAAAGAATGATAAGAGATTACAGAAAATCTTCCACCCGGATTTAAAATTTCTAACGACTGCTCAATAAACTCTTTTAAAACATCCATTTCCTGATTCACTTCAATTCTAATCGCCTGATAAATCTGAGCCAATATCTTGTTTCTAACTCTTTCCGGTAAATATTTTGCCAGAACTTCTTTCAGTTCATCTGTCGTTTTGATTGGATAACCTTGTCTTGCTTCTACAATTGTTCTTGCTAAAACCGGTGCGTTCTTCAACTCCCCATAATCAAAAAAAACACGACGTAAATCCTGTTCTTCATATTCGTTAACCACCCGATAAGCATTTAAATCATTTTTCTGACTCATCCGCATATCCAGTCCGGCATCAAATCTGGTTGAGAAACCTCTCTCCGGAACGTCAAACTGATGTGATGAAACACCCAGGTCAGCTAAAATTCCATCTACACTTTTAACACCATGAAAACGCAAAAACCTTTTTATGAATCTGAAATTCTCATTAATTAAGGTAAACCGTTCGTCCGGCAATGCATTTGCAAGCGCATCTTCGTCCTGATCAAAAGCAAATAATTTTCCGTTTGGCCCTAATCGTCTCAAAATTTCTTTTGAATGCCCCCCACCGCCAAACGTAACATCTACATAAATGCCATCAGGTTTAATATCTAAACCATCAACTGTAGGATGAAGCAAAACCGGATTATGATATTCCATTGTCGTCGTCATTAATATTTCCCATTACTTCTTCGGCTAAATCTGCAAAATCCATATCTTCGCCGCTTATTGATTTTTCATATAAATCCTTATCCCAAATCTCCACAATATTAACCGCAGATGAAAAAACCACATCTTTAGAAATACCCGAAAAGGTCACCAAATCTTTCGGAACCAGTAATCGTCCCAATGCATCAATCTCTACCACTTTCACACCTGCAGTAAATCTTCGAATGAAATCATTGTTCTTTTTCACAAAGCGATTCAGCTTGTTGATTTTTTGCATCATCAGATCCCACTCGCTCATTGGATACAATTCTAAACACTGTTGAAAAACCGAACGCTTCAAAACAAATCCGTCCTGAAGAGAGGAAGTCAATTGCTTTTTCAAAGGCGCAGGCAACATCAGCCTCCCTTTAGCATCGACTTTACACTCATATGTTCCAACAATTGTGTTCAAGAAAATTCATTAATATGTTATAGGACAAAAATATAAAAAATATTACCACATTTTACCACAATGTACCACTTTGTTAATAAGTTTAACCACTTACGCCCCACTTTGCATAACCGATAGAATATCAATACATTAACTTATTATTAACGAATTATCAATAACACTAATCATTCGAAAAAATTACGCGCTATTTTTCTTAAAAATTTAGCTATTCTGCCGATTTCTTAACATTTAAAAAACCCACAAAAAACACCACTTCTCTCTGATTTTTAATCACTTAGAAATTATACTAAAATTATCTAGTTAAAAAACGACAGCAAAAATCCTTTTTTATTTATTAAACCCTATATTTGTCCAAATTGAAATTGGCATTAAATTAAATGGACAAACACTACAAAAAAGAAGGCAAATACAGCTATTATGAAGCTGGAGAAGGAACTCCTATCGTTATTTTACATGGCTTAATGGGAGGCCTTAGTAACTTTGATGCTGTAGCCGAATATTTTCCAACAAAAGGATACAAAGTTGTGATCCCGGATTTGCCAATCTATACTCAAAGCATTTTAAAAACAAACGTAAAAAGCTTTGCCAAGTATGTAAAAGACTTTATCACATTTAAAGGATTTGATCAGGTTATACTACTAGGTAACTCTTTAGGCGGCCACATTGCACTGTACCACACAAAGCTATATCCTGAAAAAGTTGCCGGACTGGTAATCACAGGAAGTTCAGGACTTTACGAAAGCGCAATGGGTGACAGCTACCCAAAAAGAGGCGATTACGAATACATCAAAAAGAAAGCTGAAGATGTTTTTTACGATCCTGCAATTGCTACACCGGAGCTTATTGACGAAGTGTACGCGACCGTTAATGACCGTATCAAACTCATCAAAACTTTGACAATTGCCAAAAGTGCTATTCGTCATAATATGGCCAAAGATTTACCAAAGATGACTACAGAAACCTGTATCATCTGGGGTAAAAATGATGCCGTTACTCCCCCAAATGTTGCCGAAGAATTTGATAAATTATTGCCTAATTCAACTTTGTACTGGATAGACAAATGTGGACACGCTGCTATGATGGAGCATCCTCAGGAATTCAACAAAATCCTGGAAGAATGGCTCGTTAAAAAGAATTTATAGCATCTAACTTTCGACTTTTAGGAGGTTTTAAAAACAAAAAACATGAAAATTAATACCGCCGAATTCATTGTAAGTAATTCTGAAGTATCAAAATGCCCGAAGGATTTTTTACCGGAATATGCTTTTATCGGAAGATCAAACGTAGGTAAATCCTCTTTGATCAACATGCTTACTAATCATAAGAATTTAGCCAAAACATCAGGGCGCCCTGGAAAAACACAGTTAATCAATCATTTTAAGATTAATAACAATTGGTTTCTAGTCGATTTACCAGGTTATGGTTATGCTAAAGTATCTAAGAAAACCAAATCAGTTTTCCAGCAATTCATCACGGATTATTTTGAAACCCGAGAGCAATTAGTTTGCGCTTTTGTTTTAATTGACATTCGCCATGAAGCACAAAAAATTGACATTGAATTTATGTCATACATGGGAGAAAGCGAAATACCGTTTTGCATCATTTTCACCAAAGCGGATAAAATCAGTAAAGTAAAAATCGATTCTCACGTCGCAGCTTACAAAAAACAAATGTTTGCCAATAACTGGTCTGAAATGCCTCAATATTTTGTAACTTCCTCTACTGAAGCTACAGGAAAAGAAGACCTTTTAGCCTATATTGATGAAGTAAATCAGGAGGTTTTTAAAAATAACTCAGAATTTTAAATTCCAATAAAAGGATACAAAAAAAATAAAAAATCCCAAATTCCAAGTTTTGCTATTGGAATTTGGGATTTTTTATATTGGAATTTTAACTACTATTTCGTCAACTCCAGTTTTTCTGCAAAATAATCACAAAAGTCTTTCATGGTATCTGACATTTTCTCATCGTCAGTGGCACGTTTAAAAGTATCCGCCATAGCCACCAAAGTCTGGTGAAAGAAAATTTTCATTTCGTCTACCGGCATATCTTTGGTCCACAAATCAATACGCATACTTTCTTTCGCTTTACTGTCCCAAATTGACAGCATAATTGCTTTTGCTTCTTCTGCTTCTACTCCACCGTCCTTTGCCGTCCATGATAATCTTTCCGGAACACGGTTTTCGTCTAATTCTATATTGAATTTAATTTCTGATTTTATTGTATTTGACATTATTTCTTAGGTTTATATTTTGACTTTTCAAAGATTACCTTTGCTTCTGTTTTTAATAATTCCGGCAAAGTTACGTTATTATTCTTCATATACGAGCGTACAATTTGCCATCCTAACCAGGCCCCTATTCTTCCCGGAGAATCGTTGTCAATTTCTAAGTAGAATTTAGAAAACGGAGCAGGCACTATAAATCGGGTAGTTAATTTCGGATCATCACTGTACAGCATTTCGCTTTCAATAAAATAGCGCCACATATAGGCTTCATTTTCCTGACTCCATTTTATTTGTTCAGGTGTATAACCTATTTTTTCAGCATCGGTATAATTGGGCAACAACAAATCTTTAGCATACAATTGTTTCCCTTCAAAAATCATTTGGGAAACTAAGTTTTTATCCGGAAATGCCGGGATATTTCGATAAGCGAAACTCGAAACCACGTCGGGCATAATTTGCTTCTCTTCAAAATTTTGTTTTAGATAATTTGGGAATTCATAAAATTTATGATCTTTCCCCAAATACAATTCCAATGCTACAATTACCAGAGTGTCTGCATATATAGCCTTGGCATTATAATCCATTTCCCCAATTACAGTGATAACTTTTGGCGTTTTCGTTTTAGGGAAGTAATATTTTACATGCTGAAAAAGCGCATTGAATTCTTCACGTACAGACTCAAAATTACTGTATTTTTTCTGAACCTCGGTATAAACTTCTTTCCAGATCGGATCCTGCATTTTCTTAAGCCAGACATTATCATCATTTCCTGCCGGAAAAAAGAAAGGATACTGTTTTTTTACTTTAGCCAAATCCTCCGGTTTGGTCTCAAAAAACACCTTATCAAAACGCTCTACTTTAATGTCTACCGGAATTTCTTCTACTGCTTTTTCGACTTTGGTTTTCTGGTCACAAGACAAAAAAAACAAGCACAGAACCACTGCTAAGCGATATATTTTCATTTTATTTTAATTAGATTTGTGTAGCTCATATTTTAAACAAACTATGCTTAAAAATATTTGTGCAAATATACATCCCTGCATCTTAAATCTTGAACTATTATGGCTAAAAAAAGCACTATTCAGACAGAAAAAGTAAACGCCCACATTGTAGAGTGGTTAAAAAATTATGCAACCCGAGCAAAAGTTAATGGTTTTGTAATTGGTATTTCAGGCGGAGTTGACTCTGCAGTGACTTCTACCCTGTGTGCACAAACCGGCTTAACCGTTTTATGTGTTGAAATGCCAATTCATCAGGCTGCTAATCAGGTTTCAAGAGGAAGAGAACATATTGAGCAGCTAAAGAAACGTTTTCCAAATGTTTCAAGCGTAGAAACGGATTTAACCGCCACTTTTGAAGCTTTCAAAAGCGCTGTACCACAAACGAATGATGAAGCAAAAGTAAATTTATCACTAGCCAATACACGTGCCCGTTTAAGAATGACTTCTTTATATTATTTAGCAGGAATTCATGGCTTGCTTGTAGCCGGAACAGGAAACAAAGTAGAAGATTTTGGAGTAGGATTTTACACTAAATATGGAGACGGAGGTGTCGATTTAAGTCCAATTGCCGACTTAATGAAATCAGATGTATATGCTTTAGGGGCATTTTTAACAATTCCGGAGTCAATTTTAAGCGCAGCACCTACAGATGGATTATTTGGCGATAATCGCACCGATGAGGATCAATTAGGCGCCAGTTATGACGAACTTGAATGGGCAATGCTAGCTTCGGAGTCAGGAAATACGGGGGCTGACTTTAGTGAGAGAGAGAAAATTGTCTTCGAAATTTATAAACGTTTAAACACCAGCAACAAGCACAAAATGGATCCAATTCCAGTCTGCATTATACCAAAAACGTTAAAATAATACTTTTTAACATTTGTCTGCAATTAATTACAGAATTTATTTATTAATTTTACAGTTCCAAAAACATGAACAATTCTAAAAAAGGTAAAAATTATGATTAAAGTATGTCTTGCAGACAATCATCCTGTGACTCACTTTGGCGTTAAGTCTTATTTTAAAGACCACGATCAAATTTCAATTGTTGCCAACGTAGGCAATTTTTCAATGGTTAGAGATATCCTTCAGACGAAAGAAATCGATATCCTGATTCTAGACCTAGAACTGGAAGGACTTTCAAGTATCTTCGAAGTAAAATCCATCCTGAAGAATTTCCCAAAAACAAAAATTGTAATTTTTAGTGACCTCGCTGAACAAATGTATGCTCCAAATGCTATTAAAGCAGGAGTTTCCGGTTATGTACACAAAACAGAAAAACTTGAGACTTTAGGTATTTCTATTATTAAGGTACACGAAGGAAAAATTATCATCAACGAAACCGTACGTAAAAACATGGCTCTTATTGCTAAACAAAGCAAAAGCGAGCGTTTGTACAGAAAACTTTCAAATCGTGAGATCGAAGTTTTACGTTATTTAAGCGATGGTAAAAAGAACAATGAAATCTCTAAAATCTTAAACCTGAACGAAAAAACAATCAGTACTTACAAATTAAGATTATTGACTAAATTAAATGTTACTAATTTAGTTGACTTAGTAAACAAAGCTAAGACTTTAGAAATTATTTAATGGTATCGCGACATTACTCTTCCTAGTTTTTTCGCAAATGAATTAACTAATTTTGAGTAATCGACAACCATAGACAAAAGCTCTGTATTATCTGAATTATCAGGTTTTATAGAGCTTTTTAATTCATCAATGATTTTGCCTACCAAAAACCAACGCATTGACATAATCGTTTCAGTAACGTATTGTGCAATCGTTTCATGCTTCATTTTTGAAAAAATATTCTGTCCTTCCCAATCGTGAAGAGCCAATCTTTCATCTTCCATTAAAATATCTGTAACTTCCTGAGCAAAATCAGGCTGCAGGCGCATTAAATATTGTTCGAGACTGAATTTTTCATTCTGATTGTAAAACCCGATTAAGTCTGTAAAAATATCACGGAACAAATTATTAGAAAGTTCCACCTCATCTTCCTGCAAACTCAAATAAATACGCTGATAAACTTTATAATTTTTCATTTCAGAGACCATTATTACTTCGCCCTCTTCATTCGTTTTTAAAAGTACATCTTCAAACTCCTCCGTTTTATCACCATAAAGCAATAAAATCTCAATTACTTTTCGTTCTAAACGGTATAAAATATCAACTTTCTCTGCCGGCTCTTGTGCATACGATGGCTCTCCCGGATAATAATCCTCAGGCGGTCCTGTCCTTGGGTCTTCAGGATCGCCTCCTGAATAACCGGTCTGTTTTGCAGGCTGATTCCTGTGCACTTCAAAGGGTCTTTGCTCCTGCTTTTGCTTTTTGCCTGCTTCTGCAAGATCTTTTTGAATTAATTGCGCCAGAGTACTCACCAATACCTGCTCCGAAATATCCATGATTCGGGCACATTCCTGAGTATAAATTTCACGCTGGATACGATCCGGAATCTTCGAGATACTATTGACCATATCCCGAATTAAATCAGCCTTTTTTATAGGGTCGTTTTTCGCTTCTTTCATTAGGAGAGAGGCTTTAAACTGTATAAAATCTTTACTGTTTTCTTCTAAATAAGCAACCAGATCATCGTGCGAATTTTTTCGTGCAAAACTGTCCGGATCTTCTCCATCAGGAAAAGCACAAACTCTTACATTCATTCCTTCTTCCAAAATCAAATCGATCCCGCGAACAGAAGCACGTAATCCCGCTGCATCTCCATCAAATAAAACGGTTATATTTCTCGTTAATCGGTTGATCAGACGAATCTGGTCCGGTGTTAAAGCGGTTCCTGATGAAGCTACCACATTCTCGATTCCGGCCTGATGAAACTGAATCACATCCGTATATCCTTCCACCAAATAACAGTTGTTTTGTTTCGCAATCGCTTGTTTGGCCTGAAAAATTCCATAAAGTACTTTACTTTTATGGTAGATATCACTCTCAGGCGAGTTTAAGTATTTAGCGGCTTTTTTATCATTGGTTAGAATACGCCCTCCAAAACCCAAAACACGCCCGGACATGCTTTCTATGGGAAACATCACACGCCCCTTGAAACGGTCAAACGGACGATCTTCTCTCGGAATGGTCAAACCGGTACTTTCCAGAAACTCCAACTTGTATCCTTTACCCAGAGCTTCTTTGGTAAGAGCATCCCAGGTTTCAGGTGAATATCCTAAACTAAATTTTTTGATGGTTTCATTGGTAAAACCTCTTTCTTTAAAATATGAAAGTCCTATTGCTTTTCCTTCTTCTGAATTTAAAAGTGTTTTATTAAAATAGTCTTTCGCAAATTCCGAAACCAGATACATACTTTCACGGACATCTGTCATTGCTTTTTCAGCATCCGTCTGTTCTGTTTCTTCAATCTCTATATTGTATTTTCTGGCCAGATATCGAATGGCTTCCGGATAGGTAAACTGTGAATGTTCGATCAGAAACTTAACTGAATTACCTCCTTTTCCCGTACTAAAATCTTTCCAGATTCCTTTTGCAGGCGAAACCATGAACGATGGAGAGCGTTCATCTGAGAACGGACTTAGTCCTTTAAAGTTACTTCCGGCTCGTTTTAAATTAACAAAATCACCAATAACCTCCTCTACCCGAGCAGCATCAAAAACAGCATCAATCGTACTTTGTGAAATCAAAACGTAAAATATTTATAAAATTTGAAGGATGTAAAATTACACAAATCCCCCATGAAATTGGGCAATTTTAAATAAAAAAAAGCACCTCTTTCGAAGCGCTCTTTCCACTAACTAATCAATTGTATTCTTAATTAAAATCGAATCTTAATCCCAATGAAATGTTATTTTCTTTTACAGTATTATTCCTAAACAATGGGTTTAAATCGTATTTTAAATACAAACTCATTTCTTTATAACCAATGTAAGAACTCAATCCGTAAATAAAATTATTCACATTATAATCTCCTTTTATAGTTGTCTTATAATCCAAATCGTCCTGATCGTATTTTAGAATTTGCTTGGATTTTACATTGACTCCTGCGTAACCTCCAATTCCAAAGCGGAAACTATTATGTGTTCTAAAGTACGTTTTTCCGTTATTCACTTTTGGTCTTGAAAAATCAAACTCTAAATGAACTGGCACCGCGATGTACACATTTCTAAAACGAGATTCATCTAAATGGATTGCATTGGTTTGCAATTCTGTCTGGTTTCCATTGACTACAAAATATTTATTATCTCTCGGACGAATATTATTATACATTAAAGACAATCCATATTTAGCATGTAATAAATTATCGTTTTTCATTAATCTGGTGTTATAGGTAAATCCCCATTCGTAAAAATGCGATCCTGTAAACCTATATTTAGAATCCTGCAATTTACCATCAACCATCATATTATTCAAACCTGCCGCAAATACAAACTGCGATGTGGTTCTTCTTTCGCCGCGTATAGAATCTTTTCTTTTTTTATTATCATCCTTCCACTCTATGTCATTCCAATGAACAATCAAAGCACGTCCACTTTTATAATTTCCTTCCTTGATTTTTCCGTCCACTTTTTGCTGTACTAAATCATTTAACTCATTTTGCGCCAGTGTTACTTTTTCTTCGATAATAATCGCTCTGGCTTCTGCTAATTCTTTTTTACGCTTGTCTGCTTGTTCCTGAGTGATTGTCCCTTCAGACAACTGAACATTAATTGCTTCAATTTCTTCTTTCAAAGCTTCTTTTTCCTCTTTCGTAACTTTCTCTATTTTGTTGGCAATTTTTCTCGCTTTTGATTCAAAAGTTTCCTGTCCCATAACTTTACTGACAAATAAAAAGACAAGGATAACGAGGTGAATGGTAAAATTTTTCATGACTGTTTTTTTTTAAAAAATTTGATTGTTGATTGATGTTTTTTTCTAATTGTGAAATGTAAAATGTGAGATGTGAATGGCAAACAATTATTATTTATAATTGGGTTGAAAATTGGCACTAAAAGCCTGCCCGACTACTCTCGGAATTATTTTTTTGATCTTTAATTTTTGATTTTCTCCAACAGCACGTTCCTGATTGGAGTTAAAAACTTTATTCCTGCTGATTTCGATTGGCCAAAGCCATTTTTACCGTTTGGTAATTTTTATTGACTTTTGTAATTACCTTTTCACGAAACGACAACTCTAATTCGCCATCGACCTGTTGAAGTAAATCATTAGCATTAATTTTTACTTTTGATTTTGGCTTGACAGCATTCTCAGCAACGATTACTTTTTCAGCTGTTCCCAGCAACTGATCTACCGTTTCTTTTTCAGGATTTTTAGCCATTAAAGGCTGTGGATTGATTGATTGTTTTTCAGGATTGTTTTTGATGATGATTGAAGACTCCGCTATTGCATTGGATTTACTTGTAATGATTTTATTCGATTTTGATTCCTGATGGTTTTCTTGTTGAACTGACTTTTTAATTGTTTTTTCTTCTGAAACCACTACTGCTTCTTCAACTGCTATATTGGTATCTAAAGTTGGCTGTACAACCGAATCTTTCTTTGCATCTTCCTTAACCACTATGATGCCTTTTGGTGTTACATCTGTATTTTTCTTATGGTTAAAAAAGAAAGTTCCAACCAGTAAAAAACCAACAACACTTGCAGCAACATACATCCATTTCTTTTTCCCGGCTTGTCGTGAACTAAGAGCAATAGTTTTCTTTTCTTCAGCAACGCTCAACATGGCATCCAATCGATCCCAGGCTTTATCACTTGGTTCAATTTTACGTTGATTTAGTTTTTCACGGAAATCCTTTTCAAAATTATTCGGTTCCATTATCTTGTTTTTTTAGACTATTA
Source organism: Flavobacterium tructae (assembly GCF_002217475.1). Classification (GTDB taxonomy): domain Bacteria; phylum Bacteroidota; class Bacteroidia; order Flavobacteriales; family Flavobacteriaceae; genus Flavobacterium; species Flavobacterium tructae. The sequence continues at coordinate 91,387 of NZ_MUHH01000032.1, forward strand.
ATTTGTGTTTGCAGCATTTTTCTGGCATGCGATAATTGCGATTTTGATGTACCTTCGTTAATCCCTAACATCTTGGCAATTTCATTATGTTTGTATCCTTCTATGGCGTATAAGTTAAAAACCATTCTGTAACCTTCCGGTAAAGCATCAATTAAGAACTGAATCTGATCGATCGAAAACTGACTGTCAATGGCATTGAAACTCTCTTCGATATAAATTTCTTCTTCACTAAACTTTACTTTTTTATGAACTCTTAAATACGAAATACATTCATTCACCATAATCCGCCTGACCCAACCTTCAAAACTTCCTTTGTGCTCAAACCTGCTTAAATTGGTAAACACTTTCATAAAGGCAGTTATCATCACATCTTCGGCCAATTGAATGTCTTTTATATACTGTCGACAAACACTTAACATTTTTGAGGAAAACCGACTGTAAATTTGTTGTTGTGCTTGCCGATTATTCTCGACAGCCAACTTTATAATTTCGGTTTCTTCCTGATGTAAATGAATAATTTTCATTAATAAGCGGTTGGTTTTGGTTTAGTAACAGACTTCTATTAGCATAGACGCATAACGTTTTGAAATGGTTGCATGAGAATGGAAAAAAAATCAATAAAAAAATTACAAACTCCAAAAAAACACAATTAAACCATTCATTTACAACAAAGTAAATCAATTATCTAATTAACAAATTTTCTAATTATCTAATTTTAAAAAACTATTTTTTTCTTTCAATAACGTAGTTTACCATTAAAACAAGGGCATCTTTAAACTCAGAATCTGAAAAATTATCCAGTAGCAAAAGTGCTTCCTGCTGAAATTGCACCATTTTTTGTTCAGCGTAAGCCAATCCATTATTGCTTTTTACAAATGCAATAACTTCTTTGACACGTTTTTTGTCTTTATTGTGGTTTTTGATGGAGTTTATCAACCACTTTTTTTCTTGCGGGGTACAAGTATTTAAAACATGAATTAAAGGCAAAGTCATTTTTTGCTCTTTAATATCGATTCCGGTTGGTTTACCGATAGCTTCTTCGCTGTAATCAAATAAATCATCTTTGATTTGAAAAGCCATTCCGATCAGCTCGCCAAATTTTCTCATGTTTTCGACCTGAGCATCATCTTCAATTACCGATTTTGCACCAAGTGCACAACAGGCTGCAATAAGCGTTGCTGTTTTCTTTCGGATGATTTCGTAATATACTTCTTCGGTGATGTCCAGTCTTCTTGCTTTCTCAATTTGAAGCAATTCGCCTTCGCTCATTTCGCGAACGGCTACAGAAATGATTCGGAGCAAATCAAAATCACCATTATCGATAGAGAGCAAAAGCCCTTTGGACAATAAATAATCTCCAACTAAAACGGCAATCTTATTTTTCCAAAGTGCATTGATGGAGAAAAATCCACGACGGCGATTGCTATCGTCTACCACGTCATCGTGTACCAAAGTAGCGGTATGAATAAGTTCAATTACAGAAGCTCCGCGATAGGTTCTTTCGTTTACAATACCTTCAGAAACCATTTTAGCGGTCAGAAAAACAAACATCGGACGCATTTGTTTTCCTTTTCGGTTTACGATATAATAGGTAATACGATTCAATAAAGCCACCTTTGAGGTCATCGATTCATGGAACTTTTTTTCAAAAAGTTCCATCTCGTTAAAGATGGGCTGTTTTATTTGAGAAGTAATATTCATTTCGATCCCAAATATACTATTTTAAATAAAAAAATACGGTGTATTTTACATTAGTATATCAATAATTTAAATGCTTATGTAAAAAAAACGAACCGAAAACTTTCTTCTGTCTCAATTTGAATTCGTTATCAACAAAAGTGTCCGCTCTCAGGCAATGCTCTATAAAAAATGCCTTGAAGAACAAGGCATCTTTAAAAAATTATTAAACGGTTTGTTTGCAGTACGAAACTGCAAAACATTATTTATCCTTCTTTATTGGCCAATTGTCCGCAGGCAGCATCAATATCCTTTCCTCGGCTTCGGCGTACTTTTACCACTACTCCGATATTTTCCAATGCTTTTATATAAGCCAGAATTGATTCTTCTGAAGCTTGTTGAAACTCGCCATCATCAATTGGATTGTATTCAATTAAATTGACTTTACACGGAACATATTTACAAAATTTCACCAAAGCATCAATCGAAGCTTTATCGTCATTGATTCCTTTCCAGACTACATATTCGTACGAGATTTTACTTTTGGTTTTTCTGTACCAGTATTCCAAAGCTTCACGCAAATCTTTTAACGGAAAATTTTTACTGAAAGGCATGATTCTCGCACGTACTTCATCAATAGCCGAATGCAGAGAAACCGCCAGCTTGAATTTTACATCATCATCGGCCATTTTTTTTATCATCTTCGGAATTCCCGAAGTCGAAACCATAATACGTTTGGGTGACATCCCTAATCCTTCCGGCGAGGTAACCATATCAATAGCTTTGATGACGTTGTTGTAATTCATCAAAGGCTCACCCATTCCCATAAAAACAATATTCGAAAGCGGATGATTGTGATACAATCGACTCTCTTTGTCTATCGCAATAATCTGATCGTAGATTTCTCCAGGTTCCAGGTTTCGCATTCTCTTTAATCGTGAAGTAGCACAGAAATTACAATCCAGACTGCACCCTACCTGGCTTGAAACGCAGGCTGTTGTTCTGGTTTCTGTTGGAATCAATACAGACTCTACCACTAAACCATCATGCAGACGAACGGCATTTTTTACGGTTCCGTCACTGCTGCGCTGCATAGTATCTACCTTGATATGATTGATTACAAAATTTTCCTCCAGCATCGTACGAGTTGTTTTGGCGACATTGGTCATGTCTTCAAAACTGTGCGCTCCTTTGCTCCATAACCATTCGTAGACTTGATTTCCACGAAAGGCTTTGTCATTATTAGCGACAAAAAAATCGCGAAGCTGATCTTTTGTTAAGGCTCTTATATCTTTTTTCTCCATTTGCATGCTGCAAAGTTAATCACTTTTTAAAACATTTCTCAGAAAATGTATTTTCTCTCTATTATACGCTTTAAATAAAAACCTAACCATGATTTTTATCAGGTCTTTTGCTATTCGTTCGTGATAAATTTGACATAAGAAAAAGACAGTAACTCATTATCAAAAACCAATTGAACCGCAAACTGATCTTAAAATTTAACAAATACCTATACAAATGAAAACGATCCAATCTATTTTATTAGCAGCAGTACTGATGTTATCTTTACAAGTAAACTCACAAAAAAGATATAGTTTATCAAAATCAGCCTTTGAAGTTGCAGGAACTTCCAACATACACGATTGGACGATGAAATCTTCAGACGGAGTGGGAAGTGCTTTCTTAACTGTTACAGATTCGAAAATTACAGATATAAAAAACCTGACCGTTTCCTTATCAGCTGAAAGCTTAAAAAGCGGCAAAGGAAGCATGGACGATGTTGCTTATAAAGCTCTGGAAACCGATGACCATAAAAACATTAAATACGCTCTAAAATCTGCCGAAAAAGTAAACGAAAACACCTGGAATTTTACCGGAACCTATACTATAGCAGGTGTTAGCAAAGATTTTAAAACTCAGATAAGAGTAACAGCCTATAAAGACGGTACTTTTGCGCTGCAAGGCTCCAACCGAATGACTTTTAGTGATTTTGAAATGACAACGCCTTCTGCGGCACTTGGAGTTGTTAGAGCCGGAAAAGAATTAACGGTGATCTTCAACATCACTTTGACTGATTTTACAAAAAATGATAACATTTTAGTGATTAAATAACGATTTAAAAGCAACGAAATAAAAGTATGCAACAATAAATACTTTTCTATTCTAAAAATGAATAAAAAAAAATGGCTCAGCATTTCAAAACTCAAAACTTTGGCACGAGAATTGTCTTGCACTCAAAAGGAAAATAATCTTACAAAGAGCTCAATCATTTTAAAATGTGTATCTTTATTTTTCAGCTTTATAACTTTTAAATTTAATCAATCTAAAAAAATCAATTTCTTATGAAAAAACAAATCTTAAGTCTGGCTGTTATCGCTTTATTAGCATTCGCTGTTCAATCTTGCGAAAAGAAGGAACCAAAACCTGCAGAGGAAGAACTAACTCTTGGAAACAAAGTTGACTCTTTAACTACCGATATTAAAGAAGTAAAAGATAGCGCAGTAAGCAAAACTGAAAGTGCTGCTGAAGATGTAAAAGAAGCTACCAAAAAAGCAGCAGAAGATGTAAAAGACGTGACTAAAAAAGGCGCTGAAAAAGTAGAAAATGCTGCTAAAGCTGCTAAAGACGGTACGGTAAAAACAGCTAAAGAAGTTAATGAGGCTTTGAAAAAATAGTCTCTTCACTTTATGAAACTAAAACCATTCGCTACAACGAATGGTTTTTTTATACTCAAAAAAGAGCCACTATTTTTCGTATTTTTACACTCAAAATTAGAAGATACTACAAGATGCATTTTATTTCTCAAGAACTGGAAGATTATATCGAGCAACATTCTGAAAACGAACCGGAATTGTTGGCCAAACTAAATAAAGAAACATACCAAAAAATACTACTGCCAAGAATGCTTAGCGGGCATTTTCAGGGTCGTGTTTTAAGCATGCTCTCGAAATTGATTCGCCCTGTAAACATTCTCGAAATTGGAACTTATACCGGTTATGCCGCTTTGTGTCTGTGTGAGGGAATGCAGGAAAACGGGCAGCTGCACACCATTGACATCAAAGAAGAATTAGTCGATTTTCAACGTAAATATTTTGATGCATCTCCTTGGGGAAAACAAATTTTCCAACATTTAGGAGAAGCTGTTGAAATCATTCCAACTTTAGACGTCAAGTTTGATTTGGTTTTTATCGATGCCGATAAAGAAAATTACATCAATTATTGGGAAATGATTGTTCCCAAAATGAACAAAGGCGGTATTATCTTATCGGATAATGTTTTATGGAGTGGAAAAATACTGGAACCGGTTCATCCAAATGACGTTAGTACCAAAGTTCTTTTAGAATACAATTTACTCTTGAAAAACGACCCCAGAGTCGAAACGGTTTTATTACCCATTCGTGATGGATTAACGGTTAGCAGGATACTTTAAAGAGAGACTAAGATACTGAGGCGCTAAGGTTCTAAGTTTTCTCAAATAAAAACTTAGAACCTTAGAAACTCAGAACCTTTAAGCATGTTATTTGCCATTGTTTAATTGGGCTAAAGCCTTTTTCCTATTCAATTTTACCTCCAACTGAAGCTGGAGACAATTGAACAAAGTAATTAAAAACTAAACAAATAAGGTCCTAAGTTTTCTCAAATAAAAACTTAGAACCTTAGTATCTTATCCCCTCAGGACCTTCAAAAAAACCTATCCTGGGAAGTATTGTGGTTTTAACCTGCGGTATACCAAATAAAGTAATGATCCGAAAAGGGCTCCAAAGAAATAACCGGTTAAGATATCTCCCGGATAGTGCAATCCTAAGTAAATTCGGCTATAAGCAAAGATTAAAGGCCATAGGAATATAAGCCCTAAAAACTTAATACGGCGTCTTAAAACGAAATATAAAAAGGTCGCTACCGCCATAGTGTTAGCTGCATGTCCGGAGAAAAAACTAAATGATTTTCGGGTTTGCACCACTCGAATAATAGTGTTGATATCAGGATTATTACATGGTCGTAGTCGCTGAACTGTGTATTTAACCAAATTGGTAACCTGATCTGTAAAAGTGATTAGCACGGCAATAAAAAGGATCACATACAAAGTTTGTTTTCCCCCTATTTTTTTGTACATCAAATAAAAAAACAACAGAAAAAGAGGTGTCCAATTTAACTGACTGGTAATAATCAACCAAAGTTTATCGTATGTTTCAGAACCTAAACCGTTAAGGTACACCAATAAGTCGGTGTCTAATTTTTGTATTTTTTCAAGCATATTATCTTTGGCGTTTTACAGGTCCTGAGATTGAATCGATATCTTCTTTTACTTTGTCTATTTCTGCAGTAGTGTCTCCCAATAAATTAGCGGAGTCCCCCATCAGATTGCTTTTGGCGTCATTAATTTGCGCATTGATGTTACCCGTTATATCCGTAAGTGATCTGGAATCAAGACCATTGGCCTCAGCTCCTTTTTGAATTTCACTTTTAATATCATTAGTAGCATTTTTTAATTGCGCCATGGCCTTTCCCATTGTACGGGCAATTTCAGGCACTTTATCTGAACCAAAAAGCATTAGCACTATAAAAAGTATAAAAACTAATTCTCCTCCTCCTATACCAAACATATCTTTTATTTTTGTGTTCACAAAGATATTAAATTTTATAACGGACGGTTTTAAAATTTACTTAAAAAAAGGGAACTGCCTCAAAAGAATTACGCTCCGCTGTAGCTTCTTAAAACTGGTAAATTGTATTTACTATAAAGATTTTGCTCCGCTGGAGCAGTTTCAGAAAAAATAGAAGTAATTCCTTTTAAAAGAAGTTTTATTTTATAAAAAAAGTGCCGCCTCATTTTGAGACAGCACTTTTTTTGATTTATTGCTAATCAAATTTTGATTTTTCTTCTACTTTTGGCCAGCTATTATTGGTAACATCAATATCGGCGGTCATTAATTTCGGATCTATCTGAATGCTCTTGATTGCTTTTTCAGTTGCATACACTTTTTTAGCCGTGTCGTTATTCTTTCTCCAGATCTGTGCCGGATACTGATAATTCTCTTTTGTTCCGTCTTCGTAAGTAATCTCAACCAAAATTGGCATGATCATTCCTCCCGGTTTACTAAACTCTACTTCATAGAAATATTTAGGTGATTTCAGACTTGCTTTTTCTTCTGCAGTAAAGGTTTGACTCACATAATCTGACAATAGTTTTACCTCTTCTACTTTTAGTGGTTTCTTAGTCGAAGCGTTTACCTCGGCATTATCACCGGCAACTAAATACACGAAAGGTCCTTTTTCAAATCCAAAACGTCCTTTTTTCACTTTAATATCTTTGATATCTGCAGTTGGCGTTTCGGAAACATAATATTGTTTTACCTCTTTGATTCCGATATCTACAAAATCTGTAGAATAAAACCATCCTCTGAAAAACCAGTCTAAATCAACCGCCGAAGCATCTTCCATCGTTCTAAAGAAATCTTCAGGGGTTGGATGTTTGAATTTCCATCTGTTGGCATAGGTTTTAAAAGCATAGTCAAACAATTCTCTTCCCATTACGACTTCTCTCAGAATATTAAGTCCTGTAGCCGGTTTTCCGTACGCGTTATTCCCAAATTGATGAATGGTTTCAGAGTTCGACATAATAGGCTCTAAAAACTTCTGATCTCCACTCATATACGGAACGATATTTTTTGCAGGTCCGCGTCTTGAAGGAAAGTTCGAATCCAGTTCCTGCTCTGCCATGTATTGTAAAAAGGAGTTCAAACCTTCGTCCATCCAGCTCCATTGACGTTCGTCTGAGTTTACAATCATTGGAAAAAAGGTATGCCCCACTTCGTGAATTACCACACCGATCATTCCGTTTTTAACCTCTTTGCTGGTCACCCCATTCTCATCCGGACGACCATAATTCCAGCAAATCATTGGATATTCCATCCCCTGATCTTCGGCTGAAACCGATACTGCTTTTGGATAAGGGTAATCAAAAGTATGTGCTGAATAGCTTTTTAAAGTATGCGCTACCACCATTGTGGAAGTTTCTCCCCATAGCGGATTTGATTCTTTCGGATAAACAGATTCGGCCATTACTACTCTGTTTCCGATTTTTACAGCCATTGCATCGTAAATGAATTTTCTTGAAGAAGCAATTCCGAAGTCACGTACATTTTTGGCACTGAATCTCCAGGTTTTTTTCTTTTCCGAAAATCCTTTTTCCGCTGCTTCTGCCTCAGCTTGTGTTACAATTACAACTGGTTTATCAAATGATTTCTGAGCCTGTTCGTAACGTTTTACCTGTTCCGGCGTAAAAACTTCGGCTCTGTTGGTCAGTTCTCCGGTAGCATCAATGATGTGATCTGCAGGAACTGTAATGTTTACATCAAAATTACCAAAAGGCAATGCAAACTCTCCACTTCCCCAAAACTGCATATTCTGCCAGCCTTCAACATCATTATATACGGCCATTCTTGGATAAAACTGAGCAATTACGTATAATTTATTTCCGTCTTTATCAAATGATTCATAACCGGAACGTCCGCCACCTTCTTTTCTGTAGTTGTTAACGTTGTACCACCATTTTATGGCCAGTGAGATTTTTTCACCCGGCTTTAATGGTGTTGCCAGATTAATACGCATCATGGTTTCATTGATGGTATACGACATTGGGTTTCCTTTTATGTCTTTTACCTGTTCAATATTAAAACCGCGCTCTAAATCTTTTTTCAAATATTTACTTGAGAAACCATCCAAAGGCAAAACGGGGCTTATTTTTTCACTTTCCGCCAAAGAGGTTTGCGTTTTGGCTCTGGCCTGATTCTGATCTAGCTGTATCCATAAATACTCCAGAACATCAGGAGAATTATTAGAATAGGTTATCACTTCAGACCCGTCTATTCTTGATTTTTTATCGTCTAATTCAATATCGATTTTATAATCGGCCTGTTGTTGGTAATACGCAGGTCCCGGTGCTCCCGAAGCGGTACGAAACATATTTGGAGTAGCCAGCAGATCATACATCTGGCTGAATTTGTTTGTATCGTACTTCCCTTGTTGCTTTGGAGCAACTGTTTTTTCCTGAGCGACAAGCATCGCAGGAAAAATCAACAATAATGAAAGTTTTTTCATAAAATAGTAATGGTAATTTTGTCAGGGTGTGAAAATAACAATTAAATCAATAATTTTATCGATTCTTTAGTACTTTAACAATTCTTTCCTGGAAGATTCGGTAAAGAGAACACTTTTCTTACTGCCAAATGCCGTAATGTGCGTAATATTCTGTTGCTCAGCATTCCAATCTACTAAAATAGTATTAGAGATTTCAATAGTTTTAAACTTATCGATGTCTTTTATTCGAGAATAACAAACCAAAACATCACCGGCTTCTATCTCTTTAGACAAAAAGGTAATGGGTTTGGACTGACCGTTTATTTTAATAATAAAGTTTTCTGCAAGGTATTTTTTTAACAGCTCTACATCTGCTTCGGTTTCTTTATCGGTTCCTACAAATGTTTTCTTATGGTATTTTTTCTCCATACCATTATTAAGGTCATCAATAAAAATTCGGGAAGTAATCTGAATCATCTTTTTCTCGGCGGCATAATTGACCTGAAAAACACCCACATAAAACTTGTGGAATGCGAAAGCAGAAAGTGATAAAAACAATATTCCTATTAAAGGATAGATTACCTTATTTTTCATTACTGAGAAACTTTCACTTTTTTAAATTCCTTATTTTTATTAACCAGGAAATCAATCAATTCAAATTTTTGGTCCGGACCAAGATGTTTTCTGGATTCCGGATCATTCGAACAATACAATAGAAACAATTCTATATCATCTTCTTTTAACCCCAAAGTACCGGTAAAGAAGTTCGGTTTGAAATTGGCTCTGGAATATTCAATAAAAGCAAGATCCGTAATAACTTCTTCCTTATCATCATCATCTTTAGAAAGCAGCTTTTTAACATCTTTAAAAATTCTGACAAAGTTCATACCGTATTTAATCGTCTGATCAGAGTACATTGTAATATTTTTGGCCGTAGACTGCTTATCATCTTCAAACTGCATGTCGACATATTGTTGTGAACCTCCGCCAAGTGACTTTACTTTTAGATCTTTATGTACCAAAACTTCTTTCAGCTCATTACTTATTAAATCTAATGGCACCGAAAGCAGAACTCCGGCACAGTCTTTTTCTGTCAGCACAATTTTTTTGGACTGAAACGCCAATCCCGTAAACAACAAGGTATCCTTAGGTTTTGCCATGATATCAAACAATCCGCCTGAACCAATAAAGGTTCTCACATTGGCATTTACATTCATCACAAAACCACTTTCAACGGCGAGCGATTTATTGGTAACTTGTCCATGGATGGGTTTTCTTGAATTTTGTCCTAGTGTAATTTGACAAATCAGGCTTATAAGCAATAAGGTTAGGCTATTTTTCATTTTCGAGAATTATTAGATATTTTCTGGCTAGATCGGTTAACAAAAACATACTCATTGTTTTGTTTTTAGTATTCAAAGATACGGCAAAATCAGCATCATCCACACAATATAACTGAAATCCTTTAATATCTGCTACAGGTATTCGTAATCTTTCTGTATAATAATTTTCCTCAAAAAGATATTCCATTTTTCTAAAGAGCGCCTCTTTCTTCTCTACATTAACCTCTTTTTTAAGCATGGCCGTCCTTCCGGAAATTTTGTTAAGCAACTTGTCTACCGAGGTTGAAGTCGCAGTGTACACTTTTCGTTCTGCAGGGGTATATTTTTTCTGTCCGTACGGAATTATCCCTAAATTCTCAGCTGTTATATTGGCATTTTCATTCACCACCACCTCTTTCAACTCCACTTCTTTGGCTGTCATTTTAATCTGAAGCCGACCTGTATTCATATCTTCAGCCGTGATTCGTCTCTTATATCCTTCGAGATTTACTGCCGAAAACACCAAAACATCTCCTTCTTTTGCCACAATCGAAAACCCTCCGTTTGCATCTGAAACAGCCGTAACCTGTGTCGTATTATTAATAATATTCACGGACTCAACTGAAGTAGACTGCTCAAAAATCTGTCCCGAAATTTCTTTTGAAACCTTATTTTGCGCAAATCCCAACTGGACTAACAGTAACAGTAAACTAGTTTTTATAAATCTATTTATTTTCACTTGCAATTATTTCTTTATACTTAACCGCTAATTCCGCCAGCAAAAATTCTGTCGAAGTCTTATTTTTAGAATTTAAAATCACTGTAAATCTATCATTATCTACGACGTAATATTCGAATCCTTTTACATATTCTAAAGGAATCTTCAATTGCCCCACAAAATGTTCCAGCGTAAACATTTTTTCCAACAGCTTCATGAAAGCCTCTTTTTTCTCTACCACTGCCTCTTTTTTAAGCATAGCCGTGCGTCCTGAAAAAAAATTCAACATCGGATCTGCAGAAACAGAACCACCAACCATACCTCCCGCATTTGCCTTTGCATTTAGATCTGTCGCGGTACGTAATTTACGTTCGGCTTCTGTGTATGTTTTTTGCCCGCCCGGAATAATCCCCAAAGAAACCGCATTTACATTATTATAATTTTTAACAATAACTTCCTGCAGCTGGTGCATTACCACATTAAGTTTTACAGTAAAGTTGATATCTGAGAAATTTTCAACTGTTAATACAACTCTGCTTTCTTTGAATTGTATCGAAGAAAAAACAAGTTCATCACCTGCTTTAGCGCCAATAGAAAATGCACCTGAGGAATTGGTTGTTGTCATCCCCTCTGTCCGCGCATTGATTACATAAACCCCTTCGAGATCATTGACATTCGCACTTATTCGCCCGTTTAAAACGGTCTGGTCCTGAGCCTGAGACCAAGCGGTCTGCCCTAAAGCAAAAATCAGAAAACAGACGAACCTGTGCATGGCGACAAAATTTTAAAGATTTTCTTAAAGCTGTAAAAATATCTTAATGTTCTCCAAATTTAATACTAAGGAGTTGGTAAAAATATGTTAATTAAACCCCATAAAGAAGCATTCCAAAGAGAGTTTTTTAATACCTTTAACCAATTCAACCTGAGTTTAAACCATTATGAAAAGCATTATCATTGCCAGCACTTCTACTCTTCACGAAGGCAGCTATTTAGAGTATTTACTCCCTACTTTACAATCTCACTTTAAAAACTGTAAGAGCATTTTATTTATTCCGTTTGCCAGACCCGGAGGTATTTCGCATGACGATTATACCGCAAAGGTTTCGGAAGCTTTTGCTTCCATCGATATCTCTGTTAAAGGAATTCACGAATTTGAAAATGCAGCTGACGCCATAAAAAATGCAGAAGGAATATTTACCGGTGGTGGAAATACCTTTTTATTGGTGACGCAGCTTTACAAGTACAATATTATGCAGCTTCTTTCTGAGACGGTGAAAAACGGAACTCCTTATTTAGGAACAAGTGCCGGAAGTAACATTTGCGGCCTTTCGATGCAAACCACCAACGACATGCCCATCATCTACCCTCCAAGTTTTCAAACCTTAGGACTGATTCCTTTTAATCTGAACCCACATTATCTGGATCCTGACTTACAATCTAAACATATGGGTGAAACAAGGGAAACCAGAATTAAAGAATTCCATGCTTTCAACACAATCCCGGTTTTAGGTTTAAGAGAAGGCAGCTGGCTGGAAGTGAAAGGCGATACAATCACTTTGAAAGGAAACCTGCAAGCGCGTTTGTTTCTGCAAAACGAAACTCCGACAGAACTGGAGACTGGGAGCGACCTGAGCAATCTGAAATAAAAATTCAATCTTTTTAAATTCCAAATTCCAATTTATCAATCAAATTTGGAATTTGGATTTTTTTTACATGAATACGCTTGAATACAGGCAAAAACGAAAAAAGCCTCAAACAAATGTTTGAGGCTTTTTTAAGAGCGAAAGACGAGGCTCGAACTCGCGACAACCAGCTTGGAAGGCTGGAGCTCTACCAACTGAGCTACTTTCGCATTAACAGGG
>NZ_MUHH01000033.1:0-38915 GCF_002217475.1 Flavobacterium tructae
TAATCCATAACCATAACCAAAAATAAAATAATTATCATTATTTTGATATAGATAAAAAAGATTTACAAAAAGAATGAATAAACAAAATACTAGAGCTTTCTTATCGCTAATTAATTGGCGTAGAAAATAACTTGCCTTTTTCATAAAAATATAGTTTATTATCATTTACAAAACCTGATGTATAGATTTTAGTTGTAGAAACTCCGGTAAGTTTAAAATTATAACCTTTCATTCCATTTAAAGTCTGTGGCTTAATAGTTAATTTAGCATCAGTTCCAACTCCTGCCATTCTTCCTGCAAATGTTCTCTCTAATTGTAAAGTGCCATTAGAAGACATTGTAGCTTTATCAAGAATAAGTCCAATTTTAGAATTTAAAAAGTCTAAATCACCACCATCAATATAATCTCCGGGCTTCATACCTTTCATTAATTTACCCATCATAGTTTCGGAAGAATCTCCTTTTTTTATTCCTAAAGATTCTTTAGTAACTTTTTTTCCTTGTTGGTCATATTCATCATCAAAATTATTCTTTGNNCTTGCCAGAAATTACCTCCTGTAAGAGCGGCTCCAGCTCCTCCAGAAACAGTACCAAAGGCAATCATACCAATCGTATTATTTGCACCTAGTGCTCCACTTATTCCCTGATGCGAAAAAGTATTGCTTACAAAATGTCCTTCCGTTAAACTACTATTTGTTTCAAACTTCGTCTCGACGGTACTTCCTCCGTTCCATGCACTGGACGCAATACTACTTAAAGCTCCGGCAGCAAATCCGCTCCAAAATTTGCCTCCTGAAATTGCAGTCATACTTCCCTGAAAAGTACCATGCGCTGCAGCACTAAAAGCGGCCTGAGAATAAAAATTACTAAACAATGCCGACGAAGCACTACCAATTCCAAAGGTCACTGCAGAGCTAGCCGCTGCAATAAAGGCAGTTTTAAGCAAACCTCCCACAGTAAAAGGAACGTCGGCTAATAAGGCTGTAAGTGTATAACTTGTTACAGCAACAGCAACTCCAATGCCAATAGCCACCAAAAGCTCATATGCCTCTCCGCTAGAATCAGTATACTTTAAAGGATTATTAAGCACATACCCATAACGATTATAGTTTTGGGTATTGGCAGGATCTTGTACAAAATTATCCGGCTGTAGGAAACGATGTAATTTTGGATCGTACAAACGACCATTCATATTGATAATCCCTATGCTCTGCAAATGCTCGTGCCCCGTATAACCGCGATCCAAAACAGTCAACAATCCTAAATCTGTACTGACTCCATTTTGCACTTTTAAAACGGCTCCCCAAGCATCAAAGAGTCGTTTTTCGACAATTGAACCACTGTTATCCGTTACTGCCAAGATAGTGCCCTGATAATCTCTATGTAAATATAAATAATTTTGTGCTGTTCCATCGCTTTTTACTACAAGGGGAGCACTATAACCATCTCCCCCAATGTAGGTTACAAATTCTATAGCACCCGTGGTTCGGTTTTCTTTGATCTCCATCGTCCCGTCACCCGAGTAATGTTTTCTAAGCGGACGAAGCAATTTATCTTCTTGCCCTCCTCCATAAAACATCGTACTGCGATCGTTACCATCATTATAAGTAAAACTAAGATACTCGATATAATTTCCATCACGTCCACGTTCCTTAATTGTTGCAGGGCTCTTAAATGTATTATAAGCAATATCTAAATCCAGCTTTGGAGCTGAATTGACACCTGTACCTCTGTTTTTATAATAATCTAAGGCTTGAGTAGATAATGTAATCGAGTTGTTTTGATATGTTTTTCCAGTTACCGTATAATTATAAGTCCCCAAATTGTTTTGGGTAATTTTACCCTTTGCATCGTAAGTCTGTGTTTCTTGCTGACCCTGTGCATTATTATAGGTCAGTAATCGGTCTAATTCGTCATATGTAAAGTTTTCATTCCAATTAAACAGGTTATTCGTTCTATTGGTCAGATTCCCTCTTTTAGGTTCAAAAGCGGTTGTCAGAGTCATTACGTTCCCCGGATTGGTAACCGTTCTATCCCACTTAAACTGTGAGGCATAACCATATTGATCGTAATTATTATTTACGGCAATTCCGTTTCCTAAACTTGCATTTGTTAACTGTCCTCTTTCGTTTAGCGAATTGGTCTGCCACAATACCTGTTGCGTAGCGTCGTCTACAATTTGCCATGCAAAACCATTCTGATAAGTATGTTTTAGCTTCTTTGAACTTGATTTACCTCCTATAGCTGCTGTTGCTGTTTCTTTATCTGCACGTCCAAATGTATCATAAGTAATTTCTTTGGTGAAAGTAGCATAAGGAGTATTCTCTATTGTTTTGCTGACTCTTTTATAACTATCATATTCAAATGAATTGGTAATCGAATTGCCCTCCAGATTATTAACAAAAGTGCTTGTCGTTATTAAATTGGTAGCCGGATTATAAGCATAAGTCGTCTTACTGTTGGTATTATTCCCAACTATTGTTTTTTCAATTGTTTTTCCTGCGGCATCATATACGTAAGCAATTGTTCCGTTAGGTGTGGTCTCCGTTTTAATTTGTCCGAAAGCATCATAAGAATAGGTATACGTTCCGGCACTTGGATCAGTCATGGCAACTTTATTACCCCACCCGTCTATTGATATCGATACTTTGTTGCCTTGATAGTCTGACTCCTTTAATTGCCCGTTGGCATAGTATATAAAGTTGACAGCTCCACCCGGATCAGTTGTTTGTGTTTTATTCCCTAAAGCATCAACTGTAATGGTTGTTACCTTACCATCATCGTTACTGGTTGTTGTTAATCCTGAATAAGATAAACTTTGAACTTTTCCGGTATGAGATGTTATTTTTTCAGGACGCATTAAGTAATCGTACTCGTAAACTGTCCATTGGCCTGGGGATGAAAAATAAGGCTCGCTTTCTTTGGTTTTTCTGCCTAATCCATCATAAACAACCTGCTTAGAAACCATAGTACCTGCTGCAAAACCTTTAGTTGTTGTAACCACAGCCCTGCCTAATACATCATACTGTGCTATGGTTTTACCATCAGTATTAGTTGTAGTAGTGGTGGTATAACCGCCGTCAGACAACTTGGTATAAACTACAGTAGTTGTTAAAGGTGTTGCTGCTGTATTTTGTGTAGTCGTGTTAGTTACTTTCCCCCAGTTGTCGTAGAGGTAATCGTTGACAACTCCTAAATAATCTGTTGATTTAGTAACCTGCCCTAATGCATTGTATTCAAAATTCGTTACAAAGCCCTGATGGTCTGTTTTTTTGACTACAAATCGTTTCGTACTGTCGTATTCATCAGTAATTGTTCTTGCTGCTGGTGGAGACGGTGCTCCCGGAGCACTTACTGTTTTTGTCAATAAATTCCCCAATGAATCATAACTCATATCCTCTATAATTGGATAGGTATTATGTCCTTTCTTTTCAGATCTTGTTAAGTTTGATCCAGTGTAAGTATATTTTTCCTCAGAGGTACGATTATCACCTGTATAAACCGTCTTCGAAGAATTGATCTTTTTAGGACGTCCTACATAATAAGCATTGCCAACTCCTGTCGGGTTATTATCGTATTCCGTATCCACCGTAGTCATTCCCTGCAAAGTGGCCCCGCTATATTGCTTTGAAACATTTCTAACTTCCAAACCAAAGTAATTGGTACTCTGAACCGTTCCATCATAAGTAAAAGAAGTTTCATTTTTAACTCCTGTCAAATGATCAACAGTAGTTTGTTTGGTAAGCAAAACATTGTAAACACTACTATTTGAACCTGAGGCTCCTCCGCTTTGAGAAGCTGATACAGGAGAAGCTATAAACTTGCTATTATTATTAGCACTAGCAATAAATCCAGGTTTTAGCGTTATTTCCGGTGCCTGATAAACAACTGCTACATCATCATTTACTCTTGACAAGGCAGTTATAGAACCGCTGGCTTTATAGGTCTGTCCAACGGTAACAGGATCCTGTATCGTAATTGTGTTTGGAATGGTACGCGACGAGACAGAATCTCCTCCTCCTTCTGTATAAACTGCGAATTCATTTGTTTTTGTACTCAGTAAATTGGTTGGCGTACTATTAAATACAGTAGTTCCATCAGTACTAGTCCAGGTAATGGTATTAGCCCCCTTTAGAGCGACATCATTAAACTGTGTCGTCCATATTTTAGCATCGCCGCTATTCAAATACCAACTGCTTCTGGTGGTTTTAACAAAACCAACTGTTCCATAATTAAAATTAGACACATAACCTCTGTACCTAAAATCCTGATACTTTGAAACACCATTGATCGTTGCCGTAAGTTTAGAAACCAAATAGGCTCCCGGATTTCTTATAATTTCAATATTAGGATAGGTTACAGCATTTTCTGAAGAATAAAAATCAGTCGATGAATTTCCTAAGCCGCTGTCGGCAGCCTCCATTGGTTTATACTCGATGGTCTGTTTTATGTTTCCACCTGATGATAGCACATTTATTAATCTGTTTTCGGCATCAACATTTTTATTGAATTGATAATATTCAATTTTATTATAATGTCCTCTGACAAAAACAAGATCGGTATTGGCTCCGTTGTATTTAAAATTAGAGTTAATAGGAATTGGAACATCCGGAGAATTTGAATGTATTATACCAGAATCATATGTTAAATTAAAGACTGTACCGTTTACTGTACCAATATTATTGGCAAAGCCGGTAACCTGCCATTCGGTATCATGATTATTTATAGTCCAGGATTCCTTATAAAACTTTCTCCATACCCTAACAAGATCAGACTTCCCATCTTTATTAATATCCATCGCATAATAATTACTCCAATGTCTTTGAGTATTATAATGCGTTTTTGTATCCGGCCAGTATTCTACAATATTTAAATTTTCCTTTGTGAAAAACTCTACTCCAGAAGTATTTCCATTACTATAATAAATATTCCAGTTTACATCACCAGAACCACCTTCACCGGTAGGAAGCATGACATCGACTTTACCGTCTCCATTAAAATCTCCCAAAGGCATTTGTTTTGTATCACTAAACTGATCCAAATTTCCCGTTCCAATTACTTCTACAGCTACCCAAGGTGCTACTGCTAATTGACGAATAGAAACAATACGATAATTCTTAGTTGTCTTATTAACGATTAAAATATCCGCTTTCCCATCTCCATTAAAATCTCCTATAAATCTCTTTTCAGTCTCTTTGCAAAAAGTAAATTCCGGCAAAGAGACAAAATCTTTTGTATTAAACTCTGTCGAAGCATTCGGATTTAAATTTACGAAATAGGCACCACTAATACAGTTACCTATGCTTGTACTTTTCAAAATACAATTACAATTCAAAGCTTCTCCACGAGGCCCGGTACAAGGGCTATCCATGCCATAATGGTCTACTTGGTGAAACTGGAGGACTATAACATCTGAAATTCCATCACCGTTAAAATCTCCTTCAATGTACTGATTGTTTAAATTAACCAGCGTTGGGAATTCAGTAGTTGTATTACTACTTTTGCTCATTCGACTTGTTTCTTCTCCTCCACCGCCTCCTGTGCTACACTGAATTTCATTGGTTACAATATTAGAAATTGCAACTGATTTAGAATGAACCAAATTTACTGAACCACCAACAAGATTATAATATTTAAAAGTCAAATAATCGAGATTTTCTTCCGGATCGATTATGCTGTTAAATTGATTTATCTTATTATCAGTTAAAGTAGTAGCGGCAAATGTTTTTCCAGATGATGCATAAAAAGGCATTGTTATAGGTGTATTTCCACTATTCCCTTCAAACAACTTCGTAAACATTTTTCGATCTACAATAAAATCCAATCTGCCATCCCCATCAAAATCCCCCGCTAAATCTGTTTTATCAAATTCCAGATTATTCGTATATTCTTTTTCTGTTCTCTCTTGATTTACCGGACTGGAATCGTACTTGAACTCTACCGGATTCGATTCCTCATTCTGTGCATTTATTTCTTTTATAGTTGATACTCGTTCATACCCCAATTGTCCATCTTCTGTATGAGTAAGCTTGTAGGTTCTAAAAATACCATTGTTTGCATAAACCTGTATATTATCAAGTATTTGAGTTGCATAAACTGGAACTCCCTTTAGATAATCCCTCTCAATACGCTTCGAATTTCTATAATTAAAACTGATTTTATTCTGCGCAGCAATTCCTGCAGCTGTATTTCCACTAAAAGCTATATTGTCAATGTACAATTGATTGGAACTATTGTAAGTAACTGTTTTATAACTATAGTCTATAAAATTGCCGTTTACATCTTCAAAGTGAACAATATACCAGGCATTGAGCGAAACTGAATTTTGCAAACTTCCCGAACCTTTAGAACCATACCAACTTCGTGATCCGTCAGGTGCTGTCACAATAAAATAGGTAATTGAACCTTCTATTTTTAGTTCAATTTTTGTATTGCTTTTATACTCCGTCTCATAAGTAGAACCATTTGCCCAATATGTTCCTGTTTTTATCAATAAACGCTGGCCGTCTAATGCCAATTTATCATTATCATCAAAATCTACTCCATCAACAAAACCATCAATGTCACGTCGTGTAGCTATACGGCTAATGGCCGAAATGCTGTTTATACTCCATCCTTGTCCTGCGATACCTCCTCTTACACCGCTACTGTAAGTAAGATTAATTATAGGAGCAACGCTTTTTATACTTGGCGGTGTAGCAATAGGCAAAGTGTAAATGGCTGTTCCTGATGCAGAAATTTGTAATTCTCCTTTAGTATCTGTGAAATTTTGAGAAAAAGTTAAATTGGTAATTATAATTAAAATGAAAAGGTAAAATTGCTTCATATGATTTTTATTGCTTGATGATTTTAATCGATTTCTCTCCTCCGTCTTTATAGGAAAGCAAAACAAGATAAACGCCTCCAGGGTAATTCTGAAAAGGAATATTTAAACTATTTGTTCTCTCGTTAGTGCTATAGTTTTGTAAAACCTGACCCGATATCGAATAAATCACAACCGACGTTACATAATTATTGTTGGTTAATTGCCATTGTAAATAAAGCTCTTCCTTTACAGGATTGGGATAATAAGAGATTACATCTTCCGGTGAAAATTTCAATAGATCCTCTTCCACCAACGCATCGATTTCTTTTACCTGCTTTGCAGATTGTGAGCAACCTGACAAACACAATTCTCTAAGAATTTGATTCCCTGCAGCATCATAATTAAATTGTATTTTTGTTTGTGCCTGAGACAGAAAAGAAATTCCCAGCATCAATAATGTAATGTAATATTTCATAAACGGGATTGTATTAAAAAGTAATTTGTTTACTGTTTTTTTGTTGCCAATAATAGTTTTACCTGAGATTTTAGTTCTTCTATTTCCTTATTTTGCTGAATCATGTAAAGAGTAAGTTCCTCGATTTTTTCCTGTTGAATTTTTGACATTTCACCAAGTTCAAGACCTTTTTCTTTGATTTCTTTAGCAGAAGGCACATTAGGTAAATGACCATTTTTTGCAATATAATTTTCAACTTCTTTTAAACTTGGTAATATATAAGTTGGAGCAAAAACATAATCAGCCCAGGTATTATAAACCTTTACCTCTTCGGCACGAATTTTTCCTTTTACAGAGATTCTATAAGTAGTCGCTCCATCTGTAAAATTTGAAGTTCCTATGCCTATATTTCCCATTACAACAGTATTTCCCTCAATAAAGGCACTACCAGAACCATCTATAAATGTTCCCCCGCATTTACCCGATTTGACTATTAATTTGTATTTTACATTTTCATCAGATGTCAAACTTTCATAACTTGTTCCGATTATTAATTTTGTATTAGATTGTGGAAGGGAAATATGACTAAAATTACATCCATCTGATATTGTTTCTTCTGCGACTTTAAAAACATTTCGTTGTTTATTATCGTTTATCTCAAAACCACCATAACCGCCAGTTTCGGCATAAGATCTGAATCTTTGATTATCTGCCCTATCATCGATTGAAAACCAAAACCTAGATTTTGCATTAATATTGGAAGCGGGAAAATCATAAAAATTCATCATTCTATTGGAACCATTAACAAAACTACCCGCCTGAAAAACTTTGCTTTTTTGATCACGATCATTCGAATCAATAAAAGTTGTTCCATTTGGAAGGTCTCTCGAAAATTCTCCGGAATATGCTTTGACATTTCCAACTACTTCTAACTTAGCTGTAGGATTGCTTGTACCAATCCCCACATTCGTATTTGAAGTTGGATTATTAGGTAACACACTCACAGCCCCACCCGAACCAGTACTAATTTGTGCATGAGCAGCTAATACAATTAAAAAACAAAGTACTGAATACTTTTTCCTTTTATTATTTTTCATTATATTCTTTTTCATTATATTCTTTTTCAGAGGGTTAATCTATAGCTTTCAAATATAAAAAAAACATTACAAAAAAAACATCAATAAAGTTAAAAAAAAGTTAACCACGTTGTTCAAGATTTAAAAATCTTCCTTTTTAAACTTAACAATAATTGCCAGACTTCCTTTAATTCCTCTAAACCTAATAACCAACAAACAAATAAATAAGTTACAGCTCCAAAGACAACTCCAAGAAGCAATTGCAATATTAGATTATCTACAAAACTTGTTATGACAAATACCAAAATTGCCATTCCGAGAGTTGCTAAAAAAAAAGAGCACATATCTTTCAATTGTTTTATTGCTCCGTATCCATAAAATTTGCCCGGTAAGTAGGCATTTATAAGGAACGATAATGCTGAAGTAATAACATGACCAATTACGATAGCTTTAACACCTAGGGGAATTGTAATTATCATGGCTAATATAGTGAGTGGCAATTTTGACAAATCAACTTTTAAGTATAAGTCTGAACGACCGACTGCGTTTAATAAATTCATATTAATTGCGCTCATCGGAAGAAAAATACGGGCAAAAACCATCCACTGCAAAAGCGGGATCAGAGAAATCCATTTCTCTGTAAGCAATACTATCACAATTGGTTTTGCCAATAAAGCAATAAGTGTCATTAGCGGAATAATAAAAAAAGCTGACATACGAATCATCCTGCTGTAAATAGAAACCAGTCTTTCTCTGTCATTTTGAACGCTGGTAAGAACCGGAAACGTAGCCTGCTGAATGATACTAACAATAGTTCCTGCTGATAAATCGGCAAAACTTTTAGCTCTTGTATAGTATCCTAATGATGATGCTGAATAAAATTTTCCTAGACAAATATTATAGACATTATTAAGAATTTGTGCATACAGACCAGCCATTAACAAGCTTGAACCATAACCAAATAATGATTTGAAAGATTTTTTTGAAAAGGAAACAGAAGGCATCCAATTACTTAAAAACCATAGAGACAAAGACGTACTAAAAGTCCCCATAAGCATTTGGATAACCAACGACCAAACTCCATAACCGTTCATTGCAGTTAGTACTCCAAAAATTCCGCCGATAATCATACCAATTACATTACTTTTTGCTACAGACTTAAAATCAATTGCAATTGTTAATTTTGTTCGTTGAACTACTGCGAAAGCATTTAAAATCAGGATTAAGCCTAATACCCGCAATAAATCAATTAATTTAGACTGATTAAAAAATGATGCTATGTAAGGTGCTGATAAAAATAACAGTGCGTAGAAAAAACAACTAATCGCCAAATTAAAAACAAATACAGTCGAAAAATCAATATGGGTTCTATCCTGGCGCTGAATTAAACCTGTTCCCAAACCACTTTCTACAAAAGTCTGTGACAGGGCTATAAAAATGGTCAACATTCCTATTACTCCAAAATCTTCCGGCAGCAAAATTCGGGCAAGTACTATACCTACGATAAATTGCCCAAACTGAATGGCAAATTTATCAACTGCTGACCAGACAACTCCTTTTATTGCAGTTGATTTTAAAGAGGTATCGTGCATGTATAAAAATAAATTTTAATTAAATTCCAATTCAAAATTATTCAAAAATTTGACTTTCGAGGTATTTCATAATGTTTTCGGATGCGGTTGAATTATTTTTAGGAATTAGAGTATTTTGTACAAAATCGCAACGTTTATCTTTCATCCAATCATTCCCGTTAAGGACAACATTCTCAATAAAATCAATCACTTCTTTTTTGTTTCTCGACTGATAATGTGCTGTTATCGCTTCATTGCCAAAAGTACTCCAATAATCCATAATTGATTCATCCCGAATCATAAAAAGCGATGGTTTTCCTGTAATAAGATATTCTGCCATAAAAGAACCACTATCGTGTATGAGTGCATCTGATGTTAAAAAAAGATCGATATAATAACCATCACCAAACTGACCATTTTCAAGGTTTATCCATTTATCGAAATAATTATCGGTTTTTTCTTTACCCCAATTTGGGTCATTTTCCAATTTAATTCTCAACAAAGGATGCGGATTGAATGTAATTTGCAATTTATCCTTATAAGTAGTAGCTAATTCTAAAAAGAAATCATAGTACTCCAAAAAATTAGACACTTTGCTTAACTCGTTCATTAAATGATGCGGTGTCCATATAATTCTTTTTAAAATGGGATTCTTATTTTTCCAAACCTCTTTTGGTTGTTTATTTATCAAAAGGGGATCGAATCCCGGATACCCCGTTACAACTCTATTTATTGCTTTATTCCTTTGGTTTTCGGAAGCCATTTTTTGATGAATATCCGTTTCTGAAAAAATTTTCCAAATTAAATTATGAAAATTCAGATCATAGGTAAACCCATAATTAACCGTTGGGATACTATAGGGAACATAACAAGTTAGTGTTTTGGAAAACTCTTTTATATAATACCTGTAATCGACTAAACCTTCATATGGATTAGTAAAAAAAACAAGATCAGGTGAAAATGTCTTTTTGATATCTAAAAATTCTCCTGTATCGGTATTATAGGTTCTAGCAACATCATATCCTCTATTTTTAAAAGCATTATAAGCTTTATCCATTTCGAAAAGCATATTTTCTTTACCAAAGTTCACTATTGGGCACACAAATATTTGAGGCTCAAACCGAGGATGCGCAAGCATTAAATCAAATAACAGATCGTATTTCCAAACGGATTCATGAGTCAGAAAAAAAGCAACTTTAACCTTTTCTTTTTTCCTTACAATCTCAAGTGCTTTTCGATGATTTTTAGGTGCCTGTCTAATTTTATACGCATCCCGCATGGCGCGCAGGTTTGTAAAATTATAAGCTTTAATCAGCGACATCCAAATTTTCTCAGGAACGTAAGGTTTAACAGCTAATTTTAATTCTCTCATTTTTTATTCCAATTAAAACTAATATCTGTTTAAAACCTCTACAATAAAATCAACCTCCGTTTCTGTCAAAACTGGACTAATAGGCAAGCTTAAAACTTCCTGATGAATCTTTTCTGTCACGGGTAATGACAAATTATTCCATTCCAGAAGTGCTTTTTGCTGGTGTGGCGGAATTGGATAATGTATTACGGTTTGTATGTTATTTTTGGATAAGTAGGCCTGCAGCCCTTCACGATCTGAAGTTCGTACCACAAACAAATGAAAAATATGGTTATTTGAAAAATCCCAAAACGGAAGTACTATTTTTTCATTTTTTATTTCAGTCAAATATCGTTTAGCAATTTTGCGTCGCCTCTCATTATCGGCATCTAAATGAGGTAATTTCAGACTTAAAAAAGCGGCCTGAAGTTCATCTAATCTAGAATTTACCCCAATAAAATCATTGTGATATTTTACCACAGATCCATAATTGCGAAGCGAAAAAAGCACTTTTGCTAACTCCCTATCATTTGTCGTAATGGCACCGCCATCACCTAAAGCACCAAGGTTCTTTCCGGGATAAAAACTGTAAGCTGATGCGGAGGATAAATTATTAATTGTTGATTGTTGATTGTTAATTGCACCATGCGATTGGGCTGCATCTTCAACTATCAATAGATTATTACGATTTGCTATTTCATTTATTTGGTCCATTTCGGCCAGTTGTCCGTAAAGATGAACGGCTAAAATGGCTTTGGTTTTCGGACTGATTTTTTCCTCAATTAGATCAGGATTGAGATTGTACGTTTCTAATCTTGGTTCCACCAAAACCGGAACTAAATCTGCCTGCAATACAGCCAAAATGCTAGCAATATAAGTATTCGAAGGAACAATAACCTCATCTCCTTTTTGCAGTTTTCCTAAAGCTATATACCCCTTAAAAATCAGAGTTAAAGCATCGAGACCATTTCCTGTTCCGATACAGTAATCGGCTTTGCAATATTTTGCAAAAGCGGTTTCAAATGTTTCCACTTCCTTCCCTAAAATGTACCAGCCATTCTCTAAAACTGTTTTCAGTTTTTCGTGAAATGCGGTTTCATAAGGTTTGTTTATTTTCTTCAGGTCCAGAAATGATATCATTTTCTTTTTTTTCTATTTAAACAAAAATACCATTTAACTTCTTATAATTTGCCGTTTCCAGTTCGTAGAAATCATGAACTATGGTACCCGCTCCAAAACTTTCTTTCCAGTACGATAAACCTTCATTCAGGTTCTTTCCCTGATTTTCATTCGAAATTCCAAAATCAAAAAATCTCTTTTGAGCAAATCGTTCCTGAATCAGATAATGATATAAATAATCCAGGCTTCCTAAGTCTCCCTTTTCATTCTTCGAAATATACTGGCAATGCACTGTCGTTTCAGTTTCAAAAATCGTAGTTCCGGCCACAATTTTATCTTCTAAATAAACATTAAACTGATGAATGTTTTGAGGAAAATGCTTTTGCAGATAATACATTTCTTCTGCTGAATGTACCGGATTTGCTTTGTGTTTTTTATTCAAATTGGGAATTAAAACTTCATTCCAAAACAAACCAAAATCAATTTCTTCTTTGATGGTCAGTTGATTCGAAACTCCTTTTTGAAAACCTCTTTTTCTAATCTTTGATACGACATTTTCCTGAGATAAATCGATTACCGAAAGTGAATCCCGGCGTACCAGTTTCGCATCGGCCAAAAACAGAGCATACAAAATTTCTTCTGCAGGTTTTAGATGGTAAATAGAAGGAAGCGTTTTATAATGCAGTTTCAGAATCTCATTTTCGTTCAGAAAGAACAAAACTGCCTGAAAAATTTCAATAACGTCAACTTGTTTTGTTTTTTCACTATAAACCAAGCCTCCGTAAGTCAATCCCTGGTGTGAGTAAACCGAATTTTCGACTTTATTCGCCGGTAAAATTGCTTTTAATCTATCATCCTTGAAAACCAAAAGTGAGAAATCTTTGAACCGGTCTTCGTGGTACTCCATAAAATCACGGTAAAACAGGAATGTTGCATTTTTAGCCTGCGCCACAAATGCATTCCATATTTCGTAATCGTTTTTATGATAATTCCTTACGGTATATTTCATTCCGCTTTCTGTGGTAATTTTATGGTTCTCTTTTGAGTTCTGTTGAAACAAACTTATAAAAAAGTTTGCCGCGAATTCACAAATTTAATTTTTATTGTCTAACAAAAATTTAAATTCTGTTTGTGAATTCGCGGCTCTTAAATTTTCAGCACACTGCTATTCTTTAAAAATCTTACTTGTGTTCAAATGCCGGTAAATACCATTTGTATTTTACGGCTAATAAACGTGTAACAATCATTACGACAGAAGTTACTAAGTACAAAACATCGTCTTCTAAATTCAGTTTTTTCAGAATAAAAAATACGATTCCTCCAAAAATACAAATGGTGGCATAAATCTCTCTTCTAAAAATGGTTGGAATTTCGTTACACAAAATGTCCCGAATCACACCACCAAAACAAGCCGTCATGGTCCCTAAGGCAATACAAATTGCAGGATGCAAACCAATCATAATCCCTTTTTCGAGTCCAATCAAGGTAAAAACACCCAATCCGATGGTATCAAACAAGAATAGCGAAGTACGCAGTCTGTCGAACTTTTTTCTGAAAAGAATGGCAAACCCAAAGCCCAGGATGATTACATATACATATTGCAAATCCAGCATCCATCCAACAGGTGTTCTGCCAATCAGCACATCACGAAGCGTTCCTCCACCTACGGCTGTAACAAAAGCAATGATAAAAACACCAAACGGATCCAGCTTTTTATGCATCGCTGTCAAAGCACCCGACATGGCAAAAGCCATTGTACCAATAATATCTAATAAATGAAACATTTTTTACTTTTTAGCTGCAAAAGGCGCAGAGCCGCAAAGGTACAAAGGTTAGCGCTGTTTTTATATTCTTTAGTGCCTCTTCTCTCTGATTATTTATTTTTTCACATAAATCGGACTTCTTTTCAAAAGATAAGAAACAGAATCCATCCAACTGTCTTTTATGTTTAAGAATGGCTTACGGGTTTGTGAATAAATTTTCGTTCCGTTTTTATACATATCAAAATAAACCATGTAATTGTAGTAGGTCTGTGTACTTGATGTTGTAGTCGAAATATCGTTTGTTTTAAGCTTTTTATTGTTGTCACTCACTTTAGCGTTTCCGCTGTTATAAGTTGAAGCTACTGAACCCTCAGTTACAGTATACGACACTTTTGTTGCGATGACATTATCCACTCCTAAAATTTGCTGAAGATCTTCGATTGGGGTTTCATCGATGTTTTTATAATCTATCCCTGCTTTGTGCAATAAACTGTTGGTTACCCTTAAATCCTGAACCGTTAACGGAAAAATATTCGACGATTTATCCAGTAATTTGTTGTACAAATCATTCTGAGCAAATTTTGCCATTTCTTCTGAACTTTCTAAAGTGCCTGAGTTTACATAAGGTACCGGCAGCACAGCAATGGTATTGGGTTTCATTTCTGCGGCAGCAATCACCTGTCCTGAATTACCTGAACTGGCAGTATTTGCAGATACATCAAAAGTTTGAGAACGCCCGCTCGCAAAATCAATTCTGGCAATCTGAGATACGTCGAGTGAAATTTGCAGTGTTTCCCCAGGTAAGGAATATTCAACTGTTTTATCTGACATTTTTGCAATGGTACATTCAATAATCTGATAATCTCTTTTTATAATTTTATCCAGTTTTTTGCTTCCGGTCTGAGCAAAATTGGTAACGGAAATCAGCAACATTAAAATTGCAAAAACCTTTGTAATTTTCATAATTTCTATAATTTAAATGATCCTACTCTTAAAGCTTTTCGGTAACGCCTTTCTAAAATCAATAAATATCTCCGTAATACAGCTTAAAAATTAGCATTACGACAAGTTGATTTTAGTATTAGTAAAACTACAAAAATTAAGAACTTTATAAAATGACATTTATCATCATTTTTTTTCGCCCCTATAAACGCTACATATTCTGCGTATAAAAATTATAATCTTTGAGAATGACTCTCAGAAAGTCGCTATTATTACCTGACTGATTTTTAATTCCGGTAACACTCTCTATTTTCGCAACCAGTTTATAAATGATTTCATGATCGTTTTTGGCAAGTGCACTTTGAAAAGTCTCTTTGATAATTCGCATATCATTGTCTGACAATTTAATCACCAAAGGATAAGTCGGAACATAAGCGTCTCCAATTTCCTCCAGAATAGTGTGGCTGATGTTGATTTTATTTTTTAACGTAATCACAGCTGTTCCGGCAACCATATCGCCCAATCGTTGTCCTTTTTGACTCGAAATTATGGATATCAGTCCAACGATTCCTCCAAGAATAGAAATATCAACCAGTCTAAAAAACCATCGCATTAAATAGTCTCCAAATCCGGCCTGATAACCGTCAATTTTTACCACTTTTATTTTTACTAATTTCTTACCAATTGTCTGTCCTTCAAAAATACTTTCTAAGGTTATGGTATAAATGATAAATGGAAAATACAGTAGTAAAATTATAGACATTCTCGACCAGTTGTCTAAGGTATTCAGTACTTTATCAAAATTTAATCCGTAGAAAAACACCAGGGAAATTACGGTCACATAAGCCAGTTTAATAGCCAAATCGATGAAATAAGAACCTATTCTTTCCCCTATCGTTGCGGCGATAAAATTTATTTTGACATTTTGCGTCGTATTTATAGATAATTCTGACATATTTTATATTTTAGCCTGCAATGAGAGAAGTTGCCTTCATAAAACAAAATAAAGAAAAATGGCTGGAATTTGAGCTAGCTATTTTTGGTAAAGCTAAAAAAAATCCGGACGAGTTAGCTAATTTGTACATTCAAATGATGAATGACTTGTCGTATGCCCAAACGTATTATCCGAAGAGCAAAACCGTTATTTACCTCAATCATCTCGCTTCACAAATTTATCAGAAAATTTATAAAACAAAACGAACAGAAAAAAATAAGTTTCTGGAATTCTTTGTTACCGAAGTTCCCTTGCTTATGTACGAGTACAAACGCTATTTACTCTATGCGTTTGCGTTATTTTTTCTGACAGTGGGAATTGGAGTTGTTTCTGCCAGATACGATCAGGATTTTGTTCGTCTTATTCTGGGGGATTCTTATGTGAACATGACCTTAGAAAATATCAAAAAAGGAAATCCAATGGCTGTATACGGCTCTGGAAGTAACTGGGGAAGTTTTATTGGCATCACCATGAACAACCTTTATGTAGGCGCGAGATGTTACATTTACGGAATTTTTGGAGGTCTGGGTACTTTTTACATTTTCCTTCAAAACTGTATCATGCTGGGCTCTTTTCAGTACTTTTTTTACGAACAGGGCGTTTTCTGGAAAAGTGTCCGCGGCATCTGGATTCACGGTTCAATGGAAATTTTTGCCATTGTAATCGAAACTACAGCAGGTTTTATTTTGGGAGCTTCGATCTTGTTTCCTAAAACTTTCTCGAGAATGAATTCTTTTAAAATAGGCTTCAAAAATAGTTTCAAAATATTTCTGAGTACTTTTCCGTTTACCATCAGTGCGGGTTTTCTCGAAGGTTTTATCACGCGTTATTCGATTGATATGCCCAATTGGCTAAGTAGTTTTATCATTTTACTTACTT
Organism: Flavobacterium tructae; assembly: GCF_002217475.1. GTDB lineage: Bacteria > Bacteroidota > Bacteroidia > Flavobacteriales > Flavobacteriaceae > Flavobacterium > Flavobacterium tructae. Next base: position 16,954 of record NZ_MUHH01000033.1, read on the forward strand.
TAGCTGTAATTTCTTTTTATTATTTGATTTACCCTTTTATTGTTCACAAAAAAACAACTTTATCCTAATGTTTGAGCTTTACAAAAAACGACAGCTGGGCGATTATATCATCGATACTTTTTCCTTTTTTAAAACTTTCGGAAAACACTTTTTTAAGATCTTTTTCATCATCAACGGCGCCTTTCTCCTAATCGTAGGGGCTTTGGTCTTTTTCTTTTTAAAAAGTAATTTTCAGGCTGTATTTAATGATAGCTTAAACCAACCCGGCTCTGACAATCTTGCCGGTTATTTTAACGATAATTTTGGACTCTTAGTTGGTTTTGTTGCCCTCTTTTTTATTGCTGTAATTGCTTTATCGCTTTTCAACTCGACTTACCCTATTTTGTACTTAAAACTGGTGGCGAAAAAGAACACAACTGATTTTAAAACAGAGGATATTACCACGATCTTCAGACAAAACATCTGGAAAATTATCAAATTTTGTATTGGACTTACATTTCTTGTTGTTCCGGTGCTGTTAATCGTTATAATCATACTCTTCTTTTTATGCTTTCTAATTGTTGGAATTCCCCTTTTATTAATTGCTATCCCCGCTTTATTTACCTGGGTAAACTTTAGTTTTTATGCGTATCTGACAGAAGATAAAAGTTTCTTTCAATCCTTAAATCATGCTTATCTTCTACTAAAAGAAGATTTCTGGACTTCAATCGGAGCTACTTTTTTAGTTCTGATTATGATCCAGATGATTCAGGGATCGATCACCATGGTGTTCTATTTTGCCGGAATATTTATTTTTTTACTAACGGCCATTGGAAGCTCTAATTATAATGCAGAAGCGATAGGCGATTCTCCGCTCTTTCTTTTATTTTTGACTCTGATTTTCATCCTCATATTTACTCTGAGTAATGTTTTCAACAACATGATTATGGTCAATCAGGGAATTATGTATTACAGTTTGGGAGCAAAAGAAAAAATTTCAAATCGCGACATTGATTTAATCGGAACCGATAATGAATAAAATCTTCCTATTCCTTTTATCTTTCTTTATTTTCTCCGGCATTGTTCAGGCTCAGGATACTTTGGCTACAGCCGAACCTCCCAAAATGACAGCTGTAAAATACACTGAAAAAGACATTCGAATAGATTCCGACACCATAGAAATTAAGACTTTCTCTAAAAATTTCAAAAAAAAGTATAGCGGTTCCAGCTTTGTTTATGAATTTAAAGCTCCTGAAAAAGGTTTATGGCAGCGTTTTAAGGAATGGCTGGCCAGTGTTTTTAGCGATTGGTTCGATTTTGAAACTCCGGAAAGCTCTATTAATTTTGTTTCGGTTTTAATAAAAGTACTTGCTGTTCTCATCATCATTTTTGTTATTTATTTGATCGTAAAAGCGATCATTAATAAAGAGGGACAGTGGATTTTTGGAAAAAACGCTAAGAAAAAAAATATTATCTATTCAGAAATCGAAAAGAACATTCACCTTTTAGATTTCGATAAACTGATCAAAGAAAGTATACAATCAGGAGAAAAAAGAGCAGCCGTTAGATATTACTATCTGTGGCTTCTGAAAGTAATGGCACAAAATCATTACATCGAATGGGACATCGAAAAAACCAATTCTGATTATTTATACGAACTTCAAAAGCCTGCCCACAAAGAAGAGTTTACTTATTTGTCTTATCTGTACAACTACATCTGGTACGGGGAGTTTGAGATTGATGAAATCACTTTCAGAAAAGCCGAAAACCGATTTAAGAATGCCTTAAAAACCTTTAGCAATGAATAAAACACTTAAAATTTACATTGCTGTACTGGTTCTTATTCTGTCCTTAATTCTGATAGCAGATCGCGAGCAGCCAAAACCTATTGATTGGACACCGACCTATTCTGTTAATGACAAAATTCCTTTCGGGCTCTATGTTTTTAACAACGAAATCAATGATTTTTTTAAGAATCATACTGTAGAACGAATTTCAGACCTAACTCCTTATGAGTATTTGACTTCAAAATATGACAATGACAGTCTTGTAGAAAATTACAAAATAAAAGGAACTTTTTTAAACATCTCTGAATCCAATACTATTGATGAAGAATCTGTAAACGAACTTCTTTACTTTGTATCGCGCGGAAACAATGCTTTTTTGAGCATGAAAGACTTTCCTCAATACCTGTTAGACAGTTTAAAAGTTGAAGTAAATGCTGATTATCTCAATTCAGGCAACACCACTGTCTGGCTGGCTAACTCCCAACTGAAGGACAAAAAATATAAGTTTGTACAGACACTAGAAGGCTATTTTTCTAAAATTGATACCGCAAAAGCCACTGTTTTGGGTTATCAGCTCTCTTCGGTCAAAAAAGCAAAAAAGCACGTCAATTTCATAAAAATACCGTACTATCAGGGGCATTTTTACCTGCACACACAGCCTGTCGCTTTTACAAACTACAACTTACTGAAAGCAAACCATTATCAGTACGCAGAGAATGTCTTATCCTGTTTGCCTGAGGGAGATATTTTTTGGTATACGAAAGGGCAAAACGGCGAACGCATTTCCGAATCGCCTCTGCGATACATTTTAAGTCAACCCGGTTTAAAATGGGCCTGGTATTTCTTTCTGTTTGGCATGCTGATTTTTATTATTTTTAATGCCAAGCGCAAACAGCGGATTGTTCCCATATTAAAGCCTTTACCCAATTTAACCGTTGATTTTACAAAAACTATCGGAAATTTATATTATCAGGAAGGCGATCACACTAATATCATTGATAAAAAAATTATTTACTTTTTAGAGAAAATCAGGAATGAATATTTAATCGACACCACAAAACTGGACGATCATTTTATTCAAAAATTGCATCATAAAACGGGTAAAAATGTAACGGATATTCAGGAACTCGTATTTTTGATTAACGAACATCGAAAGAGTTATCACGGCAGTCTTGAAGAAGATCTGATTCGAATAAACAATGCCATAGAAAAGATTTTACATTAGATAAAAAAAGCTACCATACTATAAAAGAAAAACTGACCATCATGGACGATATCAATACAACATCTCAAATCACAAATGAAAATGTGAATTTTGAAACCAGAATAAACTTAACACCTCTTTTAGATCACGTTAGCGCGATTAAAAAAGAACTTGAAACTGTAATTGTCGGACAGCACAAAATGGTCGATCAGCTTTTGGTGGCTATTTTATCAAACGGACACGTTTTACTGGAAGGTGTTCCGGGAGTTGCCAAAACCATTACGGCCAAACTATTGTCTAAAACCCTAAACATTGGCTTTAGCCGTATACAATTCACACCGGATTTAATGCCATCGGATATCTTAGGAACTTCGATTTTTAATTTAAAAACCTCTGAATTTGAATTCAAACAAGGTCCAATTTTCTCCAATTTAATCTTAATCGACGAAATAAATCGTGCCCCTGCCAAAACACAAGCCGCACTTTTTGAAGTAATGGAAGAACGTCAGATTACCATTGACGGATCAGCCTATCAGCTTGAAACTCCATTTCTGGTAATTGCCACTCAAAACCCGATTGAACAGGAAGGAACTTATCGTTTGCCGGAGGCACAATTGGATCGTTTTTTATTCAAAATCACCATCGATTATCCGAAACTTGACGAAGAAATTTTAATTATTCAAAGAGAACATTTACTACAAAATCATGGAAAATTAGAAGCTGTTAAAACGATACTTTCTGCTGCGGAAATAAAAGAATACCAGGCTTTGGTAAAACAAATCAGAGTCGAGCAAAATCTGTTGGAATACATTGCACGAATTGTAGTCAATACCCGTGAAAATGCGTTCTTATATCTGGGAGCCTCACCACGTGCCTCAATTGCCATTTTAAATGCCGCCAAAGGTTTTGCTGCCATACGCGGACGTGATTTTGTTACTCCCGAAGATATAAAAGAAGCTGCCATTCCGGTTTTACAGCATCGTGTAATTGTAGCCCCTGAGCGCGAAATGGAAGGCATCACTAGTTCAGAAATCATCAGACAAATTATTGAGACTGTTGAAATTCCTAGGTAGTTTTCTGTCGCAGTAACAGTTTTCAGTACTATGCTTAATAACAAACCTTTTTTAAATGAAATATTCTAAAATTTTCTTTTTGCTTCTTCTGGGTATCGCATTGGTAAGTTTTAAACCTATGAATATCAAACAAGAGGATACTACCAATACATCAATCTATTTTTTAACAGACAAACAACAAATTGAGTCGTTAATAAAAAAAGCCTATGAATGGATCGAAACCAAAAAAACACAAGGCGACTTTGATGTTATAGAAAATAAAAAAGGAGATAAATATGTGGCGCTAAATACAAAAACACATCATAAAATAATAAGCGAGCTTAAAAACTCTAATTTTTTTACGCAGCAATTTATAGACAATTATAACAAAATTGCGCTGAAAATTGGGGAGGGCCTTAAAAGCAGTAAAATCGAATATTGGGTTGGAGAATTACCTCCATACGGTAACGATAGCAACCCATGGTGTGACTGTCAGGATAATCCGGAATCTTATTGGAAAACACTAAAAGTAAACGACTTAAAAATCCAAAATAACAAAGCGACATTTTACTGGACATGGACAGAATGGAAAGATAGTCCTAAATATAAAGTAACAGCAGTTAAAGAAAATGGAATCTGGAAAATAGCCGTCTTAGACGGTTTTGATTATAAAAGCTTTACTAAAATATAGTAAAAAACCTTTAACCCTAATTTTATTAAAATTGAAATTTATAAAAAGCCTTTACCTTAATAACTTTTTCTTCTATGTGCTTCTGGGCATAATTGGATTGTTTGTCTGTGCTTTTATTTTCCCAAATTTGTATCATGCGGTTTGGTTTGTGGTTTTAATTTTATCTAGTTTCTTAGGGCTTGACGTACTCCTGCTCTATCTTAGTAAAACAGGCATTGAAGCGGAAAGAACGACACCGGAAAAACTTTCAAATGGAGATTTGAATCCCGTAACCATCACCGTTAAAAACCATTATACCTTTAAAATTTCGGTTAAGATCATTGACGAAATTCCGTTTCAGTTTCAGGTACGCGATTTCAAAATTGTAAAAACCGTTAAAGCCTCTGAGCAAAAAGAAATTGGCTATGAATTACGACCTACAGAACGAGGAGAATATTACTTTGGCTATCTAAACATTTATGTTTCGTCACCTCTAAGACTAATTTCCAGAAGATTTTCTTTCGATAAAGACAAAATGGTTCCCACTTACCCGTCTTATATTCAGCTGCGAAAATATGATTTATTGGCTTTTTCGAATAATCTGTACCAATACGGAATCAAAAAAATCCGTAGGATTGGCCATACGATGGAATTTGAGCAAATTAAAGAATATGTTCAGGGTGATGATCTTCGAACTTTAAACTGGAAAGCTACAGCCAAGAAAAATGCCTTAATGGTCAATCAGTTTCAGGACGAAAAATCCCAGTCCGTTTACATGGCAATCGATAAAGGCCGCTCCATGCAAATGCCGTTTGACGGATTGAGTTTACTGGATTATGCTATCAATTCGGCCTTAGTTTTATCAAATGTGATTCTGAAAAAGCAGGACAAAGCAGGGATTTTTTCATTTTCTAAAAAAGTAGAAAACCGTGTTTTTGCCGAAAAAAGGGCTTCACAGATGCAAAAAATTCTGGAAACCTTATACAATATCAAAACCGATTTTTTCGAAAGCGACTACAGCCGTTTGTATGTCGACATCAAAAAAAACATCAATCAAAGAAGTTTGATCCTTTTATACACTAACTTTGAAACAATGGACGGTTTAAACCGACAGTTGCCTTATTTAAAAGGAATTGCAAAAAACCATTTACTGGTGGTTGTTTTTTTTAGTAATACCGAACTAAATGCAATCATCAACAAAAAAACAGACACCATTCAGGAAATCTACGACAAAGTAATCGCTGAAAAATTCATGTTCGAAAAGCGTTTAATTGCTAACGAACTCAAAAAATATGGCATACACTCTGTTTTAACACAGCCCGAAAATCTGACTTTGGACGCTATCAATAAATATCTGGAAATAAAAGCCAGAGGGATTTTGTAGAAGTGAAAAATAATTTGTGAGAAGTAAAATGAACACAATTGTTTTTTTGCAAATATTATTAAAACATCAAGTTCTTTATAAAAATTAAGATTAGTTAAAAAATCGTTGAACCTTTGTTCTTTTGAACCTTTGTAATTTTTAAGAAAATGAAAAAACTACTTGTACTTGTATTTGTTCTGACAAGCTTTATGTCTCATGCACAAAAAACGGAGAACATTATCATCATCACCACAGACGGCTTTAGATGGCAGGAAGTGTTTAAAGGAATGGACCCTGCAATTGCCAATGATAAAAAATTCAATCAGGGAGACAGTACCTATATTTACAAGAATTATGCAAGTGCTGACTCCAAAGAAAGCCGAAAAAAAATCATGCCTTTTTTATGGTCTGAAATTGTTTCAAAAGGGCAAATTTATGGCAATCGCGAATTAGGAAGCAAAGTTGATGTTTCTAACCCGTACTGGTTCAGTTATCCCGGATACAACGAAATTATGACCGGAAATGTTGATGTTGCCATCAACTCCAATCATTACAAAAACAATCCAAATGTAAATGTTCTAGAGTTTTTAAACCAGCAATCTAAACTAAAAGGAAAAGTTGCCGCTTTTGGCGCCTGGGATGCTTTTGATCGAATTTTAAACGAAAAAAGAAGCGGTTTTCCGGTAATTTCTGCCTTCGATAATGTGGGAGGAGACAAACCTACAGAAACTCAAAAGTTATTGAATGAAATGCGCAACAATTCGTTTAAACCTTTTCATCAGGATGAGTGTTTAGATGTTTTTACCCACTATCAGGCTTTAAACGAACTTAAAACCAAAAAGCCAAAAGTACTCTACATCGCCTACGGAGAAACTGATGAATGGGCACATGCCGGGCATTACAGATCGTATCTTGATGCTGCAAACCAGGTCGACAAATGGATTAAAGAAATCTGGAATTTTGTACAAAACGATCCCCAATACAAAAATAAAACTACCCTGGTAATCACCGTAGATCACGGTCGCGGAGATAAAACGAAAGCACAATGGACAGATCATGGTGCCGATGTTGAAGGTGCCTCACAAATTTGGGTCGCCGCAATGGGTCCTGAAATTGCCTCAAAAGGAGAAATCAAAACAGATTCTCAACTGTATCAAAAACAAATAGCGCAAACCATTGCAAAAATCATGGGATACACCTTCACTGCTCCGCATCCGGTAGCAAACGAAATTTCAGAAGTCCTTACAAAATAAAAGTTTTTTTTGCCACAGATTAAAGGATTAAAAAGGTTATAATCTGTAAAAATCTTTTAATCTGTGGCAAACTCTTTTTACGATTTTAAAATCTCAGTAGCTTAGCCTCTCAGAACCTAAGCTCCTCCAAGAAAAAGCCTCTGAACCTTTGCAACTTTTCAAAAAAACCTCAGTGACTTAACCTCTCAGGACCTTAGTACCTCCAAAAAAACCTTTTTAAAAAAAATCTCAGTACCTTAGCCCCTCAGAACCTAAGTACCTTTAAAAAAAATGAAACAAATTACTTCAGTACAAAATCCGTTTATAAAATCACTTGTTTTACTGCAGGAAAAGGCCAAAGCCCGCAAACAAACCGGAACATTTTTGATTGAAGGCTTACGTGAAATTTCACTCGCAATAAAAGGAGGCTACGAAATAGAAACCGTTTTATTTTTACCTGAATTGGTTACTGAAAATCAGATTCATAAATTAGTAAACAGTCCGGTTCAACTCATTGAAATCAATAAAGAAGTTTATCAGAAACTAGCTTATCGCGATACTACTGAAGGCGTTCTGGCCATAGCCAAAACCAAATCGATGCTTTTATCAGATCTAAAACTATCTGATAATCCATTGATTGTAGTGGCCGAAGCACCGGAAAAACCGGGAAACATTGGCGCCCTTTTGCGTACTGCCGATGCCGCAAATCTTGATGCTGTATTAATTGCCAATCCAAAAAGCGATTTATACAATCCGAATATTGTACGCTCCAGTGTTGGCTGTTTGTTTACCAATCAGATTGCGACAGGAACGACAGCTGAAATCATAGCCTTTTTAAAAGAAAAAAAGATCGATTTTTACTGTGCTACGCTTCAAAATTCAACTTCGTATCACACACAGGATTTCACCACTCCCACCGCATTGGTTGTGGGTACAGAGGCTACCGGCTTAACGCAGGACTGGCGAGATGCTGCTACTCAGAATATCATCATTCCCATGCAGGGCGAAATCGACAGCATGAATGTCTCGGTGGCTGCCGCAATTTTAATTTTCGAAGCCAAACGACAACGCGGATTTAACTAAACCAAAACATACCGTCATGAACTGCAAATTATCACTTTTAGCCTTATTATTTAGCTTTACCATTTCAGCGCAAATAACCAATCCGGAAGTAGATGATCTGGTCAACCGTACCCTAAAAGCATTTGATGTACCCGGAATTGCAGTGGCCATTGTAAAAGACGGAAAAGTAGTTTTGGCAAAAGGTTATGGTGTAAAATCAATTGCAACACAGCAAAAAGTGGATGCCAATACGCTGTTCGGGATTGCTTCCAACAGTAAAGCTTTTACCTCAGGAGCACTGGCAATGCTGGTTGACGAAGGTAAAATAAAATGGGATGACAGAGTAATAAAATACCTTCCTGATTTTAAAATGTACGACGATTATGTAACCCGTGAATTCACGATTCGTGACCTGTTAACCCACAGAAGCGGACTTGGACTTGGAGCCGGAGATTTGATGATCTGGCCCGATGGAAGCGATTTTAAAGCGCAGGATATTATTCATAATCTAAGGTATTTAAAACCTGTTTCTGATTTTAGAACCAAATACGATTATGACAACCTGCTCTATATCGTTGCAGGCGAAATTGTACATGCAGTAAGCGGTAAAACCTGGGCTGAATTTGTAGAAGAACGCATCATGAAACCTTTGGAAATGAGCAATAGTGTAGCTTCAGTGAAACGTTTAAAAGACACCACAAACGTTATCACACCTCATGTTCCGGTTGACGGAAAACTCAAAACCATAAAACGTTATGAAAACCAACTTTTTGACGGAGCAGCCGGAATTTATTCCAGTGTAAACGATTTGAGCAAATGGGCCATACTACAACTCAACAACGGAAAATATGGCGATAACAAACCACTGTTTTCAGAAAAAGAACACAATGAAATGTGGCAATTGCAAACCATCATTCCAACCAAAACAAGACCGCCGTACAACACTCATTTCTCCGGTTATGGTTTAGGCTGGTTCCTGAGTGATGTAAAAGGATACAAACAGGTTTCACATACTGGAGGACTGGAAGGAAATGTAACTCAAACCACTTTGATTCCGGAATTAGGATTAGGAATAATTGTTTTAACCAATCAGCAATCGGGAGCAGCTTTTAGTGCCATTACCAATACGATAAAAGACAGTTACCTCGGTATTAAATCAGATGACTATGTGACGATGTACAGCAGCCGAATGAAAGACAGCGAAGCATCGGCCGATAAAGTAACCGATGAAGTTTGGGCAACTGTTGTTAAAAACAAAAAAGACAAACTAAAAACTGACTTTTCTAAAATTACCGGAACTTACAAAGACAACTGGTTTGGCGAAATTACCATTACTGAGAAAAAAGGAAAAATATATTTTGCTTCCAAACGCTCTCCGCAACTAGCCGGTGAGGTATTTTTCTATAAAGATGGAAATTACGTCGTGAAATGGAACAATGCTTTCTTTCACGCCGATGCACATCTGCTTTTCAAATACGACGAAAGTGGTAAAGTCCTTAACTTAAAAATGCTTCCAATTTCTGAATTAACTGACTTTAGTTACGATTTTCAGGATTTGGATTTTTCGAAAGAGTAATTTCAAGTTTCAAGTTTCAAGTTTCAAGTTTCAAGTTTCAGGTTTCAAGTTTCAGGTTTCAGGTTTCAAATCGAAAACAAAATATAAAAACAGTTCTCTAAAACATGAAACCTGAAACGTGAAACAAAATAATTTCATTCTAAAATCAACCCTCCATTCCCTTGCGTATATTCAAACTTATTCTTATTTTTAGTACTTGAACTATGCCGTTATGATAGAAATAGATATTGAAAAAGAAAATAAAGCAATTGCACAAGAGTATAAAGAGTTACTTCGAATCAGTTACCAGACTTTAAGTCCAACCGACAAAAAACTTATCCGTAAAGCATTTGATGTTGCAGTTGATGCGCATAAAGAACAAAGACGTAAATCCGGAGAAGCGTATATCTTTCATCCTATTGCAGTTGCGAAAATTGTTGCCTCCGAAATTGGTTTGGGAGCGACCTCTATCGCTGCGGCCCTTTTGCATGATGTTGTTGAAGATACTCCCTTGACAGTAGAAGATATAGAGCGTTTGTTCAATCCGAAAGTTGCACAATTGGTAGAAGGTTTAACCAAAATATCATTGGTTCAGAGAGATCTGAATGCCTCCATGCAGGCCGAAAATTTCCGAAAAATGATTCTGACACTGAACGATGACGTTCGTGTTATTCTGATCAAACTGGCCGATCGTTTGCACAATATGCAAACCATGGATTCGATGGCGGAATACAAACAAACTAAAATCGCCTCAGAAACACTTTATATTTATGCTCCTCTTGCCCACCGTTTGGGATTGTACAATATCAAAACCAAACTGGAAGATTTAGGTCTGAAATATACAGAACCAAATGTATACAACGACATTGTAAGCAAAATCAGAGAAACAAAAGAAGAACAGGATGCTTATATCAAAGACATTTCAGATGTTTTAAAGAAATCTTTAGACAGTGAAGGTGTCGATTATGTCATTAAAGGACGTCCAAAATCTATTTACTCCATTCGTCGAAAAATGCGTGCTCAAAATGTAAGTTTTGACGAAGTGTACGATAAATTCGCCTTAAGAATTGTGTACAAATCAGATCAGCATGATGAAAAATTCGTAGCCTGGAAAATCTATTCCATTGTTACAGATCATTACAGACCGAGCCCGAGTCGTTTACGTGACTGGATTTCCTCTCCAAAATCAACCGGTTACGAAGCCCTGCACATTACGGTTATGGGACCAAAAGGCCGTTGGGTTGAAGTTCAGGTGCGAAGCGAACGTATGGATGAAATTGCCGAAAAAGGATATGCCGCACATTACAAATACAAAAATGGCGCAACCGAAGAAAGCGGTCTGGACGTATGGCTGAATTTACTTCGTGAAGCACTGGAGAATCAGGAAACCAATGCCGTAGATTTTGTTGAAGATTTCAAAATGAATTTGTATTCCAAAGAAATCTTCGTCTTTACACCAAAAGGAGAAATCAAATCACTTCCAAAAGGGGCCACATCACTTGATTTTGCTTTCAGTATACACTCTGAAATTGGAATTAAAACCCGAGGAACACGCGTCAATGGGCGATTAGTACCTTTGAATCACGAATTAAAAAGTGGCGACCAGGTTGAAGTTATAACCTCTGCCAATCAAAAACCAACTGTAAACTGGTTGGAATACGTAACAACTTCGCGCGCGAAAACCAAAATTAAAAATGTTCTGAACGAGAACACCAAAAAAATCGCCGAAGAAGGAAAAGAACTCCTTACCCGAAAATTAAAACATCTTAAAATCACCATTAACGAACAAGTTATCAATGAATTGGTTAACTTTTTCAAACTTAAAACCAGTTTAGATTTATTTTACAGAGTAGGTATTGGTGCGATCGAAAATCAACAATTAAAAGATTATGCGGCGCAAAAAAGCAATACGTTTATCAATTTCTTCAAAAATAAAATTAAGCGAAACAAGGATAACACCGCTTCAGAAGACATTCACAAACCCATCATCAGCAGTAACTACGACATGCTGGTTTTTGGAACTGAACACGACAAACTCGATTATAAACTCTCCCCATGCTGTAACCCGATTCCGGGAGATGATGTTTTTGGATTTGTAACCATCAATGAAGGAATCAAAGTTCATAAAAAAGACTGTCCAAATGCAATTGGCATGCAGTCAAATTATGCTTACCGTATCATGAGTGCCAAATGGATTGACTCTTCTCAAGAAGAATTCAAAGCTATCATCAACATAACAGGAATGGACGTTTTAGGACTTACCAATCAATTGACCAGAGTCATTTCGAACAACATGAGTGTAAACATCCAGAGCATTTCGTTAAGCACTGATGCCGGAATTTTTCACGGACAAATTGCTGTCATCGTTCAAAACAACACCATTTTGAAGAAAATGATCAATGCCATTAAAAAAATCGACGGAGTTGATAAAGTAACAAGAGAGTACAGAACTTAAGAATCGGTTATTGTTCCAGCTTTCAGGTAATGAGTTCTGGATATTAAACTCCGAAACTTGAAACCTCAAACCTCAAACTTGAAACCTGAAACTCACAACGCATAACTTTTTTAACCTATCTATAAGGGTTTTATAACTAAACTTTAAACCCGAAACTTTTATTCATTAAAAATAAAAAATTATCTTTGCCGGATATGACACTCATTTCAACTGACAACACTAGAAATCAAGAAATTGTAAAAAATGTTTTTACACTGTATCTTGAGCAAAAAGGGCATCGCAAAACTCCTGAGCGTTATGCTATACTTCAGGAAATTTACGATAGCGAAGAACATTTTGACATAGAAAACCTATACATCAAAATGAAAAACAAGAACTATCGTGTGAGTAGAGCTACATTGTACAACACGATTGAGCTTTTGTTAGACTGCGCTTTGGTTAGAAAACATCAATTTGGACAAAATCAGGCTTACTACGAAAAATCATATTTTGATAAACAGCATGATCACATTATCATGACGGATTCCGGTGAGGTAATTGAATTTTGCGATCCAAGAATTCAGACCATCAAAAAAACAATCGAAGAAATATTTGATATCGAAATTACAAATCATTCGTTGTATTTCTACGGAAACAAAAAGCAAAAACAATAATTCCGAAAGGTATTATTCAGAAAATATAAAAAAGAAAATTAACTACATTAATCAGTGGGGCAATACGGATTGCCTCAACGCAAATTAAAAGAGAATGACCGTAGATTTATTACTAGGATTACAATGGGGAGATGAAGGTAAAGGAAAAATTGTTGATGTACTTACCTCAAATTATGATATTATTGCACGTTTTCAAGGAGGACCAAACGCAGGACATACATTAGAATTTGACGGAATTAAACACGTACTTAGAACCATTCCTTCCGGAATTTTTCATAAAAAATCAGTAAACATCATTGGTAATGGTGTTGTAATAGACCCGGTGGTTTTTCAAAAAGAAATCGAAGGTTTAGAGAAATTTAACCTTGATATCAAAAGCAAACTGATCATTTCAAGAAAAGCACACTTAATTTTACCAACGCACCGTTTATTGGATGCTGCTTCTGAAGCATCTAAAGGAAAAGCCAAAATCGGATCTACTCTTAAAGGAATTGGACCAACTTACATGGACAAAACCGGAAGAAACGGATTGCGTGTTGGAGACATCGAATTAGAAGACTTTAAAGAGCGTTACAGAGCTTTAGCTGACAAACATGAAGCTATGATTGCTTTTTATGACGTAGCGATTCAATACAATCTGGCTGAACTTGAAAAAGAGTTTTTTGAAGCTATTGAAGAATTAAAAAAATTAGATTTTATTGATAGTGAAGAATACATGTACCAGGCTCAAAAAGCAGGTAAATCAATCTTATGTGAAGGAGCTCAGGGTTCTTTATTAGATGTTGATTTTGGAACTTATCCATTTGTAACTTCTTCAAACACTACAGCTGCCGGAGCTTGTACCGGTTTAGGAATTGCTCCGAACAAAATCAAAGAAGTATACGGAATTTTCAAAGCTTATGTTACACGTGTAGGTAGCGGCCCATTCCCTACTGAACTTTTTGACGAAGTAGGTGCAACAATGGCAAAAGTGGGTAATGAATTTGGATCCGTTACAGGAAGACAAAGACGTTGTGGATGGTTGGATTTAGTAGCTTTAAAATATGCCGTTCAGGTAAATGGAGTTACTCAGTTAATGATGATGAAAGGTGACGTACTTTCCGGATTTGAAACTTTAAAAGTTTGTACTGCATACAACTATAAAGGTGAAAACATCTCTCACTTCCCTTACAACATCGAGCCTGAAAACGTAACTCCTGTTTATAAAGAGTTTAAAGGATGGCAAGCTGATTTAACAGGAATGACGACTTACGATCAATTACCGGTTGAGCTAAAAGAATATATTGAGTTTATTGAAGCAGAAGTTGGAGTACCGATCAAAATTGTATCGGTTGGACCAGACAGAAAGCAAACAATAACAAAATAATACCTCTAAACGCTCTGATAATCAGAGCGTTTTTTTTATACCAAACATTTCTTATGATGAAAAATCCAAAAATTAAAGTTACCGAAACCCAATTATTATCAGACAATTGGTACCTGCTGAACAAAGTAACTTTTGATTACGAAATGAAAGACGGTAAAATAGAATCTCATATCCGTGAAGTGTATGACCGTGGAAATGGAGCTGCCATTTTATTGTACAACACCTCAAAGAAAACCGTTATCCTGACGCGTCAATTTCGTCTCCCGACCTATCTAAACGGCAATAAAAGTGGAATGATGATTGAAGTTTGCGCAGGACTTTTAGATCAGGATCATCCGGAGCAGGCTATTATTCGCGAAACCGAAGAAGAAACCGGGTATCGTCTGCAGAAAGTAGAAAAAGTAATCGAAACCTACATGTCACCAGGATCAGTAACCGAAATTCTATACCTTTTTGTGGGAGAATATGACGAGACCATGAAAGTAAACGATGGCGGTGGATTAGACGCGGAACAAGAAAACATAGAGGTTCTGGAATATACTTTTGACGAAGCTTATGTCATGATTGAATCCGGCGAAATCACAGATGCAAAAACGATTTTATTGTTGCAGCATGCCAAAATAAAAGGTTTGATTTAAATAAGGGATTTTTTATTATTTTTAGACTGAAATTAAGTTTTTCTTTTAAAAAATATAGCTAAATTTCAGTCTAATAAAACCAAAATACCGGAAAATGAAACTAAAATTTTTACTCCTTTTTTTAAGCCTCACCCTTTACTCCTTCTCACAAAAACTTCAACGAAATGTTTTTGAGTACGAAAAATTAAAATCTGATAATTTTGACTTGTGCGACGAAACCGTTAACAAAGAGCAAAAAAACATTTTAACTAAGCTTGAAGAAAACAATAGTACAAATGCTGTAGTCATTTCTAAAAAACTTTATGAAACCAAAAATGATTGTTTTGGAACATTTGAAATTTATGGATATTCATTGTTTCGAAATGGACAATGGTTTGAAGGAATTGATATTATTGAAAAAGGAATTGCAAAATTTGGAAGTGTTCCAGAATTAATAAAAAGAAAATCTGAAATGAGTCTAGAAATGGCAGAACTAGGCACCAGACAACGAAATATCGATGGAAATTCCGTTTTTAAAGCTGATTCTCTCCAATATGACGAAGATCAATTTAAAGAAGAAAACCTAAAATCTGCTCTTATTGATCTTGAATATCTGATCAAAACATATAACCGAAGCGAAGAAATTTATTATGCAGCTAAAATTCAACAGCTTTTAACAAATTACAACAAATCAAATGAAACGTTCAAAGCGCTTTTGAATGATGAAAAATATAAAAACGCTGCTGTATTCAATATAGCTGACAATTATATTGCACTAAAAGATTATGACAGTGCCGAAACAGAATTCAATAAAATACTGGCAGACAATCCTAAAGAAGCAGCAATTTATGATAAACTATCTGAAATCTATAATTCCAAAAATGATAAAGTAAAAGCATCAGAATTAACTAGTAAAAGTATTTTCTACAGAAACACTCCTGCTGATTCAGATTTGGAATACAGCAAAGAAAATTTCGAGTTACTTCAATTTTTTGGGACAGATAAAAACAAACCCGGTAAAAAATTAAAAAAGCTTCAAGAAATTTTAAGCCAAAACAAACAGCAATATACCGTAGATGTATGTTTAATGATTTTAAAACTACATGCAAATCATGGAAATGGTGTTGAAGAAAAAGCAACCGAAATATTAAAAAATATCGGAAAGCCTTCTATAGAAAAAGTTAATAAGCTTTTTCAAAGTAATGTCTCTACATGTACAATTACTAATTTGTCCGATATTATGGCAGCTGTAAAAGATGAAAATTCATGGAAACTTATGAAAGAGTATCTATCCTATATCGCCAATATGCCAGTGACATTAATTCCGCCAAATTTACCGGAAAAAATGATTCAATTTAACGAAGACAAAGGCATAACAGAAATCCTAATAACAGTAAAACCTTTGCTCACAAAAGAAGACAACAATGATGCTCTTAGTCAATTGACAGGATTTGGACACTATGTTTATTATTCTCCTTTAGGAAAAGTAAATAAAGAAAAACTAAAAAAAATAGCAACTGAATTAAAGTATTCGGATAAAGAATTTAGTTTGTTACAAGACAAAATTAACTAGTCAAAAATCAGTACTTAGATCCTAAAGCCCTTGAAATGTCAAAATTTAAAACATTACTTTTTCTGTTTTTTCCGTTTCTTCTCTTTTCCCAAAATGAAAAATGGCCTGCCGCAAAACTAAAACAGGATTTATCAACTTTTAAGGAAATTAGAGAAAAAGCCAATTCAGGAGTTTATAAATACCGTACAAAGAAACAAATAGACAGTATTTATTCGTGGGCGTTTTCAGAATTAAAAAAGCCTAAATCGCTACTGGATTTCTACAAAATAGTCCTCAAAATCACTGATTTTGAAGGCAGTGTACACAACAATACTACTCTTCCTGATGAATTTCTAAAAAAATATACATCAGGAAAAGTTTTCTTTCCGTATCCTGTAAAACTACTTGGCAATAAAATAATTGTCAATTTTCAGAATTCCGAAATTCCGATTGGATCTCAAATTCATAAAATCAACGGCATTAAAATCGAGAAAATAATCTCTCGTTTCTATAAATATTACACGACGGACGGTTATAATCTTTCTGGGAAATCAATCGGAATCAGCGCTTCATTCGGAAGGTATTTCGAACTGGAATACGGTCCGAAAGATCATTTTCTGGTTGAATATTCGCTTCCTGATCAAACTCAAAAACAATCCAAAAAAGTTCTTGCAGTTTCGAACGAAACCAGAAAGGATAATTTTAAAAATCGCCATTCTCTGCCTGTAGACAGTCTGTATTATGGAGAAATTAAAACCAAATATACTTTTAAGATAAATACACCAAATACAGCACTGCTTTCTATACCAACTTTTGCCATTGGAATGAATGCAGAAGACAAGGAGCATATTGTCTATAAAAAATATCTGGACAGCTGCTTTCAGTTTCTCACACTGCATCCTGAAATCAAAAATTTAATTGTAGATGTTCGTAGTAATGGCGGTGGAAGCGATCCTAACGACCTTGTCGCTTTTTCTTATCTGACACAAAAACCGTATCGGGAAAACACATCGGCATTTATTAATTTTCAAAAAGTTCCCTACCCCCAGTATTTCGTTTACGAAGAAACAGAACCCAAAAAACAACTGGAGGAACTAAGTGAATTTGAAGCCGAACTCAAAGAAGAATACCCTGAGTTGAAAGGCAAAACATATCTGCAAGATCCCAAATTCAATCGTTTATTACAGCCTGACAAAAATAATTTTCAAGGGCAGATTTATTTATTAATTAGTCCCAGAATCGCATCTGCGGGATCACTCTTTGCTTCTTTAGTTGCAGGCCATACCAATGCCATAATTATTGGAGAAGAGACAATGGGAGGTTACTATGGCCATAACGGACATACACCTGTAGGATATGAACTCCCAAATACAAAAATAAAAACGCAATTTTCGATTGTCAACTTAGAACAGGATGCCCCTAAGAAACCCAATCAGCTTTTTGGCAGAGGCGTAATTCCCGATCATGAGATCAAACAAAGCACGACTGATTTTATACAAAATAAGGATACACCGTTGGAATATACTTTTAAATTAATTGATCAGATGTAAAATGAAAATCCAATAAACTATTCAGGTAATTGTATAAACGATTTGACTAGTAATCAAATAACTTTACTAGTATAAAAAATACAATTATGAGAAAGTTACGATACCCCTCAAGTATTTTACTACTGATTGTTCTAGTTTTAATAAGTTCCTGCAAAAAGAACGAAACTACTGAATCTAAGAGCAAAGTCAAAAAAACGATCGAGTATAAAAAACCAAAGTCGATCTCTTATCACTTTGAAAACACCAAAGAATGGCTTAAAACCAATGCATCCGATAGTAGCAAGCTTCATATTGCCTACGCTCTAAACCGAACAGATCAAAAGAATTTCGTCAAAATGGACTCGGTTATTATTCCGGCTGATTTTACAGGTGATCTGGTCTATTATCTTCCGTTTCCTTTGCACGTTGCCGCCCTAGAAGAGGTTTCAAAAGTGATTCTTTTTTCTTATCCTTCTCAGGCATTTGCCGCCTATGAAAATGGAGAACTAATCTATACAGGCCCAACTAATATGGGAAGAAAAAAAGATCCTACTCCAACTGGATTATTCTTTACCAACTGGAAGGCCGAGAAAACAACCAGCACCTTCAATGACGAATGGGACTTAAAATGGAATTTTAATATTGAGAATAAACTGGGTGTTGGATTTCACCAGTACGATTTACCCGGATATCCGGCATCACATTCCTGTTTGAGATTACAGGAAAACGACGCCAAAGATCTTTACAAATGGGCCGATGAATGGGTCTTAAAAGACAGAGAAAATGTAGAAATAAAAGGAACTCCGGTGATTGTTTTTGGGAGCTACCCTTTTGATGCACCAAAACCCTGGTATGCATTAGTAAAAAATCCGAAAGCACTGGATATATCAGAATCAGAAATAAAAAATCAAACCCAGCCCTTTCTTCAGGAAATCATAGAAAATCAAAAACTTAGAGAAGCCGGACAAACTCCTACGCCCTGATTCTATTTTATAAAAAGCAACATCATTAAAATCAGTCAAAACCATCTCTTAAAAGGTTCTGGCTGATTTTTTTTATAACATTTACGCCCCCACTGAGCCACTAAACCTTTGAACCTTTGCATCTTTAAAACTATTTAACATTTAAATGAATAAACGTTCATTTATTATTCATATATTTGCTACCTAATTAAAAACAAGACATGAACCATTCCCTTATAAAAAACAAAAAGATCGTCATTATTGGTGGCGGACCTGTTGGCTTAACAACAGCAAGAATTTTACAAATTAATGGTGCCAACGTAACGGTATACGAAAGAGATTTGAACGCTCAGGCCAGAACTTCAGGCGGAACACTTGATATTCATTTAGATTCTGGTCAGAAAGCAATTGAAAAAGCGGATTTAATGGCCGAATTCTATAAATATGCACGTCCAACCGGCGAAAAAATGGCCGACATGCACGGTAATATTACTTCGACTGAAATCCCTACTCAAGAAAATGCTTATGCACGACCTGAAATCGACCGCAACGATTTACGAAAAATCATGCTGGAGAATCTAAACGAAAATACAGTAGTTTGGGACAGTCATTTAATCCATATAAAAAAAACCGGAGCGCAATATCATTTAGAATTTAAAAATGGTACCACCACGACCGCTGATTTTGTAATTGTAGCTAACGGCGGAAGGTCGAATGCCCGAAAATTTGTAACCGATCTGGAACCTCAACTTTCAGGAACCTATATTATTCAGGGAGAAATTGCCGATCCGAATCGTGATTATCCGGAATTCAAACCTAAATATGGTGATGGAAATGTAATGGCTATGGGAGAACACAAAATGTTCTACACTCACACATTACGTGACGGTTCGGTACATTTTGGAGTTTCTTTCAAAGCAGATGAAAATTGGATTTCAAACAACGGAATTGACTTTGAAAACCTCACTTCAGTAAGAGCCTTTTTGAATGAAACCTTTAAAAACTGGAGCGACGATTATAAAAAATTCTTTAATGCCGCAACTGATTTTTCCGGATTGCCTTTGCGTTTGTTCTCATTAGAAGATTCCTGGAAAGAACACTCCAACATTACACTTGTTGGAGATGCAGCTCATTTAATGCCTCCCTTTGCCGGTGAAGGTGTCAATATGGGATTGTTTGATGCTTATCATTTAACCGAAAACTTAACCAACGGAAAATTTATCACCCTTCAGGATGCCATTGATGACTATGAACAAAAGATGTTTGGCTATGCTTTAGAAGCACAGCGTGAAACTACCAAAATGGAAATCTTACTGCACTCTGACAACACAACGGAAGACATTTTAAATAGCAGGATTGGCTAAAAAATCGAGTAATTAAAACTAGAAAAGGCATAAGAAACTAACTCTCATGCCTTTTGTTTTTTTTGTATAAAATTCTTGGCTTCCTTAGCAATCATTAACGCAAATTATATCAGCGCCTAATTATTACTGACATACAAATATCCCGCCCTTTCTCTAAATACACCTGCTCTTTCATAACGAAGAATATAAAAGTAAGTTCCGGTAGGCACGCCGCTCTTTTTTGAGATCGTAGCTCTTCCTTCGGATATACCCCTGAAAACATTGTTATTACTTCCATAATTATGGGTTTTAAAGATTTGAACTCCATTTCGATTGAATATTTCCACCGTATTGTTAGGATAATTATGTAAGCCTGTAATTTTAAAATAATCATTCAAACCGTCACCGTTTATTGAAATCGCATTGTACACTGTAACATCTGCAATTACAATCGAAGCTTCTGCCCTATTGTTCATTTCATTGATATCTACAGGATTGGAATTTTTCAAATAGGCTATATTAAGATAATCACCCAATTCTTTAACTTTTGCTGTTATCTTAAGCGTTTGATTTTCATGTGCCTGTAAAACAGGTAACATCCAAATTCCATCGATGCTATTATAGCTCCCTGAAGAAGTCTGTGAAGTTACATAATCATACCCTGACGGGAGTTTCTCACTAATCATCACTTCCTTAACAACATTTGTTCCTAAATTCTCTGCTGTTATCGTAAAAACTACCTGATGTCCAATTCCCGGTGTAGGATTATCGACTGTCTTTTTTAAACCCACATCCGAACAAGAATTAACCGCTACAGGAAAATCTATCAACACCAGAGGGTCAAATTTCGAAACATCAATATACTCTGCTTTTACAGTTGCCTTCCCTGCACTATTCCATATAACCGTTACATAATCATCTGTAGATTCACCTCCTGCAACAATTACACCTTCCTTAGAAACTATCCAATTATAATCTGACATTCCTCTGGATACCTTGTATGTTGCTTCATCAAAAACACAGGCTGTAGCATTCCAATTTTGAGGATAGTCTACAGTACAGCCCTTTACCAGTGCCTTTACTGCCAAACGTATTGGGCTCTCGCAAATTCCTGCTTTTAAAGAACCGTAATAAACTTTGTTGTCTTCTAAAGTTGTTGTTGCGGCAATAACATTTCCATTGTTAGCTGCATCATACCAAGTCACTCCTGATTCGTTTACTGCTAAATTAGCCACGGTTTTGTTGTCTGCTTTACAAAACTCTTGTGTGGTTTTGCTGGTCGTTGGTGTTTTTGGATCACTCAAAGTAACGGTTACCACCAATCTGGTTGAACTCTCGCAAGTTCCTGCTTTCAAAGAACCGTAATAGACTTTATTGTTTTCTAAAGTTGTTGTTGAAGCAACTACATTTCCTGCCGTAGCTGCATCATACCAAGTCACTCCTGATTCATTTACTGCTAAATCGGCCACTGTTTTATTGTCAGTTTTACAAAATTCCTGAGTGGTTTTAGTTGTCGTTGGTGTTTTTGGATCACTCAAAGTAACCGTTACCGCCAATCTGGTTGGACTCTCGCAAGTTCCT
>NZ_MUHH01000033.1:39026-53836 GCF_002217475.1 Flavobacterium tructae
TGTTTTCTAAAAGAGTTGTTCTGGCAATAACATTTCCATTGTTAGCTGCATCATACCAGGTCACTCCTGATTCGTTTACTGATAAATCTGCCACGGTTTTACTGTCTGTTTTACAGAATCCTTGTGTGGTTTTACTGGTCGTTGGTGTTTGAGGATCACTCAAAGTAACCGTTACCGCCAATCTCGTTGGGCTCTCGCAAATGCGTGATTTTGCGGCACCGTAATATATCGTACTATCTGTTAAAACGGTGGTTGAAGGTACCACATTTCCATTACTGGCTGCATCATACCAAACTACTCCTTTTACGTTGGTGGTCAAACTAGCCACGGTAGCATTACTGCTTTTGCAGAACTCCTGTGTTGCAGCCCCTGTTGGCGTTTGAAGAGCAACGACGATTGTCATTACCTTCAATCGGGTAATACTTTCACAGCCACCTATATTTAAAGCACCATAGTAAGTATGAGAAGTTGATCCTTCTGTATCATGCGATTCCAATTTTGGTGCTGGTAATAGCGTTGTTGGAGAAACTACAGTACCTCCTGTTTCCTCATCATACCAGATTACGCCAGTTTCATTGGTTACTAAACTTGCCACTGTAGGAGTGTCATAAGCGCAAAATATTTGTATTGCATTGCCTGTTGGTGTTTTTGGATCACTCAAAGTAACCGTTACCGCCAATCTGGTTGGGCTCTCGCAAGTTCCTGCTTTTAAAGAACCGTAATAGACTTTATTGTTTTCTAAAAGAGTTGTTGAATCAACTACATTTCCTGCCGTAGCTGCATCGTACCAAGTCACTCCTGATTCATTTACTGCTAAATCAGCTACCGTTTTGTTGTCGGTTTTACAGAATTCTTGTGTGGTTTTACTGGTCGTTGGTGTTTGAGGATCATTTATTGTAATGTTAATCGATTCTGAAAAATAACACCCTCCAATAGTATTTATCTCTACTTTATACGAACCACTTTGAGCAGTCGTTACATTATCTAATGCCAATTGCGTTGCATTAGATGTAGTTCCATCCGGCAATGTCCATTTGATTGAAGTAACTGGTCCCACGTCACTTATATCCAGTTTCAAACTATCTCCTTTACAATAAGAACTTTTCCCCTTTATTAATGGATCAGGTTTTGCTCTTAAAATTAAGGCTTGATCTACCTCATAGCAAGCCGTTTTGGCTCTTACCACATAATTACCCGCTTCCAATCCTGTAAAAATAGAGCTTGTCTGACCACTTGCAGGAAAGGCGGCATCGGTATCTTTTTTAATAAAATAAGTCACGGTATCCGTATCTAATGTATTATTTACCTTAACATAAAGGTCTCCTGTGGTATTTCCAGCGCAGACGATTCCTCCCGATTGAGAGAGATCAAAAATAGGGAAATTGGATTTTACACTTAAAGGTACAGTTGTAGTATTGGCCCACAAATCACTTGACTGCGAAAAATTATTTCCTGTTATGTAATTTTTCGCTATACCAATTTCATAGTCTCCCGAAATTTGCGGTTGAAAGCTAAAATCAAAAACTCCTTTAGCCAGTGTAACCCCAATAACAGAATTTATGTTGCCTTCTCCTGCAACAGGTCCTTTAAATGTATTAACATAAAACCTTGGTGTCGAATATAAACCTTCTAATTTACTGCTAATTATAGCACTGCCTACTGCTGAAACCGTTACAGTTGCTTTTTTTATGTAACGATCACAGATGGAAGGAGAAACCTCATAAGAAGCTTTTGTAATTTCAATCTTGGTAAAGTAGGTGTCCAATACTACATCAAAAACTTCATTAAAACAACCGGAATCTTTTACCCTGATTTTATAAGTTCCAGGTGTTAAATCATTTCCTAACCTGAAATTACCCGTCTTTTTTCCTGAATTATCTAAAATTTGTACAACTGTCAATGCCGAGGGACCGCTTTCCAAACTAATCGTTACTGCTCCTTCCAGGCCAACAGTTCCAGTAACTCCTATCGGCGCATTCATGCCTAAGGCCGATTTACCAAAATACTGAGCACTAGGACCTGTAAGAATTTGTATTTGACTTTTTAAATCACTCGTGGGCGGGCTGAAATAAACCGGATCAATAAAAACATTGTTTTTATCACTAATATTTTTCTTTGTCGCGCTCGAAGTATCATTTCTAAAAAAATAAGATGGTGCTTCTGTACCAGCATTATCTGTTATTTTTACAGTATAAGTCTCACCAATATCTAAAAGACAATTTACAAGACCTGTATCGAGTCTTCCATCAGTAAGAGTATAATCCGTTTTAATACCTGTTGCATTATTAGTAACTTCCAAATTATAGGGCAGGCATCCTGTCATCGCCCAATTTGCCCCCATACCATTACCGCTTAATCGTACTCTTCCTGTAGTACTGCAATTAGTATTAGCCGGATCATCAACAATACGAAAGTCAAATTTAAACGCCAAAGGTTTACCTATCGACGATGCCCCATAATCCTGCGTTATTGTTCGTGACAGTCCACAATAGGTGCCCGTAAGACGAACCTCTCCCCATTTAGAGCGATCCGAAGGCAATACAAACCTTTGTTCAGCCTGTGCACGTGTTAAATTATCATATACATCCCAGCCTGTGCCGTTTTGGATTTCTAATTTGTATCGAATACTGCTGGTAGCATCATTAAAACCGACTAAAAAATCCGGAGTAGTATTGATGTAAAAATGACTTACGACAGCTTTAAATCCGTTCACCAGAGTGGCACTTTTAACACCTGAACAAACATCTCCTGTCGTATTATACACTATATCAACATCGCTATTGCTCAAAGATGTTTTTGTTACAATCTGTAAATCACTAGACTTGAATATTACATTTGCTGAAAGTGTTACGGTACTTAGCGAAGTAGTCGTTGCCCCGCAGTTGTCTGTTAGCTGTACTTTATAAGCTCCCGGAAGCAGATTTGTAAAGTTATAATTGGTCAAAGAGGTTGTTATTTTCTGCACTTCACTGTTATCTGAAGCATTGAGAAGGCTTATGGTGTAAGGCCCATTTCCTCCCGAAATTCTAACTGAAACAGTTCCTAAAGGATCAGGATCGTTACCACAGTAGGTATAGTTTTTTGCACTAACAGAAGTAATCGTGGGTGAAACTGTAGAGAACGAACTTCCTACATTTATAGAAGCTGCCGCCCTAACAAAAGTAGTACCGTTATAATAGCCATAATAGTAATCTCCCGTTGCGAGATTGATAAAAACAGGATCCGGACTTGTGATAACAGTTGCCTCGTTAAAAGGTAATTTTGCAATTGCATAGGTAATAGGAGCTGTTACATTATTCACTGTAACGGTAATACTTCCGTTTCCCACACAAGACGTGTTACTTGCAACGGCCGTGATAGTTACCTGTGCATGACCTGCATAAGACAATACATATAATAAAATAAGAACTATTTTAAACCAACAATTTTTCATATAATGTGGTACCTAATTTTTTAACGTTTTTGGAACATTTAATCATTTTTATCTCGCACATTCAGAAAACTACCTTTATAAATTTGCAGCTTCTTCCTCTCTAATTATTCTGCAAAGGTACCTACCCCTTATCGCTACATACATGACTATGTAATAAGTGGTATAAGAGTGTAATAAATGGTTGCCGGAAAGCCTTTATATGTAATACGTGACATTGCTCGCATTTCAAAAGTTCCGCTCCGCTGGAGCTTTTTGATATTGAAAAATTACATTTGCTATAAATGTTTTGCTCCGTTGGAGCAATTTCTAAAAATACCCGTTCTCCAAATTCTTTAACGTATTGGGAATGATAGTGGAAATAAATATTTTGCTCTGCTGGAGCAATTTCAGAAAAGCCAATAGTAGAGAAACAATCCCAAAAATGGTTGGTCTCCAAATTCTATAACACATTGCAGATGATAATGTTTTTTTTTAGTTTTAGAAATCTGTTTTTGTTGCTCCATAAGATTTTATAGGGAAACAAAAAAAGGCATAAGAAACTAAATCTTATGCCTTTTTTTTTATAGAAAAAACTAAAAATTATCTGGAATAATTTGGAGCTTCTTTTGTAATGGTTACGTTGTGCGGGTGACTTTCTGTAATTCCGCTTGAAGTAATTCTAACGAAACGTCCTGACTCTTGTAAGGTTGGAATATCTTTTGAACCACAGTATCCCATTCCGGCGCGAAGACCACCAATGAACTGAAGCATACTTTCGTTTAATTCTCCTTTATAAGGAACACGACCTACAATTCCTTCCGGAACTAATTTTTTAACGTCGTCTTCAACATCCTGGAAGTAACGGTCTTTAGATCCGCCTTGCATCGCTTCAACAGAACCCATTCCGCGATACGATTTGAATTTTCTTCCTTCGAAGATGATCGTTTCTCCCGGAGATTCTTTTGTCCCTGCCAGTAATGAACCTAACATCACACAATCAGCTCCTGCGGCAATCGCTTTAGGAATATCACCTGTGTAACGAATTCCACCATCGGCAATTACCGGAACACCACTTCCTTTAATAGCCGCAGCTACTTCAAGAACTGCTGAGAATTGAGGAAAACCAACACCGGCAACGATACGGGTTGTACAGATAGAACCAGGTCCGATACCCACTTTTACACCGTCAGCACCGCTTTCTACTAAATATTTAGCCGCTTCCGGAGTAGCGATGTTTCCAACTACTACATCTATTTGAGGGAATTTTGATTTTACTTCTTTTAATACATTGACTACACCTTCAGTATGTCCGTGGGCAGTATCGATGATAATTGCATCAACACCCGCAGCCACTAAAGCTTCCGCTCTTTGAACAGCATCACCGGTTACTCCAATTGCCGCTGCAACTCTCAAACGTCCGTAAACATCTTTGTTAGCGATTGGTTTTTGAGTCAGTTTTGTGATATCTCTAAAAGTGATTAAACCTACTAATTCATTATTAGCATTTACCACCGGTAATTTTTCGATTTTATGTCCTTGTAAAACTACTTCGGCCTGCTCTAATGAAGTACCTTCAGCAACAGTCACTAAGTTTGTACTGGTCATTACCTCAGCAATTGGTCTTGCTCCGTTTTTTTCGAAACGCAAATCACGATTGGTAACAATTCCTTTTAGTATTTTATTCTCGTCAACGATTGGAATACCACCAATTCCGAATTCTTTCATTGCATTTTTAGCATCTGCAACAGTTGAATTTGTTGGTAAAGTTACCGGATCGATAATCATTCCGGACTCTGCACGTTTTACTCTTCTAACTTTCGCAGCTTGTTGCTCGATCGTCATGTTTTTATGTAAAACACCAATTCCGCCTTCCTGAGCCATAGCAATCGCCATAGAACTTTCAGTAACGGTATCCATAGCAGCTGATACTATTGGAACATTTAGCGTTATATTTCGTGAAAACTTTGATTTAATACTCACTTCGCGGGGAAGCACATTCGAGTAGTTAGGTACTAATAATACATCGTCGTAAGTTAAACCTTCGCCGATAATCTTGGAGTTGTGTGCTATCATGGTGCAATTTCTAGTTGAATTGCGTGCAAATATAGTGAATAAATTGATAACTTGGATGCTAAGTTATTCTTAAATTTATAGTTAAGGAATTAATCTTACAAATGAACCGTATGATAAATTCCAAGTTTTGAAATTCCAAATTCCAATTGTTAGAACCTGAAACTTGAAACCTGAAACTTGAAACCTGAAACTTGGAATTTGAAACTTGGAATTTGGATTTTTTTAAAACATTATTCTTCCGAATTGTCATTAAATATAAAATTAAAACCGAACTGAAATGCCATACTGTTGGCTTTTGAAACATCTTTTAATTCTAAGAGGTTATTGACCAGAACATACATATTCAGTTTTCCAAGTGTACCTGCAAGTCCTAAACCAATATTCTTACTCGAATAAGAATCAACTGTATAAGTGGCTTTTACATCTAATTTTTCAAAAATATTGCGTCTGTAAAAGGCGGTTAATGCCACAAAAGGTTCTACAGGCATGGACATTGCAAACAGCTGCCCTCCTACACCGTTGACATATTTTCTGGTAACTTTACCATGGCAATTACAATCTTCATCAGAACGTGATTCGCCAAAGGAATACTGAAGGGAAGAATAGAATTTTGTTGGTCTGAGGGTGGTGTACTTGTTATAAAGTGTATCGCGTGGTATGGCTTTATCAAAATCATCAAAGATATTCTTTGGTTCATTTGAATTATCAAAATTCGGATTCACACCTTCATAGTGATACGTTCCTTTATAGGTTAAGGTTTCGATATCTTTAGACTGTCTCACAAAACCCAGATCAACAATACTTGCGGTAAGTTGAAGATTATCTTTAAAGTAATAAGTGAAACCCGCATCAAGCCCTAAACCTAAACTTCCGTTAAAAAAAGTATTGTGTGCGATATCACTTGGAATACTCCCTTCGTACTCGTCTTTTGTAAATGTGGCAATACCAGAAGTCTTAATTTCTAAGTTAGACGAAATCGTTTGGGTATATAAATTAGGAGTTCCCGCAGCCTGTCCGGTATAAATATATCCTGAATTTCGGGTTGATGTTGCATTTGCTCCGCTCGAATAGATTTTGGCACGACCTCCCAGAACCAGTTTCTCACTTACTTTTTTATGAAATCCGACATGAAACACTGAGAGTACTTCGGCTCTTAAATTTAAGTCAGACAAATTGAATGACTTACCAATGTAATCTTTATTTCCGTCTAGTGCTAATATAGCGGGGTCCTTTGGAACGTACATTAAAAAGTCAAATTCCTGATAGGCTCCAAACGAAAGATACGACTGACTGTCTTTTCCTCCCACTCTGAAACCACCTGAAAACAGTTCCAACTGTTGATTAATTTGAGTTTTATCTCTACTGGATGATTTATTAATCACGTTTCGGATTTTATCGTTGAAATTTACCCCGTTATTCGCAAACAAATCATAGGCCGAAAAGCTGCTTGAGCCTAAATTTGCTGAAATTCCGGATAAAACAGGAACTCCAAAATAGAATTTATAAGCAACATCTGCTCCCGGATTTACAAGGGAAGATTGCGGAATGGCGGTAAAATTATACAGTAATTCTTTATTTTGAGCAAAACAAGAAAGCTGAAACACGACTATCAGAACTAAGTATAGTTTTTTCATTGAATTACCATATAAGCGGTTGCACTTGATCGTAATTTTAAACTGCCTGTACTGTTTCCGTTTAAAGGCGGACCTGGTGCCATAACCACTACAAAGCCAAGTTTACGGGTCTGTTTCAATAAATCTAATCGTTGATTTTCGAATATTTCGGTCGGATATTTTATAACATTTGTACCTCCTGCGTAAGCCGGAACAGCAAGCGTAATGGTTTGAAGAATTTGATTGTTATCATTCAGAAGTAATACATTCAGGGTAAAACCCCTGTTTATAGTATTCTCCATTTCAAAATTAAATTCGGCTTTAACGAGATGATCGTTGAAGTATTTTTCTTTGAAAACATCAAATTCCTGAACATCAAATCCTATTTGCTGTTCTGTACCGTTATCGACAAAGGAAGCTGCCGGAACATTAAAATAAGCCAGATTCGCTACAAAAGCAGGTTCCAGCTTAAAATCTTTAGTCTGATCAAAATCCAGATCACTGGAACATGATGAAAATAGGACAGATAAAAATAGTATCTGAGAAATTCTCTTTATGAAATTTGGTTTCATGGCTTTACATATCTAAAGATTAACAACGATACTTTGATACTAGTTATTATTTTACTTTCATAAGTAAATATAATTATTTTCTAATGAAATTTTCCAAACAATTTTGATGCTTCATTATAGGCACTCTCAAAACTTAAAGAGTTCAAACCTGTCATTTTTTTATTGGATGTAAAATATGAAATCAACTTTTCGGTAGGCATATTACCCGTAAGTTTATCTGTTGCCATCGGACAGCCTCCAAAGCCCTGAATAGCACCGTCAAAACGGGTACAGCCAGCATTCGAAGCTGCCTCTATTTTCTCAAACCAGCTGTTTGGTGTGGTATGCAGGTGCGCTCCGAATTCAATTTGAGGGTATTTCGGAATTAAATTGGAAAAAAGATACGTGATTACTTCCGGTGTAGAACTACCAACGGTATCTGAAAGTGATAGTATCTTAACTCCCATTCCCGCAAGTTTTTCCGTCCATTCGCCCACGATATCTACATTCCAAGGATCACCGTAAGGATTTCCGAACCCCATAGAAAGATAGGTAACTACTTCTTTATTTTTCTGATCGGCGATTTCAAGAATTTCTTCTAATGTGATTAAAGATTCAGCGATTGTTTTATGTGTGTTTCGCATCTGAAAATTTTCAGATATCGAAAAAGGAAATCCCAAATATTGAATAGGTTCATGTGCTGCTGCCAGCGCTGCCCCTTGTGTATTGGCAATAATCGCCAACAATTTGCTCGTTGTTTGCGACAAATCAAGCTGAGCCAGAACTTCGGCAGTATCCTGCATTTGAGGAATTGCTTTTGGAGACACAAAACTTCCAAAATCGATAGTATCAAACCCCACTCTCAATAAAGACTGTATATAGGAAACCTTATTTTTAGTAGGTATAAAAGTTTTGATGCCTTGCATAGCATCACGTGGACATTCGATAATCTTGATTTCTTTATTCAAAGCTTACTCTTTTATGCAGGCTAAGTTAGTTTCTTTTTTAAAGAAATAAAAGTTATAATTTTCTTTAATTGTATTACATGATATGGTAACACTTTAATATGTTACACAAAAACGTAACAATCAACAATGTTACACAAAAACGTAACATTAAAAAAATATTAGCTACATTTGTAATACTATTATTATTCTTTTTATTTATATTTGAAACTATGACTAGTGTAATTACGGGGGATATAATCGATTCCAGAAAGCAAAAATCAAAAGACTGGGTAGAATCTTTAAAGAGAATCTTATCTCCTTTTGGAGATACGCCTCTTCAATGGGAAATTTACAGAGGGGACGAATTTCAAATTGAAATAAAGAATCCCGAAGAAGCTTTATTGGCGGCCATCCTCATTAAAGCACATTTAAAAGCTTTAAAACTGGATGCCCGAATGAGTATTGGTATTGGAGATAAAACACACAATGCTGAAAAAATTTCTGAAAGCAATGGTTCTGCCTTTATACACTCAGGTGAACTTTTTGGAACTTTAAAGAAACTAAAAATAAATTTAGCTTTGCGAACCGGTGATACGGCTGTCGATGAAAAAATGAATTTAATGCTTCAGCTTGCTCTTACTTTTATGGATAATTGGCCCGCTCAATCTGCAGAATTTGTTGCAATTGCGATAGAAAATCCAAGCTTATCACAAGAAGAATTAGCCCCAAAATTAGGAATCAAAAGAGCCGCCGTAAGCCGAAGACAAAAACGGGCACAGTTTGATTTAATATTGAGTTTAGACCGTTATTTCAGAACACAAATAAACCAACTTACAACGCTATGATTTTATTTATAAAACTACTTTTAGCACATTTACTGGGTGATTTTACAGCACAACCTAACTCCTGGGTAGTCGATAAAGAAGCCAAAAAACACAAAAGTATTTATTTGTATCTTCATATTCTTTTACATGGCATTTTAGCAGCCGTTTTAGTCGGAGAAATTCAATTCCTCCCTTACGCTTTGCTAATTGCCGTATCTCATGGCGTTATCGATTTAATCAAACTTCATTTCCAGAAAAATAAAACAAAACGCAGTTGGTTTATAGCAGATCAGGCGCTACACCTTTTAGTTTTGATTGGCGTAGTTTTGCTCTACAGTGGTGAAACCGTTCATTTCCTATGGCTCAACAATCAATTTTGGATTTTAGCTACAGGATTTTTATTCATTACAAAACCAACTTCTGTCCTGATTAGAACCATTATATCAATCTGGAATCCGGAAAGTCAAAGCAGCCACAATGAAAACTCACTTTCCAAAGCCGGAAATTATATTGGCATATTAGAAAGATTATTTGTCTTCTGTTTTATTCTAACGGGACATTTCGAGGCCATTGGTTTCCTATTAGCCGCAAAATCTATTTTTAGATTTGGCGATTTAAAAGAAGCCAAAGACCGAAAACTAACCGAATATGTTTTAATTGGTACGTTGATCAGTTTTGGAAGCGCCATTGCTACAGGACTAATCGTTCAGGTACTGCTATTACAATTGCTTTAAAACCTTTTTATTGATTGCTTTGATCAAAGCCGGCCCTTCATAAATAAAACCGGTATACAATTGTACCAAGCTGGCTCCTGCATTCAATTTCTCGATCGCGTCATCGGCAGTATGAATTCCTCCTACTCCAATAATCGGGAAAGCTTTGTTGCTTTTTTCCGAAAGAAAACGAATCACCTCTGTCGAACGTTTTGTTAGTGGTTTTCCTGACAATCCACCTGTTTCTACTTTATTAGCAGATTGCAATCCGTCACGTGAAATCGTAGTATTGGTGGCTATCACACCCGCAATCTGAGTTGTTTTTACAATATCAATAATATCTAATAACTGCTCGTCTGTAAGATCGGGAGCAATTTTTAACAAAATTGGTTTTACCTTTTGCGTGCTTGTTTTTTGTTTCTCTGTATTTCTGTTCTGAAGCGTTTGCAACAGAGCTGTCAAAGGTTCTTTGTCTTGTAATGCACGTAAATTTGGCGTATTTGGTGAACTTACATTGACTACAAAATAATCTACGTGATCAAACAAAGCATCAAAACAAATAATATAATCGTCTACCGCATTTTCGTTTGGAGTCACCTTGTTCTTTCCTATATTACCCCCAATCAAAACTCCGGAATTCTTTTTCAAACGCTCTACAGCTTCCAGAACTCCGCCATTATTGAATCCCATTCGGTTTACAATTGCCTGGTCTTCTTTTAATCGAAACAAACGTTTTTTAGGATTTCCTTCCTGTCCAACAGGAGTTACGGTCCCAATTTCGATAAATCCGAATCCGAAATCCGATAATTCTTTATACAGCTTGGCATCTTTGTCAAATCCTGCCGCCAAACCTACCGGGTTTTTAAATTTAATTCCAAAAACTTCACGTTCCAGACGACTGTCTTTTACTTCGTATACTGATCTTATAATTGATGAAACTCCGGGGATTTTTGAAATGAATTTAACAAATGAAAAAGTAAAGTAATGAACTTCTTCAGGATCAAACCCAAAAAGTATCGGGCGAATTATCAATTTATACATAGTAGTGTGTTGTTGTTGTTTTTTTGGGTGCAAATTTAATTATAATACTTTGAAAACGTCTTCTTTTTGCTAAAACAAATTACATCAGGTTTTGATCCTATATTTTTTTATTCAAATGATTTTTACTGCAATCAAAAGTCCTCTTTTCATAATTGCATTACACCATTGGAAACAGAAAACAAAATCCTTAAACACCACAAACATAAAACTAACTACAAACATATCAACACTTTATCAAAAACAACAATAAAACACTATTAACTTTACAAAATAAATAGAATTTAAAAAGATTACTTTATAAACTTTATTCTTAAATTTACCCGCAACTACTATTCGATAAAAACATTCGTCATGAAAAATAAAACGTATTGGATTTTTGCCATTCTAACCCTCTCTGCTATTACAATTGCTTACGGCTATACAAAACTTATAGTACCGAAACAAAAGTTAACAGCGATGAATTGTGGCGAAGTTCCAAATACAGCTGAGGAATCATTGTTTAAACCAACCATTGAAAACAAAAACAAACCTGTTGGTAAAACTCCTGAAGGAATGGTATGGATTCCAGGTGGAGAATTCTCTATGGGAAGTAATGTTGAGGACGAAAGTTTGTGCAGCATAAAAGGAGTTACCAAAGATGCTGCACCCATACACCGTGTTTATGTAGATGGATTTTACATGGATAAAACCGAAGTTACAAACGACCAATTTGAAGCTTTTGTTAAAGCAACAGGTTATATTACTTTAGCTGAGATAAAACCCACTCATGAAGAATATCCCGATGCTCCTTTGGAAAATCTCGTTGCCGGATCGGCCGTGTTTACTCCTACCCCGGCTCAAGTTGATTTAAACAATTATATGCAATGGTGGACTTATGTGCATGGTGCTGACTGGAGACATCCGGAAGGAGCCGGAAGCTCGATAAAAGGAAAAGGCAACTACCCTGTTGTTCAGATTTCCTATGATGATGCCGCCGCTTACGCCAAATGGGCCGGAAAAAGACTGCCAACAGAAGCTGAATGGGAATTTGCTGCCCGTGGTGGAAAATCAGGTCAGTTGTATGCCTGGGGAAATACCTTAAAACCTAAAGGAAAATTTCAAGCCAACATTTATCAGGGACACTTTCCTCTGGAAAAAGGAGACACTGGCGAAGACGGCTATATTGGCATTGCACCGACCGCTAAATTTGCTCCTAATCCTTATGGTCTTTATGATATTGGCGGAAATGTGTGGGAATGGACCAATGACTGGTATACCGCAGACTACTACGAAATAATCAGTAAGAATCGTCAGGTTGTTAAAAACCCACAAGGTCCTGACTCTTCTTATGATCCTTCAGAGCCCGAACTACCCAAAAAAGTTCAGCGTGGCGGATCTTTTTTATGCACCGATCAGTATTGTACCCGCTATATGGTAGGCACCAGAGGAAAAGGAGATTACAAATCACCGGCCAATCATATTGGTTTTAGATGTGTTCAATAAGATTTTTTTAGTCCATAATAACATAAATTAAAATCTTTGTCATGCTACTTACAAATCCAATTTCACGAATTTAAATTCGTGAAATTGGATTTTAACTTTCTAAAATCAGAACAAATCAGTAAAATTTGAAGCAAACTTTTTTTCAGTCTAATTTATAGTTTTCATAATTTGAAGCTTTACAACCCTTAACTATTTACTTATATTTGCCTAAAAATAAAATAAAAAAAATGCAACATATCATAGATCGTTTTGTTAGTTATGTAACTATTGACACTGAGTCAGATCCAAATTCAAAAACAACTCCAAGTACAGAAAAACAATGGAATCTTGCCAATAAATTAGTCGAAGAATTAAAGACAATTGGCTTATCAGATGTTACCATAGATGACAAAGCTTACATTATGGCTACGTTACCTTCTAATGTCGATCATGAAGTTCCAACTATTGGTTTTGTATCTCATTTTGACACTTCTCCTGATTTTAGCGGAGCAAATGTAAAGCCTCAGATTGTTGAGAACTATGACGGGAAAGATATCGTTTTGAATGCCGAGAAAAACATCGTTTTATCACCCAACTATTTTAAAGATTTATTACAATATAAAGGGCAAACCATTATTACAACTGATGGAACAACCTTATTAGGAGCCGATGACAAAGCAGGAATTACCGAAATTGTCTCCGCTATGGAATACTTAATTCAGCATCCGGAAATTAAACACGGAAAAATTAGAATTGGTTTTACTCCGGACGAAGAAATTGGCCGTGGCGCACATCATTTTGATGTAAAAAAATTCGGTGCAGCCTGGGCTTATACTATGGACGGAAGCCAAATTGGTGAATTAGAATATGAAAACTTCAATGCGGCCGGAGCAAAAATTACTTTCAAAGGAAAGAGCGTTCATCCGGGTTACGCCAAAGGAAAAATGATCAATTCAATGTTGATTGCCAACGATTTCATCAACGAACTTCCAAAAGGAGAAACTCCTCAGGAAACGAAAGGCTACGAAGGTTTCTTCCATGTACATCATCTTACCGGAAGTATTGAAGAAACGGTTTTAGAATTAATTATCCGTGATCACAACAAGAAAAAATTCGAAAAACGTAAAGATTTAATCGCCAAAATTGCCAAAAAAATCAATAAGAAATTTGCGAAAAAATTCGGAGAAGATATTGTAATTGCTGAAGTTAAAGACCAGTACTATAACATGAAAGAAAAAGTACTTCCTGTCAAGCATATCGTTAATATTGCCGAAAAAGCAATGAAAGAATTGAACATCAAACCTATAATCAAGCCTATTCGCGGCGGAACAGACGGGTCGCAATTGTCTTTCATGGGACTTCCTTGTCCGAATATATTTGCCGGCGGTCATAACTTTCACGGAAAATACGAATATGTTCCTGCCGAAAGTATGCAAAAAGCGACTGATGTCATTGTAAAAATTGCTGAGTTAACTGCAATTCCGGGCATTTTTGACGTTCCTGAGAAAACTAAAAGAAAAAAATAAACCGAAGTATGTCCGATAAAAAACACGTTTGGGATAAAGTCAACAATTGGGAAGAAGAACTTCTTTTCCTAAAAGCTATTATTGACAAAACCGAACTGGTTGAAACCGTAAAATGGGGAGGCCCCGTTTATGTATACAACAAAAAAAATGTTATCGGCATAGGTGGCTTTAAAGAGTATTTTACGATTTGGTTTTTCAATGGGGTTTTCCTGAAAGACGAGAAAAAGAAACTCATCAATGCGCAGGAAGATAAAACGAAATCGCTACGCCAATGGCGTTTTACTTCAAAAGATCAGGTAAACGAGGCAGAGGTTTTGGCCTACATTTCGGAAGCTATTGAGAACGAAAAACAAGGAAAAATCATCAAACCTTCAAAAAAAGAAGCTATTGTTTCTGAACTTTTTCAAAAAGAACTGGATCAGAACCCGGCTCTGGCGGAAGCATTTCAAAAATTCAGTCCTTACAAGCAATATGAATTTCTGGAGTACATTGAAACTGCCAAGCAAGATAAAACCAAACTTTCGAGAATTGAGAAAGTAATTCCGATGATACTGGAAAACATCGGATTGAATGATAAATACAGATAGGGTCAAATTTCAAATTTTTAAAAATTCCAAATCCCAACCTATAAAAAAACCTTTATCAAAGT
>NZ_MUHH01000033.1:53919-126891 GCF_002217475.1 Flavobacterium tructae
TCCTTTCAATCGAAATGACAATTAAAAAAAATCCCAAACTCCAGTTTTGGAATTTGGGATTTCATATTTTGAAGTTTATTTTTTCGAAGAAAAAATTTAAGCTTTTTTATTCAAAGCAGCACTCATTTCCATAGAAATTGCTGAACGCTCAATTTTCAATTTTCCGGACATTGTTTCGATTACTGCACTAGTTTCAGCAAGCTCAACAATTTTACCGTGAAAACCACTTTTAGTAATTATTTTATCACCTACTTTTAGGCTGCTTTCAAATTCTTTTTCGTTTTTTACTCTTTTTTGTTGTGGTCGGATCATAAAGAAATACAACACGACAAACATTAGTAAATAAGGCGCAAATTTCATTAAATCTTGCATAGTATTCAGTTTTTATTTTTGTTATTAATATTTATGTTTTCCGGCTCTTCGGCATCGCTCAGAGCAAAATTGGAATTTGTTCTTAGACTTCGCTCAAAAAGACAACTTAATTGGGTTTTCGAATTTAAAAAATTGAAAATTCGTCTCAATTACATTAAACCACGACCTACTTTAACCATCTTTTTATTCGCTGTAAGCTCTTTAACCAGATTGTCTAAAATTCCGTTGATAAAAATACTACTTTTTGGTGTAGAATACTCTTTTGCAATTTCTAAATATTCGTTAAGAGTTACTTTTACTGGAATAGAAGGGAATTTTAAGAATTCGCAGATAGCCATTTTTAAAATAATAGTATCAATTTCTGCAATCCTTTCGCTGTCCCAGTTTGGTGTTTTATCATCGTATTCTTTTGCCAAAACCGATTCGTTTAAAACTGTTCTTCTGAACAAATCCTTAGCAAAATCCTTATCCTCAACATCTTTATACAATTTAGGCACTCTAAAATCGTCCGGATCTTCTGTTTTAATCGCTTTTAATTGTTTGATGATGTGCGTATTTACAACCGGAATATCATCCACCCAGGTTAATTTATCATCCTCTAAATACTCATATAATTTTTCATTTGGAACAATTACTTCAGCAAACAAATCAATTACAAATTGCCTGTCTTCTTCAAAAGTATTGGTTGTAGTACTCATGTATTTCGCATACAAAGCACTTGACTTGATATCATTTAAAAGTAAAATGATATAATCGTCGTTTAGGTTCCAGTTGTTGATTTTACGATTTTCTAAAGCAATACTAAGTGAATTACTTTCGGCCAGGAGTTGAAAAATTTTGTTTTTAATAAATTTTTCATTCGGATTACGTTCTGCAGCGGTTGCAAGATGTTTTTTACTTGAAAGATGTAAAAAAACGGACTCTTTTTTGCAAATTTCAATCAATGAAGAAAGCATTATAAGATATAGATCCTGAATATTATCAATACTGTAAAAAAGAAACTTCTCTTCTTTTTCCATATTATCAGAACCGCTTTGATGCATTGCATAAATGGATTGCATTACTTTAACGCGTATGTGTCTTCTATTTACCACCTCGTAAGAACATTTAAAAATTAGTCTGCAAAAGTAAGTATTTAACTCTTTATAATAAAATTAAAATGATAAAAAAAGTCTCAGTTTTCAGTCACAATTTCAAGATTTCTCTAAAAACTGTGACCGAGACTGAGACTCTTCAACAATAAACTATGTTTTATTATTTTTTAGCGTTTTCAATTTTTCTCAAATCGATACGATTTTGAGCAATTGTCAAAGCCGCTTTGTGCGTTGTCATTCCGTTTTTCACAGCATACTCGATAATCTCTAAAGTTGTGTTGTAGATATTTTCGGTTTTTGACATGATTTCAGCTTTACCGTAATGCTCTAATTCAGCATATACATTGATAATTCCACCAGCGTTGATTAAGAAATCCGGAGCATATAAAATCCCTCTTTCCTGTAATCGTGCTCCATGAACATTCTCATCAGCCAACTGATTGTTAGCTGCTCCGGCAATAACTTTAGCTTTAATTTTATCTACAGTTGCATCATTAATGATCGCTCCCATTGCACATGGCGCATAAATATCAACATCAGCTGTATACAAATCTTCACCAGAATAGATTGAAGCATTGTATTTCGAAGCTACCTGAAACAATTTCTCTTCATTGATATCCGTAATTGTAACGATTGCTCCTTCTTTAGTTAAATACTCAACCAAAGCCTCACCTACGTGACCAATTCCCTGAACTAAAACTTTTTTACCTTCTAAAACATCAGTACCAAACTGACTTTTAGCTGCAGCTTTCATTCCTAAATAAACACCGTAAGCAGTTATTGGAGAAGGATTTCCTGAACCACCTCTTTCTTCAGAGATACCCGTAACATAAGGCGTTACGTCTCTAACAGTGTCCATGTCTTTTGTTTCCATTCCAACATCCTCAGCTGTAATATACCTACCGCCTAAAGAGTGAACAAATTCACCAAACTTACGCATTAATTCAGGTGTTTTTTGCGTTTTAGCATCACCAATAATTACTGCTTTACCTCCACCGATATTCAATCCGGTAATGGCTGATTTATAGGTCATACCTCTTGAAAGACGCAAAACATCGTTTAATGCTTCCCATTCAGTATTGTAATTCCACATTCTAGTACCTCCTAAAGCTGGTCCCATAACTGAATTATGAATACCAATAATTGCTTTTAAACCTGTATCTTTGTCATTGCAAAATACAATTTGTTCGTGATCGTCAAAAGACAATTGACCAAAAACAGGATCCATTTTCTGAAGTTCTTTTCCAGTTGCGAAAGTTGCATCCATAGCGCTACTATATTATTTTGTTAAAATTATGAATATGTCAAAAAGACTTCTCAAATTTATATAAAAAATATACATGTGCTAATTTATTATCTTTAAAATAACAATCTAACAATCGTTTTGTTTTGATAAAATTATATATTGCATTAATTTTTATTCATAATATTTCATCAAATCGAAACATTTTAACATTGAATCTCTTAAAAAAATGAAAGAATTAAGTTATTTAAACAAATATTTCATCAAATATAAATATAGTTTTTCTTTAGGTATTTTAATCACCATAATCGCACAAATATTCTCTCTGTTTACTCCAAAGCTTATTAGCAAGTCGTTAAACGCTATCGAAAAGTTTGACAAACTACCAAAAGCCGATCAATCTTCGCAAATCGTCATTGATTCGTACCGCGAAGGATTAATTCACAACGTACTGCTAATCATAGCTACTACCATCGTAGCAGGATTTTTAACGTTCTTAATGCGTCAGACTTTGATTGTAATGTCGCGTCATATCGAGTTTGATTTAAAAAATGAGGTTTTCAAACAATATGAAAGACTCTCGCAAAACTTTTACAAACAAAACCGCACCGGAGATTTAATGAACCGTATTAGCGAAGACGTTTCAAAAGTTCGTATGTATGTGGGGCCTGCCGTAATGTATACAATCAATACTTTTATTCGTTTTGCCATTGTCATTATATATATGTACAATGTCTCACCACTATTGACATTGTACACTATTTTACCTTTGCCTATTCTTTCCTATTGTATTTTCAAACTAAGCTCGGAAATCAATAAAAGAAGTACCACTTTTCAGCAATATTTATCTAAAGTTTCCAGCTTTACACAGGAAATCTTTTCCGGAATTCGTGTTATAAAAGCCAACTCACTGGAAAATCAGCATCAAAACAACATGGTCGCTCTGGCTGACGAAAGCAAAAAAAAGAGCTTAGATTTAGCCAAAGTACAATCCTTATTTGGTCCTTTGATGATTGCCTTAATCGGAATCAGTAACCTTGTAGTCATTTACTTTGGAGGTGTTATGTACATTAACGGAACGATTCCGAATATTGGAACGATTGCTGAGTTTATTTTATATGTGAATATGTTAACCTGGCCAGTAGCTTCATTAGGATGGGTTTCATCAATGGTACAGGAGGCCGAAGCTTCTCAGAAACGTTTGAATGAATTTTTAAAAATCGAACCTGAAATAAAAAACAATAACGAAAATCATTCCGATATTGAAGGCACAATTTCTTTTGAAAATGTAAGCTATACCTACGAAGACACCAATATCGAAGCGCTTAAAAATGTAACTTTTACTGTCAAAAAAGGAGAGACATTGGCCATTTTAGGAAAAACCGGTTCCGGGAAGTCCACAATATTATCATTAATCTCCCGTTTATATGATGTAACCGAAGGGAAAATCACTATTGATCAAAACGAAATCAGCGGTCTGAACCTATATGATTTGCGAAATAATGTTGGAATTGTACCTCAGGACGCTTTTCTATTCTCGGACACAATTAAAAACAATATAAAATTCGGCAATCAGAACGCTACAGATGAAGAAGTAATCGAAGCGGCCAAAAATGCGGTAGTTCATGATAATATTATCGCTTTTAACAAACAATACGATACTGTTTTAGGAGAAAGAGGAATCACTCTTTCAGGCGGACAAAAGCAGCGTGTCTCTATTGCGCGCGCCATTATTAAAAATCCGGCGATTTTACTTTTCGACGATTGTTTGTCCGCAGTGGACACAGAAACAGAGGAAACAATCCTTAGCAATTTATTTGAAATTTGCAAGGATAAAACTACAATAATAGTAAGTCACAGGGTATCATCGGCAAAAAATGCCGATAAAATAATCATTCTGGAAGACGGGAAGATCATTCAACAAGGCTCTCATAATCAATTAATAAATCAGGAAGGCTATTATGCATCGTTATATTTAAAACAACTTTCGGAAAAAGAATTACTTTAATTGTTGCGTAATAGATAATTTTTTATGATTTTTGAGTACTATTAATTCCAAAAATGATAGAACGTATTATGAGAGAAAATGACATGTTAGAAAAAGAAGAGATTTTTTCTAAAGTATTACGAGCAGGAAGAAGAACTTATTTCTTTGATGTGAGAGCTACTAAAGCTGATGATTATTATATCACAATTACCGAAAGTAAAAAATTTACTGAGGAAGACGGTTCCTTTCATTTTAAGAAACACAAGATCTACTTGTATAAAGAAGACTTTAGTGCTTTTGCCGAAATACTTGAAGAAATGACTTCCTATGTCCTGAACCACAAGGGCGAAGAAGTAATCTCTGAAAGACATCAAAAAGATTTCAAAAAAGAATATGGTTCTGATAAACCTGAAGGACAAAGAACCAGTTTTACAGATATAGATTTTGACGATATTTAGTCGACGGAAGACT
Source organism: Flavobacterium tructae (assembly GCF_002217475.1). Lineage (GTDB taxonomy): Bacteria > Bacteroidota > Bacteroidia > Flavobacteriales > Flavobacteriaceae > Flavobacterium > Flavobacterium tructae. The sequence goes on from NZ_MUHH01000033.1 coordinate 59,087, forward strand.
TTTTTAAAAGTACAAGTCCATAGTGTTTTGCATTTTGGACTTTTTTTAAACATATAAACTCTACCAATTTGGTAGAATATTTATTTATGCTTTAAAATAAGTAATTCAACTATCTTGATAAAAAAGCAACAATGGAAATACAGCTATTGATTCTGCCAGGTCTTGGAAATTCAGGAGACAAACATTGGCAAACGTTTTGGCATGAGAAATTTAAAAATTCAACCCGCATCGTTCACGACGAATGGGATGAACCTATTCGCGCAGAATGGCTTGAGCGTTTAGAAGAAGAAATCTCCGGACTTAATGGTCCGACAATACTAGTAGCACACAGCTTAGCTGTTTCACTTGTCCTACATTGGGCACAGAACAATAACAATTCAAACATAGTGGGCGCCTTACTGGTTGCACCTGCCGATGTAGATTCACCTGCACACACACCGGAATCTATACGAAACTTTTCACCAATGCCAACCTCGAAACTGCCTTTTCCTTCTATTGTTGTAGCGAGCGAAAATGATCCTTACGCGACTTTTGAGCGAAAAAAATACTTTGCCGAAATGTGGGGAAGCGATCTTGTCAATGTGGGACAAAGAGGACACATCAACTCCGATTCGGATTTAAAATATTGGGAAGAAGGACAATTGATTTTGAAACAATTGATCGAGAAAACAAAATAGTCTTCAGTCGCAGTTTACAGTCGCAGTCTGCATACTGAAAACTGAGACTGTAAACCGTGACCGGATACTGCAAACTAACCTATTCGCAGTCCATTTTCTATTTTAAAATCAGGTGCCAGTAAAATAACATCCCCCTCCTTGCCTATTGCGCCTAGAACCAAACATTCGCTCATAAATTTCCCGATTTGCTTTTTGGGAAAATTGACTACTGAGATAATTTGTCGGTTTAGCAAATCTTCTTTTTTATAATGCACCGTTATTTGAGCTGATGATTTACGGATTCCTATTTCGGAACCAAAATCAATGGTAAGCTGGTAGGCCGGTTTTCTGGCTTCGGGAAAATCATTTACTTCTATAATTGTTCCGACACGCATGTCAGTTCTTTCAAATTCACTCCAGGTTAAATCCATTTTTGTTTTACTATTTGATGTTTTACAAACCTATTAATTTTAGTATTACAACCGCCAATTCCATAACTGTTTTTTGAGTTGTTTTCCTCAATTTAGAAATCATATTGTTGTTCTGATCTCATAAAAGAAAATATACTCCAAAAAATTAAAAACAAGTCTATATCCTTTCTTTTACAGAAATTTAAAGTTATTTTTGAAGAACTTATTTCTACAAAAATGGCACGAACTCCTTCTAATATGATTCCTCTTGGAACAATTGCTCCAGATTTCAAATTAAGAGATACCAATTCGAATAATGAGTATTCATTTGACGATTTGAGGGGCTCAAAAGGTACGCTGGTTATGTTTATTTGCAACCATTGCCCATTTGTACTTCATGTTATCAAAGAGGTTGTCATGATTGCCAATGATTATCGTGTACAGGGAATTGGTGTGATTGCGATTTCAAGCAACGATGTTAAAAACTATCCGCAAGACGGTCCCGAATTAATGACTGACTTTGCTTTTCAGAACAAGATCGATTTCCCGTATTTGTACGACGAAAGCCAGGAAGTTGCCAAAGCTTATGAAGCGGCTTGCACTCCTGATTTTTATTTATTTGACAATCAGGATCGACTGTTTTACCGTGGTCAATTGGACGATTCAAGACCCGGAAACGGAATTCCGTTAAGCGGAAGTGATCTTCGCAGTGCAATTGATGCTCTTATTTATAACAGAAGCCTGAAAGATCCGCAAAAACCAAGTATTGGCTGCAACATCAAATGGAAAACATCGCTTTAGTATTTTCAAAAAGTTTGCCTATCTTTACAAATCAAATTAATTATTCCCACAGTGACTACTATAAATCTATTTACAGTTTCTCCGGCATCGCTTTCTCTTACGAGAAGGGCATACTCGACTGTATTTATTTCACATAGTAAGGCCTTTATCAATTAGGCCTCCGTCTATTTCAATTTCTTCTCTCAGACGGAGGATTATTTTTTTTTAAAATTTTCAGTTTACAATTTTCAGTTTTTAGCAGCAGTCTTCATTTACAGACCGCCAGAAATGACTGTAGCTCTAATTTGCAACTGAAAACTCTGCACAATCAACCCACAATAAATTAGAATAGATATGAAACCAACACCTACATTCTGTAAGTCAGATTATCAATTTTTAAGAGAATTGATCCTAAAAAGTAAAAATGCAACCAATGCCAAAGAAATTGGACAGCTTTCGAACGAGCTGGACCGCGCTGTTATCCGTAAAGAAAGTGAATTAGACAGCAGCACTATACGCATTAATTCGCATGTTATTATTGAAGATGTAAAAGCAAAAAAACAAATGAAAATTCAAATTGTCCTTCCTTCATTTGCAGATGTAAAAGAGGGCAAAATATCAATACTGGCGCCACTAAGTGTTGCTATTATTGGCTTTAAAAAAGACGATGTTGTCGATTGGGAATTACCGGCCGGAATAAAAACTTTAAAAATAGCAGCGGTTGACAATTCTTCTGAAAACGCTTCTTAATTTTCTAAACACCTCCCGCGTGAAGGTGTTTTTTTATGCTCCGTTTGGAGCAAAAAAAAACTATTCAAAAATAATATGAATAGTTTTTATGCTTTTTAAATTCCAACTCCTTACAATTGAGAAGTTATATAGTTTGATATTAAAGCAATTTGAGTATCGTCTACCTTCGCTTTTTTCTGCATTCTTACCAGAATTGGCTTCCAGTCTTCCTGACTAAATTTCTTCGGATCGTATAGTTTATGGCATCTTGCACAACTGTTTTCGTACAAGTTTTTACCTTCTGCCAATGCAGGAGTTAGTTCTGTAGTTTTTGCCGTCTCAGTTGCAGCCGGAGTGGCTGTTGCAACCGGAGCTGCTTTTTTTGTACCGCACGAAATTAAAAGCAATGTCGCAGCGGTTAAAGTTAGGATCCTTAATTTCATTGTTCTTGTTTTTTAAAGTAAATATAAAAAAAATCCCATTCGGCTAGCGAATGGGATTGCTATTTAAAACAATACTAAATTGCTGTAAAGTCTTATTTTACGTCCATTAATTCAACGTCAAAAATCAAAGTTGCGTGTGGTGGAATAACTCCTCCTGCACCTGAAGCTCCATAAGCTAAATCAGACGGGATTACAAAACGAGCTTTGTCACCTACTTGTAATAAAGCAATACCTTCGTCCCATCCTTCGATAACCTGCCCCTGACCTAATCTAAATTCGATCGGTTTTTTACGTGGGTAAGAAGAATCAAATACTTTTCCGTTTTCTAAAGAACCTTCGTAGTGTACTGCAACAGTTTTACCTGCTTCCGCTTTTTTACCTTCTCCTTTTTGGATCATTTTATAACGCAATCCACTATCTGTTTTATCAAAACCTGCAGCCAATTGCTCCATCTTTGCTTCTGATTCCGCTTTTAAAGCAGCATCACGCTTCAAACGAGCTCCTTTTAAAGAGATAAAAGCTTCGATTGCATTCCATTTTTGAGCTTCCTCACCTACTCTAATGATTTCTACTGCATCAAGATTATCTCCTTGAGCTACAGCATCCACAACATCCTGTCCTTCGATTACATGACCAAAAACAGTATGTTTTCCATCTAACCATGAAGTTGGAACGTGAGTAATGTAAAATTGAGAACCGTTACTTGCCGGACCTGAATTTGCCATTGCTAAAACTCCCGGACGATCGTGTTTCAAGCTTGGGTGAAACTCATCATCAAATTTGTATCCAGGATCTCCTGTTCCGGTTCCTTTTGGACATCCTCCCTGAATCATAAAATCAGGAATTACTCTGTGAAAAGTTAATCCGTCATAGAATTTTTGTCCTTGAGGTTTTACTTTATTTTCCATATTTCCTTCTGCAAGAGCTACAAAATTCCCTACGGTCCCAGGTGTTAAATCGTGTGTAAGTTTTACTAAAATCGAACCTTTACTAGTGTTGAATTTAGCGTATATTCCGTTTTCCATGGTTGTTATTTTTTATTTGATTGCAAATTTACAAATTAATTTTATATCAATTTATGCTTTCTGTTTTTTAGACTTTGATTTGTAAGTAAGGCCATAAACCGTAAATGCCAGTGCCGATAATCCAACACATCCAATGGTTACGGCATGCCATCCGCCCAGTTTCCATAACAACAATCCGTAAGCAGATCCGGCTGCTGTTCCTAAAAAACTAAACGACATAAAGACGGTATTCAATCGGTTTCTGGCTTCAGGAAGTAAGGAATACACGCGGGTTTGGTTTGAAATATGCACTCCCTGAATTCCGATATCAATAAATACAATTCCAATCGCAATTCCGATCACACTTTCTATTGAAAAATAAAAAACCAGAAAACTAATTAAGATCAATAAACAACCGTAACCTACCGCAATTCTTGAGTTTCCTTTGTCTCCCATTTTTCCTACTAAAGGTGCCGCCAAAGCTCCTGATGCTCCCACAATTCCAAATAGTCCAATTGTAGCACTATTAAAACCGAATGGTTCTCCCGAAAGCAATAAAACCATAGTGGTCCAAAAAGCCCCAAATTGTGCAAAACTAAATACATTGATCAGTGTCGCTTCACGCAGAACCGGTTGTGTTTTTATAAGTGTAAAAAGCGATTGAATCAGCTGTCCGTAAGTTCCCTCAAACTGAGGTTTATTGACCGGAAATTTATTCTGAATCACAAAAAAGATCAGTAAACAAATACCTGCAGCAATATAAAACATAGACCTCCAACCCAATACCTGACCGATAAATCCGCTTAAAGTTCTGGAAAGCAATATCCCCACAAGTAAACCACTCATTATGGTTCCGACTACTTTTCCGCGCTGTTCAGGCGCACTTAAAGATGCTGCCAATGGTAAAATTAACTGTGGTACAATTGAAGTAATTCCAATTAATAAAGAAGCTACCTGCAAAAGAAAGAAACTTTTTGCCGTTGCCGCAATAATTAAAGCGATTACAGAAGCAAAAGTGGTGATTAAAATTTGCTTTTTACGTTCGATTTTATCTCCCAGCGGAACCATGAAAAACAGTCCTATAGCATAACCCGCCTGGGTTAGATAGGTTATTGTTCCCGCACTGGCTTCAGGAATTTTAAATTCGTTGGCAATTAAAACAATTAAAGGTTGGCAGTAATACAGGTTTGCAACTATAAGTCCGGTGCAAGCTGCCATAAATAAGACATTCGTTTTGGATAAATTCATTTTGCAAAAATACCAATCTAATTATTACCAAAACTTTAAAAAAATTATAATTTTTAAAGGTTTCAAAACCAATTCGGTTCTTATTTTATCGCTTTTAATGGACTTTAAGCCCTTACGATTGTATAAAATCTTCTCGCATTGGACTAAAAACATCTGTCAGAAGTCCGCTTTCCAGACAAACTACTCCATGAATGGCATGAGGCGGAATGTAAAAACTATCTCCTTCCTTTAACGTTTGGGTGACTCCGCTAATGGTAACATCAAATTTACCACTGGAAACATAGGTAACCTGAGAATGATAGTGCTCATGTAAAACTCCAATTCCGCCTTTCTCAAAATGTACATTTACCAACATCACTCTTTCATCGAAAGCCAGAATTTTACGTTTGATTCCTTCTCCTACGATCTCCCACTCAATTTCATCTCCTTTTATAAATTCTTTACTTGTTTTTAGATGCTGCATTTTCTCTGTGTTTCATTAACTTTTCGTTTCTTGCAAGTTCCATTAATCGATAAACGTCTTTTCGTTTCGGCTATTTTTATCAAATTTAAGCTAATCTGTTTTCTTATTGATTACTTCTAAATTAATTCTTTAAAAATAAACTTTTCATCATAATCAACTTCAGATTTTTGCAAAAAGTGAATATACTCCTCTCTCAGAGTTTTCTTTTTGTGGTGCGATTCCTGGTTTTCAATATACCTGATTACAGTACTCAGTTGGGATTTACTGTATGAAAACGCTCCATAACCTTCCTGCCACTGAAAATGACTTTTAGACAATTTATTACTATTGATCCATTTTGAGGAATCCTGTTTAATATTTTTCATCAAATCGGAAATTGATTGCGCAGGTCTGATCCCGATCAAAATATGAATATGATCCGATACGCCATTTATCGCCAGAAGCTTATGATCATTATTTTTTATAATTCCGGTTATATATTGATACAATTCGGCTTTCCATTCTTTGTCTATTAACGAACGTCTGAATTTCACTGCGAAAACAAAATGAATATGTATTTGGGTGTATGTGTTTGCCATAATTACCGATATTTAATTCCTGACGGAATAATTTGCGATGTGTAAAAACATATATTTTTTGATTCTACCGATATTTAATTCCTGGCGGAATAATTTGCGATGTGTAAAACATATATTTTTGATAGCCAAATTAATTCCTGACGGAATAATTTTAGATCATTCAAAATGAAAGAATAAAACTATAAATATTTTATCATTAAATATTACTTCCCTCAATTTATTTTACTTATTAGCAAAAAAAATGCTCCGTCAGGAGCAAGATATCGGTAATCCATCGTCAACAATGTCCCGTAGGGACAACACCTCTTTTTACAGTTAGCAGCTGTCCTTAGTTTTCCTCTTCTTCAAAATTATCGAAATAGGTAAAATCTTTGGTAATCAATCCGTTTTCAATGGTAAAAATAGTACAGATGGGCAGTTCAAATTTTGAATTATCAGGCGCTGTACCTGATGAAACAAACTCTACAATAATATGTTTGTCTCCCGACGGATAAACCTGAATCACTTTATCATGCAGGTCCGGAAAAGCTGAATTAAGCTCTGCATACTTATCCGCAATTTGTTTACGGGTTTGCTTTACAATCCCCGGCCCTAGTGAAGGGTCTTTAAAATCAGCGGTATCCGTGTACATTTCTGACATCTTCTTCCAGTCGTGGTTGTTAAAATGTTCAAAATACTGTTTAATTAATTGTTCGTTTTTTGTGGCATCCATAGGTTTTGATTGATTTTGATTGTTACAGGAAATAATTAGAAAAAACACCATTAGCATTGCTATTTTTCTCATGATTTATCATTTTAAGTTACTCAAGATCAGCATAAAGAGAACATAAATATACTGAAATGATTTTCATCGCAGTAATAAATCAGCGCTATTTTCTGATAAAAAACAATCAATCCGTTTATTTTACAGCAATCGTTTGTGGTGGCTGCTGTTGTTTATCGGTTTTATACAAATAAATTTTCCCGTCTTTACGGGTGTATATATAAGTGTAATTCCAATAGTTTGAACCCGCAATTCTGGTACACCTTCACTTGTATTTGTATTTGCATATACCTGATCTGCATAAATTAATATTTCCCCATGATCCTGATTGTTTATAGTACGTATGGGAGGTCCCCACGCCTTTATAAGATTATTTTTAGACTGACCAATCCATTGATCATTTGTATTTTTAGCTGTTGAACATGCCTGTAAAATCAATAGAACAGTTAATACTAATAGCTTTTTCATGGGATTTTATTTTTTGATGATTGAATCGTAATATTACTTAAAATTAGGCATCTTTTTTTTACATTTTGACTGCTTTATGTTATATAATTGTCACATATTTAACTGTATCACAAACACTTAAATGCAAATCATCAAATAACACACCCGTTAATAATTCATTCTGAGCAGTCTCTTAATTATTTTCTCTCATTTTCAAATCTTGAAAATTCACAAAAATTAACTTTGTATCTTTGCATCTTAGAACTATTGAAGAAAAAAAATGCGAATTGACATTATTACAATTTTACCTGAATTATTAAAGAGTCCGTTTGAGGCTTCGATTATGAAACGTGCCATAGACAAAGGTTTAGTAGAAGTTCATTTTCATAATTTGCGTGATTACACCACAAATAGGCAAAAAAGTGTTGACGATTATCCGTTTGGCGGAGGTGCCGGAATGGTAATGACAGTTCAGCCTATTGATGACTGTATCACACATTTAAAAAGTCAGCGTGAGTATGATGAAATTATCTATATGTCGCCTGATGGAGAAACTCTAAATCAAAAAATGGCCAATACGATGTCGATGTATGAAAACATTATCATTCTCTGCGGACATTATAAAGGGGTAGACCAACGTGTTCGTGACCATTTTATTACCAAAGAAATTTCAATTGGCGATTATGTATTATCCGGTGGAGAATTAGGCGCTTTAGTATTATCTGATGCTTTAATCCGATTGATTCCCGGTGTTTTGAGCGACGAAACTTCCGCATTGACTGATAGTTTTCAGGACAATCTGCTTTCGGGCCCTATATACACAAGACCTGCAGATTATAAAGGCTGGAAAGTTCCTGAAGTACTAACGAGCGGACATTTTGCCAAAATTGACAAATGGCGCGAGGATATGGCCTACGAACATACTAAAAACAGACGTCCGGATTTATTGGAAGAAAAATAAAAAATATTCCCTTCTCATTTATTTTTAGTGATTCTTCTCCATCATACTTGAAAGCTGTAATTATCGTTATGTTTTTTGTTACTTCTTTCTAAAAGCTAAAAAATGAGCGATTTTAATCTGAAACATATTTACAATACACGGAATTATATTGAGATGAATTACAATCAAATCATCTCAATAAATTCTCTGGAACGTATTTCCTGTTACTCCTACAGGAATTTGCAACGCATTTTTTATTCTTTATTTAATGAAACCATCGGCGCTTATCAAACCCGATTGAAAGTAGAAAACGGATACAAAAAACTGATCTACTCCAACAAACAAATCTCAGAAATTGCACTTGAAGTAGGTTTTGCCGATGTACAGTCTTTTTCAAAAACCTTCAAAAAACATTTCAACTGTGCTCCTTCACTAGCCCGCAATCAAAAAGAACTTTTATTAAACGATACAGGTATTCTTCAATCTTTTACCTCCTTTTTAAAGCCTGAAATACTTGTAATTCCAGAAACAGCTGTTTATTACCTTAGCTCCAAAACGCATTATATTAATCCGGAAATAGAAAATCTTTGGGACACTCTTTTAAAAAATGAATTCCCTGAAACTGATGCTCGCTTCTTCGGAGTTATAACGGATGACATTTTAATTACCGAAAAAATAAATTGTACTTACGAAGCCTGCATTGCGACAACTGCTGTTCTTAAAAACCTTCCAAAGAAGCAAATTTTTGGTGGCAAATATGCTCGCTTTTTTCACCATGGAAGTTACAACACCCTTGAAGAAACGTATAATCAAATCTTTGGCGGTTGGTTTTTAACCCATGATTTTGAACTTTCACATTTGCCTGTTATTGAACAATATCTAAAAACCAGCGACAATTGTGATAACGAGTCTGACTATCTCACAGCGATTTTTATTCCGCTTATTTGATTTGTCCATTTTGGACAACTAACGGTTTATCGCTTGATACTATCTTTGCATCGTCAAAACACTAGTAACACAATGACGCTAAACAAGTTAATCCACAACAAACTCAAATTAAGATGAAAAAATTATTTTTACCAATAGTACTACTTCCTTTGTTCACTTCCTGTCAGGAAGACGGAATGTCTGCAACACCTAACGAACCAACTGAATCCACTAAAAGCGAGATTATGTATACCATGCCTGAAGAATCTGCTCCGCATGAAGGAACCTGGCTGCAATGGCCACACCAATATCAATACGGTATTAACTATAGAGATGATTTGGATGCCACATGGGTTGCCATGACAAAATCATTGTCGACAAGTGAAAAGGTGCATATCGTTGCATATAATACCAACGAAAAGAACAGAATTACAACTTTATTACAAAATGCAGGAGTTTCTCTTTCTGCCATCGATTTTAAAATCTATAAAACGGATGATGTTTGGGTACGAGATAATGGTCCTATTTATGTAAAAGACAAAAACAACCAATTGGTAATTCAGGACTGGGGCTTTAATGGCTGGGGAGAAAAAGCTGATTTTAAAAACTGCAACACCATACCAGCACAAATTGCCGCAGATCAAAACACAACTGTTGTAGATTTAAATGCTATCATGATCAACGAAGGCGGAGCTGTAGAAATAGATGGAAAAGGAACCTTATTAGCTACTAAAAGCTCAATTCTGAACTCAAATCGTAATCCTGGAATGAGTCAGGCACAAGCTGAAGCCATTTTTAAAAAATATTTAGGAGTCTCTAACTTCATCTGGCTTAACGGAAAAGCAGGAAAAGAAATTACCGACATGCACATTGATGGCTTTGCACGATTTGGTAATGACAACACCATCGTGACGATGAGCGAAGATGATTTATTGTACTGGGAAGTACCAGAAGGAGACATCCCTACTTTGTACAATTCAAAAGATTTAAAAGGTAAAAAATACAATTTCCTAAAACTGCCTTTGACTCAAAACAAAGTGGTAACGACCTATGGAAAAAAATTAGGCTACAAAGGTTCTTATGTTAATTATTACATTGGAAACACAGTTGTATTGGTTCCTAATTACAATGATCCTAATGATGCTGTTGCCAATCAATTGATTCAAAGCTTGTATCCTAACAGAAAGGTAATCGGTATCGACGTTCGTAATTTATACGCTAACGGGGGAATGATCCACTGTGTGACGCAGCAGCAGCCAAAATAAAAAGTTTCTTTTGTTTCAGGTTTCAAGTTTCAAGTTTCAGGTTCTTATGATCCGTAATCAAAACTTGAAACCTGAAACCTGAAACTCTTAACCTTCAATTTATCAGCAACTTAAAATAATTTACATTTTATAATTCATAATTTACAATTATTTTTTACATTTGCACCCGAATTAGACTAACCTCTGGCGAAATACGTGAATGTTACTCTAAATAAACAATAATAAAAATTATCATGGCAGATTTATTAAAGTTCGTTCAAAACGAATTCGTTGCTAAAAAAGATTTCCCTGTTTTCGGAGCTGGAGATACTATCACAGTTTACTACGAAATTAAAGAGGGTGAAAAAACAAGAACTCAGTTTTTTAAAGGAGTTGTTATTCAAAGAAGAGGTTCTGGTAACACAGAAACTTTCACTATTCGTAAAATGTCTGGAGCTATTGGAGTTGAGCGTATCTTCCCGGTAAACTTACCAGCTTTACAAAAAATTGAAATCAACAAAAAAGGAGCTGTACGTAGAGCTAGAATTTTCTACTTCAGAGAACTTACTGGTAAAAAAGCTAAGATTAAAGATAAAAGAAGATAATCATTTATCTATTGGTTATAAAAAACTCGTTTCATATCATTTGAAACGAGTTTTTTTTTGGGCTTCATTTTCAGAATGCCAAAACCGTAATTTTTTAATACCAAAATCGTCGATTTGACAATTTAACGATCCCGAAATAACAATCTGATAATTTCGGCATTTCTCCTGAAAACTACACCGTTTTCGGACTGTTTTTATTATATTTGCTCCGCTCATTCTGAGCCGACTATACCTTTTACATTGCCATTCTCTGGCGATACGATTATAAAAAAAAAAAAAATGACACAGAATTCGAAAATCTATTACACCTTAACTGATGAGGCGCCCTTGTTAGCGACTTATTCTTTTTTACCTATTGTTCAAGCATTTACGGGTACTGCTGGTATCGCTATTGAAACCAGAGACATCTCTTTGGCTGGCAGAATTTTATCTAATTTTCCTGAGCTTCTAACAGCTGCTCAAAAAACCGGAGATGCCTTGGCTGAATTAGGTCAGTTGGCAACACAGCCTGATGCTAACATCATCAAATTACCAAACATTTCTGCATCGGTACCGCAATTAAAAGCGGCTATTGCTGAGTTACAGTCACATGGTTACGGAATTCCAAATTATCCTGAAGATCCGCAAAATGATGCCGAAAAGGAAATTAAAGCAAAATATGCTAAAGTTTTAGGTTCTGCTGTAAACCCGGTTTTACGTGAAGGAAACTCTGATCGTAGAGCACCACGAGCAGTAAAAAACTTTGCAAAATCAAATCCACACTCCATGGGTGCCTGGTCTGCTGATTCTAAAACAAAAGTAGCTTCAATGCCAAGCGGTGATTTCTACGGAAGTGAAAAATCGCTTACAGTTGCAGAAGCTAACGATGTAAAAATTGAATTCGTTGCAAAAGACGGTACAACTACTGTATTAAAAGCCAGTACTCCGCTTAAAGCAGGTGAGATCATTGACAGTTCTGTTTTAAGTGTAAAAAAATTAAAAGCTTTTGCTGCTGATGCTATCGCTGATGCTAAAAAAGAAGGTGTTTTACTTTCGGTACACTTAAAAGCAACCATGATGAAAGTATCAGATCCAATTATCTTTGGCGCTATCGTTGAAGTATACTTTGCTGATCTTTTCAAAAAATACGAAACTTTATTTGCAGAATTAAACATTGACACCAGAAATGGTTTAGGTGATATCTATGCAAAAATTGCAGGAAGACCTGAACAAGCGGAAGTGGAAGCTGACATTACTAAAGCAATCGAAAACGGTCCTGCTTTGGCAATGGTGAATTCTGATAAAGGAATTACAAACTTACACGTACCTTCGGATGTAATTGTTGATGCTTCTATGCCGGCAATGATTCGTACTTCAGGACAGATGTACAATAAAGAAGGTAAACAACAAGACACAATCGCAGTTATTCCGGATCGCTCTTACGCTGGAATTTACACGGCTACTATCGATTTCTGTAAAAAACACGGTGCTTTTGATCCTAAAACAATGGGAAGTGTTCCTAACGTAGGTTTAATGGCTCAAAAAGCAGAAGAATACGGATCTCACGACAAAACATTCCAAATTAAAGCTGACGGAGTTGTTCGTGTAACAGACAACAAAGGAACTGTTTTAATGGAACAAAACGTTGAAACTAATGATATTTTCAGAATGTGTCAAGCCAAAGACGCTCCAATTCAGGACTGGGTTAAACTAGCTGTAAACAGAGCCCGTTTATCTGATACTCCTGCCGTTTTCTGGTTAGACGAAAACAGAGCGCATGACAGAGAATTAATTGCAAAAGTTCAAAAATATTTAAAAGATCACAATACCGTAAATCTGGATATTCGCATCTTAAACCCAGTTGCTGCTACTGAATTTACTTTAGACAGAATCATCAAAGGTTTAGACACTATCTCGGTAACCGGAAACGTTTTACGTGATTATTTAACCGATTTGTTTCCAATTCTGGAATTAGGAACTTCTGCTAAAATGTTATCTATCGTTCCGTTAATGAACGGTGGTGGATTGTTTGAAACGGGTGCCGGAGGTTCTGCTCCAAAACACGTAGAGCAATTTACAGAAGAAGGATATTTACGTTGGGATTCATTAGGAGAATTTTTAGCGCTTGGTGCTTCTTTAGAGCATTTAGGACAAACTTTAGACAATTCTAAAGCAATTGTTCTGTCTGAAACTTTAGACCAGGCAAATGATAAATTCCTTGCCAATGATAAATCTCCAGCTCGTAAAGTAGGTCAGATTGACAACCGTGGTTCTCATTTTTACCTTGCATACTATTGGGCTCAGGCTTTGGCTGCTCAAAACAAAGATGCTGAATTAAAAGCGATCTTCACTCCAATTGCTGCTGAATTTGAAGCTAACGAAGCTAAAATCGATGCTGAATTAATTGGTGCACAAGGAAAGCCTCAAACGATTGGCGGTTATTACCAACCAACTCCAGAGTTAGTAAGCAAAGCAATGCGACCAAGCGAAACATTCAACTCTATTATTGCTCAAATAAAATAGCAGTATAAAATAATAGAGAGATAAAAACATCTCTTCACTAAAAAGACAACTTTCAACAGTTGTCTTTTTTTTGTGAATTGAACTAAAAAAAACTTTGAACCTCCACACCTGTGTACCTTTGAACCTTAGAGAAAAAGTGATTCTTAACTTATGTTTAACAATTGTTGTGCAAAAATATTTAACAAGAATCGTTAACTATGTAACTCAAAACCAAGATAATGACCACCAAAAAAATAACTGCTTTTTTATTTTTTCTATTTACCATTTTAACATCATTTTCTCAGGAAAAATTTACACTGAGCGGTACCATCACCGACTTTAAAAACAATGAAACTTTAATTGGCGTAAACCTCTATATTCCAGCCTTAAAAATTGGTACTACCACCAATGAATATGGTTTTTATTCCCTAACTGTTCCAAAGGGAGAGCATCAAATTGAAATTAGCTATGTTGGTTATCAGACTCTTCAAAAAACCATTGCTTTAAATCAAAACACTAAAAATAATTTTGCCATTACCGAAAGCGGTGAAGAACTTAAAGAGGTCATAATTACCGATAATAAAAGTAAAATCAACATCAAATCGCCTGAGATGAGTGCCAATAAACTCTCTATTGCTACCATCAAAAGAATGCCGGTTGTTTTGGGTGAAGTCGATGTCATAAAATCAATTTTATTGCTCCCGGGAGTCACAAATGCAGGTGAAGGTGCTTCGGGGTTCAATGTACGTGGCGGGGGTGCCGATCAGAATTTGATTTTGCTGGACGAAGCCACCATCTTTAATTCTTCTCACGTATTTGGTTTTTTCTCCGTTTTTAATCCGGATGCCATCAAAGATTTAAAATTATATAAGGGAGGAATTCCGGCTCGCTATGGCGGAAGAGCCTCCTCTGTTTTAGACATTTATCAGAAAGACGGAAACAGCAAAGAGTTTCACGTCAATGGTGGAATTGGATTAGTTTCAAGTCGAATTTTAGCCGAAGGACCTCTAGTGAAAGACAAAGGTTCTTTCCTGATTGGAGGAAGAGCTTCTTACGCTCATTTATTTCTAAAGTTATCTGAAGATCAAAAAAACAACGCTGCTTATTTCTATGATTTGAATACTAAATTGAGTTATAAGCTAAACGAAAACAACAGCTTGTATTTATCAGGTTATTTTGGCCGCGACGTATTTAGTCTGAACAAGAGCTTTACCAATATCTACGGAAATTCGACCCTCAACCTGCGTTGGAACCACTTGTACTCTGATAAGCTATTTGCCAATTTATCTCTAATTTACAGCGATTACTATTACGGTCTTGACTTAGATTTTGTAGGCTTTAAATGGGACTCCGGAATTAAAAATTACAACATCAAGTATGATTTCAAAAACTATGTCTCGGATAAATTCAAACTGAACTACGGTTTAAACGGAATTTACTATGAATTTAATCCCGGAACCATTAAACCAAGTAATGAAAAATCCGGAATTAATCCGGACCAGCTGGACAAAAAATATGCTTTTGAACCTTCAGTTTATATCGAAGCCGAGAATCAGCTTTCCAAAAAACTCACACTAGCTTATGGCTTGCGTTACAGTCTTTTCTACCGCTTAGGTGCTTCTACTATTAATTATTACAACAATAATGAGGCTGTAACCTTCAATAATAATATGCAGATTTACGAAAAAGGAATCCCTGTCTCAACAAAATACTTCGGTAAAAACAAGGTCATTCAGGATTACAACAATTTCGAACCGCGACTTTCGGTTTCTTATCAGTTAAACGACGATCAGGCTATTAAAGCAAGCTATAACCGCATGGCGCAGTATCTTCAATTGATTTCGAATACCTCATCACCTACTCCGCTTGACGTGTGGATGCCTAGTGATAACTACATCAAACCCCAGATTGCAGATCAGGTTGCTTTGGGTTATTTTAGAAATATTAATAATGGCGCCTATACTGTTGAAGTAGAAACGTATTATAAAAAGGTTCAAAACCGACTTGATTATATCGATGGTGCTGATTTGATTGCGAATAATGCGATCGAACAAATAGTTCTGAACGGAAGAATGAGAGCTTATGGTGTCGAATTTATGCTTAAGAAAAACGAAGGCAAATTCAACGGATGGATTTCCTATACCCTATCCAAATCACAACAGCAGACTCCGGGAAGAACTCCCGAGGAGATCGGTATCAACAACGGACAATGGTACAGTTCTGCCTATGATAAAACGCATAATTTAGCCGTGACATCAGCTTATAACCTGAACGAGAAATGGTCTTTTGGAGCTAATTTTGCGCTTCAGTCAGGACAGCCTGTTACCTATCCAAATGGACAATATCAGTATTTAGGAATCACGGTGCCCAGTTATGGTTTAAGAAACGACAACCGTTTGCCGGCCTATCATCATTTAGATGTTTCGGCAACTTTGACACCCCGAAGAAACAAAGACAGAAAATGGAAAGCAGAATGGGTTTTTAGTATTTACAATTTATACAACCGCCAGAATGCAGCCTCGATTAATTTCCGCCAAAATACTGATACCGCTGCAAATGAAGCCGTAAAAACTTCAATTTTCGGAATTGTTCCTGCTGTTAGCTATAATTTTAAATTTTAAGACCACCTTTCCCTCCAAAGAAAATAAAAGACCGATCATGAAAAAAGCAACTCTCTTAATTGTCCTTTTTATATCCATTTTCTTCACCGCCTGTGAAGAAGTTGTGGATGTTAATCTGGATACTGCTCCGCCAAAATTAGTTATAGAAGCGGCAATAAACTGGCAAAAAGGAACTACAGGAAAGCAACAAACCATAAAACTGACCACCACTACAGGTTATTTTCAAAATGTTATTCCAATTGTTTCGGGTGCAACCGTATTTATCACGAACAGCCAGAACATAAAGTTCAATTTTAGTGAAGTTCCAAAAACTGGACGTTATGTTTGCTCGAATTTTATTCCGGTAATCGACGAAATCTATACCTTAACGGTGATTTCCGGCGGAATTACTTATACTGCCACTGAATCTATGAAATCAGTCGCTCCCATAACCCGGGTGGAGCAAAACAATCAGGGCGGTTTATCAGGAAAAAAAGTGGAAACCCGTGCTTATTTTAACGATCCTGCCAATGCCGATAATTTTTATCTTTTTAAATATGTATATTCGACTAAAATTACCTCAACTTATTACGTTACTGAAGACAAATTTTTTCAGGGGAATGAATATTTCAGCACTTCAGATGATGACGATTTAAAAGTTGGTAATGAAGTCGAAATGACACATTACGGCATCTCGAAACAATATTACAATTATATGAGTATTCTGGTGAGTATTGCCGGAAACAATGTTGGCGGACCTTTTCAGTCTCCTCCCGCAACCGTAAGAGGAAATATTATCAATACGGCCGATAAGGCTAATTTTCCGTTAGGTTATTTTTCGCTTAGTGAAACCGATTACAAAAAATATAAAATTCAATAATCAGTAAAAAATGGAAGCCAGAATTCAGATCTTATCCGAAAAAAAACTAATTGGTAAATACATAATAATGTCATTTTTGGAAAACAAAACCCATGAATTGTGGAGTTCGTTTATGCCGAAACGGAAAGAAATTAAGAACATGGTCGATACCGACTTGTATTCTCTGGAAGTTTTTCCAACGGCACATTTTGACAATTTTGATCCCGGAAATACCTTCGAAAAATGGGCCGCAGTCGAAGTCTCTGCATTTGATGAAATACCACAGGAAATGAAATCTTTGGTAATTCCTGAGGGATTGTATGCTGTTTTTGTTCATAAAGGCCCTCAAAGTGAAGGCCACAAAACGTATCGTGAAATTTTTGTAGATTGGCTCCCTAATTCAGCGTATACGGTTGATGAAAGACCGCACTTTGCCATAATGGGTGAAAAATACAAAAAAGAAGATCCGGATTCTGAAGAAGAAATCTGGATTCCGATAACCCAAAAAGCTTAGAAACCATGTTGATCGATACCTTAAAAATTCTTTTTAACAGAGACCTGAACAAATTAAAAGTTGAAATCGAATCCTATCAAAACGAAGCTCTGATTTGGACAATTGCACCGGATATTTCCAATTCAGCCGGAAATCTTTGTTTGCATCTTATGGGAAACATAAATAGCTATATTAGTGCCGAATTAGGAAAAACAGATTATGTTCGTGATCGTCCATTGGAATTTTCCCTGAAAGATATTCCAAGATCTGAGCTCATCAGCAAAATTGAGCATACTATTTTGGTGGTAAACAACACCCTTGATAGCCTAACCGAAGCCGATTTAGAGCTTATTTATCCGCAAATTGTTTTCGAAAAAGAAATGACAACCGGTTTCTTTTTAGTGCATCTTTCTACTCATTTAGCCTATCATTTAGGGCAAATCAATTACCACAGAAGATTACTATAACTTAAATTTAAGACTGCAAAAAATAAGAAGAAACAATTGCTTTTTTGTCTGTACAAATAAAATATTAACAATATATTTGATACAAAAAATCATTTATGAAAAAACACTACTTCTTATTATTTCTTTTTTTTATATCATTATCGAGCAATGCTCAAGTTTCTTCAAATATTGACCCGGATTTTGATACCAAAGATTATCTTCCCAGTTTAACTTTGTTCAGCAAAGATTTTGCTTTACAGCCTGATGGGAAAATAGTTTTGGTTGGAAATTCCAGTTCTTATAAATTGTACAATGACAAGAATGCAGTAAAAGGTAACAATATTTTGAGGTTAAATAAAGATTTGTCTCTTGATGAAACGTTCAAAACTGGCTTAGGGTTTAGTTCTGCACCGTCAGGTTTAGCAATACAACCGGATGGAAAAATTCTGATTGGTGGCGCTTTTACAACTTATGATGGAAAACCGGTAAACAAAATAATCAGGTTAAATGCTGATGGTACTCTTGACAATACATTTAATCTTTCTGATAAAGGATTCAATTCATTTACGTTTACAATTATACGTTCGATAAAAATACAGCCCGATGGAAAAATACTAATAGCGGGAGTTTTTGATGTTTCTATTTATCAAAAATTTACTGGCCGCAATATGCTGCGCCTAAATGCTGACGGTACTGTGGATAAAACTTTTCAACCAGGCTCCGGTTACCCTTATAATATTTTCAAATTTGAACTGCAAACTGATGGTAAAGTAGTAAGAGCCTATGAGAATACATTCAACAAAGAAACAAGTTATAGAATTGACCGTTTAAATTCTGATGGTACTTTAGATTCAGGATTTACTGCTATAGAAGGATTTGGAGGAATTTGTTCCAACAATACTGTTGGGTATGATAGTATGTACGATTGTAAATTGGGCATTCAAAAAGATGGAAAAATATTATTTGGTGGTTGTTACAGTACATTCAAATATATTGGGACCTCCGGTTTTATGAGGTTCAACACCGACGGATCTAAAGACACATCATTTAAATACGTTGTGCCAGGATTCCCAATGGCAACAGTAAAAGATTTTATTCTTCTCTCGAATGATAAAATACTAAAAAGCGATTTGACACTCATTAATAATGATGGCTCCATTGATAATACAGTTGTAGCAAAATTAGACGCAAACACAAATTCAAATAAAATTTTGTTGTGCCCGGATAATAAATTATTAGTTTGTACGGAGAATATTGTAAACTTTACAGGAGGAAGTACTTCTTTTAACCGATTTATTAAATTAGATTTAACTACTTCTGAAATTAACGCACAAGAACAACCAAGTACTTTTTATGCAGGAAATGATATTTTAGAAAAACCGAATGGCGACATTCTTGTTCTGGGAAATAGTAAAAGTACCTTTAATACAAAATATCATGATGGTATAAAATTGCTAAACAAAAATGGCAAGCTTTCTCAGAATAAAAATTTATACCAAAACCTGTTTACATCCCCTAAAAGCGAAAAAAATACCTTTAGAAAAGGAATTGTTCTGCCAGATGGTAAAGTTATCTTAAATAAAATTGAATCTACAGGCGTAAGTAGTTTGGTAAGATACAATGATGATTTTACAATAGATGCTTCTTTTTCGGCCCCTATTTACCTTGGACGCATATACAATTTAATATTGCTTTCCGATGGAAAAATCTTAGTTACTTCTGATGGCCAGGACAGTCTTACAAGATTAAATAGCGATGGCTCTAAAGATCTTAGCTTTGCTTCAGTCAGAGGATTTAACAATCTCTGCTACACTTCAGCAGTGCAAAAAGATGGAAAAATAATTGTAGCCGGTAATTTTACTTCTTATAACGAAACAAAAATCAATCGAATTGCAAGATTTAATAGTGACGGAACATTTGACAATACTTTCCGTCCTGATGAAAACCTAACCGGATTTATCTACACTACTGGCATACAATCTGATGGAAAAATCATCATCGCGGGGCAGCTAAATTTTAATTCTATAACAGAAAAGAGTTGTGTTCTAAAACGCTTAAATACGGATGGCTCTACAGATGCATCATTTACTGAATATAATTCTACTTATGTAGCGCATCTTGTACGAGGTATGGAAATACAGTCTAATGATCAAATTATACTTTTCACTAATCGAAACAGCACCACTGATTATCAGATAAATGACTTTAAACGATTAGAGAAAAATGGAGAAATTGACACCACATTTGATTCAGGTGAAGGATTTGATGGTAACATCACTGCCATTAAAATTCAAAAAGACGGAAAACTTTTGGTAACAGGTAATTTTGTAAAATACAAAAACAACTGGTCTAATGGAACAATCCGATTACTTGGCACTAAAAGCACATTGGATACACCCGATTATTTCTTAAACAATGACAATTCTAATCTTGTTTTATTTCCTAATCCGGTTAAAGATGTACTGAACATTTCGTCAGATGAAAATCTATCTATAAAATCAATACAAATTTATAATACACTTGGACAATCTGTATTAGATACCAAAAACATAAAAAACTTCTCGAACATCAATGTTTCGGAATTGAGTAAAGGGATTTACTTCGTTAAAATAAATTCAAACAAAGGAACAACAACAAACAAATTTTTAAAAAATTAACCAAATGCTCTCTTAATTGAGAGCATTTTTTTTGTTTCCCTATTCCCGTAAAATCTCCATTCCAAATAATTTAGTTATTTGCCTGATCTTTTACAGCTCATAACTTTTGTACATTTGCAGCACATTTCAAATTAAAAACTAAATGTCTTCACACCATATCGTACGCGACGACCAGGAACCCGCTTTAATTATCGCCAACGGAGCAGCATGCCATCCGGAATTATTAGGACAATTACTGGAATGGTCTCCTCTGGTTATTGTACTTGATTCAGCCATTGAAAGAGTAATTGAACTGGGCATTAAAGTCGATGTCCTTCTGGGTGATTTCGACCGTGGTTTTGATCCTGAAATATACAAGACCACACAATATCCTATCGAAATTGTTCATACACCCGATCAGGACAAAACCGATCTGGAGAAAGCTTTTGATTATTTAATCGATCGAAAAATCCCTGCTGTAAATGTTGTCTGGGCCACCGGAAAACGTGCGGACCATACCATAACCAATATCACCAATATTGCCCGCTACCGCGATTTGCTTAAAATTGTTATACTGGACGATCATTCGAAAGTATTCTTACTCCCTCAAAAATTCGAAAAGTGGTACACCGCAAAAACTCCTATTTCCTTGATTCCGATTGGGGTAGTTAACGGAATTTATTCGACCAATTTACAATATCCTCTTGAAAACGATACCTTAACCATTGGCTACAGAACCGGAAGCAGCAATTCTGTTCTTCAGGATGGTCTGGTAACCATTATCCATACCGATGGTGATTTACTGTTGATGGAATGTATGGATTAAGGATTGTTGTTCTGAATGCAATCACAAAAAAGGAATGACTATCTTTGCACCCAAATTCACAAAATGAAACCAACAGACAATTCCGAAAAAAACAATTTACATCCCCGAAATCTGCATCGTTCACGTTATGATTTCGAACTTCTTATTGCAAATTGCCCTGAATTAAAAGCGCAGGTTGCCGTAAATAATCACGGAATTGAAACTATTGATTTCAGCAATCCCCTTTCGGTAAAACTGCTCAACAAAGCTTTACTGAAAACCTATTATGACATACAAAATTGGGACATTCCTAAAAACTATCTTTGTCCGCCAATTCCCGGAAGAACAGATTACATCCATTATCTGGCCGATTTACTGGCCGAAACTAATAACGGAACTATTCCTCAGGGATCATCCGTGTTAGGTTTAGATGTAGGTACGGGTTCTAACTGCATTTATCCTATTTTAGGAAATGCTGTTTACGGCTGGGACTTTGTTGGAACAGATATCGATAGAAAAGCAATCGAAAACTGCAGTAAAATTATTGAAGCAAATCCAAAACTAATTGAAGCCATTAGCCTTCAGCAACAAACAGAATCGCGCTTTATTTTTAAAAACATCATTACTCCCGAAGATCGTTTTACGTTCACGATGTGCAATCCGCCTTTTCATGCTTCGGCAGAAGAAGCCAATAAAAGTACCGTTCGTAAAGTTTCTAATTTAAACCCGAAGGACAAAAAGAAAGTAAACCCTGTTTTAAACTTCGGAGGTCAAAATGCGGAATTATGGTGTGATGGAGGTGAGCTTCGTTTTATCACTCAAATGATTTACGAAAGCGCTAAATATGCCACACAATGTCTCTGGTTCACCACTTTAGTATCCAAAAGAGATAATCTTTACAGCATTTACAAAACATTAAACAAAGTAAATGCGGTCGATATTCAAACAATTGATATGGCTCAGGGCCAAAAAACAAGCCGAATTGTAGCCTGGACTTTTTTAAGTGAAAACCAACAAAAGGCCTGGAACTTTGAAAATGCCTGATATTGAAATTCTAATAGTTTAAAATAAAATTCTGATACTTTTTAGAGTTACCATTTTTGTACCTTTAAAGTAATTTGAATTTTATTCCTATGGCAAAAATTTTCTTTAAAGTATTGTTGTTGTTTTTACTAGCAGGTTGTGCGGCTTCTAAAAAGACGAAATTTGACGATTATGTTTTTAAAACAAAAAGCGAAAAACAAGTTTATATAAATTCATACGATCAGGCACTAAAGCTTTGGGATATTCCTTATACCGAGGAAACTATACCTACAACTTACGGAACAGCTCATATAATTATTAGCGGTGTAGAAAACGGTAAAGATCTAGTGCTCCTACATGGTATGGATGCGAGTTCGACTATGTGGTATCCCAACATAAAAGCACTCTCCAAAACACACCGCATTTATGCCATTGATTTTATAATGGAACCCGGAAAATCTACTTTGACGACAAAACCACTGTCTTCAGAAGAAATTGTTATCCTATACAATGAAATTTTCAATCATTACAAATTAAAAAATATTGATCTTATAGGAGCCTCCCGCGGTGGCTGGATTGCAACATTACTAGCCACTCAAAAAGAAAATTCAATTGATAAAATAGTATTGTTAAGTCCGGCACAGACCTTCAAATCTGTAGATAAAGTAAGAAAGATGACTCCGGCCTTACTATTGAAACTTTTTCCAAATGAAAAGAATTTCGAAAAAACATTGAACATTTTTTCTATTCATCCCGAAAAAATCAGTCCGGTTTACAAACAACAATTCTATTTGGCCAACAAATATGCAAAGTCAAATTCAAGCATGCTGAAAATGCGTCCTTTCTCAGATGATGAACTAAAATTCATCAGCAATCCGGTTTTGATTTTAATTGGAGATCATGATGTTATCAATTCAGAAGAAAGTCTTGAACGTGCTCAAAAACTTTTAGTAAACGGTACAACAAAAACGATTAACGATGCGGGTCATTTTTTAAGCATAGATCAATCTAAATCAGTAAATGAACAGGTAATTGAGTTTTTAAATCCTAAGAAAGCAAACTTAAAACCTTAAAGAAAAATATTTTTCGCAACGTAAACACAAGATCAATACTAAAAATTTAAAAAAGGACCTTTAAACAGAATTAACCAATAGTTTTAACTTAAAATTACATATATTTACAATTATAGCAAAACTATTTTAAAAAATCGTCAAAATAGAGCGAACCATACCCTTCAATCTACTGGACCAGTCATAAATTAAAAAAGTGACAATAACCATTTGGTTCAGAAATTTATTGAATAAAAATTCCAAAACAAATTCAATTTCAAAATAATTTATAGCAGACCCGTTTGTTATTTATTTTTTGCTTTCATATTAATTTAAACCAAACTAATATAAAACCAGAATTATGAAGAAGAATCTATTCAAAAACCAAATGTATTTACGACTCCAAAAAGTGTTACTCACACCTTTTGCATTCACTGTTCTTTTAGCAAACGGCAACAATCTTACCGCTGCTGAAAATACGAAAAACCGAAAAAATACCATTCAGACCAATCAAAACAAACAAACCGATCTTGTCAAAGGAAAAGTTGTCGATGACACAGGAGCCTCTTTACCGGGAGTTACTGTTTTGGTCATCAGTACCAAAAAAGGAGCTGTTACTGATATTGATGGAAACTATACTATTGAGGCTAAAGTTGGTGATGTTTTGCAATTTTCATATGTAGGATTACAAACCAAAACCGTAACAGTTGTGGGACCAACTGTAAATGTTACGCTATCAGGAGGCAGTGGTGAAAGCCTGGAGAATGTAGTGATTATTGGTTCGCGTAACCCTACCCGAACTGTTACAGAATCAGCTGTTCCTATAGATGTTATTGCAATGAAGGATATTGCAACGCAAGGAGCACAAACCAACCTGAATCAGATTTTGAACATGGTAGCTCCTTCCTTTAC
Source organism: Flavobacterium tructae (assembly GCF_002217475.1). GTDB lineage: Bacteria > Bacteroidota > Bacteroidia > Flavobacteriales > Flavobacteriaceae > Flavobacterium > Flavobacterium tructae. Next base: position 83,628 of record NZ_MUHH01000033.1, read on the forward strand.
CTCAAATACCCAAACGGTAGCTGACGGAACGGATCACCTAGATCCGGCGCAATTAAGAGGTTTAGGCCCTGATCAGGTATTGGTTTTGGTAAACGGAAAAAGAAGACATACCTCCTCTTTAGTTAACATAAACGGAACTCCGGGAAGAGGATCAGTAGGAACCGATTTGAATGCAATTCCCGCTTTCGCTCTTGAAAAAATAGAAGTACTTAGAGATGGTGCTTCTGCTCAATATGGTTCAGACGCTATAGCAGGGGTAATTAATCTCAACATAAAAAAAGACACTAAAAAAATAGATATTAATCTCTTTTCAGGAAGTAATTTTTCACGAAATGCTAACGATCACAGGGGAGGAAATGATGGTAACAATTACCAAATGGATGTTAATTACGGAACAAATTTAGGCAAAGAAAAAAGTTTTATTAATTTAACAGGAAGCTTGCAATTAAGAGATGCTACAAGCAGAGCTAATGACGCCACAGGTACTATCTATAACGCTTACAATGCGATTGAACAAAGAGCTTCAGAAGACGGAATAAATATAAATTCTCTGTACGGCAATATTACCAATACTCCTAATTCTGCTCAAATTGTAAGCTTAATAAAAAACTATGCTCCCAAAGTAAGTTATTTTACCGGGGCACAACAAGCGAATATCAGTAATGCCACAACTATTTCGCAATTACAAACGGCCTTAAATTTTGATGCCACAGACGGAGAACTGGCTTACCGAAAACTTGAAAGAAGAAACTTTAATATGAGAATAGGGCAATCTGAATTTAAAAGTGTTCAGTTCTTTTTGAATGCCGCCTATCCCATAAATGATAAATTAGAAGTTTATGTTTTTGGTGGAACCAGTTATAGAAATGGTGAATCTGCCGGCTTTTTCAGAAGACCTAATCAATCAAGATCTTATACCGGTTTATACTTAAATGGTTTCTTACCTGAAATTCATTCTACCATTAATGACCTTTCTGCTGCAACAGGACTTAGAGGTACTATTTTCAAAGACTGGCATTTTGATTTGAGCAATACGTATGGCCGAAATTCCTTTGATTATAATATCGAAAATACTGTAAATGCTACTTTAAGAGAAGGCTCCCCTACTGAATTTGATGCCGGAGGCTTACGTTTTGCTCAAAACACAACGAATTTTGATATGAGCAAGAAAATCAATACACTGAATATCGCATTTGGTGCCGAATATCGCTACGAACAGTACGGTATCAATGCCGGAGTTCCTGATTCTTACAGTCAATACGATATCAATGGAAATGTAGTTACCGGTACAACACCTGCCAACATAAGAGTGACTGATTTTTATGGCGCCGCCAGACCAGGTGGAGCACAGGTTTTTCCGGGTTACAGAGCAGAAAATGCAAAAACCGAAAAAAGAAATAGTGTAGCTCTTTATACGGATTTAGAGTTAGATGTAACCGAAAAATGGTTATTAAACGGAGCTGTTCGCTTTGAAAACTATTCTGATTTTGGAAGTACTACTAATTTTAAAATTGCCACCCGCTATAAACTTACAGACAACATCAATTTGCGTGGTGCTTTCTCAACAGGATTCAGAGCTCCATCCTTACATCAGATTTATTATGAATCCACTGCAACACAATTTACAGGAGGAGTCCCTTTTGAAGTAGGAACTTTCAGCAATGATTCTGAAATCGCAAAATTACTTGGAATTCCGAAATTAAAACAAGAAGAGTCAACCAGTATAAGCGCCGGATTTACAGCTAAAATTCCATCAGCCAACCTTACTATAACTGCAGACGCTTATTACATCAAAATAAACGACAGAGTAGTACTTACCGATCAGTTTACGCCAACTCCACTGACTCAGTCTTTGTATGATCAGGCTGGCGCAAATGCGGCAACTTTCTTCGCCAATGCCATTGATACCGAATCTAAAGGAATTGATGTAGTACTTACCAACAAAATGAACCTAAATGAAAATCTGACTTTAAAAAATGACTTGTCCGGTACCTTTTCAAAAACACATAAAATAGGAAACATTCATGCTTCTCCTATACTGGAAGCGGCAGGTCAGGTAAATACTTATTTTTCAGAATCTTCAAGAATTTATTTAGAAGAAGCAGTACCGCGAGTAAAAGTAAATCTGACAAACGGCCTTACTTACAAAAAATTCGATTTCTTTCTAAGAAACGTTTACTTTGGAGAAGTAACAGATCCAAACGTTGCTGACGTAAACGGTGATGGTTTTGTAGGCGCCACTATTGTAAATGGAAAAGCGGTGGAAAATGAACATCCTGTTTGGGGAGGAAGAGTGATTACCGACATGTCTGTAGGTTTTAAAATTAGTCCTATTGCTAAAATCATAATCGGTGCTAACAATATTTTTGATATTTATCCGGACAAAAACCTGGGGCCACAAACCGCAAGAAGAGCCAATGGCGTTGATGCAAATGGAAACATAACCTATGCCACTACTCCAACTGCTATTGATTTATCCAACCAAAATCAATTTGTGTATTCCAGAAATATATCTCAATTTGGTCAAAACGGACGTTTTGTTTTTGCAAGATTAAGTCTTAGCTTCTAAATCATTCTCAACTATAAAAAGACCGTCAACATGAAATTTGTTGACGATTTTTTTTTGAATTATACTTTCAGAAAAAAAGAAATCAAACTCGTATCTTTACGACACTAATCTTTCATCCTCCAAAAATGAATTTCCAGGTATCCTCTGAATACAGTCCAAAAGGTGATCAGCCGCAAGCAATTGAAAAACTGTCACAAGGCATTATAGACGGTGAAAAATACCAAACTTTATTAGGAGTTACCGGTTCCGGAAAAACTTTTACGGTGGCCAATGTTATTCAGGAAGTTCAGAGACCTACTTTGGTTTTGGCACACAACAAAACGCTGGCTGCACAGTTGTACTCGGAATTTAAGCAATTCTTCCCGAATAATGCTGTGGAATATTTTGTTTCTTACTACGACTATTACCAACCGGAAGCTTTTATGCCGGTTACAGGAGTATTTATCGAAAAGGATCTATCCATCAATGAGGAACTTGAAAAAATGCGTCTGAGCACTACTTCTTCCCTGCTTTCGGGACGTCGTGATGTACTGGTTGTCGCTTCTGTTTCCTGTTTGTATGGTATTGGAAATCCAGTTGAATTTCAGAAAAATGTCATCGAAATAGCAAGAGATCAGGTCATTTCCCGAACGAAATTATTACACAGTCTGGTGCAGAGTTTATATTCCCGAACGGAAGCAGATTTTACTCCCGGAAACTTCAGAATCAAAGGAGATACGGTTGAAGTATACCCAAGTTATGCCGATGACGCCTATAGAATTCACTTTTTTGGTGATGAAATAGAAGAAATAGAATCCTTTGATGCCAAGACCTCACAAGTCATTGAAAAATTTACCAGACTAACTATTTATCCTGCCAATATGTTTGTGACTTCGCCTGATGTTTTGCAAGGCGCTATTTGGGAAATCCAGCAGGATTTAGTCAAACAAGTCGATTATTTTAAAGAAATCGGTAAACATCTGGAAGCAAAACGTTTGGAAGAACGTACAAATTTTGATTTAGAAATGATTCGCGAATTAGGATATTGTTCCGGAATTGAGAATTATTCGAGATATCTTGACGGTAGAGACGCCGGAACCCGTCCTTTCTGTTTGTTAGATTATTTTCCAAAGGATTATTTGATGGTAGTAGACGAGAGTCACGTGACGGTTTCACAGGTTCATGCCATGTACGGAGGCGATCGCAGTCGAAAAGAAAACCTGGTAGAATATGGTTTCCGTCTGCCTGCTGCAATGGACAACCGACCTCTGAAATTTGAGGAGTTTGAAGCCATGCAAAATCAGGTCATTTACGTGTCTGCAACACCTGCTGATTATGAACTTCAGAAAACAGACGGGGTTTATGTAGAGCAGATTATTCGTCCGACAGGATTATTAGACCCCATTATTGAGATACGCCCAAGTTTGAATCAGATTGATGATTTGATCGAAGAAATTCAGGTTCGCTGCGAATTAGACGAAAGAGTTCTGGTCACTACTCTGACCAAAAGAATGGCCGAGGAACTAGCCAAATATTTGACCAAAGTCAACATTCGTTGTCGTTATATTCATTCCGACGTAGATACACTGGAGCGTATCGAAATTATGCAGGACTTACGCAAAGGAATTTTTGATGTTTTGATCGGGGTAAACTTACTTCGTGAAGGTCTGGATTTACCTGAAGTTTCGCTTGTTGCTATTTTAGATGCCGATAAAGAAGGCTTTTTAAGAAACCACAGATCATTGACCCAAACTATTGGCCGTGCCGCAAGGAACCTTAACGGAAAAGCCATCATGTATGCTGATAAAATCACTGCCAGTATGCAAAAAACAATCGATGAGACCAGTTATCGCAGAACCAAACAAATCAATTATAATACTCAAAACAATATCACTCCTCAGGCCTTAAATAAAAAAATCGATAGTGCCTTTACTAAAAATCCTCTGGTTGAATACGAATTAGGACATACCATACCGTCAGCTGCGGCAGAACCTGAAACAGCTTATTTATCGAAACAGGAACTGGAAAAAATGATTCGTGAAAAACGAAAATCAATGGAAAAAGCGGCAAAAGAACTGGACTTTTTACAGGCTGCAAAACTGCGTGACGACATTAAAAAACTGCAGGAACAGCTTCCTTAAACACACAATTCTAAAACAATTGACATCCAAAGTATAAAAGAATTTTATACTTAAAATTATGGAAGAAATATTTTATAAGGAATTTCAAATTCATTAGTTTTAACAAAATTTTAAAACGCTGAAATGAAATATCTTTTATTCCTTCTTGCTCTTTTTGTTTTCAATATTTCTGCCCTGGCACAATCTGGAAATAATGATTTTTGGAATAAAGAAATAGAAAATTCTTCGGATATCATCAAACCGAATATTCTTTCCAATCACCCGTTAGGAATTTATATTTCCAGATTAAATCATAATTTCAATGTTCGTTCTCCTGATAAATACTCTTTTTCATTTGAATTCTCTAGCGGTAATGTCGCTCTACCTTATGTAAAATCATATGAATTAACAGATCCCAACGATCAAAAGGCAGCAGAAAACATGCCCTGGCATGTTCGGGAGTATGCTTTTGACTTCAATAAAGTTCCGCACAATACTAAAGAGTTCACCGCCGATGGTGTGATTCGATCGTATCGATTTACTTTTACATTGCCTATCACGGTTCATCACGAACTTAATTTCGGTTTACGAATAAATTCGCTGGATGGAGGAAAATATCCGTACTCAATTTTTACTTCTGATGAAACAATCGAATGGTTTCACAGTAACATTGCCGGCGGAGAAGATCCTTTCTCAAGACGCTACTATGGTTTAAATAAAGCCGGAATATCTTATAAAGATGAAAATGACAAGGTTCTCACCATGCATAACGGTAATTTTACCATTCCCGGAATTGACATCAATTACAACTATTATCCCAAATTAGAAATGAATGAAAAACATCATATCTATTTGAATTTTGGAGCACAGCTCGGTATCAATACTTCTCCATACAATCCTGTGGCCGATTTTGGGATTTCTTCTTCTATTCTAAAAAAGAAAATCATTAAAAACAAAAACATTCTGACTTTTGGTGCCAGTGCAGGAGTTTTACGTCAGCATTTTTTAGAATATGGAGATCGGGTAAATATTAGTAGTAGGGATTTCTTCTATAGTCTTGAAGGGCTTATTGACTACAAGGTAAAACTGAAGAACAATAACCACCTTTCGTATGGTATCAATTATAATTTTCAGTCCTCCTATAATAGAAAAAACGAAAAAGATCATACTGTTCTCACCGGACAAAGAATCAAGACGCACTGGCAAAAAACGATTTCACATTTATACGAAGATTTAGAGGGATGGAATTTTATCTGCACCTACTCTACCAAACGTTTTTCTTATTTTGTGTATTTCAGAGAAGATCTAAATCTGGACAATGCACCTGATTTTCAAACCGGTATTGGTTTCAAAATGTCGATAAAAAAAAAGTAGTTATCTGATCTGAAGCTTAAAAATTTAATTGTGCTGTTCCTGAAATACTTTCAATAAAAGTTTAGGATCGATTATAGCATTGGGTGCTTTTTTCATTAAATCGAGAACACGTCTGGTTGCAATGGGATTCAAACCCATTTCGATCGCAATTTGCTGTATGGCTTTGGCTTCTTTTTCATGCAAGATACCATCGCAATACATAATCAGCGCCAGTCGATAAAATTGCTGAATGCGCTGAAACTCCGATTTTATAACTGAACCGGCACTTTCCTGATGAAATAAATCACGAAAAACATCGGGACTAATATTTAATTCCTGCGCTACCAGCCACAAAAACTCATACTCTCTTTTATGCAACTGTCCGTCAACGGTAGAGAAAGCAATCATTTCTAAAAGTAAACTTATCTTTTCGGCTTCGGTATTCATCAATTTATTATTTTTAGCTAAAATATTGTTTTTAACTCTAAAACGCAACAGTACTCATGATTAGGAGGTTTTTCTTTTTTATTTTCTTGTGGGTAACCGCCGTCGCAAGCGCACAAGAGAGTACTGCTTCAAAAAACGTATCTGCCTTTACAATCGAAGCTCCTCAGCTAAAAACAACTAAAAAAATATGGATTTATCTTCCTGACGGATATGCCGCCTCGGCCAAAAAGAGATACAGCGTGATTTACATGCACGATGCCCAAAATTTGTTTGATGGTAAAACTTCGTACGCAGGCGAATGGAATGTAGATGAAAAACTGGACAGTCTGAAAGCCCCCGTAATCGTAGTAGGCATTGAACATGGAAATGACAAACGTTTAAATGAATTAACTCCGTATAAAAATGAAAAATACGGCGGTGGTGATGCCGATAATTATCTTGATTTTATTGTAAAAACGCTAAAACCTTATATCGACCAAAATTACAGAACCAAAACTAAGGCCAAAAACACCCTGATTATGGGAAGTTCATTAGGCGGATTGGTTTCGTACTATGCCGTGTTAAAATATCCCGAAATCTTCGGAAAAGCAGGTGTATTCTCGCCATCCTTCTGGTTTTCAAAAAACATTTATACTTTGACAGAACAAACTCCGAAAGTCAAAACTAAAATTTACTTTTTATGCGGAGACAAAGAAAGTGACGATATGGTAAGCGATATGACAAAAATGGAACGTCTTCTGGACACTAAGCGTTGCTATTGCCTTCATCTCACCAAATCTAAAATTGTAAAAGGCGGCGAACATAATGAAAAACTCTGGCGTGATGGTTTCGCAAAAGCAATAATCTGGCTGGGCTATTAAATAAAAAACAGACTTATGGAATTAATCTTAAGAGAATACAATTTAAAACTCAAACATACTTTTACCATTTCCAGAGAATCGATTGATTTTCAGCCTTCACTGATTGTGGAGCTTAAAAGCGATGGTTTTTCAGGTTTTGGAGAAGCCACTTCAAATCCGTATTACAAAACAACTGTTCCCGTAATGATTCAGGATTTAGAAAAAATCCGAAGTATTATCGAAAGTACAACCACTGAAACTCCTGAAGTTTTCTGGTCTAAAATCTATCCGTATTTAAAAGAGGACATGTTTGCTTTATGTGCTTTAGACATGGCTTATAATGACTTGTACGCACGCAAAAAAGGCAAGAAATTATATGAATTATGGAATTACTCTACAGAAAAAAATCCGCTTACAGATTACACCATTGGTATTGCCTCTATCGAAAAAATGGTTTCAAAAATGCAGGAACTTCCCTGGCCTATTTACAAAATTAAACTGGGTACCAAAGAAGACATTGCTATTGTAAAAGAGCTTCGAAAACATACCGATGCCATTTTCAGAATCGATGCCAATTGCGGCTGGGATGTTGAGGAAACCATAAACAACGCCATTGAGCTCAAAAAACTAGGGGTGGAATTCCTCGAGCAGCCCATGAAAGCCGATGACTGGGAAGCCCATAAGGAAGTTTTTAAACATTCGGTCTTACCTGTAATAGCCGACGAAAGCTGCATTATTGAAGAAGATGTCCTAAAATGTTTCAATCATTTTCATGGCGTAAATGTAAAGCTTGTAAAATGCGGAGGTCTGACTCCCGGAAAACGCATGATCGAAGAAGCCAAAAAATTAGGACTCAAAACGATGGTGGGCTGCATGACCGAATCGACTGTGGGAATCTCGGCTATTGCCCATTTGCTCCCTCAGCTGGATTATGTGGATATGGACGGAGCCTTACTTCTAGCCCAGGATATTGCCACCGGAGTAACCATAAAAAATGGTGTAATTCATTATTCCGATCTTAACGGCACCGGAGTAACCTTAATCTAATTTTTATGAACGTAGACCAATTTCCGGACAGAACTATTGAAATCAATCAGGAGCAATACTTGTATTTTGGTGGAACTGCTTATTTGGGATTGCCCACCAATAATCCTTTTCAGGAATTGGTCATTCAAAATATACGAAAATGGGGAACTACTTACGGCAGCTCCCGCAATGCCAATATAAAACTAACGGCTTATGAAAATGGTGAAGCTTTTCTCGCCCGTCACATACAGGCCGAAAGTGCTGTTACGGTGTCATCGGGAATGCTGGCCGGAAAATTAGTTACGGAACAATTGACTAAAACCACCGATTGTTTCTTTCATTTTTCAGATCTGCATACCGCAATTAAAACACCTAACAGTTTACCAATATTTTTGAACCATCAAATACATCCACGTCTGACAGATTCTAAAGCAGAGAAAATCACTATTCTTACTGACGGAGTTCCTTCCTATCAAACCAAAGCTGTTGATTTATCTGTTTTAAAGGAAATTCCAAGTCATAAAGAAGTCACTTTAATTATCGATGAATCACATTCGTTTGGAATTTTAGGAAAAAATGGTTGCGGAATTTATTCACAGATCAACCTTCCCATTAAACGCAAAATTATGGTTTCGTCTCTGGGAAAAGCGTTCGGCTTAAATGGCGGTGTTATTGCCAGTGATACTTCTTTCATCGATCAGATAAAAAATACGGATACTTTTATATCGGCTGCCGGAATGAATCCCGCTTTTGTTCAGACGCTGGCCGATGCATCCGATATTTATCATGTTCAGCATCAAAAATTAATGGAGAATCTACATTATCTGGATACAAAACTTATCAAAAGCAAGCATATAAAATTTGATAAAACGTATCCTTTGATTTACATTGAAATGGAACGCATAACGGATATTCTTAGAGAAAATAAAATTATTATCGCCAATTTCAGATATCAAAAAAATTCGAGAGATATTAATCGAATTGTAATTACAGCCCATCACACTAAAGATGATTTAGACCAGGTAATTGAAATTTTGAATCAAAGCAAAAGCGTATAAAAAAACAGCTCTGATCAAAAAATCAGAGCCGCTTTAGTTTTTATTTATCCCACCAAACCGGTGTGACCATTGATTTAAAGTTTAATTCATAATTTGCTTTATTCGCGTTTCTTTCGTTAGTTGAATAAATAAATCTTCTTATCCATTTTCCTCCATTAGCAGGATCAGCGGCTTTTGGCAGGGCTAATCCCGGAAAAACGTTTGTAGAAAAATCATATCTTCTGTAATCATTAAATGTTTCGCAGTTCAAATAGAGTACTATATTTTTTTGCCTCATAATATCTTTCAACTGTAAACTGGCGGCACCTTTATTAATAGAAGCATCTCCTAAATAAGCATTTTTATCAGGAGCGGAAACTCCCAATTTATCCATATTTGCCCCAATAGCATCCATATAGGCGCTATACCCTGTTGCATTTGTTCCTGTACTTGTCGCATTACCTCCATTTAAAATAAATTGTGCTTCAGCCTGCATTAGTTTAACTTCAGAAAAGGACAAAATAACAACTGGCGAATCTACTTTTGAATAATAAGAATACAACCCTATTTTAGCATTAGGTGCCGGTGTTCCTTTTGATCCCTGGCCAGGTTCTCCACCAATATAATTCCCCGGAACATTAGGATTTGGATCTTTAGGATTCACAACCCCATCTGTTACAGGATAACTCCTAAGATCAATCAGTAATGGCATTCTCGGATCCATTGTTACCGTTTTAAAAGCAAACGTGCTCCCGTTCATAAAACCAATAAATTGCTTGGTTATCAAATAAGATGCATTCCCGGTATTAAGTCCTAATTGATTATTATACCACGGATTGGTCTGTACTTTATTGTAAATCAATTGAAAATCATCTGCATTAGATGTTATTCCTTTTGCTAAATAAGAAACTACTGTACTGGCAGCAGTTGTTGCATTAATTTTTGATAAGTGCAGTGCATATCTCGCTTTAAAGCTATAGGCGGCTTTTATCCATTTTTCAACATTTCCGCCATAAACAAGGTCTTCTTTTCCAGGAGTAAAAGAGGATGTGTTAGGAGCCGATAAATTGGCAATTCCCTGATCTAACAGGTTGTTTATACCTTTGTAGACCTCTTCCTGGCGGTCATATTCCGGCTTAAAATTCTGTGATGCCAACGACGCCTGCGAAAAAGGTATATCTCCGTACAGATCCGTCAGTAATCCAAAATTTACTGCTTGTAAAATTTGAACAATGCCCTTGTAATGTGATGATTTTGTTTCATCGGCTTTATCGGCTACTTCTTTCAGATTTCCTAAAGCTTTTACATACACCGAAGACCAGTAACTATCTAAGGATTCTTCGTAATGATTGTCTACCCCTACTGACGAATTAAGTGCAGAGGAAGTATATTGCGTTAGTAAAGAAACTCTGGTCGCGGCCGAGTATTGAGCATCAAATGTGTAGTAAATTGCAGGCCCCAATAGATCTTTTAGATTCTTATTCGCATCAGGTATTACATTTCCCGGTGTATTTACATCAAAATAATCATCGCTACAGCTATAAGTTGTCAGGGCAATGATTATGATCAGGAATATTTTGAGTATATTTTTCATCTTTTATAAATTAAAATCCTAGATTAATACTAAATGAGTATGATTGTGTAAGCGGAGTGGTCAAACCCGTAAATCCGTAAACATTGGTACCGGCACTGTAGCTGGAACCTTCCGGATCAAAGCCATCAAATGGCGTCCAGATCAGGAAATTACTACCCGATACCGTAAAAGACAAATTAGAAACACCAATGGTTTTTAATGCTTCTTTGGTCATATTATAAGTAACCGACACATTTCTGAGCTTAAACCAGGAGGCATCCTGTATAAGAGCATCTGCAGCTGTATTGTAAATCGTATTGTTATAATAATTGTTGCGTAACGATTTATTTATAGGGATGTCGTTAGGTACATATCCTCCCGCTCCATCCGATTTTACACCGTCTAAAACAGCAGTTTCGCTTCTGTCAGCAGTAACTCCCAAAACACCATTTCTAATTCCGTTTCTTCTGGCTGTATCATACGCATCTCCGCCTTTTTTATATTCCAGCAAAAAACCGATATCAAAATTTTTAATTTTGAAGGTATTGTTTAGAGTAGCTACCCAGTCCGGAAAAGCCTCGCCAATCTTACCTATTGCTATGGCACCCGTACTTGTTTTATTAAAAACAGGCAATCCGTTTGCACCAATCACTACTTTACCGTCTACTCGTTGCCAGGACTGGCCATAAAGTGTTCCCGCTGCATCACCCAAACGTACTTGTGAAGTTATATTGGTAGCCTGAGAGTCATATCCGAAAATAATATTTTCAAAAGGCAATTCTGTAACTTTAGTTTTGTATTGTGTAAAATTTAGCGTAGATGTCCAGCTGAACTTTGGATTTTTAAACCAATCTGCACCTAAAGTCAATTCGTTTCCTGTTGTTTTTAAAGATCCCCCATTGTCCCAAAATGCCGTAATTGAAGAGGATTTCGGCACAATTCTTTGAATAATCTGATCATCACTAACTCTGTTAAAATAAGTGTATTCCAATCGTATTCTATCTCTAAAAAAACGTAAATCTGTACCTATTTCCCAAGTAGATATAATTTCGGCTTTCAAATTTGGATTGGCATCAACAGATGTAGCAGATACTCCTCCAACTCCGTTGAATGGAAAATTTACATCTTTTATATTTTTTCTAAAGATCGCAAACGGAGGCGTTTTTCCGCTTTGTGCCCAGGAGGTTCTTAATTTTCCATAAGACAAAACAGACTTGTTTTGGTCTATCAAATCTCCAAAAAGAAAAGACAAATTCGCAGAGTAATAATCAAATTTATTATTCTTTACCGGCAAAGTAGATACCTGATCGTATCGCCCCGTAACCCCCAGATAAATAATTTCTTTATAATCGGCTTTTGCTTCAAAAAAATTACCCACGTTTCTTACACGCTCTTCACCCGAATTATACGCAAACAAATTGGTCGCATTAGAAATATTATTAAAATCTGTAATAAAAATTCCTTCTCCTCTTACATTAGAATAGGTGTTTTTGGTATCCAAAATTTGATTTCCTAAAGTAAGGGTGGTATTAAAATTTCCGAATTTTTTATTGGCCGTGATCACAAAACTGGAATTAAGTCCCGTAAAGCCAATATTTTCATCCAGAATAAAACCATTTACAGCTGTTCCCACATCAAGATTAGCAGGAACATATCGGTTTCTCGTTTCAGAATAATTATCTACACTAGCTCTATACACAAAGTTTAACCATGAAGTTGCCTGGTAATTAAAATCGGTCGAAGCAATAATACGATTTACATCATCTTTTAGATTACTTACAGAGGTAAAATATCTTGGCTGATCGATAATACCATTTGTATAATCTTTTTCTTTACCGGCAGCGGTAAGATAATCATTTACATCAATAGAGGGTGACCAATATGCCAGAGAACTCATCACCGATTTGTCTCCATTATTAGATCTTATACCTCCGGATTTTGTATAAGCAAAAGAAGACCCTATTCTAAATTTTTCAGAAATCTGATACCCTCCATTTGCTTTGAAAGTTTTTCTTTGGTAAGAAGTATTCGGTACAATACCATCATCTTTACTGGTAGAAGCAGATACAAAATAATTGATTTTCTCTGTTCCTCCGCTCACACTCACGCCTAAGTTTTGAGTCACACCTGTTTTAAAGAAATCTTTATAAAAATTTCTGTATTTAATTCCTGCACCATCTGAACTGGAATATTCCGGTCCAAAACTCCAGAATCCTCCCGGGCTTGCAGGATTTACCCATTCAAAACCACTAGCGCTATCCGACACTGTACTTTTTACATAAGAAGCTCCGTTTAAACCTTCTCTGTATTTGGATTGCAGCTCCGGATAATGATTTACCTCACTAAAAGAAATACTGGAATTGATATTAATTTTTGGTTTTCCTTCTTTCCCTCTTTTGGTAGTGATAATAATCACGCCATTACCGGCCAAAATACCATACAATGCTGTAGCGCCGGCTCCTTTAAGAACGGTGTAGCTTTCTATATCTTCCGGATTGATATCTATTGCTCTGTTAGAAAATGAAAACTGTTCTCCGCTACTCACAGAATTAGAACCTTTGGAGGGAGCTACATTTCCTATAGCCGTAGAATTGTTTACTGGGTTCCCATCAATAATAATCAAAGGCTGATTATTGTTAGACGGATCTAAAGAAGAAACACCACGAATAACAATATCTACACCTGCACCAACTCCTCCGGAAGTTTTACTTATGGTTACTCCCGCTACTCCTCCCTGCAAACTTTCAAGAGCATTTAATTGGCCCGGTCTTTCGATATCTGAGGCCTTCAAAGTCTGGCTGGCATAACCCAAAGATTTTGTTTTATTTTTTATACCAAAAGCAGTTACCGTCACTGCATCCAACTCTTTAGAATCCGGATTCATTTTTACATTCAAAATACTTCCCGTTACAGTAGTTTCATTCATTTTGTACCCAACGAACGAAAATAGTAAGACTGATCCTTTATTTACGCTAATGGAAAAATCCCCGTCTAAACCAGAAGTAGTAGTATTGGATGTTCCTTTTTCCAGGATATTTACACCTGGCATTGAAACTCCCCTCTCATCTGTTACGCTTCCTTTTACCGTTATTTTTTGTGCAAACAGAATACCAGAAGTAAGTAAGAACAAAACGAAGGAAAAGGTAAAATTCTTTTGTTTCATAAATTTTAGTTAAAAGTGGTTAATAATTTGGTTTGTTAGACCTGTAATTTACACACTTTATTTTACTAAAATTCGTTTTCATATTAAAATTCAAAGATATTTCTTATAAATATATTTTGCTTTATTTAGAAGATGAGAGTCTAATCGAAATGCCGGAAGCAAACAAAATTCTTATTTCCAATTTCAGATATCAAAAAAATTCGATTTAGATCAATTAATAGATCTCTTAAACGATTGTGATTTTAAATAAAAGCGAAAGAACCTGCCACGAATACACTAATTTTCACTAGTTATACTGCGCTCCAATTTTAATTATTACAGTTCGGTGTAAAAAAAAATTAAAACGCCCTGTGTCATAATAATTACTTTTAAAATGTACCTTTGTAAAAAATTAAGTGCATAGTTTGTGATTCCTACGAAGATTGTAGGAACTTGAAACTTAAAACAAACTTGAAACTAAAAATCAAAAAATGACAAACAACGATATCCTAAAAAAACTTCGCGTGGCTTTGATGCTCCGTGACGACCAAATAGTAGAAATTTTAGAATTAGTAGATTTCAGAATTTCAAAATCAGAATTGGGCGCTTTTTTTAGAGCTGAAGATCACCCAAATTTTATGGAATGTGGTGATCAGGTTTTACGTAATTTCTTAAACGGACTGGTAATTCATTTAAGAGGAACGAAAGAAAATCCTAAAAACCCAAATGATGTTTTAGCCAAACACAAAGCTCAGATTCCAAAGAAAGACAGCACAAAGGACAGACCTGAATTTAAAGCTGCTCCTAAAGATTCTGAAAGAGCAAGAGGCGATCAAAGTCCATCAAAATCAAGTTCAGCTGATAAAAGACCTAAGAAGAAAGAGTTTCCAAAAGGCAATGGAAAACCAGTAGTGGTAGAAAAAGTAGTATATAAAAACGGTAAGAATAAAAAGTAGTTTTTTTTACCGCAAGGAGTGCTTTTTACCGCAAAGAGCGCAAGGATTTTTTAATTCTAAGAATCTATACAACCGCAAAGTTCGCAAAGCTTTATCTATATATAGCTTTGCGAACTTTGCGTTTATTAAGCACAATCTAAGAAAAAAACTTTGCGAACTTAGCGGTTACTAAGCCCAATCTAAAAAAAACTTTGCGCCCTTTGCGGTTACTAAGCACAATCTAAGAAAAAAACTTTGCGCTCCTTGCGGTTACTAAACGCAATCTAAGAAAAAACTTTGCGCCCTTTGCGGTTAAATTTTATTCTCCTCTATTTTATCAAAAAAAGCATCTTTAAAAGTAGCCCCAATCGGGAGTTCTTTCCCCTTCGTAAAAACAGAAAAATTATCTGTTGACTCAATATGTTTTAAAGCTACGACATACGATTTATGAATTTGAACAAACCCTTTTTCGGGCAATGATTCAACAACATTCTTTAAGGACGAATGTGTAATAATTTGTTGGTTGCAAGTATGAATACAAACATAATTCTGAAGACTTTCTACATATAAAATCTCCTCTAAAAACAATTTTACAAATTTATTTTTTCCATCAGTTTTAATAAAAATAAATTCAGCCGAATTGTTATTCGATACAACTTCTGTTTTTGAATCCCCATTTAGTTTGGAAACCGCCTGATAAAACCGTTCAAAAGCGATTGGTTTTAGTAAATAATCTACAGCATTCAATTCAAATCCCTCCAAAGCAAAATCGGGATAAGCCGTTGTAAAAATCACTTTTATCTCTTTCGAAATGATTCTGGAAAGCTGTAAACCTGTTAATTGCGGCATCTGAATATCCAGAAAAATAACATCAACACTATGTGTATTTAGAAATTCTAATGCTTTCAACGCATCATTGAAAACAGCTGTTTTTTCTAAAAAAGATACTTTCCCGATATAATTTTCCAGAATACGCGTTGCCGGCGGTTCATCATCAACAATGATACACTTCAATTTCATATTACTTTTTTAATGGTATTTTTAAATAGGTTTTAAAGGTATTCTTTTCTGCTATTTTCTCGAGTGTAAACTCACCTTTATAAGCATGCTCTAAACGTTTGCTAAGATTATCAAAACCAATTCCGGTTGAAGAATAATTTTCGCCTGCACCATTATAGTTAAAGGTTGACAGCTCTAAAAAATTTTCTTTTATTACGATAGCAATAACCGCTTTCTCCTCTTCTTTATTCAGTTTTCCGTGCTTGAATACATTTTCAATAAAATGCACCAGCACCGACGGAAGAATCTTTTCTGTTGCATAATCACCATCAATTACAAAATCCAGGTAAAGCTGATCTTCAAATCTTTTTTTCTGCAAATGAATGTAGTTTTCTACAAACTGAATTTCTTTAGAAATCAATACCTCATCTTTCTCCGTTTCTGTAATGACATAACGCAGTAAATCCGAAAGTACCAAAATATCCGAAGCCATTTCATCCTCTTTCAAAACCAACTGACTGTAAAAGGAATTTAAGGTGTTAAACAAAAAATGCGGACTCACCTGCGATTTCAACATTTGGAGCTCTGCCTTTTTATTTTCTAATACTAATTCCTGATTTTGTTTTTGCGTTTCCTGAAAATGAAAGAACAAATACGCCAAACTGCTCAAAATAACGGCAGGCAGGCCAAAGAAAAAATTATCCTTGATATAATAGCCTATCTCTCTTGTTTCTTTTGCATAATTATGAATTCCTGTGAGCTCATATACGATCACTTCCTGAACGAAATACCGTATTGCTGCAAAAATTAACAGAGAGACAGGAATACTCATCACATAAAAAAGAATCTTCCTTCTGTTTAAAAACCATTTGCAAAAAGTATAAAAGTTTAAGAGGTAGACGATGAAGATTACCAACACAAAACTAATGTTAAACATATAAGAAATCCTGTTGAAGACTAGCTCCATGTCCCGATTGTTAACACCAATATCCCAAAGGTTTAAGGTGATAAACAATCCTAAAAAAAGAAAGATGTGATAGGAAAATGGAATTTTTAGCTTCATAATAACCGTATTGTCCTTTCAAAAATACGACTATGACTTCAGATGAATACTATATTTATACGAAACCTCCATTTTGGATGACAAACTATCAAAATCGATACACCAAATTTTTCAACCGCTGATTTTCAAGGTTTGTAATTTGAAATTTGACGTTTATCAAAAACTAAAATTTCACCTGAAAAGCTATTCTACATTTGTCCTGAATTTAAAAACCAATCATCATGAAAAAAATCACCTTACTATTACTTGCTGTTATCGCATTTAATACCGTTTCCGGACAGTCAAAGAAAAAACAAATACTTTTACTTGGAACCTTCCATTTTGAAAACCCGGGGCTTGACGTTGCTAAAGTAAATACCTTTAATGTAATGTCAGACAAAAGCCAGAAAGAACTGGAAAACATTACGAATAAAATTAAAAAGTTTGGTCCGAGCAAAATTTTTGTAGAATGGAATTATCAAAGACAAGACAAACTGGACAAATTCTACAATAGAAATACAGACAGTTTACTTCATAAACAATCAGATGAAATTGTACAAGTCGCATTAAGATCAGCTAAAAAATTAGGTCATAAAAAGTTATATGGCATTGATTACAACAACACCGACTTTCCATACGATAGTCTCGTAAAAGGAATGACAGCCGCCGGCCAGTTTGATTTAATCAAAAAGAATGAAGAAACTATGAAATATTATGAGAAGAGTCAAAATGAAAAAATTGCTAAATATTCACTGACTGAACTGCTGTTAGACATCAATACCAAAAAATCGAATGAAGACAATATTGGCTGGTATGTTGAAACGGCTACTAAAGGAGGTAAAACAGATGATTTTGTTGGTGCTTACTTAGTTTCGGAATGGTACAGAAGAAACCTTTATATGTATGCTTTAATTCAAAAACTAACCGAAAGTAAAGACGACAAAATAATGGTTTTATTAGGCGCCGGACATACGGCTATGATCAGGGAATTTGTTGAACACAATCCTGATTTTGAAATTATAGAACTGGCAACGGTTTTGAAATAGTCAGGGATCATTTAACCTCAAAGGGCGCTAAGAATTTAACTTAGGATTGTCAATAGAAACGCAAAGTTCGCAAAGCTATTTGTTCAAAAAAGCCACGAATTCACGAATTTTTATTCTCAAAGATTATAAAAAATAATTCGTGAATTCGTGGCTAAAAAACTTTGCGAACTTTGCGTAATTCTTTGCGTGCTTTACGGTTATAAAACAAAAAAAATCCACTCCTTTCGGAATGGATTTTCTATATCAATTGATTTCTTATTTAATTAAGAAAGAGCAGCTTTAACTTGGTCAGCAGCTTCCTGAAATTGAACAGCTGATAAAATTGGCATACCTGAGTTGTCAATTAATTCTTTTGCAATTTCAGCATTTGTTCCTTGCAAACGAACGATAATTGGCACATTGATAGCATCACCCATGTTTTTGTAAGCATCAACAACACCTTGAGCAACACGGTCACAACGAACGATTCCTCCGAAGATATTGATCAAAATAGCTTTTACGTTTGGATCTTTTAAGATGATACGGAAAGCTGTTTCAACACGTTTAGCATCAGCAGTTCCACCAACGTCTAAGAAGTTAGCAGGCTCAAAACCAGCATATTTAATTAAATCCATAGTTGCCATTGCAAGACCAGCTCCGTTTACCATACAACCTACAGTACCGTCAAGATCTACATAGTTCAATCCTACTTCTTTAGCTTCAACCTCGATTGGATTCTCCTCACGGATATCTCTCATCTCAGCATATTTTGGTTGTCTGTATAAAGCGTTATCGTCGATATTAACTTTAGCGTCAACAGCAAGAATTTTGTTATCTGAAGTTTTCAAAACCGGGTTGATTTCGAACATAGATGCATCAGAACCAACGTAAGCGTTGTATAAAGCATCGATGAATTTCACCATTTCTTTAAAAGCATTTCCAGTAACACCTAAGTTAAAAGCAATTCTTCTTGCCTGAAAACCTTGTAATCCAACAGTTGGATCAATTTCTTCTGTAAAGATTAAGTGCGGTGTATGCTCAGCAACTTCTTCGATATCCATTCCACCTTCAGTAGAATACATAATCATGTTA
This sequence comes from Flavobacterium tructae, assembly GCF_002217475.1. Lineage (GTDB taxonomy): Bacteria > Bacteroidota > Bacteroidia > Flavobacteriales > Flavobacteriaceae > Flavobacterium > Flavobacterium tructae. The sequence goes on from NZ_MUHH01000033.1 coordinate 102,806, forward strand.
CGTCCTGTACCTCTATTCAATAAAACAGAAACATAAAACTCAGAAGTTTCGCTTTCACCAGGATAGTAAACATCTTCAGCAACTAAAACTTTGTTTACTTTTTTACCCTCAGCAGAAGTTTGAGGAGTAATCAATTGCATTCCGATGATTTGTTCAGCAATTTCTTCAACTTGTTGCAAGTTTTTAGCCAACTTCACTCCACCACCTTTTCCACGTCCACCTGCGTGAATTTGTGCTTTTATCACATGCCATCCTGTACCAGTTTCGGCAGTTAATTGTTTTGCAGCAGCCACAGCTTCAACCGCATTGTTAGCCACAATTCCGCGTTGAATGCGTACTCCGTAACTTGCTAAAATTTCTTTTCCTTGATATTCGTGTATGTTCATAATATAGAATTTGTCTGGTTCTGAATTTATTTCAGAATAAAAGTGCGACAAAAGTAGCAAAAATCAACTTAATAGTAAAATCTTTTTCAATTAAAAAACGAGAGTGATATGCACGAAACGTTTATTCTTTTTGAAAGCAAAGAAATGGTTAAATAAATAATTTGTTAATATTAACTAGAAACCACTAAAACGTTTGATATTTAACAAAAATACCACCGTATTTGTTAGCCTTACAGCGATTTTTCATACTATATTTTAGTCTGTATTGTCATTTTAATAATTCGCAATGGCTAAAAAAACATTATTATCAATTAAGAAGTCTTTTTCTAATATTACAACAAAAATAAAAGCAAAACAGCTATTTCAATACATTATATTTAACGAAATCTCTATTTTTGCAAAAAAAATATCAAGAATGAAAGTTAAAGAACAAGGGCTTTATTTGCCTGAATTTGAACACGACAATTGTGGTGCAGGATTTATTTGTAATTTGAATGGTATTAAATCAAATGATATTATTCACAAAGCATTGGATATCTTAATAAAATTGGAACATCGTGGTGCAGTTAGTTCTGATGGAAGAACTGGAGACGGAGCTGGAATTTTATTCGACATACCACATGATTTTTTTAAAAAAGTATGTGATTTTGAAATCCCTGAAACACGCGAGTATGCAGTAGGAATGGTTTTTTTACCAAAAAGCAAAAACCAGGTTTCTTTTTGTATGAACGCTTTCGAATCGACTATTAAGGATCAAAATTTAAAGATTCTGGGTTGGAGAGATGTACCGGTTGAAGTAGAAAATTTAGGGCAAATCGCCGCAGAAAAAGAACCAACAGTTAAACAGGTTTTTGTTAGCAAAAACGGTCAGGATTTAACTGAAAATGAATTTAATGCAAAACTTTTTGCAGCTAGAAAAATTGCCGAACATGCCATTAGAGGATCTAAAACCTCCGAAAGCCATATGTTTTATTTCTCTAGTTTATCGACAACTACCATAATATATAAAGGTCTCTTGATGCCGGAAGACATCAGCCGTTATTATGTTGACTTAAAAGATCCAGATTTAGTGACTCGTTTGGCATTAGTGCACCAACGTTTCTCTACCAATACATTCCCATCCTGGGACTTAGCACAGCCGTTTAGATACATGTGTCACAACGGTGAAATCAACACGCTTCGCGGAAACGTTAGCCGTATGCGCGCCCGTGAAGAATTGATGCAAAGCAAAATTTTTGGCGATGATATCAAAAAACTATTTCCAATTATCTTAGAAGGAAAATCAGATTCTGCTTCTATGGATATGGTAGTAGAGCTTTTATTAATGACAGGACGTTCCTTACCGGAAGCCATGATGATGGTGGTTCCGGAAGCCTGGGAAAAACACCAGACCATGTCTCCGGAGAAAAAAGCCTTCTACGAGTTTAATGCTTGTATTATGGAACCTTGGGATGGCCCTGCCTCTATTCCGTTTACAGACGGTAACGTCATTGGTGCGTTATTAGATCGTAACGGATTACGTCCATCCCGTTATACCTTAACCAAAAGCGGTTTTGTAATCATGTCATCAGAAATTGGTGTTTTGGATATCGATCCTGAAGATGTGATTCAGCACGGTCGTTTAGAGCCCGGGAAAATGTTCCTGGTAGATATGAACGAAGGCCGTATTATTGAAGACGACGAGGTAAAGAAATCAATCGTTACCAAACGTCCTTACAAAGAATGGATCGATGCTAACTTATTGCCTTTATCTAAAATACCCTATACGAATAACCCAACTCCGGTTGAGAAACTGGATTTCTTAACCAGACAAAAATTATTTGGCTATACGATTGAAGATTTAAAAACCATCATTAACCCAATGGGAGGTCAGGGAGCTGAAGCCATCAGTTCTATGGGTAACGATACGCCTTTGGCTGTTTTATCAGACCAGCCACAATTGTTGTACAACTACTTCAAGCAATTGTTTGCACAGGTGACTAACCCGCCTTTAGACGGTATTCGTGAGGAGATCATTACTGATATCAGTTTAGCCATTGGCGGTGATTTCAATATCTTTGAAATTGAATCTAAGCAGTGTAAAAAACTAAAAATCCAAAATCCGGTTATTTCCAATGAGGATTTGGATAAAATCAGAAACATTGACCACGTTGATTTCAAATCGGCTACTATTTCTACCTTATATAAAATAGAAAAAGGAGTTAACGGACTGGAGCGTGCACTTGAAAAATGCGTTGAGGCAACTTTTAAAGCCGTTTCTGAAGGATGCAATGTCATTATTTTATCAGACCGAGGAGTAAGTGAAGAACTGGCTCCAATACCAATGTTACTGGCTTGTTCGTACATTCATCACTCTTTAAACATTTTACAGGTTCGTTCAAAATTCGGAATCATAATCGAATCTGCAGAGCCTCGTGAGCCGCATCATTTTGCTTTATTGTTCGGATACGGAGCAAGTGCGATCAATCCTTACATGGTAAATGAAATTATTCATGATCAGGTGAATCAGGGCTTTATTAAAGGAGTAAAAGCAGATTATGCGATTGTAAATTACAACAAAGCCATTGCAAAAGGAATCGTTAAAATCATGAACAAAATTGGTATCTCTACTTTACATTCGTACAGAGCTGCACAGATTTTCGAGATTTTAGGTCTAAACAAAACTTTTACTTCAAAATACTTCCCTTACACCCCATCACGAATTGAAGGAATTGGTTTGATGGAAGTCGAAAAAGAAGTCAAGAAACGTTTCCAAAAAGCATTTCCAAATTCAAAAATTGCCAACTTACTTTCCCTTGAAATTGGAGGTATTTACAGATGGAGACGCGGTGGAGAGAAACACATGTTCAACCCGACCACTATTTCTAAATTACAACAGGCCGTTCGTTTAAACAGCCCTGAAAGCTATAAAGAATACTCCAACATGGTCAATGAGCAAAGCTCAAACCTAATGACTATCAGAGGTTTATTTGAATTCAATAATTTAGATCCAATTTCTATTGATGAAGTAGAATCATGGACTGAAATTGTGAAGAAATTCAAAACCGGAGCGATGTCTTACGGATCGATCAGTAGAGAAGCGCACGAGAATTTAGCGATTGCCATGAACAGAATTGGCGGAAAAAGTAATTCCGGAGAAGGTGGAGAAGATCCAAAACGTTTCCAGAAAGAAATTAACGGTGATTCGAGAAACAGCGCGATCAAACAAGTCGCATCGGGACGTTTTGGTGTTTCGATCAACTATTTGACCAACGCCAAAGAAATCCAGATTAAAATGGCTCAGGGAGCAAAACCGGGTGAAGGCGGACAGCTTCCTGGAGAAAAAGTAGTGCCCTGGATTGCCGAAACCAGAAACTCTACCCCTTATGTAGGTTTGATTTCGCCTCCGCCACACCACGACATTTACTCTATTGAAGATTTGTCTCAGTTGATTTACGACTTGAAAAATGCCAATCGTGAAGCTCGTGTCAATGTAAAATTAGTTTCTGAAGTTGGCGTTGGAACCATCGCAGCCGGTGTCGCCAAAGCAAAAGCTGACGTCATCTTAATTTCAGGTTATGACGGAGGAACCGGTGCTGCACCCTTAACGTCTTTACAGCACACTGGTATTCCATGGGAACTTGGATTAGCCGAAGCGCAACAAACTTTGATCTTGAACGATTTAAGAAGCCGTGTGGTTCTAGAATGTGACGGACAGTTAAAAACAGGTCGTGACGTAGCGATAGCCGCTTTATTAGGAGCAGAAGAATTTGGTTTTGCAACGGCTCCGCTGGTAGCCTCAGGATGTATCATGATGAGAGCTTGTCACTTGAATACCTGTCCGGTTGGTATTGCCACTCAGGATCCTGAATTGAGAAAAAATTTCAAAGGGACTCCGGAGCACGTCATCAACTTCATGTATTTTATTGCTGAAGAACTGCGAGAAATCATGGCGCAATTAGGTTTCAGAACTTTAAAAGAAATGGTGGGTCAGTCGCAAAAATTAAATGTGAACAAAGCGATCCAACATTACAAAGCCAATGGCTTAGACTTATCATCGATTCTGTACAAACCGGAAAAAGCCAAAACCGTTCCAAATCACAACACAACACAACAAGATCACCAGCTTGAAAATGTATTGGATTTTGATATCATTAAAGAAGCAATTCCTTCTATTTACAGAAAAGAAAAAACCAGAGTTACCTTTAAAATTAAAAATACAGACCGTTCTGTAGGTGCTATTTTGAGTAATGAAATCTCAAAAATTTATGGCGCACAAGGATTACCTGATGATACTATTTTAGTTGATTTTGAAGGTTCTGCAGGACAAAGTTTTGGTGCTTTTGCCACCAACGGATTGTCGTTTAAAATTCACGGAAACTGTAATGATTACTTAGGAAAAGGACTTTCAGGAGGAAAATTAATTGTAAAAGTACCTCCTACTGCCACTTTCAAACCCGAAGAAAATATCATTATCGGGAACGTTGCCCTTTACGGAGCTATTACCGGAGAGGCTTATATTAATGGAATTGCCGGAGAGCGTTTCTGTGTTAGAAATTCCGGAGCAACAGCAGTTGTTGAAGGAATTGGAGATCACGGATGCGAATACATGACGGGAGGTACAGTAGTTGTTTTAGGAAAAACAGGACGAAACTTCGCCGCAGGTATGAGCGGCGGTGTTGCTTATGTGTACGATCCGAATCAACAATTCGATGCAAGGGTATGCAACATGGAAATGGTTGCTTTTGATCCTATCGAAGACGAGGACGTGAGAAAACTAAGAAAACTGATCAAAAACCACTCTCTGTACACCAACAGTCCATTAGCCAAAAGAATTTTAGCAGACTGGGAAAATGAACAGCAAAATTTCGTAAAAGTAATGCCAACAGATTACAAAAAAGCATTACAACGAATTGCAGAAGAGAAAAAAATAGAAGAATTAATAGCGGGATAAAACATCAATTTCAAAAATCAAAAATCAATTTCAATGACAATGTCTTCCTGAGCGAAGTCGAAGGAAGCGAAGTCGAAGAATTGAAATTTGGTTTTTTAGGAAATTGTAATTTTAATAAAAATGTCATGGGTAAAATAGGCGGATTTAAAGAATATAACAGAGCCGACGAAAGTAATATAGCAGTTGCAGAACGTGTTACGAACTACAACGAATTTACAATTCCGTTAGCAAAAGATAAAATAAAAGAACAAGGTTCGAGATGTATGGATTGTGGTATTCCTTTTTGCCACAGTTCCTGTCCGTTGGGGAATTTAATTCCTGATTTCAACGATATGGTACATCAGGAAGAATGGCAAAGTGCTTTAGAGATTTTACAGTCTACCAATAACTTTCCGGAATTCACAGGCCGCTTATGCCCTGCTCCATGTGAGAAATCATGTGTATTAGGAATCATCAAAGAGCCCGTTGCCATCGAAAACATCGAAAAAAACATCATCGAAAGAGGTTTTGCCGAAGGCTGGATCAAACCACAGGCCCCAAAAACCAGAACCGGAAAAACAGTTGCGGTTATTGGTTCAGGACCTGCAGGTCTTGCAGCGGCACAGCAATTAAACAGAGCTGGTCACACCGTTACCGTTTTTGAAAGAGACAACGCCATAGGAGGTTTATTACGTTACGGAATTCCAAATTTCAAATTAGAAAAAGTAATCATCGACAGACGTGTAGCAATCCTTGAAGCGGAAGGAATCACTTTTAAAACCAATGTAAATGTTGGCGTAAACTATAGCGTAGCCGAATTAAATTCTTTTGATTCTATCGTATTGTGCGGTGGCGCAACCGAAAGAAGAAGTTTACCAACTAAAGGTATCGAAAGCAAAGGCGTTGTTCAGGCTATGGATTTCTTAACACAGCAGACCAAAGTTTTGTTTGGAGAATCAATTCAAGATCAGGTTATGGCTACCGGTAAAGATGTAATCGTAATTGGCGGTGGAGACACTGGTTCAGATTGTATCGGAACTTCTAACAGGCATGGTGCAAAATCGGTAACCAACTTTGAGATTTTACCAAAACCTCCAGTTGGAAGAAGCGAAACAACTCCTTGGCCTTTTTGGCCGCTACAGTTAAAAACCTCATCTTCCCACGAAGAAGGCTGCGACAGGAACTGGTTGATCAATACCAAAGAATTCTTATCCAATGACAAAGGAGAACTGGTAGGATTAAAAACCATTGAAGTACAATGGAAAATGACTCCGGGTCAGCGTCCTGAATTAATCGAAAAAGAAGGTTCAGAGAAAATATGGCCATGCGATTTAGCTTTATTGGCTTTAGGATTTACAGGTCCTGAGAAAACTTTAAGCGAGCAATTAGGTCTGGAAATCGATATAAGAAACAACTATAAAGCCAAAAATTATCAGACGAATGTTCCACACATTTTCACTGCCGGTGATATGCGAAGAGGACAGTCCTTAATTGTATGGGCCATTTCAGAAGGCCGTGAAGCGGCAAGAGAAGTCGATTTGTTCTTGATGGGTTCGACCAATTTACCAACCAAAGGAAACGGAGATTTGCCTAGTTTGTAAGTCACAGACTCCTTAACCTTTGTAAAAATAAAAGCCCCTTTTTGATTTCAAAAAGGGGCTTTGTTATGAAATATTAAAATTACACTTCAAATTACTAAATTTAAAAATTATACTGAATTTGTAAAGTGGCACGTCTTCCCGGAGCATTCACAAAATCTTTATCTCTCGCTTGCCACCAGGCAATATTGGGAGCGTAATCTTTATTAAATAAGTTCTCCACTCCCAGCGCCAATCGGAATGATTTATTGATGAGATAAGAACTGCTTAAATTAAAGACCGTATATTTTTTTACCGGACCTTCGTTAAAACTATACAAGTTTGTGGTTGGATTTGGATCAAATCGGTCTCTTTTGAAGTTATGTAAAGAACTTAATTCAATATCTAAATTTTTCAACGGACGAATCTGAACATAAGTAGTAAGCTTTGGAGCCATTATTCGGGATCCGTTAATGTATTTTTCGTACGATCCGTTATTGTCATTATCGACCTTCCCTTCTATCCAGGCAAAAGCACCTCCAAAACTTAAAAACTCTATTGGATTAAAACCTACAACAGCCTCATATCCCCAGATGTTTTCGGGAGCACGCTGCATCGCAAAAGAACCATCGGCTGACTGAATTGATGTAGCCCCTAATTGTGATGTGCTCCAGAAACTGGTTACCTCATAGTTGAACCATTTTTTAATCGTTCCGGCTACACCCATTTCGTAATTGTTTACAATAATAGGATCCGTTGGTAATTTTGAGATCACACTTTCAGTAGACGTTCTTAAAATACGCCCTACCTCATTGATCGAAAAAGATTGAGAATAACTTGTAAAAACATTTACCTCCGGCATAATATTATATCGCAATCCGATGTTTCCAACGAGAGCATTGTAATCTAACTCACCTCCCTGAACAAAAATACTTTTGGTGTACGTATTGTTTTTAGCATTCAATACCGGCAATGTGTTGAAATCATCTGCTTTCACCTTAATATTTTCATATCGCGCACCTGCTTTTAAGGTAAATTTACCCCAGGCATCAAATTTAATCAATGCAAAAGGTGCAGTATTCAGCATTTTCATTTGAGGAGTCCAAAAACGACCGTCTTCTAATTTTTGAACCGTTTTGTCCTGAAGTAAATCCAAACCATAAATTACCTCTGCTTTGTAGGTGTCATTTGCAAAAAGACGGGAATCAAAATTAACGCGAAGCCCTTTCTTTTGCGAAGCCACATTCGATTGACCTCCGTTTAAAAACTGATCTCTGTCATACGAATAAACCGTTCTGAAATCCTGTGCATAAACATTAACATCCAAAGAAGTATTGTTCCAAATCTCCGAATTCGAATACGCTACTCTAAAATTATGGTTTCTCGGAGTTCCTTCAGGCGTTCCCAAACGTCCACCGGCGTCCACTCCAATCGTTGGGATTTCTCCCCATTTACCAATCTTAACATCCTGATCTAAGAATGACTTTGAAGCATAACCCATGTACGAGAACTCTAACCTTTGGGTATCAGTTAGTGCGTATCCTATTTTAAACAATCCATTGTAGGTGTTTAAGTTCGATAAACTGTAAAACGGCGAAAGGTTCACTCCGTTAGCATCTTTAGCAACACCTGATCTTTCCTGTGTAAAACCAACAGCGTAATCGAACTTTTTTAGTTTTCCTGCCAAAGAAAGTGAAGCTCTGTAACCAAATGATTCTGCAAAAGTTTTGGGTTGTGTGATCAAACCTAACTGTACCGAACCGCTAATTTTTTCTTCAGAATGGCTTTTCTTTGTAATATAATTGATGATCCCTCCATCGGCACCATTCCCATAAATTGAAGTTGCACCTTTAATAACTTCCACTCTTTCGATAGACGAAGGATCAATTACCTGAAGGTCTCTACCTCCATTTCGCAAAGGTGTAGACTGCGGTATTCCATCAATCATAACCAAAAACGGCCTTCCTCTTAAAGTCTGACCGAAATTTGAAGTTTGGTTACTCGCGGTCGCTAAACCCGGAACTGTATATTGCAAAATATTACCGATATTCGAATTTACCAAGGTCTGACTTTGGATTTTTTTAGCTCCAACAATCGTAATAGAAGAAACAACTTCTTTTATACTCTCTTTTTTTCGACTTGCAGTTACAATAATGTCATCTAAATTATTAGTCTGCAAACTGTCTTTTGATTTTTCCTGAGCAAACCCCACCGATGTTGTAAGGATAATCAAGCAAAATGTAATAATCTTTTTCATAAATAATCTCTAATAATGTAATTTTGGGGCAAATATAATTTTAATTCACTCTAAATAAGAATTAGAAACCATTAAAAGTTAAAAAAACTTTAAATGTTTATTTTATAACAATTTGTTACAATTTGTTATTTTTCAATTTAAAATTTGTCAATCGGCAAAAGAGTAATAAGTTTGCTGAAAATAGTTTACAGATGCAAGCAAAAGATTTACTGCAGTTAGCAGACCAATTTGGAAGTCCATTATATGTATATGATGCCGAAAAAATCCAATCTCAGTACAACAGGTTAACTAAAGCTTTCTCTAAGGTAGAAAACTTAAGAGTTAATTATGCCATGAAGGCATTGTCTAACGTTGCCATTCTTCAGCTATTAAAGAACATGGGGTCTGGCCTGGATACTGTATCTATTCAGGAAGTTCAATTAGGACTTCATGCCGGCTATGATCCTGACAAAATTTTCTTTACACCAAACGGAGTTTCTTTAGAAGAAATCGAAGAAGTAGCCGCAATGGGTGTACAGATCAATATCGACAATTTATCTATTTTAGAGCAATTCGGAACCAAACATCCTAATATACCGGTATGTATTCGTATCAATCCACACGTAATGGCGGGTGGAAATGCTAATATTTCTGTTGGACATATCGATAGTAAATTCGGAATCTCTGTTCACCAGATACCGCATATTTTACGAATTGTTGAAAATACAAAAATGCATATTGTCGGGATTCACATGCACACAGGATCAGATATTTTAGATATCGAAGTATTCTTGTATGCAGCTGAAATCTTATTTGATACGGCTAAACATTTCAAAGAATTACAATTCTTAGATTTCGGAAGCGGATTCAAAGTACCTTACAAAAAAGACGATATCGAAACGGATATTGAAGAATTAGGTAAAAAATTATCTAAAAGATTCAACTCTTTCTGCACAGAATACGGTAGAGATTTAACTTTGATTTTCGAGCCCGGAAAATTCCTGGTGAGCGAAGCTGGTTTCTTCTTAGCCAAAGTAAACGTAGTAAAACAAACCACTTCGACAGTTTTCGCAGGGGTTGACAGTGGTTTCAATCACTTAATCCGTCCGATGTTTTACGGTTCACAGCACCATATTGAAAACATCTCCAATCCAAAAGGAAAAGAGCGTTTTTACTCGGTAGTTGGTTACATCTGCGAAACGGATACTTTTGCCAACAACCGCAGAATTTCAGAGATTACAGAAGGTGACATCTTAGCGTTCAGAAATGCAGGAGCTTATTGTTTCTCGATGTCTTCGAACTACAATTCAAGATACAAACCAGCCGAAGTTTTATGGATGAACGGTCAGGGAATCCTGATTCGTGCTCACGAAACTTTCGAAGATTTACTTAAAAATCAAATCCCGTTGCCACAAGAAGTTGCTGCAACAGTTTAAAATAAAAAAAAAGAGAATATCTATTGTATCCCGTTTCTTCATTGAGGCGGGATTTTTTATTGGATTTTTAGACTTCTTAGATAGATTTATTTTTTCTTTTTTGGCTATACAGAGTTAAATCGAGGTATATCAAAGTTTTTATCTTTACCATTTTAATCCATAAAATATATTATCTGCATTTCCCTTATACAGTATTATTTTAAACAAATAACAAAGTACAAAATCCTTATTCTTATTTCCCACAGAAAAAAAAACAACTTTTTTACATGCTTTTTATTCCTATTAGAAATATTTTATTATATTTGCACTGTAGTTCTTTGAAATGTTTGTGTAGTGAACCCAAGAGCTTTTTTATAAAAGCTATTGAAGAGGGATTCCCCCTCCACCCATTATGGGTTATTCTAAAGGAAAGAGAACCGTTGAACCCAAAGCGCCTTTACGCGTATTGATGTTCGAACAGAAATCATCCCCTTAGAAAATTGCTTAAAACCAGATCCGCTGATATCAGAAAACCCTATTCGGCTAAACGTCAATTAGTTCAAACCCCTATTAACTTAATAGTTATTAGACAAAGACGCTATTAGAGAGGTTAGATTAGATATATGAGATTTTATTTTTTTTAAGCAGGAAAATTGAGAAGTGTTTTTAGGACAGTATCCTATATGGGTTCACATAGCTGATTAAGCAGGTAGCAATAGTGCTGCTCATATAATAGTAATACTTTACAAAGATGCAAAAACACAAACAAAGAGTTGATCAACTTCAAGAAGGAGTTAGGTCATTATTAACAAAGGACGGGTACACGTTCTCGGAAGAAGATAAAACTTTACTAGAAAATATTCTTTTAGAGTTAGAAAAGGCGTCAAAAAGCCCAAAGGGCATTAGTCCAAATCAGGCAATACAGACAATATCTTTACTCCTAAGATTTTTGAAATTCTTCGGAATTGACGATTTTACAGGATTATTCTAATTCCGCGCTTCTCATTTTTTTTTTAAAACTTTATTTTATTACTATGAATATAGGTAACGCCATTAAAAACTTAAGACAGCAGAAAGGTTTTAAACAAACCGATTTTGCTGTCAAATGTGGCTTATCACAGTCATATCTTTCTTCAATAGAAAAAGGAAAAAAAGAACCGACACTAAATATCTTAAAGCAAATTGCCAATGCGCTTTCTATACCAATGCCTGTTTTAGTCTTTTTTTCATTAGACCAAGATGATATTGCTGAATCTAAAAGAGAAGCATTTAAAATGCTTGAGCCATCTATTAAAGGTTTAATTAGCGATGTTTTTATTTCATAAATTTAAAAATTAATATGAAGACTCGAATCAAAGATTTAGCATATGCCTTAAAAGTTAACAAAAACGATTTGACTCAACTAGTAGCTGAATTAGATATTGAGGATAGTAAATTTTACAGAAATTGGGACGAACCTAAAACAGATGAAAAAGGATTGCCAAGATATGAAAATGGTATTGCTTTAACTAGACCTATTAACGCACCGATTAAAAAATTAAAGCATATACAATCATTGTTATTGCATAATGTACTATACAAACTTATTCTTCCCAAATATTTTTTTGGAGGATTAAAAAATAAAGATGCTGTATTAAATGCACGTCATCACCAGGGAAATAAATTCTTCTTCCTAACTGATTTAAAGGATTTTTATCCATCTGTTCATTTTTCAAGTGTAGAAAAAGCACTTCGAAAAGAAGGCTTTTATCCTGATGTAGCAAGATTAATTACTCGCATTTGTACAAAAGAAGGTGCTATTCCTCAAGGCTGTCCTACATCATCATTTTTAGCAGCATTAGTGGTTTATCATAGTTGTGGAGATATATTCGAAAAATATATCTCTCAAAGATTTAAACTATCCATCTATGTTGATGATATTACATTTTCAAATCCAATTGATTTCAAGGATAAGACTTTAAATATAATAGAAGAATTAAGAAGCAGGGGATTGAAAATAAATTTTTCAAAAACACATTACTGTACTCATAATCCTAAGGTTACTGGTATCCATATTAAAAACAATGGAATTTCTCCATTACCACATACATTTTCTTCCGCAATTGACCCAAATAAAACTGATGCTTCGAGAAAAGGCCATATGGATCGCATCAAATATGTAAAAAAAATAAGCAAACAAAAAGCAAATAATTGATTACCAATAATTTTTATAATAAAAAACTGCTAACGTGAACATCTTGCTCGTGAATACAAACCAAGTAAATCCAAAAGCAAAATTTTGATAGAATTAAGATGGAATTTGAAAATCAAACATTAAAATTCACAAGAAAAGCCCTATTTTTACTTAAGAAAAATTAAATACCTTTGAAGTATGAGCACAACAACAAAACCTAAACACATTGGCAGAAATATCAGCCGAATAAGAGAGCTTAAAGGTATGAAACAAGAAGCACTTGCGGTTGCAATTGGCGTAAGTCAGCAATCTGTTTCTAATTTAGAGGCGAGTGAAACGATTGAAGCCGCAAAACTTGCAGAAATTGCAAAAGTACTTGGTGTTACCGTTGAAGCTATTGAGAATTTTTCGGAAGAGAATGTTATCAATTACTTCAATACTTTTCACGAATCTGTTACTGGTAGCTTTATAACTAATAATTCTTGTAATTTCAATCCTCTTGATAAAGTGGTGGAGCTTTACGAGCGTTTGGTTCAGGCTGAAAAAGACAAAAATGAGTATTTAGAAAAATTATATAAAGGAAAATAATTACTCAAAAATATAAATTTCACAAAAGCACAAATATCAGTAGAGTTTGTGCTTTTTTTATAAACTAACCTATGAAAAAACTAACCTTTGTTTTATTTATGATTCTGCTTTCTTATTCAAGCAAAGTAGATGCACAAAATGCTCAAGCAATCTTTCTGGAAAACCTCGAATCATTTGAAAGATTATCTAAAAACGAAAATGAATCGATAAGTTTAAACATGGTTTACGAAGCTCGAAAGTTTTTGATAGATATAACCGGTATTACTTATAAAATGGAAAAACCATTTGATATGCCTGTATTTCCGCCTGATAAAACTATAAAAAAGTGGAGATCATGGTTTGAAAAAAATAAAGAACTTTTATATTATGACGAAAAAGAGAAAGAAGTTAAAGTAAGAAAAAAATAAAAAAACTATTTTAGTTTGATAAATTAAAACCCAAAAATCCATGAAAATTACGATTCCCCTGTCGGTATTATTTTTATTACTTACCACTACTTTATTCGGTCAGACATTTGCTGATTTAAAACTAAAACCAAAAGAAATTCCCAAAGGCTACACTTTAAACGATGGTAATATTTGTATTACTCCGCAAGCCTGTACTTTTTATAATGATATTGAAACCTACGCTAGCATTGTTGGAACCTTAAAAAGTAAATCGATTCAAAATTTTAAAAGCAAAACGGATCGTGGATCTGTAATGTATTTTGAATTTGAACACACTTTTAAGGGCGATCGATTCCTGCAAGGATTACTTTGGGGAAAAGACGGTCAGCCATCTGATGAGCATCCGGAAGAATATCTTGCAAAAGGAAAATTTTTGATCATTTGGAATTTTCATCCTAACAGTGCACTTAAAGAAAAATCAGAGACTAAGATCGAGGCGATTTTACAATAAGAAAGAACCAACAAATACAAAAATGAACAGACCAGGAGCCGTTGGAGCATTGCTTGATATCTACGAACAGGCAATTTTAGATCTTAAAAACGTTATTACAAGTATTCCTGATAATGTTTTGCCCCACATTATAGACGAAAAAGCAACAAACGAAGATTGCAAATCCATACAAGCTATTCTTTCGCACGTTATCAGCTCCGGTTATAGTTATGCTATCAGTATTCATAATCTGAAAGGCCACAATATGCAGCGTCCGGACAAAATTTTTCATCTCACCATTGTCGAATATCTGAATGATTTAACCAATGTCTTCCTCTTTACCGAAAATGTTTTCAGTAAAATTAAAGACGCTGAATTAGAACAATATGACGATTCCTTAAAAATAAAAACAGGCTGGGGACAATTGTACGACATCGAACAACTTACAGAACATGCCATTGTACATGTTCTTCGGCACAAACGACAAATTGAAAAAATAAAACACAGTCGATTGAAGTAAAATTTTCTATAACTTCGCTTACAGCAAAAATTCTATCAATCTGCAAAATGAAAAATAAGTCAAACCCCGTTGTTTATTTTGAAATCCCGGTAACCAACATCGAAAGAGCCATACAATTCTATTCGGCGGTTTTTGGTTTTGAATTTGAACGTGATCGCATTCATGATAATGAAATGGCATTCTTTCCGCTAATCGAAGGCAACAATGGTATTTCGGGAGCTTTAGCCCAAGGTGAAATATACAAGCCTACGATAGATGGAACTCTTGTTTATTTGAATACCGAAGATATCGAAGAAACCATAAATTTGGCCGTAAAAAATGGTGCTGAGATTTTATTTCCGATAACCTCAAATGGTGAATTTGGCTGGGTAGCTGAATTTAAAGACTGTGAAGGAAACAGAATTGCGTTGCACATGAGCCAAAAGGAATAATTTAAAATTGAGAACAAATCTAAATCTATAAAACCTCTTTTCCGTTTTATTTAAAAAACATCAAAATGAAAATTCAAACACGAACTCTTTTTTATGCAATCCTTTTCTTCTTATATCTTACCGCAACTTCTCCTTTACTGCAGTTGGGGGAAAAATTAGGAACAGATCCCTACATTACTTTGGGCTGTGGTTTTGCTATTTTGAACATTATTTATTCTTTCTTAGGTTTAAAGTGGAAACCAGTACTAAATGTGATCTGCTCTGTTGCAATTGCCGCTTTATCTCTATTTTTGGCTGTACAGTTCGCTAACTTACATCTGCTGACCAAATACGATCCTTATTTAGTTAAAACCGCCATATTCACCAATGCTATTCTATCAATCCTTTTTTGGGAAATTGTATATCAGGTGAAAATTAGGAAATAATAAAATTCTAAATACAACCCGTTTACAATAAAGTTTCCAATCATTTATATTTTGATAATTTCAAATCTTACCAAAAAAGTCTCACTCAAAAACATGAAATTTAAAATTCTACTTCTTTCTGCCTTTGTTTTTATCTCTTGTAAAAAAGAATCCAAAACCGAGGTCACAACAATTTCAACTCCAGCAAAAAACAGTGTTGAAACCACTGAGAAAAAAGAAACACAAAATAGCTCAGATACCATTGTGATTTCGACCAAACACAAAACAAATAAAATCGTATGCGATCTGGACGGTGACGGAAAAAATGAAACGGTTGAAATTGTAAGAAGTACAAAAAGTGATAAAAGCGGTTTACGAATCATTTTCGGAAACGGAAACCGAACAGATTATTTCGGAATGGGAAATACTATTCTCTATCAGGGTTTTGAAGAAATCGACTGGGCGGGAATATTTGAAAAAGCCCCAAAAGGGGAAGTTGTCTGGAACAATGTAAACGATCAGGGAGAAATCTTGGGCGATGACGAAATAAAAGAAGAAGATAAAATCAAACTCCCAAATGATGGTATCTTTATTCATGCCGAAGAAAGCTGCGGAGGCGGCATTATCTATCTTAAAGATGGAAAATACGAGTGGATTCAGCAGGAATAAATCTGAAATAAAACAGTTTACAAAAACTTCACCTTCTTAAATTAAAATCACAACTTCTAGTTTATCTAAAAACAGATATCTTTGCTCCTTTAAAATCAATTGGTCTTTAGAATGAAAAAAATTACAATCCTGTTTTCAATATTATTTTTAGCACTGTCGTCTTGTGGTGTAAAAACTACTCAATCCATGCTAAGCGATGGAAATTACGATGGAGCTATAGACCGCGCTGTTGAAGCTTTAAGAACCAAAAAAGATTCTAAAGGAAAACAAGATTACGTGTATTTGCTGGAAGAGGCGTTTGCAAAAGCCAAAGACAGAGATTTACGTAGCCTGGAATTAATGATCAAAGAAGCAAATCCGGTAAATGCCGAACGCACTTACAATACCTACATGCAGTTGAACAATCGCCAGGAAAAAATCAGGCCTTTATTGCCTCTTCAACTGTTGAAACAAGGAAGAACTGCCACATTCCAGTTTGATAATTATACCAATCAGATCATAAGCAGTAAAATTGCATTGACGAGATATTTATATGAAAATGCTTCTGCCCTTTTAAAATCCAATAACAAACTGGATTTTAGAAAAGCCTACGATGATTTTTCTTATTTGGAAAGCATTAGCCCAAACTACAAAAACACTAAAAAACTGATGGAAGATGCACAGTTTAAAGGAACAGATTTTGTGGATGTTTATGCTAAAAACGAAACCAATATGGTCATTCCAAAACCGCTCCAGGATGACTTACTCGATTTTAAAACCTACGGACTAAACGATAAATGGACGGTTTATCACAGTCTTAGACAAAAAGGCATCGTTTACGATTATAGCCTGATTGTAAACTTCGTGCAGATCAATATTTCGCCAGAGCAAATCAAAGAGAAGGAATTCATTAAAGAAAGACAGATAAAAGACGGTGTCAAAACGCTTCTCGACAGCAGAGGAAGACCGGTTAAAGACAGTCTGGGCAGAGAAATAAAAGTAGACAATTACAGAATGCTCCGTGCAAACGTATACGAATTCAGACAATTTAAATCCTGCCAGATCACAGCAAAAGTGGACTATGTTGATTTAAAAACCAATCAGTTACTACAATCTTTTCCGGTAAGCAGTGAGTTTATTTTTGAGAATATTTACTCTACTTACAAAGGAGACAGAAGTGCGTGTGAAGACAATTATATCAGTTATTTCAACAAACGAGCTGTACCATTTCCAAACAATGAACAAATGGTTTTTGACACAGGAGAAGACTTAAAAGAGAGATTAAAAGATATTATTGTCAGAAACAAATTCAGGAGATAAATCTAACGCTTTATTAAAAGCGGTAGAGTCCGGCTGATAAACATATTGAACTATAAACCTCATTTCAAATGAAAAAGATAACCCTTCTATTTTTAGTATCATTTTGTTTCACAGGCTGTGTTACACAATCTCAAACGGCCAAAACCTCTACCGCAATGACAAACCAGCAGCAATATCCAAAAGCACTAGTCGATTACGATGATTTTAAAAACCTCGTTACCGAAGTCGAAAAAGCAAGAGCAAATCGTCTAGTGAGTCTCGATCTTTTTCTTAAAATGAGTCATGAAGAGAATACTGTTATTTTGGACACACGCTCTGATTTTCGTTACAACCGAAAACATTTAAAAGGGGCTATTCATCTCGATTTTACCGATTTTACGCAAGAAAATCTTCATCAATTAATTCCTGATCCTAACACCAGAATACTGATTTACTGCAATAACAATTTTAATGGTGACCCGATAGATTTCGCTTCAAAAATGGCTCTTCCTAAAAGTGCTCCCGAGTCTCAGATTTTAGCCAACAGAAAACCTGTTATGCTGGCTTTAAACATTCCTACACATATTAACCTTTATGGGTACGGCTATAAAAACATCTACGAACTTGACGAATTGGTTCACGTAAATGACAACAGAATAAAGTTTGAAGGAACGGAAGTGAAGTAACTTTTATTAAATAATCAAATTCTTTTTTAAAAACTTTCTCTACCTTTACGAACCAAAAATTCCCAAAACACATTAGTCTCCCTTATTTCAACACACAGATTTACAATCTCAAAGTAGTTCCTATGCTTTTTTTGAGCAATAATCAGAGAACTTACGGTTTCACGTATTATAATGCCGATTTCATAGCTTACTTTTGCCATCAAAAAAAATGTAGCTACATCCTTAATCAATATTTATCTAAACAAGATTCCTAACTGCCATTTAAAAAATTTAATTCTACTAAAAACCAATAATAAATAATAGCCTAAATTTTAATGAAAAAACAAATTTTATTTCTTGTGCTTGTCTTTATATTAACCCTGAACAGCTACTCTCAAATAGCTTTTGAAAACGGTTACTTCATCAATCAAAACAATCAGAAGATAAATTGCTTAATTGAAAACCTGGATTGGAAAAGTACTCCTACCAATTTTAGATATCAATTACCTGAAAGTAAAGACATTCTTATTGCAGACCTAAAAATTGTAAAAGAATTTGCAATCACTGGACAAAGTAAATACATCAAAACTTTAGTAAAAATAGACCGTTCCTCAAAACACATCGAAAATATGAGTACGGATAAAAACCCTGTTTTTAAAGAAGAAACTTTATTCCTGAAAGTACTTGTTGAAGGAAAAGCATCTCTCTATTCTTATGGAGAAGGAGGCTCGAGCCGTTTCTTTTATAAAATGGATAATACAGAAATAAAACAGTTGGTGTACAAAACTTATCTGGTAAATGATAACTCTTCGATAGCAAAAAATAATTACTTCAGAGAACAACTTTTTATTGATCTAAAATGCGATAATATCCTTCAGAGAGAATACGAAAATCTGGATTACACTTACAAGCAGCTATTCAAATTTTTCATCAAATATAACAAGTGCAGTGATACTCACTTTGTCGAATTTGAAACAAAAGAAAAAAAGGATTTGTTTAATTTGACCATAAGACCAAGATTAAATAGCAGTTCTTTATCAATTAACAATTCGAATATAGATTTTTACAATGTTAAATTTGGTTCTAAGACAAGTCTTAGTCTGGGTGTCGAAGCAGAGTTTATTTTACCTTTTAATAAAAATAAATGGGCCATAATTGTAGAACCCTCATACCAGTACTATAGTGGAGAAAAGTCAAAATCAACTTCGAATTTGGTAGGTTCCGAAGTAAACGCAAAAGTAGATTATAAATCAATAGAGCTGCCTATAGGAATCAGACATTACTTCTTTCTTAATAATGATTTTAAAATCTTTGCGAATGCTTCATTATCATTACTATTTGATTTTGGCCTAAACTCAAAAATAGAATTCACCAGAAAAGATGGATCGAAAATTAATACTTTGGATGTTAAATCCGGAAATAGTGCAGTATTAGGAATTGGCGGAAAATTACGCGACAAGTACAGTCTAGAATTAAGATACCAACTTGGCAGAACTATTCTAAAAGATTACATTGGCTGGGACTCTTCATTCACTACTGCATCTATCATACTAGGTTATTCCTTTTTCTAAAATAATT
The DNA here is from genome assembly GCF_002217475.1 of Flavobacterium tructae. Taxonomy (GTDB): domain Bacteria; phylum Bacteroidota; class Bacteroidia; order Flavobacteriales; family Flavobacteriaceae; genus Flavobacterium; species Flavobacterium tructae. The sequence goes on from NZ_MUHH01000033.1 coordinate 122,514, forward strand.
CAATAACATTAAACACTTAACGAATCCCTTTCATTGTTTGATGAAAGGGATTTATTTTATAGACGATTTTTGAGTTTTTTTCGTCTTAATTAAGATTTTAGAATGTCAAAAATTTGTATTTTAGTTCTATATAATTTACCTGTTTCACATCATAATATTTTACCCCATTGCTACTAAATATCACAAAAATGAACAAATTATTTTCCCTTGTCTTTTTATTCCTTTCTACCACTTTTATCTTTTGCCAAACCAATAAAACTAAACCAAAAGAAATCGCAAAGCCATTTGTATTAGGAGTTATTGATGAAATTCAATCGAAGGAATTAGGAGAAAAAAGGATTCTGAATATTTACCTTCCGGAAGGTTACAAAGCCGAAGAGGCAACAAAATATCCCGTAATTTATTTATTAGACGGTTCGGCTGATGAAGATTTTATTCATATCGCCGGTCTGGTGCAATTTAATAGTTTCGAATGGATCAATCAGGTTCCTAAATCAATTGTTGTGGGAATTGCCACCGTCGACAGAAGAAGAGATTTTACATTCCCGACAACTATCGAAAAAGATCAAAAAAGGTTTCCAACTTCCGGTCATTCTGATAAATTCATTGCTTTTATTGAAAAAGAATTACAACCTTTTATCGAAAAAAAATACAAAGCCAACAACTCAAAAACCCTTATGGGGCAATCATTGGGAGGATTACTGGGAACTGAAATTCTACTAACAAAACCAACGCTTTTTAATAAATATGTTATTGTAAGCCCAAGCATTTGGTGGAATAATGGTTCCATACTAAATCTCGACAGCGCCATTTTTCAGGAAAATTTCAGTCCGCAGACAGACATTTACATTGCAGTTGGTAAAGAAGGACTTACGCCAACAGAAATTCCAAGAGTTATGGAAGTCGATGCTAATTTACTAACTGAAAAAATTAAAGCTTCAAAAAGCAAAAACATAAGAGTATATTTTGATTATTTCCCGCTCGAAAATCACGGTACGATTCTGCACCCGGCAGCATCGAATTCATTTCGTTTTTTCTATCCTATAAAAGAGAAAGAATAAAAACCGAATATAGTACGATCCCAAAAAATTATTTTTAAAATAATGACAAATAAAGAAGACCATAAACTAGATAATCCAGTTTGGTATGCATTATCCGAAAACCATTCCGAATTAGCCCTTGATTATGCTGGTACTAAATTTTATAATCCGGATTATTGTCCGTTTGGAAGTTTTATAGTATCGGAAAGTACTTTAACGGCCATAAAACAATATGAGTTGTTAACGGATTCTTTTTTTATAGTGGGTGAAAAACCTGAAATAGACGATTCTTTAACAATCATCAAAGAATTGATTTGTCTGCAAATGGTTATTCAGGACAAAATCCAACTTCCGATTGGTACTGAAATTCTCAAACTTACCGAAAATCATAATGCCGAATTATTACAACTGGTTAATTTGGTACAGCCGGGATATTTTAAAACCCAAACTCCTTTATTAGGGAATTATTATGGGATATTTAAAGAAGCCCAATTGATAGCTGTCGCAGGTGAACGTATGAAAATGAATGACTTTACAGAAGTGAGTGCTATTATCACGCATCCCGATCACACCGGAAAAGGTTATGCCAAACAATTGATTTCGCATGTTGTCAATAGCATCTTAGACGAAAGTAAAACTCCTTTTTTACATGTTGTCGAAAATAATGTTGGTGCCATTAGCTTATATGAAAAACTAGGTTTTGTAACGAGACGGAAAATCAGCTTTTGGAATGTTTCTAAAAAACAGTAACTTTATCTTGCACCTAAAATAGTCGTTCCAAAAGCACTTTTAACATCATAACCTTTAAGACATGACAGCAAATAAACAAACCGTAACCGAATATATGGAAGCTTTTAGAGTAAGCGATCATAAACGGATTTTAGATTGCCTTACGGATGATGTGATTTGGGAAATGCCCGGAATTTATCAGCATGTAGGGAAAGAAGCTTTTGACAAAGAAATTGAAAACGACAATTTTACAGGCAGTCCCACGATTCAAATCATAAAACTAATTGAAGAAAATGACATTGTTATTGCTGAAGGTGCCGTACAGGGAAATATGAAAAACGGAAATAGATTAGATGCCGTATTTTGTGATGTTTTTGAAATGGAAAAAGGCAAAATTAAAAAACTCACCTCCTACCTAATGTCAAAAAACTCAAGTTTAAAATTCGAATAAATTTACAACTCATTCTCTCTCAGTTTTGTCATTCCGAATCTGAGATAATCATCCCAGCCAGCCGTCGCGATCCAAACTTCTGTATTGAATGGCTTCGGCAATATGTGACGAAATAATATTTTGGGAATGATCTAAATCACTGATTGTTCGGGCGACTTTCAGGATTCTGTCGTAAGCTCTCGCAGACAGATTCAATCGTTCCATAGCGGTTTTCAGCAATTCTTTTGACGGATCGTCAAGAATACAAAACTCCCGAATAAGTTTGCTGCTCATTTGTGCATTGTAATGTACATTGTCAATTGTTTCGAAACGTTTAGTCTGAATTTCTCTTGCGGCGGTAACGCGTTTGCGGATTTCAACACTACTCTCGGCTTTTCGATCATCGGCCAGTTTTTCAAAAGGAACTGGTGTGACTTCGATATGAATGTCAATCCGGTCTAAAAGCGGACCCGAAATTTTGCTCATATAACGCTGCATCTCGTGTGGTGAAGAAGTATTAGGCATACTCGGATCATTAAAAAAACCACTCGGACTTGGATTCATACTCGCCACAAGCATAAACGACGAAGGGTAAGTTACTGTAAATTTAGCCCTTGAAATGGTAACTTCGCGATCTTCCAGAGGCTGGCGCATCACTTCAAGAACATCGCGCTTGAACTCCGGTAATTCGTCTAAAAACAAAACACCATTATGAGCCATCGAAATTTCTCCGGGCTGAGGATAACTTCCTCCTCCAACCAAGGCAACATTAGAAATGGTATGATGAGGACTTCTAAAAGGTCTCTGATTCATTAACCCTACCTCTTTTAATTTTCCGGCAACACTATGAATTTTAGTCGTTTCAAGAGCTTCACGCAAAGTCATTGGCGGTAAAATACTCGGAACACGTTTAGCCAACATCGTTTTCCCCGCTCCGGGCGGACCAATTAAAATAATATTATGACCTCCGGCAGCCGCAATTTCCATACAACGTTTTATGCTTTCCTGTCCGCGTACATCTGAAAAGTCAAATTCCGGAAAATCTAAACTTTTATAAAATTCAGCTCTGGTATCAATACTCGTAGGCTCAAGCGTTCCTTTCCCATTAAAAAAATCAATAACATCCTGAAGATTCTGAACTCCATAAACGTCTAATCCGGTCACTATAGCGGCTTCTTTCACATTCTGAATAGGCAGGAAGAAACCTTTATAACCTTCTTCCTTTGCTTTGATTGCGATTGGCAATGCTCCCCGAATAGGCTGTAAACTACCGTCTAAAGAAAGCTCTCCCATGATAATATATTTTTCAATCTCCGGCGCTTTTACCTGATCTGAAGCAACCAAAATCCCCATCGCCAAAGTTAAATCGTATGCGGAACCTTCCTTTCGCAAATCAGCCGGTGCCATATTAATTGTTATTTTCTTACCGGGAAAATTTAGTCCATTATTCTTCAGAGCAGCGGCAATTCGATAACTGCTTTCCTTTATGGCATTATCCGGCAATCCCACTAAATGATAACCAATCCCATTATCCATATGAACTTCGACTGTAATCGTTGTTGCTTCTACTCCAAAAACGGCACTTCCATAAACTTTTACTAACATAATTATACTTTCATTAATTCTTTTTTAAAGCTAATGAAAAAATAATTAAATGTAAATATTTTACTACATAATATTAATGATGCCTAAATTCATTTTAAAGTATATTAAATCATCATGAAGAAAACCTAACTCATAAACGCAACAAGAAAAGTTAGTGGGCATAGCTACTCTATAAACGCACGAATTACGAATCTTTACTCTTGGATTTTGGTTTTTGCACAGTTTTAATTTCTTTATGAAACTGTTTCATTATTTTACATAATTTTATACATTAATATTATCAACCCTTAAAAAGTCAAGGATTAAATTAAGCAATAAAAATGACAACATTAGAAGAACTTGAACACTTATTAGAGGAAGAAAAGAGAAACTTAACTTCAATAACTGCTTTACAAAATTGGAATGCAAACAAGAATTTATTAATTGAATCTCAAAACCGTATAGCTCGTATAGAAAGTGATATTAAATTTATAGAAGATATGAGGAATGGCAGATATTCCTAATAAATATTTTCATCAGATTTTATCATAAAATCTTAAATTAGCGTTATAAATAAAAATCCGAAACATTATGA
>NZ_MUHH01000034.1:0-106037 GCF_002217475.1 Flavobacterium tructae
TATGATTTTCTTTAATTTTATTTTTCTAATGATTTACAACCTTATATTTAAAATATCTAGTAAAATAGAAACATTATTTATTTATTCTATGAATATTTTATTGACTTTAGGTGTTTTGTATGTTTATTTGATAATGAGATAATTTATTTAAAAGGCTGGGTTTCTTGTTTTATAGGGTTGCTATATTTTTAGCAAAGAAGTCTTTAAATTTCTTTGGGGTTAAAAAGGTATTGACCATTTTAACTCGTCTACTGGCGCGAGCGTCCCGTTCGTGAAAGCATGTAAAGTTAGTTTCTGCGATGGAAAAAATAAATTATATAAAGGGGAGGAGTTGATGGTTCGAAAAGAAAGCGGATTTGTCTACGAGCGGGACGCTCGCGCCAGCAGGAGAAACAAAAGAATATATAAAAATTCTGAGTAATCTAGTAAATGACGGGAAAAGAATTGATATTAATAATTAGTCAAACATAAACAAAAGCCGAGCGATGCTAGGTTTTATTGTTTTACAAAATACTTTGAATTTTTCTTTTAGTGATAAAGGTATCGATAATGGAGAAAATATGATTGTGGTCGGTTTCTTCAAACTTTGCCACTTCAAGAATAAGGCTACTGGTGTTTTTATCAATTTGCACATCTTTTCTGCCTGTAAGATAGTCTAAGGAAACTTCAAGAATATTGGCAATTTTACGAGCAATATCAATAGCGGGAAAAATTTCGTTTCTCCCGACTTTGTAGCGACAAAGGTTTATAAAGAAGTAGGTTTTGTAAAAAGTGTAGCAAGTAGTCGTAAAGTTGTAAAACTTTGTATCTCATGTAATGTCTAACATGTGACAGTTTTTGTTTAAGGATGTTTTTATGTGTTTGCCATATTGGGACAAAAAAGTAATAATAAATAGTAGAATCTAGAATCATGAAATCAATAATTACCACTTTATTTTTAGTACTATCCGTATCAGTATTCTCGCAACAACTGAGTTACAGAAGCGGAGGAGTCGTTTACAACGATGCCGAAAATAAAAAACTATCATCCAATGTGGTTCGTGCCTATTTGGACACCAATGCGGAAGCATTAGCACTTTATAATGCCGGGCGTAACAAAAAAACATGGGGGAATGTACTTTTTTATGGAGGCAGTGGTCTTGTGGTTGCCAATTTAATAGTGGGTTTAACTCAAGATAATACTACTGTTTCCTATGCTAGTAATGGTTACGGACCTACAGTTAAGTCCGAACCTACCAGTTTTACAGCTGCGATTATTGGTGGTGCGATGATTATCGCCTCTATCCCTATTAAGATGGGGTATACCAGAAAGATTAAATCTGCCATTGCGAAATATAATGAAGGTTTGGTAGAAAATTATAAACCAGGGACTAAAACCACTTTAGTAGCAAGTGGTAATCAAATAGGAGTTAGAATTGAATTTTAAAGGTTTTTAAAGGCAAAAAAGGTGCTGCAGTAACGAATACCGGAATGAGCGGCCTTGGAGGAAGTTTTGCAAATTCAGGATTGTGGGGATGATTGCTTTTGGAACTGTTTCAGGAGGAACTGGTGCTGCACTTACAGGAGGTAATTTCTGGCAAGAGGCAGTTACAGGACTTGTAGTTTTCGGATAGAATCATTTTGTACATCAAATTAATAAACCTGAAACAACGGCTGCAGGTATTTATGAAACAAGAGTATTTACAATTAATTATCAAAAATAAACTTAGAGATATAGTCATTTTTTAAGTGGTAAAAAAAAATAAAGAACAATTAGTTATGAAAAAAATAGTTTTAGCATCCGTATTATTTTTAGGAACCATGTTCTCTTTTAGCCAAACAGGGACAGTCACTTCGGTTGGTGCCTTAGCTATTGGTACTTCAGGGACAAATGTGAATTCTGCCGTAACAAACAGTACAACAACTCCCATTATAACATTGAATATTCCGTATGCTAGCTCAATAGCAACGGGATTAATTACGACTGATAACCAAACGTTTTCTGGGCAAAAAACATTTAAGAATAGTATTTCTTCTGACCCTGTGGCCATATCCACCGCTAACACCATATTTTATAGTCTCGCCATAAATGGAAAAACGGTTGGATCAGGGAAAGTCTTTGAATTGCTAAAAGGGTGGGGGACAGTAACGGGTTCTAATTTAAGTGGTATTACGGATGTTGGATTACGAATATCAAATGATATTTCAGGTATGCCATATCCTTCGTTGAATTTAGGCAGAGACAACAAACAAAACATTTGGCTTTGTTCTATTCCGGCAGCCTTAACAGATGGTGTTTCTCAAATCAACAGCAGATTGCAAATTGGATATGACCAGTGGGTTCCTGACACTGCGAATGTCAATACACTTGCTGTCAATGGTACCGGTTATTTTGCTTCAGCAATAGGTATTGGGACTTCAAATTTTACAGATGGAGCTGATAGTTACAAACTTTCTGTAAAAGGAAAAATTCGAGCCGAAGAGGTAAAAGTTTACAATACTTGGGCCGATTACGTTTTTAGTAAAGATTACGAGTTACCAGATTTAAAAGAAGTTGAAAAATACATTGCTAAAAATGGACATTTAAAAAATGTACCTTCAGCAAAGGAAATTACGAAAAATGGCTTAGAACTTGGAGAAATGATTAAGATTCAACAAGAAAAAATAGAAGAATTAACGCTTTATCTGATTGAGCAGAATAAAAGGATTGAAGAGCAAAATAGGGATCTTCAGGAATTAAAAACTCAAATAAAAATCCTATTGGAGAAAAAGTAATACATATAGTTTTAAGCATAATTTTCGTAGTTGCCAAGAAGTTATTATTCTAGGCAATTTATCTTATTAGCTAATTTTCCAACTTTTTAAATATTCTTCCGCAATTTTGAGGTAATCATGTTCTTTTTCAACAAAGGCTCTGGCACGTTTTCCTATTGCTATTATTTCGTTAGGATTTTCTATTAAATATGACAATTCATTTACTAGATAATCTACATCAGGAATGGCATTTATGCAAACTCTCTCTTTCAATTTATAATAATTTACGAAATCATCTTCAGCACCAGTAAATACTACTTTTCCTTTTGCCATTGCTTCGAGAGCATTATATCCTTGGTCTTGGCTAAAGGCTTGATCTAGGAGAATATGAGATTTGTTGTATAAATTAATGTAAATAGGATAGGGTACTGTATTGGTAATTATAATTTCTACTTTATCGTTATATTTTTCTTTTATAATTTTTAGTGCTTTTTCAAAATACGGTATCCCCTTTTGATGATAGCTGTATTTGTTAATGCCTAAAAAAATAATTACTTTATCTTGAATGATTAGATCTTTGAAAATTAGTTTAGTGCAATCTACCGGATAGGGTATAAATTTAGAAAAAATAGGATAATTCTTTGTAGCATCTAAATAATCGAAATCAGTAGCAATTAACCCATCGAAAGTACTCATAATATATTCATGGATTTTAATATGCCCTTTTTTTAAGTATTCATTAAACCAGTTGAACTCTTTTGAGGGTTTTGATTTTTCTAATGAAGGTTGATAAATAGATTTATAGTCCTTATTCTCAATATAAAACTTAAGAGTCATATAATCTAATCCACAAGATAATAGAAAAGAACGCTTATTATTTTGTGTTATTTTTTTTATCAAATAGAGTTCTATTTTTCTCGTTGTTTTTATTGATGATTCGTTAACAAATTGTACGATATCATAGTTTTTTAATTTAGGAAGAAATAAATAGAAACGAATACCAGATTCTAAACTTGCTAAATCAAATTTGAACAGCCTATAAATTATTTTTCTGGGTATAGTGAAAATTTTTCTTTTAAAAAATGTTGGTTCATGATTGTAATCTACAGGATAACATCTGTAGCCATTCCTATTTCCTATCAAAAGAACCTCATGTCCAAGTTCTACTAGTCCTTTTTTTAAAGAATTATGTAAAAGACTATATTCTCCAATTAGTAAAATTCGCATATATTTTAATTAGTAAAAAGAAAAAAAAGTAAATGTAAAACAATTTGGTTATTGAAATAGATCAAATATAGTAAAGGTGTTATTTTTCCTTTTTAAAACAAAACAGAACTGCATTTTGTATTTCAAGGAGAAAAAAAATTACATTTGTTTAAGAATGAAAACCACTTGAAAGAGATCTATACTATTGATAATATTGAAATTTTAATTTCTACAATGAACAGAGATTCATTAGATTTTCTAGTGCCAATGTTTCCTTTTTCTCATTTTTCTCACTTTCACCTTTTGATTGTTAATCAAACCCAAAATGATACAATTCTGACATCTGCTTATTCCAATGTCAGAGTTGTAAATTCGTTTGAAAAAGGGTTGTCAAAAAGTAGAAATTTAGCCTTTAAAAATGCGACGGGAAAAATTCTTTTAATTGCTGATGATGATATAACTTATGAAGAAGGATTTAGTACTAATATTGTTAAAGCATATAATAAATTTCCTGAGGCATCAGTTATAAGTTTTTGTGCTGTAAATTCAAAAGGAGATCTAATGAAAAAATATCCTTCTCGTTTAAAAAATAATTTAAATATTTTTGATATTTTTAAGACAAGCTCAATAGAAATTACGCTAAATAAAAAGATTCTTGATACTTCTAAAAGTAGATTTGATGAGAATTTTGGACTGGGAGGGATTTTCGAGTTAGGAGAAGAAGCAATTTTTCTGTCAGATTTGAGGAAGGAAAATAAACAGCTTGTCTTTGTGCCCGAAGTAATTGTAAAACATCATCAGCAGACTTCTTCGGATAAAAAAGAGGTAATAGAAAGATATTACATCAATGGAGCATTATTTTTCCGAATTTTAAAAAAGAAAGCTATTCTTTGGTTATTTATCAAGCTATTTTTTGACTTGAAGCAAAAGAATTTGAAATTCACGGGTATTAAAAAAGCTCTTAATTGGACATACGAGGGATATAAAAAGTTTGAAAGCATACAATACAAAAATGAAAAATAAATGAATGTACAAATCTTATCGATCCCTAAAATAGAAGAGCGAAGAGGGAATCTTTCAGTAATTGAAAATGATATTATTCCTTTCAGTATCAAAAGAGTGTATTATTTATATGATGTTCCGGCAGGATCAGAACGAGGCGGGCATGCGCACAAAGATCTTCGACAGTTTTTGGTTGCTTTAAGCGGCAGTTTTGATGTTGTTTTAAACGATGGAAAAGAAGAGAAGATTGTTACTTTAAATAAACCGTATGAAGGTTTGTTAATCAATCCGGGAATTTGGCGTGAACTTCAAAATTTTTCTTCGGGTTCAATTTGCCTGGTTGTAGCTTCAGAAGTTTATATAGAAGATGATTACATTAGAGATTTTGATGAATTTATGTGCTCGAAAAAGACTATTGATAAATAGAAAAGTTAAAACCTTTTCGCCTTAAAAGTTTTTTTATTTTGAGTAATGGTATTAACACGTATCTGGGCAGACAGTATATAACTTTAGTTTTAAAAGAAATATTTTCTTTTAAGATGGTTTTAAGCAATTCTTTCGATTTTTTGTTTTCACCGGCAATTTTATATTGTAAAGCATATTCTATTCTATAAACGTCAAGATATTTTTTTAAGCTTGGATTGCTTTTTTCTTCTTGTTCATAGTCCTCAAAATTCTTTAAGTTTTTTTCCAGTATTGGGGTTTTCGAAAGACTGTTTTCGATGTAATGCAGGTAAGATGCCGTAACTTTATTGCTCAATGCAACGGAATATCTTAATGCAATTCGAATCCACATATCCACATCCTGGCCACTGGATATGCTTGGCTTAAAGTCACCTATTTCTTTAAATATGTTTTTCGGAATTACAATTGAAGATGAGGTAGCTATAGGATAAGGTAAACTGGTTTTAAAGTAATCCGGAATAATGCCTTCAAAAGCAGTAGAGATTTCTTTAAACTTTGGAATATAATTTTTTCCATTACTAAATACTAACTCGTAACGAGAAGCAAAAATACCCGCATCCGGAAATTTTTCTATTAAAGTTTTTAAAGTTTCGAGGTGATTAGGTGCCCATAAATCATCTGCGTCTAAAAAAGCAATGTAATTACATTTTGCTTTTTCAATTCCGAGATTTCTTGCTATAGAGGCTCCCTGATTTTTTTCGTTGTAAAGTTGTATGCGGTCATCATTAAACCCTTGGACTTTTGCCATGCTATTGTCTGTAGATCCATCATTTATTACAATAATTTCAAAATCTGCAAAAGTTTGATCGAGAATACTTTTTATAGTATTTTCGATATAATCAGCTTTATTGTATAATGGAATGACAATAGAGAAAAATGCCATGTTACTTGGTTTTTAAAGTGCAATAATAACCTAATTTATAGAAATCCAGTACGTACAGATTAGGCTTTTTTGATATTAAATTAGCGAGTACTGTGTTTTTGCTTTTTTCATAAATTAACCTTGAAACTCCTGTTAGATGAAACTTTTTTAAAGAGGAATAAATCCTGCTTAGTTTAATGTCTTTTGAATCTATTTTTTGAGAAGAAATCAGGTTATGAAGATTTTTGACTGCTCTTTCAGTTTTTCTTATGAAATCAATGTTATCTTCTTGATTGTGATGAATTAATATATTTTCAATATGAGTAATCGGAACAGAATTCAATCGAAGTTTTTGTATAAAAATAGAATCTTCATAACCATATTCATTTACGAATTCAGGAAAAGGAAACTGCAAAAGGATTTCCCTTTTTAAAAGCAGATTCCAAGTAAATACAAAATCATAATTGTCTTTAAATCTGTGCTCTAAAAGTTTGATTTCCCTATTTATTCCATATTTCCATCGAAGTAATTTTTCTTTGGGAGGAACTGTATCCGGATATTCGACACCTCCAAAGATGACTTTAGGTGCTTTTGATAATAAATGAATATAATTTTTGAGATAAGACTCATTCTTTGGTAAAGCATCAGCCTCCATAATCAAAACATATTCGTATTTTGATTTATGGGCTAAAGAATTGATGTTTTGACCTCTTCCTAAATTTTCTTTATTAATGAAAAAAGAGCAGTTTTCTAAGTGATTGATTTGGTTGTTTTTATCAATAATTTTACCACTGGCATCATCCTGAGCGATGATTTCATATACAATTCCTAAATTATCTGCCTGATGTTTAAGTTCCAAAACAAGTGGCAAAACATCATAATTATAAACCGGAATTAAAATAGAAAGCACTATACGCTGCGTTGCACCACTTCAAAAATTCTTTCGTCTTCACATTTTAGGGTTTTAGACGGGAACTTCATCAGTAAAGCATAATCGTGGGTTACCATGATCACTGTTTTACCGTTGGCATTGATTTTTTTAAGTACTTCAAGAACCTCTGAGCTGGTTTGCGGATCAAGATTTCCGGTTGGCTCATCGGCTAAGATAAATTCAGGATCGTTTAGTAAGGCTCTTGCAATGGCGACACGCTGTTGTTCGCCTCCTGAAAGTTGATGTGGCATTTTGTTTAGGAATTCTTTCATGCCTACCTTATCCAGAACTTCATCGATTTTATGCTCCATGGCTTCTTTTTCAGACCAACCTGTGGCTTTTAAAACAAAAAGCATATTGTCTTTTACCGAACGGTCCGGAAGTAATTTAAAATCCTGAAACACAATTCCGATTTTACGTCTCAAATAAGGGATTTCACTTTCTTTTAAAGTCGCCAGATCAAATTCAACGATATGTCCTTCCCCCTCAGTTAAAGGCAAATCACCATAAAGCGTTTTCATGAAACTACTCTTTCCGGAACCGGTTTTTCCAATTATATAGATAAATTCACCATGCTGAACATCTAAATTAATGTGAGATAAAATTTTCTTTCCTTCCTGATATATAGTGACTTCTTTAAGAGACAGTACGGTTTGCGACATAATAAAATTAATTTGAATGGTAAAAGTAATAAGATAACGCTTGGATTCAAAATAAATTTTAATCATTTCTGTGAGGAATTTCAAAAAAACGGCCACAGATTAATGAATTAGAATGATTTTATTCCTTTTGCTAAAGTTAATTTTTCAATCTGTGAAAAGGGGTGAAATCTTTGTCAAACCTAACAGAATTGTTGTTTCAATTGTAAAACAGAAAAATATTTCTGTAAAGTTTGAGAACCAATCTTTTGGCGTTTACTATGTAGTTTAATAATTGCGATTAAAATATTTATTCATAATAAATTCAAGGAACGTTTCGTTATAAACGGTATAAAATGATACATTTGAATACTAAATATAATTAAAATGCGTAAACTTTCCTGGTTCTTTTTACTCCCAATTATCCTTTTCTCAACCATAGTTTCGGCACAAAAATCAGCTATTTATACTTACGACTTAAAGGATTTTGACAAAGCACTGGCTTTATACAATGATAAACAATATGCTTCGGCTCAACTTATTTTCGAATATGTAAAAAATAATGCAACAACTGAGGAAGTTCAATCCGATTGTGCTTATTATATTGCCAATTGTGCCATTCGAACAAATAAAGTAAATGCCGATGCGCTGATGGAGAAATTTGTACACGATTATCCGACAAGTACAAAACAAAATCAGGCGTATATTGAAGTGGCTCAGTATTTTTTTGAGCAGGGAAATTATCCGAAAGCGTTGCAATGGTTTGATAAAGTAGACGAAACTTACATGAGCAAATCAGACTCGGATAAATTTAATTTTCAAAAAGGATATAGTTATTTCAGTGCTAAAAAGAAAAAGGAAGCAACTACTTATTTTAACAAAGTGGTAAATTCTGCTGATTTTGGTTCTCAGGCCAAATATTACTTGGGATTTATGGCGTATGAAGGTGATGATTATAAAGAAGCAACGAAATATTTTGATGAAGTTTCAGGCGAAGAAAAGTACAAAGAAAAGCTTTCGTATTATCAGGCCGACATGAATTTTAAGTTGGGGAGTTTCCAAAAAGCAATTGATTTGGGGCAAAAAGCCATGAGTAAATCGAATGATTTGGAAAAGTCAGAACTGAATAAAATTATTGGAGAAAGTTATTTCAATTTAAAGCAATATGGTAAAGCAATTCCGTTTTTAGAGCAATATGCCGGTAAAAAAGGAAAGTGGAATAACACCGATTTTTATCAATTGGGATATGCATATTACGAACAAAAAGAGTATGAAAAAGCAATTTCCCAATTCAATAAAATTATTGAAGGAAAAGACTTTGTAGCTCAAAATGCGTATTATCATTTAGGTCTGGCTTACTTAAACACGGGTAAAAAACAGGAAGCTTTAAATGCGTTTAAAAATGCTTCTGAAATGGATTTCAATGCGCAAATTCAGGAAGACGCGGCGTTAAATTATGCAAAACTGAGTTATGAAATTGGGAATGCCTATCAAACGGTACCAGGGATTTTGCTCGATTTTTTAAAGAAATATCCAAATAATTCAAGCAGATCTGAAGTAGAAAAATTATTGGTTGATTCTTATATTTCTTCTAAAAACTACAAAGAAGCACTTTCGTTATTAGAAAAAAACAGGTCGGCAGAGAATAAAGCGGCTTATCAAAAAGTGCTTTTCTACCGAGGTGTAGAATTGTACAATGAATCTAATTATCCCGAGGCAGGGAAAATGTTCAAAAATGCTGTCAGCGAACAAAAGACTCCTGAATTTACAGCCCGTGCGACTTTTTGGAAAGCCGAAACGGAATATATGACCGATGATTTTCAGAATGCTTTACTAAGCTACAAGCAATTTGCAGGATTAGCTGCGGCAAAAACTACTAATGAGTATAAAAACATCAATTATAATATTGGTTATGCTTATTTTAAACAAAAAGAATACGATCAGGCAGGGAATTCTTTTCAGGCACAAATTGACAATTCGAAAGAAGATAAAGTACGTTTGAACGATTCGTATTTGCGTTTGGGCGATTGCCGATTTGTGAGTTCGAAGTACAGTGCGGCAAATGAAGCGTACTCCAAAGCCATTGAAGCAAAAGGTGTTGACGCCGATTATGCGCAGTTTCAAAAAGCAATTTCTTACGGATTTATGTCTAAAAATGATAAAAAAGCCGAGGAGTTGAGCCATTTTCTTCAAATGTATAAAAAGTCGTCTTATCGCGATGATGCTTTATACGAATTAGGGAACACTTATGTTGCGGAGAAAAAGAACGATCAGGCACTTAAAACTTATGATCAGTTGATTTCAGAATTTAAAAACGGTTCGTTTACTTCGAAAGCCATTTTAAAACAAGGATTGATTTATTACAATTCAGATCGTGATGATCAGGCTTTGGTGAAGTTTAAAAAAGTAGCAGCAGAGTTTCCTAAAACTCCCGAAGCTTTAGAAGCCGTTTCGACAGCCAGATTGATTTATGTCGACTCAGGAAAGGTGGATGAATATGCGACCTGGGTACGTACCTTAGATTTTGTGGCGGTTACTGATGCCGAGCTGGATAATGATACTTATGATGCGGCTTTCAAACAATATAGTCAGAACAACAGTAAGCAAGCCATAACTGGTTTTACAGGTTATGTGAGCAAATTCCCGAAAGGAATGCATGCGCTGGAAGCCAACTTTTATTTAGCACAATTGTATTTTGCCGAAGGGTCAGAAACAAAATCAGTGGCAAATTATCAGTATGTGACTGATCAGCCAAGAAGTGAATTTACGGAGCAATCGTTGAGCAGACTTGCACAGATTTTCCTGAAAGCAAAAGATTGTGATCAATCGATTCCGGTTTTAGTACGTTTAGAAAACGAAGCTGATTTCCCTCAGAATAAAAACTTTGCACAGGCCAACCTGATGAAATGTTACTATGACAAAAAAGATTATGACAATTCTGTAGTGTATGCTGATAAAGTATTGCAAAACGCAAAAGCCGATGCAAATGTAAAGGCCGATGCACAAATTATCGTGGCACGTGCGGCAATGCAAACCGGAAACGAAGACAAAGCCAAAACGGCCTATGCTAAATTATCGGCAACTTCGAAAGGAGAATTAGCAGCGGAAGCATTGTACTATGATGCTTATTTTAAAACCAAAGAAGGAAAATTTGAGGCTTCAAATGTTTCAGTACAAAAGCTGGCTAAAAACTATTCGGCTTACAAATATTACGGAGCGAAAAGTTTGGTGCTAATGGCAAAGAATTTTTACGGATTAAAAGACAGTTATCAGGCAACTTATATTTTAGACAACGTCATTAATAATTTTACCGATTATCCGGATGTTGTTGAAGAAGCTAAGAAAGAGTTAAGTGCCATAAAACTGGAAGAGTCGAAAACAAATTCGTCGATCACGAAGTAAGTGTTTTAAAGAGAAAAGGGAATAGATGCAAGAGTAAAGATGCAAGAATATAGAGTAGAAGTCTTGTATCTTGACTCTTTCATCTAAATAAAAAAAGAAATAGTTTATGAGTTTACCATTTTATATAGTTGATGTTTTTGCCGATAAAAAATATACAGGAAATCAGTTAGCCGTTTTTACGGAAGCAGAGAATCTAAGTACTGAAGAAATGCAGCAGATGGCACGCGAGATTAATTTTGCAGAAAGCACATTTATAACAAAGCTTGACAGAGAAAAAAACAAAGCAGAGATCAGAATATTTACTCCTGCTCATGAAATGCAGTTTGCAGGACATCCTATAATTGGAACTTCATGGGTTTTAATCAACAAAATATTTGATAATTCCCCTGAGAATATCACATTAGAAGTTCCTATTGGGCCAATTTCGATTCATCAGTCTGAAGATTTAATTTGGTTAAAAGCTGCGCAGCCTAAGTTTTGGGATATTTATGCAAAGGAAGATTTCACCTTATTCAGCAATCTGAAAAAAGAAGATTTCGAGAATCAATTCCCAATTCAGGAAGTAACGACCGGAAGTGCTTTTGTGATGGTTGGACTGAGCAATAAAAGAGCATTGGAAAATTTGGTTTTAGATAAAGATAAAGCAGATGAATGGATGAAAAACAACTGCAAAACAGCTCACAGAGCCTTATATTTTTATTATTTGGAAGACTCAAAATTGTTTAGCAGAATGTTGTGTATTGAGCACAATCAATTGGTTGAAGATGCAGCAACCGGAAGCGCAAGTACTTGTTTACAGGCTTTTCTTTTAAAATATCATTTACCGCAATTTGAAATGATCAATTACCAGGGAGATTATATCAATCGTCCGTCTCAAATTTATTTTAAAGGGAAATTAACCGAAAATCGATTTGATATCAAAATAGGAGGGAAAGCTCAGTTTGTCGCAAAAGGAGAATGGGAAGTTTAAGAGAATAGAGTAAAGAGAATAGAGTAAAGAGTAAAGAGAATAGAATAAAATAAAGAAGATAGAATTATAGAGTAAAAAGAAAATTAAGAAAAGGAGGGAAGTCTATACTCTTTATTCTATTCTCTTTACTCTCAAAAAAAAGATATATGAAAATTAATTGCCAGAATAAAATCATCATCTTACTAGTATTGTTTGTTGTGCAGCTTTCATTTTCGCAAAAGAAGAATGAAACAATCGGTACAGAGACAGTAAACGTAGTAAAGCCCTATTCGCCAACGATTTCAGATGCTTTCAAAGTAAAGGAAACTCCTTCGCTTGACGATAGTGGTAATCAGCCCAAAGAAACGATAAAGTACAGTATTTTATCTGTTCCTGTCGCCTCTACCTTTACGCCTTCAAAAGGAAAAGCGGAAGGTGTTGAGAAATCTAAAAAAGAAAAATTATTTAACAATTATGCTACGTTAGGAGTAGGGAATTACGGAACTTTAAACGCTGAATTGTTTGTTAATCAGGATTTAGGAAACAACGATTATGTGGCAGGTATGTTTCGTCACCATTCTTCTCAGGGAGGAATTAAAGGTGTAGAATTAAATGATGAGTTTTATGATACAGCATTGAATGTAGGATATGGGGTAAACAATCGTGATATGTCATGGAATGTCGATCTGGGCTATCAGAATCAATTGTACAACTGGTACGGTTTACCGGCTGATTTTGGGTCAACTTTAGCAGGACAAATGCGTGATGATTTAATAAGAGGAATTAATCCAAATCATTCGTACAATACCATTTCTTTAGGCGGTAACGTAGTTTTTACAGAAGGTGTTTTCAGTAAGATTTCGACAAAGTTTACGCATTTTTCAGATAGTTTTTCGTCATCAGAAAACCGTTTTTATGTAAAACCTTCTTTTAAGGTAGATATAATGGACCAGGCTATCAATACCAATATTATTGTAGATCACGTAAGCGGATCTTTCGAACATAATTATGCGTATGATAATACAAAGCCTTTGAAATACAGTCTGACTAATTTTGGAATTGAACCAAGCTTTGTAATGTTAGAAAATGATTGGACACTGGAGTTGGGAGCAGGCTTGTTTTATGGCTTGGATTCTGAAAACAGCGGAAACAAATTTTATATTTATCCAAAAGTAAATGCTTCCTATAAGCTGGTAGGAGATTTGATGATTTTTTATACAGGAGTAAATGGAGGTTTGAATCAAAATTCCTATGCTGATTTTGTGACTGAAAACCCGTTTTTATCTCCAACACTTTTAGTGAAACCAACTAATAATCAGTATACTGTTTTTGCAGGTTTAAAAGGAAAGTTAGCCAACAATGTTAGTTACAATCTTACCGGTTCTTATTTAAATGAAAAAGATAAAGCACTATACAGAAGCAACGATTACACAGAAGATTTTTCTAATCAAAATTATGGCTTTGGAAACTCTTTTGGAGTGATTTATGATGATATCAGAACCTTCCGTTTTTATGGGGAATTAAAAGCTGATTTTTCTCAAAATGTTTCTTTCGGAATTAATGGAACCTTCAATAGTTACAAATATGACGGTATAGAAGCGTGGAATTTGCCTTCCATGAAATTGAGTTCTAATCTGGATGTAAATATCACCAAACAATGGTATGCGGGACTGAATGTTTTCTTTGTGGGAGAACGAAAAGACATGCAGTCGAATGTAAACTTAGGAACCGATCCGGTAATTACAACACTAAAAAGCTATTTTGATGCCAATGCTCATCTCGGGTATAAATACAACGAGCGTTTGACCTGTTTCCTGAAATTGAATAATATAGGGAATCAGGCCTATGAAAAATGGCTGAATTACCCGGTACAAGGATTTCAGGTAGTAGTTGGAGCAAACTACAAATTCGATTTTTAAGTTTTTTTTAACCGCAAAGCACGCAAAAGTTTTTTATTTTGCGTTACGCAGATAAAATACAAAGTTCGCAAAGCTATTTCAACATAAAGCTTTGCGAACTTTGCGTTTGCTAAGCGCGATTCATGATAAAAACTTTTGCGTGCTTTGCGGTTAAATAGACAGATAATTAAAATAATTAAGATGAAAATTAAACTCAGACAAGAAAATGAAAAGGACCACAAAAGTGTTTTTGACTTAATTGAAAAAGCTTTTGAAAAAGAAGAATACAGCGATCATAAAGAACAGTTTTTAGTTGAAAGGTTAAGAAAATCAGCTGCTTTTATTCCGGAATTATCTATTGTTGCCGAAGTGGAGAATGAAATCGCAGGACATATCTTATTGACGAAATTAGAAATTAAAAACGATACAGAATCTTTTGAATCTTTGGCATTGGCTCCCGTTTCAGTGTTACCAAAATTTCAAGGAAAGGGAATTGGTTCGAAACTTATCGTGCACGCTCATGAAGTCGCGAAAGAATTAGGATATAAATCAGTTATCTTATTAGGACATCCCGATTATTATCCGAGATTTGGTTATGAACTTTGTGAAAAATACAATATCGAAATGCCTTTTGATGTTCCGGCAGAAAATTGTATGGTGATTCCTTTAACCGAAAATGGATTGTCAGGAGTAAGCGGAAAAGTAGTTTATCCATCGGCTTTCTTTGAATAAAAAATAAAACAAAGAGAAAAAAACTTTGCACCTTTGCAACTTAGAACCTCAGTACCTCCAAAAAAACTCATTTCATTAAAAGAGCTGTATAATGACAGAAGTATTTAAAATTCTTGAAACCTATAAAACACAATATGAAAATCCTATTACTCTCGATAAGGGTGAGATTGTAAAATTAGGAGAAGAGGAAACAGAAGAAAAGTGGAAAGGGTGGATTTGGGCAGATAACGGAATTAATGGAGGCTGGGTACCCATTCAGATACTTGAAATTTCTGAGGATAACAAGGAGGCTAAAGTTTTAGAATATTACACTGCAAAAGAACTCGACGTTGACAAAGACGATGAGATTCTAAAAATTAAGAGTTTGAACGGCTGGACTTGGGTAAGAAAAATTATAAATAATGATGAAGGATGGATTCCTGATGAAATAATAGGTTAAGCGTATTTTTTTTTCATTTCTAATTTTAACCTTTGCAACTCAGAACCTCAGTACCTCAAAAAAAATGACTTTCAAACAAAAAATACATACACATTACCAGCAAATGGTTCAGGATCGAATTGACGTTTTTAGAGATATGATTTCGGCTTTGACCGAAGATTCTAAAAACGATGCAAAGGGTTCTGCCGGAGACAAACATGAAACTGCTTTGTCTATGATGCATATCGAACAGGAAAAATTGACGAATAAATTGAAAGAAGCAATGACTCAAAAAGCAGTTTTAGACAAAATTGATGCTTCAAAAACAACCGAAAATATCATTTCGGGAAGTTTGGTAAAAGCCAATGGAATCTTTTTGTATGTAAGTGTGGCGCTTCCTAAAATTAATATTGAAGGCACAAATGTTATTGCACTTTCACCTCAATCTCCTTTGGGAGCACACTTGATGGGAAATCAAGTGGGGTTTACTTTTGAAATTAACGGAACGAAATATCTAATTCAGGAAATTAGTTAAATGGATTCTCTTTATTTAATATGCAGTTTCTCTTTGTTTGGGGCTGTTTTTTTTTGCTTAATTTTTTTAATCTAAATGTGTCGTTCCTCCGGAACTTTGCTTTGATGATTTTTTTTCAACGGATTAAAATCCGTTGCTACAATATATGTCGAGTCCAAGGCTCTTATACCTTGCTCTTTAGAAATTATGTATTGTTAATTACTTTTTTCAATAGATTGAAATCCGTTGTTACAATATATGTAAAGATCAAGGCTTTTATATACAAGTTCCGGAGGAACGGTTTATTTTGGAGCAACGGATTTTAATCCGTTGAAGAGGCATGAATACCAATTAATAAGTTCCTTAGGAACGATCAATATAAAGTTTATCAATCTTTAGATAATTTCTCCCTAAACTTCGGGGTTGATTGAAACAATAATTTCAGAACAGTATTTATTCTTCCCTTTGAGAATCTGTTAATGATTCTGATATTTGCTGTGATTTAACTTAAATATTTCTCTGTTAGTTTGCTTTTTTTTCTTTTATGAAGCTTAAAATTGAAATTTTTAAGTTTGAGGCTTTTTTAAATGCTTAAATTTTATGTTTTGTATGTAAAAATCGATTTTTGATTTTAAATTGTAATTAAAAATAACTTATGTGTTTTTCAATTGTAACTGATATCGCATCTTTGCTTCATCAAGTTAAAATTTTATAATTAAAAATATATAGTTATGTGTGGAATCGTATGCGCCTTTGATCTAAAGCAAAAAGCTGAGACTTTAAGACCTCAGGTTTTGGAAATGTCTAAAATTATCCGTCACCGCGGACCGGATTGGAGCGGAATATATAGTAATGATAAAGCAATTTTATCACACGAGCGTTTGGCGATTGTAGATCCGGCCTCAGGAAAACAGCCATTATTTACTGAAGATAAAAAACTGGTTTTGGCTGCAAACGGTGAAATTTATAACCACAGAGAATTACGTAAACAATTTCAGGGAAAATACAACTTTCAGACCGAAAGTGACTGTGAGGTAATCTTAGCACTTTACAGAGAAAAAGGACCTCATTTTGTAGATGAAATGAATGGAATCTTTGGATTTGCAATCTATGATGTAGAGAAAGATGAGTATTTTATAGCTCGTGATCACATGGGAATTATTCCATTGTACATTGGTTGGGACCAGCACGGAACGTTCTATGTTGCTTCTGAATTAAAAGCTTTGGAAGGGTACTGTACAAAAATCCAACTGTTTCCTCCGGGACATTATATGACCAGTAAAGATGGCGAATTTGTACAATGGTACAAAAGAGACTGGACAGAATATGAAGCTGTAAAAGACAATGAAACCAGTATTCCTGAAATCAAAAAAGCGCTTGAAGCAGCAGTTCACAGACAATTAATGAGTGATGTTCCTTACGGAGTTTTACTTTCAGGAGGTTTGGACTCGTCTATTACTTCGGCTGTAGCCAAAAAATTTGCACAAAAACGTATCGAGTCAGATGATACAACAGATGCGTGGTATCCGCAATTGCACTCTTTTTCAGTGGGTTTAGAAGGATCACCTGATTTAGCAGCAGCGCAGGTTGTAGCAAAACACATCGGAACCATTCACCATGAAATTAAATTTACTATTCAGGAAGGATTGGACGCTGTTCGTGACGTGATTTACAACTTAGAAACTTATGATGTAACAACCGTTAGAGCCTCGACACCCATGTGGTTAATGGCGAGAGTGATCAAATCAATGGGAATCAAAATGGTATTGTCAGGAGAAGGAGCAGACGAATTGTTCGGAGGGTATCTGTATTTCCATAAAGCACCAAACGCGAGAGAATTCCACGAAGAAAACGTTCGTAAATTAGGTAAATTACACATGTACGATTGTTTACGTGCCAATAAGAGTTTAGCAGCCTGGGGAATTGAAGGACGTGTTCCGTTTTTGGATAAAGAATTTATGGATGTTGCCATGAGAATCAACCCACAAGATAAAATGATCAACAAAGAGCATCCAATGGAAAAATGGGTAGTTCGTAAAGCATTTGAAGACATGTTACCTGAAAGTGTTGCCTGGAGACAAAAAGAACAATTTTCAGACGGTGTTGGATACAGCTGGATTGATACTTTGAAAGAAGTGGTAGCCCAAGAAGTTTCAGACGAACAATTAGCCAATGCAAAGTATAAGTTCCCATTGCAGACACCAACGTCTAAAGAAGAATATTACTATCGTTCTATTTTTGCAGAACATTTTCCAAGTGATGCCGCTGCATTATGCGTACCTCAGGAAGCAAGTGTAGCGTGTAGTACAAAAATTGCTTTAGAATGGGATGAGGCTTTCAAAAACATGAATGACCCTTCAGGAAGAGCTGTAGCCAGTGTGCATGATGATGCATACGCTAAAGCATAAAAAGTATTTTTAGAATTAGTATATATATTTTCGAAAGACGTTCTCAGTACTGGGAACGTTTTTCTTGTCTTAGAATGTTAAATTGTGTTATTTCAGTTAGTTAAAGGTTTTTTTAAGCAATGATCTGATTTTACTTTTTTATATTTGGCATTTGTCGAAATAAAAATGGAAACAACTAAAAATGTAGCTGAATAAGTACATAAAATTCAGAAATAATATTTAGCTTAGCCAAACATTAGAAAAATATTAAATATTGGATTAACGTATTTAATATCCAAAAAAAATAAAGAGAATAATAAAAAATATAGAACAGTATGTCTGGATTATTAGCTGTTATAGGTAAAGGTAAAGACCCGCAACTCGTAAAAGAGCTTTCTGCAAGAATGTCGCATCGTGGTCCTGATGAAAGTGATTTGCATATTATGGAAAATGGCAGTATCATTTGCCATGAAAGTTTGTCGATTATTGATTTAAAATCAGGTAAGCAGCCTATTCAGGGAACTAACAAGGCCTGGATGGTGCATGATGGAGAGATTTACAATTATCAGGAACTAAAAGATACAGTCTTAAAAGAGCATAGCTTCAGAACAAAATCAGATTCAGAAGTTATCGTGCATTTGTACGAAGAATTTGGGCATAAGTTTTGTCATATGCTGGATGGTGATTTTGCTTTTGTAATTGTTGACGGAGATAATTACATAGCAGCCAGAGATGCAGTTGGTGTAAAACCGTTGTATTATGGACTGGATGAGAGAGGGAGAATTTATTTTTCATCAGAAATGAAGTCCATTTCAGATCAGTGCAAATCCTTTTCAACTTTTCCTCCGGGACACTATTATACAGGTAAAACCGGTTTTGTAAAATACTACAATCCCGAATATGAAGACCACTCCAAAGCCAATCAAAAATTAGATTTAGATTTAATTCGAAATACTTTAATTGAAGCAACCCGTAAACGTTTAATGAGCGAAGTTCCTGTGGGAGTATTACTTTCAGGAGGATTAGATTCTTCATTAACGTCAGCAATTGCTGCTCGATTATTGAAAGAAAACGGAGAAAAACTGCATTCGTTTTCTATCGGATTAGATGCTGATGCACCTGATAATAAAGCAGCTAGATCTGCGGCAGCATTTTTAGGGACAGAGCATCACGAAATCTATTTTACAATTGAAGAAGGAATCGAGGTTTTAGAAAAAGTAATCTATCATATTGAAACTTATGACATCATCTCGGTGCGATCAGGGGTGCCCTTGTATCTGTTGTCAAAGGTAATTGCTGATAAAGGAATTAAAGTAATTCTTTCCGGTGAAGGTGCCGATGAGGTTTTTGGAGGTCATTTGTATTTTAGAAATGCACCATCAGCAGAGGAATTTCAGGATGAAACGATCGAAAGAGTACAAAAATTGTTTACTGCTGATTTATTGCGTGCCGATAAAATACCAATGGCACATGGACTGGAAGCGAGAATTCCGTTTTTGGACAAAGAATTTTTAGAGGCGTCAATCCGAATTAAAACCATAGAAAAACAACCAAAAACCTACGATGGAATTGAAAAATACATTTTAAGAAAAGCTTTTGATATACCAGACGATCCTTATTTGCCAGAGGAAGTTTTATGGAGACAAAAAGAACAGTTTTCGGATGGAGTGGGATATAACTGGGTAGATGAATTGATTGAATTCTGCGCCGCACAGGTTTCAGACGAACAGCTTGCAGGTGCAAGCGTAGAATTTCCATATAATTCACCGACAACTAAGGAAGCTTATCTGTACAGATCAATTTTCCATAAATTCTATCCACAAGTTAGTTCAGCACAAACCGTTAGAAAATGGATACCGAAATGGCAGGAAAATCAGGATCCTAGCGGAAGAGCTAATGCAGCGCACGTCAAAGCAGGTGTTGAATCGAAAGCAGGAATTATTGCTTAAAATAGGCAAGGAGTGTTGTTTCTTAATAGAGGGAACAAAATCATTATTGAAAATAAGTTTTAAAAAAAATCCGGAAAAACATGTCAAATGTAGTTCCGGATTTTTTTATGATTTGAAAGAAGGAAAACTTTTAGTTATTAAAACTCAAATTCTAAATTCCAAATTCCAAATTTCAAAACTTGAAACTTGAAACTTGAAACCTGAAACTTGTAATTTGAAAATTAAGATTTGAATCCTTGAACATTTCTAAAAACTAAGTTAATTATCGCTCATCGTGTTTAGGAAAAATATTATATTTGGTTACCATTAATAACTAACCATTTTAAACTTTATCTATGAGAAACTTATTGCTTAGCAGTGTTTTGTGCTGCTCGCTAGCTTCATTAAGTCCGGTGTGCGCACAAAAAACTGACGTGCCAAAATATATTAAAAATGTCGAAGGAGTAAAAGAATATTCCCTGAATAACGGATTGAAAGTGCTCTTGATTCCGGATGCTTCCCAAAGTAATATGGTGGTAAATATTGTTTACAATGTTGGCTCCAGAAACGAAGGTTACGGAGAAAAAGGAATGGCTCACTTGTTAGAGCACATGCTTTTTAAGAGTACTAAAAACTTAGGAGATATTAAAAAAATGCTTTCTGAAAAAGGAGGTGCTGCTAATGGTACAACCTGGCTGGACCGTACCAATTATTATGAAGTTTTTCCATCGAATGATGAAAATTTGAAATGGAGTATTGAAATGGAAGCAGACCGAATGATCAATGCGACTATTTTACAGACCGATTTAGATAAAGAATTTTCTGTAGTTAGAAACGAGTTCGAAATAGGAGAAAACAACCCTGACGGTGTTTTACAGGAAAGAATACTTTCTTCGGCCTATTTGTGGCACAATTACGGAAAGAGCACCATTGGTAGTAAAGAAGATATTGAACGTGTAAAAGCAAACAGATTAAGAGTTTTCTATGAGAAATATTATCAGCCGGATAATTCAACCTTGATAATTGCCGGAAAATTTGATGAGAAAAAAGCATTGCAGTATGTAGGTCAATATTTTGGAAGCATTGCAAAACCTAAGAGAGTTTTGGATAAAACGTATACGATAGAGCCGGCGCAGGATGGTGAAAAGTTTGTGGAGCTGAAAAGAGCCGGTGACAGCAAAAATATCGGGGCATTGTACCACACCGCAGCCTATGCAGATAAAGACTATGCAGCCATTGATGCTCTGGGGGAAATTTTAACAGCCGATCCATCTGGTTATTTGTACAAATCACTGGTAGAAACTCAAAAGATTTCCAGTATTTATTATTGGCAGCCAACCACCAGAGATGCCAGTTTTGTGTACTTTGGAGTAGCCGTTCCAAACGATAAAGATGTTGTAGCAACAAAAGAACTGGTAAGAGCTGAACTGGATAAAATTGGATCAACCAAATACACGGATGAAGACGTAAGCAGAGCTAAAGCTAAAATTATCAAGCAAATTGAAGGGGTTAAAAATAACACTATTTCTTTTGCCATAAATCTTACCGAAATTATTGGTGCAGGTGATTACAGATTAGGTTTCCTGTATAGAGATGCAATCGAAAAACTTACAAAAGAAGATATACAAAGAGTTGCTGAAAAGTATTTTAAAAGTAACAACAGAACTGTGGGAGTGTTTATTCCTTCGAAAGACGAACAAAGAGTTAAGCCAGTCGAATATACTGACGAGCAATTAGCAGCTTTTACTAAAGATTACAAAGGAAAAGCACTTGAAAAAGAAACAGCTCCGTTTGAAGCTTCTATTAAAAATCTGAAACAAAATTTTGTTGAAGGAAAGTTAAGTAATGGCGCTAAGTATGGCTTGATTAAAAAAGAAATTAAAGGAGGAAAAGTTCAGGCAGCGTTTAAATTTCCGGTAAGTAATGAAAAGGATTTATCCGGAAAATCAGATGTTGGTGCTATTTTGGCTCAATTGTTAAAGACCGGAACAACTACCCGTACAAAAGAACAAATTAGTGATCGTTTAGATGTTCTGAAATCAAGTTTGTCATTTGGTTTTTCAGGACAAACATTAACTGTGAATGTTAGTACCTATAAAGAAAGTTTTAAGGAAGTAATGGAAATTTTAGGAGATTTATTGACTAATGCTACTTTTCCGCAAAATGAGTTAACCAAAACAATCAGTGAATATAACACCTACTTAGAATCGAGTTTAAATGATCCTAATTCTCTGGCATTTATCGAAGTTTCAAGACAAACCTCTAAATATCCAAAAGAGAGTATTTTTTACACTGCGACCGTTCAGGAACAAATTGATGCTTACAAAAAGATAAAACAGCCGGAACTTATTGATTTCTATAAAAATATTTTAGGAGGAAATAATGGAGTAGGGACTGTAGTGGGAGATTTAGAAGCGAAATCTACAGCTCAGATTTTAGAGAGTACTTTTGGTAAATGGAATTCTAAATCAAAATATGAAAGAGCAATACCGACTTATTTTGAAACACAGAAAGCCGATAAAGAGTACATTACTCCTGATAAAGAAAATGCGGTTGCTGTGGGTAAAATCAGTTTTAAAATGACTCAGAAAGATGCTGATTATCCTGCTTTTGTGATGGCCAATGAAATGTTAGGAAGCGGAGGTTTTCTAAGCGCAAGAATACCGATGCGATTGAGAGAAAAAGAAGGAATCAGCTACGGAGCAGGGTCGTTCGTAAATGTACCCATCACCAATGATGTTTCGTATTGGGCTTATTATGCATTTTTAAATCCAACGAAGAAAAATGCCGTTGAGATTGCTGCAAAAGAAGAAATTGCAAAAGCATTAAAAGATGGCTTCACAGCAGAAGAATTAAAATCAAATCTTGTGAGCTGGCTTAATGAAAGAAAAACACGATTGGGTGATGACGGAACTTTAATGGATTTGACCAATGTTTATCTGCAATACGGAGTTCCTTTGGAAGATTATGATACTCTTGAAGCTAAAGTTAAAGCCTTGAAAATCGAAGAGGTAAATGCGGTTGCGAAAAAGTACTTAAGTTTAGATAAAATGACTTCTGTTTATGTTGGAGATTTTAATAAAAAACAATAAAAATTAATATAAAAATTCCAAAACCCAAATTCCAATTTAGGGGGAATTCATAAAAACCGAAATGCATTTTTATAATGTTATTTCGGTTTTTTTATACAGTTTAAAAAATAGGCGTTTTGCAATTTAGACTTTATAAAATCAATTGATTTTTTATTGCATTCTAAAATTTTGCAAATTGGAATTTAAGAAAATTGGAATTTAAGTGTTCTTTTAAGCATATTTTTAGGTTTTTCAGACAATTGTGTTGATAACTTAAGTGCTTTAAATCGGAATTTTACGGATATATAATTTGCGTTTTTATATATTTGCGTGTTAGACAATAAATACATTTTTTAGAATAAATTATATGAGCGAAGAAATCAAGAAGAACAATTATTCAGCAGATAGTATTCAGGCATTAGAAGGAATGGAGCACGTAAGAATGCGTCCATCGATGTATATTGGAGATGTGGGAGTTCGAGGGCTTCATCATTTGGTTTATGAAGTTGTAGATAACTCTATTGATGAGGCGATGGGAGGACATTGTGATACCATCGGTGTTGCAATAAACGAAGACGGATCAGTAACAGTTGAGGATAATGGTCGTGGTATTCCGGTTGATTTACATAAAAAAGAAGGCGTTTCGGCACTTGAAGTTGTAATGACTAAAATTGGAGCCGGAGGTAAATTTGATAAAGATTCTTATAAGGTTTCCGGAGGTTTGCACGGAGTAGGGGTTTCGGTTGTAAATGCCCTTTCTGTTCACATGAAATCTACCGTTTTTAGAGAAGGAAAAATCTACGAACAAGAGTACGAGAGAGGTAAATCATTATATCCGGTAAAACAAATAGGAGAAACGGAAAAAAGAGGTACACGTCAGACTTTTTACCCTGATAATACCATTTTTACACAAACTACAGAGTTCTCTTATGATACTTTATCCGCTCGTATGCGTGAGCTTTCTTTTCTGAACAAAGGAATTACAATCACTTTCATAGATAAAAGAGAAGTAAATGAAAAAGGAGAATTCAGAAGCGAAGTTTTTCATTCTACAGAAGGACTAAAAGAGTATATTCGTTATTTAGACGGTAACCGCGAGCCAATTGTTTCGCATGTAATCAGTATGGATCACGATAAAGGAGAAATTCCGGTTGAAGTGGCGCTGATTTACAATACAAGTTATACAGAAAATATTTTCTCTTACGTAAATAACATCAATACACACGAAGGAGGAACGCATTTACAAGGTTTTAGAAGTGGTTTAACAAGAACCCTTAAAAAATATGCTGATGCATCCGGAATGTTGGATAAATTGAAATTCGAAATTGCAGGAGATGATTTCCGTGAGGGATTAACTGCTATTATCTCGGTAAAAGTTGCAGAGCCTCAATTCGAAGGTCAGACCAAAACAAAGCTAGGAAACAGAGAAGTAGTTTCTCCGGTTTCTCAGGCTGTTGGAGAGATGTTAGAGAATTATCTGGAAGAAAATCCAAATGACGCCAGAGTCATTATTCAAAAAGTAATCTTGGCTGCTCAGGCACGTCACGCGGCTAAGAAAGCCCGTGAAATGGTACAGCGTAA
Source organism: Flavobacterium tructae (assembly GCF_002217475.1). GTDB lineage: Bacteria > Bacteroidota > Bacteroidia > Flavobacteriales > Flavobacteriaceae > Flavobacterium > Flavobacterium tructae. Next base: position 24,718 of record NZ_MUHH01000034.1, read on the forward strand.
AACCGTTATGGGCGGTGGTGGATTACCGGGAAAACTTTCAGATTGTTCAGAGCAGGATCCTGCAAGATGTGAGGTTTACCTTGTCGAGGGAGACTCGGCGGGTGGAACTGCTAAACAAGGTCGTGACAGAAATTTTCAGGCAATTTTACCCTTGCGTGGTAAGATTTTGAATGTGGAGAAAGCGATGCACCATAAAGTATTCGAAAACGAAGAGATTCGAAATATCTTTACTGCTTTAGGGGTAACAGTGGGTACCGCAGAAGATAGTAAAGCCTTAAATATTGAAAAATTAAGATACCACAAGGTAATCATCATGTGTGATGCGGATGTCGATGGTAGTCACATCTCTACCTTAATATTAACGTTCTTCTTCCGTTTCATGAAAGAACTGATCGAAGAAGGTCACGTTTATATCGCTGCACCACCTTTGTACTTGGTTAAAAAAGGAAACAAGAAAGAATATGCGTGGAATGATGTTCAGCGTGATCAGGCCAACGAGAGAATGGGTGGAAGCGCCGCAATTCAGCGTTATAAAGGTCTTGGAGAGATGAACGCGGAGCAATTGTGGGAAACAACAATGGATCCGAATTTCAGAACTCTGCGTCAGGTAACCATTGATAGTTTGGCTGAAGCTGACAGAGTTTTCTCTATGTTAATGGGAGATGAAGTTCCGCCGCGTAGAGAATTTATCGAGAAAAATGCAGTTTACGCTAATATCGATGCGTAATAAATTTTAATCATCAATTCGTTTAATTGTTTAAATTTACTTAAACGATTAAACGAATTGTCGATTTATCAAACAAACAAATTAATTAATAACCGATAAAGTATAAAATATGAAAGTTACCATTGTAGGAGCAGGAAATGTTGGAGCTACCTGTGCAGATGTTATTTCTTATAGAGGAATTGCAAGCGAAGTAGTGTTGTTGGATATTAAAGAAGGTTTTGCCGAAGGGAAAGCGTTGGATATTATGCAATGTGCCACAAATACAGGTTTTAATACCAAAGTATCTGGGGTGACCAATGATTATTCTAAAACTGCCGGAAGTGATGTAGTAGTTATTACATCTGGAATTCCAAGAAAACCAGGAATGACCCGTGAAGAATTAATAGGCATAAATGCAGGAATTGTAAAAACAGTTGCCGAAAACGTACTGAAATATTCTCCGGACACTATAATAGTTGTAGTTTCTAATCCAATGGATACGATGACGTATTTGGCATTGAAATCGACCGGAGTACCAAAAAACAGAATTATTGGTATGGGTGGAGCGTTAGACAGTTCTCGTTTCAGAACCTATCTTTCATTAGCTTTAGATAAACCGGCAAACGATATCTCGGCAATGGTTATAGGAGGACATGGTGATACTACTATGATTCCATTAACCCGTCTGGCCTCTTATAATGGAATTCCGGTAACTGAATTTCTTTCAGAAGAAGTATTGCAAAAAGTAGCTGCTGATACTATGGTGGGTGGAGCAACACTTACAGGTCTTTTGGGAACGTCAGCATGGTATGCGCCAGGAGCTTCTGTGGCTTATCTGGTAGATAGTATTTTGAATGATCAGAAAAAAATGATCGCCTGCTCTGTTTTTGTTGAAGGAGAGTATGGACAAAATGATATCTGTATAGGTGTACCTTGTATAATTGGTAAAAACGGAGTGGAAGAAATATTAGACATTCAGTTAAACGATCATGAAAAAGCCTTATTTGCGAAAAGTGCAGATGCGGTGAGAAGCATGAATGACGCTTTAAAATCGATTTTAGTATAACGAATTTCGTAAAAAGAGGAAAAGGCTGCACTTTTGCAGTCTTTTTTTTGAGATTAATTAATAAATAAATTGGTTAATCTTTTCGTTAATTATATATTTGCTCGGGTTAAAAAAAATGTTGTAATTCGTGATCTTGATTTTTTAGTGCTAAAAAATCATATCAGGGCTTATTCTATGGGACTTTAAAACAAAAACAAACAATAAAAAATAATTAATTTTTAGTAATAATGCAGAATAAAGGACTTATTAAATTTTTCGCAATTCTATTTGCATTGGTAAGTATTTACCAACTCTCGTTCACTTTTGTGGCCAATAGTGTCAAAAGTGAAGCTAAAGCTTTTGCAGGAGATAATCCTGATAAAGAATTAAAATACTTAGATTCTATTGGAAAAGAAAAAGTGTTAAACCTTGGTTTTACTGATTTTACTTATAACGAAGTAAAAAACAAACAACTTAATAAAGGTCTTGACTTAGAAGGTGGAATCAACGTGATTCTTCAAATCTCTGTTAAAGACGTTTTGAAAGGATTAGCAAACAATTCTAAAAATCCGGTATTTAATAAATCATTAGCTGATGCAACTGCAAATTTAGAAGGAAATAAAACCTATTTAAATAAGTTCTTTGAAGCTTTTGAGGCTAACTCAAAAGGATCAGTAAAATTAGCTTCACCTGATATTTTTGCAAACAGAAGTTTACAAGGAGAAGGTGGTGTAGATTTTCAAATGTCTGATGCACAAGTTCAAAAAGTAATTAAGAAAAAAGTTGACGAATCTATCGAAAGTGCTTACAAAGTACTTAGAGAGCGTATCGACAAATTTGGTGTAACGCAACCAAACATCCAAAAATTAGGAGAAACAGGAAGAATCTTAGTAGAGCTTCCAGGTGCTAAGGATGTAGATAGAATTAAGAAATTATTAGGTGGAAAAGCTCAATTAGAGTTTTGGGAAACTTTTAAAATCGAAGAAATTGGTAACTTCTTAGTAGCTTCTAACGAGGCTTTAAAAAAGACTGAAGTTAAAGTAAAAGAAACTAAAGCTGTTGCTAAAGATTCATTGAATGCATTGTTAACAGATAATGCTAAAGATTCAGTTGATACTAAAAAAGGAAACAACCCATTATTTGACAAAATGTTAGGTCAGGGTGGTGGACCAGTTTTAGGATATTTTGCTCCTAAAGATACTGCTGCTGTAAATGCTTACTTTAAAAGAGCAGATATCAGAGTTTTATTGGGTGCTGACCAACACAATGCAAAATTTGTTTGGAGTAAACCAACTACAATTAAAGATGCAAAAGGAAAAGATATTGAAGCAGTTGAATTATATGCTTTAAAAGGAAATAGAGACAACGTTCCTGCGATGAGCGGTGGAGTAGTTACAGATGCAAAAGATACTTTTGACCAATTAGGAAAACCAGCTGTTTCTATGCAAATGAACAGCCAGGGAGCTAAAGTTTGGGAAGAATTAACAGGAAGAGCTTTCTCTCAAAAAGGATACATTGCTATCGTTTTAGATAATATTGTTTACTCTGCACCAGGTGTTACAAGCGGACCAATTGCCGGAGGTAGATCTGAGATCACCGGATCTTTTGATGTTGCTGAAACTAAAGATTTAGCTAACGTGTTAAATGCAGGTAAATTACCGGCTTCTGCAGATATTATTCAGTCAACAGTTGTAGGACCATCTTTAGGTCAGGCAGCAATTGATGCAGGTACAATTTCTTCTGTATTAGGATTCTTATTGGTTTGTTTATGGATGGTATTCTATTATGGTAAAGCTGGTTGGTATGCTAACCTTGCATTATTATTAAACTTACTTTTCCTTTTCGGAATTATGGCAAGTTTTGGTTTTGTATTGACATTGCCAGGTATTGCAGGTATCGTATTAACATTAGGTACTGCGGTAGATGCGAACATTATTATATTTGAAAGAGCAAAAGAAGAATTGCGTGAAGGTAAATCGTTGTCTGATGCGGTTGTAGCTTCTTACGGATGGCACGGAGCAATGCGTTCTATTATTGATGCAAACGTAACGCACGTTTTAACTGGAGCAATCTTGTTTATTTTTGGTACAGGACCAATTAAAGGTTTTGCATTAACATTATTGATTGGTATCGTAACTTCATTGTTTACATCAATCTTTATCGCAAGAATTTTTATTGACAGAAACATTGCTGGAAAAGGAGATTTAACTTTCTCTACAAGTGTTACTAAAAACTGGTTTACAAACTTCCACTTTGACTTTATTAAAATCAAAAAATTCACATACATCTTCTCTTCAATTGTAGTAGTTGTGAGTTTAGTTTCTATCTTTTTCGTAAACGGATTAGATGAAGGTGTTGATTTTGTTGGAGGAAGAACATTCCAGGTGAAATTTGAAAAACCTGTTGATGCTACTGTAGTATCAGATGAATTGTCTGCTGCTTTCGGTACTCCGGTTGAGGCGAAAATTTTAGGTGATGACGATCAGTTGAAAATCACAACTAAATATAAAATTAAAGAAGACGGTGTAGCTATCGATGAAGAAGTGAACCAAATTTTATACAAGTCGTTAACGAAATATTTCCCTAACACTTCTTACGAAAAATTCATCAACTCATTTGATGGTAAAAGAATTGGTGTTGTACAACAATCTAAAGTTGGAGCTTCTATTTCTGAGGATATCAAAACAAACTCTTACTGGGCTGTATTAGGTGCAATGGCGGTTATTTTCTTATACTTAATGATCTCTTTCCGTAAATGGCAATATTCATTAGGTGCGATTGCAGCGGTAGCACACGACGTTATCTTTGTATTAGGAATCTACTCTTTATGCTACAAATTCATGCCTTTCCACATGGAAATGGATCAGCACTTTATTGCAGCTATCCTTACTGTAATTGGTTACTCTATGAACGATACTGTAATTGTATTTGACAGAATTAGAGAGTTCATCATCGGAAACCGTAAAGGAAGTTTTGAAGATATCGTAAACGCTTCTATTAACACTACATTATCAAGAACGTTGAATACGTCATTAATGATGATCATTGTATTATTAACGATGTTTATCTTTGGTGGAGAATCTATCAGAGGATTTATCTTTGCTATGTTAATTGGTATTGTGGTAGGAACTTATTCATCATTATTTATTGCTACACCGGTATTGGTTGACACAATTTCAAGTGATGACAAACACACAATCGAAGACAAGCACAACGCATAATTAAATGCTTAAGTTATAGAAAAAGATCCGGTGTAAGCCGGATCTTTTTTTGTGCTATATTTAGGGTAGTAAAAAAAAATTTATGGGTAGAAAATTACTATTGATTCTAATTATTGTTTTTGGCGCATTTAAAGCCTCGGGGCAGACTAAAAACGAAAAGCTGGCCATAGGAATCAATCATGGTTTTGGGAGTGAATTTAATAATAGAAATTACACGTTTACCAATCATTTTTATAAAGTAGAATTGCGTTATCGGGTTAATGAATCAAAGTATTTTAAATATGAGGTTTTAGTTCAGTCGGAAGTTAATTTTGGAAGACATCAATTGTTGAATTTTTACTTTGTAAAGCCGGACAGACCTGATTATCTTGAAAAGAGGGAAGAGTATACGAAGTTGAAGGACGTGCATGAGTACGTGCTGAATCTTGGTTTTTTGGTCAGGAAACCAATTGGAAAAGTTTTCTCTGTTTATGCTTTAGGAAGTATTGGACCAATGATTACAGATACGGAAACAGAAAGAATGTCTAAAGGTTTTGCTTTTGCAGATGTTTTTGCGATGGGCTTTTCGTTTAAAATGAATCGCTTACAGCTGGATGCTCGTGGTAACATTCGGCACGTTTCAAATGGAGGTCTAAATAGTGAAAATGCGGGATATAATACCAGAAACATTGAATTAGGGATTTCGTATTTCCTGTAAATAAAAACGAATCTATGAAATTGGAATTTGCTCTGAAAGAGCTATAGCAATAGTATAGTGCGTAGCACTATGAATGATGATGGCAATTATGAGCTACGCCCTGAAAGGGCAAAAGCCTGATGGCAGAGAAAATCTTTCAGCATATTTTGTATGAGATTCTCTAAGAATCTGAATGTTTTTTTGTTGAGATTTAGGTGCGAAAATTGCTTTTGCCCTTTCAGGGCAATTTTACATCTTAATCTAATTTATAGTGCTTCGCACTATGCTTTTGCTTTTAGGACTTTCAGTCCTATTCTTTCTCAACTTTTGTTCCTAATGCAAAAAAAAGTGTCCGATAAATTGAATTATCGGACGCTTTTTTATAGTTTTTTATCGAATGGATTAAGATTCTGCTAGAGGATTTCTTTGCGCTCTAATGATGAAGAAAAGTCCAATAATGATAAACGGAATGCTTAGCCACTGTCCGGTAGAAAAAAGACCTAATTCGTTTTCAAATCCACCCTGACTTTCTTTTACAAATTCTACCACAAAACGTACTGCAAATAAAAGTACAAGGAACAGTCCGAACAATAATCCTGATTTTAATCTTGCGTTCGTTTTCCAGTATAAGAAAAACAAAATCGCAAAAACAAATACATAGCTGATAGCTTCATATAATTGTGTTGGATGTTTTGCAGGAACCTGAGCCAGTAAATCGGCAAATTTAGGATCTGTTGCGATAGCAGTGTACGCAGCCTTAGGATCTGCGATTTGAGTAGCATTTACAGCTTCGTTTTTACTGAATTGATCGTGTAAAAAACGAATTCCAAAGGCAGATTTTGTTTCATGTCCGATAATCTCGGAATTGAAAAAATTCCCTAAACGAACAAAAATAGCACCACTGGCAACCGGAATTACAACACGGTCTAAAATCCATAATAATGGACGTTTCAAAATCATTTTGCTGTAATAATACATGGCAGCAATGATGGCAATAGCCGCACCATGGCTCGCTAATCCCTGAAATCCGGTAAATTCAAATTTTGGCTCGAATCTAACAGGTAAGAATATCTCAAGTAAATGATTTCTAAAATATTCCCAATCGTAAAATAAAACATGTCCTAAACGGGCACCTATTAACGTAGCTAAAACAGTCCAGACAAATAAAGAATCTAATTTGTCGATAGATTCGTTTTCGCGTTCGAAGATCTTTTTCATTAAAAACCACCCTAGTCCGAAAGCAATTACGAACATTAAACTGTAATAACGAATCATAAAAAATCCTAGATCGATTCCTTCTGAAGGATTCCAAACGATATTTAAGGGCTGTGTCATGTGCTGTTGTTTTTTGTATTTTGTAAAAATAGATATTTAAAGTAGTGTTGCTCTTTATAAAAAGTTAATGTTTGTGTGAACATTTCTTCTCAGGAACGGGGTCGTAACCGGTTCTTCCCCAAGGGTGACAGCTTAAGATTCTTTTCATGCCCAGATAGCCTCCATAAAATAAACCATGAGTCTGCAAGGCCTGGATCATGTAAGTGGAGCATGTAGGTTCAAATCTGCAACTCGCCGGCGTAAAAGGCGATATTGCAGATTGATAAAAGCGGACTAATAAAACAAATGGAGTGATTACTTTCATGATTTATTAGAAAATGAGTGATTTATATAGAGAAGCTGGTTCCTTCTTTTCCGTCTTTCAACTGAATTCCCAGGCCAATCAATTGATCGCGAATCTGGTCTGAAAGGGCAAAGTTTTTATCAGCTCTGGCCTGATTTCTCATAGCGATAAGCATGTTTACAGTTCCTTCCAGTTTGTCGGTATTTCCGTCAGCAGCTTTGTCATTGGCTAAGCCTAAAACATCAAAAACAAAAGCATTAATTGCAGTTGTGAAGGTGTTTAAATCTTCTGCTGAGATTGTTTCTTTTCCGTCTTTCAGTAAATTGATATAACGAACCGCTTCAAACAATTGCGCAATCAGAATTGGCGTATTGAAATCATCATTCATAGCATCGTAGCACAATTGTTTCCATGCTGCAATGTCTATAGAACTTGTTGTACCTGCTGAAATTGTAGGTAAAGCATCTACAGCTTCCATTAATCTTTTATATCCTTTTTCGGCAGCCACAATAGCATCATCAGAAAAATCCAGGATGCTTCTATAGTGTGCCTGCAACATGAAAAAGCGGGTTACAGACGCCGAAAAAGCTTTGCTAAGAATGTTATTGTCTCCGCTTAGAATTTCTCCCGGTAAAATATTGTTTCCGGTCGATTTTGCCATTTTCTTTCCGTTTAAAGTCAGCATATTGGCATGCATCCAGTAGTTTACCGGAGACTGACCTGTACATGCTTCGTTTTGTGCGATTTCACATTCGTGATGTGGGAACTTCAAGTCCATTCCACCTCCGTGAATATCGAAATGATTTCCAAGATATTTGGTACTCATGGCGGTACATTCTAAGTGCCAGCCCGGGAAACCATCACTCCATGGCGAAGGCCATCTCATAATATGTTCCGGTTCTGCTTTTTTCCAAAGCGCAAAATCCTGTGGGTTTCTTTTGTCAGATTGTCCGTCAAGATCACGAGTGTTTGCCAGCATATCTTCGATATTTCTACCGCTTAAAATTCCGTAATTATTGGTTTCGTTGTATTTCACAACGTCAAAATAAACCGATCCGTTTGCTTCATAACCAATTCCGGTATCGATAATTTTTTTGATGATTTCGATTTGCTCAATAATGTGTCCGGTAGCAGTTGGTTCAATGCTTGGCGGTAAGAAATTGAAGGATTTCAATATATTATGAAAATCAACGGTATAGCGCTGAACAATTTCCATAGGCTCTAATTGCTCCAATCGTGCTTTTTTGGCAATCTTATCTTCACCTTCATCTACATCGTCTACAATATGCCCCACATCAGTAATGTTACGCACATATCGCACTTTGTAATCTAGGTGTAAAAAATACCTGAATATCACGTCAAAAGACATGAAAGTTCTAACGTTTCCTAAGTGTACATTGCTATAAACCGTAGGTCCGCAAACATACATTCCAACGTTTCCTTCATGTATAGGGTTGAAACTTTCTTTTTCACCCGAAAGTGAATTGTATATTTTTAGAGGTTGAGCTGTGTATAAAGGCATATTTTTACTTTATTGTTTATTGTTTATTGTTTATTGTTTATTGTTTGTTGTTTGTTGGAAAAATGTTATTTGAATTTGAGGCCTTTGATTTCACATTTATTTAAATAATTCATCATAGCCCCTATTTTATTTTTTACCAGTTCAACTTTTTCATTTAGTTCTAAATGCTGTTCTTTATTAATTAGTTTTTTGTCGAACGCTCTGTAGGATTGTGATTTTACTTCTCCGGCTGAACCTTTTGCGATACTTAGAAAATTAATGAATTCTCTATTTCCATTTCGCTCAAAACCTTCAGCAATATTGTCCATTATTGAACCTGAACTTCTGTCAATTTGATTTGTCAGTGAATAATTTGTTTTTAAGTTGGTATTTTGAATCAAATACTCAATTTGCTGACAAATTTCTCTGGCAAGTCTCCAGATTTCCAGATCTTCAAATTTCTCTATTTTTGCCATAAGAACAACAAACTATCAACCAAAAACAACAAACTTTTAAAACTGCGTATCCAATTTAATATAATCCAAAAGTTCTCTTTTAATTTGCGGATCTTTAAATCTACCACCAAATTCAGAGGTTACTGTGCTGCTTTCGATATCTTTGATTCCTCTGGAATTTACGCAAAGATGCTTCGCGTCGATCACGCAGGCTACATCTTCGGTTCCAAGTGCTTTTTGTAATTCCTGAACAATTTGCATGGTTAGACGCTCCTGAACCTGAGGTCTTTTGGCATAATATTCTACAATACGGTTCATTTTGGATAAACCAATAACTCTTCCGTTAGAGATATAAGCCACGTGAGCTCTTCCGATAATTGGCAATAAATGGTGCTCACAAGTAGAATAAACCGTAATATTTTTTTCTACCAGCATTTCACCATATTTGTAGTTGTTGTCAAAAGTAGAAGCTTTTGGCTGTTTTGAAGGATTAAGACCTCCAAAAATTTCTTTTACAAACATTTTGGCCACTCGGTTTGGAGTCCCTTTGATACTGTCATCCGTCAAATCCATTCCTAAGGTTTGAAGGATGTTTTCAACATCTTTTTTTATTTTTTCTATTTTTTCGTCATCACTTAAGTCAAAAGCATCCGGTCTTAAAGGATTTTTTGCGTTACTGCTAAAGTGATTGTCTCCTATTTCGTCTAAAAAATCTTCGTTATTTATCATTAAAAACTTACTATTAGTATGGGTATTTCTTTTTAAGGCGGTAAAGATAATTAATAAATGGTAAACCTTTTCTATGGTTTTTACTATTTAATTGCGGCTTTTGCTATAAAATTCAAATTGTAGAGAAAATGAGGTTTCTTTTAAATACAAAAGACAATAACACAGCATGTTATTGTCTTTTTAAAATTTTATATTCGAATCTTACTTCTTGTTGTAAACCAAAAGAGCTTCTTTTAAAATGTTTACAGCAGTAACTAAATCTTTTTTGTTTAAAACGTACGCAATTCGAACCTGATTCAGTCCCATTCCCGGCGTTGAGTAAAATCCGGCAGCAGGAGCAACCATAACCGTTTCTCCATTCAGATCGTAACTTTCTAAAAGCCATTGCGCAAAATCTTCAGAATTGTCGATAGGCAATTGTGCGATGCAGTAAAATGCTCCTTTTGGTTTCGTCACAATAACGCCTTCAATTTTATTCAGTTCTGCGATTAAAGTGTCGCGACGTTCTTTATATTCGGAAATTACCTCGTCAAAGTAACTTTGCGGAGTATCTATTGCCGCTTCACATGCAATTTGCTCGATCGTAGGAGGACTCAGACGTGCCTGTGCAAACTTCATTACAGTTGCCAATACCTCTTTATTTTTGGTTACCAGGCATCCAATTCTGGCGCCACACATACTATAGCGTTTAGAAACAGAATCGACCATGATCACGTTTTGCTGAACATCTTCCAGATTCATTACAGAAAAATGTTTGTCGTCTCCGTCGTATAAAAACTCACGATAGACTTCGTCAGCAATCAGGTATAGATCGTGTTTTTTGATTAAGGCTGCCAATTGTCTGATTTCTTCTTCAGAATATAAATATCCGGTTGGATTGCCGGGATTGCAAATTAATATGGCTTTTGTTTTTTTGGTAATGAGTTTTTCAACTTCTTCAATACTTGGTAAAGCAAATGCTGTTTCGATAGTCGAAACCAAAGGAACGACAGTTGCACTTGTTGAAGAGGCAAATGCATGGTAATTAGCATAAAAAGGTTCCGGAATGATAATTTCATCTCCCGGATCTGTAATTGTGGCCAGCGCAAATAGTAAGGCTTCAGAACCACCAGTTGTAACAATGATGTCTTCTGTGTTAACGTTTACATTTTGACGCTGGTAAAATTGAGCTAATTTTTTTCTATAGCTTTCGTATCCGGCTGACGGACTATATTCTATAAGGGTTAAGTCAATATTTTTTACCGCCTCGATGGCCACTTCGGGTGTCTTGATATCCGGTTGACCAATGTTTAAATGATACACTTTGTGTCCTTTTTTCTTTGCTAAATCAGCAAAAGGAGCAAGTTTACGTATCGGTGATTCGGGCATGTTTCTGCCTTTGTGTGAGATTGTTGGCATGGGTTTTATTTATTGAAGTGCAAATTTGCATTTTTTTTTCGAATTTAACGTAAACATTACAGGTACTTATTAATTTGTAGTAATTATCGATATTTTTAGTAATTTTATCTTAAAATTTTATCAATGAGAAAACATTTCATGTTGTTTTTTGGGCTTTTCATAGCTTTTACACTTCAGGCGCAAGAAGATTTTCAAATAGGAAATCGTGCCTCTAAGGTTACCATACCTTTTACGTTAATTAATAATCTGGTTTTTATTCCTATAAAAGTAAATGGAGCAGAACTGAATTTCTTACTGGATTCCGGTGTTGAAGAAACCATTTTGTTCAGTATGGAAGAAAAGCAGGAAGTTAGTTTTAAAAATGTTCAGAAAATTAAGCTGAGAGGTTTAGGAAGTGAAAACGAAATTGAAGGTTTGAAATCGACGAATAATGTCTTAGAAACTCATGGTTTAAAATCAAATAACCATTTACTTTATGTTATTTTGGACCAAACTTTTAATTTATCATCACACATTGGAATTCCGGTGAATGGCATTATCGGATATAAATTTTTCAAAAACAACCTCGTTGAGTTAAACTATCAAAAGAAGAAAATTGTTGTTTATCAGAATAATGAAGAAACTCTTAAAAGACTGAATAAAAAATTTAAAGCAGTCCCGATTACGATCGAAAGAGCTAAACCGTATCTGTACACAACCGCATTTGTGGACAATGTTGCTGTACCCGCAAAAATGTTAATCGATATTGGTAATAGTGACGCTTTTTGGATTTTTAAGAATGATATTATAAAACTGCCGAATAAAAATTTCCCTGATTTTCTGGGGAAAGGTTTCAGTGGTGATATCGAAGGACATCGTGCCAAAATTGAAAAGTTTTCTATCGGTGAGTTTGATTTTAAAAATCCTATCGTGGCTTTTCCGGATTCAACTTCGATTCGAAATGTAAAGATGGTACCGGGACGAATTGGTTCTGTTGGCGGGGAAGTTTTAAAACGATTTACAGTTGTATTGGATTATGCGGATAAAACATTGTATCTCAAGAAAAATAGTAAATTTTTAGAACCTTTCACGTATAACAAGAGCGGAATTACTGTGCAGCACAATGGGCTTCAATGGGTTCAGGAGACGGTTCATTTGGAGACTGTACAGGTTGTTAATTCAATTCAGGAAGCGGGTTATACCGCTAAAAAAGATAACAATTTCAGATATAAGTTTTCATTAAAACCAATTTATGAAATTGTAAACATCCGTAAAAATTCAGCCGCAGAACGTTGTGGGTTGAAAGCTGGAGATGTCATTGTTCGAATTAATCACGCACTTCCATACAAATATACCTTACAGCAGATCAATTCACTTTTAAAGTCAGAAGAAGACGTTTGGATAGATTTAGAAATAGAAAGAAACAGTCTTCTTTTAAAATTTAGATTTAAACTGGAAGATGAATTGTAGAAAAAATTAAATGTTGCTTTTTATTACAGGGATCTTTTGTAAAGATTTAATTATTAAAGTAAGCTTTAACTGTTTAATAAACATTATTATTTTGTTATGTTTGTAAAAAAATAATTGGAGGTTTATGGTTAAAAAAAACGCTAATTTCTTTCGATTTTTATTATCCTTTATTGTCTTACTGATTTGTACGTCAAAAATTCATGCGCAGTGTGCGGGAACCGATGCGCAAATAATAATTTGTGATATTGAAAATCCGGTCAATCAATCAATTTCTTTGTTTTCGTTATTGGGAGGTACACCAACTCCGGGAGGCACCTGGACGGATAATAATAATCTGAGAGGTCTTGATTCTGCTACAGGAATGTTAAATGCCCAGCTTATTTCAAGTGGGGGAACTTACCAATACACCTATACCGTAACAACGCCGGGATGTGTGGTAGATAAAGCAACCGTAACCTTAACTATTGGCGCATATTCGGGAATTGGAACTGAAGCTACAATCTGTAATGACAGAGGAGAGTATAACCTTTTTACGGCATTTAATAGTGTTATTATGGGGCCGCATTCCAACGGAACATGGAGGGATAGTAGCGGTAGGATTGTAAGATCTACGTTCACGGTACCAAAGGTACAAGTGAAGACCACTTATAATTTTACGTACACAGTGCCGCCCGTACTGGCATGCGAATCGGTACCACTTACTTCTGCAGTGAAGATAACGGTTGTAAGGAAGCCGGAAGCCGGAGATCCAACTGATAAAGAATTATGCGGCACGACTGACTTAGGACCTTATGCTAATTTTGACCTGCACGACCTGCTTTCAGGGGAAGATATGGGAGGTAAGTGGAGTGGTCCCGGTATTACCGCGTCAACAGGTCATACCGTTAATCTTCAGACATTGTTTGCTACATCCGGAGCGGGAGAGTACACCTATACCTACACTGTTTTTGCGGTTCCGGATCAGAATATCTGTGAAAATGATAGTGAAACGGTAAAAATTACACTGGAAAAAAGATTAGATTTTACCGGCGCAAGGGTGTTGGTTGATTCAGATATTTGTGAAGATAAAATTGCAACGGCATCCTATACCGCAAGAATTATGCAAGGGCCGCAAGTAATTCCGAACGGAGAATATGAAGTTCAGTACACTATTACAGGGCCTACCGTTGCATCAGCAACTGTAAAGGCTAATTTTACTAATGGGATATTGATATTTCCGCTTAGCTCTGCTTATTTTAAGCAAATAGGCACATTTACGCTTACTGTGACTAGCATTATAGCTACATCCAGTAAAAAATTATGTACCAATATAATTAATAATTTATCAGACGATTTAATTATTAGTCCGTTGCCGCGTTTAGATGGAGCCATTTTAACCACTAGTCCAATTTGTCAAAATGAGGCAGCAATAATTCAGCTTTCAAATGCTTCGTTATTGGCTAATGGAACTTACAGAATTACTTATAATCTGACAGGAGATAATGTTGTTACCGGAAGAACAGTAAATATTACAGTTTCCGGTGGGAATGCAAACTTTGTAATTCCGGCGAGTTTAAATGTAAAAAGCGGATCGTCAGCAATTACGATAACAAGTATTACAAACATAACGAATCCATCTCCCCAATGTGCGAATGTAGCCAATGTAAAAGGGAATCAGATTATTAATCCTTTGCCAGATGGGACAACTATTGTCGTACAGGTCGAAAACTTTTGTTTTGGAGAGCCAGTTCCTGTAGCTGTTTCCGGATTAGGAAATTTAACAGACATTACGCTCTCTTACACGCTTTCTGATAGTAATTCTTCTGCATTACAGACCATTGTTTTAGCAGTTACAAACGGGAAAGCTACTTTTGTTATTCCTCAGGAATTGCTTTTAAATACAGGTTCAACAAGAATTAAAGCTCTTAATGTGAAGAACAATGTGACATCCTGTGATATTGATTTGGTTAATGTGTCGGACACTTTTATGTTAAATGCAATTCCTGACGCTCCGCTTGCAGCTAGTCCGCAGATTTTTTGTAAAGTAGAGGGAGCGGTAATCACAAATTTAACACCACGAGGAACTCAGTACAAATGGTATAGTTCTGCAACGGTAACTACGCCACTTGCAGACACTTATGTTTTAAAAACAGAACAGCTTTATGTAAGAGAGATTTCTGCTGCAAATTGCCTTTCTGCGCCCACTCCCGTTTCAGTTGTGGTAAACGATACGCCGGCTCCAACTCTGAATTCAGGTGGGGAAAATTTTTGTGGTTTAAAAAATCCGACGATTGCAGATTTATCAAAAGCGACCAATGTATCTTCGACAGTTGCGTGGTATGATGCCGAAAATAACGGTAATTTATTGACTTCAACAACTTTGCTTCGCGATAAGGCAACTTATTACGGTTTCGATCTTTCGATTGTAACCAGTTGTATTTCTGATGATTATTTAGGCGTTACAGTTTCTTTATTCGATTGTAATCCGGATGAATATGCTTTTTTTATTCCGGACGGATTTTCACCAAACGGAGATAACGTAAATGATACTTTCAGGATTCCGGATATAGAATTTTTATACCCGGATTATACTCTTGAAATCTTCAACAGATATGGAAATGTAATGTTTAAAGGAAATAGAAATAAACCCAATTGGGATGGGAGAAATTCCGAATCGGCCGGTTTTGGTGACGGAATTGTGCCAAATGGAGTCTATTTTTATGTGGTCAATTTTAATAAAGACAACAGACGTCCGCAGCAGGGCCGATTTTACCTGAACAGATAGTTTCTTTTTATAGTATTTAAGATAAGTTTCAAATGAAAAAAGTACTACTTTTTATAAGTTTCCTCTTTTGTATCACATCAGCCTCAGCCCAACAGGATCCTGAGTACACCCATTATATGTACAACATGAGTGTAGTCAATCCTGCTTATGCGACAGGAGTTCCTGCTATGATGAATTTTGGAGGATTGTACAGAACGCAATGGGTTGGAGCCGTTGGAGCGCCTAAAACTTTTACCTTTTTCGGACATACAGCTTTAAGCGATAAAATTGAAGTGGGATTATCATTGGTTTCAGATGATATTGGCGACGGAGCAAAAAAAGAGAATAATTTTTATGCTGATTTTGCCTATGTCTTAAATCTGGGTGGAAAAAATAAACTTTCGCTTGGACTAAAAGCAGGTTATACATCGCTCCAAAGTAATTTCAACGGGTTTAAATTAGAAAGCGGGAATGCGGCCAGTGATTTGGCTTTCGCCGAAAATGTAAATGTCACCAAGCCTAATATTGGAGTGGGAGCCTATTACTTCAGAGATAATTTTTATGTCGGATTGTCTGTACCCAATTTGTTGGGCACGAAACACCTTGAAGAGAAATCCGGAATCAACGCTTACGGATCAGAAGCCATACATACTTTTTTAACGGCAGGATATGTTTTCCAACTCAATGATAAGGTTAAATTAAAGCCCGCTTTTATGTCAAAATTTGTTCCGGGAACGCCGATTACTTTAGATCTGACAGCCAATGTTTTGTACAATAATAAATTTGAATTGGGTGCAGCCTATAGAGTAAACGATGCTGTAAGTGCTTTAATGAACATAAATGTAACGCCAACTTTAAGAGTGGGCTATGCTTACGATCATACTTTGTCGAATATGGGAAGGTTTAATTCTGGTACACACGAAATTATGCTGCTTTTTGATTTAGACTTATTAGGAAAAGGATATGATAAATCGCCAAGATTCTTTTAAAATGAAAAACAGGAAAAAATTACTCGTTATTGTATTCGTATTTTTAATACAGTTTATACAGGCTCAGGATTTTGAATTGGCCAGAGCCAAACGTTTTTTTGATAAAACGCATTATGCTGAAGCGATTACTTTATATGAAAAATTAGCAGAAAATAAGCCTTCACAGGAAGTGATCAGGAATCTGGCAGACTCTTATTTTTACACTAACGATTTGATAAAAGCACAGCGTTATTACCGACTTTTGATCCAAAATTATGGAAATGGTTTAGATCGGAATTATTATTTCAGATATGCACAGACTTTAAAAGCAAGCAACAGTTACGACGATGCCAATGCAGCTTTAAAGGAGTATTATTCAAAATCAGATCATAGTGATGCGGTTTCTAATTTTGAGAAAGAGTTAAAAACTCTGGAGAATGTTTCGGCAATAGGGAAACGATATGAACTTAAAAATCTGGCAATCAACACTCCTAATTCAGAGTTTGGAGCAGTAAAATATAATGAAAACCTGGTTTTTGCAGGAGTAAAATTAAAGCCCGGATTGTTGGATAAAAAATTCAAATGGGACAATGAAACCTATTTGAATCTGGTGACGATTCCTCTTAAAAACAGCAATTCCGCGGATTCTATAGTTCATTATTTTGCGAAAGAGTTAAAAAGCGGGATGCACGAGGCAAACGCGGTTTTTACGAAAGACGGTAAAACGATTTATTTTACGCGTAACAATTCCAAAAATAAAAGTAAGAAAACAAACGAGCAGAAAATTTCGAATCTTCAGATCTTTAAAGCTGAATTGGTGGAAGGAAAATGGAAAAATGTAACGTCTCTTCCGTTTAACAGTTCAGAATATTCAGTCGAACATCCCGCTTTGAGTCCGGATGAAAAAGTGTTGTACTTTGCATCAGATATGCCGGGAACTTTGGGTTCATTTGATATTTATTCGGTAAACATTAATAAAGGAGCATTTGATACACCTCGAAATTTAGGGCCAACCATTAATACCGACAAAAGAGAGCAGTTCCCTTTTGTTTCGACAGACCAAAAACTCTATTTTTCTTCTGACGGACATTTGGGTTATGGGTCACTTGATGTTTTTGTTTCCGATATTAAAGGAAACGAATACAGTAAGCCGGTGAATGTGGGACAGCCTTTGAATTCAAATGGGGATGATTTCTCTTTTAATATCGATGCCGATACCAAAGAAGGTTATTTTGCTTCGAATAGAGAGGGAGGAAAAGGGAGCGATGATATTTATCAGATTAAAGAAATCAAAGATCTAATTGTAGAAGATTGTAAACAATTCATCGCAGGAGTTATTACAGATGTCGATACTAAGCTACCCTTAGAAAATGCAACAGTGATTTTACAGAATTCAGATCAGAAGGTTTTGAATACAACAATTACCACCACAGATGGGAAGTTTAGTTTTACTGTTGATTGCGAAAGTTCGTTTACAGTTTTAAGTTCCAAAGAAAAGTATACAAGCGAATCGAGAATCATATCTTCCGGAAAAACCAGAGACGCAAGCCATGATGCTTCGATGGCATTAAGATCTTTGGAGGTTATTAAACAAGAGGAGCTACAAACTGCTGAAAAGAAAAGACGGGAAGAACAGCAGCTTGCAGAAAAGAAAAAACAGGAGGAAGAAATTGATACGAAACGAAGAAAAGAAAGAGAAGCACTGGCTGCTATTGCTTTAAAAGAAGCCGATAAAAAGGCGAAGGCAGACGAAATTATTGCAAAAGACATTAGAAAGAAAGAGAAAACTGCTCAGATTCTTGCACAGGAAAAAGATGTGGTAAAAGACAATAAAGGCAGATTAATCATTAAAACTGATCCGATTTATTTTGATTATAATTTGTGGTACATCCGAAAAGAATCTAAAGTTGTATTAGGGCGTGTGGTCGAATTAATGAAGAAATATCCAGACATGGTAATCGAAATTGGATCACATACCGATTCGAGAGGAAATGAAAAGTTTAATGCCAATTTATCTCAAAAAAGAGCCAATTCAACCAGAGACTTTATAATAGAGTCAGGTATTAACGCCAAAAGGGTGACGGCTAAGGGATATGGGGAATCGGTACCTATTGTGAAATGTAATCCCGATGAAGCGTGCTCAGAAGAAGAACACGAATTGAACAGAAGAAGTGAATTTGTAATTAAGGACTTATAATTGCAAGAGTTAAACCAACTCGACAGATTTTTAAAACCTTGTCGGGTTTGATGTTTAAAAAATTAGTTGAGAACCCTTTCTTTTGGCTTCTTTTTTATTTAATTTTATAAAATAACAACGATTAAAATAAAAATAATTATGAAAAACCTAGTTGTATCCTGCTTGCTTGTGACTTGTATCGGACTTCAAAGCTGTAAAAACAATGAAAATCAGAAGGCAGCTGAAGCAGCTAAAGCAGATGCTGAGACCATCGTAAGTACAGAATGTTACAAAGCTATATATGAAAAAGATATTATCGATTTAAAAGTAAACACGCTAAAAAATGGAAAGATAAGTGGTAACATGACTATGAAAGTTTCCGCGGCAACAGAAAGAGTGGGAGAACTTACAGGAGAATTTCGCGGAGACACCTTATTTGTCGATTATACTTTCCAAGAGGTAACCAACAAGAATAAAACTTTTAAAAATCCAATGGCATTCTTAAAGAAAGACAAAAGACTTATTTTAGGTAACGGGACGATGCAGACTACTATGGGAGTTACTTACCTGGTAAAAGATAAACCAATCGATTTTGATCGTGTAAAATATAAATTTGATGCTGTTGAGTGTACTGAGAAAGCAAAATAATGACCTCTAAAAAATAAATCCGACAGACTTTTAAAACCTTTCGGATTTAGATTGAAAATACAGATAAAAAAAGCCGCTTCTTAATTTCTGAAAGCGGCTTTACTATTTTTTAGATTTAATTCTTTATAAAACTTCACCTTTGATTTTTAAGGCAACTCTACCGTCAGGGTAGTTTACGGCATTCGTTTCAACGGTTATTGTTTTACGAATCGGACCGGAAACCATGTTGTATTTTACATCAATTTTACCTTTTTTTCCTGGCATAACTGCTGCTGCCGGTTTGGTAACAACTATAGAACTTACAGTAGATTCAGCACCGGTAATCAAAAGTGGGGCATCACCTGTATTGGTAAATTCAAAAGAGCGAACTCCGTTGTCACTTTTCGAAATTTTTCCATAATCAATTGTATTGTCTTGGGCTTCAAATTCAATTTTTGGGCCGTTTTGTGCATAACTTATTGTACTAAACAATACGACTGCAATAAAAGAGGCTACATTTTTCATTTCAAATTTTTTTTAAGTTGTAAGTAAATATACATTCTTTTAATTAACACACAAATTATTAATTCGCTTTTTATAGTGTACTTAATTATTTACTTTTGCTGTCAATAATTAGTACAAAAATTGAACCAGTTTTTCTGTTTAATTGTTTAGACGTGTATCTGCTTCATCGATTGATGATTAGCAAAAGATGTAATTGCAGTAATAAAACGATTAAACAAATAAGCAAATTAACGATTAAACAACCCTAGTAAATGACAATTCCAGCACAATTTGACGCTAAGACGATCGAGAACAAATGGTATGATTACTGGATGAAGAACAACTATTTTCATTCAGAACCTGATCACAGAACACCATATACAATTGTAATTCCGCCACCAAACGTCACAGGAGTCCTTCACATGGGGCATATGCTGAACAATACTATTCAGGATGTTTTAATTCGTAGAGCGCGTCTTAAAGGTTTTAATGCCTGTTGGGTTCCGGGAACGGATCATGCTTCTATCGCGACAGAAGCAAAAGTAGTACAGAAATTAAAAGCGGAAGGAATCAATAAGAATGATTTAACCCGTGAAGAATTTTTAGCACACGCCTGGGAATGGACGGATAAATATGGCGGTGTAATCTTAGATCAGCTTAAAAAATTAGGAGCTTCCTGTGATTGGGAAAGAACTAAATTTACAATGGATCCTGATATGTCAGCATCTGTAATTCGCTCGTTTGTAGATTTGTACAATAAAGGGTTAATTTACAGAGGATACCGAATGGTAAACTGGGATCCGGAAGCAAAAACAACGCTTTCTGACGAAGAAGTAATCTATGAAGAACAACAAGGAAAATTATTTTTCTTAAAATATAAAATCGAAGGTTCAGAAGATTTTCTGACGATCGCCACGACACGTCCTGAAACTATTTTTGGAGACACTGCGATCTGTATTAACCCAAATGATGAGCGTTTTGCACATCTAAAAGGGAAAAAAGCTATCGTTCCAATTTGTGGAAGAGTTATTCCGATTATTGAAGACGAATATGTAGATGTTGAATTCGGAACCGGATGTTTAAAAGTAACTCCGGCACACGATATGAATGATAAAACGTTAGGAGAGAAGCACAATCTTGAAATCGTTGATATCTTTAATGAAGATGCTACATTAAATAGTTTCGGATTACATTATCAGGGCAAAGACCGTTTTGTGGTTCGTACTGAAATTGCAAAAGAATTAGAGGAAATCGGAGCTTTGGCTAAAACCGAAATCCATTTGAATAAAGTAGGAACCTCCGAAAGAACCAAAGCGGTAATCGAACCAAGATTATCTGACCAATGGTTTTTGAAAATGGAAGAGTTGGTAAAACCTGCAATTAAGTCCGTTTTGGAAACAGGAGATATCAAATTGCATCCAAAACGTTTCGAGAACACTTATGCGCATTGGTTAAACAACATCCGTGATTGGAATATCTCACGTCAATTATGGTGGGGACAACAAATTCCGGCTTATTATTATGGAGATGGAAAAGAAGACTTCGTAGTAGCTGAAACTATTGAAGAAGCTTTAGTTTTAGCTAAAGAGAGAACATCTAACAACTCATTGACAGCAGCTGACTTAAAACAAGATGTTGACGCCTTAGATACCTGGTTTTCATCATGGCTTTGGCCAATGTCAGTTTTTGGTGGAATTATGGATCCGGAAAGTGCAGATTATAAATATTACTATCCAACAAATGACTTGGTAACAGGTCCGGATATTTTATTCTTCTGGGTAGCCAGAATGATCATTGCAGGTTACGAATACGCAGGTGAAAAACCATTTACAAATGTGTATTTAACCGGTTTAGTTCGTGATAAACAACGTCGTAAAATGTCTAAATCATTAGGGAATTCACCTGATCCTTTAGATTTGATCGATAAATTTAGTGCAGATGGAGTTCGTGTAGGATTGCTTTTAAGTGCTTCTGCCGGAAACGATATTATGTTTGATGAAGAATTATGCAATCAGGGGAAAGCATTTTCAAACAAAATCTGGAATGCTTTTAAATTAATCAAAGGATGGGAAGTTTCTGAAACGATTCCACAACCTGAATCTTCAAAAGTAGCCATCGAGTGGTACGAAGCAAAATTGCAGCAAACCTTAGTTGATATTGAAGATAATTTCGAAAAATACAGAATTTCAGATTCGTTGATGGCCATTTATAAATTGGTGTGGGATGATTTCTGTTCGTGGTTTTTAGAAATGATTAAACCGGCCTATCAACAGCCAATTGATAAAGCAACGTTTGATAAAGCGATCGAAATGTTAGAAAGCAACTTGAAATTGCTGCATCCGTTTATGCCTTTCTTAACCGAAGAAATTTGGCATTTACTTGCTGACAGAACTCCGGAAGAAGCTTTAATCGTTTCTACCTGGCCAGAATTAAAACCTTTCAACGCCAGTTTAATTTCAGATTTTGAAAGTACAATTGAAGTAATTTCAGGAATCAGAACAATTCGTAAGGATAAAAATATTCCGTTTAAAGATGCGATCGAATTGAAAGCAATCAACAGTGAGAATATCACGACCTATTTTGACTCTATCGTTACGAAGTTAGGGAACATTTCAGCTTTCGAATATGTTACAGCTAAAGTAGACGGAGCATTGTCTTTCCGTGTAAAATCAAATGAATATTTCATCCCGATTTCTGGAAACATCAATGTAGAAGAAGAAATTGCCAAACTGACTGCAGAGCTGGTATACACGCAAGGCTTCTTAAAATCTGTTCAGGCAAAATTATCTAACGAAAAATTTGTTGCCGGAGCACCGGAGAAAGTTTTGGCTAATGAAAAACAAAAAGAAGCTGATGCTTTAGCAAAAATTGCTACAATCGAGCAAAGTATTGCCGGATTGAAATAATTCGCTTTGTAATTAATATTTAACCCGACAGATTTTTGAAAATCTGTCGGGTTTGTTGTTTTTAATCGTCACGAATTCACGAATTATTTGTTTTCACAGATAGTAAAAAATAAAATTCGTGAATTCGTGGCTATTAAAAGTAAGTTACTTTACAGGTTCTCTAAGTATTGTTCTTAATTTCTCAGAAGCTGTTTTTCTAAAGTCTGATAGATAAATTTCATGGTGTAAGCCATTTTGTTCCAGCTGGTGTGCTGTAGAAAACTCCTGTATTTTTTTTAGTGTTTGAGGCTCATTTTCAAAAGGTCCGATATGAAGAACCTGTATCACTTTGCCTTCAGCCATCTCATAAAACTCTATTGATTTCGCTCGTTCGATTTGTTTTTTATTGGCAGTATTTTGAATGGCTTCTTCTGTTTGCTCTTTAGTTACGAAATTCGGCATTCTGATCATAATTCTGTAATCCCACTCACTTCGGGGTATTTTTAGCGGAGCTTCATCCATAGAAATGCCTTTGTATTTTTCAGTATCAAAACTCCACAGGGCTTCCAGTTTTGGAACAACAAAATCGTTATTTACGGCTTTCTGCATAAATTTAATAGCATAAGCAGTGGCATACAATGCCTGAATATTCTCTAAGAATTCTTGTCCCGAAGGATCACCTTTTCCTGTAATCGATAGGTAATTTGTTTTTTCAATGTAAACTATCTCGGGATTAGTTTTAGCAGTGTAGTATACTTTGTCGGTTTTTGTTAAATCTAGTTTGCTCATCTTTTTAGTTTTATTACAAATTAAATCACAGAAGGTGACAACAGTATGTCAGCAGAAATATTTTAGATCTTTTTTCTTAAAAAAATAGCCACGAATTCACGAATTGTTTGTTTTCATAGATGGTAAAAATAAAATTCGAGAATTCGTGGCGATTAAAAATAAGCCGTTATTTTTTCTTCCTCAAAACCAAAAATACAGGATAAGAAATCAAAGTGAGAACAACGATTATAGCAAAACCTTTCGGATCGCTGAAAATAAATCCTATTAACAAAGCAATCGAGGCTACAAAGGCAAATATTGTCGTCCACGGATACCAAAAAGAATGATACGGACGAGGTAAATTGGGTTCGGTGGCTCTTAGTTTTAAGAGAGAAAGATAAGCCAGTCCCCAAACGATAATAGAGATAAAGGCTGCGAAAGAAAATAATACTTCAAAAGATCCTATACAAATTAAAAATAAACTGAAAAACGATGAAACTAAAAGCGCTACGATTGGTGTTCCTCCTTTATTTACGGTTGTTCCTTGTTTGAAAAAGAACCCGTCACGACTTAATCCGTAAAGGATTCTTGGTGGAATCATCATAAAAGCATTTAGTATACTGATTAATGAAAATATGGAAATTACCGTAACAATAATAGCTCCGTTTTCTCCAAAAAGGATCTTAGCAACATCAGCTGCTGCTAAATTTGATTTTGCCAGGGTTTCAATTGGTAAAACATGAAAGAAAGCGGCGTTTACTAAAACATAAATGGCAACAACTAAAAAGACACCGCTGTACAATGATTTGGGAATATTTTTGTTGGGGTTATCATTTTCTTCGGCAAAAAAGCAAACACTGTTCCAGCCGTTGTAAGTCCCGATGATCAACTGTAATGATTTGAAAAAGCCGAAGATTAGTCCAATTTGAAAGAAAGAATTGTCCGTTTTGATTTTAGGAACTTCAGTACCTGTGTACATAAAACAGGCTATGACCAAGGCTACAAAACATATTACTTTTAAGAAACTGGTAATTTGCTGAATGACGCTGCCGTTTTTTACACCACTTAAATGAATAAGTACAAAAGCAAGTAATAAAGAAATTGCCATCACGGTAGAATAGTTTGAGAGTACAGGAAACAAAATAATAATGTACTCACTAATTACAATACAATAAAAAGCAGGCGGTGTTACATTGACGATAAAATCAAACCAGCCGGAAAGAAAGCCTGCATATTCACCAAAAGCTCTTTTAATATAGTTATAGGAACCTCCTGCTTTGGGTAACATTGTGGAAAGTTCTGCATAAGAATTGGCTCCTAGCAAAACATATAAACCTCCAAAGAGCCATGAAGCAATAATGAGCCAATAATTGTCTAGTAGGGAAGCAATGCTGCCGGGTGTGCGAAGAATTCCAACGCCAATCGTTCCTCCAATTAATACAGCAATATTAAAACTTAGGCCAAGACTTTTTTGCAATTGATTTTTTTTGGAATCTGACATATATCGGAGTTTTGTTTTGGTGAGAATTTTTGTGGAACAAAAGTAATACAATCGGATTACTTTCTTTAGTGAAAACAAAAAACCTCATCTATTGTAAGATGAGGTTTTTCGTTTAAAACCAAACTTTTTTGTTTTCGTTATTGAAATACGACAAAAGTCCGGAGGGTAAAATCTAATTCAAAATTTTAGAATTTATATTTTAAGCTTGTCAAAATTTGACGAGGTGCAATTGGGTTGATACTGTAATTTTCGTGAACAGTATAATTCAATTCATTTGTAATATTAGATAATTTACATAAAACAGAGAATTTTCTCCACTCGTAACCTACAGAAGCATCAATAGTAGTGTAACCTTCGATAGGAATATCTCTGTCTCTAATGGTAACAATGTAAGCAGGATTTGGTTTTGGATTGGTAGGTGTAGGCTTAACAGCTGTCCATAGATAATCATCGTTCCAACCACCTAAGCGGTTACCAATATAGTTAGCAATTGCTCCAAATGAAACTCCTTTAAACATTCCTTCCGGTACTTTATAGAAGAAACTTAGGTTGGCTGTGTTTTTAGGTGTTCTTACAACCTGATCTCCGGCTACAAAACTTCCACTTGTTCCGGAAGTTTTAGTATAACGCATATCATTATAGCTATAACCGGCAATAATATTAAGTCCTTCAATAGGTGTTGCAGTAACATCAATTTCAACCCCTTTACTTTTAGTAGCTCCGCCCAATACTTTTATGTTTGAATTCACATTTTCAGTAACACCATCAGCTAGAAATGGTGCAGTTTGAGCCAAATTGCTGTTTGAGATTTGGTAAACCGTTAAGTTTGTACTTAACAAGCCCTCAAAGAATTCTTTTTTAATACCTGCTTCGTATTGGTCAATGATCGATGCTTCAATTGTTTGACCGTCAACAGTAAATCCTGTATTTGGTGTAAACGAGTTTGAATAGCTGGCAAATAATGAAGTGCTTTTTGTCGGTTGATAGATAATACCCACTTTTGGTGAGAAGGCATTGTCCAGTTTTTTAGCACCAACTTCTGCAATTGCATTTTCCGGAGCGACCGTTTGAACTTTTGTACCGGTGTTATAAGTTTCTTTATAAGTGGTAGCTTGGCCTTCTTGCCATGACCAACGAATACCTGCTAATACTTTGACTTTTTCTGTAATCGAAATCAGATCCTGAAAATAAGCCCCAAAACGATTGGTTTCTGTTTTTAGAATTTGAGTCACTCTTGCATTTGGAATATCATTTTTTTGTTTTGACGGATCAAAAGTAAATAAATTGATAGTGTCATAATTTGCTGGATCAAAAGCATAAGTGTATCCGGTAGCAAATGAATTTTCCCAATCAACACCTGTATATACCTGATGTTTTACTGATCCGGTATTGAAATTTCCTTGTAAACTTAATTGGTCGCCCAATATCTGCTCTAAATTTTTATTTTGAACTAATGCTCTGGTCCAGTCGCCACTATTGGTTATATTGGACATCTGAGCTGTAGACTTTTGAGTTCTATCATAACTTTGGAAAGAGCTATTAAAGTTTAGTTTCCAGTTTTTATTGAAATCATGGTTTAATAAAACCGAAGCGCTTGCTGATTTTGTAGTACCATTAGACCAAAGTGATCCGTAGAATGCATTACGAGGTAAGTCAAGAATTTGTTTTCCAATAAGTCCTGTTCCAAAATCCGGAGTCCAGTCTGCTGTTAAATAATCCCCTTGTACCGTAATTTGTGTTTTTGGATTGATGATAAAAAGTAAAGACGGGTTTACATATACACGTTCGTTTTTTACTACATCTCTAAAGCTTTCAGAGTTTTCGTAAGAACCGTTTATTCTAAAAGCAATTGACTTGCTAAGAGGACCATAAAAATCGAAAGAAGGTTTGTAGAATGCATAACTTCCAATTTGCATCGATACCTCGCCACCTGATTTAAATGAAGGTGTTTTGGTTACCAGGTTTAAGATACCTCCCGGTGCAACGTTTCCGAACAATAAAGCCGAACCTCCTTTTAGGAATTCAACTTTCTCCAGACCGGAAACATCAGGAATGGAACCTGAATTGTAACGGAATCCGTTTTTAAACATATTATTGGCAGACATGTCATATCCTCTTGAGAAAAAAGATTCTTGTGCACCACCACGAGCAGAACTTACATAAACACCATTAGCGTTTTTAATAACTTCACTTAAACGAATAGCCTGTTGTTGTTCGATTACATCAGAACTAATAACCTGTATGCTTTGTGGATTGTCCATTGGTTTTAATCCCGAACGAACTGCAGTAACCGGTTTAGGCTCTCTATTGGTTTTAATTAATACTTCATTTAGTATTTCTCCTTTTTTGTTTTTTACCGTGTCATTGGCAGTTGAGGCTGCCTCGTCGCTTGAATAGTTTTGGCTGTAAGAAGCAAAACTTATAAAGGATAATGCAAGTAGTAAATTATATTTCATGTTGCTTATTTAGATTTAATAAAAATAAATTTTTGCAAATGTAATATCGAGATACGGTCTTAACAAAATTTTCAGAGTTTTTCTAGATTAAAATTTCATTAGAATAGTCTTAAGATTAGCTTAAGATTTTGCTTTTTTGAGTTTTATTAAGTATGAAGTAGAGGAGGTAAAAGAGATTTTAGGTTAAAAAAAGCCTTGCTCATTATGAACAAGGCCCAACTAACTATAAAATGATCAAATAAGGAATGGACTCTATTATTTAACGGCAATTAAATAAGTTGCCATCTTCCAGATTTCGTTGTAATTTTTACCATTATGTTCTCCGGCTGCTTTTTCAGTATAAGCAAACTCTACCATATAATTTCCTGACCAAAGTGGTGTAAAAGAGATTTCTCCTTTGTCATTGCTCCATAATTCTTTTTCCCAGCCATTTGGAGCAATTACTTTTATTTTTTGTTTTTTAGCCGCTGCACCTTCATACAAAGCATTGATGTTTAGTACTGTTTTTTGTTTAGCCGCTGTCACTTCTTTAGCAAAGACACTAATGATGTTTGTATTTGCGGCAGCATCATTTCCTTTTGCGGCATTGCCCACGGTAACCGTTGCGCTTGAGTTGTAATCTAATTTCATGGTACCGTATACATCTTTTACAGTATGATGCATCACTACTGTATAAACGCCATCCTCATCTGGTGTAAAAAAGGCCTGATATTTATTTTCTAAGGCTGTAGCGGTAAGTTTTGTTTCTTTTTTTGACGGGCTAATTACAACCAGTGAAAAATCTTTTAAATCCGAAAACCATTTTGCTGAAGCTGTAATATCATTGTCTGAAAATTCCCCGAAGAAAACTGAAATTTCCTGTGCTTTCCCTTTAGTACCAGTCGCTTTAGTTTCAATCCATAAAGCATGGGCAAATAATGCAGGGCTCGCAACTAACATTAAAAGTAAAAATGTTAATGATTTTAAAGTTTTAGATTTCATAATATTTAATTAATGAGTTAATAATTTAGTATCACAAATGTAAAATTTAATATTAGTCTGACAATATTTATTTAGAATAATTATGAATAATAAATCGTAAATCTAATTTTGAATTTTCTTCCGAATATCGTCAGCTCGTTTTGTGTCTCCATTTTTTATATATGCTTTTTCTAGTGCGAGAGGTATATTTTTACTTTTCGGATAATACTTTTCGGCATATTTAAAGAAAATAAGGGCCTGTTGCGGTTTATCAATGTCCAAACAATAATTGCCAATCCAATCCAGATAACTTTCGGTTGGGAGGAAGGTAAAACCGGTTTGCTGAGATAATTTAGCATATTGTTTTTCGACCAGTGTTGGATCAATAACAGCTTGTTTTACCTGAACCAGATGTTCTTCAAAAAGGAAGCGTAAACCATCATATTCGGCCGGAATGGGAATGGTTCCGTGATCTTCATTGTCATAAAATTTAAAACCCCAGCGAAGGTTTTTAGGCTTTTTATCTTTCAGCAATTTTTCAAATTTTCTGATGCCTCTTGCCATATCTGTTGTGGTATCCTGAGGAATGCTTTTTTTATCGGCCATGGCTAAATAAATACTGCGCTGTTCAAAATTTTTTGTATTAAAAAGTGAATCCGCTTTTTTATTCATAAGTTCATTATC
Organism: Flavobacterium tructae; assembly: GCF_002217475.1. GTDB lineage: Bacteria > Bacteroidota > Bacteroidia > Flavobacteriales > Flavobacteriaceae > Flavobacterium > Flavobacterium tructae. Next base: position 53,788 of record NZ_MUHH01000034.1, read on the forward strand.
CCACCAAAGACTTGGGTCAATAATGATATAAGAATTAAATAATGAGGTATGATTCAACAGAATATTTACGGCTGTTAATCCTCCAAAAGAATGTCCGTTTAAAACATTATATCCCGAAGTTCTGTAATTGGAGTCGATGTAAGGACGTAGCTCTTTCTCTAAAAAAGCGATGAAGTTTTTATTGCCTCCGCTTTGTTGAAACATCTTCTTTTTTTTATCAAAAAACGCCTGACGATTTGCTTCGGTAGGGGTAAGATCTCTGGTTCGGTTGGTATTGGTTATTCCAACAACTATCATTTGAGGAATACTGGCATAAGGTCCTCGCGCAAGTGATTGCTGAAGTCCGGTAAAGGAATGAAAATTACTCTCGGCATCTAGTAAATAAACAACAGGATATTTTGCAGGAGCATATTTAGTACTGTTGTAATCAGGGGGAAGATAAACCCAGAAGTTTCGTTCTTCATTTAATGCTTTAGAGAATAGATGATGTTTACTGCCAATAGAGATGCTGTCTTGCGAAAAGGAAGGCGTAAACCAAAAGAGGCATAGCAATAAAATTGTTTTTTTCATTTTTAAACTGATTGTGTTTTTTTCTTTTTATTCTGACGTCCGTACCAAATTAAAAAACCTGTCACGGGAAGAAACATGCATACAAGTCCCACAAGTAAAGTCAGTGTTTTTCCAATCCATCCGGCCCAAAAACCAATGTGGAGGTTCATAGTTGTGTCATCAATATCTAAACCGTTCATTACTTTTACGGGTATTTCAAATTCCTGGCCTGTATAGCGATTAAGCACAAAAGTTTTCCCGTTTTGAACGCCTTTCAAACCAATATCTTCGGCGGTAACTGCAAATAAACTGGTAATGCTGTCTTTTGCGGCAATCGATAATTTGACTTGTTCGATCGTTTTGTCTTTTGCAAATAATCGTTGTATTATGGGGTTTAATGCTGCAAATGTTTTAGTACTGTCATATTCAGGTTTTATGTCCCGAAATTTGGAGTAAGCGCGCGGCATACCTCCAAATGCTTTTTGCGTCGCAGAGTTTAAAGGTTTGTTGACAATAATTAAACCCGTAATGGTAATCAATAAGGCGGGCAATAGGTTGTAAAACCCTGGAACATTGTGTAAATCGTAGTTAAGTCGCTTGAAACTGGCATTTTTCTTAATAGTAAAGCTTTGTAGTTTAGTAGATCGATTCCATTTTTTGGGCCACCATAAAATAAGTCCCGTAATTAATTCGATTAGAAAAATCCAAACTGAAATTTCGACAACTAAATTTCCAATATCTCCAAAAGGAATATGACCGCTGTGAATGTGGGCAATGACATAAAAGAAATCATAAGCTTTTCCCGAAGTCAGAACTTTACCTGTGTAGGGATCGATCCATGAAAATTGCAAATCTCGGTCTTTGGTCGACGAAGCCATTTTAATGGTTCTTTCGGGATCTCTATAGGTAATAAAATAACTGGGTTTACGATCTGGCAGTTGCGTTTTGAAAGCCCTTATAATTTCTTCCGGAGTCAGTTTTTGTTCTTTTACTTCAGAAACATATAAGGAATCATAAGCCAGTCCATCAATAATATTATCGCAAAAGATAAATAATACTCCTGTAAGCGCTACAATAAATACAATAATTCCGGAAGTAAGTCCTAACCATAAGTGGAGCCAATGATTCAGTTTACTCCATTTGCTTTTTTGTTTGTTTTTTTTGATTGTATTTCCAGACATACTGTAAAACGATAAAAACCAAGCTACAATCGATAAGATATGATAGCTTGGTTATAACTAATTAAAAAGAATTAAAATTTAAAAGTAAGATTAGCTACTAATTGTCTTGTTGGCATCATATTAGCCCAATAATCTGCTGACCAATATTCTTTGTTCGCAAGATTATTGACTTTTAGCCCTAATCTAAATTTTTGTTTTTCATAGAAGACACTGGCATCTAATGTAGTGTATCCGTTTGCTGTAAAAGTATTGGCATCATTTAAATAGCTATCACTTTGAGTGTTTCCGCCAAAACCAAAACCAACTCCTTTGGCTTGTCCGTCTAAGATTTTATAACTAATCCAAAAATTAGCAACATTAGCAGGAGTAGAGTAAGGTTTTTTTCCTTCAAGACTTGGGTTTGCTTTGGTGTATTCACTTTGGTTATAGCCGTAACCTACAATAATGTGTAAACCTCTAAACGGATTTGCAATCAAATCGGCCTCAAAACCTTTACTGCTTTGCGTTGCATCCTGAACAGAAAATAAAGGATTGTTAGGATCTGTACGCAATTTGTTTTTTACTTTAATATCATAGTAGCTCAAAGTACCGTTTAGTTTTCCTCCCAGTAATTCAATTTTTACACCACCTTCTAACTGGTTTGCTTCTTCAGGTTTAAACTCTGTCAAACCATTTGGATTGTCTGCAGTTGGTGCTGGCGACACATTGCTGAATCCGTTCATATAATTTCCAAAAACCGAAACTTTGTCTTTAACAACCTGATACACTAAACCAAATTTTGGAGAAACAGCATTCTGATTGTACTGTGCAATTTTGTTTTCGTAATGATCAAAACGCGCGCTGGCCATAGCAATAAATCGATCGGTAATATTGATCACATCCGAAGCATAAAAACTTAATGTTCTAAAATCTCTGGTGTTAACTACAGTTGGCGCCGTCATATTGGCAATAAGCTGTTTGTATTTTTCCATATTGATAAAAGCAGCATTTCCGTTGATGGTAAGAGCAGGATTTGCAACAGCGGCATCATAATTATTAATGAGCCATCTGTTATCGTTTGTACTGATATAGGTGTAATCGATCCCTAAAAGTAATCGGTTTTTAAGGCTTCCAATATTGAAGTTCCCGATGAAGTTTTGTTGAATTTGTGAAGTTTTAAAAGTACTGTTGATGTTGTACAATCTTCGTTGTAAAGTAATACCAGAGTTCGCAGCCGTATTGATCAGCAAGAACAAATAATTGGCCTTGTTGTCGGTAAAAGCATTAGAAAAATTAGTTTGTGAAACCCATTGATCTGATAATTGATAGGTGGCTTTTGCAAAAATGTTGGTGTTTTTTGCTTCCGACTGTAAATCATCTGTCGCATACGATTTTTTGAAATCAAAATGTAAATCATTCAGACTTTTTACTGGCGGTGTACCGCTTCCTAAACCAATAGAAGTTGAATTACGGTTTCCCTGGTACAATTCTAAATCAAAGTCAAAGGTCAAACGGTCACTGGCTTTATAAGTAAAGGAAGGAGCCACGACAAAAGTGTGGCTTTTGCCATAATCCTGCCATGTTTTTTGGTTGTCTAAAGCGGCGTTAACCCTAAAAAGCATTGTTTTTTCCTCATTAAGAGGTGTATTAAAATCGATAGTTGTACGACTCAGAGCCCAGCTTCCGGTCGTATAACTTACTTCACCTTTCATAACGTCAAAAGGCTTTTTAGTCACTCTGTTGATAAGACCGCCATAAGTGGTTAAGGACGAACCAAACAAGGTTGCCGATGGCCCTTTGATTACTTCGATACTTTCCAGGTTTACAGGATCACTCATCGTTACCCAGTTTGTGTTCATTCCGTTACGGATTGATCCCGCTGCCGATGAACCGCTAAAACCACGCATTCTTAAACTTAATCCAACTCCTCCTGAACCCACGCTTTGTGTCACGTTGTTTAATCCCGGAGCCGAGTTTAAAGCACTTCTAAAATCAACCGCGATTTGTTCTACAAAAAGTTCTTTGGGAACGACGGTATACACTTGCGGGTTTTCAAGATTTGAGATCGGTAATCTCGCTACATATTCACTTTGTTTTTTAGCGAATTTTTTGGCGGCAGAAACAACAACAACTTCCTGCAACTCTTTTAAAGAAGATTCCAATTGAAAAGAAACTGTTGAGGTTTCATTTGCTGTGACTGTAATTTGCTGTTTTGACGGAATATGTCCCATCATATTAATTTCGATTTCATGTGTTCCCGCAGGTATCTGGTTTAAGATAAAAATACCATTTTCATCGGTGAGAGCTGATTTTTTTAATTTTGGTATGGCAATATTTACGGCGGAAGCAACGTGGTCATCCGAGGTAATTACAGTTCCTTTTACAGAACCGGTATTTTGTTGGGAAAATGCATCTGTAATGAAAAAACAAACGAGGAGAAGCATGTAAATGGGGTTGCTTAACATCTTTTTTACCCTTGGTATAATAAAAAGCATACTATATTTATTTAGATTGGTTATAAATTGATAATTTTACGCAAAAGTAATATGTTAATAAAAACATAATAAACGCAATAAGGATTAATATAAACGCAATAAGGATTTAAATGAAATTGTCTTGTAGTTAGTAAGTTATAGACTATAATTATGTATTTAAACTTGTTGCAGCAAATAGAATGTTAGCGATGAAAACAGTGATGAGAAGTGATATTTTTAAGCGAGAACTGGTTGTTGTAAATGATCCTATTCGGTTTAATAAGGAAGATCTTGTCGAGAAGAAAATCAATTATAATTACAAAGGAATTAGAGGTGTCATTACCGATATAATGTTAGATGGGGTTCATTTGGTGGCAAGAGATCTAATAATAGAAAATGAATTTTACTCGATTGAAGTAGAGCACGATTTTTCGTTCATAAAGCTTCATATTGAAATGGAGGGTGATAATGAATACTGCCCCGAGAATACATCAGACAGAGGGATTTATATTCCGCAGGGACACTATAATTTGTTTTATTTGCCCAAAATAAAAGGCATTTTAAATTATCGGACTAAAAGAAGAAAAACGCTCGAAATCACGTTTACGGCATCCTATTTAGAGCAGCTGTTTTATCCAAATTTAAAAACCACCATTCCGCTTTTGGCAGAAGCAATAGCTACTCATACCTCATATGCAATGTGGGATACAAGCAAAAGTATTTCGCCTAAACTGAATGTTTTGATAGAAGATATCTTGCAATGTTCGTATTCCGGAGCCATTAAAAAAGCTTTTCTGGAATCAAAAGTAGTAGAGATTCTTTCGTATTTATTTACCATTATAAATGAAGAAGAAAATACCAAAGTAAGCGTAGAACTTAGTGCATGTGATTATGTTAAAATCCTTGAAGTCGAAAATATTTTAAAAACACAATTTAAAGAAAAACATACTTTAGCGAGTATTGCATCGCAGGTAGGGCTGAATAATTTTAAAATTAAAAAATATTTTAAGATGGTTTTTAATGCTACTGTTTTTAATTATTTGACGCAGGTGAGAATGGAATATGCGAAACAAATGATATTAGAAAAGGATCTCCCGATATCTGTTGTTTCTGAAGAATTAGGTTATAAAAACCCGCACCATTTTACAGTGGCTTTCAAAAAAACGTTTGGATATCTGCCCAGTAAACTAAAAAAATAAAAGGGACTAATCTCTTAAATTAGCCCCTTTTTTATCTTTATTGGATAGTTTATATTAGAATTTGTACGTGAAACTGGCTACTACATTTCTGGGTTTTTGTGGATTTAGAGTAGACCACCCACCATTGAAATAATCTTTATTAGCAATATTGTTAATGTTAAAAGCTACACGGAATTTATTTGAATTATAGAAAACCGAGCCATTGATTACAGTATAATCCGGCAATACAAATTTTCCGGTTTTAGAACTGTCCAGAATGGCATTTTCACTGGCATAATTTCCTCCAAAACCAATACCGAAATTCTCTAATGTACCTTCTTCAAATTTATAAGTTGCCCATAGGTTTACTAAGCTTTTAGGACCTGACCAAAAGGGTCTTTTGCCTTGCTCCAGCCAAACATTTCCAACATCACCTTTCGTAATTTTACTGTCGTTGTAGCTGTATCCGGCAATTATGCTTAATCCTTTTATTGGTGCAGCATTCAGGTCAAATTCAAAACCTTTGCTTTGCGCTTCACCGCCCTGCGAGCTGTACAGTGGATTACTGGTCACTAAATTGGCTACATTAATATTATAGTAACTCACAGTAGCATTTAATTTATCTTCAAAAATAGTTGCTTTAACTCCAAATTCCAATTGATTGGCATGTTCCGCTTCGAAAGTTTTGGAACCGATTAAATTGCCATCAGTATCATAACTTACAGCTGGAGCAATGTTTCTGAAGCCATTCATGTAATTAGCAAATACGGCTAACTTATCTTCAACTGGCTGGTATAATAATCCGAATTTTGGCGATAAAGCCGTTTGTGTATAATCGTCATTTTTATTTTTGATGTCACCCTTCGTATCAAAATAATCAATTCTTAAACTAGCCATGGCCAACAATTTAGAAGTGATGTTAAGCACATCAGACGCATAGACGCTATAAGTTGCATCCTGCGGATTGAAGTTTCCGGCCGGTTCATTTGCCAGAAGTTTATCAACAGATGTTTGGGTCAGATAGTAAGGATTGGCAGCATTTAATTGTCTCACTTCACCCTGTGCTGTGATGTTGTAAAGTTTACCATAACCGGATCCGCCATACATTACATTTCTTTCAAAATAATCGAAACCGGCAACAAGACGATTGCGCATTGATCCAATTTTAAAATCGCCAATGAAATTCTGTTGAATATCAGTTGTTACAGTTTGTGATTGTTCTTTGGTGATATTAAATCCAAAATCTTTATTTCCATCTTCATTGTCATAGATATAAGTGTAATAACCTCTTGATTTTGATGAACTTCTGGATAAAACCGTTTGCGAAGTCCATTGATCGGAAATTTTATAAGTCATCTGTCCCTGGAGACTGTATCTTGGATTTTTTATCGATAGATCGTTGCTGTAAAATGATAAATCGGTATTATAGTTTAATTCAGCCAAGTTAGCATATTGCAAAGCGGAATCTCTGCCTAAAAATAGCATTGACGGCGTTGTTTTTTCTTCCAGCATTAATTCCGTATTGATCAAAAAGGAAAGCTTATCGTTTACTTTATAAGAAAGGGAAGGAGCTACAAAAAAGGAAGTACGAAATCCGGCATCCTGAAAACTGTTTTCGGTTTGATAAGCAGTATTAATTCTAAAAAGAACATTATCGGCATCGTCTAGCGGTGTATTGATATCGGCAGTGACCCTGTTTAATCCAAAACTTCCGGCCAGATAAGATACTTCACCGCCAAAGCCACTATATGGTTTTTTGGTAACGGTATTAATTAATCCGCCATAGCTCACTAAACTGCTGCCAAATAAAGTTCCGGATGGACCTTTTATGACTTCGATGCGTTCAACGTTTGCCGGATCTAAACTTCCGTTTGTTAAACCCGGTAATCCGTTTACAATATTGGCCTGGACTTCAAATCCACGAAGGCTATAATACGAACCACCATCACCGCCACGACCTGTAGATTCCCATAATTTTTGAATTCCGGGTACATTTTTTAAGGCATCCTCATAATTTGTAATGGCTTGCTCCTTAATTAGTTCAGATGAAACAATGTTGTAAACCTGTGGATTTTCGACATTTTTTAAAGGCATTTTTGAAACATAAGTACTTTGCTTAGGAAAAGCTTTTCCTCGATTATTGGTAATGATTACCTCTTTTAACTGTTTGTTTGAAACCTTCAACTGTAAGTTAAGTGTTGTAGTTTCATTGATCGAAACAATTACTACCTGTTCCAGAGTTTCATAACCGGCTAAAGAAACTTGCAAAGTATAGGTGTTTGGTCTTACCCTGTTAAATTCAAAAGCGCCGTCTTCATTACTGGTGGTACCGTATTTTGAACTTTTCAGGATAATGTTAACACCAACAGCCAGTTCTCCATCTGATGTTGTTATCGTTCCTTTAATTTTTCCGGTGTTTTGCTGAGCAAAAGCACTGAAAGAAAAGAGTAAAAAGAGATAGATTACGAATTGCGAATTTTTAATTCGTTTTTTAAAGTAGTTCATGATTTTTTTGATTGGTTAATGTTATCAGTGAATAATTGTAGGAAAATAATAAGCGACTAATTTTCTTTTAAATGCAAACACCTCTAAAGCAGAGGTGTTTTTTTATTGCAGATGCTGTTAAAACTTAAGAGTTAAGTTTACTAACAAGTTGGCAGGAGCTTGCGCCATTCCGTAAGAATCCCAGTATTTTTTATTGTTTATGTTGTTGAATTTAACGCCGATTCTCCATGTTGGCTTATCATAAAATAGGGTCGCATTGTAAACAGAATAAGACGGGCTGTAAAAACTTTCATCTTCAAACTTGTATTGCTTGTCTACGTAGTTGCCTCCAAAACCAAGTCCTAAATCTTTTAATTTGTTTTGAAACTTATACGATATCCAATAATTAACTACATTTTCCGGAGCTCCGCTGGCTTTATTTCCTTCAATAGCGGCATCTGATGATTTTACGATGCGATTGTCATTATAAGCATACCCAAGCATAGCATTTAAACCTGCAACCGGAGTGGCAATAAATTCAAAGTCAATTCCTTTACTCACTTGTTTACCATCCTGAACATTAAAACCGTCAGAAGTTGTTCTTGTAGCATTATCAATCGTAATGTTGTAGTAACTTAATGTAGTACTTAATTTTTTATTGAACGCTTCTACTTTTACCCCACCTTCGTATTGGTTGGCATAAACCGGTTTTAATACTAACAAGCTTCCATCGGGTTGATTTACGGGACCCGAATTTTGAAAACCATTCATATAATTTCCAAATAAAGAAACCTGATTTTTAACCACTTCATAAACCAAACCTAATTTAGGAGATAGGGCAGTTTGATTGTAGCCTTTTGTGTCTTCCAGTTTTTTCTGAACGAAGTTGTCTAAACGAAGACTTAGCATAGCTGATAAACGGTCTGTAAAGCTTATCACATCTGAGGCATAAACACTAAATATTTGTTCGTCCGGAACTGCCCATGTAAGTTGAGATACCACGGCATCAACTTGTTTTTTTCGGATAGGATCAAAAGGTTTTGTGACATCGATAGTGTCCAGAACCGGCGTTGCGCCATAATTAAAAGTACCTTTTGAAAATCTGTAATTGGTACCTAATAAAAGTTTATGTTTGATACTTCCGGTAGAAAACTGACCGTTAATATTTTCTTGTATGTTGGTAAACTGATTAAATATTGGGCCAAAACGCGATACGCTTCTTTTTACTTCTGTTGGTGAAATCCATTGTGTGTAATATTGATAACTGCGATCTACATTTTCATCAATAAAAGAGAAAACAGTAGTAGATTTCCAGTTTTCTGCCAATTGATATTCGGCCTGAACAAAAACTTTTGTTGATGAAGTTTTGGCATCAAGATCATCGTGAAACAAACTTTTTCTATAGTCTACCTTTAAATCTGTTGGGTTTGTAATTCCCGAAGCATACGAACGTCCGTAAGTAGGACGTGTGTTGTTTACATTGTAAATTTCGGTATCAATACTTAAGGTTAATTTATCCGTTGCTTTGTAAGTAAGGCTTGGCGCGATCAGGAATGTTTTGCTAAAACCATAGTCTAAGAAACTCTTTTCGGTATTTACCGCAGCGTTTAATCGAAACAATACGTTGTTATCAGCTGTTAGTGGAGTATTAACATCAAGCGCTAGTCGGTTTAATCCAAAACTTCCTCCGGTATAGGATACTTCTGTTTTTTTAGTCTCAAAAGGTTTTTTGGTAACTAAATTCACAACACCACCAAAAGAAGAGACAGACGACCCGAATAAAGTTCCCGAAGGTCCTTTTAGAACTTCGATACGTTCGGCATTATCAATAGAAATAGAGCTTCGACCTGTCATATTTTCCATTCCGTTTCGGGCATTAACTCCGGTACTGAATCCTCTAAATGAAATTTCAAGCCCTCCTGATGGATAAATTTTTGTGGTGACACCAGGCGCATTTACAGCTGCACTTCTAATATCTATTGCAATTTGTTCCTGCAAAAGTTCTTTGGGAATCACATTATAGACTTGAGGGTTTTCAAGATTTTTCAGCGGCATTCTCGCAACATAATCTGTTTTTTTAGAGAGGATGCTTTTCTTACCGTTTACTACAACTTCATGCAGCTCTTTGTTGGAAACTTTTAATTGCAAATTGAGAACTGTTGTTTCACTTTCAGTTACCACTACCTCTTGTTCAGTAGTTTCATAACCGGTTAAAGATACTTGTAAGGTATAGGTATTAGTTCGTACTCTGTTGAGATCAAAACTGCCATCGTCGTTGGTTACGGTACCGTATTTTGAGTTTTTAAGAATGACATTTACACCGGCAGCAGGATCGCCATCAGATGTAGTAATCGTTCCTTTTATTTTTCCAAAGTTTTGCTGGGCAAACGAACCGAAAAAAGAGAAAAGAAAACTGATTGTAAGTAGAAAACGATAGGTTTTCATAATAGAATATTTCATTTTACATTGAGTTTGGTTAAAGTAACTGTTTTTATTTAGAATCAATAAAAACAGTGCAAATGTAAAAATTAATATTTCTTTAACAAATAATGTTTAGTTTGATTTCATGAACTTTGAGTTAAATCTGGGGTACTTTTTTAAAATTTCTTTGAGCAATGATCGGAATGAATTAAATTTCTGACGTTTATTAAAAAAGTTAAAAAGAGTAGAAGTTACATGTTGAAAGCCTTAATTTTGTATCCAAATTGAAACCCTCCTCATGATTTTACCTTTCTTGAAAAAACTGCAGAATTCTCCTAAGGGATTCCGTTTGGCTAATACTGTATTTTTTTTCCTTTCGGGATTTGGATATTCTTCCTGGGTGTCCCGTATTCCGCATATACAGGCACAATTGCATCTGTCTGAAGCTGAGTTTGGAGCTGTTTTATTTGCCTTTCCGATTGGCCTGATGCTGACCATGCCTTTTACAGGAATGCTGTTAAATAAATACAGCAGTCGTTATGTTATGCTTTTGGGAGCCATCATGTTTAATATTGCTCTGGCGTTGCCCGGTTTAGCAGCTTTTGTATGGCAGTTGGTCGTCATACTTTTAATTTTCGGAGCTTCGAGGAATATTTTCAACTTATCTATTAATGCACAATCGTTGGAGGTTCAGAAATTGTATCCAAAATCAATTATAACCCGTTTTCATGCCGTATGGAGTATAGCTGTTTTTTCGGGAGCAGGCTTGGGTTATGTAATGGTGACACAGCATATTGCACCGGTTCATCATTTACTTGGCGTTAGTGTTTTTATGATGGGACTTACCGCTTGCTTTTATCCGATGAGTATTCACAATGAGCCTGTACCGGTAAAAAAGAAGTTCTTTTCGATGCCGGAAAAAAATCTGATAAAGTTTGCCCTCATTTGTTTTGTGTCTATGGCCTGTGAAAATACCATGTACGATTGGAGTGGTATTTATTTTAAAAATATACTAAAAGCTTCTCCAAAACTAACCAGCGCCGCCTTTGTGTTTTTTGCAACAGCAGTAACTTTAGGACGTTTGTTTGGGGATTATGGTGTAATGAAATTTGGTACAAAACGGATTTTGTTTTACAGCGGAGTTTTAATCACAGCTGGTTTTACAATTTGTTTTGCCCTGCCGTATGCTTATCCAACAATTTTTGGTTATGTCTTGATTGGATTTGGAGTTTCCTGTGTCGTTCCGCTTGTATTTAGTATTGCAGGAAGATCATCCAAATTAAGCAGCGGTTCTGCCTTAACGTCTATCTCTACTATTGGTTATCTTGGATTTTTACTGGTTCCGCCTATGGTTGGTTTTATCTCTGAATATTTAAGTATGAAATGGGCATTTTTAATAATGGCACTTCTGGGGATACTGATGATCTTTATGGTGAATAAGATCGGAGAGAAGGAGTGATTTTTTTTGAGGGGCTAAGGTTCTGAGTTTTTTTTACGAAGGCATAAAGTTTTATTATTTGAGAAGAACATTCATTTTTTATCTATTTCGTTTATAAAATTCTTCCATTTTTGTTTTTCAATGATGTATGAATATTGGTAACTTTTTTCGAAAATTCGTATCTTATTTTTGAATTCAAGAGTATCAACATAAAAGAAATCGAGTTCTTCTTTTTGATTACGAAAATGAATAGAATAGGTGCTTTTTGGACAACAACAATAGCCTGTTTTTTCGGATTTTATAAAGATAGTTTCAAAGTTTTCAACTTGCTTTTTTATTACAGTTTTAAGTTCTTTCACTGGAGTATATGACTCCACGTTAATTCTTTTATTTGTTAATGTTGAATCGTACACTTTTATTATAATTTGAGTACTATTTGATAATGTATTATTAAAAGAAATGTTATCCCAAATGTTATTAATTACAGTTTGAGTTTTTTTTTCACAGCTTATTATTAAAATAGAAAATAAAATTATTAAAAATATATTTTTCATTTATCAGAAGAAATTGTAGTTTCAGTATGATACTCAAAAATGTAACTAAAGATCATAAGGACTGGTAAGCTAAGCCATGCAGTAAAGACAAGTTCTATTCCATTCTGACCATCTGAAACGTAGCACAATGTATTTGCTTTTGTGAAAAAGATACTCAGTGCCGTTTGCATAAAAATGTATTCGAGAAAATTAAAGAAAATCAGATTAGTTTTTAATTTTTCATAACTTTCTGTTTCTTTTTTCTTTAAACTTTTGTAAAATAAAACAGGTAAAAGGAGCATTCCTATCCAAGAAAGTAGCCAAAGTGCTTTCCAAGTAGTAGTGCATTCAACTCCTAAACGTTGTAGAATAAACTGGGTTCCAAATAGTAGGATTGCTGTAAAACCTGGAATAATAAACCCAATGACACAAAAAATCATTGTGGATTTTATATAGTTGTATTTATATTTCAAATTGAACTTAGCTTACTTTTGAAAAAAACTTAATTGGCTATTTCTTCGTCATCACAAATTTCTCTGAACTCGGTTTCCCATTCAAATTCCCTGAAATCTCAGCAGTTAAAGTATTATTCGCTCCTTTTGTATACGTTATTTTTTGTGGATAATCGTGTTTAGGATTTTCAAAAACCAATTGTTTGTCTGATTCAGCAGTCGATTGAAAAGCTACTGGTTTATCATCATTCTGGCCTTTCACGGTAGCAAAATAAGTTAAGGTTTCTTCCTTTTGAGATAACACGATGTTTTCTAAATGAATAGTATCTTTTTCTTTTATGAAATAGGAGGAAGCACTAAAAGTACTATCGTTTAGTTTTTGCCAGTTTTCGGTCAGAACCCCCTCTGGAGATTTGTTTTCCCAGTTCCCAATGAGCCAGTCTGCAACTTTGATTTTATCTTTTTCGGTAGAATCCTTTTTTTGACAAGAAACAGCAACTAAAACAAGAGCTAAAAGAGTAATTTTCTGAAACATATTTTTGAGTTTTGATCGCACTAAAGTATAAAAAAAATAGTTGCTACAGATTAATGGATTTAAATGATTTTTTTCACAGAGATTTATAAAGATTTAAGCAAATTTTTATAATTCAGAATTGAAATTAAATTTGTTCAAATTAACAAAATCTTTATAAAACTAAAAATCTGCGCTAATCCTTTTAATCTGTGGCTAAATATTAAACATTGTTCTGTAAAATAGAATAAACCAATTCCTTTGTTGGTTTCTGATCTTTTAATTTGGCTCGGACATCGTCAAAAGTAACTTTAAAATCACAACCTGATTTGTATTCACTGCAGCCGTAGGCCGTTTTACCCTTGAGAATTGTTCCTTTTTGACATTTTGGACACGTTAAGGCATCTGACGCTGTTGTCACTGATTTTGCTTTCGCAGTGGTTTTCTTCGTCTCTAATTTAAGTTTGTAATTTTCTTCAAAGCGAATCAAACCTTCAACAGTTCCTTCTTCGGTTTTAAACCCCTTTATATTTACAGTAGATCCTTTCTGAACCAATCTTAAATATTGATTTTCTGATATTTTTTTCTCTGCAAAAGTATAAGGCAGCAGAAAATCACAGCCCGATTTATAATTACCGCACCCAAAAGCAGATTTTCCTTTTATTAAAGTAGCTTTTTGGCATTTTGGACAGGTTTCGGCTAAAATTCCCGCAGTTTTCTTTTTCTCTGCTTTTACAACTGGTTTTTCAACCGTTGCTGCATGCGAAATGTTAGCATGTCTGGTTTCGCTTCGTACTTCAGTAACCAAAGCTTCTACCATGCGTTTCATGTTTTTAATAAAAGCTCCGGCAGTAAAAGTCCCTTTTTCGATATCTTTCAGTTGCTTTTCCCAGGAACCAGTTAGCTCAGCCGATTTGATAAGTTCGTTCTGAATCGTATCAATAAGCTGAATTCCAGTAGGCGTTGGCAAAACCTGTTTTTTGTTTCGAACGATATACTGACGTTTGAAAAGTGTCTCGATAATATTAGCCCTTGTTGACGGACGACCAATACCGTTTTCCTTCATCAATTCGCGCAGATCTTCATCATCGACTTGTTTTCCGGCAGTTTCCATGGCACGCAGTAAAGTCGCTTCGGTAAACTGGTTGGGTGGTTTGGTTTCTTTTTGCAGAAAAGAAGGTTCATGCGGGCCTTTTTCTCCCACCACAAAACTGGGTAACAAATCCGCTTCTCTTTCTTTAGCGTTCGGGTCTTCGAATACGATGCGAAATCCTTTTTTTAAGATCTCTTTTCCTGTGGCTCTAAAAGTTACGTCAGCTGCTTTACCAATTACTGTGGTATTGGCTACGAGACAGTCGTCATAAAATACGGCAATAAAACGTTTGGTAATAATGTCATAGACCTGCTGCTGGTTGAATTGCAAATGAGCTTCTATTCCGGTTGGGATAATCGCATGGTGATCTGTAACTTTTTTATCGTTGAAAACCTTTGGTGATTTTTTTATTTTTTTCTCTAAAAGCGGTTGAGTTAACTCGGCATATTTAGTTAATTTTTGCAGAATTCCGGGTACTTTTGGATAGATATCATTTGGTAAAAAGGTGGTATCTACTCTGGGATACGTGACCACTTTTTGTTCGTATAGAGTTTGTACGATTTTAAGCGTTTCATCTGCCGAAAATCCAAATTTGGTATTGCAGTATACTTGCAGACCAGTTAAGTCAAATAGTTTTGGAGCGTATTCGTTTCCGTTCTTTTTTTCAACCGAAACAATTTCGAATTCGCTTTCTTTGACTTTATTGGCCAGAAGTTCCCCGTCTTCTTTTTTCAGAAAACGTCCTTCTTCATAACTGAAAAGAGTTTCTCGGTACAAAGTCTGCAGTTCCCAATACGGCTGAGGTTTAAAATTTTCGATTTCTTTAAATCGGTCGACAACCATGGCCAATGTTGGTGTTTGTACGCGTCCAATAGACAAGACTTGCTTGTAACCGCCATGTTTTACGGTATATAAACGTGTAGCATTCATTCCGAGTAACCAGTCGCCAATGGCTCTTGAGAATCCGGCATAGAATAAATTATCGTAGTTTTCAGAGGGTTTCAGGTTTTCAAAACCTTCTTTGATAGCTTCGGTGGTTAGGGACGAAATCCACAAACGCTGCACTTCACCTTTGTAATTCGCCTCGTTCATTACCCATCGCTGAATAAGTTCCCCTTCTTGCCCGGCATCCCCGCAGTTGATGACTACTTCGGCTTTGTCGAACAGACTTTTTACGATTTTAAATTGCTTTTCGATTCCTGAATTTTGAACTACTTTGGTTTCAAATTTCTCAGGAAGCATGGGTAAATTGTTCAAATCCCAGCTTTTCCAGTGCGGTTTGTAATCGTTGGGTTCTTTTAAGGTACATAAATGCCCGAAAGTGTAGGTTACAGCATAACCATTGCCTTCAAAATAACCATCGTGTTTGGTATTGGCTCCCAAAACGGATGCGATTTCACGTGCGACACTTGGTTTTTCAGCAATACAGACCTTCATTTTTCTCTTTCTTATTCGAAAAGCGAAATTAGCGATTTTTTATAAGAAAGGGGCAAAGGTTCTTGGGAACAAAGCGACAAAGTTTTTAAGGGTTTGTTCTAAATGTAAAGGTCAATATTAGTATGAGGAGGTTTGTTTTGTTTTTCATTGTTCCGCTTATCATCTAAATCAGGACTTTTACCTTTGAATTTAAGAGTGTTGAGATCTTAATTTTATTGACTGTCACTACTTCATTACAAAAATGAAACAGCGTTAAATTAAAAAAGCGGCAAAAAAATTCTTGCCGCTTTTTAGATTCTCAGTTATCGATTATTTCGCCTGTTTCAAATGTTTGTCAAGGAATTTTTCCATAGCACCATAAAAATCATAACGATTGTTCTGATTATGGAAACCATGTCCTTCATCATTTTTTACCATATATTCTACAGTAACACCGCGTTTTTTTAAGGCTTCAACCATCTGATCGCTTTCGGCTTTGTTTACCCTCGGATCGTTAGCTCCCTGTGCTACAAATAAAGGCGTTTTTATTTTGTCTGCGTGTAAAGCCGGTGATGTCGATGCAAGCAGTAAACTGTCTTTTTTAGGATCGCCTACCATTTCGTGAAATTGATCTAAGTAAGGCTTCCAATAAGGCGGAATCGTATTCATAAACGTAAATAGGTTACTTACACCAACATAATCTACCGCTGCGGCATACAAATCGGGTGTAAAGGCAACCCCTGCAAGAGTTGCATAACCGCCGTAACTGCCACCATAAATAGCAATTCGTTTTTCATCGGCAATGCCTTCTTTTTTCAGCCATTCCACACCATCGGTAATATCGTCCTGCATTGTTTTCCCCCATTGTTTAAAACTTGCTTCCCAAAATTTCTTTCCGTAGCCTGTACTTCCTCTGAAATTCATTTGTAAAACTGCATAACCGCGATTCGCTAAAAACTGAACCTCCGGATTGTAATACCAGCCGTCTCTTGCCCAAGGTCCACCATGCGGATTGATAACAACAGGCAGGTTTTTAGGCTCAATTCCAAGGGGAAGTGTTAGATAACCATGAATTTCCAGACCGTCTCTCGATTTATAAGTAACAGGTTTGATGTGGCTCATTTGTTTTTCCTCAATCCAGGGATATGGATTTGCGACTTCTTTAATTTCTGCAGTTTTAAAATCATACAGATAAAATTTCCCGGGAGTTCGGTCGTTCCCCGCCCAGGCAATAGCTTTGGTTCGGGCATCATCATAACTTACAATTTCGGTTTCGTAGCCTTCCAGTTTCTTTTCAAGATTGTTTTGAATGGTTTCCCAGTCTTTATCAAAAAAGTGTTTTTCCTGTTTTTCTGCTTCCCAGCCAACAGAAGTTAAGACTTGTTTTTTTCTGTCGTAATCAAGAGTACTTAGATCGTAATTAGGGTCAGAAAATAATTCTTTTACATTTTTCTTGCTAACAGGATCGTATTCAACCAAGATTACTTTGTCTTTTCCGATATTGCTAAGCGCGTAGATATTTTTATTGTTTTTATCGAAAGAAGCAGGCGTAAAAATATCTTTGAAAGTGGTTGTAACTAAAGGAGTAAAAGGCTCTTTTTCTGAATTTCGGTAGTTCCAGGTAATGTTTACGCCATCGGTTTTTGAAGCCAGACGAATTATACCATTGTTGTCTGTAAACCAACCATCGAAGTTTTCTTTGTTGTCGTAAAGTAGTGTTAGTGTTCCTGTTTCGACATTAAGAAGATAAGGATCAAAATATTCTTTTACTCTTTTGTTGATCTGTACGATGAGTTCTTTTTCTTTTCCTTTAATATCAATGAGCGCGTCTGTAATATCGCTTCTTACACCCGGGAAAGGGGTTAGTGCTTTTAAATCCTTTCCATCTGCTTTTACCGAAAATAGCTGGAAATTTTCATCTCCGCCTATGTCTTGTGCATATACAATTCTGTCGCCTTTCCAGAAATAACCGGAAATACTTCGCAAAGTATCGTTGGTAACGCGAACGGCCTTTTGTTCGCCTACTTTCTGAACAAAAATGTTTGATTTTCCTTTATAATCGGCACGATAACTAAAATAATTTCCATCGGGCGAAATTCGGAAGGTGCTTTTTTCTCCATTTTTAAAGAATGTTTTTACGTCAATCAATGGAGCAGGTGTTTCTTTTGGCTCCTGTTTGCACGAACTTAAAAGAACAGCCAAAACAACTAAAACGGATAATACGTTTTTTTTAATCATAATTTACTTTTTTTGATGATGATGAAATTGTTTTTGAAATTTACATTTTCAGGTATGTTATACTGTTGAAAATGTGATTCTTATGAAATCAAAAATAAGAAAAAGTTTGCGATTAGAGTCTGAAGGATTAAATTGTTTTAACAATTGCTTTTGATGGTGAACAGAAGTAGAACTTTTGAAAATGAATTTGTACTAAAGATTTGTGGATTCAAGAAGGAGAATTATATTTTATGAGAAAGACTTTGCAGAGGGAGATACTTTTGTCGACGGCTGATCTGGATGAGTCATTTCAAGCGAAGAAGTATTCATTTAGTTAGTGGATTGGTTTTAAAAGTAAAACAGAATAAATAACAAGATAATACTTCAAAATATTCCTTTTTTTAACGATTAAAATAATTATATTCGCTTGTAACTAATTCAACCAAAGTCAACTACCATGAGTGTGAAACAAGCTGCAACTATAGGTGAAGTCATTCAGCTATTAGATGAAATAATCGAGTTATCAAAAATAGAACAGAGTAATATAGGTTTATTTGCAACGCTATACCGTGAAGTGACGGTGAAGGTAAAAGAAGGTATTCAAAATGGAGCCTTTCAAAATGGGGAGCGAATGGAAAAATTGGATGTCATTTTTGCCAATCGGTATCTAAAGGCCTATTATGAATATAAAGCCAAAGAAAAACCATCGGAATGTTGGGGTTTTGCCTTTGAACAAGCCGAAAAGTTTTGGCCAATAGTACTGCAACACCTATTACTCGGAATGAATGCTCATATCAACCTGGACTTAGGTATAGCCGCTGCAGAGATCAGTACGGTTGAAGATATAGGAAGTTTAAAAGCTGATTTCGATAAAATAAATACCATTTTAAGCAGTCTCGTAGGAAGCGTAGAAAAGTGTTTGATTAAAATTTGGCCAACGCTTACCTGGATATTAAAATTAACAGGCAAAGCAGATACCTTTTTTATTGACTTTAGCATGGAAACCGCCAGAGACGGCGCTTGGAAATTTGCCAATGAATTTGTAGCGGTTCCCGAGGATAAAAGAGTGACCTGTGCGCATGAAAGAGATGTGAGAATAACAGAAATAGCCCGCTTGGTTTCGAACCCGGGATATTTTGTGAGTGCCGTTTTCAAATTCATTCGTTTATTCGAAAGAGGTACAGTTGCTCAAAAAATAATTGACATGCAGATCGTTGAGCAAAAAAACTTGGAATGTGCTGTTGCTTGATTTTTAGAAAGAAGCGCAAAGAGTATTAATTCAATTTTTCTATTTTGAAATCGAGAGTCATTCCTTCAAACAAAGCTTTTCCTTTAGAGGTATTACCATTTATCTCAAATATTTCGACAGCTATAGTTTTTCCTAAAAAATAAGGTCTCTGACATTTCGTAAAGGTAAATTCATAATTGCAGTTTGATTTCCAGATAATTTTACCTTGAATTTCGTCTTTCGATTCTTTAATAGTCTCAATTTGGGTTGTTTCGGTTCGAGTTATAAATGTATCCGGAAGTCCTTCGCTTGTATAAAGAAATTTTCCAGTTTTAAATTTTTCACAATTCGATTCTTGTGAATGGCATTTAATAGATAGAAAGCCAAGTAAAAGAAAAATATATACTTTTTTCATAAAATCTAGATTATTTGTAAACAAATATATTGTAGATTGGATTTTAATCCAATCTACAATATTGGCCGAGCCTATGGCTCTTTACCTTGATGATGTATTTTTTTCTTTTAACCGAATGTTTTCGGTTTTTATAGAATCTTTTGGTTTTATGGTATCTTCCGGCTTAGTTACTTTGGTTTCATTTATTGTGTCATTATCGATTACGGCAGTTTCACCATTTACCATAGCTTTTCCCATACAACTGGTTAGGGAGAAAACTAAACTCAAAGAAAATAAAGCCATTTTTTTAATGGGTTTGATTCTAATTCGGTTAAATCGATTTTTTAAATGATCGTATTTCGTATTTTTTTCAGTTTCTATTTGAGTAGATTTAAAATAGCCACAGATATTTTCTTTACCCGAATTTTCAATAAAATAGTTCTGAATTTCGGTAGTATTCATTTTTGTAAAATCAACTACAGTTTTACTACACGAACCACAAAATCTACCATTTTTATTGGGTGACATTGAGTTCCAGTTTTCATTACAGGGTTTTAGTACAGTTATTTTATTTTCCATGGTTATTTTAAATTGATAATTCAATTGGTTAGACAAAAATTATTCCAGAATGAGAATGTTTTTCCATCTATTTAGGTTTTTTCTATTACAATGTGTGCATCGCGCTCTCGCTGTCGTATCAATTTAATTCCGCTAGGAATGATTCATTTGTAGCAACGGATTTTAATCCGTTGAAGAAAAGATTTTGGGTTTCCAAAGTTCCATAGGAACGACACCTATTTATCGTCTTTACTGGTGCCGAACCGCTGATTTTTTTTATAAACGTACCTATTTAAATTGGATTAAAATTATGTTGTTCGAAGGCTACGAGTTTATATTTACTTTACGAAGTCACATGGCTTTGAAAAATTAAGGCTTCGCAGAGCCGGAAATAGAGTTGCTGAATAAGGAGTCTTACTTTTTAGCTGATTTTATTTTCTTAATTTCGGCTTTGAGTAATTTTATTTCTTGTTCCTGCTTCTCATTCTTTTTATTTTGGTCGATAATATAGAGCGTCATTTCTTCCATTTTCTGTAACAATTTCATTTGAAAATCTTTCATATTGAGTCCATTTTCAAGCATTTCCTTTTCAGATGCAATTTCAGGAAGATGATGGTTGGTTGTTACAAATTTTTCAAGTTCGTTTAAAGTCATTAATTTGTACTCTTTTTTGAATACAAAGTCAGGGATACAGGTTCCTTGTAAATCAACTTTTACTTCTCTTGCTCTTATTGTTCCGCAAACATCCAATTTATATAGAGGAGATGCTATTCCAATTCCTATATTCCCGTCACTGTCTATTCGAAGCCTCTCCTTTCCGGAAGCCCCAAATGTTAAAAAGCCACCATGTACAGAATGCCCTCTATGAAAACTTATATAGCCATTATTTCGATTGTTCGCGAACTCTTGAGTTATTGTAAAGGTTGGTACATTTATAGGTTGGGTTACACCACTACTGACTACCAATTTATTATCTTCTGAACTGGTTGCTAATACAGCGGCATCGGAATTGGCACCGTTGTTTATGTGCAGTTTTGCGGTAGGGGTAGTTGTTCCGATGCCAACATATCCATTTTCAAATATTGCGGCATAATTATTTGTTGCATTTTTAGCAGTTACCCAAAGCCCAATATTACTTTTATTAATTCCCTGATCGTCTAAAACTGAAATTTTTTGCGCTACATTTAAACAGCCGTCGCAACCAAAATTCCCGGAAATGTGTTTTATTTCAACGGTAGGGATTAAATTCCATGTCGGTTTGCTAATCGTTAAAGGAGAAGTGACAGAACTTGTTCCAATACCCACAGAAAGATCTGTATAAATAAAGGTTGTTCCGCTCCATTGTGCATTAGCTGTCAAAATGAAACTAAATAATGCTAGGCTGGTTAAAAAATGTTTTTTCATGTTTATTTTATTGATGGTATTAACTGTTTACTATAGGATTTAAAATGCGGAAATCCTACTGAGAGCTTTGGTTTCAGCATCCCGATTGTGTATGCAAAGAATATAAATTAATGTCAATAAGCAAAACAGTTTAATCATTATCTCTATAATTTCTTATTAAAAAAATCATGAGAAGTTGCATGCTTTAATTCCGTAGAAATGAAATACGGTGTAGCAACGGATTTTAATCCGTTGAAAAGAAAAAGGTTGTTTCTAAAAGTTCCGTAGGAATGACACCTATTTGCCGTTTTTATAGGTTCTGAACTGTTCGTTGTCTTTTTTGGTTCTTTATTGTTATAATGTAATTTTTGGCACAAGAAAAAAGTAAAACAAGGTTTATAGATTAATTCATTCTTAGCATTTCTAAAATTTCGACAGAAAATAAAAAATAAAGCAAGGTTAAAATCCATAAAGTGAAAAACAAAATAGACAGCGGTTTGAAAATTTTATACGTTTTCCTTGTCTTTTCTGATCCTCTCGTTTGAAATGTATCATTCGGTTGCAGAAAATCATAGCCTGACGCGTATTGGGTTGTTATGTTGGTTTTTGGCTGTACATTATTCAATTGATTCAAATATTGCGGTTTAGTGTTTTCATTAATGAAGTTGAGAAACTCACGTTTGTTTTCCTGATGAAATGATTTTACTTCGTCAATTTTTCTATTCGATTTGATGAAATTTATAGCCTCTCTTATTTTTTTTGAAAACTCAGCGTATTTATTTTCAGTAGCAGCAATCTGTTTTTTAGATTCTTCAATTTTTCTGCCGTTTTCCTGGTGCAATCGCACATTTTGTTCGATACTTTCTTTAAGTTTCTTGATAGAGATTATCTTGTTTTCTTCGAGTTCAGAAATTTCTTTTTCGTAATCATTTAGAATTAACTGTAATTGTTTCTTTTTTTCTTCTTTTGCAATTTGTATTTCATTATCAAATCCTTCTTCGTTAGTCGTTCTATAGAGACCTTTGCCGTGACTGAAGCTTGCAATTTCTTCATTATCCGTAAAAAATATGGTATCAAAACGGTTTAATAGCTCTAAAGACTTTTTAAAGTTATGCTGTAGTTTATCAATATTTATTTTAGAATACACAACCAGATTAGAATTTGACGCATAAAAGCTGGATGGTTCGTTAAAACTTTTAAGATTATAACTAAGTTTATCAAAGTCTTGAGGCAGATCTACAGTAAAATTATCCGAATGATTAACCATCAGGGTTTTGTCTTCAATGTTTTTACTAACTAGTATTTTATGAAATTCATTTAATTTATTGATAGTAACATTTTCTTCTGCAATTTCATTTGTAAAAAGAATACTTGCCCCTATAAAAGTTCCTCCTCTATCGGAATTCTTCTCTTTTGCAAACGAATATTTTGAATATGAAATTGAGTTTAATCCATTTGCCGACTCTTTGCGTATAGCGTATAAGGAGCTGTTCTCAAATAGTTTTATGGCATTTGTATTTAAATCAAACGTTTTGATTGATTTTGCAACATTTTCATTTCCCATTTTAAAAAATGTCTGTCTGAAGCCGTACGGATTTCCAAATGTACCAAAGGCCAACAAGTATATGTTTTGTGTCATTTGTTTTAGAAGCTAAATTTTAAACGTTCCCAGAAAGTGCCTTCATAATCTAACGAATATCCTATAATACTTTCATAAAGCCAATTAGACAAGACTTCTGCCTGCGCTAAATTTAATAGTGTTATCCTTTCTCCGTTTCCGTTATTTTCTATGCTGCCAATGGTGAAATAGGTTTTATTTAATTCATATGAATTTATTCGGTTATTGGTTCTGGGAAGTCTTTCGTTAATGAAATTTTCTAATTCATTTTCATTAGATACATCTGTTCGGCCTGATTTGTCCCATTTAGAAATCACTAAAATCACATTTATTGATTTTAAATTTTTCCCTTTTCTTTCGAGTTCATCAAGAAATTCATTTATTAAAGTATCTTCCAGATGTGCATTGTCAAAACTGGTTACAATGATAAAAGTAAGCGGTATGTTTGCATTCAAATAAGCTTCGATGCTACTGTGATATGTGCCGCCTTTGCTGATATCTTTGTGATTCTCTCCGGAAGTTTCTAAAAAAGTTAAATTGATAGAGGGCACTTTTTTAGATTTATTATTAGGTTCAAATATTAAATCTAATCGGGTTACCTGATCGCGGGTTGTTCTGTTTGGTAAGATTCCTTGTCTGATGTTTTCAAAAAAATCAGACAATAAAACCTGCGCTTCTTTTGAATTGGGAGTTCCTAGTTTTGGACGCAAAACCCCGGCATGCGAACTTAAATAATAAAGCATTGAAGACAGAATAACTGATTTACCAGATTCTCCAACACCAAAAAAGAAAACAAAATTGCTGTCTTTATTTTTAATATCATTTGTATTAGCATTTGCCAATGGAACAAAGTCAGGTTTTACTTCATTTTTTGTTTCAAATGAAATAGGTTTCAATTTTTCGTCATCAAAAGACAATGGTTTCAGATTTTTGATCTCGCTGCTCATTTCAGTTTAGTTTTTTGCAATTAATACTTTACCACTTCTTTTGTTTCCACTAAAGACACTCGAACTATTGTTGCTGTTTTCATTGCTTGTAGTCGCTAATAAGACTATGATAACAATAACAAAATCTAATAAAATACAACCCATTAATACTACAAATTGATACATTCCAAAGTTTTTAACGGCATGGTCAAAAGCAAAACCTATTTTTCCAACATCTTGTGTTTTTGAAATTTCAGGTGTAAACTTAAATTTAGTATCGCCCAGTACAGTATGAGCGCGATTTCCCAGTTTATTATACTCGGCCAATGATTCATCAATTAAGCCTTGAGAGATATCATCCTTTTCTTTTTTAGAAAGCAGTAATAAATCCTGAATCCTTTTATTCCATTTTAGGGCGGCATTGTTTACATCCGTTTTTAAAGCTTTTTCTTCCGGAGAAAGATCAGAAATCATATTGTCGATCTGGCGCCCCATTCGTTCTGCCAAATCATCATAATCATTGGCAACAGGAGTCAGAAGATCAACATTTTGTCCTGTTAATCCTTCTATATCTCTTATTAAGGTTTGTGCTCTTGTTCCAATTCCTTTATTTCCGGGATCTTTAATTTGCTCCATCATTTGTTTTTTCTTGATTTCAATGTTTTGCGAAGTCTCCCGATTGTATTTATAGCTTAATTTGGACTGAATGTCGGCTTCCAGATTATTGAAACGTTCGTTGATATCTCTCAATTCGGCAGTATAAATGTCTGTTTTCATAAATCTGGTATACAAAGCATTAAAATTGGCGATGAAACAAAATGAGGCTATGAAGATGTAAATACCCACATAGCTGGAAGTTGATTTACCATTTGCTTTTGCAGATCGGATCATCCAAACTAAAAACAATAGTAAAAGCGATAGGACCAAAGCGATTATAAAGGATGCCGGACCAAAAATTTGATCTAATCCAAGCCAGGTTT
This sequence comes from Flavobacterium tructae, assembly GCF_002217475.1. GTDB lineage: Bacteria > Bacteroidota > Bacteroidia > Flavobacteriales > Flavobacteriaceae > Flavobacterium > Flavobacterium tructae. The sequence goes on from NZ_MUHH01000034.1 coordinate 78,801, forward strand.
GATAAAAACTGACACTGATTAATAAAAAGGCAAGTATTGCCAGGAAAAGGTCTGTAACATTAATTGATTTTTTACTCATGGTAGTTGGTTTTAGAATTAAATATTTATCCAAAACTAACTTCTTATGACTCAGTTATTTTACGGAAATCCGTAATTAGGATAATAATCCAAAAGCATTATAATTTTAGAGTAGAAAATACTTTTTGAGCTAAGTTTTGATAAAAAAGGAAGAGAGAGTAGTGTTTTTTAATTCCTTTGGAGGCAGGAGTTTTTACGTCTGTATTTTTTATAATTTTAATTCCGCTAGGAATGAAATATTTTGTAGCAACGGATTTTAATCCGTTGAAAAAAGGATTTCCGTTTTACAAAGTTCCATAGGAACGGTACATATTTATCGTCTTTATAGGTTCCGAACCGCTGGCTATTTTGTAAACGCGTGTATTCAAATTGGATTAAAATCCAACCCTACAATATTGGTCGGGCCTATGGCTCTTTACCTTGATAATGTGTCTTTAAATTTCTTTGCAGGCAGGAGTTTTAGACCTGTCTTTTTACATAATTTTAATTCCGCTAGGAATGGTTCATTTTGTAGCAACGGATTTTAATCCGTTTAAAAAAGGATTTCCGTTTTTACAAAGTTCCATAGGAAGGGTACATATTTATCGTTTTTTATATGTTTCGAACCGCTGGTTCTTTTGTAACCGCATATATTCAAATTGGATTAAAATCCAACCCTACAATATTGGTCGAGCCTATGGCTCTTTACCTTGATAATATGTCTTTAAATTTCTTTGCAGACAGGAGTTTTAGACCTGTCTTTTTGCATAATTTTAATTCCGCTAGGAATGAAATATTTTGTAGCGACGGATTTTAATCCGTTTAAAAAAGGATTTTCGTTTTGCAAAGTTCCATAGGAACGACACCTATTTGCAGTCTTTATAGGTTCCGTACCGCTGCTTTATTTTGTTGATGCATTTTTAGTACAAGAAAAACAAAGCACATTTGCAAGATGTGTAAGAAAAAGCGTATTTTCAAGCCCTTTTTAACAAGCAGTTCAAATAGTATCTTACAGAAACAATTCTGTTTTTTACAGATCATTATTTTTTAAAAGAATTTTAAATATCTTTGAATTATGAGTACAGCAACAAAACCAAATCACATAGGGCGAAAAATTAGCCGTATTCGTGAACTGAAAGACATGAAGCAGGAAGCTTTGGCACAGGCTTTAGGAACCAACCAACAGGCCGTTTCAATTATGGAAAACAGCGAAACTATTGATGACGAAAAACTAATAGCAGTGGCAAAGGCACTGGGGGTAAGTGTAGAGGCAATTAAAAATTTTTCGGAAGAAGCATTTTTTAATATTATTGGGAATACTTTTCAAGATCATGGTTCAATTACGACAGGTAATTACCACTGTACTTTCAATCCTCTAGATAAAGTGGTTGAATTTTACGAACGTTTGGTTCAGGCTGAAAAAGAATTGGTGAAAGCCGAAAAAGAAAAAGTCGAATATTTAGAGAAAGTACTTAAAGGAAAGTAATAGTCTCGAAAGAGAATTTTTATAGTAAGAATGCGCAAATGTCTTTTGGAGACATTTGCGCATTTTTGTTTTAATTGCCAATTACTTGTACGCTCGCGATAGTCAGGAGAAGCACATTGTATTCTTGTGGCAAATTTGATTTATATTTTTGTTTTGCCACAAAAGCTGTAACAAATTTTAATTTATTTTCATTTTGTTACAGAAGTTGTTACAAAGTTGAATTTATTTTTATTTTGTTACAGAAAGTGTGACAAAATAATTTTTTGTTTTCATTTTGTCACAACAAAAATTTCCTTGTAAATCTTTTTAGGATTAAGTGTAAATAGGTGTTTTTTTCAGGACGAAACGAGGATAAAGCGAGTGATCATTTTCTAAAAAGCTTGCGACCATGTATATTTTATAAGTTCATATAGTTCTTTTTGTCTTTCTTCAATTGCTGCTATCTCAAGTAAACCTTCATTATTGGGTTGATGAATTGAAAATGTAAAATCAAATGGCAATTTTCTCAAATCAATAGCAGGAATTTGACCAGCCAGCATTTCATTCCAAATGATGTTACTTTGACCATAAAGTTCCATCTTGTCCTTGTATATATCTGCTCCACTACTTAAATTATGTTGATCTTTCAAAATTAGCAAGGCACCAAATTGATTTCGTAATTTATCAAACAAATAATAATCAAAATCTCCTTCAGAATTTAAAAACAATGATTCGTTTTTTTCATTATGAGCGTACATATGTTCAAGATGTAACTCGTACGATTTACGATTAGTTCGATTGAATAAATTTTCGATATCTATTGTAGAATTTGTAACTAATGAAGCTCTACCCATAAGTTTCGAAAGTGTTTCATCGATACGTAACAGAATATATTTAGATAAATTTTTATTTTGATGGATAAGACTTTGGTAGTTAAAAGTACTAAATAGATCGCTAATCTTGGTTAATGTAGATTTAGGAATAGTTTCATTTTCTTCCATTTTTCCAATTACTACAGCATCAAATTGTGAGGTAATTTTATCCAAATCTAATTCTCTTATTCGTGTACAGATGTCTATTATATATGTTGGTAAAAAAGACGACGAGTCATATAAATTTTTTAGTCTAAGTAATATATGCATTTGGTCAAATTTTTTAGAAACCAAATCAATTTTTTCACTTCTTGTTGGATCATTGTATTTTGTGGCAGACATTATTAACATGTATTGCTGTTTTTGATCCAACATTCTATTATATAATACAAATCGATAATTTATTGTTTTTTGTAGTTCTAAATATAATGCTGAAAAGAATTTCAGTTCTTGAGTTACAAAGTCAAATAATTTTTGTTTATCCTTAAAGTCATTTAAATATTTTCTAATACTACTGTTTTTGTATACTTCATAATGATATTCATTTTCCATTCTTTCATACTCGCTAAGGTTTTTGGCGAATTTTGAACGAAAATATAATTTAAAAAAATCATCTACATCAGAATTAGCTTTGTAATGATCATCTAAAATTTCCGACCAAGCCTTATTTGCCCCTTCCTTTTGTTTTTCATCAAGAATACCTAGAAATTTTCCTTTTAAGATTTCGAAAGGCTTCAATCCAAGTCCGCGATCATTAACTACTTCAAAAATCATTGCGACATTATGTGAGCTTGTAATTTGAATTTCTACTATACTTATTCTGTTTAATAAATATGTCAAATAGTAATTAAATTTTGTTGCATCAAATTTATTGTCGCCTTCAAAGAACAATTTGTCGTAATATGTGCTTATAAATTTATAGTTTTCAATTATCCTATATTGTGTTTCGTCTGCATTTATAAATCCTTCATGTTTTAAAGCAAGTATTGCTGCAAATGCTTTTTCTCTGTTATCATTATGAATTTTAAATTTTTTTTCTCCAAAAGCGCCTGATTCAAAAATCCTATCCTCAATATAACCTGCTTCATAGATTTTTAAATCTTGATTTTTCTCTTTTTCAGATTTAGCAATCTGGTATAATTTAATTAAGATAATTAAAAAAGTTGTCAATCTCTGTTGACCATCAACTATATTTTTTTTGCCAGGAACTTCGTTAGTAAGGAATGTATTTACAAAATATGGTTCAAAATTACTTAAAACGTCTTCTCGAATTCTTGGTGGATCATCTTCTTTTATCGTTCCAACATCAAATCTTACTTGTATATCATTTAATAAAGTTTGAACTTGTTTATGTGACCATTTATACTCTCTTTGATAGATATCAATATAGTAAGAATTTGAAGTATTAAAAACTCCTTCAATAGTTTTATCATCTGGAGTAATGAGTTTTTGTACAGTTTTTTGCATATTATTATTGGATAAGTTTTGTTTCTCTTGATTTCAATAACTTACAGGTAAATTGCGTGTGTTCGAGATAAGTCTTTCCTGTGTTAACTAGCGAGATGCTTGCACTAGCGGAGGAATAAGCAATATGATCATATTGGTTAGTATTAATAAAATTCTTTTTCTGTAGATAAATTATGTTCTAAATTTTTTGGTTCAATATAACTTAAAATATTAGGATGTAGTATGGTAGTAAGTGATACAGATTTAAACAATGAGTTAATGAAAAAATTTATATGTGAATTATTTTTTTCATGCGGAGTTATGAATTGATTTTTAGAAAGTTCTAGTTCATCCTTATCATCATTTATTCCAATTGGGTAGCATAAGTCTGATCCAGAAGGTACAGCATAATGTAATAATCCATCTTCAATACTAAGTATAAGATTATGTCTAAAACTGTCTTCAATTCCATCATAAATCTCATTCATTTTATTTTCTATATCTGTTAGATCGAAAGTGAATTTTCTGCAAATGAGAAATGTGTTTATTTGGTCAAATCCGAGTATGTCAGGGGCATATTGATAGTCATCTTCCGACTTGAACTGTCTGCTAAATATTTCCGGACTTAGTATGTTTTTTCTTATTTTTTTTAGATTGGAAAGTTTAATTAATGCTTCTTTTAATTGCGAAAAATTCATGTCAGATTTCACTTCTCCAACTGCAGCAATAGTTTCTACTGGGAAGAAGCGCTGTTTATTTTCACTTTGAAGTAGAGGTGTAAAATTTTTATCATAAATAATGATATCACATTGATGGCTTACTTCGTCATTATTATTAATTACAAATCCATCTGAAATGGCATAGTTTTGAGGAATAAAAAATTTTATAAAATCTTTACATATTTTTTCTCTGTATACACCATACTCTTGGTTATGGATCATTCTTTTCTGATCATCATTATAAAATACTACTTTTGACACATTCAGAAAGCCATTTTTAAATATTTCGGTTTGTTCTTCTAGTAGTGCGTTAAAGATCTTACTTGCCATTTTACGTGAGTTATTTAATTTTGATTGATATATATGATTTTGTTAGCAGTCAGGATATTAGTATTAGCGGTTAGCTTATTTAATCTTAGTTTTGTTGTATAATAAATTACAAACCATAAGATTAAAAGTTATAAAAAAAAAATCTTCTTCAAATCTCTTTTCTTTATAATTATATACCCCGTTTGTTAGTGCGAGCGTTTCGCTCATGCGTACAGGGAATCCACTTATTTTGGTAGATGTGCGACCAATTCAACCTCTAATTTTGCAGTTGGCATGTATAATTGTACGATTTGTACCCATGTAGCAGCAGGAAAGTCACCATTGTAGAATTTTTTTCTAACGTTGTTGTACTTTTTCATGGTCTCAATATCGGTTGTATATAGATTTTCTTTTACCACATTGGCAAATGTGGCACCATAACTCGCTAGCGAAGCCTTTAAATCGTTATAGACCGTTGTTATTCCTGCCGGAGTTAGTTCCGTTGTTACAGCCCCCGAAATGTAAAGCACATTGTCTACTTTTAAAACCTGAGCATAACCAATAACGGTATCTTGTTTGGGTCCGTTGTTCCAATGCCATTTTTCTTTTTTTATTTTGGCTTCTTGTGCAAAACTGATATTGAAAACGAATAAAAAAGAAAGTAAAAGAAAATGTTTCATGATGGTTTATCTTTTGATTGGAGTTTGTTTTAAGGTTTTATCTGGATTTAGATGCTCGTACTGGGGGGAGCTAGTTTATATTTATTCTAATTTGAAACCCTCTGAAGTACTTTGTCAACATATTCGAGAGTTTCTTGTTGTTCTGCATAACTAACTTTTTCGATTACTTCTGGTGTAATCATTTCTGAAAGCTCATCTAATATAGAATTAATTTTATGGAAAGGATCTTCATAAAATTTACTGCATTCCTTCATGTCTTTTTCCAGTAAGCTTAGCAAAGGGTCTTCGGAGAATTTCTTACGATATTTTCCTTTATACATCAATGAAATGCTATCCTTTATTAGCCAAAATCGAATGCTTGATTCTTTGAATAATTGACTTAAATTATTTGTCTTTTTTGTATCTCTACGATTTGAATATGATGTGATATATCCATCTAATAAATTAAGAGATCTCATTGAACGTAAACCTAAATAAATAGCTTCACAAAATTGTGCTGGTTCTAATAAATTTAATTCCAATAAAGCTTCAAAAGTATATTTAGTAGCAATGTAGTCGCAAGTAATTTCTTCGACTAAATTTTTTCGTCTTTTGTCATCTAAATTGAATTCAAAATTTTCTATATTTTCATTTTTTTGTTTGCTCAACTTATTCAATATAGAAAAAGTCTGATCATCAATATATTTGCTGATTTTATTAAATCTGAAATTTAAATATCTAGGATTTTTTTTTACTATTAAATGAGCAATTTCATGAAAAATTATAAATGTTTCCTGAATGTATGTGTATGAAGATATAAGACTTTCCGCCCTATAAGCAGAGTTCAGTTTTTCAAATGAATTAGTTTTTTTTCCTAATTCAATAAACATGTCAGCTTCAATCCCCATTCCTTTAACTCTAAAAGACTCTACTAAATATCGAAAGCAATAGTGATTAATAACATGTGGATCGTTTAATTGTAAAAATGCTTTGTTAAATAAGTTTATTGTCTTTCCTAAATATTGGTCATAAATTATGAAGTTTTTATTATTAATTTCTAATGTTTCATTTTTACGGTTAAGCGAATAGACGGTCTGAAAAGTAACATGTATATTATGTTTTTTAAGTGCATTTTTGACATGTAAATAAATACTATCATAATAGATATGATTAATATTTGCATTTTCTTTTTGTAACCGAGAAGTATCAATGTATTTTTGCAGATATGGTTCATCTACTTTATACTGCTTATATGCTGCTGTATTAAAAATATTTTTGTGTATATAAGTAATAGAATCAGAAAGATATTCTAGAAAATTATTTTGATTTTTTTTTAGATTTGTTAGCATAAATAGTTTCTAAAATTTCTTTTGCATTTTTCTCAGATACACCATGTACTTCAACTCCATTGTCAATAATTTTGACATGTTTTCGAGAGCGTATGTTTTGGACTATGATTGTCGTTAAAGAACCAATAATTGTTGAAGAAAGAGGAATAATATAGTTGGTTAGGATTTCTCCATCCCATAAAGATGATTCAATTTTTTGAAAATCTATGCTTTCTGTTGTAAAATTTTGCTCTAAGATTTGTTCGTTTTCAGTCGTAGTTTGTAAGATGATGTCCATATGATTTATTTTGGTTTTATTGAACAAACCTCGTTTTTAATTTTAACAAAGGAGCAAGTAAAAATACCTGATTTTCTAAAATGGAGAGCTAAAATATAGATGTAAATCTATTTTAGGATTAAGTCTAAATATGTAAACTTTTTTCAGGACGAGACAGGGGGGTATTTACCATAATTACTTGTTCCATATAAATAGACTTTCTTAGTATCTTTTCTAATTGCTTCTGGTAAAAGATTGAAAAGTATATTGACGAAAGATTTTCTGCCAGTGTTTCCTATTAATTTTAAACTCATTTCTTTGGTTGGATTATCAGTTGTTAGCGTCTCAGAAATTTTAAAGATTCTTTCAAATATTTCGCTGACACTATTTATTAAATCTTCATTTTTTGCTTTTAATAAATCAATTGAAATTGCATCTGAAAAATCAAGTTTAACTTTATTGTCTGAATCGTCTAAATATGCATTGAATAAAACTAATTCGACACTTCCGGAGTATTCCCAATTTGTTGCTTCCTCAGTTTGAATCCTTAATTGATTAAATATTTTTGGATCAAATGTCCAAGCTTCTCCATCAACTGTAGTAGCAACAGGGAGAGTAGGTTCAAGTATTTGAGGTTGATAGCCAGCACAAAAAAAGTCAATTGTTTCTTCGGAACGATTATTATAATAATCAAATTTTTTTAAAATTTCATCTTCAGTGAAGCTGTCCTGTTGTGCAAATAATAACCCAACGATTTTTGAATTATTCTTTTCACGCTCAAAAGAATATCCAACTACTTCTTTTAACTCGTCATAATTTTTTACTACGTGCATATTTTTATCTTTTTAATCTGTTAGAGTGTGGGTTCCGCTTGTGACTATTTTCATTGTTAGACTTTATTTGAATTGCGTTTACGTGTGAGATGCTAGCGCTAGCGGGGGAAGGGACTATCATTTGCATGATATGTTTCAAATTTTAGTCATAGTTTTTTATTGTTGTTAACAATTCAGTTTTATAGTTATAAATATCATCTAAAGAGGAAATAAGCTTTTTCTCTCCATTATCTTTTCCATTGTTGAAAAGTTCAATGTATTTATTTGATGAATTAAAATGTAAACGACAAATAGGTTTTCGATTGTTATCATCTAGTAAAATACCAAAATAAGACTGTGTATCTCTAAATGCGATCCTTGAAGCAGGTAAAATCTCTCTTATAATGGCTTTGATTATTTGAGAGCCTTCAATTTCTTCTTCGGTTGTTATAAATTTTGGTGTTTCAGCATTATCATCAATTGCGGTAATTTGTTCAGTTGTTTTTGAAGGGACGTTGTCAGTTATGTTTAAAGCATTTTTTAAACGAAAATGTATTGATTCATTTATTGAATTAGAAATGGCTTTTTTAGTATACTCTTTGAAGGTTACCATTCTAGGTGCTGTCAATGGCTTGTTGAAAAATCTGTTGACTAAAAGACGAACTATTTCGTCAGAAGGGTCTTGTATTTCTCTTTCAAATTCAGCTCTGATTGCTTTTATATATTTTAAAGCTTCTGCGGAATCCAAAATTTCTTCAAGATTATATCCGTTTTTAGAGAAGTTCTCTAAAATTTGTAAACTTGTATCTTTCAGGTTTGATATATCTAAAGTAAAGAATGGTTTTTCATCCATTATGTTTGGTTTCTCTAAATCTGCATAAAAGTTATAAATATGCCCGTTTGTGAGTACACCAAAACGTGATTTTGAAAGATGATAATATCTATGAAGCTGAGAATTATGAGCGTCAACATTTTCTTTCCAGTTTTTGCATTCAATGATTAAAATTGGCTCACCATTTTTTTTAATTACGTAATCTATTTTTTCTCCTTTTTTAGTTCCAATATCACAGATGAACTCAGGAATTACTTCTGTCGGATTAAAAATATCATAACCAAGAATTTGTATAAAAGGCATTACAAAAGCATTTTTTGTGGCTTCCTCAGTATTTATCTGATCCTTTAAAGAGTCAACTCTTTGATGTAATTGTTGCAATTTTAATTTTAAATCTTCCATTGGTATTGATATTTATATGTTTTGAACTTATATTTTTTAGCGATATTCTTGCAATAGGTATTATCATATTTCAACTTATCGCACTATTTGTTTCTCTTTGTTTGAGAAATTTTAGTTTTAACTGTTTCAGGCATAAATTAAAAGCATGAATTAACTCTCTAAAAACAAACATCGTTTTTAATTTTAATTTGCCACCACGTAAAAACACCTGATTTTTGATAAAAGTAAATTGTTCTAAGTAACTGATATTACGGAAATCCATAAAAGCTAATCAAAAAACATAAAACCCCTAGCCCTGATAGCAGCGGCATCCTTTTTAGGCAAACGAAAATTTCTAAAATTAAACCGTAAAAGTTCTGCCTAAAAAGATATAGCGGATAGCAGGAACAAGCTCCTAAAAACCATCCTAATTCCGCTAAATTTCGATCTGAAAAAACACAAGAAAACAACACTAGAATTTTCGGTAAAAATTTTGTAATTTTGCGGTCCAATAAAAGGAATTAGAAAATGTTAGATAGACTTCAATATGTAAAGCAGCGTTTTGATGAGATTTCGGATTTGATTATTCAGCCGGATGTTATTGCTGATCAAAAGCGTTATGTGCAACTCAACCAGGAATATAAAAGCATCAAAGCTTTGGTTGAAAAAAGAGAAGAATACATTCTTGTTTTAGCGAATATTGACGAAGCAAACGAAATTATTGCTGACGGAAGCGATGCAGATATGGTTGAAATGGCCAAAATGCAATTGGACGAAGCAAAAGAACGCTTGCCGCAACTGGAGGAGGAAATCAAATTTATGTTGATTCCTAAAGATCCTGAAGATGCTAAAAATGTCATGGTGGAGATCCGCGCCGGAACGGGTGGGGACGAAGCGAGTATTTTTGCAGGGGATTTATTCAGAATGTATACGAAATACTGTGAGTCACAAGGTTGGAGAACTTCTGTGGTGGATATGAACGAAGGTACTTCGGGAGGTTTCAAAGAGGTTATTTTTGAAGTTACCGGAGAAGATGTATACGGGACCCTGAAATTTGAAGCAGGTGTGCACCGTGTACAGCGTGTTCCGCAAACCGAAACTCAAGGTCGTGTGCATACTTCGGCAGCAACGGTAATGGTTTTACCGGAAGCGGAAGAGTTTGATGTACAGATTGATATGAACGATGTTCGTGTAGATTTCTTCTGTTCGTCAGGACCTGGAGGACAGTCGGTAAATACGACGAAATCGGCGGTACGTTTAACGCACATTCCTACAGGATTGGTGGCGCAATGTCAGGATCAGAAATCACAGCATAAAAATAAAGACAAAGCGTTAACAGTTTTACGTTCTCGTTTGTACGAAATGGAATTGGCTAAAAAACAAGAGGAAGACGCTACAAAACGTAGTTCTCAGGTAAGTTCGGGTGACCGTTCGGCTAAGATTCGTACGTACAACTACGCACAAGGTCGTGTAACCGATCATCGTGTGGGACTAACATTATACGATTTAGGAAACATCATGAATGGTGATATTCAGAAAATTGTTGCCGAGCTTCAATTGGTAAACAATATGGAGAAATTGAAGGAAGCGTCGGAGGTGTTCTAAGATACTAAGATTCTGAGACGCTAAGTTTCTAAGGTTTTAGGTGCAGAGATATAAAGGTTTCTGAAAATAGATATATAAAAAAGGAGTGTTTCATTGTTTTTGAAACACTCCTTTTTTTATTGTTTATATGGATTACAGCTTGAAAATTGTTGCTGTAAAATGAAATAATTTGTGGGATTTAGCAGAAAATTAGGTTTTCTAAGTCTCTCAGCATTTTTCGTGAAGGATGTAAACACATCCAAAAAACCTTTGTCCCTTTGAACCTAAAATATAGGTCACAGATCTTAGAATCTTAGCATCTCAGAACCTCAGTATCTTAGGAATTCCCCGATTTCGAAACCACATTGGTCACAAAAAGCTGTAACACAGACCCGAAGATGTTTTTGAAAGTCGAGGTGCTTTTGCCAACGACAAATCTTTTGACCAGATAACCAATTCCGATACTAATAGCCGACTGTGCGAGATCGCTCTTAAATCCAACTGTTTCGTTGATTTCTTCAACGGTGCTACGAATCAGGTTAAGAGGTTTTAAATGCTCGTTAATTTCATCGATTTCGTCTTTAATGGCGCACCACTCGGCATTTTGTTGGTGTTCTAAAAGCTGAATTTTTCGGTCTAGTGAATCAAGGGTGTAAATAGTTTCCATGACAGTCTTTTTTAGTTTTTTGATTGACCTGAATCACAAGGAACTTCTTGTTTCGTTTCTTTTAAAATGCTCGAAACAATCATGTTTCCGATAGGGGTTTTAATAAGCTTGTGATGCGATTTGTGCAGTACAATGGCAACAATTAAGTAAAACAGGGCCAGTATAAAAAAACCGTAATAGCTTTCTCCAAGTTTTTTTCCAATCCATAAACTGATTCCAATATTAAGGAACAAAGTAAAAAATGCAACAACAGCGCCAACTGCGATCCTGGAGGTCAATGTTGATAAAACATCTGCCGATGCTGATACCGTTTTGAGTTTAATTAATTCTAAACTCGTTTTGGTATAGTTCTCTGCTTTCTCGTAAAGATTTAAGTTCTCGTTTGTTGTTGCATTTGATTCCATAATAAAGGGGGTGTTTAGGATTTAAATTTCACCTTTTAATAGTTCGATTTTACCGCTTTGGCTTCGTCCTTAAGGGTGTTGAAGTCCTCTTTTGCCTGGCTGAATTTTGCCTTTCCCTCTTCGATAATTTCTTTCCCGTTTGACTTAATAGTACTAACGATTCCGTCAAATTTGGTTTTTATATTATCTCCGTAATCTTTAGACTTGTCTGATATTTTTTTTCTGGTATTTGATCCTTTGTCCGGTGCAAATAAAACTCCTAAAACTGCTCCCGCTGCTGCGGCTCCTAATATTCCTAAAATTGTGGTGCTCGTTTTCATAATATTCGATTTAGTAATTAATATATAGTGCTTAATAGTGTTTATTAAATTTCACGGCCTTTAATGAGCCTCAATAATATGGCAATAACTGCAATGACCAATAAAATATGAATGATACTTCCAAGGCTGTAAACAAAAAAGCCCAATGCCCAAAGAATGACCAGTACCAACGCGATTGTGTATAGTAGATTTGACATGATTTTTTGTATTTAGGTTTAATTGAATCGTTTTCTTAGTTTAATTTATACGAAAGGTATAAAGTAAGGTTGCTGTTTTTGGCATCCGGAAAAGTATAGGTTGTTCCGGCTACCGTTCTTTCTTTTCCAATAGTAGTTAGCCCGTAGTTGTAACGTAATCCGATGCTTATTGGGTCAAAATCGACTCCAACTCCCGCAGATAAACCGGCGTCAAACTTGTTCAGGTCATTGGTGTCAATTTCTTGTTCGAAGTTAAAATCTCCCCTGCCGGTTACTTTTGAGCTTACCAAATAAGAGGCATAACCACCGGCATGAACGTTAAAGTTTCTGGTGATATTTACTCTAACCAATAAAGGAACTTCGATGTAGTTGAGTCTGAATTTTGATTCTCCGCTGGCAAGAGCGTTATTGTATTCCAGTTTGGCTCCTTTTGTAGTGAATAGGATTTCAGGCTGAATGGCAATGAAATCAGAGATGGGTAAAGTGGCGTAAAGACCGGCATTGAAACCGTATAATATGTTTTCGTCATTGGCATCACTAGAGTACAAATTCGACATGTTGAACCCTCCTTTGATTCCATACTCAGGATTTACATTATTGTTCTGAGCGTGCAGCATTCCAAATGATGCTGTTAAGAAAAGGGTTAAGGCGCATAAAAAATTTGGGTACATTTTCATAGTTAGATAGTTTAGTTAATAATAGCGTATACAGGCGTTTAGATTACTATTCTTGATTTTTGAATTTCTCTGACAAACTCATATTGTTTTGGCAGGTATTGCAGTACCATTTCTAAAATAATCTGATCGTTCGTTTCCTTTGAAATCGATTCGAGCAATCTGATCTCTTCTTCTAAAGAGGCATTCATAGAATTCAGATAAGCCGCATTGAAATTGGTTTCGTTGGCATCGATTAAATCGTATAAATCCCGCTTGTGAGTGGCATTGATTTCGGTAATAATGATCAACTTTTTATTGGCCAGAGTTGTGATCTCCTGTAACAGCTGATTTTGATTGATTTCGATTTGTTTGCTTACTTCCAGTATGTTGTTGTCAGAACTTTTTTGTTGTGCAATTTGACTTTTAGAAATAATGGTTTGACTTGCATTTGCCGCTGCGATAAAAAAAAAGGCTTCAATTTCTTCTTTTTCATTTTTGGTAAAAGCCTCATTTTTTAAAGAAGTTGCTACTGGGTAGTTTTTTTTACAGGACGAAACAAAAACTAGTACACACAATAGGAATATTGTTCTTAAAAAAAATGCTTTTACTCGGGGAATTGCTTTCATTATTACTTCATAAAGTATTACTTTACAAAGATGGCAACGAATGGAGGATTTTGCTTTACACCAAAAAAAAGAAACGTTATATAATTCCCATAAAAGATTTATATAACGTTTGTTATGTGGTTTTTAAAGATTTTTTTGAGGGGTTAATCCGGAAGAAAAATCGTAAATATTGAACCCTGGTCAGGTTGACTGTCGGCCATGATATATCCTTTGTGATTGTCTACAATTTTTTTGCAAATGGCCAGACCAATTCCTGTTCCGGGATAATCTGTTTTAGAATGAAGACGCTGAAATAGTACAAAAATAGTTTCCTTAAACTGAGGGTCAAAGCCCATTCCGTTATCTGTAAAAGTTATTTTATGGTATTTTTTTACATTCGGATCCAATAGTTCGCGATAATCTACCGAAAATACTTTTTGACTTTCAATGGTAATTTCGGGAGCAACATTCGGACGGTTGTATTTTAAAGAATTCCCGATGAGATTGATAAAAAGCTGTTCGATTTGATACGGAATGACGGCCAGTTTAGGTAATTTTGTAGACGTAATAACCGCTTTTTTCTCGTCGATCATTTCGGTTAATTCAGCTTCGGCATTTTTAAGTAATTCATTTAAATTTGATTTAATGAATTCTTTTTTGGTGGTATTTGTTCTTGAAAACAACAATAAATCATCAATTAAAACACGCATTCTTTTGGCCGAAATCTCAATTTTAGCAATATAATCATTGGCATTTTGAGACATAACAGCTTTGTCGGCATCTGAAATTCGGGAAATAAAAGTCTGAATTTTTCGAAGAGGTTCCTGTAAATCGTGACTCGCAACATGGTTGAAAGAAGCCAGTTCTTTATTACTGTTTTCGAGTTCGACGTTTCGTGCCTGAAGTTCTATGTTGAGTAAGTGCTCGTCGGTAATATCAAAGTTGATTCCCAGCAAAATTTTACTTCCCTGTTCGTCAGTCAATAATTTCCCTGTTGTTTTAAAATGTCTTACTTCTTGGGTAGGAAGTACAATTTTATAATAAACAAAAGGCAGTTGTTTATAGTTTAGGATTCCTTTCATCGACTTCGCTACTATTTCTTTATCATCCGGATGAACAAAGTTTAAAAAGGTGCCTTTTTCGGGAACAAAAGCATTAGGTTCGTAGCCCAGCAAGCGATATTGATTGTCGGAATAGTCTATTTTGTTGGTGTCTAAATCCCATTGCCAGGTACTGAATTTACCAATAGCTTCAGATTCAGCCATCAGTTTTCCGGAGATTAAAAGCTGCTTGTTGAAGACTTTCAGACGTTCGAAATCACGACTAATTTGTCGGTAAGCCAATAGAATAAAGCTTAAAGCAACCAGAAACAGTGAAATAGAAAAAAGCGGACTCAGGGAAATTTCGGCATCGTAGATTTTTAGTCTTTTGGCCAAATCAGTTTTTTCGATATCATTCATTTCGTCTACTTTAAAACGAATGTTTTCCATCAAAATTCGTCCGCCAAACAAATGATTGTCGAGTTTTCGTTTATCGTAGGTTTTGGGATCGCTGTATTTAAGGCAATTTTCAAACGAAACAAAACGCTGAATGATGAGCTTGAATAAGTTTTGAAGATTTTTCTGCTGTCGCGGATTGTCTTTTGTTAACTTTTTTAAATTAATGAACGAAGTGTTTACCTTGTCGCGCGAATAAATGTAAGGAGTCAGGAAACGGGCATTGCGGGTGATGATATAGCCGCGCTGTCCCGTTTCGGCATCCTTAATAGCCGACATTAACCGTTCTAACTGAATGTTAATTTCATACGTATGCATCACCAGCTTACTGGACTCATTCAGGTCCTGATTGTGCTTGTGAGCAATAGAAGAAAGAAATAACAGAATGAAAACTGCGATTACAAAAATAACTCTCAGTGAGTTTGAGGAATTAAAATTTGGGATCCACTTCATTGATTTCCTACTATTTTAGTCGCAACAGAAAATTATCACGATTTAACCCTGAGGTATGATAGTGCCAGTTTACAGTAACGACTTCATTAATTATTTTTTTCAGATTGTTAAAATCACTTGGTTTTTTAATGTAAATATTGGCGCCCTGAATAAAAGTATCTTCAATGTCTTCTTCAGAAGAAGAAGTAGAGTAGATTGCAATGATAATATCTTTTAAACGCTCTGTTTTTTTAATCTCGATCAGGCATTCTTTTCCGGTTTTTTTCGGCATGTTCAAATCCAGAAATAAAATATCAGGTAAAGCATTGTCAGGATTCATCAAATGGTCCATTAATTGCATTCCGTCATGCGCAAATTCTACTTTAGTCTGAATCTTTATCTCTTCAAAAGCATCTTTAAAAAAAAGGCGATCGTCCTCATCATCGTCAGCCAATAAAATGTGTAATGCGTTTTTTTGCATTTTAATATAGGTATTTGTATTTTATTTTAAATTCTCTCTTCGTTTCTTAATAATTCGCTGAAAAGCCGATGGCGTAATTCCGGTGGTGTTTTTAAACTGTGTACTCAGGTGTGCTACACTGGAGTAGTTGAGTAAAAAAGCAATTTCGGTCAGGCTCATTTCGTTGATAATAATTAATTGTTTTGCTCTTTCAATTTTTTGTAAAATAATAAAATTCTCGATAGACGAATAGGTTACTTCCGAAAATACATTCGATAGATACCCATAGCTATGATTGAGTTTTTCGGCCAAAAACACAGAACTTTTGTAATTGTTACTGTCCTCCATAAAGACAAGTTCAATAATAGCATCCTTTATTTTCTGTACCAAAACACTTTTTTGGTTTTCTACCACTTCAAAACCACAAGGGCTCAGTTTCTCTTTTAAAGCCTCGAGTGCCTCAGCGTCAAGGTTGTTATTGAGCTCAATTTCACCAAAACCCAAAGTGGTAAAGCTTACATTGTGCTGGTCCAGATTGTGTTTTAAAAAAAGCGAACAAATGGTGTTAATGTCGAACTTTATAAATAGTTTCATTTAATGAAAATTTGGTTAAAGATACTTAATTTAATTTTGGTTATATCGTTTAACAATTGTTAGAAATTTACTAAATATTTAAACTAACTCGTTGGGTGTAATCCGGAAAAATAATATCCGACACATCAAAACATCGTTTTTAGTATAAAAAAATACCGTCTAATATTTATACTAGACGGTATTCCGATTGAGTCAGAAAGGGTTACAAATCTGAACGGATCTGATGAAATTCTTCTTCTTCTGCTTTTCCCTGCTTTTGCTAAAGTTTACTATCCATTTTAGCTCCGGCAAACATCAAATCATCATGCTTCAGAGTTGCGTATTTTGCTTCAGTATTCCTTTTAAAACTCATTCCGCTTTTATGCTATTACTGCAAAATGATTAAGCAGTAATAGTAATGTAAAATTGCGAATTATTTGCCTTTTTTCTGTTATATCTATTTAAAGAAGTGTTGCATAATTCACATTTTACACTTTTAAAGGTGATAAAGAAATTTAATTTATACTGTTATAATTATTTGATTAAAGGGTACTTATGAAAAGCAGAAAGAGAGTCTTTAGATTCATGTGAAAAAAATGTTAAAAAAGTTACAGGAATTCAATGTTTACGTAACCTGTTTGTAATTCAAATAGTGTAGTTTTGCCGCCGAATTTACCTAAAACAAAACAAATTTTAATGAAAAAAACTTTACTCAGTTTATTACTTATTGCGATTACTTTTTCAGCCAAATCTCAGTCTTATTTGGGATATACGCATGATAATTATGCAGGGGTTCAAAGCGTTCTTTTTAATCCGGCTTCTATCGCCGATTCTCGTTTTAAAACCGATATTAATCTGTTTTCAGTCAGTGGGACAGTAGCAAATGATCTGTATGGTGTTCGCCTTTTTGACGTGTATAAAAAAGGATATGATTTTGACAAGCAGTCGATCATGACACCAGCTAACTCCAACAATGGTTTGGTTAATTTTGATATCATGGGGCCTTCATTCATGTTTAATATTGCTCCAAAACATACAATCGCTGTTTTTACAAGAGCCAGATCTGTCACTAATGCTTATAATGTTAATGGTAGCCTTGTAAATGAAGTGAAAGATGGTTTAGATCATGCCAGTAACTTTAATTTCAACTTAGGCAATCCAAATGCAGTTTCGCATTCATGGGGAGAGCTTGGTGTTTCGTATGCTGCAGTTTTATGGCAGAACGATCAACATTTCTTAAAAGGAGGTTTAACAGCAAAATATCTTCAGGGTGGTGTAAACGGTTATACTCAGGGCAGAGGTGTGAAAGTTGCATTTGTGGAGAACAAAGCCAATCCGAGAGCCAGCACGCTTTTTTCTGAAGGAGAAGTAACTGTAGGAGCAAGCCAGGACTTTGATGCTAATAAAGACTACAAATTTGACGCGAATTCAAATGGTTTCGGTTTTGATTTCGGACTTGTTTATGAATGGAGACCTGAATACAAAAAGTACGATTTAAACAAGGCAACTAGAGCCGACAATAACTTTCGTGATTTGAACAAATACAAAGTACGTTTTGGTCTTTCGGTTACCGATATTGGTTCGATCAATTACAAGAACTCAAAATTAGATACCTATAATGTTACCGGAGTGGTAACAGAGAAAATGATCAACGATGCTGATAACTTATATGATTTTCTAAACGAGCATTATACAAAAGTTTCGACTTCAAAAGGAGTTAGAACCAGTTTACCAACAGCAATTCACGCTGATGTAGATTGGAACATGTACAGAAAATTCTATTTAAATTTAAATGGAGATATCAGTATGGTGAGCGACTCTAAATTAAACGGAAGCAGTATTGCCAATCGTGTGAGTTTAACGCCTCGTTACGAAAGCAGATGGTTTAGCTTTTATGTACCGATGACCTGGATGGAATACAGCGGAATGCAGGTAGGATCAGGAATTCGTTTAGGAGCTTTCTTTATTGGTTCAGGTTCTGTTTTGACGAATCTGGTTTCAAAAGAATCCAAAGCGGTTGATTTTCATCTTGGGGTAAAAATTCCGGTTTATCAGAAGAAATTCAAAGATACGGATGAAGACGGAGTAATTGATAAAGAAGACTCTTGCCGAAAAGTAGCAGGTCCGGAAGAAAATAACGGTTGTCCATGGCCGGATACAGATGGAGACAAAGTTTTTGATAAAGATGATGTTTGCCCAAGTGTTGCAGGTCCTGCAGAAAATAAGGGATGCCCTTGGAAAGATAGTGATGGAGATACTTTATTAGACAATGTAGATGCTTGTCCTGCAGTTGCCGGTCCGGTAGAAAACAAAGGTTGTCCTTGGCCGGATACTGACAAAGATGGTGTTTTAGACAAAGACGATGCTTGTCCGGATGTTGCTGGTCCTGCAGAAAATAAAGGATGCCCTGTTTTAGATGCTGATAAAGATGGAGTTTTAGATAAAGATGACGCTTGTCCGTTAGTATATGGTCCTGCAGAAAATAATGGTTGTCCTAAAGTTACAAAAGAAACATTAGCACAATTGAAAGTAGAGGCGAAGTCTATCTTCTTTACAACCGGAAAAGCAACTTTAAGTGATGCCAGAAAAGGAGAAACTTCAGGTAGATTAGATGCGATCAAAGAGATTCTGAAGAACTATCCAAATGCTAAGTTTGCAATCAACGGACATACAGATAACATAGGAAATCCAAAAGCCAACAAGAAATTATCTGAGGCAAGAGCAAAAGTAGTAATGGATGCTTTGATTGAAAAAGGAGTAAATCCGGCTAACTTAAGTTCACAAGGATTTGGATCTGCAAAACCGGTTCAGTCTAATAAAACGGCTAAAGGAAGAGCAGAAAACAGAAGAACAGAAATTGTATATTTAGGTAATTTGTAAGCCTAAACAGAATATAAAACCAAAAAGCCATTCGTAATTGAATGGCTTTTTTTATTTTTGCATACTTCTAAAATAGAATTATTTCTACTCTGTTTGGAGAACTAAAAAATCAAGAATGACAACACAACAACTACACGAACAAATTCTTTTAAAAAAATCATTTTTATGCGTTGGATTAGATCCTGATCTGACTAAAATCCCGCCACATTTATTAGAAACCGAAGATCCAATTTTTGAGTTCAATAAAGCAATAATTGATGCAACGCACGATTTAGCGGTAGGCTATAAGCCGAACACTGCTTTTTTTGAGGCTTACGGATTAAAAGGATGGCTTTCACTTCAGAAAACCATAAACTACATCAACGAGAATTTTCCGGAAATGTTTACCATTGCCGATGCAAAACGTGGTGATATAGGTAATACATCAAGCATGTATGCCAAAGCTTTTTTTGAAGATTTGAATTTCGACAGTGTAACCGTTGCTCCTTATATGGGGAAAGATTCGGTAGAGCCTTTCCTGGCTTTTGAAAACAAACATACGATTATGCTGGCTTTGACTTCAAACGAAGGAGCATTTGATTTTCAGACGTTAAACGTTAACGGAAAAGAATTATACAAACAAGTTTTGGAAACGTCTAAAACCTGGAAAAACAGTCACAACCTTATGTATGTGGTAGGCGCTACAAAAGCGGAATACTTTACTGAAATCAGGAAAATTGTCCCGGATAATTTCTTACTGGTACCGGGAATTGGAGCCCAGGGCGGAAGTTTATCTGAAGTTTGCAAATACGGAATGAATGATAAAGTAGGTTTATTGGTCAATTCAGCGAGAGCCATTATCTATGCTTCAAAAGGAACAGACTTTGCTGAAAAAGCAAGAGAAGAAGCTCTGAAAGTTCAAAAAGAAATGGAAGAGATTATTAACTCTAAGGTTTAAATAACTTTATAAATAGATTAACCGCAAAGTTCGCAAAGGTTTTTCGCAAGGTTCGCAAAAAAAAAGCTTTGCGTTCACAGCGTAATCCTTTGCGAACTTTGCGGTTAAAGAACTTGAAACCTGAAACAAAATAAACATGAAACAGTTACAAGATCAGCTTGGTACCTTACATACTTTCGAAACAGCTCCAAAACGAATTATTTCGTTAGTTCCTTCTCAAACTGAATTGCTATACGATTTAGGTTTAGAAGAAAAAATAGTGGGGATAACAAAGTTCTGCGTGCATCCGTATCATTTTAAGTCAACTAAAAAAATGGTTGGAGGAACGAAGAAGATTCATTTTGAAAAAATAAAACTACTCCAACCCGATATTATCATTTGTAACAAGGAAGAAAATACGCCCGAGATTGTAGCGCAGTTAAGTACTATTTGTCCGGTTTGGGTGACCAATATTGTTTCAATTGAGGATAATTTTCAAATGATTTCTGATTTCGGACAGCTTTTCAATTGCAGAACCGAAGCTCAGAAATGGAACAATAAACTGCTCTTCGCTTTAGACGATTTTAAAAAATACGTTCAGGACATTCCTGAGAAAAAAACGGCTTACTTTATTTGGAAGAACCCTTATATGGTAGCAGGAAATGATACCTATATTAATGAGTTATTAAAACTCAATCACTTTCAGAATATCTACGGTGATAAAGGCCGCTATCCGGAAATTGAACTCAGAAAAATGCGTCTGGAAGGCGATCCTGATTTGGTTTTTCTTTCTTCAGAACCTTATCCGTTCAAAGAAGAAGATGCTTTTGAAATAGGACGTTTTACCCATCATGCCAAAACTATTTTCGTCGATGGCGAAATGTTCTCCTGGCACGGAAGCCGATTGTTAAAAGCTTTTCCATACTTCAAATTACTGCACGAAAGACTTAGAAATTAGTTTCAGGTTTCAAGTTTCAGGTTTTCTTTGTTTCAAGTTGTTGGAGCGTATATTTTGGCGCAAAAACTTTAGCAAATTTGCGGTTAAACTATGTTCAAAGTGTAGCAACTTGAAACCTGAAACCTGAAACAAAAAAGGTAACAAATTAGCCAAAAAAAAATGCCGGCATCTCGAAGACGCCGGCATCATTTAACTAACCAAAACCAAAATAATAAATAACCAGTTTATTACACTACAAAGATCCAACTTATATGGATGTTTTGCTGTTAAGGTTTTGTTATTACTTTGTTGGACATAAGTTAAGATTCTTTAATGTGCCGTTTTGAGCTTTCTGTAGTGTTAAATAATTTTTGATTATTAAAATATAAAAACAATCAATTTTGTTTATTAATATCGCAAAGATAAGTTTGTATATTTGATAAAGTGTTAGATATCAAGGGTGTGTGATTTCTTAAAAAAATTAGCATTTGATATAAAACAGTTAGTTCTAATCAAAAAAAACAGAAAACAATGAGTGATTCAAACGAAAGTAAATGTCCTTTCCATAATGGACAAATGAAAGAAACTGCTGGTACAGGAACCTCTAATAAAGATTGGTGGCCAAATCGTTTAAATTTAAATATACTGCGTCAGCATTCTAGTTTGTCGGATCCGATGGAAAAAGATTTTAACTATGCGGAAGCATTTAAAACGTTAGATCTGAATGCAGTTAAAAAAGATCTTTTTGACCTGATGAAAGATTCGCAGGATTGGTGGCCGGCAGATTATGGTCATTATGGTCCTTTATTTATTCGTATGGCTTGGCACAGCGCGGGAACGTATCGTATATCAGACGGTCGTGGAGGTGCGAGTTCGGGGAATCAGCGTTTTGCTCCTCTAAACAGCTGGCCGGACAACGGGAATTTAGATAAAGCACGTTTTTTACTTTGGCCAATCAAACAGAAGTATGGGAACAAAATCTCCTGGGCCGATTTGATGATCTTAACAGGTAACTGCGCTTTAGAATCTATGGGATTTAAGACTTTTGGATTTGCAGGTGGAAGGGAAGATGTTTGGGAACCGGAACAGGATGTGAACTGGGGCTCAGAAATAGAATGGTTGGCTACCAGTGATAAACCATTTAGCAGGTATACCGGTGATAGAAATCTGGAGAATCCGCTTGCGGCTGTACAAATGGGATTAATATATGTAAACCCTGAAGGCCCGGATGGTAACCCGGATCCACTAGGTTCCGGTAGAGATATTAGAGAGACTTTTGCAAGAATGGCTATGGATGATGCAGAAACTGTGGCATTAGTGGCGGGAGGTCATACATTCGGAAAAGCGCATGGTGCCGGTGATGCAGCATTAGTCGGAGCTGAGCCGGAAGGTGCCAGCATAGAACAAATGGGAATGGGCTGGAAAAGCAGTTTTGGTAGCGGAGTAGGCGGAGATGCTATTACCAGTGGGATTGAAGGAGCCTGGAAACCAAATCCGACTACCTGGGATAATGGTTTTTTTGAAACGTTGTTTAAGTACGATTGGAAATTAACCAAAAGTCCTGCAGGAGCACATCAGTGGACACCAACAGATGAAAGCGCTGCTACAACAGTAGAAGATGCTCACAATCCGGCCAAACGACATGCTCCGATGATGACAACAGCTGATATGGCACTGAAATTAGATCCT
This sequence comes from Flavobacterium tructae, assembly GCF_002217475.1. Lineage (GTDB taxonomy): Bacteria > Bacteroidota > Bacteroidia > Flavobacteriales > Flavobacteriaceae > Flavobacterium > Flavobacterium tructae. The sequence continues at coordinate 101,774 of NZ_MUHH01000034.1, forward strand.
ATTTACGCACCAATTTCAAGAGACTATTTCGAGAATTTCGACAAATTTGCTGATGCTTTTGCGAGAGCATGGTACAAACTGACGCACAGAGATTTGGGGCCTGTTTCCCGTTATTTAGGGCCTGAAGTTCCAAGTGAAATATTAATTTGGCAAGACCCGATTCCTGCCGCTAAAGGCGAGTTGAGTTATAATGATATTGCTGCTTTAAAAGATAAAATTCTTTCCAGCGGACTTTCTATTTCAGAATTGGTAAATACGGCTTGGGCATCAGCTTCTACATTCCGAGGTTCTGATAAACGTGGAGGAGCTAATGGCGCCCGTATTCGTTTTGAACCGCAAATTAGCTGGGAAGTTAATGGAGGTGGACAAGTAAAAAAGGTATTGGCTGCTTTAGAAGCCATACAAAATGATTTTGCTAATTCAGGAAAATCAGTATCGATTGCCGATTTAATTGTTTTAGGAGGATCTGCTGCTATTGAAAAAGCAGCATCAAATGCCGGTTTATCTGTTGATGTTCCTTTTACACAAGGAAGAGGTGATGCTACTTTAGAGCAGACAGATGTACATTCGTTTGAAGTATTAGAGCCAAAAGCAGATGGATTCCGAAACTATAAAAGTGCAAAAACAGGAGCCATTACCGAAGAACTTTTAATAGACAAAGCACAATTATTAACCTTATCTGTACCTGAAATGACAGTGTTGGTGGGAGGTTTGAGAGTGTTGAATGCTAACTATGACGGTTCTAAACATGGTGTGTTTACCGCAAATAAAGAAACATTAAGTAATGATTTCTTCATAAATCTGCTAGATTTAAGAACGGCCTGGAAAGCCAGTGATGAAACCGGTGAAGTTTTTGAAGGACGTAATCGTACTACGGGAGAGGTTAAATGGACAGCAACCCGTGCCGATCTTATATTTGGCTCTAATTCTGAACTTCGTGCTTTAGCTGAGGTATACGCAAGCAGTGATGCCAAAGGGAAATTTGTTAAAGATTTTGTCTCAGCATGGACTAAAGTAATGAATCTGGACCGATTTGATGTACGTTAATATAAAGGTTCTAAGTTTCTGAGGTTCTCAGAGACAAAGGGACAAAGGTTCTGAGTTTTGAACGTATATTTTTAAAAAATTAACCCGACAGGTTTTTAAAACCTGTCGGGTTTGTTTATTTAAGAGGAAAATCTTTGTTTCTTTGAGCCTTTGCAACTTTGCACTTAAGAAAAAACAACTGTTTTGTTACTGTAAACTATTGTTTTTCTTTCGGCATGTAATTTTATGGCTCTGGCTAAAACGATGCGTTCTAAATCACGCCCTTTCATAATAAAATCTTCAACGGAATGTATGTGTGAAACTCTCGCAATATCCTGTTCAATAATTGGCCCTTCATCCAGTTGTTCCGTCACGTAGTGGCTGGTTGCTCCAATAATTTTTACCCCTCGCTTAAAAGCCGAGTGATAAGGTTTGGCACCCGGGAAGGCCGGTAAAAACGAATGATGGATATTAATGATTTTATTCTCGTAAAGCGAAATCAATTTAGGCGTAACGATCTGCATATAACGCGCCAGGACAATGAAGTTAATCTGGTATTTTTTTAACAGTTCAATTTGTTTGGCTTCACCTTCTTCTTTATTGTCTTTTGTAAATGGAACACAGTGAAACGGAATATTAAATCGTTCGGCAACTGATCGCAACTCGTTATGATTACTAATGATGACAGGAATTTCTATATTTAATTCGTTAGCACTGTAACGCCCAAGAATATCAAACAGACAATGATCGTATTTGGAGACAAACAAAGCCATTTTAGGTTTGTGTTCCTGATTGTACAATTCCCACGACATATTAAAGTCGGTTGCAATCGTTTTTGAAAAATCTTCTTTTATCGATTCGGCACTCACATGTTGATTGGTGAGCTCACATTCCAGTCGCATAAAAAAGACATTTTGCTCTACATCAACATGCTGATCGATATAGGTAATATTTCCTTCGACTTTAGCAATAAAAGTGGTCACTGCGGCAATGATTCCTTTTTGATCCTTGCAGTGCATCAGAATGGTTATTTTTTGCATTTTGGTTTAGGTTATTGGTTAATCGGTTAATCGTTGATTGGTTAATTCGATTAAGCGATTAACCAATCAACAATTTAACAACAAAAGCTATTTTTTGTCCTGCATAGCAAATACTTTCTTCAATAAAGGAGATGTTCTTGCATTGATGTTGGTACGAATGTCTTTTTCTTCTACAGCAATCATTTTAAAAACACCTGCTAAAGCCTGATTTGTGGTATAATCAGTCAAATCCGGGTTTACTTTTCGAACTAATGGAATGGTGTTGTATTTCTTGATTATGTTTGTCCAGATTACATCAGCACCTACTTTTTCAAAAGAAGTTTTGATTACGGGATTGAATTTGCTGTACAAAGCGGTTGTAGTGCTGTTTTGTAAATAACTGGTTGCAGCACTTTCGTTCCCCAATAAAATGTTTTTGGCATCGGTAAACGACATGTTTTTAACCGCAGAAACAAAGATTGGTGTAGCTTCTTTAACGGCATCTTCAGCAGCACGATTCATTGCTTTTATGCCTTCATCGGCAAGAGAGGATAAACCAATTTTTCGTAAGGTAGCATCAACCCTTTGCAGTTCTTCCGGCATTAAAATTTTTACCGCTTCATTTTTATAAAAACCATCCTCAGTGGTTAATTTGCTTACTTGCTTTGTAATTCCTTTGTTCAGGGCTTCTTTTAATCCCGAGGCAATATCAACATTTCCGGTGCCATTAATCTTTGACGATAATTGAGATAACTGATCTAAAGTTTTTTGTATCTGAGCATTAGAAGTGAAAGAAAATGTAAGTGTAAGTAACAGAAGTAGAATCTTTTTCATTAAAGTATAATTTTATAAGTTTTCAAAAATACTACTTATTCAAAAATAAAGCCACAATTTTATTTTCGGAGAACAAACAATTTGTTGGAGGTTTAACAGTTTTTTTGAGGTTCTAAGATGCTGAGTTACTAAGGTGCTAAGGAATAGAGGCGCAAAGGTTTTATTTGAATAGGATAATGACTCTAGGGAGTTTTTTAGAATTAAAATATTTCTTCTGAAAATAAAACTTAGCACCTTAGTAATTCAGGATTTCAGAGCCTCAGTGTTTTTTCTAGAAAAAACCTCCATCAAGATTTTTTCGGGATATTCGTTTAATTCCGGTATCGGTATAAGAATAGCTGGACGCTTCCGTCCATTTCCAGGTAAGTTTAGTATCACCACCTATGCCAACTGCCGAGTAGATAATTTTTATGCTATTCTCGGTAGTAGCCATTTTTAGCCAGAGGAAGAATTGCTTAGAGTGTGGTAAGCTTTCTATTTTGATACAACCTTGTAAATTCTCTAGAACTTCCGGATCCTCTTTGAACCATTGCTTTAGATAACTTAAATGAGTTTCTGAGCATTGATAGCCTAAATTAAGCGCCCAAAGAAATTTACATTTTAAATTGCTTTCATCGGCTTTTTTGTCACCATCCCAATGACACTCATTGCCAACACGTGTAGTAGTGAATCCAAGTGCCGCCCGTTGTGGATCGGTAAGCGTTTTGATGTAATCTTCATTGAGCTTTAGAACGCCTTTTTTGTCTAGCCAGAGTATCTTAACATAATCAACCTGATTTGCAGTTGTTTTGATTTCTTGTTTTTGTTTTTCAGTGTTTGATGGAGATGTCTGAGAGAAAGTACAGGAATAGAAACTCAGAAAGAACAAGAAAAAAAACGGACGTAGATTCATAATGTAGTATCGTAAACGGGATTTAGGTGAAGGTATTTTGTTTGTTTTTTATTTTTTTAGCAAATCAATTTTTTCTTTAGTGTCTTCCACATAAAGACTCATTTCATCGTATTTCCATGTTCCTTTTTTGGTTCCCACGACGTATAAAGTTCCTCTGCTTTTAGACCCCCTTATTGGAATTTGTAAGTTGCAATGTTCAACACTATTGCTTGAATTAACACTACCTGAGGCAACTCCGTTGTCTTCAATAGGACTGCCCAATTTCTCCAGCACTATTGCATTATGCTGCGCTTCGTTCATGGCAGATTTATAAGAATCAGATTCTTTGAGCATGGTGGTAACTCCAAAGACAAGTGCAGCTATAAACAAACCAAACAGCACCACAAGACTTAAACATCCGGTTGGAACAAACCATTTCCAGTTTCTGTCCCACCAGCTTTTTCTAACTTCAGTATAATCGTCTTCCATAAAAAAGGGTAATTTTTAGATTTGA
>NZ_MUHH01000034.1:106052-113911 GCF_002217475.1 Flavobacterium tructae
TCAAATCTAAAAATTACCCTATTAAAAATTACAGCTCTTTTGATGAAGCGAACGAACTAATTGGTTAGATTTTAGTTAGATACTACTCCCGTCTCAGGAGAAACCGTTTTGTTTAATTCAGCATCTCGCTCATAAACATCCTGAAAGAAACCAATTTCTCCATTTTCATTGACCAGCGAAGTAAAATAAGTAATATAAATAGGTACTTTTTTAGTTAGTTTAAAACTGTTTTCTGTTTTACCCGCCATAGCTTTATCTATTTTATCGGGAGTCCATTCAGGATAATCTTTAAGCATGGCAGTAGCTAATTCTTTTGCCATTTTTACGTTTATACAACCATGGCTGAACGTTCTTTTTTCAAAATCGAATAAAGTTTTAGACGGAGTATCATGCATATAGATGTCATCAGGGTTCGGAAACATAAATTTTACTAATCCTAATGAGTTTTCAGGACCCGGTTTTTGTCTCACCTGACCATTTACGATTTCCATATTCTTTTTGGCCAGATAATTTTTATCCTCAGCGATTTTACTTTTCAACTCATTGTTTACAATACTTTGTGGAACGGTCCAGTAAGGGCTAAAAACGATTCTCTCAATTTCGCCATTAAAAATGGTTGTTTTAGTTAATGGTGCCCCAACAAAGACACTCGAAGACAGTTGCACCTTCCCATTTTTCACATAAATCAATTCATACGAAGGAACGTTGACTAAAACATACTCATCGCAACCGGCCATTTGATCCGAAATAGTACGACATCTCTCCATGTTAAGTTTTAGGGTCTCCATTTTATCGGCAAGAGGAACATTCATTTCTTTAATATGTTCTTCTGCTAAAATATAGTTAGGCTTGAAACCGTTACGAACTTTATATTTCATTACAGCATCCATTAATTCACGGTCGTAAACGTTACTTTTGGAATCCTTTTTTAAATCTCCCAATAAGTATAAACGGGTTCTCACTTGGGTGATAGTATTTGAAACAGCATCCGGACGTAAATCTTTATAAGGTGTTTCTTCCGGAACAATAGGTTTCCATTTATTAGAACGGTCTAGTTTTTTATATTTTTTCAGAACGTCCTGTAATTTATAATATTGATCATAGGTTACTTTAACATTTTCAGTGGTCGAAGTAGTGGCTTCTTCGATTGTACTGTAATTTAAAAAATCTGTCAGCATAGCATCATACGACATTTTTTTCCTGGCATCAGCATTACTTTTTTTGGCGTAAGCAATATATAGAGAACTCAAAAGCATATCTGCATCTGTTTTAGACAGCTTTGTTGCTGAACAAGAAAAAAGAGCATCGATTTCTTTTTGATAAGGAACAACCAAATCATTCGTTTTTTTAGCTTTTTGATATAATGCAGAACCAAACTCATTGATGGCATCTTCATCAAACCAAATAGTTCCCGGAGTTCTGTTTTTGTATAATGACATGACGTCAGACTTATATCTTTTCAAATCAGAATATCTTTTAAAGAAGTCATTTGAAATTTCGTTTACATTATCAGAACCTGAATTCTTGTAAACGGGCGCGACAGTTGAAGTTTTTTTATACGAAACGTTCTTATGATCAGTTTTGGCAAAAGAAGACACAAAAAAACTTAGAACTATAATTAGGCTGAGTGGATATAATGTTTTCATTTTTTAAATTTTTACGGTGTTACTTTTGTAGGTAGTTTTAGGTAAAAATTTGGGGTTTTTCTATACTACTAAATTACTTTATAGTGTTGATTTATAGGTTCTTGTATTTTGTTTAAATATTTCAAGATTTCCATGTTGTTAACATTTTTATAAGACTTATATAGGATAAATCAGCTTAGTATTCAAATTGTTACCCCTCTAAAAGAAAAAAGATTCTTTTTTTTGTTAACAAAAAGATATTAGCATGATCAAATGTTGTAATATTTTGTAAATTGCTCCCTTAAAATTATCATATTCATAAAATGGAACAACAAATACCATATATTCCTAAAAATAAAGTAAGAATTGTAACCGCAGCCTCTCTTTTTGACGGACATGATGCAGCGATAAACATTATGCGTCGTATTATTCAGTCAACCGGAGTTGAGGTAATTCACCTTGGGCACGACCGTAGTGTTGAGGAAGTGGTAAATACTGCTATTCAGGAAGACGCGAATGCGATTGCGATGACATCGTATCAGGGAGGACATAATGAATATTTTAAATACATGTATGACTTGCTCAAAGAAAAAGGAGCAGGACACATTAAAATTTTTGGAGGCGGAGGCGGAGTAATCCTTCCAAGTGAAATTTCAGAATTACATGAATATGGTATTACAAGAATTTATTCTCCGGATGATGGTCGTTCTTTAGGTTTACAGGGAATGATCAATGATCTGGTTCAACGTGCCGATTATCCTATTGGAGATCAGTTAAACGGAGAAATCGATCATATCGAAAATAAAATTCCAACTGCAATTGCACGTTTGATTTCAGCAGCAGAAAACTTTCCTGAAATCGCGAAACCTGTTTTTGATCAGATTCACGAAAGCAATACCGATTCTAAAATTCCGGTTCTTGGAATCACCGGAACGGGTGGAGCCGGAAAATCATCTTTAGTGGATGAACTGGTTCGTCGCTTTTTAATTGATTTCCCTGAGAAAACGATCGGATTAATTTCTGTCGATCCGTCAAAAAGAAAAACAGGAGGAGCATTACTGGGTGACAGAATCCGTATGAATGCCATCAACAATCCTCGTGTGTATATGCGCTCGCTGGCGACACGTCAGTCGAATTTGGCCTTATCCAAATATGTTGCCGAAGCCATTCAGGTTTTAAAAGCTGCAAAATACGATTTGATTATTCTTGAAACTTCAGGAATTGGACAATCCGACACGGAGATTATGGATCATTCGGATGTATCCTTATATGTAATGACACCGGAGTTTGGAGCAGCAACACAATTAGAGAAAATCGACATGCTTGATTTTGCCGATTTGGTCGCTTTGAACAAGTTTGACAAAAGAGGGGCTCTTGATGCTATTCGTGACGTTAAAAAACAATACCAGCGCAATCATAATTTATGGGATAAAAATCCGGATGAAATGCCGGTTTTCGGAACCATCGCTTCTCAGTTTAACGATCCGGGCATGAACACGCTTTATAAAGCGATCATGGACAAGATTGTAGAGAAAACACAATCGGAGCTGAAATCTACTTTTCAGATTACGAAGGAAATGAGTGAGAAAATCTTCGTGATTCCACCACACAGAACCCGTTATTTATCTGAAATTGCAGAGAACAACAGATCTTATGATGAAATCGCAGCTGCGCAGCAAAAAGTAGCGCAGAAATTATACGGAATTTTTAAAACCATAGAATCGGTTTCAGGGAAAGTTCCGCAAATTAATAAAGCCGGAATTGATGACACTAGTGTCTTCCTGAGCGGAGTCGAAGGAGTGAAAGCAGCCGAAACGCACGACGAAAACAGAATCTTTTTAAACCTGTTACTCAATCAGTTTGATAAAGTAAAAATGGATCTTGATCCGTACAATTGGGAAATTATCCTGAATTGGGACGAAAAAGTAGCCAAATATAAAAATCCGGTGTACAGCTTTAAAGTACGTGATAAAGAAATTAAAATCGCGACCCATTCAGAAAGCTTGTCGCATTTACAAATCCCAAAAATTGCTTTGCCAAAGTACGAAGCCTGGGGAGATGTATTACGTTGGAATTTACAAGAAAACGTTCCGGGAGAATTTCCGTTTGCGTCAGGACTGTACCCGTTCAAACGTGAAGGCGAAGATCCGTCAAGAATGTTTGCAGGCGAGGGTGGTCCGGAAAGAACCAACAAACGTTTTCACTACGTAAGTGCGGGATTACCGGCAAAACGACTGTCAACCGCTTTTGATAGTGTGACTTTATACGGAAACGATCCGGATGTTCGTCCTGATATTTACGGAAAAATCGGTAATGCCGGAGTTTCGATTTGTTGTTTGGATGATGCCAAAAAACTGTACTCAGGTTTTGATTTGGTTCACGCCCTGACTTCAGTGAGTATGACCATCAACGGACCGGCACCGATGCTGTTAGGTTTCTTTATGAATGCGGCAATCGATCAGCAATGTGAGATTTACATCAAAGCCAACGAATTAGAAAAAGAAGTTGAAGCTAAAATCAACAAAATATACAAGGAAAAAGGAACAGAGCGTCCGAAATACCAGGGCGATTTACCAGAAGGAAACAACGGTTTGGGGTTAATGCTTTTGGGGGTTACCGGAGATCAGGTTTTACCTTTGGAAGTGTATAACGATATCAAAGTAAAAACCTTATCACAGGTTCGTGGAACCGTTCAGGCCGATATTTTGAAAGAAGATCAGGCACAAAACACTTGTATTTTCTCTACTGAATTTGCTTTGCGATTAATGGGGGACGTTCAGGAATACTTTATTACTCAAAACGTTCGTAATTTTTACTCTGTTTCGATTTCGGGATACCATATTGCCGAGGCAGGAGCGAACCCAATTACACAGTTGGCTTTCACTCTTTCGAATGGTTTCACTTACGTGGAATATTACTTAAGCCGTGGCATGAACATTAACGATTTTGGACCAAACTTATCTTTCTTCTTCTCAAACGGAGTAGATCCTGAATATTCAGTAATTGGACGTGTGGCACGTAAAATTTGGGCAAAAGCCATGAAAAACAAATACGGAGCCAACGAAAGAGCGCAAATGCTAAAATATCATATTCAAACTTCCGGACGTTCATTACACGCTCAGGAAATTGATTTCAACGATATTAGAACGACATTACAGGCTTTGTATGCGATTTACGACAACTGTAATTCATTGCATACCAACGCATATGATGAAGCGATTACCACACCAACAGAAGAATCAGTGCGTAGAGCGATGGCAATTCAGTTGATTATCAATAAAGAATTAGGACTGGCGAAAAATGAAAACCCAATCCAGGGATCGTTCATCATCGAAGAATTAACCGATTTGGTAGAAGCTGCCGTTTTACAGGAATTCGACCGCATCACAGAGCGTGGTGGAGTTTTGGGAGCTATGGAAACCATGTACCAAAGATCTAAAATCCAAGAAGAAAGTTTGTATTACGAAACCTTAAAACACAACGGAGATTTCCCAATTGTGGGGGTAAACACCTTCCTGAGTTCAAAAGGATCTCCAACGGTAATTCCGGCAGAAGTAATTCGCGCTACCGAAGAAGAAAAACAATATCAAATTACGATGCTCGATAACTTACACCAGTTCCACGAAGCAAAAGTAAACGAGCACCTGCGCCAACTACAGGAAGCCGCCATTAAAAACGAAAATTTATTCGCCCATTTAATGGAAGCGACTAAGGTTTGTTCTTTAGGTCAGATTACTTCGGCCTTGTTTGAAGTAGGCGGGCAGTATAGAAGGAATATGTAGTTTTTACTGTTTTATAGATTTATGGAAAACCTCTCAGATAATGGGAGGTTTTTTTGTGGAATATTATACGACAAAAGCTAATTGATTTTCAGTTGTCAAGGATTACTTGACAACTGAAATAGAAATTAAAAAGGAAAGGTCATTTATATTAAACTCGAAAATAAAACTGAAAATTAGATACAACTAATACAAATAAGTTTAATAAAATAAAACCGGGACGGATTTTCACAGTTTAAACATAAAAGTTGTAAAAAATTTGTTTTCTACGTTTTCAAAAAGTTCTTATACAAACGCTCCGCAAATGTCTCCGACTTTGCGGAATATTTTCAAAGCATGAATAATGATTAAAGAAAAGTCATATAATAAGATTTAAAATTGTAACAATTGTTTAGCAATGTACCGCAAAGTCAGCGACATTTGCGGAGCGCAGCGTTACGGATGAACACTTCGTAGAGCTGGGGAAGTTTTTCATACCATTATAAAATACTAAAAATTAAAAATTATTTTAAATCTACTATATTTGAATATATAAACAGGAAAAATCTTCCGAATATTGTTTAATTTATTGTCAGTCAATTTTTTTGTTTTTAAAAGTAAATCAAATATTTGATTTTTTTAATTTCTAAATGTTTTACAAATAATTTATTTAAAATGGTGAAAGTAGTACAAAGATTGCAGTTTGAAAATGTTTTTCCTGATGAAGAACCTAAAGGAGTATTAGATTATTTAAAAAATGTATCGAGAGAATCTTTATTAATGTCAATTGGATTTTGTAGTAAGAATCCAAGTACAAATTTTGATAATTTTTTTTCTAGCCTACATTTACATAATGAAGTTAATCAGAGAGTTACTGACTACTTAAAGGCAAATAATATCATTCAAAAGCCTATAGTAATTTCTAAATATGCGGGTCTAAAATTAGCTGAGTACATTCTATCTAATAAAGAAATTTTGAATAATAAACAGATTTCAGCTGACAAAGATGAAATGAATCTTTTCAAAGCATTTCTTGTTATTAATAGCCAGCTTAATGGTCATCAAAAATTAAATAATTTACATGAGAATAATTTTGAAAAGCTAGTCGATTTTAGTTTAATTCTTAAATTTCCTGAATCTGATTTAGCGTTATTCGAAGAAGATGGAATCGAATTTTTAAAGTTAGTTTTTTGTACAATTCATAAGGTTGAGGAATTATTTATTTTTTTGAATTCTAATTTAGATTTTGTAGAATTAAAAAATGAGTTTTTGGGTAGTTTTAATGTAAATTCAGAAGAAGAATTTATATTTCAAATGAAGAATTTATTTGGTCAATTACTAATGTCTAAAATTTCGGAAGGATATGCTTTTGAAGTCCATGATAAGGCATCATTAGATTTTCTGCTTTCAATGACATCAGAGGATATTGCTTTAGATGAAGATTTTACACATTTAAAAAATAATCCTATTTATTTTTTAGGAGAGAATAGATTTTCGATTGTAAATTATTTTTTTGTGGTTGATAAATTTTATAAAAGTGCAAAATTTAAACTTAAAGAAATTTATGAGGGCAAGGATATTATAAAGAAAAAGTATGGAAACTTTTTTGGTTTTTTCAATAAAGAATTTTCTGAAAATTTCTTGATGAAAAATATTTTAGATGATATTTTTTGTAATGAGGAATTTTACAAAAAGAGAGAAGCTCAATGCGAAATAGATGGTGAGCCAGATTATTACATTCGTCACAATAATACAGTATTTCTTTTTGAAAATAAAGATGTGTTAATTTCAAAAACTGTAAAATCATCAGCTAATATCGATGAAATTAATTCGATATTATATGAAAAATTTGTTTATGACGGTAAAAAAGCTATCGGTATTGGACAGCTAGTAAATTCTATTGAAGACATTGTTAATAGAAATTTTCAACTAGATGAATATGTAAATTCAGATAATGTTTTAAGTATTTTTCCTGTTTTAATAATTCAAGATAGAATTTTTCAATCTCCAGGAATAAACTATAGATTGAATAATTGGTATTTGGAAATTGTAAAAGAAAGATTAAAGGATAAGTATGATCCAAATATTATTAAAGGTTTAACTGTAATTGATATTGATACCTTAATTTTTTGGGCACCATATTTGAAAGAAATAAATAATCGATTTGAAGAAATTATTAACGATCATTTACTTCGTATGCAAAATCATAAAGAGATAAATACAACTGATTTGGAGGAGGCAAAAAATCAGGCAAATAATATTTTACATGAAAAAATCAGCGCTATTTCAAATCGAAATATTCCTTTCCAAATTTCAGTAGATTCATTAGTTCAGAAATTTAAAGAAATTATTGTTAATTAAAAGCTCCCTCGCGAGCATCTCGCTCGTGAACGCAAGCAATGCACGAGCATAACTCTCAGCATAGTAAAACAATAAAAATCCAATTGTCAAATATAGCCCGTGGTTTCAACCACGG
>NZ_MUHH01000035.1:0-29774 GCF_002217475.1 Flavobacterium tructae
TTTTAATTATCAATTGTCAATTAAAAAGTTGCCCAAGCAACTAACAGCCTTAAGGTGGTTATTGCGGCGGGGCTCACCTCTTCCCATCCCGAACAGAGAAGTTAAGCCCGCCTGCGCAGATGGTACTGCAGTTATGTGGGAGAGTATGTCGTCGCCTTTCTTTGAAGAACCCTATCCAAATCGGATAGGGTTTTTTGTTTTATAACGTTTTTTAAATTCTTGCGCGCTTTGCGGTTAAAAAAGTACGCGGATGATACGGATTCGCCAGGCGAAAACGCGGATCAGAACGGATTTTTTTTGATTTACAGGAGTGAAAATTGCTTTTGCCCTTTCGGGGCGATGTTTGCTGTTTATTTTGCTTTATACATAGTGCTTCGCACTATGCTCTTTGCTTTTCGGGCTTTCAGCCCTTTTTTCCTTGCGTGCTTTGCGTAAACCTTTGCTGGCTTTGCGTTTAAAAACTTTAGTCCTTTTTTCTTTGAATATTCTTTTTATCACAGACTGCGTTAGGGATGGAAGCGATATCCTTTTGCGATTACCGTACTTCTAAAAATTCCCTGAAACTTCTATCGCAAAAGATTTAGCGGACAGCCCGACCCGTAGGGAAACGCCATAACTATCTTTACTATATTTTTGCTAAGTAGGTATTAACTTAAAAATCTGAGAGTAATTTTTTTTCGATGGGTTGTAATCAAAGATTGTAATTTCAGATAAAAATCATATTTTTACTTTAGTGTTTAATTTATCTAAAAATCGGAGTGCGATGAAAAATGTCTTTTATAAAGGAGATAGTGATGAGTTTGTAAAACGTATTAATTTGCTTCAACCGGATTCGAAAGGGCTCTGGGGTAAAATGGATGTGGCGCAAATGCTGGCACACTGTAATGTTTCCTATGAGATGGTTTACGATGATATTCATCCCAAACCAGGTTTCTTTTTGAAGTTTATTTTAAAGACATTGGTTAAAAATAAGGTGGTAAGTGAGACACCGTATAAACATAATAATCCCACTGCATCTCAATTTATCATAAACGGTAGTCGTGATTTCGATCTTGAAAGAGATAGATTGATTGCTTACATTAATAAAACGCAATTGTTGGGTGAAAAAGATTTCGACGGTAAAGAATCGCATTCTTTTGGCAGATTAACTGCAACAGAATGGAGTAATATGTTTGCTAAACATCTGGAGCATCATCTGAGTCAATTTGGGGTTTAATTTTATGCTTTGCTTATGAAAATGTTCTGTATTGTAAGTTCGTTATTTTTAGGATTTGCTGTAAACGCACAGCAGCAGGAAGTCCAGAAGAGTATTGAAACTTTTTTTGAAGGTTTTCACCAAAGGGATACTGTAAGGATGAAATCTGTTTGTGCGGATAGGATAGTCCTGCAATCTATTAGTGAGAGTTTGGTTAAAGGAAACAAACTTACAGAGGAGAATGCGGGTAAATTCTATAAATCAATTGCTACCATCCCGTCTAATATTGAATTTTCTGAAAAGATTTTAAGCTACAATATCCAAATTGACGGAACAATAGCACATGTTTGGGCACCCTATCAGTTTTATGTGAACGATAAACTGAGTCATTCGGGAGTAAATACTTTTACTTTGTTTAAAGAAAAAGACAACTGGAAAATCATCTATCTGATCGATACCCGAAGAAAATAATGCTTTTATGCAATTTCAGTTGCAAAGTAATGACAGGAGTCAGCAATTGTGCACTCATCACATTTGGGTTTAGGTCTGCAGGTTTCCCTTCCTAAAAAAGAAATCGCCATACCAATTTCAGACCAAATGGTTTTGGGCAAAACCTGCATTAGGTCTTTTTCTGTTTTAATTCCGTCTTTACTCTCTTTGATAATACCAATTCTTGGTGCTACGCGTATGACATGTAAATCGGCAATAATTCCTTCTGCCGGTTGATGAGTTTCTCGTAAAATTACATTAGCTGATTTTCTTCCAATACCTTTTAAAGCGGTTAATTCTTTCATGGTTAATGGAATGTCTTCATCATTTTGAACCGTTTTTGCAATTTCTAAAAGCCATTGTGCTTTTGTGGGATAATTACGGACTTTACTTATGTATGGAATAAAAGTTTCTGCATCGGTTTGAGACAGGCTTTTTAGTGTGGGATATTTTTCAAATAGTGCCGGTGCAATTTTATTGATGTTGGCATCGGAATCCTGAGCAGACAGAACAACCATTATTAGCAATTGATAAGTATTTTGATAGTCTAAAGGATGTTTTCTTCCTTTATATTTGCTTAGAATGGGTTCCAGTTTTGTTTCCCAGTTTGTTGTTTCTCCAAATAAGTCCATCTTTAGTTTCTTTAGAATTGAACAATAGAAAATATAACTATCACAAAATTAAGGGGTTTTGATGAAATCTATCGTTTTTTTAATGACATTTTGATTGCCTAGAATTTTTCGGTGTCCTAAGCCTTCTGTTAGATATAAAGTTCCATTTTCCAGTTGTTTATGAATATGTATTCCTGCTTTTACAGACACCTCGGGATCATCATGATCATGAATTACGAGAACAGGTAGTTTAACTTTTTGAGCTGCTTTATAAGCTGAAAAATCATCCATTTTCACCTGATATTTCTTTTCAAAATGATCGCGTAAACGTTCGCTGATTTCCGGTTTTAGCTCTAGTTTGGCTACAAAATCATTCAATATGTCCTGTACAATATCGCCACTGCCAATTACTATTGCCTTTTTTACCTTTAATCCGTCTTTAATCGCGTTTAGGACAGACATTCCGCCTAAGGAATGACCGATCGCAAATTCAAAAGGGCCAAATTGTTTTTCAATTTCTAAAATTGAAGCAATAAATTCAGACATAATCGTACTTTTTCCTTCGGATTTTCCATGTGCAGGAGCATCAAAACTTACCGTTGAAAAGCCATTTTTTAAAAGTTCATCGGCTATTTTGAATAATTGGGTTCCTCTTCCGGCCCAACCATGTACGAGTAAAATTTTGCGATCACTTTTCCCATATTCATACGTAACGACGCTTTTATTAATTACGGGAACGTAAATGGTTTTTTGAATACTTTTTTGCTCCATATCCAATTCGCGTTTTGGAACTTTATGTTTTACAGGAGTTGTGAAAAGTTTTGCGGCATAAGTGGTAACCAGTTTTGTTGAAAAAAAGGCACAAATTTTAGCGGATGCAATAATAAACTTGGGAATTTTTAGAGATTTAGTAGGATTATTTTCCTTTTTTGACATATCAATAATTTTTTTCTGAGGGCTGGATTCTGTTTATTTTTTCCTAAATTTAAAAAAAGATAAAAGTAACACATTAATAGATGTTTACTGAAAAAAAGTATTGAGAAAATAGTATTTAGTACGCATATAAATTTTAAGAATGGAAATATTTCACATCAGTGCAGAGTGTTATCCAATGGCAAAGGTGGGCGGTTTAGCCGATGTGGTTGGCGCATTGCCTAAGTATCAGACCAAAGCTGGTCACGACGTTCGTGTTGTGGTTCCTTGTTATGACACAAAATTCAGAAAAGAAAATGATTTTGAATGTGTTCATTGGGGAAATGTGAAGTTGGGGAATTTTAATTTTCCGTTTAGTGTTTTAAAAGAAACAACAGATAAATTGGGATATGAGTTGTATCTGATTGAAATTAAAGAATTGTTCGATCGCCCAAATGTTTACGGATATGAGGATGATATTGAAAGATTTGTATCCTTTCAGATTGCGGCATTAGACTGGATTACAGCACGTAATAAAGTTCCTGATGTTTTAAATTGCCACGATCACCACACCGGATTGATTCCGTTTTTAGTTCAATATGCTTACAAATATGAAAGTCTTAGCAGTGTAAGATCAGTAATTACAATACACAATGGTCTGTATCAGGGTTGGTTTGGTTTTGATAAGCTATTTTATTTGCCTGAGTTTGATTTGAAGCATGTTGGTTTCTTAGAGTGGGACCATTCGATTAACTCATTAGCAGTAGGAATCAAGTGTGCTCATGCTGTGACTACGGTTTCTCCAAGTTATCTCGACGAAATTAATAATGCCGCAAATGGTTTAGAAGCCCTTTTCAAATCTGTTCGACACAAATCAAAGGGGATTTTAAACGGGATAGATTTTGAAGTTTGGGATCCTGCCAAAGACCAAATGATTGAGAGTAATTATTCGATAGATACTTTTGATATCGGAAAACAACAGAACAAAGAAAAATTGTGTGAGGAGTTTGAACTCGATCCTGCAAAACCATTATTTAGTTTTATAGGGCGCCTGTTTGAGGAAAAAGGAGGGGATTTGCTTCCACAGGCTTCGGCACTGGCATTATCTGAAAATTTTGAAAATATTAATATACTGATTCTGGGATCAGGAAATTCGTTGATTGAAGAACAATTGGTTCAATTGCGGAATGATTATAAAGGGAATTACAACATTTTTATTGGGTATAATGAAGCATTAGCACATTTGATTTACGCAGGAGCAGATTTTATATTAATGCCTTCGAGAGTTGAACCTTGTGGCTTAAACCAAATGTACGCACTGCGTTATGGAACAGTTCCGATTGTGAGAAGAACCGGAGGCTTGAGAGATACGGTAATAGATTTTGGTGACGATGGTAACGGAGTGTGCCATGACCAGGCTTCGGTAGGGGATATTTGTTATTCGATCAATCGTGCCGTCAAATTATATGGGGATAAAATTAATTTTAAAAATATTAGAGCGAAAGGAATGGGGACAGATCATTCCTGGGAGCGTGCATGCCAAGAATACATCGAGATATACAACCTAATAATTGAGAAAAATGAAATTTAAGAAGAAGAATGTAGTTGCCATTATTTTAGGAGGAGGACAAGGATCACGCTTGTTCCCATTAACCGAAACCCGATCTAAGCCCGCAGTTCCAATTGGTGGAAAATACCGATTGGTGGATATCCCTATTTCCAATTGTATTAATTCTGATATTTTTAAAATATTTGTCCTGACACAGTTCAACTCGGCGTCTCTAAACGCACATATTAAAAACACTTTTAATTTTAGCATCTTTAGCCAGTCGTTTGTAGATATTCTGGCGGCAGAACAAACTCCTGATAATCCAACCTGGTTTCAGGGAACAGCAGATGCCGTTAGACAATGTATGTCTCATTTTTTAAAACACGAATTTGACTATGCCTTGATTTTATCCGGAGATCAATTGTATCAAATGGATTTTAATGAGATGCTGGAGGCGCATATTGCTGCTGATGCTGCGATTTCGATTGCGACATTGCCGGTGAATGCTAAAGACGCACCTGAGTTTGGAATTCTTAAAACCAATCACGAGAGTTTTATCGAAGCTTTTATCGAAAAACCCCATGCCTCATTGTTACCCGAATGGGAATCTGATGTAAGTGAACACATGAAAGAGAAGGGGAAAAAATATCTGGCTTCTATGGGAATTTATATTTTCAACCGTGAACTACTCGTAGAGCTGATGGCTGATCCGGAAACAAAGGATTTTGGAAAAGAAATCATTCCGCAGGCTGTAGGCAAACATAAAATTCTGAGTTACCAATACGAAGGGTATTGGACCGATATCGGGAATATTGAATCTTTCTTTGAAGCTAATATTGGTCTGACGGCTGATATTCCTGAATTTAATTTGTTTGATAACGACAATAAAATTTTTACAAGACCTCGTTTATTACCACCTTCTAAATTTAGAAATTCTACCATCAATCAATCGTTAATTTCGGAAGGATGTATCATTAACGCCAAAGAAATTAAAAGTTCAGTCATTGGAATCCGTTCCAGAATTGGAGAGGGAACTGTATTGGAGAATTGTTATGTGATGGGGAACGATTTTTATCAGGATCTGGACGAATTAAATCGTGAAGCCGCAATCCATAAAATTCACGTTGGTATTGGTGAAAACTGTTTCATACAGAATGCTCTGATTGATAAGAATGTCAGAATTGGAAATAACGTTCACATTAGTGGCGGAAAACATTTGGATAATTTTACGAACGAGTTGTACAGTATCAAAGATGGTATTGTTGTGATTAAAAAAGGAGCTATTCTCTCTGACAATTTTAGAATTGAATAAAACGTTTAGAATTAATTATTGCCTTAAAAACCAAATATGTCTAAAGTAATTACGCATTCTCTCTTTACCGAATTTGATATTAATTTATTCAAAGCGGGAAAACACTACCAGTTGTACGAAAAATTAGGAGCGCATTTAATTGAAGTTGATGGAGTAAAAGGAGTGTATTTTGCCGTGTGGGCCCCAACAGCGCAATCGGTTTCTGTGGTGGGTGATTTTAATTACTGGACACAAGGTGAACATGCTTTACAGGTACGCTGGGATTCTTCGGGTATTTGGGAAGGATTTATTCCGGAGGTTTCAAAAGGGACTTTATACAAATATAAAATTCAATCGAATATTGACGGAATCGTTACCGAAAAGGCAGACCCTTTTGCTTTATATTGCGAAAAACCACCTCATACCGCTTCTGTAGTCTGGGATTTGGATTATAACTGGAAGGATGAAAAATGGATGCAATCACGTCAGAAGAATAATGCATTAGATAAGCCTCACTCAGTTTATGAAGTGCATTTGGGATCCTGGAAACGCGGAGAACATAATCGCTTTCTAACCTATTTAGAACTGGCAGATGATTTGGTTGCGTATGTAAAGGAAACCGGTTTTACACATGTAGAATTTATGCCGGTTATGGAATATCCTTACGATCCTTCATGGGGATACCAGCTCACAGGGTATTTTGCACCGACTTCGCGTTTCGGAAAACCACAGGACTTTATGGTTTTGGTAGATAAATTACACCAGACCGGTATTGGTGTTATTCTAGACTGGGTGCCGTCGCACTTTCCTGATGATGTACATGGTTTGGGCTTTTTTGACGGATCGCATTTATACGAACATCCAGATCGTAGAAAAGGATATCATCCGGATTGGAAAAGTTTGGTTTTTAATTACGGACGTAATGAAGTTCGCGCTTTCCTCATCAGCAATGCCGTTTTCTGGTTGAAGCATTACCATGCCGATGGTTTGCGTGTGGATGCCGTGGCGTCTATGCTGTATCTCGATTATTCGAGAAACGAAGGGGAATGGGAACCGAATATTTATGGGGGAAGAGAAAATTTAGATACGATAAGTTTTCTTAAAGAGTTCAATGAAGTAATCTATGCTAATTTTGATGGAGTTCAAACTATTGCTGAAGAAAGCACATCCTTTCCAATGGTTTCCAGACCAACTTTTACAGGAGGTTTGGGCTTCGGAATGAAATGGATGATGGGCTGGATGCACGATACTTTAAAATACTTTCAAAAAGAAACCGTTTACCGAAAATACCATCAGAATGAGTTGACTTTTTCGATGACTTATGCTTTTACGGAGAATTTTATGCTGCCGTTTTCGCATGACGAAGTGGTGCACGGAAAAAAATCGATTGCCAATAAAATGCCGGGTGACGAATGGCAGAAATTTGCCAATTTAAGATTGCTGTACGGTTATATGTTCACACATCCCGGAGCAAAGTTATTGTTTATGGGATCTGAATTCGGGCAAAGCGATGAATGGAATTTTGAGAAAAGTCTGGATTGGCATTTACTGCAATACGACTACCATTTCGGAATTAAAAAAGTAATTACAGATTTGAATCAATTATACAAAACTCGTCCTGCATTGTATGAAAAACAATTTTTGGGAGAAGGTTTTGAGTGGATCAATTATTCAGACCATCAGAATGCGGTTTTATCGTACATCCGAAAAGGAAATAATCCGAAAGAAAATTTAATTATCGTTGGCAATTTTACACAGGTAGTCCGTGAAAACTACAGAATAGGAATTTCGGAAAAAGGTAAACTACAGGAAATTTTTAATAGTGATGCTGTTATTTATGGAGGAAGCGGTGTAGGAAATCCGCAGGTATTAACAATAGAGTCATCGCCTTATGACGGGAGAGATTATTCCGTAGCTTTAGATTTACCGCCTTTGAGTATCACCGTGTATTCATTTGTTTAGATGGCACACGGATGACACCGATTTAGACCGATAAGCAGGGATTTTATATTTATATTGTTTAAAGTCAGTATGGTATAGATGAACTTATTAATCCGCTTAGTGGATAGTCCTATAAAATAGTTGATGTAGATCGTGCAGATTTGGGAAAAATCATTTTAATTCTTTCAATCTGTGGCAGATGAATTCGTTATAATTTGTGCAATTCGTGGCGATAGAAAGTAATTTATATTGATGTCAATGAAAATCCATCAAATGCGTCTCATCTATTCGTATTATTGAGTTATTGGTCCGTTTAGCTGACAGTCAATATATTATTTTATCAGTTTCACGTTCTTAAATTATCGATTTGTTGAATTTTTAAGAGGATAATTAATACTCATTCAGAAAAAACGTTTTCGTGAATAATCCTTTTATTTATAGAGGGTTATCTGGTTTTTTTGTATGTTTGAAAGGGAGACTAACGTTATATAATTAATACAGAAATCGACATGATTACAAATACAGCATTAGAATACAAGGGCGATTTATATCCATCAAAAATCATCTCGCATCAACATGAAGGAGATTCTGTTTTTTTTCATACCGACAATAAAGTAATCTTAAAAGTCACTATTCTTAGAGACAGTTTGATTCGTTTTCGTTTTACCACAAAAGGGTATTTTAGTAATGATTTTTCGTATGCCGTCGATAAAACACAGCTTCACGGTTACAACTTTTTAGAACTTACCGAAGAGGAAGCCTATTTTCAAATCAGGACCAGTAAAGTAAAATGTAAAATTCAAAAAAGAGATTTACGTCTTGCTATTTACGATTTACACGATTTTCTTATTTTGGAAGACGAACTTGGTTTCCATTGGGAAGAAAGTTATGAATACGGAGGAAATATCGTAAAAATGAGTAAATCCTCTAAAGACGGGGAGTGTTTTTACGGTCTGGGAGACAAAGCAACGCAGATGAATCTAAAAGGCAAGAGACTTGAGAATTTTGCCACCGATCAATATGCTTACCAAAAAGAACAGGATCCGTTATACAAGGTGGTTCCGTTTTATATTGGTTTGCACAACAAAGTATCTTACGGAATCTTTTTCGACAATACTTTTAGAACCTTTTTTGATTTTTGTCAGGAAAGAAGAAACGTTACCAGCTTTTGGGCAGAAGGAGGAGAAATGAATTATTATTTCATTTATGGTCCGCAAATGCAGGATGTTGTAACCACTTATACCGATTTGACCGGAAAACCGGAACTGCCGCCACTTTGGGTTCTGGGATACCATCAATGCAAATGGAGTTATTATCCTGAAAGTAAAGTAAAAGAAATCACCTCAAAATTCAGAGAACTCAAAATTCCGTGTGACGCCATCTATCTCGATATCGATTATATGGAAGGATTCCGATGTTTTACCTGGAACAAAAACTATTTTCCCGATCCTAAAAAAATGGTAGCCGAATTGGCTGAAGACGGTTTTAAAACAGTAGTTATCATAGATCCGGGAATCAAAATAGACAAAGATTACTGGGTGTATCAGGAAGCCTTAGAAAAAGATTACTTCTGCAAAAGAGCCGATGGGCCTTATATGAAAGGGAAAGTCTGGCCGGGCGAATGTAATTTTCCCGATTATACAAATCCCGTTGTAAGAGAGTGGTGGGCTGGGTTATTTAAAGAATTAATTTCAGATATTGGTGTCAAAGGAGTTTGGAACGATATGAACGAACCCGCTGTAATGGAAGTTCCCAACAAAACATTTCCTACAGATGTGCGTCATGTATACGACGGAAATCCATGCAGTCATCGAAAAGCACACAATATATACGGCACACAAATGGCCAGAGCTACTTATCATGGAGTAAAACGTTTTGTCTATCCTAAACGCCCTTTTGTGATCACCAGATCGGCCTACTCCGGAGCACAACGTTATACTTCTTCGTGGACAGGTGACAACGTTGCTACCTGGGAGCATTTATGGATTGCCAACATTCAGGTACAAAGAATGAGCATATCCGGAATGGGATTTACCGGTTCTGATATTGGAGGTTTTGCCGAACAGCCTACCGGAGAATTGTACGCCCGCTGGATTCAGTTAGGCGTATTTCACCCGTTTTGCAGAACGCATTCTTCCGGAGATCATGGCAATCAGGAGCCTTGGGCATTTGATGAAGAAGTCATCAACATTACCCGTAAGTTTGTCAGTCTGCGCTATCAATTACTCCCTTATTTATACACCATGTTCTGGCAGTATATTGAAGAAGGAGTTCCGATGTTAAAACCATTAGTATATTACGATCAGGAAGATACCCAAACTCATTATCGTAATGATGAATTCATCTTTGGGAATCAAATTTTAGTATGTCCGATACTCGAACCAAATGCTGTCGGCAGACGAATGTACATTCCAAGAGGAGAGTGGTACAATTACTGGACCAACGAATTTGCAACAGGAGGCAGAGAAGTTTGGATTGATACTAAATTTGATGAAATTCCGGTTTTTGTAAAAGCAGGAGCTGTTATTCCGAAGTATCCCGTACAGCAATATGTTGGCGAACTCGAATTTGATGAATTAACACTCGATTTATACTTCAAACTTGGAAAAGAAAAGTCAGTCGTTTACGAAGATGCACAGGATGGATATGATTACAAAAAAGGACGTTACAGCTTTTTATCTTTCAGTACCATTGGAAAAGAGAAAGAGCTTATCGTTCAGTTACACAAAGAAGGAAAGTATGATACACCGTACAGTAAGTATAAAATCAATTTAATTGGACTGCCTTTTAAAGTGACTGAAATTGAAATTGATAATGAGAAAATAGTATTTGACAAGGAAGGTTTTGAACTTAATCATTTTTTAATCGTTGATAAAGAGTTTAACGAACTTCATATCATTGGCGAATAGTATAATCCTGATATTTTTTTTGATAATTATATAAAAGTGGAAAAATTAATAATCGTATTTTTGTATGTTGTTATAATACCACTATCATGAGAAAACATCTAGCATCAGGCTTACTTGCCGTTGTTTTAGCGGCCGGTTGTGCGACTAATCCCATTACAGGAAAACAAAATTTGAATTTTGTTTCAAACAGTGAATTATTTCCATCTTCGTTTCAGCAATACAATACTTTCATATCCGAAAACAAGGTAATTACGGGAACTGCAGATGCGAAAAAAGTAGAATTGGTAGGAGGAAGAATTAAGGCAGCAGCCGAAAAATACCTGATTTACCTGGGACAATCGCAGTATTTGAAAGATTATCGTTGGGAGTACAAACTCGTAGACAATAAAGAGGTGAATGCGTGGTGTATGCCCGGAGGAAAAATTGTGGTGTATTCGGGAATTTTACCAGTAACACAAAATGATTCCGGTTTAGCTACCGTTATGGGACATGAGGTTTCACACGCTTTAGCGAATCATGGCGCACAAAGAATGAGTGCCGCACAGTTACAACAAATAGGAAGCGTTGCTTTAGGAGCAGCCACAAGCGGTAAAACCCAGCAAACACAGGAAATATTTGCACAGGCTTATGGTCTGGGTACACAGGTGGGAGTAATGTTGCCGTTCAGTCGAAGCAATGAAACTGAGGCAGATAAAATTGGTCTGACGTTAATGGCCATTGCAGGTTACAATCCGGATGATGCTATTTCGTTCTGGAGCAGAATGTCGGCCAAATCCGGAGGATCGGGAACACCGGAGTTTATGAGTACACACCCTTCAGATGCTTCAAGGATTGCCAATATAAGAGCTTTAATACCGGAAGCAAGAGCAACAGCACTAAAAGTAGGAATCATTAAATAGATTTTTTACGATAAAATAGACAAAGCTATCCTTTTCAGGATGGCTTTTTTTTGGTTGATAATTTATTAATACATGAATTACTGAAAATTGATTTGATTGTGATAAAAAAGAAATAAATTCGTAGCCTGTTAACAAAACCATTACTATGAAGAACCTACAAAAAGGAGATAAGAAATTATTGAATGCCTGGGCATTTTACGACTGGGCCAATTCGGTTTACACCTTAACGATTGCATCGGCAGTATTTCCCATTTTTTATGAAGCTTTATTTACAGATCGCGACCATTATATTGATGTATTTGGAATGCACCTTAAAAATTCAGCCTTAATTAGTTTTATTACCGCAGCAGCCTTTTTGGTAGTATCTTTTATCTCTCCTTTATTATCCGGAATTGCCGATTATGTGGGGAATAAGAAAGCGTTTATGAAATTCTTTTGTTATATGGGAGCATTATCCTGTATGGGATTGTATTGGTTTGATCTCGATAATATTTATACAGGATTAGCCTTTTATTTCTTAGGATTGCTGGGATATTGGGGAAGTTTGGTTTTTTATAACTCTTATCTGCCGGATATTGCTTTTGAAGAACAGCAGGACAAAATTAGCGCCAAAGGGTATTCGATGGGGTATATTGGTAGTGTATTGTTGCTTATTATCAATTTAGCAATGATTATGAAACCAAAACTTTTTGGTATTACCGGAACCGATGGAGAAGCTGCGATGAAAGCAATGCGCTACTCTTTTATAATGGTTGGAGTCTGGTGGATTCTATTCAGCCAGTATACCTACTACTATTTGCCAAAAGGTAGTAAAGCGAGTGGTCAGAAATTAACCAGTTCAGTTGTTTTTAATGGCTTTAAAGAGTTAAAAAAGGTTTGGGCTTTGCTAAAAGATAACATTGCTCTAAGAAGATATTTAAGCGGATTTTTTGTTTCAAGTATGGCGGTGCAAACGGTAATGCTTGTAGCGACTTATTTTGGAGCGCAGGAAATTGAGTGGGCAACCAAAGAAGATAGCACCATTGGATTAATAAAATGTATTTTGATTATCCAGTTAGTAGCAGTTGTTGGAGCAGTTTTAACCTCAAGAGCTTCGGCTAAGTTCGGAAACATTCCAACCTTAATAGTGATCAATAGTATTTGGGCTGTATTTTGTGCTTTGGCGTACTTTATAGTATTACCAATGCATTTTTACGTGATGGCTACTGTGGCGGGATTTGTGATGGGTGGAATTCAAGCATTGTCCCGTTCGACTTATTCTAAATTATTACCGGAAACAGAAGACACTGCTTCTTTCTTTAGTTTTTACGATGTAGCGGAGAAAATCGGAATTGTAATCGGAATGTGTGTTTATGGCATCATCGATCAGATCACCGGAAGCCCACGTGCCGCAATTGTGATTTTGGCCATCTTCTTTGTTACTGCCATTTTCCTTTTAAGACGAGTACCAAAAAAGGCACTTTAAAAAAACACCATGTGAGTAGAAGTATAAAAAAATAACACGAATTGCACGAATTGTCACTAATTTGTTTGTGGAATTCATTTCACAAACAGGGGTAGTTTATTAAAATTTGTGCAAATTCGTGGAATTCGTGTTTAAACTAAAGCTTTAAAATGTTGCTCTATTTCAATATTATTTAGATTTAAGCTGCGCATTGATTTTTACAAGCATTTGCGCAGCATTTTCGTTTTTAGGATTTAACTCCAACGATTTTAAGTAATTCTCTTTGGCAGGACCTAATTGTCCAATGGCTTCATAAATTTCACCCAAGCTGTCAAAAGCATTTGCAGAAGCCGGATATTCTGAACAATTAAGAGCAAAAATCTGAACCGAAAGATCAGTTAGTTTCTTATTAAACAAATTATAACCAAAATTGTTTAGATCGTCTTCAAAATTATAGTCAGGATATTTTAATCTTAATTTTTTAAATTGATTAACAGCAGTTTCAAACGTATTCTCACTGAATATTTCGATTAACTGAGTCTGAGGCGTTCTGATTTGTTCCAGGCTAAGCTGCAAAAATCGCGTGGTACTAACTGCACGGGTGATCGTTATGGCTTGTAATTTATGATTGAGTAAGTTAAAATGAATTTCGTTGGGATAATTATCGATTTTGAAAGTATTGTTTCCTAAGTAATACATCTTAGTTTTTTCGGTATTAAAATTCTCTTTTAAAAATGGAGAGTAAAGATAGAGGCCGTTATGCTCTTCAGCTATTTTAGTTGTTCCCATTCGGTCATATCCGTACAGAATCTCAGTATAATACCCTTTTATGGCATTTTTTAATTCTGATGGAATTTGGATTGCACCTCCCTTAATTGGTTTAGACCAGTTTAGTTTTGTGATGACTTCTTTTTCGATGTACGTCATTACGGGAAGTCTGTTAGGTTTGTCACCGTTGGCTAAAATGGCAATTCCGTTACCATTTTTCATGGTAGCAAGCAAATCTCCACCGGTTCCGGTATTAGAGCCATCATGCGAGAACCAGTCAAGATTTCCGTATCCAAGACTGCGTTGCCATCCGTAACTCCATCCTCGTGGACCTTTCATTGTTACTATGTTTGTAACCTTTTCAGCCACGGCTTTAGAAATCACCTTTCCTTTACCAGCAAGTGCTTTTTGCATTTCAATCGCAATTAAGGCCAGATCAGTAGGAGTTGACCACAGTCCCGAAGGCGCAACTTGTGGCGTGATGGGAATTCCTGTTCGGATTATTTTGCCATTACTGTTGTGTACTTTAGCAATATTAGTCAGAAAACCATTTTCATTGGGCTGAATCATAGTTGAATTCTGCAAATGCAAAGGATCAAGCAGCTGTTCTTTGACAATTTGTGCCAATGGCTTTTTGAAATGATCTTCCAGAGCACATTGAATAATTACATAACCGCCACCGCTATATTGCCAGTCAGTCTCAGGTTTGAAAAGAAATTCGATAGGCTTTTTAGACCGGGGTAATAATTTGCCCTGCAGACTTTCTACAATTGAGGGAATAGAATCTCCCTGATAATAATCTTCGAAACCGCCCTGACTTGTTCCGGCTGTATGGGATAAGAGATGCTTCCAGGTAACGGGTGTTTTTGAGGTAAAGTCACTTTTAGGCAATTGCCATGATTTTAGATATTGAGAGATAGGGGCATTAAGGTTGATTAATCCTTTTTCCTCTAAAATTGCACAAACAATTGCGACGATAGGCTTTGAAATGGAGGCAGTAGAAAAAGCAGTGTTCAAATCAATTTTTTCTCCTGTATCTGCCGCTTTTACACCCCATTGATTCGTCCAGATTACTTTGTAATTTTCAAAAACAGCAACACTCAATCCTTTAAGGTTGTATTTTGACATCATTTCTGCAGTGCCATTTTTTAAGCTGTCCAGAGATTTGATTTTTTCAGAAATAGTTGTTTCCTGAGAAAAAGATAAAGTGCAGGAGGTAATCAGAAGTAAAACTAAAAAAGTTCGTTTCATTGGTAGTGATTTTTGATCGCGGTACCGCTTTTAAAATATAAGCTCAATAATAAAAGAAAAGTAAGCTGTTTGTTCTTTGATTTGATGATGGTAAAATCTTTTATTATTGAGCTTTTTTTATAGAATTAAGCTTTTGAGATACTTCCTGATCCTGAAACTTTTACACTTCGTTTTTCTGGATTTCCGCTGTATCTCACATCACCGGATCCTGAAACTTTTGCACTTATACTTTCAGTACAGTTTACACGAACATCTCCTGATCCTGAAATGGTTACTTCGGTGTTTTTTGTTTTAAGATTTGCGGCATCGATATCTCCGGAACCTGATAATATGGTAGAAAAATTAGCAGCATTTCCTTTTAAATTTACATCTCCTGATCCGCTTAAAGTTAATTCAAGATCGTTGGAGTCTAAAGCCAGATTAAAGTTTCCTGAGCCGGATAGTTTTGCTAGAAACTTGTCGCTTTTGATCGTGCTTTTTGATTGAACGTCCCCGGAACCGGATAAAGTCAATCCGGATATGGATTCAAAAGGAACCGTCACTTCAATCTTTTTGCCAAGACTTGGGGAGAGATTGACTCCTTTCTCAACATAAACTTTTAAAATATTATTTTCTACTTCAACTTTAATGGCAGTTAGTAAATTTTGTTCTCCTTTTACTGTAATTTTTCCTTCTTTCCCTGCCACTAAATCCACATCAAAAAAACCGGAAATTTTTATTCCATCATAATCAGAAGTGGTTCTGGTTTCAGAAACGACATTGCCATTTCCTTTTAGCTTTTTATTAGACCATTGAGCATTTGCAATAAAACTGAATAAAAATGCACTGCAAACGAATAATTTAACTGATGTTTTCATTGTTTTGATTGTTTTAGATTGTTATTTTTTGATTAACGCAGCATTACCATAGCTGGTAGTTACCGTTATTTTGCTTTGTCCTTTTTTCTTATTGTAACCGCTTACTTTTTTAGCACTGCCTTTGCTTTCCGCCACTGATGTTTCTAATGAACTGTCGTACTTGATATTCCCGTATCTGGTGTTAATGTCAAAATCAAAAGCAAGATCAGCGCTGTAACCCAGTGATACATTCGTGTAACTGCTCGCTACATTCACATTCTTTTTTTTCTCGTTCAGAGTGTCCACATTTATCTTTGAATAGGCAGTGTCAATATTCAAATTACCGGAGAGTTCTCCAACAGAAACACTTAAGTAATTTCCTGAACCCGTCAGCGAACTGATTTTTTGAAGTTTAAAAGTGGAATAATTACTATCGTATTTGATGTTCTGACCTTCATTAAGCAAATATAAATCGGTGTAATTGGAGTCTATATTTAAGTTTCCGGCTTGCGTAATTTTCAAGTTAGAATAGCGTGCTTCAATATTACCGGTTTTAATAGATTCAATGGTCGAGTTATCGCAATAACCTATTTCGATTCGATTGCTGGAGCCATTTAGTTTTCCTAACGTTATCTTTCCGTATTTACAAGTAATATCTGTGGAGGATTCTAAACTTAGCGTCGTGATATCTCCGTACTTATTATTAAGTTTTACCGAACCGTTTTTCGGGATCTTAATGACATAGTTAATTTCAAAGAAATCAGCACTTCCTTTACTTCTTACCGAAGAATTTCCAAGGTTTGTCACCGCAGTAACCATCGATTTAAGAGCTGTAATGTCAACATCAATACTGTTCAGTCTTTGGTTTGCCCAGCTTTCATTTTTACTGGTTACCTTAATAGTAATGTCAATGTCTATTTTATCTTCATTCCAGGTACTTACCGTGATGTCTCCGTATTTGTTGTCAATATCAATACCTGCGTTCGAATTTACGATATAGGTTTTTTTAATGTTCTTTTGCTTAGTGATGTAACTATTATCATCGTTTGAGAATCCTAAAAAAGGAAGTAAAAGCAATAGGATGAGTATTTTATAATGTTTTTTCATGTGTAGTGTTAGTTTTAAAATTTTCATTTTCTTCAATGCGTTTCAATACCGTTTGTAAAAAGGAAATACGTGTTTCCAGGTTACTGATCATGGCGTAAATAATTTGTTTGTTTTCACCGTTTTTCTGCAGTTCTTTCATGATTTTTGCATAATCGGTATCAAACACCTTCATTTGTTTTAAGGCATCGTTAATAATCTGTTCATTCTGAGGAGAACTTTTTTCTTTTAATTTTACTAGCTCATTATCAATTAAAATACTGAATATCGAATCAGTTCTTTTGGCTTCCTTCGAAGCAAACTTATACTGTTTAGGCTCCTGATAACTGTTGTAGAATATAGATACCCCCAACAATACCACAATTGAAGCAGCAATGGCCCAAACCGCATGATTTTTCTTCTTAGGTTGCTTTTTGTTTAATTTATTTAAGAAATCAAGCTGATGGTCAGAAGTTAATTCGGCTACATCCCATTGGTTCTCAAACTTTTTAAATAATTGATCTAAATCGTCATTTTCCTTTTTCATATCTCCTCTAATTTTTTTCGTAAACTTTCTTTTGCTCTGCTTAGCGTCGTCCGGCAATTAGCATAACTGATGTTTAATATTTCACTAATTTCCTCCTGATCGTAACCCTCAATATAAAAAAGGGTTAAAACCATACGATAATTGTCTTTCAGGTTCGAAATCGTATCTAAGACTTGTTTTACTTTAAGTGAATTAAGGTCAATGCTGTCACTTAATACACTGTCATTTTCCTCTATTTTATAAAGGGTTTTAGTCAAATCTTCTGCCTGAAAAGCATTATTCTTTTTATAAAAATCAATACTGTAATTGATGATTATTCTTTTTAACCACGCACCAAACGCTACTTCTTGTTTGTAATCATTGATTTTTGTAAAAGCTTTCAGAAAACCTTCCTGCATGACGTCCTGTGCAAAATGTTCATCTTTCACAATGCGGAATGCCACATTGTACATCGCTTTACAATAACGATTGTAAACTTCGAATTGCGCTTTTTGGTTGTTCTCCTTACAAAGCGTGATTAATTCTTCGATATTCTGGTTAGTTATACTCAAGTAATTGTTGCTAGTTTTTAATAATGACTTTGCTTTTTTGGGTTTGTTACAGTTTTGATAAAATTAATTTTATTTTTTTTTAAAATAATTGTCTTTCATAGGTTATTTAACTTCTATCATACAATTTCAAAACTTTCTTTTTTGCTTTTGGCACAATGATTGTCTATTTTTACCGCTAATCTTGTAAATGAAATACTTTGCACAGATTTAGCTAAAACTGCCGCCTGTAAAGTTATATTTGCGGTTAGTATGAAATATTTAATGACAAAACGACTTATATACTATTATGTCAAACCATAAAATACTCACAATTGACAATCTGTCACTTCAGGAATTTGACTCAGAAGCAGATTTGATTCCATTATTAACTCCGGAAGACGAAGAGGAAATGAATAACGAAGAGCTTCCGCTATCGTTGCCTATTTTGCCATTGCGCAATACCGTTTTATTTCCGGGAGTTGTTATTCCGATTTCGGCAGGAAGAGATAAATCAATCAAATTAATTAATGATGCCAATGCCGGTGGAAAAATTATTGGTGTGGTTTCTCAAATTAATGAAGAAGACGAAGACCCGTCAAAAGATGATATTCATAAAATTGGAACCGTAGCCAGAATTCTTCGCGTTTTAAAAATGCCTGATGGAAACGTAACCGTAATTCTACAAGGTAAAAAACGTTTTGAAATTGACGAAGTGGTTTCAGAAGAACCTTATATCACTGCCACGATCAAAGAAGTTTCAGAAGAACGTCCGGCAGAAGATGATACCGAGTTTACCGCAATTTTAGATTCGGTAAAAGAACTGGCGATTCAAATTATAAAAGAAAGTCCAAACATTCCGTCAGAAGCTACTTTTGCGATTAAAAACATTGAAAGCCAGTCGTTTTTAATCAATTTTGTTTCTTCTAATATGAATTTATCCGTAAAAGAAAAACAAGGTTTGTTATCGATAAACGGATTAAAAGAACGTGCGCTTGAAACGTTGCGTTACATGAATGTCGAACTGCAAAAATTAGAATTGAAGAACGACATTCAGTCAAAAGTTCGTTTTGATTTAGACCAGCAGCAGCGTGAATATTTCCTTCACCAGCAAATGAAAACCATTCAGGAAGAATTGGGAGGCGTTTCGCAAGAGGAAGAAATGGATGAAATGGGATTGAAGGCGAAAACCAAAAAGTGGGACGAGAAAACGCAGAAACATTTCGAAAAAGAATTGTCTAAAATGCGCAGAATGAACCCGCAATCTCCTGATTTTGGAATTCAGCGTAACTACCTGGAATTGTTTTTAGAATTACCTTGGGGGGAATATTCTAAAGATAAATTCGATTTAAAACATGCACAAAAAGTATTAGATAAAGATCATTTTGGACTTGAAGAAGTAAAGAAAAGAATGATCGAACATTTGGCGGTATTGAAACTTCGTAACGATATGAGATCGCCAATTATCTGTTTGACAGGGCCTCCGGGAGTTGGTAAAACTTCTATCGGTCGTTCGGTTGCTGAGGCTTTAGGACGTGAGTACGTACGTATTTCCTTAGGTGGTTTACGTGATGAAGCTGAAATTCGCGGACACAGAAAGACTTATATCGGTGCTATGCCGGGACGAATCATTCAGAGTTTGAAAAAAGCCGGAACCTCAAATCCAGTTTTCATACTGGATGAGATTGATAAATTGTCAAGCGGTAACAGTGGTGATCCGTCTTCAGCCTTATTAGAAGTATTAGATCCGGAACAAAACAATGCTTTTTACGACAACTTCCTTGAAATGGGGTACGATTTGTCTAAAGTAATGTTTATCGCAACTTCAAACAATATGTCAGCCATTCAGCCGGCATTACGTGACAGAATGGAAGTCATTAAAATGTCCGGTTACACCATCGAAGAAAAAGTTGAAATTGCCAAAAGACACCTTTTCCCGAAACAATTAGAAGCACACGGATTGACGGCTAAAGATTTGACCATTGGTAAAAAACAACTGGAAAAAATCGTAGAAGGATACACACGCGAATCCGGAGTTCGTAATCTTGAAACTAAAATTGCTCAAGTCATTCGTAATGCAGCAAAAGCGGTTGCGATGGAAGAAGAGTACAATAAAAAAGTAACCGACGAAGATATCGTGACTGTTTTGGGAGTACCAAGATTGGAACGTGATAAATATGAAAACAATGATATTGCCGGAGTAGTTACAGGTTTAGCCTGGACGAGTGTTGGTGGAGATATTCTGTTTATCGAATCGTTGATCTCTGAAGGAAAAGGAGCTTTGACCATTACCGGAAACCTTGGTAATGTAATGAAAGAATCGGCTACAATTGCTTTAGAGTACATCAAAGCCAATGCTAAAAAATTAGGCTTGAATGTTGAGTTGTTTCAAAAGTACAATATCCATTTACACGTACCGGAAGGCGCAACACCAAAAGACGGTCCAAGTGCCGGAATAGCCATGTTAACGTCTTTAGTTTCATTACTTACACAAAAGAAAGTAAAGAAAAGTTTAGCCATGACAGGTGAAATTACGCTTCGTGGTAAAGTTTTACCGGTGGGCGGAATTAAAGAAAAAATACTGGCAGCAAAAAGAGCCAATATCAAAGAGATTATTTTATGTCATGAAAATAAAAGTGACATTGATGAAATTAAAGCCGAATATTTAGAAGGACTTACTTTTCATTATGTAAAAGAAATGAGTGAAGTTCTGGCTTTGGCCTTGACCGATCAGAACGTTAAAAACGCGAAAACGCTGAAATAGTTTAAAGTGTAGACTTTAAAAAACAAGATCTAAATTCCAAATTCCAATCTGAGAACTCAGTTTTGGAATTTGGAATTTTTTATTGGAATTTATTTTTATCGTATTTTATTTTTATAATTGATATAATTTTATCTTCGCACTTGCGTTATCCCTCTATAGGATCGCCCCAAAAGAATGTTAAAACAGTTTGTTTTATTTTTATTAGTAACAATTTGCTCTGTTAGTTATGGGCAAATAGGAGGGCGTCACACCTATCAGTTCTTGAATTTAACGACCTCTCCGAGACAGGCAGCTTTAGGTGGAGAAACAATCACGATTTATGACGAGGATGTCAATCAGGTGATGTCTAACCCTGCAGCTTTAAATGAAGATATGGACAATCGTCTTGCTCTGAATTATGGGAGTTACTATGGAGAAGCTTCTTATGGAACTGCTTCTTATGCTTATACTTACGACAGACATGTGCAGACATTTTATGCAGGAGTGAGTTATGTTAATTATGGTTCATTCGAAGGTTATGATGAAAATGGTCAGGCTACTTCTAATTTTACCGGGAGTGAAGGCGCACTTTCATTGGGTTATGCTTATAATGTTCCTTATACTGATTTGCATATCGGAGCAAGTGCTAAGCTAATAACTTCAACGTTAGAAAGTTATAATTCGATAGGAGGAGCAATTGATTTAGGTTTTTTGTATGTAATTGAAAAAAATGACGTAAATTTGGGTCTGGTAATCCGTAATATAGGTACACAGTTTACAACGTACTCGGGTATAAAAGAAAATTTACCATTTGAAATTGTGGCTGGAGTTTCTCAGGAATTAGAGCATGTGCCCCTTCGCTGGCATCTTACATTAGAAAATTTGCAACAGTGGAACATCTCTTTTTCGAATCCCGTTCGTGGAGGAACCAGCATAGATGGATCAACAAACAAAGAAAAGGTTTCATTTTTAAACAACGCTTTAAGGCATGTTGTTTTAGGAGTAGAACTTTTTCCAAAAAAAGCATTTAATTTGCGTTTAGGATATAATTTTAGAAGGGGAGAAGAATTACGGGTGAATGAACAGCGTAATTTTTCAGGGGTGTCAGTAGGATTTGGATTAAAAATGAACAGGTTAAAATTTAATTATTCATATTCCAGATATACTTTAGCAGCAAATACAAGTCTTTTTGGTTTAATTTTAAATTTTCAGTAATGATATGAAAATACTTAGTTTGTTTTTGTTTTTAACAGTAGGTGTTTTTACGGGTACAAAACACTATTATAAAAAAGAAACCGCTATTTCCACTCTGGAAGTAGAGCGTATGAATCTTAGAGTAAACGAAATAAAAAACATGATGAGTATTGATTCTAAATACAATACCAAAATTGCTTTTTTCGTTGACATGAGCATACCGTCAGGCAAAAATCGTTTTTTTGTTTACGATCTGGTGAACAGTAAAATTATC
This sequence comes from Flavobacterium tructae, assembly GCF_002217475.1. GTDB lineage: Bacteria > Bacteroidota > Bacteroidia > Flavobacteriales > Flavobacteriaceae > Flavobacterium > Flavobacterium tructae. The sequence continues at coordinate 22,464 of NZ_MUHH01000035.1, forward strand.
GATCAGGGGCTTGTAGCACACGGCTCAGGATCAGAAACGGGTGTAAAAGGAAGTTTGCGTTTTAGTAATACTCCTAATTCCAATTGCACTGCTTTAGGCCGATATGTGATTCAGAAATGTTATAAAGGAATCTTCGGAAAAGCCTATAAATTAAACGGTCTGGATGAAACCAATAATAATGCTTTAAAAAGAGCCATAGTGTTGCATTATTATTCGGCAGTTCCTTATGAAGAGCAGGACTATTACATCAGTAACAGCCATGGCTGCCCGATGGTTAATGAACAGTTCTTTAAAAGACTCGAAAAATATATAGATTGTTCTAAGTCAAATATCATTCTGGATGTTTATTATTAGCAAACCTGGAACATAGTTTAAAGATACTTAAATCATATATTGCTGTTGTTTTTCCTTCAACAGCATTTTTTTTGTCCTGAATTTTATTCCATTTTATATTTCCACATTGTCCAATATTATAGTATGAAGAAAATCCTATTTATTTTTCTTATTGTATTGCTTTTCTTTATTGGGTATAAGATCAGCAGGAAAGACAGTATAGTTTCTTTAGCAGTAACAAGTACAATTGACAAAAGAAAGATCAATGAAATCAAGGAAATTATAAAAAGTGATTCAAAATACAATGACAGATATGCTTTCTTTATCGATATGAAAATTCCTTCGGGCAAGAATCGCTTTTTTATATACGATCTAAGAGCTAATAAAATTATTGATAAAGGTTTAGTAGCTCATGGTTTAGGATCTGAGACTAAAATAAAAGGTAAACTAAAATTTAGTAATGTCCCTAATTCACTCAGCACTTCATTGGGGAAATATGCTGTTGGTGAGCATTATAATGGAAAGTTTGGTAAAGCCTATAAATTATACGGATTAGATCCCACAAATTCTAATGCATTTGATCGTAATATTGTTTTTCATTATTATTTTGATGTTCCGTATAAAGAGCAAAATGGATATATTTGCAACAGTTATGGATGCCCAATGGTGAATAAAAAGTATTTTGAAAGAGTGGCAAAAATAATTGACAATTCCGGATCCGATATTGTGATGAGTATTTACTATTAAAAGCGGATGGAAGCAGTAAATAAGTTTAAATTTAAAAAATAAAAAAATTGAAAAAAATTACCATTGCAATTGATGGATTCTCCTCAACAGGAAAGAGCACTTTGGCAAAACAATTAGCAAAAGAGTTAGAATATGTTTATGTAGATACCGGAGCAATGTACCGTGCCGTAGCGTATTTTGCCATGCAAAACCAGCTTATTGCAGCCGATTTTTTTGATAAAGCAGCCCTTATTACAGCTTTACCGAACATTCAGTTAGAGTTTAAATTTAATACCGATCTTGGTTTTGCCGAGATGTATCTTAATGGAGAAAATGTAGAGAAACAAATCAGAACCATTGAAGTTTCCAGTTTCGTTAGTAAAGTAGCAGAAGTTTCTGAAGTACGTTCCAAATTAGTGGAACAACAGCAGGAAATGGGGAAAAATAAAGGTATTGTAATGGACGGAAGAGACATTGGTACTGTAGTGTTTCCAAATGCTGAGCTTAAAATATTCATGACAGCCAGTGCCGAAACCCGTGCACAAAGACGTTTTGATGAATTGCAGCAAAAAGGCGACGACGTTTCTTATGAAGACGTCCTGAAAAATGTAGTCGAGAGAGACTATATCGATACACATCGTGAAGATTCTCCTTTAATTATTGCCGATGATGCGATAGAAATAGATAATTCTTACTTAAACAGAGAAGAACAGTTTACAGCAGTGCTGGAATTAGTAACAGATGTTGTTAAAACAATTTAATTTTTTGTAGATATCATTTTTAATGGTAGTTTTACCGCTTCATTTATTTTAAAGACAATTTCATCATATGGGAATTAAAAACAGGTTGATTATAATGAGCTTTCTTCAATTTTTTGTTTGGGGAGCCTGGCTTATAACAATTGGAAATTATTGGTTTGGAACTAAAAACTGGGAAGGAACCCAGTTTGGTCTGGTCTTCGGAACCATGGGAATTGCTTCTTTATTCATGCCCACTTTAACCGGAATTATTGCAGACAGATGGATTAATGCAGAAAAATTATATGGTGCCCTGCACATTCTTTATGCAGTAGTTTTATTTGGTATTGCACACGTTACCACCCCCGATAATTTTATATACGTAATGTTTATCGCAATGTGCTGCTACATGCCAACCATTGCTTTGAGTAATTCAATTTCGTATACCTCGCTTAAATTAAATAATAAAAATATTGTAAAAGATTTTCCGCCTATCCGTGTTTGGGGTACCATTGGTTTTATCGCTGCAATGTGGATCACTAATTTAAGTGGAAGCAAAGCAACAGAATATCAGTTTTACATTGCCGGAGTTGGTGCGTTGATTCTTGGAATTTATGCCTTCACATTGCCAAAATGTAAGCCGCAGCGTCTTACTAAGGAAGATGCCTCTCTGGTTGAAACTTTAGGTTTGGAAGCCTTTAAATTGTTTGGAAATTATAAAATGGCCTTGTTTTTTGTATTCTCTATGTTTTTAGGAGGCGCTTTGCAATTGACGAATGCTTACGGAGACGTATTTTTAGACGAATTCAAACATTTTCCTAAATATGCAGATTCTTTTGTAATTAAATATTCGACTATCATCATGTCGATTTCTCAGGTTTCTGAGACATTATTTATTCTTGCAATTCCATTTTTCTTAAGACGTTTTGGAATCAAACAGGTAATGCTGATTAGTATGTTGGCCTGGGTATTGCGTTTTGGATTATTTGGTTTTGGAGACCCTGTAGGAGGTTTATGGATGATCATATTGTCATGTATTGTGTACGGAATGGCATTTGATTTTTTCAATATTTCAGGTTCGTTGTTCGTTGAAAGCAATACCGATTCAAAAATACGTTCGTCTGCACAAGGATTGTTTATGATGATGACCAATGGTATAGGAGCGGTTTTAGGAAGTTTAACTTCAGGTTGGGCTATTGATCGTTTTTTTACCAAATCGTTCACTAATACAACTGAATTGGCGTCATTTTTACAAACTGAAAGTACAAATTCAAAAATGCTTGATTTTGTAAAAGGTCAGGGTAATTCAGTTTCTGCAGATGGAATATTTACGAATCCTATTTTAATGAAAGACTGGCAAACCATCTGGCTGTCATTTGCAGCTTATGCCTTAGTAATTGCAATTGCTTTTGCGATTTTATTTAAACACAAACATGACCCGAAAGAATTAGAGAATTTGAGTCATTAGAAAAAAATAACAGTATTAAAAATCCCGTTTTCAACACGATGAAAACGGGATTTTTTTTGACATCATTTGTATCTTTAGTTGACTTCGATACGATTAAATGAAAACAGATCATTATTAGCTGATTTTACGGTAATATAGTATTGACCCACAGGCAAATTCGTCTCAATTGTATCAGACTTCGGCGTAATTAGAGTAGATTGAATCGGAATTAACAAATCTGCGTTTTTAGTTGTATTGTATTCGTCTAATAAGAAAACGTCAACCAAAAGCTCTTGGTTTTTAAGCGGAATAAATTTTTGGTCCTTCAGACTTACCTTTTTAAAAACCTGATTAGGGTAAACAGACTGTAGGTTGGCTTCAAGGTTGTTGATTAAAAAGTAATCAGCACTTGATTTCATTAAAGTATCTTTGGCGAATACCGATTTTGGAAGCAGAACTAATTTTTCTTTTATCTTCATCATAACAGTCTCCTGATTGATGGTAACGGGATCTATGTTTGAGTATTCTTTTAAATAATTGGCCATAAGACGTTTTTTGCCTTCTTCTTCCAGATGACCGTGTCCCACATAAATAAAAATTTTAGCCTTTGGATCTTTCTCTAATATATTCATGACATTTTTGGCTTGCCCTATTTCCCGATCTATTTTCTGATCTGAATTTTCATGCCCCACAAGAGTAAATCCCATAGCATTGGCTTTCCTTACGAAGTGACCAAAATAGGGATCTTTGATATAAAAACCATTTTTGGCATTTGGAACAGGCGCAGTATTAGTATTATAATTTGGTGTATAGGTTTCCATCGAAATTACAGTAAACCCTTTTTGTTTCAAGACATCCAGAAGATTCATGGCAAACAACCGATGCTTGGGATAAAAATGATCTTCATTGAGTATAATCATCTGATTGTCGTTAGCGAGATCCCCAATTGCCGCAATTACAGCTTCCTCTTTTTTCACTTCATTTTGGGACAGCGAGTTTAAAACGGTGCGGTTAAAATCACTTTTATCGCTTTCATAGCCCTTAATCAATGCATCGTATTCTCTATTATCACCTATATAAGAATTGATTGTTAAGTACAAAGGATCTTTGAGCATTATTTTTTTTGGATCTTTTATAGGAGCCTTTTTAATTTTTTCTCTTCCCTGCAGGTAATTTTTATGTGGTTCAGTGGTATAATAATTAAAAAGCTGCATATACGACAGTTTATTCAAAGAGGTACTGTCCAAATGAACCTTCCTCATACTTTCGGTCGCCTTTTCCAAATGATTGGTGTTGGCTGACATTCGCGTAAGAGCAACAATTTTTTTTGATCCCTTTATTTTTTCGTAAACAATAATTCCATTGATACTGTCATTTTGCAGCAGTTTTTCATGAACAATGGTATCGCTTGGCTTTTCAATCTTCTCAAAGAAATAGAAAGTCTCTAAGTTTTGGTCTGTTTTGTACCTTAGGAATAAATGAGCAGCAGTAACATCTTTGGAATTCCCAATTCGTTTTTGCAGGGCACTTTTTTTAATCTTAGACAGATCGTCATAAACAACACCTTTCGGTATTTCGATGGAGACATCCAGTAAATTATTGTAGAACAAATCGCCTTTGTTTCTTTCTCCGACGATAAAGTTATGCTGAATAACATCCTGGTCAATTGTTTTGCAGCCGGTGAACACTAAAAAACAACTTGCCGAATAGCAATATATTCGGAATCTTGAAGGAATTAATTTTATCATAGTTTTAAGAGTAAGGAATAGCAAATATCATTGCTTTCTGAAGATCTGTATGTTAGTTTATTATCGGAAATCAGCATTATATTATCCGTTAGAGTAATTAATTCTATCATGTTTTGAGATCACATCTGTGTTTTGGTGTAAAATGGTATTGCAATTTATCAGGAATAGGATTAATTTTTAGAGATGATGACAAAATTGTACAGAAAAAAAGCTGTAAGGTACAATTTTTCCTAGTTTTTTAAAGGATATCTTTGTTTGTGTAAGATAACTATTTCGAACAGACCGTACTTATGGCGGACACATGATGTCCGGTAAATTGACTGCAGCAACCATAAAAGTAAGTCTTGATCAAAAACCGGGCTGTGAGGTTATTTTGCCACAGCAGAACAGAGTCTTCGACAAACCGTGGACAAAACAAAACAATGTTAAAAGTGCTTACTAAAAAAGCCATTTATTAAATTTTAAAATTCGAAAAACATGACAAAATTAAAATTAGCAATTTCTATTATGATTTTGCTCACTGCTGCTATGACTGCACAGCAGACGAAAGAAATCCAACATCTAAAATTTGATAATTTGGGATGGGAACAACTAGGAGATAAATTACAGCGTAAATATGTGTATGGAGAGCAGGGGATGCTGGCGTTGTTTAAGATGGATAAAGGTGCTAAAGTGCCAGTCCATCAACATCCAAATGAGCAAACGACTTATATTACAAAGGGAAGTGTAAAAGTAACCATGCAAGGTAAAGAGTACATTGTTAGTGCCGGAGAGGTGTTGATTATTCCGGGGAATATTCCCCATCAGTTTGAATGCCTGGAAGACGGAACATTAGACATTGATTTTTTTGCTCCCCCACGTAAAGACTGGATCGAAGGAACTGCCAATTATTTTGCCAGTACCAAAAAAACAACCGAACCTCTCGAAGTAGTTGCTGCAATGGACATTCGTCCCGGTGATGTGGCTGTATCAGCCGAGGGTCGTGTTTTTGCAACCATTCATCCGTTGGGAAGTCAGAAGATGCAATTGGTAGAAATTGTAAACGGAAAAGCGATTCCTTACCCATCTGAAGCTTATCAGAAATATGATGCAAAAGCAACCGATGTAAAATTTGATGCGATGTTGGGTTTAATCTTTGATAAAAACAATCAGTTATGGGTTACCGATATGGGACTCGAATTAGGTAAATCCAGACTTTGGGCCTTTGATATCAGTAAGAATAAAGTAGTTCAAAAAATTGAATTGCCTCAAACTATTGCGCCTAAAGGTACATTTACGCAGGATGTTGCCATTGATGAAAAAAATGGTTTTGCTTACTTAGCCGATATTGCCAATCCGGGTATTATTGTTTTGAATCTGAAAACAAAAAAAACACGCCGATTTAGCGGACATAGTTCTTTACAGGCAGAAGATAAAGACATGATTATTGATGGTAAAGTAACTTATTTTGGTGGAAAACCGGCTCGTGTAGCCATTGACCCGATTACACTTTCAAATGACAGGGAAACGATATTTTTTGGAGCAATGAATGGAACTTCATGGTATAGCGTGCCAGCCAAACTATTCAGAGAAGGTAAAAGTGATGCCGAAATTAGTAAGGCAATAAAAAAAGTAGGCAGCAAACCTTTTAGCGATGGTGCTTTGACAGATGAAGCCGGAAATCATTATTTTACAAATCTGCAAGAACACGCCATAACAAAGTTGGATACTGCGGGTAAATTGACTACTATTGTACAGGACACTCAAAAATTGCAATGGCCGGATAATGTTTATAAAGGACCCGACGGCTGGATGTACATTTCAGTCAATCAGCTCAATAGTTCGCCAGCTTTTACAGGTGCGAACGATCAGGGGAAACCTCCATATTTTATTTATCGTTTTAAGCAATAAGTGTACTATACTAAATCTAATTTAAAGTGTAAAATGTTCAAATTCTTCAGAGTTTCAATCAGTATTGCTATAACAGCGCTATTTGTACTTAGTTTCGTTACACTAAGTGATGTTTTTCTTCATGACAATCAGTTATTCTTTCATGTACTGACTATAGTGACAGCTGCTATTTTTGCGATTATGGGGCTTGTTGGCATTGTGATTTATAAAAACTTTAGAAATATTTGGCGGTATGCTTTACAAGAAGAGCAGCAACATTTTATCAGGTCTTCTGTTCGAAAATTGTTACTTGTATTTGCTTTTATTGCAGTAATAACGGCATTATTTTCATTTATACTTTGCATAGGTTTAGTAGACAGAATGCAAAACGGAATGGCTTTATTCGGCTAGAACTGCCGAAGATTTCTGTTAAAACCCTAAAAACCCATTA
>NZ_MUHH01000035.1:29818-109388 GCF_002217475.1 Flavobacterium tructae
TAATGGGTTTTTAGGGTTTTGCATTTTACTCATAAGTCTTTAATATGTTCTTTTTTGTATCACATATAACCTAAACATATCCACTTATTACAGGTGTAGCTAAATTCTTTAAAAAAATCGCGTTTCGCATTACTATTGACTTATATTTGTAAGAATAAAATTATTTTTATAGCCTTCGTTTAATAGATACGGAAGTATTTAAATTTAATTTAAAAATTCTAAATAATAAGAAAAGCAATTATTATATGAGAACAGTAGCGGGACAATATCGTTATATTAAAACTTTTTTATTAGATTTTTATGGTTCCGGAGGTGCAGTGCTTATTGCATTGTCTGTAAAAGATAAAGTTAAAGGTTCTTATAAAGATAATACCCTTTGATTTGCTTTCAGGTTAATCTGACAGATCTAAGAGAGGAAAAGCATTTGGAGCATTCGCAGAATTAGGTTTCGGGTACAAAGGAATTGCTACACTGGGACTAAATTACAGATTTTAAAAAGAAGATTTAACAAGTAGACGAACTAAGCCAATTTAATTTTTTAACATTTAACCATTTTTTGAGAGAGGGGATAATCCCCTCTTTTTTTGCCGTAAAATTTGCGAAACCGTGTAACTCTGCGATCAAATTTGTTGTTGTATAATTAATGAGTTTGCTTCTATTTATTTCAGTCAACACAGAATTAATTGTTTTGATAATCAGTGATTTAGTTTTGTAAGTGTAGATTATATTCCACATTTACAGTAAAAGTTATCAATTATTCCACAGGTGACGCACTTATTGAAACCGGCATTCGAATCTCGTAACACCGTTCTATATTTGTACTCAGAAAGCAAGTCTTACCAATTAACAGCACCTTTAAGAATTAAACAGCATGCAAATCATGATGATTTGTATATCATAAATTTCGATCTTAGCGAAGAGTTCAACTGGATTCAGATTCGTGATATCAGTTATAAAATTGGTTCTTTAACGAATTTAGGACTCTTTGTTTGGAAGAATAGCATTGAAAATATTTATGAACATGCCGCCGGAAAGAGGATATTTACAATGCGTTTAATCGTGGATCAGAAATTACTTCGTCCTATGTATGTTCATAAACTAAACGATAAATTTGAAAGCAAAGAACTTTGTTTTCACGATCTTATTGACAGCAATAGCAGAATACTGATCGATTCGATAAAGAATAAGGATGTTTTAAATCAATTTTCCAGTTTCTATCTCAAAGGAGTCGCTTTAAAATTACTGGGAAACTTTATTCAACGGTATTCAGATACTGTTTTACCTTCGTGCAGGATAAAAAAAACAGACCTGACCGGCATGGAGATTTCTAAAAAATATTTACTGCATAATTTAAAAAATAAATTCCCCGGAATTGCAGAGTTGTCAAAAGTTGCCAATATGTCGACTAGTAAATACAAAAAACTCTTTAAAGAAATTGAAGGTGTAACACCAAATGATTTCTTTAAGAAAGAAAAAATTATTTTGGCGCATCAATTATTGTGTAGCGGATCCTATGATTCTATTGTTCGGTTGGCCTATGATCTTAATTTCACCAGAGTAGATTATTTTTCAAAGAAATATTTTAAAGTTTTTGGAAGAAATCCTTCCGAGGATTTGATTGAAAAATGTAAATAAGTATTTTTAGAACACATGCTGTTTTCTCAAATTAAGTTTTAGAAAACAGCTTTTCTAATGTAAACCTGGCTAACTTTAAACCTTTTGCTGCTAGTATAAATGGTTATACCGGCAGGTTTTTCTCAAATGCTGATCCAAATGAAAAGAAGGAATCAGTGCTTCCTACACCTTCAATTTGATGAATTTGCTCGTATAAAATTTTGCGAAGCTCTTCATTATTAACTGCCACAATTTTAATAAATAAGGCATACTTTCCCGAAACCCAATGGCATTCTACAACTTCCGGAATTTCTTTTAATTTTTCGGCAATAGAATAGGAAAATCGTGCTTCTTTAGTCACAATTCCTGTATAAGTAGTGGTTTCAAAACCAATTTCTTTAGGATTTAATTTTACCGAAAAACCGGTAATAATTCCCGATTCCTGTAATTTTCTAACTCTTAAATGTACCAATGAATTGGATATGTTTAGTTCCTTGGCAAGATCTGAAAAAGAGATTCTTCCATTTTCACTTAGTTTATGTATGATTTCGCGGTCTAAATAGTCAGTATTTTCATTCTTCTTGATACTTGGCATGGTTGGGCGTAGTTTAGAGATTTCTATTATTTTGACAATTCTTAAGTTAAAAATGATTTTATAAGTGTCAAAATTACAAAAAAAAGGCTATGAAATGTCGAATTTTAAATAAACGTAAAAGTAAGGTGTTATAATAACACTTTTATATATAAATTTGTGTGATAATCACACTATTTTAACAAAACGGAAATGGATAAAAATCAATTACTTATGAAATTATGGGAGCAATATGCCAATATTACCCCATCTGCAAGAAGAATACATGAATTACTGGAAGAAAGAGGAGAAGAGATAAAAAATGACCATATAGCGATTCGTACTTTTAATGATAAACGTGTAAATATTGAGGTTTTAGAAAAACCTTTCCTGAATGTTGGTTATGAAGCAAAAGGAGAATATAATTTTGAGAGTAAAAAACTTTTTGCCAGACATTATGAGCACGCTACCGATAAAGATGCACCAAGAATTTTTATTTCGGAGCTGGAATTAGAAAAATGTTCTTCTGAGTTACAGGAAACAGTACAGAATATCCTGAACAGTTGTGATCAGAACTTGTTTAACGATCCTGAATTAGTCTTAAGCGGATCGGTATGGAAAGGGAATTCACAGGCTATCTATAAATCTTTATTAGAAGAATCGGAGTATGCGGCCTGGATGTATGTTTACGGTTTCAGAGCCAATCACTTTACGATTAGTACTAATGCTTTAAAAGGATTTAACACCTTAGAAGAGCTTAATACTTTTTTGGAAAACAGCGGATGGAAACTGAATGCTTCCGGTGGAAAAATCAAAGGAACTCCGGAGCAATTATTAGAGCAATCGAGCACGCTTGCTGATTTGTATGTAGTGGATTTTGAAGAGGGGGCTTTAGAAATTCCATCTTGTTATTATGAGTTTGCCCTCCGTTATCCAATGGCGAATGGCGAATTGTATCAGGGATTTGTAGCATCGTCTGCCGATAAAATATTTGAAAGTACAGATGTAAAGCTGCAGGAGGCTAAATAATTACAGGAAATAAGTATAGTTATCGTTATCATAATCAGTTTTTTATAGTTTAAAACTGGACAACCTATTTTAAAAAAGTCATAATGGCAGTAACAGAAGTACAATTCGGAATAAAGGAAGCTTTAAGCCAATTGGGAATAAAAGAAGTTAATGAGGGAACTTCAACGGGATTGAATCATTTTTCGGGAGGAGAAATTCTGGAGAGTTATTCTCCTGTAGACGGACAATTGATCGCAAAAGTTAAAACATCAACCGCTGCAGATTATGAAAAAGTGATGGAGGCTGCAACAGCTGCTTTCAAACAGTTCAGACTGATGCCGGCACCACAGCGTGGAGAAATTGTACGTCAGTTTGGGGAAAAGTTGCGTGTGCACAAAGAGGCATTAGGAAAATTGGTTTCTTACGAAATGGGGAAATCTTTGCAGGAAGGTTATGGTGAAGTACAGGAAATGATTGATATCTGTGATTTTGCAGTTGGACTTTCCCGTCAGCTTCACGGATTAACGATGCATTCAGAACGTCCGGGACATCGTATGTACGAACAATATCATTCTTTGGGAGTAGTTGGAATTATTTCGGCTTTTAACTTTCCGGTGGCTGTTTGGGCATGGAATACAGCTCTGGCCTGGATTTGTGGAGATGTTTGCGTTTGGAAACCATCAGAGAAGACGCCTATTTGTGCCATAGCGTGTCAAAATATTATAAGTGAGGTTATCAAAGAGAATAATTTACCGGAAGGTATTTCAGGTTTGATCAATGGTGACTATACGATTGGAGAGTTATTGACAAAAGACACACGTATTCCTTTGATCTCGGCTACCGGTTCGACCCGCATGGGAAAAATTGTAGCGCAGGTAGTTGCAGGACGTTTAGGGAAATCATTATTGGAGTTGGGAGGAAACAATGCCATCATTGTAACTCCGGATGCTGATATTAAAATGACGGTTATCGGTGCTGTTTTTGGTGCCGTTGGAACGGCGGGACAAAGATGTACATCGACACGTCGTTTAATCATTCACGAAAGTATATTCGACAAAGTAAAAGATGCTATAGTAGCTGCTTACAAGCAATTGCGCATTGGAAATCCGTTGGACGAAAAAAACCATGTTGGTCCGTTGATCGATACTCAGGCAGTTGAAATGTACCAGCAGGCACTACGAAAAGTAGTAGCCGAAGGAGGAAAAATTCTGGTTGAAGGTGGTGTACTTTCAGGTTCAGGATACGAAAGCGGCTGTTATGTAAAACCTGCTATCGCAGAGGCTGATAACTCATTTGAAATCGTACAGCACGAAACTTTTGCTCCGGTTTTATATTTATTAAAATACTCGGGGACTGTCGAAAATGCGATCGCCATTCAAAATGGTGTAGCACAAGGCTTATCCTCAGCAATCATGACTAATAATTTAAGAGAGGCCGAATTATTTTTATCGGTCACAGGCTCTGACTGCGGTATTGCGAATGTCAACATCGGTACTTCCGGTGCTGAAATTGGCGGTGCTTTTGGTGGAGAAAAAGAAACAGGCGGTGGGAGAGAATCCGGCTCCGATGCCTGGAAGGTGTACATGCGCAGACAAACCAATACCATTAATTATACTACTAGTCTGCCATTGGCACAAGGAATAAAGTTTGACTTATAAAATAAACGGATACCTACCTTTTTTCTAAAAGTCAAATCAAAGAGAATACCGCACTTTATAGGGCAGTTCTGTAATCGAATGTCTTATAAAGTGCTTGCCTACAAATAAAAAAAACTAAAAAAAGCGAAATTTTAATTAACCAAAACCATTACCAAAATGAAAAAACTACTCAGTAGGAAGTTCTATTTTCTTCCTTTATTGTTATGCTTGTGGTTGCCAAACATCAATTTTGCGCAAGCAAATCAAGCACAAAAGACCATTTCCGGAAAAGTTACTGATGATAAGAACAATACGCTGCCGGGTGTGAGTATTTCGATTAAAGACTCTAAATACAATGCTGCAACAGATATTGACGGAAATTATACTTTGGTGTATTCATCAAGCCTTGTGAATCCGGTTATCGTTTTCTCCTATATGGGATTTATAGAGAAAAGTGAGGCTGTAAACAACCGTGGTGAACTTAATATTACCATGCAGGAAGAAACCAATAAACTGAATGAAGTAGTCGTTATTGGTTATGGTTCTCAGAAGAAAAGCAACGTTACGGGAGCCATTTCTACTGTTAAAAAAGAAAGTTTAGAAACCAGAGCGACGACAAGTCCTTCTGAAGCACTTCAGGGCCTAGTAGCAGGGGTAAACGTGCAAAAAAGCGGTGGTGTGGCAGGAGCTTCTGTGAGCGTGAAAATCCGTGGGGTAAATACCTTTGGTGCTACAGAACCACTTTATATTATTGACGGATTTCAGGGAGATATTAATACGATAAATCCAACCAATATTGAATCGATGGAGGTATTGAAAGATGGTGCTGCGGCTGCTATTTACGGATCTGTTGCTGCAAATGGTGTGATTATCGTAACCACTAAAAATGGACAAAAAGAAGGTGTAAAAATAGATTTCAGCTCTTTTTTAAGTATCACCAATCCATCGAAAACATTAGATTTATTGGATGCCGACGGATATCGTACAGTTCATAAAAGAATGTACGATGAGTACAATAAGTATGCGACTTCACCAAAAGCGCTTCCGGCTTATATAACGGCTCCATCTGATGTTAATACAGACTGGCAGGATGAAGTTTTCCGTTCCGGATTTACACAAAACTACGGTTTGGGAGTTCAGGGAAGACAAGGTGATTTTAAATTTGCTTTATACGGAAACTTTGTAAAGCAAAAAGGAATTATTATCGACAATCAATTTGGTTCTCAAACAGGAAGTGCAAGGGTAAGTTTCAAAAAATCGATTTTTGATATCGATGGAAAAATGGCTTATATCGGAACCCAAAATGCATTGCCTAACTTTCAGTTGAAAGAAGTTTATACAATGTCTCCGTTAGTTCCGGTTTATGATGAGAATGAACAATACGGTTATGGTCTAACCAATAAAAATGGTTTACCTGCTGGGACGAACCCGGTCGCCGAAGAGCATTTTAGGAAAAGTAATGACATTGGGCAGGATATCACAGCTAATATTGCTGCAACAGCCAATATTGCACCATGGTTGAAATACAAATTAGCCTATTCTTACCGTGTGAAAAACAACCAACAAACGGCTCATTTTCCTCCATTTATTGCCAATCCGAAAGAAGTACACCTTTATCCATTACAATGGGAGTTGAGAAAGACCTGGAACGAGCAGATATTAGACAACATAATTACAGTCGACAAAACTTTTGGTAAACACGTTTTCGGTCTGATGCTGGGTAATACATTTAACAGTCAGGCCTCTAACTGGAATGAGGTAAGTGCTGAAGGAAAAACAACAGATTATACAGTAGAAAATGGACAGTTAGTTTCTATAGACCGTCCTTCAGGTTTCCTAGATCCTGGTTTTGAAACGATCGGAGCCGGAAAAGGAGGAACTTATACAGCCAATGGTTCTAAATTTCAATACAATCGTGTTTCTTTCTTTGGAAGGTTAAACTATTCTTATAACGATCGTTATTTATTACAAATGACGATTAGAAGAGACGGTTCTTCTAAGTTTGGAGCTGACAGCCGTTGGGGAACTTTCCCGTCTATAGCCTTAGGTTGGAAAATCGAACAGGAAGATTTTTTCCCAAAAGATATTTTTATCTCTACTTTAAAACTACGCGCCAGCTGGGGACAATTGGGTAACGAAGCTGCTTTGGGATATTATTCTGCAAATACCTTAATTAATACAGGTAACAAGCTAGGTTCAGGTTATGTACAGGGAATCGGAAGTAATCCTTGGCCGGGAAGTATTGCGATAGCATTAGAAAACAGAAATTTACAGTGGGAAACTACAGATTCTAAAAACATTGGTATTGATTATACTCTTTTGAAAGGAAAAATCAGCGGTTCGATGAACTATTATCACAATGTGACGGACAATTTATTAATTACAAAAAAACTGGCTCCATCTGCCGGAGTTGATGACCCGATTCTTAACGTAGGTAAGATTAGTAACAGCGGTTTTGAATTAGAAGTAAATTACCGCGATCAGGTTAATGAATTCAAATACAATGCAGGCTTGAATTTTACAACTCTTAAAAATAAAGTAATATCATTAGCAAATGAAGGTCAGACCATTTACGGAGAAGGATTAAAATTCAATGCCGAACATTTTCCAACTCAGGCACGTGTAGGAAGTCCAATTAGTGGATTCTACCTGTACAAAACAGATGGTATTTTTCAATCGGTTGAGGAGGTAAATGCTCATAATAAAAATGGTGTTTTATTACAACCAAATGCACAACCGGGTGATATTCGTTTTAAAGATATAAACGGAGACGGTGTTATAGATGATAACGACAAAGCTTATGCAGGAACAGGATTGCCAAAAGTAGAAGTTAACCTTACATTGGGAGCCAGCTACAAAGGATTTGATTTCTCAGCATTGATTGGAAGCGGTTGGGGGAATAAATTGTACAACGGAAACCGTTATTTTTATGAGTCTATGAATTCAGGAACTAACATGTTGGCTTCTACACTAAACTCATGGACACCGGATAACCGTAGTGATATTCCAAGAGCTGTATTGCAGGATCCTAATGGAAACAGCCGTGAGTCTGATCGTTTTCTGGAAAGCGGAAATTTTATAAGAATGCGTCAATTGCAGCTCGGATATACTATTCCAAGCAAAATGTTAGGCAAAGCCAAAATAGACAAGCTTAGAATTTATATCAGTGCAGAGAATTTATTTACGATCACTAATTATTCAGGTATTGATCCTGAGTTTTCACGTGCTTCGGTACTTAATACCGGTATTGATCGTTTTGTGTATCCATTTACAAGATCGTTTGTATCGGGTATCCAGTATATATTTTAATTCTATTTTATAAAAGACATCATCATGAAAAAGATATTTTTATTATTATCCACTATAGGTTTGTTCTCTGTTACAAGTTGTAGTGATTATCTGGAGCAGCAATCTCCGGACGAACTGACCTCAGAGAATTTCTGGAGAAATAAGGCCGATGCTGAATCTGCTTTGGCGGCGACTTACGGACAGCTTGAATGCGCCACTAACGAATGGACTTTTGCCGAAATAAAATGGCCGGTAGAAGCCTATCGTGAAGACATAAACGAATTGGGAAGCGATGCTTTGAACTATCAAAACTGGGTAGAACTTTCAACTTTTACTTATACGAACGGGAACAGTCAGTTTACCAGTTATTGGAGAATTAACTACAGAGGAATCAGTAATGCCAATCAGGTTATTGATAAATTGCCAAAGGTTCCGGCTTCCACTATAACAGAAGGTGACCGAAAACAAATTGAGGCCGAAGCTCGTTTCTTACGTGCTTATTACCACATGAAATTGCTTTTGAACTGGGATAAAATTTATGTTAGAGATAAATACGTAACGAAAGAAAGCGATTTAAATGTTCCGTTATCGACAAGACCGGAGGCCTGGGATTTTATCACAAAAGAATTTAAAGCGGTGGCAGACATACTTCCTGCGAAGCAAACTTCTGATAAAACAGGACGTGCGACAAGCGGAGCAGCCAACAGTTACCTTGGATTTGCTTATTTAACCAGAGCTTATGAAGAAACAGCTCAAAAGCAAGCTTTTTTAAACGAAGCGCTTACGGCATTGAATAAAGTTCAGGGGTATGAGCTAGTGAAGGATTATGTTTCTATGTTTGACGGTACTGTAAAAAACAGTAAAGAATCTATTTTTGAATTGCAATTTTCTGAAACTACCGCTAATGGTGCTTTCTACCGTAATGCTCTTCACTATTGGATGGCAGCGGGAGAACTTGGCGGATGGGACGAAATTTTGCCAAGCCCTATGTTGGTAAACGAATTCAAAAAAGAGGGGAAAATTGCGACGACAGGAAATTATGATACGCGTTTTTACAGTACTATTTTCTTTAAAGATGCTTATTTTAATGATGCCAGTAATCCTTTGGTACTAGGCACTACTTATGATGAAAAGTTTGAAGGGAAAGACAAGCCGGTATACCGCAGATACATTCCAAGTACTCAGGAAAAAATGAATCAGGAGTTTACGGCAATCAACATTCCTTTGATGCGATATGCGAATGTACTGTTGATGCAGGCTGAGGCACTGAATGAGTTAGGGCGTACCGGAGAAGCTATTCCGTATATCAATAAAGTTCGTGAAAGAGCTGATATGCCAGCGATGACAGGAACAACTGCAGCAGCTGTTAAAGCTCAGATTGAACACGAAAGAATCATAGAGTTCCCGTTAGAAAACTACCGTTTTTATGATTTACGTCGTTGGGGAAAAACGAAAGCAGCACTTGATGCAGTAGGACGTAGCGGTTTTGATGCAGCAAAAAACAATTTTTACCCAATTCCATTAACGGAATTACAAACAAATTAATTCGATGAATTGATTTTAATACCGATATAATATGAAAATATTGGATTAAAATAGAAATGAAATTGATATAACTTTAAAAAGAATAGCCTAATTTTCGGGCTATTCTTTTTATCTGATAAGTAAGGCAGCGATTGTTTGCGCTGACTTCATTTTATCAATTCTAACACATCATAAAAACAAAATAACATGAGAAAAAAGGAAATACTTTTTATTCTTGCGTCCTTTTTTATAGTTCAATCAGGCTGGTCTCAGAAGAAATATCCAAATTTAGAAGCGGCCCAAAATAGCATAAACTATAAAGGGAACCCCCTAAATGCGACAGATCGAAAATCACTGGCGTTTTCAGATAAAGGGGCTTGGTTTGGATTTGGATTTTTAGAACCATCAGTAGTGCAGGCCGGATTTTCCGGGCCTTTTTTAATGACAGAGCAAAATGGTGTCTGGTTAAGTCCTTCGTTTGTTTCTTTAGAGCTTACGGATGAAAACAAAAAAGAAGCCATTCAATGGAAAAGTACGCTGGTGAACCAGAAAAGCTACAACAGTCATTTGGAACAGAAGTTTAAAAACGAAAAGTTAACGGTAAAACAGCAGTTGGTTTATTTGTCCGGTCATTCGGCTTTACAAAAAACAAGTATTACAAACACATCAGGAAAAACAGTAACCCTTTTTCCGTCCTACCATTCAACTCTTTTTTTAAATGATTTAAAACTTTCAAAAGAAGGCAAAACTTTAAAAATTGTTTCTTCTAAAAGCACAGCAACGGGGTACATTCAGTTTTTGAATAGCAGTCCTGAAATTGAAATTACGAATCAGGGCTATAAAGCTCAGACAGAGAAACTGGTTCTAAAACCAAATGAAACTAAGGAAATAGTGGTTTCTCAAACCTTTATTTTTTCTCAGTATTCCTGGAAAACGGAAAATGAAAACATTGCTAAAACGGCATTCAATACCTTACTAAACAACACACAAAAAGAGAAAGAAAATCAACTGGTAGAATTAATTGCCAGAAAGAAAAATATTTACAAAGAGGCAGTTTACTCTAATTTGATTGCTAAACTGCTATTGACTTTACAAAACAATACCCGAATTGCTGCCGAAGGTTTGAAACACGGTGGACTTTTTCCGAGTTACAATTACGAATGGTTTCATGGTTTTTGGGCCTGGGACAGCTGGAAACACGCCGTTGCGGTTGCCAATTATAATTCAGAACTAGCAAAAGATCAGATGCGTGCTTTGTTTGATTATCAGGAGCCAAACGGGTTTATTCCGGATTGTATTTACAGAAACAATCTTCTGGAAGAAAACAATTACCGAAATACTAAAGCACCGCTTGCAGCCTGGGCCATCTGGAAAATTTATGAAAAATCAAAAGACGTTAATTTCATAAAAGAGTTCTATCCGAAGCTAAAATTATATCACAATTGGTGGTACAAAGAACGCGATCACGATCAGGATGGTTTGTGTGAATTTGGTTCTACAGACGGAACTGTGATTGCAGCAAAATGGGAAAGCGGAATGGACAATGCCGTTCGTTTTGACGACAGTAAAATTCTGAAAAATGGAGAAAAAGCCTTTTCGTTAGATCAGGAAAGTGTAGATTTAAATTCCTTTTTATATGCCGAGAAAAATTATTTGCAGAAGATGGCAGAAGTTTTAAAATTAACTGAAGAATCGAAAAAATGGAAGGAAGAAAGTACTGCTTTAAAAGTTAAAATTCAAAATCAGTTTTGGGATGCTGCTACAGGTTGGTTTTACGACACGACAATCGATGGTAAAACCTTGATAAAAGCAATGGGCTGTGAAGGGTATTTGCCAATTTGGGCAGAAGTAGCTACCGCTGAGCAAGCTCAGTTAGCCAAACAAAACATGCTTGATACGGCCAGTTTGAACACTTTTGTTCCGTTACCGACACTGGCGGCTAATCATCCAAAATTCAAACCGGACAATGGGTATTGGAGAGGACCGGTCTGGCTTGATCAAAGTTATTTTGGTATAAACGGACTGGAAAAGTATGGCTATGTGAAAGAAGCAAACGAACTGGCTCATAAATTAATTTACAATGCCGAAGGAGTTTTAGACAAAGGAACTTCTATCAGAGAAAACTATCAGCCCATTACCGGAAGAGGACTAGAAGCCTACAATTTTAGCTGGTCGGCTTCCCATTATTTAATGCTGCTTTTAGAAGATAAATAGTGAAGCGAGTTAAGAAAAACTATCTAAATTTGATTAACACAACAACAGTACAAAGTATGTTCAACCAAAAAATATCATTCACAAAAATAGTAGCAACAGGATTGCTTATTGCAAATTGCCATTCGGTACCTGTTTTTGCTCAAACGAAAAAAACGACAGCGACAGAAAAAAAAGATCCACAGCGTTTTTTCTCAAAGCCTGATTTGATGCAGATAGGTGTTTATTATTATCCAGAACAATGGCCTAGAGAGCAATGGGAACGCGATTTAAAAAACATCAAAAAACTGGGATTTGAGTTTACACATTTTGCTGAATTTGCGTGGACGTATATGGAACCGGAAGAAGGCAAGTATAATTTTAAATGGCTGGATGACGCTTTGGCAATCGCCGAAAAAGAAGGTTTAAAAGTGATTCTTTGCACCCCAACACCAACTCCGCCGGCATGGATGGGGGAAAAGTACCCTGAAATTTATCTGGTAGATGCAAGCGGACGCCGTAGAGAGCATGGAAACAGAGCCAATCAATCGGTTTCAAATGAAAAGTACAGAGCATTTGTCGAAAAGATAGTGACTGAACTTGGAAAAAGATACGGAAAGAATAAAAACATTATGGGCTGGCAAGTGGATAACGAGCCGGGAGCTCCGGATGATTTTAGTCCATCTGCACAAAAAGGATTTCAAAAATGGTTAAAGGCAAAATACGGTACAATCGAAAAATTGAATGCCGAGTGGCTGGGAAGTTTTTGGAGTATTCGCTATAACAACTTCGAACAGATTGCCATTCCAAATGCTGAGATTTATTTTGAAGACAAATTGAGTCCGCATGCCATATTAGATTTCAAAAGATTCACGGCAGATTCACAAGCCGAATATTTGAATTTACAGGCAGAAACACTTCGAAAATATGTTGATCCAAAACAATGGATTACGACCAATTATACGAATGTAGTTTATGGTGCAGACCCAAGAAGAACCGATAAGATGGATTTTGCCACCTACACTATGTATCCGGTGAGTGGGAGAAATCAGTTAGGAGGTCAGAACTTTAGAATGGGACATCCAAATAAAATATCCGAAGCCAATGATTATTACAGATCGATTAATGGAGTTACCGGAGTTATGGAAATGCAGCCAGGACAAGTGAACTGGGCGAGTATTAATCCGCAATTGCTTCCGGGAACCGTTCATATGTGGATTTCACAAGCCTTTGGAGGAGGCTGTTCTTTCACCTGCACTTATCGATACAGACATCCACTGGGAAGCAGTGAGATGTACCATGACGGAATCGTAGGTACTGATGGTGTAACCTTGACTACGGGAGGAAAAGAGTTTGTACAGTCAATCGAAGATATGAAACTGCTTCGAAAAGAGTACAATCCGAAAGCGGTACTTCCTGCTGATCTTGCCAAAAGAAAAACAGGATTTTTATGGAGTCATGAGAATCTGTGGGACTTGGAAAACCAAAAACAAACGGAGTTCTGGAGTACATGGAGACACAGAAATACCTATACTTCGGCAGTAAAATCGACTGGAGCACCAATGGATTTTATTACAGAAGAAGATGATTTTTCGGCTTATCCGTTTATAGTAGCACCGGCTTACCAGCTGATCGATCAGAAATTGGTAGACAAATGGACGAAATATGTAGAAAATGGTGGTAACCTGATTTTGTCCTGCCGTACCGGTCAGAAAGATAAAAACGGGCATTTCTTTGAGGCTAAATGGAGTGCGCCAATCGTTCCGTTAATTGGTGCTGATGTTGACTTTTTTGACATGCTTGTGGCGGATGTAAATGGAACGATAAGTTCCGGAAACAATACTTATAAATGGAATACCTGGGCAGATGTTTTAAGTCCGAAAGCAGGAACAGAAGTTTTAGCAACGTATTCCGATCAGTTTTATAAGGGAAAAGCAGCAGCAGTTACGAGAAAACTGGGGAAAGGAACGGTTACGTATGTAGGAGCAGAGAGTAAAGATGGTGATCTGGAAAGACAAGTGGTGAGATCGGTTTACGAACGTTCCAAAGTTGCTATCGAAGATTTGCCAAAAGGGGTTTTTGTAGAATGGAGAGACGGGTTTTATACGGGAGTAAATTATACCAATGAGCCGATACAGTTAGCAATTCCTCAGGGGAGTAAAATATTGGTAGGACAAAATCCTTTACAACCGGCTCAGGCGATTATTTGGAAATAAAGTAAAAGTCTGCCACGAATTCACGAATTTTTTAAGTGGCTTGCGTACAGTAGTTCGTGAATTACTTCGTCCGTTCGCTATCGCTCGGGTCGTGGCTAAAAAATAAAATAAAAACAATTTAATATAGTATCAATGATTTTTTCAGAAGCAACTATTCAGGATTTAGTAAAAGAACATTACGGATTAACCGTTACCGTAAAAGCATTAAATGGATATGACGAACTGAACTTTCTTTTATCAAATGAGAAGAATGAAAAGTACATTCTAAAAGTATCAAACGAAAGTCACCCTTTTCCTTTTTTAGAAGCGCAGATCAATATCATTCAGCATCTAAAAAAGAGCCCTGTTTCAAATTGTTTTCAGCATTTCAGTATCAATAAACATGGAGAAGAACTGACTAAAATTGTTGGTAATTCCCAAACGTACTATATCAGAATACTGAACTTTTTAGAAGGTGTTTTTTGGGTGGATGAAAAAGCTAAAACAAAAGAATTGCAATATGACCTGGGAAGTTTTTTAGGAAAGATGGATCATGCTTTACAGGATTTCTCACATCCTGCCATGCATCGCAATTATACTTGGGACATTAGTCGTGCGAGTGAAGCAGCGGACAATTTAAAATACATTCTAAATCACGAAAAAAGGCGTATTGCGGGCTATTTCCTCTTGCAGTTTGATACGGAAGTCTTGCCTCAATTGCATCGCTTGCGTCATGCTTATGTACATAACGATGCCAATGATTATAATGTACTGGTACAGCACAATCGTGTTAGCGGTTTAATCGATTTTGGCGATATGGTGTATACCGCTTTAATCAACAATTTAGCGATAGCCTGTACGTATGCCATGCTGGATGAAGAAGATCCGCTGGCCGTTGCAGCATTGATCGTTGAAGGATACCATAAATCGTATGCTTTAACCGAGCAGGAATTGGATGTATTGTATTATCTGATTGCCGGAAGACTTTGTATCAGTGTAACACAATCCGCTTACAATGCCTCATTAGACAGCAACAACGAACATCATTTTATAACCGAAAAACCGGCGTGGAATTTATTGTTTAAACTGATTCAGATTAATCCAATCAAAGCGCAGGATACTTTTAGAAAAGCCTGTGGTTTTGAAGGAGTAATTACTACTGACGATTACAGTGATTTATTGGAAGTTCGAAAAAAGAAAATAGGACGTAATTTAAGTATCGGTTATCAGGACAAATTGAAAATTGTAAAAGGTGCTTTGCAATATTTGTACGATGATAAGGGAAGAACCTTTATAGATTGTGTCAATAACCCTTCGCATGTGGGACATTGTCATCCGGTGGTGGTTCGAAAAATGCAGAAACAGATTGCAACTTTAAATACCAATACCCGATATTTAAATGACGCTATAACAGCTTATGCCGAAAAACTTACTGCAACCTTACCTTCAAAGCTGAGTGTTTGTTACTTTGTGAACTCGGGGAGTGAGGCCAATGATCTGGCGATTCGAATGAGCCGTCATTTTACCAAACAAAAAGATATTATTGTACTGGATCATGCTTATCACGGAACTTCTACCGTTGCAATGGAAATGAGTCCGTATAAATTTGACAGTAAAGGAGGATTTGGTCAGATGCCTTGGATACACAAGGCGATTAATCCTGATTTGTATCGCGGCCCTTATAAATATGGAGATACCAATGCGGGAGAAAAATACGCAGCCGATGTGCAAAGAATTATAGAAGATTTGCAGAAAGAGGACAAAGCTCCTGCGGTATTCATCTGTGAAACCTTATTGGGAGTAGGAGGTCAGATCCCATTACCGGAAAATTATTTAAAAACAGCGTATGATTATGTCAGAGCTGCCGGAGGAGTTTGTATTGCTGATGAAGTTCAGGTTGGATTTGGACGAATCGGAGATCACTTTTGGGGCTTCGAATTACAAAATGTAGTTCCGGATATCGTGGTATTAGGAAAACCAATTGGTAATGGACATCCTCTGGCTGCGGTGATTGTAACGGAAGAAATTGCCGATGCCTTCAACAACGGAATGGAGTATTTTAACACCTTTGGCGGTAATCCCGTATCGATGACTACTGGTTTGGCCGTATTGAATGTGATTCAGGAAGAAGAAATGCAACAGCATGCTCTGGAAACGGGAAATCATTTAATGGATGGTCTTAGAAAGTTAATGGCGAAGTATCCAATTATTAGTGATGTTCGCGGACATGGTCTGTTTATTGGTGCCGAAATGGTAAAAGACAGAACGACCATGGAACCTGCTGTTCCCGAAATAGATATTGTAGTTGAAAAGATGAAAGCCCACGGCTATTTATTAAGCACAGACGGTCCTTTGCACAATGTTTTGAAAATAAAACCTCCTATGACATTCAACAAACAAAACGCTGATGAAATGGTGCGATTATTAGATATTGCTTTAAGCGAATTGTAGATAACGATTACACACAATATTGTCATTTTGAGGAACGAGAAATCACACTAGAAACCCGACAAAGAAGTTTCCATTCTGAACGGGATTCCGCTTGTGATTTCTCGTTCCTCGAAATGACACTTTACTTAATATAAAGTATTAAAATGAATAACCATACTATTCTTTCTAAGGCTACCGTTCCTCTTGAAAGTCTCGAAAAACAATTAGAAGGTAAATTATTCTACGATCATACCATGCGCTTGCTTTATGCAACTGATGCGAGTGCCTATAAAGAAATGCCGCTCGCAGTTGCCATTCCAAAAACAAAGGAAGATATTCAGAAGATCATTGCTTTTGCCAGAGAGCATAAAAGCAGTGTAATTCCGCGTGCTGCCGGAACATCGTTGGCGGGACAGGTTGTTGGGAACGGAATCATAGTAGATATTTCACAAGAGTTTACCAGAATTATATCGGTAGATGAGGCCTCTAAAACGGCATGGGTCGAGCCCGGAGTTATACGTGACGAACTAAACCTTCATTTGAAACCCTATAAGTTGTTTTTCGGACCTGAAACTTCGACGAGCAATCGCTGTATGATTGGCGGAATGGTGGGCAACAATGCCTGCGGTGCGAGATCCGTTATTTATGGATCGACCCGCGAACACGTGCTTGAAATCAAAGGCTTTTTGGCCGATGGTCACGAAGTGACATTTGGCGCGTTAACCAATGCTGAATTTGAAGATAAATGTAACGGAATTAACGTCGTAAGTCCGTTGGAACAGGCCATTTATGTTCAGGTCAAAGAAATACTATCGTCAGCATCAAACCAAATTTTGTTTGAAGACCATTTTCCTAAAAAATCAATTCCCAGAAGAAATACCGGTTATGCTTTAGATTTACTGGCCGATACAATGCCTTTTAAAGATTCAGAAGAGCAATTCAACTTCTGCAAGCTGATAGCAGGATCAGAAGGAACTTTGTTCTTTTCTACTGCTATAAAATTGAATTTGGTCGACGCGTTAAAACCTTATTCTGCATTGGTATGCATTCATTTTGAAAGTATTAATGAATCACTTAAAGCCAATATTGAGGCTTTAAAATTTCAACCGGATAGTGTGGAATTAATCGATCATTATATTCTGGAATGTACAAAAGAAAATATTGAACAAAGTAAGAATCGTTTTTTTGTAAAGGGAGATCCTCAGGCAATTTTAGCCGTTGAATTTTTAAGAGATTCTCCTGAAGAAATTGAGACCATTGCCAAAGAAATGGAAGCTTTGCTTCGTTCTAAAAATTTAGGGTATCATTTCCCAGTTGTTTATGGTGAGGATACCAATAAAGTTTGGGCTTTACGTAAAGCAGGACTGGGTTTGCTGTCTAATATTCCCGGTGATGCCAAAGCGGTTGCCGTAATTGAAGATACAGCAGTAGATGTAAATGATTTACCGGATTTTATAGAAGATTTTAATGCGATCTTAAAAAAGCGAAATCTAAATTGTGTGCACTATGCACATGCGGCAACAGGAGAATTACATCTTCGTCCGATTATTGATTTAAAAACGGAAGAAGGGACGGCGCTTTTCAGAACTATTGCAACAGACATTGCGCATTTGGTAAAAAAATACAAAGGCTCTTTAAGCGGTGAACATGGAGATGGAAGGCTTAGAGGGGAATTTATTCCGCTGATGTTAGGAGAGGAAATCTATCAATTGTTTGTTCAGATTAAGGAAATCTGGGATCCTTGGGGTATTTTCAATCCCGGTAAAATTGTGAATACACCACCAATGGATACCAGTCTGAGATATACAGCCGGACAGGATACCCCGATGCCGGAAACTTATTTTGATTTTTCGGAACATAATGGAATTTTGCGTGCTGCCGAGATGTGTAACGGATCCGGAGATTGTCGAAAAACCGAGAAAAGTGGTGGTACCATGTGTCCGAGTTATATGGCCACACGCGATGAAAAACATACCACGCGCGCCAGAGCAAACATGTTGAGAGAGACGATAACCAACTCTACCCAGGCTAATAAGTTTGGTGATGACAATCTTGTTGCCGTTTTAGATTTGTGTTTGAGCTGCAAAGGCTGTAAATCAGAATGTCCTTCGAATGTGGATATGGCCAAATTAAAAGCCGAAACGTTACAACACTATCACGATAAAAATGGAGTGAAATTTCGTTCCAGACTTATCGGAAATACTCCTAAAATAAACAAATGGTTTGCAGTGATTCCGTGGATGTATAATTTATCCACAAAAGGGGCTTTTGGGAATGTGGTTAAGAAAACAACAGGATTTGCTACAGAACGAAAATTGCCTTTGATGCACAAAATTACTTTCGCCAAGTGGATGAAAACGTATCGTCAAAAGGGTGATTTTAGTAACGGAAAAGTATACCTGTACAATGATGAATTTTTAAATTATTATGATGTTGAAATAGGGCAGACTGCGGTACAATTACTGAATCGTTTGGGGTATCAGGTCGAAATTCCAAAAATTGGGATTAGCGGCAGAACTTATCTTTCGAAAGGAATGTTAAAAGAAGCACGTGAAATTGCAGAACAAAATATTAAGGATTTTGAGCAGGCGATTCCACAGGATGGTATTCTGATCGGAATTGAACCCTCGGCGATCTTAACTTTTCGGGACGAATATCCCGATTTATGTCGAGGAGAGTTAAAAGTGAAAGCAAAAAACTATGCTGCAAAAGCTTTCCTGATCGAGGAATTTTTGGCAAAAGAGCTGGAGGAAGGCAGGATTTCTTCAAGTAATTTTACCGATAGGCAGGAACGTATACGCATGCACGGGCATTGTTTTCAAAAAGCCTTATCGTCATTGGTGCCTCTTAAAAAAGTACTGGCTTTGCCCGAAAATTATACGGTTCTAAACATTCCGAGTGGTTGCTGTGGTATGGCTGGGTCTTTTGGCTATGAAAAAGAACATTATGAGTTGTCGATGAAAATTGGCGAGTTGGTTTTGTTTCCAACCATTCGTTCTGAAGAAGAAGCCACTCTAATCTCTGCCTCAGGTACCAGCTGCAGGCATCAGATTACTGATGGTACGGGTAGAAAAGCACAACATCCGGTTGAGATCTTGTATAAAGCGTTAAAATAGGCTGTAATAGACCTTTTTTGAGTTTTTAAATAATTCTAAAATGTAGAAAAATAGATTTTATTACTGAAATTAAAGTGTTTAACTTTCAAAAAAAAAAAGTGTAGTAGAAATAGTTTCCGACGAACGATTTTTTTTATCTCCGGTAATCAGGACTGTGGCAACTTGTTAATCAATTGTTTATAGTTTGTTGATAAATAATAGCTTATGTTTATTTTTTTAACAAGCATTCAAAGGAATAATATTTAAATTTGAGTAGAGGTTAAAGGTTTGTCATTTTAAAACATCTATTATGGAAAAAGCTATAAAACTAAAAGTTCGCAAGGAATTAGATGGTCGCCAACAGTTGAACATTATAAAACTTAAAGGAAGTTTAATTTCTAAAGGGTATACAGAAATCATACATATTCTGGATCAGGATGATGAATTTCATATTAACTCTTTTGAAACACGATCTGAAAGTACCAACGAAGTTCAGGAGTTTATTACAGCTTTTATACACAGAGAAAACCTAACAGATACAATCTCGTTTTACAAATGATACTTTCACAGTAAACGATAAATAATGCATAAAAAACAAGAACCCCGTTTCGGTACAGAAACGGGGTTCTTTATCTTAGAAAAGCTTGTCCAAAGTCTAAGTTTCAAGTTTCAAGTTGAAACCTGAAACAGAATGTTTATCACATCCCACCTCCTAAAGCTTTGTAAAGTAAGATCTGTGCATTTGCATTTTTCAACTGAATCTCTACAAAATCAAGTTCGGCCTGTAATTTGTTTTTTTGTGCATTGATAATTTCAAGGTAATTGGCATAACCACTCAAATACAAATCATTGGACACATTTACGGCAATTTCAAGATGCTCAATCTCTTTAGATTTATATTTCAGCACATTTTCAAAAGCTTCAGTTCGGTGCAGTAAAGCACTTAGTTCGTTATAAGCGGTTGTAATGGTATTTTGATACTGAAGAAAAGAAATTTCCTGTCTTCGGTTGGCAGTAAAAAACTCCTGTTTGATTTGTCCTTTATTGAATATCGGAGCAGTGATTCCGCCTAATAATTGCCAGGCAAACGAACCGCTGTCAAAAAAAGTACTCAAAGAAAAAGAGTTCATTCCTACGTATCCACCTAAATTTAGAGTTGGAAAGAAGGCTGCGCGAGCCGCTTTAGCATCTGCATTTGTAGCCCTCAATTCAAAGTAAGCTTCCGATACGTCGGGTCTTTTGTGTATGATAGAGTCTACACTTATTTTTTGATTTAAGACTTTAAGATAACCCGACGAAAAATCAGTGTTTCTTTCAATTTTCCCGCCGTATTCTCCAAGCAGCGTAAGTAGTGCCTTTTCTGCCTGATCGATTTTAAGATTTAATTGTTCTGCTTCAGCCAATATATTGTTGTTTTGCGCATTGAATTGCTGTACGGCAAGTTCTGTGGCTTTTCCAACAGATCGCTGTGCCGAAACGATATCCAATGCATGCTGTTGTGTATCAAGGTTTCGCTTGTAAATTAGTGCTTGTTTGTCTAAGGCTACCAATTCGTAGTACAGCTCTGCAATATCGCCTAACAATTTAGTCTTCAGCAATTGCATTCCTTGTTGAGAGGCAAAATAGCGGTCACGTGCGGCTTTCTTCCTATTGCTTAGCTTTCCCCATATATCAGCTTCCCAGGATACTTTTCCTCCCAGAAAAAAGTTTGGGGTAGTACCCGTTGCAATTCGTTGTCTGTCGGATATGTTTTGAGACAAATTAGTGTCAAAGTTTCCAACACCCTCCATGGTGTATTTTCCATAACGAGTTCCCGAAGCATCGGCCTGAAAATCCAATGAAGGTAATAAAGCCAGTTTAGCCGCTTTCAGATGCGAGTTAGCTATTAGAATACGCTGTTCCATGATTAAATAATCCGGATTCTGAGCCATCGCTTTGTCTAATAATTGTTCTAGTTTTTCATCCTTAAAATAAGTGGCTGTTTGCAGCGGAACAAAAGTTGTTCCGCTGTCAGCAGCTTTTTTTGAAGTAACATCGAAATTTTTGGGCAGTGTTTTAGCAGCCAGATTATCATTAACTTTTGGAGCAGAACAAGCTGTCAATAACAGAATTCCGGCCACCAGTAAGAGTGAAAATGACTTAAACTTATAGTTTTGATCAGTAACTGCTTTATATTGATTTAGTGATTTTTTCATTATTGTGTTTATTTTTTCAGTGCTTTTTCAAATTTGGCAAACAGTATATAAAGACCCGGTATGATAACAAGTCCAAACACCGTTCCGATGAACATTCCTCCGGCGGCTGCCGTACCAATCGATCGGTTACCAACGGCTCCCGCACCCGAGGCGATACATAAAGGAATCAGTCCTGAAATAAAAGCAAAAGAAGTCATTAAGATAGGTCGGAAACGCAGTCGGGCTCCTTCGATGGCAGCCTCGGTAATATCCCGTCCAATTTTGTTCTGCGCCATCGCAAATTCTACAATCAGAATGGCATTTTTGGCGAGTAATCCGATCAGCATGACGAGTGCTACCTGGGCATAAATGTTATTGTCGAGTCCAACCATTAACAGCGCGAGGTACGATCCGAACACCCCTACAGGTAAACTTAAAAGTACCGGAAACGGAAGCAGTAAACTTTCGTATTGGGCAGCAAGAAGTAAATAGACAAATAGTATACATAAAGCAAAAATGTAAATCGTCTGATTCCCCGACAGGATTTCTTCACGTGTCATACCCGACCATTCCAGTTCAAACCTGCCCGGAAGTTTTTCGGCAGCGATTTTCTCTACAGCGGCAATTGCCTCACCGGAGCTGTATCCGTCAGCAGGTTCTCCGTTAATCATAGCCGACATGTACATGTTGTATCGGGTTAAAACTTCGGGACCGTACACACGTTCCAGTTTGATGAAAGTAGAGAACGGAACCATTTCGCCGGCATCATTCTTAAGGTACATATCCAGAATACTTTCGGGATTCTTCCTAAATTGAGGACTGGCCTGAACCATTACTTTATACATTTGTGAGAAACGAATAAAATTAGTCGCATAAAAAGAACCCAGCATCGTTTGCAGAGTCGACATCGCATTGTCTACAGAAACTCCTTTTTTAGCTGCCTGATCGTAATCAATATGAATCAAATACTGTGGGAAAGTAGCATCAAAACTGGTAAAAGAGTTTTGTATTTCTGGCGAAGCATTGAGTTCCTTGATAAAATTTTTGGTTACGGCGTCGGTATTAGTAATCGTTCCGCCCGATTTGTCGAGTAAGCGAAGTTCAAACCCGCTTGTATTTCCAAAACCGGGTACCGTTGGCGGTGCAAAAATCTCAATCTGAGCATCAGAAATGTTCTTTGTTTTCTCTCCCAGTTTGGTGATGAATTCGTTTACTGAGATATCGCGATCGTTCCAGTCTTTCAAATTGATCATACCCATTCCGTAAGAAGCTCCTGCAATTTCGGTTACAATACTGTATCCGGCAAGAGTGGTCACGTTGTCGACACCTTTAATTTCTTTGGCTAATCGGGTAACCTCATCCAGTACTTTTTCAGTACGTTCTACAGTGGCTCCCTGAGGTGTAGTCACACTTACATAAACCATCCCTTGATCTTCAGAAGGAATAAAACCACCCGGAACAAATTTGCTGGTTCCCCAGGTAAGCAGACAGAATAAAACCAATAATCCGGCTGTAACAGTAGTTCGGTCTGCAAATTTGGCCAGTATTCTGATATAACCTGCAGTTACATTATCAAACCATTTATTAAAACCGTCGAAGAAACGATTCAGTAGAGAGGTTTTCTTTTCGTCCGGATTATGCGGTTTAAGCAAAATAGCACAGAGTGCAGGAGTTAAAGTAAGTGCGTTGATTCCTGAGATTACAATACTAATCGCCATGGTTAAAGAGAACTGTCTGTAGAAAACTCCAACTGGACCGCTAAGAAAGGCAACAGGAATAAACACGGCACTCATTACTATGGTTATGGCAATAACAGCTCCCGTAATTTCTTTCATGGCACTTATCGTTGCCGGAAGTGGAGCCATATGTTCTTCGGAAATTTTGACATGGACGGCTTCGACTACTACAATGGCGTTGTCGACCACAATTCCGATCGATAGTACTAAAGCAAATAAGGTTAGCAGGTTGATCGAAAAGCCCATCATCGACATGAAAGCAAACGAACCAATAAGCGCTACTGGTACGGCTAAAACCGGTATTAAAGTAGAGCGCCAGTCTTGCAGGAAAATGAAAACCACAAAGGCTACCAGAATAAAGGCTTCGATAAGTGTTTTTAAAACCTCATCGATCGATGCGTCCAGAAAGCGCGATACATCGTAAGCAATATTGTAATCCATTCCGGGAGGGAAGGAAGTCTTTTGAAGTTCGGCCATCTTTTCTTTTACGCTGGCAATTACTTCAGAAGCATTTGAACCCGGACGTTGTTTTAGCATGATAGAAGCCGAAGGTTTACCATCGGTTTTAGAAACCATTCCGTAACTCATCGATCCAAATTCGATCTTAGAGATGTCTTTTAATTTTAGAATAGTTCCATCTGAATTGGCACGAATCGGAATTTCTTCATACTGTTTTGGTTCGTAGAATTTCCCTCCGTATTTGATCACATATTGAAGCTGATTGTCCAATTGTCCGGAACCTTCACCTACTTTTCCGGGTGCAGCAGAGATGTTTTGTTTTTGAAGAGAAGCAATTACCTCATTTGCTGATATAGCATAGGAGAGCATTTTTTGAGGATCAAGCCATACCCGCATCGAGTATTCTTTTTGGCCCATAATTTCAGCACGTCCGACACCATCAATACGTTTCAGTTCCTGTAGAATGTTGATATCGGTAAAGTTAAAGATAAATTGCTCGTCCTGAGTTTTATCTGTACTCGTAATGTTCAGATACATCAGCATACTGTTCACCTCTTTCTCGGTCGTTACTCCGGCGCGAATTACCTCTTCCGGCAACTCATCGAGTATAGTAGTCACACGGTTTTGAACGTTTACAGCTGCCAGATCCGGATCGGTTCCTACTTCAAAAAAGACTTGTATCAGCGTCAGACCGTCGTTTGAAGTGACCGTTGACATATAGGTCATACCGGGAACACCATTAATAGCGCGCTCTAAAGGCAGTGCGACGGCATTGGCCGAAACTTCGGCATTGGCTCCTGTATATTTAGCCGTTACCGTTACAGATGGCGGAACAATATCAGGAAATTGTGTAATAGGCAACTGAAACAAGGCCAGTATACCAAGGAGCACTATCATAACCGAAATGATTAACGATAGTATTTTTCGTTTGATAAATAACTCTATCATTTTATATTTTTTTGAGACTAATTAATAAGGAACTATAAGCTTGCGTTTTGGATGTTAATTTTGTCACCGTCCCGTAGTGATTGAGTTCCTTCTTGTACAATCAGGTCATCGCTTTTTAATCCTTTGTTGAGGATAAACACATCGTCAAGCGTACTTCCAATACTAATGTTGGTCATTTTTACAATTCCTTCTTTGTTCACAAGAAATACAAACTGTTTGTCCTGAATCGAAAAAACAGCTTTCTGTGGAATTAGAATCACATTCTTTTTAGGTTCTGATATAATTAGTTTTCCCGATGTTCCGTGTTTGATAAAACCTTGCGGATTATGAAATTTTGCTTTGTACTGAATAGAACCTGTTTGTCGGTCAATTTCACCGTCGGCAGTTCTTAATTCTCCTTTTTGGTTGTAAACGACTCCATTTGGTAATTCCAGTTTAATGTCGCCGCCTGGTTTGTTCAGACTCTTGTCGGTCATCATTTGGAAATAGATGTTTTCAGGGATCGAGAAGTAAGCGTAGATATCATCGAGTTGAGAAACCGTTGTCAGTAGAGAGCCATTCTCTACAAGACTGCCTTCTTTGAACGGGATACGATCGATCGTTCCGTCAAATGGAGCTGTGATAGTGGTGAAACTAATCTGCTGATTGATTGCTTTGCGTTCAGCAACTGCATGGGCAACTTTGGCAGAAGCGGCTTCATATTTGGCTTTAGAAAGTTCCAGTTCTTTATCGGCGATTACTTTCTTGTTAAACAGGGTTTGTGCCTGCTCAAGCTCGACTGTGGCAATTCTAAGGTCTGCCATGGTACTTTTGTAGACGGCCTGAGCTTTTAGTAATTGTATTTGCAGCTCGACATCACTGATTTTGAAGAGTAGTTGTCCTTTATGTACCTTTTGTCCTTCGCTCACATAAACCTTATCCAGTAATCCGGGAATGCGAACGTGTATTTCTACATTGTTTTTGGCGTGCACATCAGCCACAAACCGGTTAGAAACGATCGTGTCCTGCAAGGTGACTTTGTAGACGGGCAGTGTTTTGATTTTTGAAGTCTCTTTTTTGGTTTTATCTCCACAAGAGCTCAGAAATAAAACAGATAAAACAATTAACAAGAATTGATTTTTTGTAGTGTTCATAATGAATTTTTAAATAGGGGTATATAAATGAAGGTGCTCCCCAACATTGATTTGCAGGGAGACATGAATAATTTAAATGTTAAATAAGGGATATTGTAACGACTACTGCTTTTAGACAGCAGTAACGTTTGGATAAAATATTTTTATATCACAAGCTCTCCTTTACAATAAAACACAGAAAGTGCATTGCTAAGAGAAATATAAAAATGAAAAGGATTATGACCTAGAATAACTGGTAAAGGTGCAGATGGGTATGTCGCTGAATCTGGTAGACCGTAGCCATACCATAAATTAAGCGATTTTTGAAAATTCTGAATGGTACTAATTTGGTATAGTACGGTGTTTTTAAAGTACTGCTGTCTGAAGTTGTAGCACGGTGTTTGATCTTCTTTTTGACAATGAAATGAATGTCAAGATCTTCGGGACTAACCAAAGCGGAAGACGAAAATTGAGGTACTTCTGAAGCAGTGAAGTTTTCCTGAAGCTGACAAATCGTAAGTTCAGCAGTATGTTTACCAGATTCTCCTCCACTTAGAAAAGGGAGTAAGAACAGCAAAATAATACCTATGAACTTTAATGGTTTCATGTATGCAGTAAAGAATTGTAGCTTGTCGTCTGTAAAGACAACTTCTATTTGATATGGGCCAAATATAGGCATTTGCAAAATAAAGGATTCTTAAAATTTTAAGAAAATATTAAAAATTGAGGATAGGATAACATTCCGGAAAGACACCATTCATTTCTAGGATGGTTTTATAGAGGCTTGATGTTATAAAAACAGAATTCATTCTTAATTTTGTAAAAAGAGAAAGAAGCACTAAAATTATTGAAATGAATAAAGTATTCTCCCAACAGGGCACATTTTTATTAGGAACAGATGGATCAGAACATTTTGTTTTGAATAAACCTGTTCAGTTTAGCGAGTATACTGTTTTATTGGTTAGTGAAGGCGAGGGAATTTTTCATGCTGATTTTGCCTCTTTTCACTTTAGAGGTCCGGTTCTTTTGTTCTCAACACCTCAACAATCTATTTATATAAAAGAAAATAAACCTCTTAAATATAGTGTTTTACAATTTCATGGTGACTTCTATTGTATTGAATATCATAGGAATGAAGTCGCTTGTAATGGCTTACTCTTTAATAATATATATTTAGAGCCTTCTATACCATTAACTGTTGACCAGCATCAATTATATACACAATTAATGGATCAGATTACGGATGAACTAAAGCAGGAAACTCCTTCCGAGATTGTATTGAGAGCTTATATTCAGTTGTTCTTAGCCAAATCGAGCAGTATCAAAATGAACAGCATCGAGAAGCAGGAACTTCAAAAAGATGAAAAAATGGATCAGTTTAGGCTACTTTTGGAGGAGCATTTTCTGACCCTTCACAAACCAAGTGATTATGCGTCCTTATTAGCGATGACTTCTAATAATTTTACCAAGCAATGCAGAAAACGCTTCCATAAAACTCCAACGCAAATGATTCAGGAACGACAAATTCTTGAAGCTAAGAAACACCTGCACCTGACCAGAATGAGTATTAAAGAAATTGCTTTTGCTTTGAAATTTCAGGACGAATACTATTTTAGCAGGGTCTTTAAAAAAAGGACAAACATTTCTCCGCAAACCTTTAGAAAAACAACCGGAATTTCAATTGTGGCAGATTTGTCTAGTTAATATCCTTTTTCGTCCATTCTTTGCCAAACCTTCGAAAGGTAGTTTTGCTGTGTTATTTAAAAACAAATAATTTAAAAATTACAGCAATGAAAAATACCATTTTGAATACAATTGCAAATTTAGATCAGTTAGGGAAAAAAGCAGTACGTGCCGGAATCGTAATTGTTTTTTTATGGATTGGCGGACTTAAGTTTTTTACCTACGAAGCAGATGGAATCGTACCTTTTGTAGCCAACAGCCCCTTTATGTCTTTCTTTTACAATCAGCCCACCGAGTACAAGGAATTTGTCAATAAAGAAGGGGAGCTTGTTACCGAAAACCACGAATGGCAGATCTCCAATAATACGTATGGGTTTGCCAATGGTCTTGGAATTTTGTTAATCGGAATAGGGATTCTGGTAGCGATACATCAATGGGCACCTTTGGCAAGTCTGATCGGAAGTATATTGGTTTTTATACTGACTATAGGGACATTATCTTTTTTAGTAACTACCCCCGAAAGCTGGGTGCCGCATTTAACGGATGAGCAATATGGCTTTCCTTATTTGTCAGGCAGAGGGCGTCTGGCTCTGAAAGACATTGTGATTTTGGGAGCTTCCTTAATTACGATGAGCGAATCGGCCGCATTGTATCTAAAGAGACAGTCTTAAAAAACTAAATCACAGTAATATCAGAAAAGCCTTTAGCGCTCGGGGCAGCTAAAGGCTTTTGCATTTTCAATTATTAAAGCTCAAAATTATTGCACGGTTACGGCATAACTTAGATTTGAGGTTGCGGTACCTCTTTTAAATCTCATTCTGTTGTATGCTCCGACAGGAACTCCGGCCGGAATTTTCAGTACCGCTTTATAAGAAGTAAGACTTACAATTTCTAAAGGATATGTGACAGCAGTGTTACTGGTATTGTAAATTTCTACTGCAGTAAGTTCATTTAACAAACCGCCTCGGACTTCGAGAGTTTCTCCTGAACGTTTAGTAGTTGGAAAACCAAATCTCTCTGTTTTGAAATAGTCAGGTTCCGTTACCTCAATTTTAAATCTGTTTTCTACACTGGCATTTTGAAGGGTGTAAGCTCCATTTTTTATGCGAAGATCATATAATCCCAGCGGCATATTTTCCGGAAGAAAGTAATACACTCCATATTCTAGAAAAGGCGCCGCAGTTTCACCGTTGCCTAAGTACACGATTTCTGCTGTGTATTCTGTTTTTTGATCGGCAGCAGATACAAAGTAAACTCTGGTATCTTTAAGACTCATCCATAAATCATTGATGATCGCCGGATCGCTCGTACCACGATTGGTCATTTTTGCCATAAAACCTTTGGCTAACGGTTCTTCCTGAGTTGAAGTCCATGTTCGCGGTTCCTTTTGTCTGAAATCTATTTTTAGGGTATATTTTTTTGTAGTACCTGCTTTTGATGTAACGGTATAAACGGTACCGTCTTTAAAAGCGACCTCTGCACCAGATGCCGGAGAGATAGTAGCTTCGGTACCCAGAATGATTTCCGGTTTAACTGTTTCAGGAAGTGTTATGTGGTTGCTCCAGGTAATTACTATATTTTCCTCAGTCAGAGCCGCACTAATCGCGTTGTTTTCAGTATCCTTAATGGTAAAAGATTCAATATGGGTGTAACCCGGAACTTTTATAACATCGGCCGGAATAGTATTTACCTTGTCGATATACTCCGTTTCGCACGAAACACATGCCAACGCTATAAAAAGCAGGGTCATTTGGTATAAAAAGACAGGATTATGTATTCTTTTAGTCATGATTGTGTTGTCTATATAATTTTACTTGATTTTATTTATTAGTTTTGCTACTTATTGAATAAGCGGGCTATTATTTTTTAAAATGCCTGTTTTACAATGCTTACGGTAATTTTACAGAGCCGTTTGTGGTCATGGGGGAATGATTTAGGGAATAGGGTATTTTGCAGTCGATCGCCGGTCAGCTTTGCTGCAGTTACTTTTATCTATTTCGTGCTCCCATGTTCTTTTTTTACGCTGTTGTTAATTATTTTACCTGAGTCCAGTTATAGTTTACAGTACTGTTTGAAGATCCCGGAGTAATGCTGGTTACCTTAACCAGGTAAGCTTCTAATGCTGATGCAGGGCTAGTAACTGATTGTGAATTTGTACCAGAATTAGTTCTCCAGATTACAATAGCTTTTGCAGGAGTCATAACATGTGTAAGGATGTTGTAAGAGTAGTATCCTAAGCCATAATTTGCTCCGGATATAGTTCCGTTGTATCCTAAAACATTGTACGGATCTGCCGGTGAAGTACCTACGTTACCAGATGCGTTTTTAACTACAATAGCAGAGTTCCAGCTATCCCAGTCATCACAAGTCTGATTTAAGTTAACAGTACCCACATACCATTTACCGGCATTACCTACCGGACGGATTGAACCTCCGTAAATACCTTCCCATTGAACGTTAACACCTCCAATTGCAGCCGCAACAGGAGTCCAGTTCGTATAGGTAGAAGATGGTGCAGCAGTTCTGTTTACCGTAACAGAGGTAGAAGTAACAGTACAAAGAGCTAAAGCAGATTTCTTAGTTAAATTTGATCCTTGCGATTGTTCTTTTGCTACCGCTTGTGTTTCGGCATTTTGTTCGTCAGTACTACAAGATGTAAATGAAATAGCAGCCACTGCTAAAATTGATAGAATTATTTTTTTCATAATGATTTATATTTGATAGATTAATTGGCTTCTTTCATTACCCTCGCAGTGTAAACAGGCATTTTTTATTTTCTTATATTTAATTGGTGATCCTGAACGGATATTTCATGGTAGTGGACAGATTATAACTTTCCATCATTAACCAGTAATCGGTATCCGGTTGAAGAGGTATAGTTGTATTGGCTGCATCTGCAAAAACATACATGACATAAAAACTTCCAATATCAAGACCTTCATTGTATTGCTTCATCTGCCATTTCTTGTTGCCTTGCGCATCTACCACAAACACCTTTGTCACCTCATAAGACGGCAGGAAGTTTTGCCCTTTTACCGTAAGCGGACTATCGCTACTAATCGAGAAAGTTTCTGTTGGACTTGATACTTCATTTACGACTAATTTAGGCTGTTGTATGACAACGTTCACCGTGTAAACCGCGGTTGTTCCATCTGCCGCTTTTGTGGTATAGGTTATCGGAGTTTTGCTAAAAACAGGTATCAGTTCTTTTGCGGCAGGAGAAATAGTGGTATTTGCCGGTAATGTTATGGCAGCTTCAAGATATTGATACTCATAATAAGAAGGGAGGTAAACTGTAATGGTCTTCTTCAGATTATTTACAGCACTATGGATGGCCTGAGCGGTGCCCGGATTGGTTACACGAAAAGATACAATTCTTTTAGCATCCAGACCGGTAACTATTTCTGTAATTGGTGCTTCTTTTACATCTGTCCATCTTTCTTCCTCAC
Source organism: Flavobacterium tructae (assembly GCF_002217475.1). GTDB lineage: Bacteria > Bacteroidota > Bacteroidia > Flavobacteriales > Flavobacteriaceae > Flavobacterium > Flavobacterium tructae. Next base: position 60,932 of record NZ_MUHH01000035.1, read on the forward strand.
TGCTGCATCCCGTTAACAGAGTAAGTAGGGTAAAAGCTGAAGCGAATAAGTTTGTTTTTAATGGGGTAATTTTACTATTCATGTGAATTAAATTGGTTATCGGATTTCAAATTTGGTACTTCCCGCCGGTACCATTACATATTCAAAAGTGTAATACATGTGCGGAGTGTCTTTAAACCAATCCTTAGGGCTGTATACATCTTTATAAACAGATATCATTTTGATTTTTGCGTAATTACCGTTAGCGGTTTTCAGGATAATCGTTCTGGCTGGAATTACAGTACCGTTTGCTATTTTAAGCGATTCCCCAAGTGCATAGGCCACGTGCGCTTTCTGCGGATTCTTTCCATTCGATACCACTTCACCTCCAAAATCATACAAGTACCATCCTGTTCCGTTTCCAAATGAGCCCGCATCATCAGTACCAATAAGGTCAATTCCGGTTTTAAACTGACTGTCTGCAGGAATATCGATAACTTCATTAAAAGGTTTGGCTACAATCGTGATTCCACCTATACCTCCCGCAAGAGAGCCGTTGTTTTGTGAGTTGCTGCCATTGTTTCCGGATAAAAAGCTCGCGTAAAGTCCGCCAAAAGCCAGATCCCATTTTCGGGTTTTTTTATAAGATCCCTCTACAGCTTTGTTTTCTTCAAGACTGTAGTAAAGTGTTGCTGAAGGAGCAGTAGGATTTGCATCAGAAGTACTCCCTTGATAGTTTTTTACCTGTATTACTTTATAGAATAAACCTGTTGAAGGAATTTCGGTTTTCGGATCGGTTGCCTTATTTTCGTCTGCTGAGCAGGCCGTAAACAAAACGGTTAGAAGAAAAACGACCAGTAGGATTCCGGGCATTTTTTGGGTTAGGGTTTTGATTTTTGTCATGTTATTCAATTAATTGGTACTTAAATTTTTACTCCCGTCCTGCTGTACAAAGTATTTGAAAGTAAAATAGGGAGCAGGCCAGTTTAAATCAGTTACAGCTGGGGGATTGCCTTTGTAAGCATTTATGAGTTGTAGCTTTGCATATTTTCCATTAGGCAGACGCAGCACATAAGTACGATCCGGAATAGCCTGCATGATATGACTGCTCAGGCTGTAATAAAACCAACCCGCAGAGCTTTCAGAGGAAGACCATCCGATTTTAGTAACTTCACTGTTGTTAAAATCAGTATCTGAAGGTGCCTGATGGACATTTTTATAAGCCTCTTTCAATAAGACTACCGCTGTGTTTTTTGCCGGACCGCCATAACCGGGATTGTACTGGTATTTTGTATTGTTTACAAAAACTTCACTATTGTAAGGCCCTGTAAAAGCAATGTCCCAGTCGTTTGTTTTCATGAATTGTAAAGAATCTGCTTTTGTATGCAGCCAGATTTGTTTCTGATCGCTAAAGCGAAAAAGAAAAGTATGGAAACTTCTTTTTTCCTTGCCTTTTGTGTCGGTGCTCATAGCAGCTCCGGTATCTCCGGCAAGATCTGAAACTACGGTGCTTTTACCATCTACCAGACTAGCTGTTGGATTTTCGTCAGTACTGCTGCAGGAAATAAAATTCATACCTACAATAAGTAGTACTAAAGGCCATTTTTTGAATATATGATTTGTTATCATGATGAAATATTTAATGTAAATTATTGTTTTATTAATCTTTAAAAAAACGATAGCTTATGCCGGCAAGTACTATTCTTCCGGGCTGTCCGGGCATTAACGGATCGGTATAGTTGAAAATATTATCAGCTGTAAATCGAATACTGAGATGGTCTTTTAACAGTTGTTTTTCTATACTGGCATTAGTAAGCCAATAATCCTTCACAAAAATGTCGTATTGGTCAATGAATTGATTGCCGTTTCGATCTCCGAAAGGATACTTGCTTCTAAAATTAACCCTGATATTTGCATTAAGTTTCCACGGAGTGTAGCGATAGAAAATAGAGGTATTGGCCATGTGGCGGGAACGATTTTCGATACCCCAGTAATCAGACGGACGGGGTTTATACGAATTTCCGGTTGCAGGATCATGTATGTTTTGGCTATAAGGCCATTTACCTGCACTGATACTATCTTTGACACTAAGATCTTTAGCAATTAAATATTGATAACCGGCGCTTATTTCCAGATTCTTTATCGGACTGAGTTTTAAAGCAATTTCAAATCCTTTGTTAACAGCTTTAGGGAGGTTTTGATACGTATAAATAATTTGATTATTGGTTCCTGTAGCGACCTGAATGCTATTGATTTGATTGGTTATTTTATGATAAAAAAGATTTCCTTCTATTTTAAACTTTTTTGAAGGTTCCAAAACTAATCCTGCATTATACGAAGTACTTTTTTCGGCCTGAAGATTTCCGGCAGTTTGATTGAGCACATATTGCCTGATTTCACTAATCTGACCGTCCTCTTTTAACTGCTGTAGTGTAGGAGCGAGAACCGCATTACCAATAACCAGGTAATTTCCGTTAGGATTAAAGAACACCAAATAATTGGTTTTAAAATCAGGAGCTTTAAATCCTGTTCCAATACCTGTTTTAAAAGTCAGTTTAGGCGTAATGAAGTATTGTAATCCAAAACTGGGATTGAGTCTTCCTCCAAAATTATTAGTGTGATCGTAACGGAGTCCGCCCACAGCTTTTACTTTCTGAACAGGAGACCATTCGCCCTGAACATAAGAGAAAAAAGTCTGTAGAGAATTGACACCATTCAGCGATTTATCGTTCATATTCTCCTGACTTCCGCCAATGCCACCAACAAGCTGGTACGAATTGTTATTGCTGTAGGAGAATTGCTGTTCTACGCGGTGAAGCGTCTGTTTAAAAACATCCTGACTAACAGCATTATTGCTTTGCTGCCAGGCCACACTCATATCGGCGGTATAATGAGTGAGGTAGTATCGCGTAATGCTTCTTAAGTTACTATTGAAACGGTGATCGAACGAAAGTGAAAGGTTAAGATCCTGCTCGTCCTGATGATCTCCGGAAATGTGTCCAAGACCAAAATCCTTTTGCATAAAAGAACGTCGCAGACCGTAACGACCGCTTAAATTTAAATAACTGTTATCACCGGTTTGATAGCGTGATCTTCCCTGTAAGCTATAATTATCGTAGGGTGGAGAAGTGGTGCCTTTAATGTATTTTGAATTGGTATTAAAACCGTCGGTTCGATAATAATTTGCCGCTATATTGGCGGTTCCTTTATTTTGTGCGAATGGAGTTTCACCTTCTACAGTGGCATCAAGAATGTTCAATGAACCATAACTTACAGAAGTCTGTAGCTGCGGATCAACTACGCCGTGTCGGGTAATAATATTAATGGTACCGCCCAACGCTTCACTGCCGTAAAGACTGGAAGATGCTCCTTTTATGATCTCAATACGTTCTATGTTAGACACACTGATTCTCGAAAGATCGAAATTACCATTGTTGCGTCCAACCATAGGCTGACCGTCAATAAGTACCATAATATATTCGCTGCCAAAGCCCTGCATTTGAACGCCTACAGATCGTGCTCCACCACTAATATTGTTGACAATTGCGATTCCGGTCTGCTCTTTTAAAACCTCATCAAGTCTTCGGCTGCCCATTAGTTCTATGGTTTTACGATCAATTATGGTTACGGGCATCGCACTATACTGAGCATTGACAAGGCTTTCGGGATTACTCTTTTTGGAACGACCTTTTACACTTACTTCATTCAGATCAATACCAGGCTCCATATTAATGTGCAGTGGCTTCATAGCTGAGCCATTCAAAACAATCTGTCGGATGTAATCTTTAAATCCCATGGTGGTGATTCTGATGTTGTAGGTTCCATTGGATACACCGCTAAATGAAAAGTACCCTGTACGATCTGATACTACTGACTTGCCTGAAGACTCCAGTGTTACGAGAACCTTTGGAAGCGGATTTCCGGCATGATAGACAAAACCGGTAAAATCGGAACTGTTTTGAGCCTGAACAATACTTATATACAAAACAAGCAAACAAGTAAGTATTGTTTTTTGGACAGGAGTGTTGGTATTTTTGTTTTTCATTCTGTGTGTTATCCATTGTCTAAAGGAATAAGAGTATTATCATATCACTATTCTTATTTAGACTGTGTAAAAATAATAATTAATAGTGTAGTAATAGTATTTTTTTTACAGAATGGACGGAAATTAAGTAGGTAAAAGATTATCAATGTGAATTTAAACTTCAGCTAAAAGGTTTTAGCTTATTGTTTATTAGTATTTTAGATATTTAAAGGATAAGTAAGTTAAGTTTTGTATTTAAGAAAATTTTAACAAAATAAAAGAGGTGAAAAAGCATAAAATACGGTGACTTCTTCGGGTGATTTAAGTGCCCGTTAGTACAAAATCGTCTTAAAACAATAGAAAATAGCTTTTGAAAATTTTAAATACTATCTGTTTTGGATTTTGAATGGTGTGACAACTGAGCTGTTTTGTTGGCAATAGAGTTTTAAAAAAAAAATCCCATTTCGAAATGAAATGAGATTAGGGAGGCTGCCATTAGGAGAAAACGTCTATATCCATTCTCCTGCAATATTGTGATCGTTTGGTAAATAAGTAAGATACTGCACCATGCGTGGGTTCTGACCCTTATTAGGTGTGGCACAATGAGGCAATGCACTGTTCCAGATGATAAAATCACCGGCTTTTCCGAGCACGGGCTCCGACTTCAATGTTTTTATTGCTTCTTCTCTGGGATTGACATTCGGATCAAGGTTGTTTAACCAATCGTCTATTTGGTTATGAAATCCGGGAACACAATGAAAAGCACCATCTTCAGGTCCGCAATCGGTGAGGTAGAGTAGTCCCTGTATTTCAAACTGAATGGGCTGTCTTAAACTCATGTCCCAATGAAGCGGACTCCCCAAGAAGGTAAAATCTCTGGTTTCCGGCGGGTTGAAACTTACTTTATCGATAGTTTTGTAAAGCTGGTCAGTTTTGTAAAGCTGTTCGTAAGCTCTTTTAATTTTGGTCGAAAATCGGTTTCGGTTTAAAGTCTCATGATCTGAAAAATTAAGCATTAAGCCTTTTTGATCTTCGTGTCTTTCGTACCAGGTTTCTTCTTTAAAAGGATCCATTTGCAGAAAATCCCAGATGGCACGTTGTGTATCTTCACAATCTTTCTCCGAAATAGCATTTTTTAGAACCACATAACCGTTTTCATTCCAGAATTCCAGATCTTCCTGTGAGAGAACATCAGTGGTAATACCTTCAGATTCATAATTGATATTTCGTTTTCTGTTACTGATCCATATTTTAAAAGTATCAAAATCAGGTTTTTCAAAATACAAATACTGTAAAGTGTCTTCCATACCAATACCCAATTGGAACAAAGCCTTAATTTCTGCATTCCAGGTTTCGTCATCAGTCTGAACGGTTGAACCGTCCGGCTGTAAAGTGCGTTTCCATAACTTTTCAAGAACAGCTAGTGAGTCTGTCATTTCGGTAGGTTTTATCATTTATAAATCAATACTTTCAAAAGTAAGGTATTTAGTGCGGTCTGCTAAAAGTAAAAATACGTGTTTTTATCTTTAGTTTATGGTTTGCATCTTACATCTTGCATCTTGCATCTCACATTTTATAGTCACGCTCCGTTAAAGAACAAAATAAAGATATCGGATTTTAAATTATGACATCAGACATACTAAAACAGGTGTATTTACTTATTAATAATTGTGCTTTTTTGCTTATACTTGTTGGGAGTTTACGGGCTAATAAATGGATTGTAAGCGGCTAAGTTTTTTAGCTATTTTCATAGTTAAGAGCTGAATTTTTACTTTCCAAGGTCATCCAATAAGGAGTATGCTAAAAATCCTTTAAAGAGTAAGCAAAACTTAAAATTCAGAGATAATGGACATCAGTTTTTTTTCCTCCACTATTGTTCAGGTCGCTATTTCATTGATCATAAGCTGGGCGTTGTTTGCCTTATTGTGCAGTATGATTCTTGAACTAACGGTACAAATAAAAAGTGAAAGAGGTCGGTTTTTCAGAAGTAAAATTATTGAAAAGCTATTTGATTTTTCCAATCAGATCAATTGGGGATTGTTAATGTACAACAACAGCAATATCAGATTATTGACGAAATCGGAAAAAGCGCCGCCAACCGAAATTACTTCCAAAACTCTCGCGGAAGTACTGGTGGATACGGTTGCTAATGCTCAGGTAGCTAAAATATTGCTTCAGGATGATGAGGTAAATCATCAGAAGAAGTACAGCAATGACCTGCTGAATAATTTTGAATTTGCGATTACTTATTTAGGACAAAGCGATTTGATTCTGATGCTGAAAAACGCCATGAACAAAGCCAAAATTAGAGCTTCCGGCTCGGTAAATGAGGTGGCAGAAAAGGTCCTTTATGAAGAATTGATTAAAGAAGTCACCATTTGGTTTGATCAGTTTAGTGACCGAACCAGTGTATGGTATAAAAAACTCTCCAGAAAGCGTTTGTTTATTATCGGGCTTCTGGTGAGCTGTATCATTAATATCGACAGTATCGTTTTGTTCAAGTATTATGATACTAATCCAACGGCAAGAACCGCCATGATTGATTATTATACGAAGAACAAGATGCAATTAGAAGTACTCAGCGCAAAATATGGTACACCGGGACAAGGTGCGGCAACTGATACGGCAGCCCTGAATTCAACCAAAAAAGATATTAAGGGTTTATCCAAACAAATAGATAGTTTAAAAACCAACTTAGATTTACCTATTGGGTGGAAAAAAGCGCAATGTGTCGATGTGAAAAGCAGTTCAGAAAAAGATTGTTTCACCTTCTCCTGCATTCTGCTTAAAATATTGGGGATCATTATCTCGGCCTTTGCGGCAAGTTTAGGAGCTCCGTTTTGGTTTGATATTTTGAAGAAAGCAACTTCTACAGCACAAACAGTAATTAAAGAAGTATAGATTATGGAAAATAATTACAAAAATGCTCATACGCATATATTCACCATGAATAATGCGCCAAAAAACTTCCTGGAATTGTATATGCCTCCATTTTTGGCAAAAGGAGTTGATAATTTTACGAACACCAACCTTGGAGCGTGGCTGATCAGACAGTTGGCAAGCAGTAATAAAGGAATGGCCAAAAGATATGCTACCTTCCTTCAAATCGGTAAAAGTAAATACCAGACGGATATTTTTGAAGATTTAATGTCCCGATATCCTAACGAAACATTTCAGTTTGTTACGCTATGTCAAAACTTAGAGTATTTAGGTGTTGGCAGATCCGTTAGCGGTTTCGAGGGACAAATAGAGGAAGTGATTGATATCAAAAGAAAATACCCCACGAATATTTTGCCTTTTTTCGGACTTGACCCAAGATGGAAAAGCAGCGGAGACGAAATTCAGAAAACGGTAGAGCGTTATTTCGAAACTAAAATCGAAGTGGGCGGAACGTATGTATATCCGTTTCAGGGATTAAAAATGTATCCAAGTACCGGACATTATGCTTTTGACGCAAAACTTAGGAAGACCATGGAATGGGCTGCCGACAATGGTGTTCCAATAATGACACACACTTATTATTTGGGTGGAATTTATAATTATGATAAAGATTATATTAAACGTAATCTAAATCCCATTGACCCGTATACTGGAAATATACATGGAGCACCGAATGCAGTACCGAAATTTATTGAGGAGAAAGGAGGTTTGTTCGGAAATCTCTTTAATGGAAATGACCGAAAAAGCTGTAGAAGTAGCTGCTCTTATTTTCTTGAGCCACATTCGTATGAGTCTATGTTGAATACCATTAAAGATCTTAAGATATGCTTTGCGCACTTTGGTGGTGTGAATCAGATACAAGCTTCCGAAGGAAACAATAAAGATAGCAATCAAATCAATCCTTATGGAGTGTTAAGAAAAAACTGGTTCAGCCAGATACAAAACCTGATGGCTCAGCATCCGAATGTTTATACAGATATATCGTATGATGTAGCAGAATGTCTCTTAAAAGAAAACAGTGAGCTTTATAAAGTATTTTTTAGAGAGGTGGATAAATCCTATGGCAATCAAATATTGTTCGGAACCGATTATTTTATGACGGAGAAAGACAGTCTGGAACAAGTGGCGGTGCAGGGATTTAGAAATTATGCTTCGAATGCTAAGCTTCAAAATGGGAATTCACTATGGGATCAAATGGCAAAGAATAATATTAATAGCTATTTAGAGAGTAAATACTATTCCGGAAAGCCTGTAATTATTCGCTCTGTTTAATTAGAATAGTAAGATAAATTTTCAACCTCCAGAATCAATTGATTCTGGAGGTTTTTTTGTGGGTAATAAAGGCTGAAAGCCCAAAAGCACAAGCATGGTGCAACGCACTATGATCTAAGTTAAGCAGGAATATTGCCCTGAAAGGGCAAGAGCAAAGAGACGATCTGAAATCGACCCTTTAGAACTGTAGTTCTTACAATTAAATTTTGGTTCAAAAGATTTTGTACTGTAAAAGCTCTTTGTTATTAATTATCTTTAAATCAGGTATTTATACTCTTTTATGCTTGGTTTAGTTTAACGAGTTTTGTTATCTTTGAAATAAAATCTTACAAACTATAGTGATTTTGTAGGTAAATAGCACTTTCGTAAATACGCTTACTGCAACGTTAAATCTTACAATATTCTACCAATTATTTAACCTTTAAACCATTCAAATTATGGAAACCAGAAGCCCCCCTTTTTAGTTGTAAAGATTTTTGAGATATAAAGAATGATTCACCCCTTAAATCAAATTATATGAAAAATTTATACAAAATTATGTTGCTGTGTGTCTGTGGAGCCACTTACGCACAAACCCAGAATGATATTGCAAAAATTAGGTCCGGAAGTAACGTGTCTGAACTACAGTCTCTGAGTCAGAGATACCAAACCGAGGCGGACCAGAAGAAACAAAGAATCAGTAATCTTGCGAAAACTAATGGCTGGCGCACTTCATTTAGTAATAAAAATGGAACCACAAGCGAATTAGTAGATGTAAGTGCCGACGGCAAAACGCCTATCTATTTTGCTACTGAAAATGTAAATGCCGCAAAATCCACACGGGCAAATTACTTGAATTCCGGTGGTGGTTTAGGACTGAATCTTAACGGACAAAACATGACGGCTTATGTTTGGGATGGCGGTGCTACACTTCCTACTCACAATGAGTTTGGTGGAAGAGTGTCAATTAACGATGGGGTTACTGCTATTGTTGCCGGAAGTAACAACAGTCAACACGCCAATCACGTAACAGGTACTATTGTTGCGGCAGGTACTGTAGCGGCATCCAAAGGAATGGCCTTTCAGGGAAATGCCAGAACGAACGAATGGACTAACGATTTGTCTGAAGCCACTACAGCAGCGGCAAACGGAATGTTGATCTCCAATCATTCTTACGGATGGGCTACAAGAAATTCTGCTGGAACAGTTCTGATCGCTCCGTGGCAGTTTGGTGCTTATCAAACTACTGCCAGAGACTGGGACAATCTGATGTTTAATGCTCCTTACTACCTGCAGGTGAAATCAGCCGGAAATGATGGCGGAGATAACACTGCAAATACAAGTCCGTTAGGAGGTTTTACTGCTTATGATAAACTTACAGGATTTTCGACCTCTAAAAACAATCTGGTGATTGCTAATGCTAATGACGCTGTGATAAGTTCAACAGGAGCTTTAACAAGTGTTACCATTAGCGGATCCAGTAGTCAGGGACCTACAGACGATTTGAGAATCAAACCGGATCTTGCCGGAAACGGAGCCTCTGTTTATTCGACAGCCACACTTACAAATCCGGTAACACCATTAACCAATAGCAGTTATGGTAATGCCAGTGGAACTTCAATGGCAGCTCCAAATGTAACCGGAACACTACTTTTGCTACAGCAGCATTATAAAAATCTGACCGGAAACTTTATGCGTGCTGCTACTCTAAAAGGATTGGCATTGCATACCGCAGACGATGCGGGAGCTGTTGGTCCTGATGCAATTTTTGGATGGGGTTTATTGAATGCAAAATTTGCTGCGGAAACCATTACAAAAAACGGAACAGCGTCTATTGTTCAGGAAAGTACACTGGTGAATGGTGGTACTTATACATTGTCGGTAACTTCAGACGGAGTTAATCCGTTGATTGCTTCTATTTCATGGACAGATCCTGCCGGTGTTGCTTATTCAGGAAGTACACCAAATATTGGTACAGCAAAATTGATAAACGATTTAGACATTCGCGTGACTAATGGAGCAGGAACTAATTTCCCATATCGATTGCTTACTGCGACAACAAACGGATTGGGTGACAATACCAGAGATCCTTTTGAGCGCATCAGAATTGTTGGTGCAGCGGGAACGTATACCATAACCGTAACCCATAAAGGAAGTTTGGTCAACGGAAGTCAGAATTTTTCAACAGTGGTAACCGGAATTACCATACCGGATCTTTACATCAAAGACAGACCGTTTGATGTGGGATTACAACCTAATCCGGATTCAGGACCTATGTGGATCAGTGATGATATCTGGGTAAGACAAACCATTGACGGAGGAACTACACATGAAAATCCTGAGTTTAAATTAAGCTCTCCAAACGGAGTGTATGTTAAAGTAACTAATAAAGGAACAGTTCCTAGTGCTTCCGGAAAAGTGAAATTGTATTTTGCAAAAGCTTCTTCAGGATTAACATGGCCTACCAACTTTGTTAATTTTTATGTAGGGACTGTATTGCATGGTGATTATATAGGAGAAGTACCTATTCCGGCAATTGCTGCAGGTGGAAATGCTACAGTAGTTATTCCTTGGTATCCGCCAAATCCTGCTGATTTCACTTACGATGTACACCATTTTTGTTTAGCGGCAAGAATAGAATCATCCGAAGATCCGATGTTTAATGAACAAACTAATGTGGGTATAGGTGTAAATACCAAAAACAACAATAATATTGCCTGGAAAAATTTAAGTGTTTACAACCTGAATACGACAGATTTTGTTCCTCCAACTGCAGTATTCATCAGAGGAATCAGATCTAAAAATATCAACGTGAGATTTATAGACAGAGGATTTAACGAACAGTTGAAGAATAATTTCTTTGATTTGGGCGGTACAGTTGAAGCTACACTGGATCCAAAACTATTTGAAAGAGCACAGGCCAATGGAAGTTTAAAAGGAGTACAGATTTTAGATAAAAATAAAATCCTTATTACTTCCAGAGAAGCATCTATAGCAAACCTGCCTATTGATATCGATGAAACTTTCGGAATCACATTTGATTTCAAAGTGGCAAAAGATTTTCCTGTTGAAGAGCAAATTACCTTAGACCTTGTTCAGGAAGATGCTAAAAGCGGAGAACTTGAAGGAGGAGAGCGTTTTGCACTGGTAAAAGCTAAACCGAATACTAAAGCCGGAGCCACGTCACTTGTTGAAGCTCCTGAATCTCGTATTGTTGCTATCTATCCGAATCCGACAAACGGTATATTTAAAATAGCCGTAAATAGTGAGGAGCAGGGAACATTAAAAATAACAAGCATTTTCAATACGGTTGTTTTTGAAGAGAAAACAAATAAACAAAAAGAATTTAGTGTAAACATCTCCAAACAACTTCCGGGAATTTACATCGTTCAGTTTATCTCTGAAAATGGAAAAGTAGTTACCAGAAAAATAATTAAAAACTAATATTTTTCGCTTGAAACACTTATTATTTTAATGAGTGTATGAAATTGAAAGAAGTCGTCTCAATGCAAAATTTGAGGCGATTTCTTTTTTTATAAAAGAAAAGCTTTGCAGATTTTGGCTTTTAAACGCAAAGTACGCTAAGTTTTTTTTATGCGTAGGTTTTATATAAAAAAACATAAAGTCCGCAAAGCTTTGTCTAAGTATAGCTTTGCGAACTTTGCCTTTCTAAGTGCATACAACTAAAATTCTTCGCGTGCTTAGCGTTAAAATTTTTAGCTTCAAATGGGGTGATATACTTTGATATTTAACGCAAAGTGCGCTAAGTTTTTTTATGCACAAGGTTTTATGTGAAAAGCACAAAGTTCGCAAAGCTTTGTCCAGATATAGCTTTGCGAACTTTATTTTTCTAAGTGTATGCAGCTAAAATTCTTAGCGTGCTTTGCGTTAAAATTTCCAACTTAGATGATTATTGCTCTATTTTCAAGGATGAACTTTTGCAACATACGAAGACACTGTTACGGTACCCGAATCATTTTTGACCGTATAAACGCCTAAAATACTATTTTGATAAGCTGTATTAGCACTTGTACTATCTGCATTCGGAAAATCAATATCTATCCAGTTGGCTTCTCCAAATGTGCCATCTGAATTTCGGTTTACAGCAACAAAGGAAGCTCCCATATCTTTTCCGTTAACACTAATCCAGTCAGACGGCATATGATAGCCATTGTCTTTGGATGCAGTGATACCTTCAAAATGTGTAACTACAGACAAAATCGTTTCATTCTTATAACTAAACGATTTTAAATTACTCGTTTGCTTTGTTTTGGAATTATAATCGACCAGAAAAGCCTGGCTTATTTCCCCTAATTTAGCACTCGAATAACCGCCTGCCATAGTATAATGATCACCGCCATTGTGCCAGATACCGTACAAAGTAGTCGTTAAGGAATCGGGAACTTTAAAATCAATGTATTCTTTAGTAACAACATCATATAAGAATGCATATCCATTCTTATCATTCTCTACATCATAATTTCCAACGGCGATTCCGCCCATTATACTATGAACAAATACATTATTGGTATTACCGTCATTTGGTGACACCTGAATCCAGGTTCCTGAACCATCCGCCGGACCTTCATAATAAAAACCAAGATTTCCGCTTGGAGCTTTACCGGAAGAGGCAGATATTTTATAGGAGCCTACTATTTGTACTTTGCCTTGATGTCCGTTATTAGGGCCGTAACAAGAGGTATTGATAACCGTTGCTGTTGGTGTACTTGGAAAATTTACAATGTTCCATTTGCCCTGATTGCCGCTTCCATTAAGCGGCCCTTCATAGATTAAGCCCTGAACGATATCATTAAGGCCTATTAAACTGCCTGAAATGTACACATTCTCCGATCCTGTTACGCCTCTTACGCCTTGTATGCTGGTTTCTCCGGCATTAGGATAATTGAAATCCGTATACTTTGCTGTATTGACTTCCAGATTTATATTTTCTGACATAATTTTTCTTTTTTGATTGTTGTTTTAACCCGTTGGGAAAAATTAAATTTTGTTCAATTTCACCCAACGGGTTATTGTTTTATACTTTTTTGGAACTGTGTCCTGCAACTGTTTTTAGTTAAACGTTGTCGTACTATAAACATCTTTTGGTGCATTTACCCAAAGTTTTTCAACCTCCAGCTGATGCAGTTGTTCTTCTAATTCGTGTCTGATTTCACTATAAGCCGGATCGTAGGCAAGATTGGTGATTTCCAACGGATCATTAACTAAATCATACAGCTCATACTGTTTGAAGTAGGCCGTAGCAGCATCAAAATAATAGTCAAATTTCCATTTTTCGGTTCTGATACATCGAATGCGATTCGCAGCTCTTACGATCGTCCAGGTACTATTAGAACCTGCTTTGATATCATCGTAAGTAAACAAAATACTGTGCTGAACAGGAGTGTTGTCCTGCATTATTGGCAGTAAACTGGTACCAGCAAGTCCTGTTGGCGGATTGGATATGTTGGCGATATCAATAAAAGTTGGAAAAATATCTGCTAAGGTTGCTAAGGCCATAGATTGTTTGATTGGATGATCTTTAAATAATATCGGATTAGATATAACAAGCGGAACTCTTAAAGCTTCTTCGTAAGCAACAAAAGTTTTCTGACGTAATCCGCCATGAGCGAGTCCCATTTCTCCATGATCGGATGTCATTGTAACTAAGGCTGAATCGGCGAGTTTTTTGCCGTGTTCATCTTCTCGGTATAATTCGTCGATCAGATAGCCAAACTGTTTGTCGGCAAGACTTAACAAATAACCGTAAAAATTAATATAATTCAGTTTATCTTCGGTACTATTGATTGCTCCAAGACTTAAAGCCATATTAATCAGAATTTGTTCCTGAGCCATAGGTTTTTTATTTTCCAGTAAATTTTCGTTTACAGTAGCAGGAAGTCCTATTTCTCTGGTCAGCCAGCTGTCCGGATGGTATCCTGATGTACCTGCTGTATTGGGATAAGCCAATACATCATGAGGATTTACGAGTGAAAGAATCAAACAATATGGTTTATGATTTCCAGTAGCTCTTTGTGCTCTCACTTCTTTTAGATATTGGATAGCCTCGGCAGTGTATCTGGCGTCGTGATTGGCGTAGCCACCCCCAAAATTAAGCGGGTTCACATCTTCACCGGCATCGGGAGAAATCCAGCCCATAGCCCCAAATAAAGAAATATCAGCAGGAGTTAAATCATCATAATTGGTTTTAGTTCCATTAGGAGCAACACCTTTACTCATGTGCCATTTTCCTCGGTATTGCACATCATAGCCATCCGCCCAAAGCGTATTCATAATATTGGGTAATGTATTGCTAAGAGTAGGCTCCTGAGGCGACAACAGACCGCCTACAGTTAACGTTTGACTCACACCATGTTTTGCAGGGTATAAACCTGTAAATAAGGTCGAACGGCTAGGGGAGCACATGCAGGTATTGCAAAATGCACGGTCGAAACTAAAACCATTCTTTTTTAGAAAAGTCAGTGTGGGAAGATTTTCTTCCTCCCAGCCCGGTGGAAAATGTTGAGTAGCGCGCTGCTCATCAGTAATAATTAAAATCATGTCCGGCTTTTGGCCAATTTCGTTAAGTTTTTCTTTTAAGTTCATTGTTTGTGGTTTAAGGGGTTAATAAATAGATAATTGTTGGTATATGGATTTGTAATTCATATCGATAGGTCAGTTTGAAATAATTCAAAAAGAGGGATTGGATTATCGTATAAAATTGAGGTGTGAAGAGAGAATGACAGTAGTACTTTTTCAATATAATGTTCGAACAAAATAAATTGCAAAAGGCTTGTATACGATACTGTAGTGCAGTGTTGAATCTGATTAATAAGAATAAAATTACAATAACTAAGCAGATTTAAATTACGTATAAATACCTGTTTTGTAGTAGTTTATCTAATTTTTAAAAAGTACAAAGAGTTCAATAATCTGAAGGACTTCAATTAGACAGATATTTTTGTTATTGAAGAGACTCTTTTTATGTATAAGGGATAGAGGTAAAGAGCAGTAATTTTCCAGACTACAACTATTGGTGTAACTAAGAATTCTAAGGCTGAGGGGGTAATTATGCTAAACGACTAAAAAAATATTTAAATATCGCGTTGCGTTTAATCGATAAAAAATGATTTATCACATAGAAACATAGATTTTAATCTAAAAGAGAAAAAAGAAAATACATTCCTTCCACCTGATATTAGGTGTATTTAAATGAGGCGAAATGCTTTTTTACAGATGTTGAATCTAAGTTCCTATGTGTTAAAATGAATTATACTCAAAAAGTTAAAAACAATAATAATTTTGAGTTTTAGTTTTTAATTCCCCTTCAATAAATTGATACTTACTGTAGCGATATCGGCATCCGGGAATCGTTTAAAAATCGATTGGTCCGGAAATAATCCGGCTTCTGCTGCGACTTTATTAAAAACGTCAATTTCTACAATATATTGGTCCGAGAAACCGTGAGTAGCATCATAAGCCGTTGCGGGAGTTTTTCCGATATTAGCGGCTGCAAGTTTCGGATTGATGGTATGCAATTCAATCAACAGCAAGCCAAATTTATGTACATATGGAGACCATTTTTGTAAATGTTCCAGCAGATTGTCTTCTACGAGGTTATTACTGATTCTTTTTCCTCTGTAAGCAAATGCTCCGGTAGACGTACTGATTCTATCTTTGTTGATGTGTTGGGGATCTTTCCAAATTCGATTGTGATCTAAAAAAGTTCTTACGTTAAGCAGGTCTTTAAGATCTATATTGTAGTTTTCTTTCAGATCTTCCGAAAGCAGTTGAGGGTTTCCGATATCTCCCCAAATTACTTTTGCCCAAATGTCGGCTTTAATTAGATTGGCTCTGGTTACTTTTAAGGCTGCCTGATTATAGTCGGCACCAACTAAAAACAAAGGGTAGTCGTCGAGCATTTTTCCACGTAAAGTCTGCCTGTCGATAACTTCAAAAATATGCTGTAAAAAAGCACCATTACCGCAACCCATGTCAAGTATTCCTTTAGGTTGCTGTTCGATTGGTAAATTAAACAGGCTGACAATAATTTCGTCCACCACTTTAAAATAAGTATCGTGAGCACCACCGCTTCCCCATACATTCATTTCGCGGTCTACGTGAATTTCATTTTCACCATCCGCTATCATTCTTAAAACTGAAGGATCACCAAAAATCAATTCTTCGATTTTGGCAAAGGTGGGTAAATAAGAAACTGTAACACCGTAAGCACTGGCTCTTTTAGCGTAAAACAAACCGGTTTCGGTAAACTGATAATTGCCATTTTTTTCTAAGAACCATCCAAGATGTACAAAAAAGTCCAGTATTTTTTTAAAGTTTTCCGGAGATTTATGAAACTCTTCTGGTTGAAAAGAAGTCTCCATAAAGTATTTGTGAAACATTCCTTTCATGGCCAGACGTACAATGGTGGGACCAATCAAATGCCCTTCGACGTGTTTTAAAACCTGCTCCTGAAGACTGTTTTTTAATGGATCATCAGAAGGTGATATTCCATATCCTTTTTTATATTTTTCAAAAATAAGATTGAGTTTTTCAAAGGGTACGTCGTCAAAAAGTCGTGGATGAAACTGCCCGGAGAATTGGAGTAAATCAACAACATCCTGATAGAGATGAAACAGCGAAAAAGCGATTTCTGTTTTTTCGTTTGTGATGATGGTTATTTCCTGTGTTCGATTATCTACTTCATACTCTAAAAAGCCCTGAGAGGCCAGAATTCTCAAACCCACATTCAGATAACCTTCATTTGCTTTAAAAGTAGTAGCTAACTGCGATAGTTGTACTTGCTTTTGATTTAGGATATACTCTAAAACTTTATGATTTTGTAGCGCAATTGCAACCGGAGCAACAGCCAGACCGTCAAGATGTCTGAAAATAGAACTTCGAAGTTGTGATTTATCGGTCATAGAAAAAGGTTGATGGTTGGTTAAAAATAGTGATTTTTTAATTTACGACCGTTACTTTTTTAGAGGCTATTTTAAGATTTTCCTCATAGCTATTTTTCGCAAATAACTATTGCGAACCTCAAAGTAAGTGAAACATCTTTTTTTAGAGCAAAAAACGATGTTTCCAGGTGTTAAACTAAGTGATTGGCAACAAGTAGAAGTAATCAGCTAACCGCCATTTTATTATACTTATTACGATATTCCAACGGATTTAATCCTGTTACTTTTTTAAAAATGGTTCGAAATGCTTTTGTATCGGTATAACCTACATCGTACATTACCTCATTGATATTTTTACGGCTGGTCTCGAAACTTTTTTTAGCGTACTCAATTTTCACCCGATTGATGTATTCTAAAACTGAATTGTTGGTTGCGGTTTTAAATCGTCTCTCAAAACTTCTTCTTCCCAGCAATACCATTTCGGCCAATTCATCAATGGTGATTTTTTCCTGAATATTATCTTCAATAAAATTCTGAACCTGTTTAATGGCATCGTCGTTATGATTCTTTTGTCCCTGAAACATAGCAAAAGAAGCCTGACTGTCTCGGTCGATATCGATGGCAAAGTATTTGGAGGCAAGTATAGCCGTCTCTCTGTCGGTATATTTTTCGACCAGATGAAGCAATAAGTTCCAGTACGAATGTGCTCCACCGCTGGAATAAAGACGATGTTCTTCCGTAATAATGCTTCCGTCTATGACTTCTACTTCGGGAAACATTTCTCTAAACTCATTTTGAAATCCCCAATGGGTAGAGCATTTTTTGCCGTTTAACAAACCAGTGGAAGCTAACAAAAACGCTCCAACACATAATGATGCGATCTCGGCACCCTTATGATATTGTTCGCTGATCCAGGGTAATAGTCCTTGATTTTGAGCAATCGCAGCTTTCATGTCTCCAAATAAGGCAGGAATCACAATCAAATCAGTGGCAGTAATATCTTTTGTGAGCTGAGAGGTATTAACGGAATACAATCCGTTATTAAGTTTTACTTCTTTCTCTAAACCTACTAATTGTACATCAAACAATAATTTTTTACCGGAGGCGGTCATAAATTGATTTACAGCCGAAAATAAGTATTGCGGATCTGCAATTGCCTGCAGAACCGAACTTTCAGGAACAAGAATGCTTACTTTTTTTATCATGGTTTTTTATAGGTTAGATCAAATTAGGCAAACGATTTACAATTGACTGACTGTTGCTGAGCCCTTAATTTTACTTGGTTGACTGTTGAATGCAACACTTTACCGGGATCATAGCGATACAACAATTGATTTCAATGCAATTTCAAAGATAAAGATAGTTTGTCGTAAATGCCCTTTTTGTTGTCGTTTTTGTGTAGGTGGATTCTGTGATTTCTGCTCCATCTTTGTACTATCAATTAACAATTAAAAAATCACACAAAATGGCGACAAAAATTTTCATCAATCTGCCGGTAGCAGATTTACAAAAAGCAATGTCTTTTTACACAGCAATCGGATTTACAAATAATCCTCAATTTACAGATGCTACAGCAGCCTGTATGGTTCTAACCGAAGAAATTTATGTGATGTTGTTGACTCATAGTAAATTCAGTGAGTTTATCAATAAAGAAATCGGTAATGCTTTCGAGAAAGCTTCGGTAATTAATTCCTTGTCAGTAGAAAGTGTAGACGAAGTGAATGAAATGATCAATAATGCCTTAAAAGCAGGAGGTAAAGAAACTGCAGAGCCGAAAGACTATGGTTTTATGCAGCAACGCAGTTTTGAAGATTTAGACGGACACCTTTGGGAAGTTCTGTATATGGATCTGGCGAAAATCCCACAACAATAACCCTATTAAAATGGCACAGCTTAATTCTTATTTAACATT
Organism: Flavobacterium tructae; assembly: GCF_002217475.1. Lineage (GTDB taxonomy): Bacteria > Bacteroidota > Bacteroidia > Flavobacteriales > Flavobacteriaceae > Flavobacterium > Flavobacterium tructae. The sequence continues at coordinate 79,938 of NZ_MUHH01000035.1, forward strand.
TAACGGTAATTGCAGAGACGCGATGTTGTTCTACAAAGCTTGTCTTGGCGGTGAACTCGAACTGCAAACCATAGCCGATTCACCAATAGGGGAAGAGCTGCCGGAGAAAATGAAAAAATGTATTTTGCACGCCACCCTTAAAAGCGATACTCTTACCATTATGGGATCGGATATGGCTCCCGAAAACCTGACAAAAGGAAATGCATTCTCGATGATGCTCACGTTTGACAGTGAAGAAGAAACACGAAAGGTTTATGCTGACTTATCTAAAGACGGTCAGGCTACCCATCCGTTAGAAAGGACTTTTTATGGAGCCTTGTTCGGGAATCTTACGGATAAGTTCGGACATCAATGGATGCTCTGTTACTCGTGCCAAGAAAAAAAATCTTTATCTGTTGGGTATAATTAATTCTTGATGATTATACCCAATCGAATAAAGCTATAAATTGACTTCTAACAGCTAATAACTTCTAATGAGACGCCTAAGCAAAAAGGTGGTCTCATTTTTTTATTTCTTTATATCAAACCGGACAGATTTTTGAAACCTGTCCGGTTTATTAAATGTAACGTTTATATACGACATCTTTTACTTTACTGATCCTTATTTTGAAGCACATTAAATAAAAGTGTTAGAAGTAATTTTTTAAGAAAGTATAAAATAGAATGCACTTTACAGAATCACTTTAGAAAAAATCCTACACAGAAGTGGAAGAACGGTTGTTTGTTAACTGTTTTATTTTAAGTTGTTTATCGTTAAAAGGCTGATTTATTTAACATTTTTTATATAAAAAAAAGAGTTAAAATTTTGGCTTTCGTTATTTTAATTTACTTTTGTTCTATCAAATTGGTAGAGTATAAAATTATGAGATTAGCGAAGATTAAAGAGAAGAATAGTAACTACTGTTTTTAACTAATAAGAATTAATAGGAGATAAGTTTCCTTTAAAAGTAGTCAGACAATAAAGTGATTTTTAATCTAACGCTATAATTTCAGTGAGATGAAGTCCTTTTTGAGATTGAAATCTTACATAAATACATTAAAAAAATAGTAATCCAAAATAATAAAAAATGAAGAAACGAATGCATAGCTGTTAAAAAAAAGAACCATTTCTGCGGGAACAGAAATGGCGAAGCTTAAAGAAATTGTACATCTCTATAAGGAAAGCACGAGCGGATAAAATCCGATTTCGGGGCACCTTATGTATTAAACTAAAACAAAGTAATGAAAAAAAAATTAAACAGATATATAGGATTATGTATTTTGTTAATTTCCGCAGGTATTAAAGCACAGGAAGTTAAACCCTTAATCCAGTCGAAACTCGAAGGAACTGTAATCGATGCTGTTACAAAGGAGCCCGTTATTGGAGCTTCGATAAACATTAAAGGAACTACTCACGGGGTTGTAACGGATATGGACGGTAAATTTTACTTTCAAACCGGGCAAAAACTTCCTTATACCCTAATTGTAAGTTATTTGGGCTATAAAAAAGCGGAAGTTACAGCCAATGAAAATTCAGTTGTGGTTACTCTTACTCAGGAACAGAATGCATTGTCAGAAGTAGTGGTTACGGCACTTGGTATTACAAAAGAAAAAAAATCTCTGGGATATACCACGCAGGCAGTTAAGGGCAAGGAATTGTCAGACACAAAAGAAACCAATTTTCTAAACAGCCTTAGTGGTAAACTTGCCGGTGTTCGTATTACCAATTCGCAGGGTGATATGGGATCTTCGCGTATCATCATTCGTGGTGAAACGTCCATTTCCGGAAATAATCAGCCGCTTTTTGTGGTCGATGGAGTTCCTGTAGACAACTCACAACTAGGAAGTACCGGAGGTACCACTCGTGATTTTAAAAATGCTATTGCCGATTTAAATCCACAGGATATTGAATCCTTAAGTGTATTAAAAGGTCCTAATGCTGCCGCTCTTTACGGATCACGTGCCGCACACGGAGTAGTGCTTATCACAACAAAATCCGGAAAAAGTCAAAAAGGGTTGGGGATAAGCGTCAATTCGGGAATCACAATTTCTCAGGTGGCTACTTTACCTAAATTTCAAAATTCATACGGACAAGGATCAAACGGAAAGTTCAGTTATGTAGACGGTAAAGGTGGCGGAATCAATGATGGAGTTGATGAAAGCTGGGGGCCTAAATTAGACGGTCGTCTTATTCCACAGTTCTATTCTAATGGTGTTGCGGTACCTTTCGTAGCACATCCGAATAATGTGAAAGACTTTTTCAACACTGGTATTACCTACGATAATAGCGTATCCATAGCTAAATCGGATGAAAAATCAGATTTTCGTTTAGGAATAAACAATCAAAAACAATTGGGTACAGTACCTAACAGTGAAGCAAATAAAACAAACTTTACGGTTAATACAAATTACCAAATTTCTAAAAACATAAAAGTAGGGGTAACGGCTAACTATATTGTGACTGATGCACCCGCACTTCCTGGTGGTCCGCAAGGTAACCGTGCCGCTGGTGTGATGCTGCAGTTCCTTTGGTTCGGACGCCAGGTAGATATCGATCAGCTTCAGAACAACAGAGAGGTAAACTGGAACAACAGCTATTACAGCAATCCCTATTGGAATGCGTATTATAACACCACTAGCCAACAGCGCAACCGTATAATAGGAGATATTCATTTGGATGCCAAAATTATCGACGGACTTAATTTTAAATTCCGTACCGGAGTTGATTATTACAACGATCGTAGAAAGTATACCATTAAATATGGTACAAACGGAACCCCATTTGGATCTTATGCAGAAGATGCTTACACGGTAAACGAAAGAAATACAGAAGGGATTTTTACGTATACCAAAAAACTAACCGAAGACTTTAGTGTGGATGCTCTTGCCGGATTCAATATTCGTAACCACAGTGATGCCAATAATTATCAAAAAGCACCACGTTTGGCCGTACCGGATTTGTATACCTTAACGAATTCAAGAGATCCGTTGACTTCATCGAATTCACTATCAAGATTAAGAGTGTACAGTGCCTATGCTTCAGCGCAGTTTGGATATAAAAACTATGCTTATTTAAACGTAACTGCCCGTAATGACTGGTCGTCAACCTTACCAAGCAGTAACCGTTCTTACTTTTATCCTTCCTTCAATGGTAGTTTTGTAGTTTCTGATGCTTTCAATCTGAAAAGCAACACACTTGATTTCTTAAAACTTCGTGGAGGCTGGTCTGAAGTAGGAAACGATGCAGATCCGTATCAATTGTCTACGGTTTACGATTTTCAAACTGCATTTGACGGAAATCCAATTCAAACTTCAGCGAAGAAAAAACTGAATGAGAACCTGAAACCGGAAACCACTCGTTCTACGGAATTGGGTATAGAATCTTCGTTCTGGAAAAACAGACTGCACTTAGATGTTGCTTACTATAATACGAACAGTTTTGACCAAATTTTAGAAATAAAAACTACGGCTTCAAGTGGTTATAATTCGCAATTAATCAACGCGGGTAAAATAAACAATCGTGGTATTGAAGTTCAGTTAGACGGAACTCCGATTCAAACGGAGAATTTTAAATGGAATGTAGGAGTTAACTATTCAAAAAACATCAGTGAAGTAAAGATTTTGGATTATGACAAACAAATTCAAAACTATACTATTGGTACATCAGGAGGTGTTGATGTATTGGCGTCGGTAGGACAGGCTTATGGAGCACTTTATGGTACAGCGTATCAACGTGATGCAAACGGAAATATAGTAGTTGGAGCTAACGGATTACCTAAAGCCGATCCTCAAAAGCGAGTATTAGGGCATTATACTCCGGATTTTTTAGCAGGTTTAACCAACACTTTGAGTTATAAAAATCTTGAATTTTCATTCCTTATTGATGCCAGCGTAGGCGGAGATATTTTTTCGGGAACCAACAGAACAGGTACATATACCGGAGTACTGGCTGAGACACTTGCTGGTCGTGATGCAGCAAACGGAGGTTTAAATTACTACTACCCGGGCAACAGTACTGCCAATCCAAAAACATTGGTAACGAGTGGTGGAGCACCAAATGGAGTAACGGTGTATGATGACGGAGTTCTATTTAACGGAGTTTACGCCGATGGAACCCCAAATACTCAGGTGATTAGTGCGCAGGAGTTTCATAAAGCATCTTACAATATTAGTGAAGCCTATATTTACAGTTCGACTTTTGTAAAACTGAGAGAAATAAAACTGGGATATAATTTCAATAAGAAATTTGCCAGAAGACTGGGACTAGAAGGAGCAAGTATTACTGCTGTAGGCCGAAACCTTTTGTTTATTTACAAAGATGCGCCAAACATTGATCCTGAAACCGCTTTCAATACCGGAAATGCTCAGGGATTGGAGAGTTTGTCTTTACCAACTACCAGAAATTTCAGTCTGAATGTTAATCTTAAATTTTAAAAACGCGAAATCATGCTAAAAAAAATAGCTTATATAACACTATTTGCGGTAGCACTTACCTCTTGTAGTGACACTCTGGATGATATTAATAAAAATCCAAATGCAACCGAAACACCTTTAGCGCCTTATCTATTGACAGGTACGTTAAAGCAGGGAGCCGATTTATACTGGGGAGCCGACAATAATTTTAATGCATCGTTACTATTTGTACAGCATTGGGCTAAAGTTCAGTATACAGAACCGGACAGATATGACGTGTCGAACACTTCTTTCACTACATTGTGGAATACGGGATATGCCACTTTGATTACAGATTTAAATACGATTCTGAAATTTCCGGATCAGCAGGCAAATCCAAATTACAAAGGAATTGCGTTAACCTTGCGTTCATGGGCATTTTTATTGCTTACAGACGCTTACGGGAGCATTCCGTATAAAGAAGCAGGCCTAAAAGTAACTCCGGCATACAACACGCAAAAAGAAGTGTACACAGGTTTATTGGAAGATTTAAAACAAGCACAGTCTTTACTAAATCCAACTAGTGGAAGCGTAACTGGAGATTTGGCTTATAAAGGCGATATCTCAAAATGGAAAAAATTGGTAAACTCCCTTCGTTTGCGAATCGCATTGAGAATTTCTGATAGAGAACCTGCCTTAGCCAAACAAGCGGCGATCGATGCAACTACTGATGCTGCCGGAGTAATTAGCAATAACAATGAAACTTTTAAGTTTACTTTCACGAGTTCGCCTCAGCAAAATCCTGCTTCGGCCTGGTTTGAAACCCGTGATGACTTTCGTATTTCGAAAACATTGGTGGATAAGTTAAATGAATTCTCCGATCCGCGTTTGCCAGTTTATGCCCAGTTGCCAACAGATGCAAGCGTTGGAAAATATGTAGGAGGTGCTAACGGATTATCAAACAGTGATGCCAACAGCCAGGGATTTGCTAAAACATCAAAACCGGGAGCTTATTTTTTAACCTCGTCATCACCAGCGGTAATTGTTTCTTATTCCGAAGTATTGTTTAATCTTTCAGAAGCGGTGGCTCGCGGTTACATTGCCGGAGATGCAGAGCAGTTGTATAAAAATGCCATTACAGCATCGTTCAATCAGTTTGGAATTACTGATGCCACTACAATTTCAAATTATCTTAATCAGGCAGCGGTAAAGTATGATGCAACGAATTATGCTAAATCGATTGGTACACAAAAATGGATCGCATTTTTCGGGCAGGGTCTTGATGCTTTTGCAGAATGGAGAAGATTGGACTATCCGGTATTGAAAGCAGGCCCGGCTACCGTTTTAAACGGACAGATTCCTTCACGTTTCTTTTATCCGGGAACAGAACAGTCACTGAATGGAGCCAGCTATCAGACAGCTGTATCTGCTCAGGGAAAAGATTTGCTGACTACAAAACTATGGTTTGACGCAAAGTAAACCTTAATATAATAAGGACAAAGCAAACGGCTTAAACCAGCCCGTAATCAATTATAACAGATAATACTTCAGAGGAAATTTTCTCTGAAGTATTATTCATTTAAAGACCAAAGTTATCTTGGTATTTGTGGTCTTTCCATCTTATACTGTCTTCCGGATAACGTTTTAATAAAGGAAACCAAAGCCACAATCTCGTCATCAGTAAGATTTAACGGCTGCATTAAAACATCCGTTTTAGGAAATAGAGGATCTGCTATTTTTTCGGTTTCATCAGGATCAATCATGTGCATGCCGCTGTTATACATATTCACAATTCCGGTGATATTATCAAATAAGCCATTGTGCATCCAGGGCCCCGTATACATTACATCACGAAGAGAAGGAGTTCGGAATTTCCCAACGTCTTCTGCTTTTTTAGTAACCATATAAAGTCCTAAATCTTCATATTCCCTTTTGTAATAAGTAAGCCCAATATTATGGAATGATTCATCGGTCAGGTATTTTCCGGAGTGACAATTCATACATCTTGCTTTGGTTCGAAAAAGGTGCAGACCATAGATTTCCTGATCTGATAATTGCGTGTAATCGCCATCTATAAAGGCATCAAAACGGCTTCGTTTGCTTAAAATTGTTTTTTGGAATACGGCCAGTGACTGCAGGATTTTTTCATAAGTAATCTCAGAATCTCCATAAGCATTTTGGAATAAAACAGGATAACCTTCAATTTTTCTCAATTTATTAGCCAGATTTTTAGGTTCCATATTCATTTCATGATGCGCCGTAATGGGCCCTTGAGCTTGCTCTTCTAAAGTGGCAGCCCGTCCGTCCCAAAAGAATGATTTTCGGGCTCCGATGTTGTATAACGAAGGTGTATTTCTTTTTCCTTGCAAATGATCATTCCCTAAAGATACTTCACGCGCATCTCCCCAAGCCAGTTCCGGATCGTGGCAACTGCTGCAGGATACCTGATTAGACCCCGAAAGTTTGGGATCGAAAAAAAGCAGCTGTCCTAAAATTACTTTAGGATTTTCCATGGTATCGTAGTAACTCGTATCGATCGCAAGAGCTTCGAATTCCTGCCATTGTACACCGTCGTCAATAGTAGGTTTTGGCCATTGACTGGTTGGTTTACTATAGATTTCACGCCAATTTGAACTTGCAAGTTTCTCACTAAATGCAGCACTGAAACTTAACAATACATAAATTAGGCCTATGAAAAGAATAGAAAAAGAGGTTTTTAATAAAAGGGACTTCATTATAAGCGGATAGTGATGTTATAATTTAAATTAAAATGTCAAACCTATTGACATTTGAAAAAAAGTGTTGTTTTGTTTTTGAGGAAAATTGTAGTAATCCAGACTTGTCTTAACGAAAAAGTTAAGATCAGGTTGGTACTTGTAATCCCATCTTGCAGCGAGATTTATTTTAGTGTATGGAGAGGACAAAAAAGTAAAGTTATAATCGAGCATATTAAAAATTAAATTGGCTTTGCGATCGCTTAATTCCATTTCTGAACTTAAAATCCAGTTGTGTTCGAGTGAAGCCGAAACATTAAGTAAGGATGGAGATAAAAGTTTTGAAATGGCAAAATCCAATCGGCCGATACCTTGCTGTAGGTCAATAGTCCGAAGAGGATCGAGATATTTTTCCGCAGTATTTTTTAAGGTAAAGCTTGGCGCAATCGACCATGATAATTCAGGATTTGGAACGTAGTACAATCCTGAAAACACAACAGACGTAATCTGATTGGTGTATTTGGTATGCTCGGCTATCTTGATGTAAGATGTGGTACTTTGATTGTCAAATATATTTTCTTTTCCAGTTCGGTCTGTGTAAAAAAGTCCAATTTTTGCACCCCAAAACTTTTCTTTTGATTTTTTGAAATAAGAAACCTCTCCTTCATACTGATTCTCTAAAATTGTAGAAGCGACAAGGTTTTGGAATTCGGTCATGATTTTTTCATAACCAAATTGATGGTATCCCAGTAGTAAACCAAATCCATTTCGGTCTTTTGGGAAAAACTGCACATTGGTGCCATAGCCTCTTCCATCATAATACGAACTCAGTTTATTTCCGGTCAGTAATTTATTGTAAACACCAAGTCCTACCATATGATAAACTGCGGGAGCCCCTAATTCGCTAAAGAATTTTAGATTATTAGATTGTGTATATTTTTGCAGATTTAAAGCCGAACCTAATACATAATGATCACTAATGTTTAAGGAAATACCAGTAGAAACATTAAGATCTGAAACCGTATTTTTAGGCCTTGGATCAATATCCCGATATTCCATTAATGCCCTGTAATCAGTACTTATACCCAGAGTTATTTTATTTAAAGCTTTAGCATAACCGCCACTAAAAGAGTACTCTTCATACGAAAGATCACCCCCTATAGAATCTGCCGTTACATAAGGGTAGATTATTTGATAATCTGAGCTTTCGTTCCAACGCACATTGTTACGTTTACCATTCTTGTAATGAGCGTTTCCAAAAACAGTATTTTCAGAGTTAATCTTATAATGCGATTGTGCCTTAATAAGAAATTGACGAATTCCATTTCCCAACTGTTGAATATTGGTTTGCTGTGCTGCCGAACTATAACCCGCGCTCAATTCTGATAAAGAATAACGGCGGGCATAATGCTGATTTGCAGGATTGGTATAAAATCTTCGGGCAAAAGTATTCTCGGGAGACAAGTCTTCGTGAATGCGAAGGAGCACAGAAGTACTGTCCTGTGCCTGCAGCAAACTGCAACTCAAAATAATAAATAGAAATAGGGAACGAAAGCTCATGATTAAATTCATTAATTCATTAAAGAAGGTTTAACCTCAGGGGAAAAATCTAATGTTGAATTATTAGTGTCTTTTAGTATTTTTTTTCCGTTTGAAGTAGTGGACAGCGTTTTACGACGAACACTTTTTCCATAACGCGTTGCATCTGAATCTACTTTTCCGCAATAAGTCCAGCCTTTGTCCAGCGATGGAGCAGTAACAATCCATTTAAATTCAGATTCAACACTTAAATTAACAGCGTCTACAATCCATGAATTTGGAATCGAATACACGTTTTCGCCCATTGGATAACTTTCTCCGCCAAATACCAGATTGTATTCGTAGTTATAGGTATAATCCGTTAGATATTTTGTTTTATTTACAGGCATACGAGCGATAACAAAACTTTTAAAACCTCTGTTATGAATTACCATAGAAGAGAATAAATTCTCCATATTTGGAACAGAAGGATTATCAACATCATCAGCGTCTTCTGTATAAAATTCAAAAGTAGCTTTTCTTAAATTCAACGAAGCTGAATTGTATTCTTTATGGTCGATTGCATCTTCGGCAATAACAAAAAACTCACCCGGAGCGATTGGATAAGTAGTTCCGTTACCGGGAACAATTGCAACAGCTGATACTGCAAAGGACTGCGCCATGATATTCGGGGTATAGTCTTGTTTGTCAGTTGTCATGAATTCCGATTGTGCAATCATTAATCCATCTGCATACAATACTTTATCCGTATTATTATGAATCTTAAAGTATTTGTCACCTGAATATTGTTTTCCCTGTGGTGTTTTGGTTCCTGTAAAAAATACCTCTTCAATCACAAAATCAGATTGTGTTGTTTTGAGGAAAAGATTTAAAGAAACGGTGGCACTTCCACCAGTAATCACGACCGCTTCTTTATAGCTGCTTACCGAAGCTTCGATAATGTTACCGTCTATTGTATAGTTGATTTTTCCGTCAATAGATATTTCGTAAGAACCTTCACTTAAAGAGACAGAGAGATTATTATTTAAAGCTTTACTTTGGGTTACTTTACCGGTATTACGCTCTTTAAAAGAAACGGAAACATCAGAAAAGGTAACACTACTTAGATCTTCGGGATTTACAATTGTTAAGGTTAAAGCCGTTTCTTTATTGCTGTTATCATCATCTTTAGAACAGGATGGTAATAGTGCCATTATGGCTATTGTTAGATAAATGGGTAGTAATCTGATTTTCATAATTGGGTATTTATTTAATATTAAAAGTTAAAAATTCAAGTTTAATTCCATCCCGAAATAAGGTGAAGTAAGACCGCGCCGCTCGATCTTCTGACCATTAATTTCATAGTTTTGATAGTAACTGAAGAGTCGGTTAACGAACATGGAAATTCTAAATCTCTTGTAAAAATCTTTAGAAACTTTCAGATTCATATTCATCGACATTGGGATTGATTTTTTTTGAAAAAGAGCATCATTGTATTTAATATCAAGCCATTGCAGAATAGGATCTGATTGGTCTTTTTCGAGATAGGGATGCTGTTTTCCAGAAGGATCAATATAAGCAATCGGCGTTCCGTTCATAGGAAGCGACTGGTCACTTCTAAACCATAAAAACTGAAACGATCCCGAGAATTCTAAGCCAAGAGGAGGAACGTAGGTATCTACAATCAAATTGGTATTGAACTGCTGTTTTTCAGAACCATCATCAAACTGATACAGTCCTAAATAAGGAAGCCTCTTTCCATCAATGATAATATCTTTCTGTCCTCTTTTGTAAACCGGACTGCTATTGGTATAAGTGGTCTTAAACCAGGCTCCATTTAGAGTAAATCGAGTATTAATTGCCGTAAAACGTTTTGAGGAAAATTGAAATTCAACCCCGTTTTTGAGCAGCTTACTTCCGCTATTAGTTGTGTTGTATGAGGTTAATAGTGTGTCTCTAACAAAACGCATATCGGCTAAATTTGGTTGTGAGGTTAAGGTTAAAGGATCAATAGAATTATTGTCATACTTTTTATACGATAGCGCTTGATATTGAGAATTGTTTCTAAATCCGGAATCCATACGTTCATTGAAAAAAGTAATCGAAAAACGATTATTGTCATAAGAGAAATCCGCTCGAACCTCCCATTTTTTATTTATAGCCGGTGTTAGATTGTAATTTACAGCAGATGTTTTATAAGTCATTAAATTAATTCTTCGGTACTCCGGTGTATTATGATAATAGTTCAATTGCACCAGATCATTATAGATAAAATCCGGGTAAAGCTGAGCCAGTGTTGGGAATTTGGTATACTGTCCGAAACCGGCTGTAAGTTCTGTTTTTAAGAAATGTTTCCCCATTTTAAAGGATGGAAACACCCATTGCGTATTAATTCGGGGGTCAAAATAGTATTTTCCCGAAATACTATAAGCCGATGGCACATTCAACAACGACATCGCCCGAAGACCTCCTGCGAGATTTAATTGGTGTTTACCAATTGGAATGGACAGGACATCTTCGACAAAAAAAGAAAGATCAGTACTCGCCGGAATGTCTTTATACGATCTGGGACGTGTAGACATTTCAGGAGATGGGGGATGAGTAGTATCGTAAACCTGTCCTTTTCCGTTATTTTTTGAATAAGTCCATTCCGAACCCGCTTTTAAAGCATGTGTTATTCCAAATAACTGAATTTCGAAATCTCCCATGGTTTTAAAAAAGGCATCAAAAGGCTTTCCGTCAACAGTAAGATTAGAAATGTACTGTGGCGTTAGAAAAATTCCGTCAGATTCACCTTGTTCAGTAGTATTAGGAATAGCTGTTGCACTTGAGACCTGAACCCATTTGGTTTGCTCAATTTTATCGAATTGCTGATTTATTGCTGCCGACGAATGAATTGCTTTTAAAAACGGTGCCATTTTAAACTTTAAATCAAAAGAGTTTGCCCATGAAAACCGATTATAGCTTGAAGCATATCGGTCAATTTTGGTATAACCCACATCCGGATCTGCTCTTTCATTGTCTATAGAACCGCTATAATCTAAACTCGAATCCCATTGAAGCTGATGCGAATCATTTTCCCAAATTTTTTGTGCCCGTATAGAGGATGTAATTCTTTTGTAGTTTTCAAAACTGTTACGCGGATCTGATTTTGCATTTAAATAATCAATTCCCACATTCAGAATCAATCTTTTTTCTTCAGATTCAAAACCTTTTCCTAAATAATACAATTTGCTAAACTCATCAGCCTTAAAACGGGATTCCCAATTGGTACGCCCTCTTTTTCGCTGAATTTTAATAAGCCCGCTCGTCAAATCACCATATTCTACCGAAGGAATCCCCCTCACAATTTCGACTCTTTCAATCTGATCTGTCGAAATAGAGCGCATATCTACTCCTTTAGAAGTTGTATTGCGGCGTGTATTGGAATATCCTGAACCCGGTGTGATAGACATATTGGATCCGGTGGTATACTGTAGATTTGCATCGGTATTTATTGGAATCCCGTCAATTACAAAAGAAGTTCCAAGTGAAGAAACATCATAATTAGAATCGGCTGTTCCAACCTCTCTTAATTTAATGTGATTCGAAGCATTAAATACAGGATCTTTTGAGCGTCCGCCAGGGAGTAACTCCAGCAAATCGGTGAAACTTGAAGGCTGTAAATGCTGCATGGCTTTTTTATCGATAACAGAGGTACTGGTCATACCACGAGATTCTACGGCTGTAATGACTACTTCGTTTAGCTGTACACTTGACGGGACTAATCCGAAAGTAAGACTTTGTCCTGTTTTAAAGTCGAGATTTTTCTCGATCGTTTCGTAGCCTAAATGTGAAACTTTAAGCGTGTAACTGCCACTTTGAATGGAGTTTAAAACTATACTCCCCAAATCGTCTGAGTACGCTTCGTATTTGCTAATTCCTTCTACAGAAAGCAAAACACCTTTTAAGGGAATTTTACTTTCAGCATCGTAAACGGTAATCTGAAGAGTAATTTTAGCAGTGTTTTGAGAAAAACTAAGGTTAGAAAAAAGAGAGAATAATAAAAACAGAACGGATACAATCCTTTTTAGCAGGAATGTAATAAGGCTATTAAAAGAAGTCATTGTATTAAATATCTGTTAGCTGAATAAGCTATATAACAAAAAGGCGGTTAATCGTTGCAAATGTAACTTAATTTAGACTGAATAAAAATAATTGTTGATAAAAAATATTTTTACGACGTTTGCTCACGATTTAAAAATTAGAGCGAAAATGCCGATTATCAAAAATATTTCCCGAAATTTGTTACTATAACAACTTTTATATCGTTTAGTAAATCAACTGTTTATAGGGTTTTTGTTGAGTTTTATAAACAGAAAAAACGTGAGTAAAAATGGTTGTTTAGTTTAAAAAGACCAAATCTTCAAGAGCTGTATTTCGTAAGAATTATGAATAAATAATGCTCAAAATAGAGGTTTCCAGCCCCGGAAACTGGCGGTAGAAGCCAATACAAAAAGTTAGAATTGAATCACAGCTAATTGCTTACTGTTCTTTTGTATTCAAATAAAAACAGTTCTTAAAACTCATTATCTGTTATGAAAATCACGAAGCACTCGGGACACAAAGTTCCTTTCGACAAAGAAAAACTGAAGCTTTCCCTTAAAAAATCAGGAGCTGCTCCCGATGTTATAACAGAATCTATGATTCAGATCGAAAAGCAGATGTATGATGGTATTACCACTAAAGAAATCTATAAGATGGCATTTGCAATTTTAAAGAAAACCGCAAATGGATATGCCGCTCGTTACAATATCAGACAGGCTTTACAGATGCTTGGTCCTGCGGGGTTTTATTTTGAGAAATTCATTGCAAGATTATATGCCGCAGAAGGGTTTAAAGCCAAAATAAATCTAACGCTTCAGGGTAAATGCGTCTCGCATGAAGTAGACGTTGCTATCATGAAAGACGATGCGATAACGATGATAGAATGCAAGTTTCACGGAAGCAAAGATGGGGCTTCAGATGTAAAAGTCCCCATGTATATTCTTTCTCGTTTTAATGATCTAAGAGAAAAACGACATATTATTTTTTCTAATAATGAAACTTTCACATCCTGTATCATAGTAACCAACAATCGTTTTACCAAAGACGCGCAGGATTTTGCCAACTGTAGCGGAATTTCTCTTTTAAGCTGGGATTATCCGCCAGATAAAAATCTTAAAAATAAAATTGATAGGGGAGCACTTTATCCTATTACCTGCCTGACAACACTATCAATGGTTGAAAAAGAAAAATTGCTTTTTCTCGATCAGATACTGGTAAAAGACCTTCTTGACGATCAGGAAGGATTAAAAAAAATTGGACTGAGTCCAAACCGAATCAAGAATATAGTACACGAAGCTTCACAAATCTGTAAACTTATCTAAGATGAAAGTAAAATTTATAGGAGGTGCAGGAACCGTTACAGGTTCAAAAACACTCATAGAAACACAAAACAGCAGGATATTAATTGATTGCGGACTTTTTCAGGGTATAAAAGCATTGAGAGAACTCAACTGGGATCCGTTACCTGTTTTACCTTCCACAATAGATTTTGTGCTTCTTACGCATGGTCATCTGGATCATTGCGGCTGGCTGCCCCGATTAGTAGCACAGGGTTTTAAAGGCAAAATATACTGTACCGCTCCAACCAAAGCGATAGCCAGACTAGTGCTTTTAGACAGTGCCAAAATTCAGGAAGAAGAAGCCGAAAGAGCCAACAAAGAAGAATACTCTAAACATGAACAGGCAGAACCGCTTTATACCGTAGAGCAGGCAGAAGCTGTTACTCCGTTTTTTAAAATAATAGCACCAAATACAGCAGTAGAGATTGCAGAGGGTATCACTGCCGTTTTTGAAAATGCGGGACATATTATCGGAGCGTGTAGTATTACAGTAAATGCCGAAGCTAAAACGTTAGTATTTTCGGGTGATATTGGACGTGATGATGATGTATTGATGTTTCCGCCAACCAAACCCTTAAAGGCCGATTATATTTTTCTGGAAAGTACCTATGGAAACAAACTGCATGCAGAGTTGGACGTAAAGAAAGAACTGGAAACACTTATAAATACAGCCATAGCAAAAAAAGAGACGGTAATCATACCCGGTTTTGCTGTAGAGCGGGTACAATCGGTGATGTTTTTATTGTGGAAGCTTAAAAAAGAAGGAAGAATTCCGGACGTTCCCTATATTCTCGATACTCCGATGGGGGCAAATGCGCTGCATGTATTCTTAGAAAACCTGCAATGGCATAAACTATCCGTCGAGGATTGCCACGAAATGTCTAGAATGTTCACTATAGTTTCAGAGTACGAAGAAACCATGCGGATTATAGAAAATCCTCAACCTAAAGTGGTCCTCGCCGCTAGTGGTATGGCAACAGGAGGGAGGGTATTGTCGTATTTTGAACATTATATAAGTCTCGAAAAAACTACAGTAATTTTTGTGGGGTATCAGGCAGAGGGTACCCGGGGACGAAAATTGCTTGAGGGCGCCAAAGAAATCAAAATATACGGAAACTATTATTCCGTAAGAGCAAAAATCTTTCAGATCGAAGGACTCTCCGCACACGGAGATCAAAAAGACCTGTTAAACTGGCTTTCTGCTCTCGAAAACACTCCGAAATGCGTTTTTCTTGTACACGGTGAAAACCTGCCTGCCGATGAATTGCGTGTTAAAATCCAGAAGCAGTACCACTTTAAATGTACCGTTCCGTTAATGGGGAATGAAATGGAGATTTAGGATAGGTTTGTAACTTCTTCAAAAAAAGCTAGGGCCTATTGGTAAATATTATTTTATTCAGATCTATAGTATCAGGCTGTTGTACATTCATTTCGTATGATACTTCTATTTCATGTTCAGACAGAAATTCTATAGTTTTAGCACATCCGTGAGCGCATGATTCGACCTTAATTGGGAAGTATAATCTTTTATTCTTATCATATCCAATGAGGTTATGACGAAAGTAGGGAACAATTTTAAAATCTGCATTTTCAATGGCTCCATCATCATTTCCTCTTCCGTTAAATTGAAATAAATCCTCCGAATAATAAGTACTTTTTACAACAGCTGGATAAGATGATTTTCCATCTTCAGTATAATTGTCTTCGTACCATTTTTGTTCAAAATTCTTATAAAAGTTAATATCCTTTTCTTCTTCAGACGGATTATAAATCCATTTACTCTTATTCGCGAAGCGATATAGCTCATTTTTGATCGCGGTGTTGTGATCTAATTCTGTATTTTCTAAAAATTTTCCATCAACCGCATTATCAGATCTTAGAGTAGGTTCGCCTTCATATTTTAAGGCATAATACTTAAGAGTATTTAAGTTTAACATTATAAAACTCAAATATAAGCTATGATCTCCATTACCTAAAGGAGACTCCATTAAGGCAAATAGAAAATAATCTGCATTTTTTACTTTTTTTCTTAAAAAGAGTTGTCTGTCTATATTAACATGATTATAATCACTTATTAATAAGGTGTCACTTTGAATTAATTGTTGTGGCTTATTTTTTTTATACTTTGAAACTAGCAGTATGTTTTTATCTCCAACTAGTAAAAAGTTGTCATCTTCGCTAACTTCACTCCCGGATATTTTTACTATCTCCGTATTCTCAGTAGTATTAAAGGAAAATAGAGTTGTGGTTTTCCCTTCTTTAATAGTATTGTCCTTAATATCAGATTGTAGATTCTTTAGGTTACTACTTTTATCAGAACTCTTATCCTCTTTCTTACAAGAATAAAAAATGACAAAAGACAAAAGAATTAAAGTCAGTTTGCTCTTAATGGTATTCAATTAATTTTAAGTTTTAGTTTACCGGAAAGATAAAATTTATTTTGTCATTTTAATTTACAGGTTCAAAATTCTTTTGCGATAGATTTCGGGTATTTAAAAATGGTTACTTTAAGTTTTTTCTAAAGTGTTTGGAATTCGCTAGTTTTACTTAAAAACAGATTGCGATTAGAAAATTAATAATTAACTGAAAGTAAGATAAGTATAAAATAAGTATTGAAAGAATTAAAAAATGAAAGAACAACTTACTGAAATCATAAGTCAGGTTTATCATAAAAGCAATAGAAATGGATTTACATTTTTAACAGGTGCAGGAATTTCCGCCGAAAGTGGAATACCAACTTATAGGGGAGCAGACGGGATATGGGTAAAAGGAACTCAATTTCATAAACCGGAAGAGTTTGGAACTTTTAAATACTTCAAGGAAAATCCTGAAGAGGTTTGGCAGTATTCACTGTTTAGAAAAAAGATGTTTGAAAACGCTCAGACCAATGAGAGTCACCATGAAATAGTAAAAATTGAAAACCTCCTGCAAGACAGATTCCATTTGATAACACAAAATATAGACAACCTGCACAGACGTGCCGGTACAGAAAGAATCTATGAAATACACGGAAAAACCAGAGAAATTAAATGTTCGAACGGCTGTAAGGAAATAGAAAAATTGCCTATAGAAGTCAAAGGAAAAGATATAGACGAGGATTTGACAAAAGAAGATATAGAATTGCTTAAATGCAAACAATGCGGCAGCTGGATGAGACCCAATATTTTGTGGTTTGATGAGTATTACGACGAAAAAACAAACAAAAAATTCAGTTCCTTAAAAATTGCCAAGAATTCGGGTATTCTCTTTATTGTTGGAACATCCGGAGCGACAAATCTGCCAATGGCTATTGCAGAAACGACCTTGAAATACGGAGGAATCATAGTTGATATTAATACCGAGGATAATTTATTCACGGAACGTATTAAAGAGAAGAAAAATAAAATAATCATTCGCGAAACTTCTACAGAGACCTTAAAAACAATTAGAGAGATAGTGCAGCATGTAATCGGGAAATAGATCATTTCATTCACATCCGTCACAGTGTGCAATGTAATTTATGAAATGCCTTTTAACACATTAATCATAGCTTACTACGAATAAACTTCAAGTTCTTTACTTTGAAGAAAACTGGGAAACTGTATAATAATCATATTCGCGGTATATTTAACATTACTTTAATATTATTGCTTTTAGGTGCTGTAGTTTTGTCTCCTAAAAACTTAAATATTGAACAATACAATGAGAAAAGTTATTTTTATTTTGATTATTCTTCTATCGGCCTATGGTCATGCTCAAGTTACAAGTTCGGCAATGTCTGGAACGATTAGATCAAACAAAGGAGAGCCCCTGCCTGGAGCTACTGTGGAAATAATTCACAAACCTACCGGAACTAAATACTATTCGACAACGGGGTTTGATGGCGGATATGCAGCACAGGGTTTGAGACCGGGAGGCCCATATACTTTAAAGGTAACTTACATAGGTTACAAAACAACTGAAATCACAGATATTAATGTTGGTTTAGGAAATAATCTAACCGTAAACGTTAAAATCGACGAAGAAGCAAACGCTTTACAGGAAGTCGTAGTGACAACAAAATCCAATGGAAATTTTAACAAAGGAAAAACAGGAGCGTCACAGCAATTTACAAACAGAGAAATTGTAGCAGTTCCCGTATTAGGAGCACGCTCTGTAAACTCTATCACTAAATACAATGCAAACGCCGGTGCTAATGGTACTTTTGGCGGTCAGGATTCAAGATTGAATAATTTTACTATTGACGGATCTGTATTTAATAATGGTTTTGGTCTTGGGAGTGAATCTCAGGCGGGAGGAAGAACAGGATCGACAGCTATTTCACTTGACGCTATAGAGCAGCTACAAGTTAATATTGCCCCTTACGATATTCGTCAGTCGGGATTTCTTGGGTCCGGAATTAACGCTGTAACCAGAAGTGGAACAAACGAAATCGAAGGATCGGTTTATAACTCCTTCAGAAGCAATAAATCCAGTTTTATTGGAACACATCCCGGAAAAGATGTGACCATCAAACCCGGAAAATTTGATGAAAAAATATGGGGAGCACGTATTGGAGCACCCATTATTAAAGACAAATTATTTTTCTTTGGAAACTTCGAAACCATCGAAAATACAAGTCCGGCAACAACATGGACTTCTACAGGATCACCACAAGGCGGAGCTCAGATATCAGAACCGACTTATCAGGAAATGCAGACTCTTTCTAATTATATGAGAGATAAGTTTGGTTATGAAACAGGTCCGTGGGAAAACTATGATGCTACCAAAACATCTAAAAAATTCTTAGCGAGAATAGACTGGAATATTAATGATAATCATAAGCTTACGGCACGTTATGTGCATCACGATTCATCGTCAGACGAGCTAACTTCAAATTCCAACTCATTAGGTTTTGGAAACAGAAGAACAAGTACCTTAGCAATGTCGTTCAAAAACAGTGGTTATACAATCTTAGACAATACCAGATCTTTTGTATTGGAATTGAATAGTAAATTAGGCAATTCATGGTACAACAATTTTATCGCTGGTTACGATAAACAAATTGAAGACAGAGGGCTTCAGGGAGGAGGATTGTTCCCTACAATTGATATCAAGAAGGGTACAGCAAATTATATATCTGTAGGTTTAGATCCATTTACGCAAGGAAACAAACTTAGCTATTCAACGCTGCATTTTACAGACAACTTAACCAAAACTATTGGTAAACATTCAATTGTTTTAGGAGCTAATTTTGAATACTTCAAATCAAGCAATTTATTCTTTTCCGGATCAAATGGTGTTTATATATTCAACTCTTTAGCAGATTTTTACGCAGCAGCAGATCAATCAGCAGCAAATGGAGGAGCACCTTCCACCGCAACGGCTACTTCACCTGCACGTTTTCAATACAGATACTCCGCTTTACCGGGTGCAGTTGAACCTTTACAGGTCCTGAAAACAAACAAACTGGATTTATATGCTCAGGACGAAATTAAACTAAGTGAGAGATTCAAATTGTCAGTAGGACTTAGAGCATCCAGAGTATGGTTTGCCGACACTGCGTTAGAGAATCCAACAGTAACGGCGATGACTTTTTCAAATGGAGAAAAATTCAATACAGGAGAAATGCCGGATGCACAATATTTGTTTGAACCAAGAGTAGGTTTCAATTTAGATTTTAATGGAGACGCTTCAACCATAGTAAGAGGAGGTTCAGGTGTATTTACCGGAAGAGCTCCTGCCGTATATTTGTCAAACCAAATTGGAAATAATGGTGTGCTTACTGGTTTTATCGATGCAAGTGGTGCTGCTTTAGCCACTGGAGGTTATGGTTTTACACCAAGACCTGCACAGTATTTCACCCCGTCAACTCCAACGCTTCCTTCCACTTTTGACTTAGCCTTTACAGATAAAAAGTTTAAATATCCGCAAGTATGGAAAACTACGATGGCTGTCGACCAAAAACTTCCATTTGGATTTGTAGGGACGATTGAAGGAGTAATCCAAAAAAATATCAATGCAATCAATTATTATAATGCAAATTTTGACGCACCAGTCGGAACTTTTACAGGAGCAGATAACCGTCCAAGATATTCAAGAAATGATAACGGAACGAGAATAAATGATAATGTTTCAAATGGGATTGTTTTAACCAATTCTGATAAAGGATATTTTTATTCTACTACCTTCAAACTAGAGTACCCATACCAAAAAGGACTTTGGGGATCTTTCGCCTACACACATTCTGAAGCTGCCGATTTAATTTCTCCGGGATCTATTGCTTCAGGATCATGGACAAGTGCCAGATCTGTAAACGGAAATAATGATTTAGATGTATCCTTATCCAATAATAACACACCACACCGTTTAGTTGGTGTTCTGGGATACAGAATTGAATACGGAAAAGGTTTGGGCGGTGCTACTTCCATCAATCTGGGGTATATCGGAGAAACAGCGAATCCATTTACTTATGCTTATAGTGGTGATATGAATGGAGACAGAGTAAACGGAAACGATCTGTTATACGTACCAAACAGTGCATCTCAACTTAGTTTTGCTCCTTTGGCAGTATCAAGTACTGTAAATGGCGTTACAACAACCAGAACTTATACAGAGGCAGAACAAAGAACGGCATTTGATGCCTACATTGATCAGGACAAATATCTTCGTACTAGAAGAGGTCAGTATGCAGAAAGAAATGCTGCTATCCTGCCAATGTTGCACCGATTAGATTTGTCTATTTCGCAAGACGTTTATATCAAAATCGCAGGTAAAAAGAACTCTTTCCAATTTAGAGCAGACATTCTGAATTTTACAAACATGATCAACAAAAACTGGGGAGTGACACAAAGAGCTACTAATCCTAATGTATTGGCTTACTCTTCTACAACCGCAGGAAATGTTCCGGTTTATACCCTGGCTACGCAAACAGATCCTGATGGAAACCGATATTTAATTAAAGATACATTCCAGAAAAATGCATCAGCATTTGATGTTTGGCAGGCTCAATTTTCAATTCGATATATTTTTGGAAAATAACCTGAGAATTTCTTTTAAATAAATTTTAAAAACGGCATTGAAACAAAATTCAATGCCGTTTTTCTTTTTAATTTTTGCATTAAAAATTAGAATTCGGGGTTGTCATTGGCATGCTTTCAGAAAGCTCTCAAACGTAGGTCGATCTCATAAAAGTTTTAGTGCAGAACATACTTTGTACGATTCCTTTTTTAACTTATCTTCGCTGTCAACTCATTTAAAAATCTAATTTGTGAAAAATAATCAGGAAGTCGTAGAAGAGAATCAGCTTAAACGTGGGCTGACCAACCGTCACATTCAATTAATTGCTTTAGGAGGATCAATAGGAACCGGTCTTTTTCTCGGTATTGGCCCAGCAGCTGTATTAGCAGGACCATCTGTTATTCTGGGTTATGCAGTTGCCGGTATCATTGCCTTTTTTATTATGAGACAATTGGGCGAAATGGTTGTCGAAGAGCCTGTTTCAGGAAGCTTTAGTCACTTTGCTTATAAATATTGTGGCTCTTTTGCGGGTTTTGCTTCAGGTTGGAATTATTGGATTTTATACATTCTGGTGAGTATGGCCGAACTTACAGCCATTGGAGTTTATGTACAGTTTTGGTGGCCCGAAATTCCGCTGTGGGCATCCAGTTTATTTTTCTTCCTGGTTATAAATGCTTTAAATTTCGCTTCGGTAAAAGTATACGGAGAAACCGAATTTTGGTTTTCAATCATAAAAGTAGTTGCCATTATCGCCATGATCCTTTTTGGTACTTACCTGCTGATAAGTGGTACAGGAGGGGAGCAAGCTACCATTCAGAATTTATATAACGATGGAGGTTTTTTTCCAAAAGGTTTCTTTGAAAAAACAGCATCGGGTAGTTTTCAGGGCTTATTATCTGCAATGGCACTGATTATGTTCTCTTTTGGAGGTTTAGAACTAATTGGAATTACCGCTGCCGAGGCAGAAAATCCGGAGAAAAACATTCCAAAAGCAACCAATCAGGTGATCTATAGAATCCTTATCTTTTATGTAGGAGCATTGGTTATTTTATTTGCTTTGTCTCCCTGGCGACAAATAACGACAGACAGTAGTCCGTTTGTAATGGTTTTTCAAAATTTAAACGGAATGGAGTTTGAGTTGTTTGGTACTAAAATATACTTTACCCGCCTGATCGCCAATGTGCTTAATTTAATTGTTTTAACCGCAGCTTTATCAGTATACAATAGTAGTGTATACAGTAACTCACGTATGTTATATGGTTTAGCAGATCAGGGTAATGCACCTAAGTTTTTAAAGAAGTTAAACAATAAATCAGTGCCTATTAATGCGATATTAATTTCTTCCTGTTTTGCAGCGATCTGTATTTTAATCAATAAAGTAATTCCAGAAGAAGCTTTTAGCATTTTAATGTCTTTAGTGGTGTCTTCTTTAATTATCAACTGGGGAATGATTTCGTATACACATCTAAGATTTCGACGTACAAAAGAGCAGGAAAGCACTAAAACGATGTTTCCATCGATATTTTATCCGGTAAGTAATTATATCTGTTTGGTATTTTTATTGGGAATTTTAACCATCATGTGGATGACCGATATGAAGTTATCCGTAGAATTAATTCCTATTTGGCTGGGTATTCTTTTTATATTTTACAAAGTTTATAAAACAAAAAAATAAGCAACTTTTACCGGATTAGTCCGCTATTATCCGTTGAGTATAATAATTTTTAAACACATAGAAACATAGACTCTGACTTCTCGAAAGACGTTTCACTTAGTTAAAAAGCATAGGGTTTGCTATGTTTATTTGTGCAATTGAAATGCCTTAGCGCGGTAACAAAACTATGTTTCTATGGGTTTAAATAGAGTATTTTGCAATAGATGAGCAACACATATTTGAACAACAACCAAATTGGAGTAGTCGCTACTTTCTCTGAACTGGTACAGACCCATTTCAAAGGAGAAAGGAATGCACTGTGCTGGTACAGAAATTTGGATGGCGATTTTAACGAAATTGTAGCTAAATTATCTTTAGAAGAAAATATCACAGTAGTTTATCCCGAAGATCTAATCGCACTCGAACTCAGCGAAAAGGGGAGTATAGCCAGAGAAGTTATCTTAAACGATTTACAATTATTAACTGATTTTGGAGCTTCGCCCTCACTTAATTTACTAAAGTGTTACGAACGTGATGACGAATTTGATTTCATCTCTACAGATGTGTATTCGTTTCATGTAGATCGTTCGCCCATTGCGACCGATACTTTTTTATGTACCTACCACGGAGCAGCAAGTGATATTGTCTCTAATTCGCAGGCAGAACAAAAAATTCTAATTCCGGAAATCCGTGCAAAGTTACAAGAGCTGCACGACGGACCTCCGGAAGAGTTCGAAAGTTTTCTAGAAGAAAATTATTTCGATTTGCATTATCAGTTACATCCCAATGTCGAACCTATCAATTTAGGCTTAGGGCATCTTTGGCGTCTGGCCGTAGACCATCCCAAACAAGAAGTACCGCCATGTATTCACAGAGCACCCATAGAAAACGATGGGGAGTACCGATTGTTGTTGATTTGTTAAAGGAAATAATTGTATTTGAATAACCATTTCTAGTTTCAAAATATATGTGCGTAAACGGAAAAGAAATTAAACTTTGTACCTGTGTTCCAAATGGAATGGATACCATTATTCACCACAAGAATTCCCGAAAAAATAGAAAAAAAAGGCGTGTCGATTTTACCTGGACGTTAGAAAAATGCATGGGCTACAGTAAAACGACAATGGATGGAATGGGGTACAGGCCGGAGGAAGTTTTAACAGAAGATTTGACAAACGAGAGAATGCTTATGGTACTTAATACTAATAACTGTTTCGATTTTGATTATCAACCTGGTGAAGGGGACAATCTTCAAGTTTTTGCTCCCGAAAACTCTATGAGAAGACATTTATCTTTTATTTTTAAAAATGGAGAATGGACAGCCGGCTCGCATATGCCTTTTATGTATGAGATGGAAAAAATAAATTTTGGAAAAGTAACTTTTAAAGATATTTAAAAAATTAAAGTGAAAGAATTTATAAATAGAATATTTAGAAAATCAACACCGGAAGTATTTATAAATGTCGAAATTGAATTAACCGAAAATTGGGTCAGATACAACAACGGAAATTCAATTGGAAAGAAAGGTTCTGAAGGAGGTAAGATTTTAAATGATCAGGAGAATATAAATGGTTCTAGAATAACAATTGAAGCCAACGCCGGAAGTATTCCATTTGCTATTACATTCGGAATTTATGGATTAATGGTCCACACAGAATTTTTTAGCGAAATAGAAATTGCCACTGAATATTTTAAAAGAAAAAAAAATGAGATCGACGGGATTCTAAAAATGTTTGAAATTTCGGAAGAAAACCAAGATATAGAATGGAAAAGTAAAATGGACGAGTACTTAGAAAAATTAATTTATGAGTAAAAGTGGTTGATAATTGCTAGTATTCGCGGCAAATTGAGTTTTCGAATCTACGAAGAGTTCAATTGGAAAGCTATGCAAATGTCTTTGACTTCGCTACTTAAATAATAACTATACAATATTACTTCTTACTTTATTTTAGTAAATGAATTCTTAATAGTAATGTAAGATAATTTTAAATATGCCATAACTTTGGCCTTAAGATTAAATCGTTTTTTTGACATAAAAATTTTTTTATGGAAAAGAACAAGGATTTAGGCAGAAGAAGGTTTCTTAGAAATTCTTTATTGGTTGCCGGAGGAGTTTTCATCGCCCCATTGATTGAAAGCTGCAGTAACGATGACAAACCAGACCATGATGGTGCTCCGAATGGAATGAAAAACGAAGGTTTTGAAACAGGAGTAGCCAGTTTTGACCCTACTGAAACCGGAGTGATTATTTGGACAAGATATTCAGCAGGCTCCGATGCCGAAATTAATTGGGAAATAAGTAAGAATGCCTCGTTTACTGAAATAACCAGAAAAGGGCAGGCAGCAGCATCTTCTACAAATGATTTTACAATAGCGGTAGATGTTCAGAATATTCCATCGAATACAAAATATTATTATAGATTTTATAATGCCAAAACCAAACAAGTTACAGTTACCGGAGAAACTCGCACATTACCCTCTAAAACAGACAGTGTAAATGACGTGAAAATGGCTGTTGTTTCCTGTTCTAATTTTCCGGCCGGACTTTTCAATGTGTACGGAGCGATTGCCTCTTCAGAGGCCGATGTAGTGGTGCATCTTGGAGATTATATTTACGAATACGCGCCGGGACAGTACGGAACAAATCCGTTTACTAACCCGCTGGGCAGAGAACATAAACCCGCCAGAGAGATTACAAGTCTTAGCGATTACAGAGAGCGATACAGACAATATAGAGGAGATAAAAACCTGCAGCTTCTGCATCAGAAAAAACCGTTTATATGCGTTTGGGACGACCATGAATTTGCCAACGATACCTATAAATCCGGTGCCGAAAACCATCAGCCTTCCGAAGGAGATTTTCAGGTGAGAAAAATGGCTGCTTTCCAGGCTTATAGTGAGTATATTCCGCTTAAGACAGGAAAAGATTTTAGAATTTACAGAAGCTTCAATTTCGGGACTATTCTTTCCCTTTACATGATGGATACCAGAGTCATTGCCAGAGATAAGCAGCTGAATTATGGTGATTATATCGATAATAGCGGAAATTTTGACCAGACAAAATTCAAAACCGATCTGTTAAGTACCAACAGAAAACTAATTGGAAGCGAACAGATGGCATGGCTGGGATCGCAGATCAATGCAGATAGCGCTAAATGGAAAGTTTTAGGCCAGCAAATCCTGATGACCAAAATGCTGATTCCTGCGGAGTTATTGATGCTTTTGAATCAAATTTTAGGAGAAGTCTCTAAATTAGGAAGCGCAACACCGGCGACTATGAAGGCGCTTACGGCAACAATCTCCCAACTTGTGGTGATTAAAATGAGACATAAACAAGGTGATCCTACCTTAACGGTTCAGGAAATTGCGAGAGTTACCACGACATTACCTTATAATCTGGATGCCTGGGACGGTTATTTTGCCGAAAGAGAACAATTATACGCGATGCTTTCCGGAAAAAATGTAGTGGTTTTGGCCGGAGATACTCACAATGCATGGATGGGTAAACTTACCGATATGCAGGGGAAACGAATAGGGACTGAAATAGCATGTAGTTCGGTTTCGTCACCGGGATTAGAATCGTATTTCGGAATTACTTCAGACCCCACGAAAGCGATCGAATTAGCACAAGCCTTTACCGTGCTGATCGATGATTTAGAATATGCCAATTTGTACAAACGAGGATACACCTATCTTAAATTTACAGCATCCGGTTCTGAAGCCGAATGGCGATTTGTAGACAGTGTAACCACTGAAACCACTAATACGGTTACAGAAAAGAAATATACTATAGCATAGGAATTCTATTCGACAGAGTTCCTCATGAAAAGCTGCGCAAATGTCTCTGACTTTGCGCATTTTTTTTTACTTATAAATTATTAAAGTTGAAAAAGCCGATAATGAATGTTTTTAGACCATAAATCGTTTGTTCGTTATAATAAATATTAAGTTTTTGGTTAAAAGTCAGAGACTTTTAGCGGCTTTGGTTCTTTCGTGAAGACTTGAGTAGGTAGCGCAAAGTCGGAGACATTTGTGTAGCTTTAGAAAAGAACGCTACGGAGAGCTGGGGAAGCATTTTACTTTGTCAAATTCAGTTCTATTTTATACTCTGAATAAATATCATCATATACAATTTCAAATCTTCCGAATAAAACATTTTTATCATCATTAAGATAAATTATCCTGTTGTTTTTAAAACTACTTTTGATACCCTTTTTGCTTAATTTATTAGAAACTGATTTCAAAAAATCTTTTACATTACTTTCACTAATATTTCGGTATACAGTACTTTTAAGGATAGTCTTTTTTATGTCTGGATGAGTTAATAATTCAAAAGGTCTATTTTTGATAAATATGCTATACTCTGTATATTCTGAATTTATGTTTTTAAAACCAATTCCATTTAAATAATCATTAATATCATTTGTCTTAAACTCACTTTGAATTTGATATAGGGCATTTAATAATTCTTCTATACTGTCAGAACATTTAGAACAATCATTGCTTCTTAGCAATTTTTTTTCAAAGTATTTAGAACTGTTTTTTTGATTTACAAGCTCTGTATAATACAAAGAACCAAATTGACCCGGAAAAATCATTTTGAATTTTGTATATTCTTTGAATGGTTCCGACAAATCAAATATAGAATCTGTTACAATTTTAGTTTCTTTTGGAGCTAATACGATAGAGGAATGAGTTGAACTCATTGAAGTATAATTCGGATATTCAACACTTGAGATTTTGTCAGGCTTTCCCGCCAGAAGGACTGAATAAAAAACTCTTAATGAATCTTTTGTATTAGCATTTGAAAAGCGCATTCCAAACTTTGCAAAACCACTTTCATCAGCTTTTTTTCCATCTAATAATTGAATTGTAATGTATTTGCTATAGTTAGAAAGTATATGTGTTATTTTACGCGATAATTTTTCTGAATAATCATTGTAGAAATAGTCTTTCTCATATAAAAAATTATAATTAGCATAATCTATTGCATCTTCATAATACTGTATTAACTCAATTAATTTTTCTTTATCAGAATTACTTAATTTATTCTTTGGATTTTTTAAGTATGTTGAGAGGTCTCGAATAATAGCAGCTTTCATTCCATATTCAATAGCACTCATTCTTTGATAGGAATTTGGATAGCTGTCTGATAGGTTTTGATTTTCTCCTAATTGAAATAATAATTTAAAAGAACTAATCTCATCATCTCTTATTTTTTTTGTAAAATCGATCTCTTTATTTGTAAGCTTCGGTTCATTTTCAAGACCATTTTTCTCAATTTGTATAATGAGTTCTAATAAGTATTTTACATATCCTAACTTCAAATAATCAAATGCATAATAGCCAGCAACTAAATCTGCTTTAACTTCATCTTTCTGTAATTGCTCAATATGTACTCGCTTACGATATTCTTTCTTCCAGCTATCATTAATTACTAAAAATTCTTTTGCATGTGTCTTTTCATGAGCAATAACTATTCTCAACAACAAGCCTAAATCTACATTTTCAAAGGTTTTAATTTTTTCTTGTATATCTTTTTTATTGATTATAACACCATAATCCAGATCATAACAGGTGGGACTATTATCACTAATCCATATATCAGTCTTAAAAAGAGTTGAATCTAGTTCGTTATTTACATCAATAACAATTTTCTCAAAAGTATCGTTTGGATTGGGTTTTCTTAATTTCTCTTTCTCAATACTTGTTTGTCCTAACAAAGACGTGTAGGAAAAGGTTAGTATTAAAAAAGATAGAATTTTAAGTATCATTCTTTTATTTTTTTACATTTTAACGATTGTAAACCAGTGATTAATGTAATACTTGCTAATGAAATTGCTATGCAATACCAAATGCTAATAGACCTTACATTCTCTTTAATTTCTATTTCGGGCCAAATTTTAGTTAGGTCCGAAAAATTAGTAACATTGGCGCAGTTTTTAATGACTTCAATCTCGGCTATGTCAGGATTGTCTTTTTGAATGGCATCGGTACATGTTATAATATCCGATGAAAATTTGTTTCCTTTGATATATCTTACTGATGATAAATCGCCTGAAGGAAATAAAATTGTTTTCTTGTCAATTAAATTGCTATAATAAAAAAAACAAAAAATAAATAAGAGTCCAGAAATAATAAAAGAATAGAACCAATTGTTTGCAAAATTGCTTGTTCTGTAAGTATAACCTAAGTATATAAAAGCAATTGAAATAAATATCAGAATAAAATTATAAATATTGCCACCAGGAAACAGTTCATCTGTATTCTGAAAATTGAAAATATTCGGTTTTATTATAAATAGTCCAATTGTTTGCAATAATACTGTCGCTAGCTGAATAATATTTTCTAACGAAATTTTAAATTTATCAATCATTTATTAAATATTTTTCGTCTAAAACAAATGGTAATTGGTAAACATCATTTTCAGATTTTCCTAGACCGATACTAAACTCTCGTCGATATTTCTTCTTGTCATAAAATACTTCCACAACATTCTGACCATAGCTTCCATTTAAAGAAAGAGTTTCAGTTTTCGAACAGGGGAAAGAAATAAAATTATCCTCTCTTATTTTCCTACCTTGAAATCCAATTTTTTTATATTTAATATTTGCGCATTTTAAAGTATCAATTTTATTATTTTCAATTTTTAATACAATAAATTTAACTTTTCTCCAAATAGCACAAGACAAACATTTTTCTAAACCGTTTATGTAATTAAGAGAATCAATTCTATTCGAGTATAGATTTACATCTATTACATTCCCTTTTAAATAAACAGATATTAATT
>NZ_MUHH01000036.1 GCF_002217475.1 Flavobacterium tructae
TTACTCTTTACTCTTTACTCTACTAAACCGCAATTGGTGCAGACAGACAGCTCTCCGGAATATCAAAAGCATCCACCAGGGCCACAACATCCGGTCGGATATCCCAGCAAAGCTGATTGACTATTTTACGAATTGCCTTAGTTTTGATGGCTTCCATATAACCGTCTTCGAGATACCAGGCTTTATTTTTTTCTAATTGTGAAAGTGCGTACAATTGATTGAGTTTAATGAGTATTTCTTTGGTCTTAACATCTTCTATTGCCTGAATTGCCAGTTGAAACTGCTCCAGTAGCACTCTGTCCAGATAAGCCTGAGCCACGTCGATCATTTGGTGCTGCACGACATTAAAAGCGTCGTAAGGTTCTAAACCTCCATCAACCAATTTTTTGATGCGTCGTGCTGCCGAAGCTAAAATTGTTTTCTCTCTGTGAACAAATGCCTGTAAATGAAAATCCCCATCCAGCAAATGTTCGTCATCCGTTTTTCTGGTTGCTATTGGGTTTTTCTCGGTAAGTGCCGTTTTTGCATTTTCATACACATAATTGATAATCCCTAACGAGCCCATTTCTCCGAAAGATTTTCTGAATTCTGAGAGCCTGTTTTTCGCTACCAACTGCATCAAAACAGTATTATCACCTTCAAAAGTGGTATAAATTTCGGTATCATTTTTCAAAGCATCGATTCGGTTCTCAGATAAATATCCCTTTCCACCACAGGCTTCGCGGCATTCCTGCAGTATATCTCTTGTACTCCAGGTCGAATAGGATTTCATTCCTGCGGCCAATGCTTCAATTTCCTGCATTTCATCTTCAGTTCTGTTTAAAAACCGATTAGTGAGGTACTGCAGCGCAAAATGTACAGCATATGTTTTTGCCAATGGCGGAATCAATCGACGCTGGTGCATTCTGTAGTTCAGAATCGGAACTTCTGATCCGCCTTCAGGTCCAAACTGTCGACGTTGATCACTGTAGCGAATAGCAATTGTCAGTCCGGATTTGGCTGCCGCCAACGCTGAACGGGGAATCCCTATGCGACCGCCTACCAAAGTCCCTAACATCGTAAAAAAACGTCTGTTGTCACTCGGAATCGGACTTTCAAATTCCCCTTTGTCATTTACAGAGGCGAAACGATCCAACATATTTTCTTTCGGAATCACTACCTGATCGAAACTAATGGTTCCGTTATCTACTCCATTCAAACCCATCTTATGTCCGCAATCTCCAATCGTAATTCCTTTTAGTACGGTTCCGTTGGCATCTCTTAATGGAACAACAAATGCATTTACGCCATAATCATGATCGTCAATGATTAATTTTGCGAAAACGGTCGCCATCTGACCGTGAACGGCTGCATTTCCGATATATTCTTTTTGAGCATTTTTATTTGGCGTATGAATGATAAAAGTCTGATCTGCATGATTATAAGTTGCTGTCGTTTCCAGCCCTTTTACATTAGAACCATGATGTGTTTCGGTCATGGCAAAACAGCCCGGAATTTTTAATGTTCCAATGTCTCTTAAATATTTAGCATAATGTTTTTCTGTTCCTAACGATTGAACACTCATGCCCCAAAGTCCGAACTGAACGCCAAATTTGATTACCAAACTCAGGTCATGATAACTTAAGGTTTCCATAATCGCAAAATAATCGGCTATGTTTTCTCCTCCTCCATATTGTTTTGGGTAGGCCATATTGCCGAGATTTTCTTCGGCGAGAAGCTTACACCAATTATAAACCGTCTGACGATACACCTTAATATCTGTCGAAGTTTCGTATGCAAATTCAGGTCTTGAAATAATTGCTTTTACTCTATTGATTATCCCGGCTTCTTTACCATTTAAAAGAGCTGTAATTTTTTGAACATCAAATTCACTGTTCGTCTGAGAATTTGATGTAAAGGAACTCGCTTTCGTTTTAAAATTCTGAAGCGCTTCTTCCCCTAAAATTCCAAGATCATTTTCCAGTTGGATAAAATTTGATTTTAAGGTCGAAATGTCCAGATCCTTTTCTGAAAGTGCCACGGCAATATCAAAAATCGATCTAATATCTTCTTTATTTTCAATGCTTTTCTCTATATCCAATTTCCATTGTGCCAGTTCATTTCGTCCCGGCGGATTTGAAATATCAACTCTGGAAATCAATTGTTGTTTTTCTTCGGGCGAAAGCCAGGTAAGGTCATTGATAAATTTCTGAATGGTAACAAACTCTTTCTGAGTCAGTAAATCATCGGACCACACTAAATAAAACAACGGAATAAAGGCCTGGAGCTTGGTATTTTTCATAGGAATATTGTTTTTTAGGTGTCGAAACATCGGTTTTTTAGCGAATTATGCCGCTTAGATCTCTTTTATGTGTTTACCCTTTATGTGATATAAAAAAGTAAAAATGAAAATACTCATTCCTGCTTACATACCTTGTTAAGATTGTGGTAATTTTAGCTTCGTTCCGGAAAATAACAATACAAAATACGAGAATTGTTTCTCTTTGGAATTAGGCTTTTGCCCTTTCAGGGCGCAAACGATCATTTCTAATTATTCATAGTGCTTCGCACTATGCTATGGCTAAAGCTCTTTCAGAGCAAGTATTTTCGAATGCTCACTCCCTAAAGGTTAATCAATTCACATTTGAGTATAAGTGTCCTCGATGAATAAAAGAACTGAAGACTTAATAACTTCAGCATAATACAACGTACTATGATCTAAATTAAGAAAGAGCACAAATATCTCAAATGAGTAAAAGGGCTGAAAGCCCAATAGCACAAGCATAGTGCAACGCACTATAAGCTAAATTGAAAGAAAGTATTGCCCTGAAAGGGCAAAAGCAGACAAAGAAAAGTGCACATTCTAAAAAAAAACAGGAATGAAAAATATTCATTCCTGTTTACACATCCGATAAGATTCTGATACTTTAGATTTTAAACCAATAAAAAACATAAAGCATTTCAAATTACTTGAGAACCTTTGGATATTGCGTTATTTTTTGCTTAATGGCGAAAATATGATGTGAATTAAAAACCAATACAGCCAGAAAAACAATGCTATAAGCCACAATTTGTATGGATCCTATTGGCTCATGATACCAAAAGAGAGCCAATAGAAATGCAATCATTGGGTTGATATTTAAAAGCATACCGACTGTTGATGAGTTGATTCCGGAAAGTGCATATAAATTGAGAAACAACGGGAATATGGTAAACAGAATCGCAATAGTTTCAATACAGAAATAAAATTTAAATTCTGTTGGAATCGGTCCGCTGTAAGCCGGATAAAAGGGTAATAAAAATAAGGCTGCCAATGTAATATGAAAGGTGAGCACAATAAATTTATCGAATCCTTTGTTGATTCTTTGACTTACTAAATACGAAGCATAAGTAGAACCAATGACAATACTAAAAACCATATCCATAATATTGGCATAGGATAAAAGCAAACAACCGGAAACACTTAGCCCTACAGCCATCCATTGTGTTTTGCTTAATTTTTCATTCAGAATAAAGTACGCCAGTAAGGTGGTCAAAATTGGACACACTAAGTAGGCCAAAGAAGTTGCTTTTACACTAACATGATTCATTACATAAATAAAAGTAAACCAGTTGGCCATTAAAAAAACACTTCCTCCAATATTCAACAAAAGTGATCTGCGTCTTTCCAAAGCTGGTAATGCTTTAAAGGTAGCGATGGTTTCTTTGATTCTTTTTCTTTTAAAAGTAAAGGCAATCAATAACATGAGAATGCTGCAGCTGAAAACACGATAGAATAAAATATCTAAAGAAGGATATTCGTGAATGGGCTTTAATGCCAAGCTAAAAAATCCCCAGATGACGAAACAGGTAATGGCCGCTATATAATATTTTGTTGTTTTCACAAGTTATTCTTTTTAGGTTCGTTATTGAATAAAGCAAATTTCTAAAAAATAAAACAGCAATACAGATACAGTTTTTGTAAATTGCACCATAACAGTTTCTTTTTTATGAAAAATTCCAACTACTTGTATCTGCAATTTGCAGACCGAATTGAAAAGCAAATAAAATCGGGTGTTTTAAATGTTGGCGATAAGCTGCCCTCGATACGTGAAGTCTGTGCCGAAACGGGTTACAGCATGAGCACTGTAAGCAAAGCCTATTATGAAATTGAAAGCAGGTCACTTATAGAATCCAGGCCTCAATCCGGTTATTATGTAACTAACATTTCGGCCAGAACCATTCCTGAGCCTTCGCCCAGCAGTCCTGTTTTAAAATGTGTGAACATTGACCGGGAAGATTTAATTGATCAGGTTTACAAAAACATGACAGATCCGAGTATTACGATGCTTTCTTTGGGCTTTCCCTCGAACGAATTGCTGCCTATTGCCAAATTAAATAAGGGAATGATTCAGGCCATGCGGCAGCTTCCTAATAGCGGTACAAGTTATGAGCAGGTACAGGGTAATCTTAATCTAAGAAAAGAAATTGCAAGATGGTCCTTTACCTGGGGAGGTTCTTTAACAGAAAGAGACATTATCACCATGCCGGGCTGTACGAGTGCCATATCACATTGTTTGATGACACTAACCAAACCGGGAGATACTATTATTACCGAAAGTCCTGCTTATTTTGGCATCCTGCAGTTGGCCAAATCTCTGGGTTTGTATATTATGGAACTGCCTACCAATATGACTACGGGAATAGAACTGGATGCCCTGAAAAAAGCACTTTCTACTAAAAAAGTAAAACTCTGTTTGCTGATGAGTAACTTCAGTAATCCTTCTGGAAGTATGATGCCAGTTGAACATAAAAAGGAAGTGGTGCGATTAATGGAATTTTACAACGTTCCATTAATTGAAGACGATATTCACGGTGATTTGTACTTTGGCTCGAGTCGTCCAACCAATTGCAAAACCTATGACGAAAGTGGCATTGTACTTTGCTGCAGTTCGGTTTCAAAAACTTTGGCACCGGGATATCGTGTGGGCTGGGTTTCTCCGGGGAAATTCAAAAAAGAGATTTTACGCAACAAAATCTATCACACCCTCTCCACTCCTACCATCACGCATCAGGTGGTTGGCGACTTTCTGAAAAATGGCCGCTATGAAAATCATCTTCGAAAAATACGACAGATATTGAATCACAACTGTACGAACTATATCAATACGGTTTTAGAGTCATTTCCGAAAGGAACCAAGGTAAGTCAGCCACAGGGAGGTTTTTTTCTTTGGATTGAACTTGATAAGAATATAGATACGGCTGCTTTTTATCAATTAGCAATGCAGCATAAAATTAGTTTTGCTCCGGGAAGAATCTTTACTTTTCAAAATCAGTTTTCAAATTGCATGCGATTGAGTTTTGGACTTCCGTGGACCAATGAATTAAGATCCTCTATTCAAACTCTGGGAAAATTGATTGATCAATAAAACCAAGTCGCAGTTTGCAGTCACATTTCACATCTCATATTTTACACCCATTTTTTTTCTCGCAGATCCCGCAGATTATGCAGATTTTTTTTTCTTACATCCAATGGGTTAAAATACATAAAAAAAACTGGACAGCCGCATTAACAAAGCGCTGTCCAGTTAACAAATTGAGAAACCAAAATCAATTCACATAATTATAAAACAAAATAAGCGTTGTTTTCCGCTTTCTTTAAATCGGGTTGAAGATCGAATTCTTTGATGATGTCAAACTCGCTTTGATACTCGTTTAACATTTGCATCAGATTCTTTTCGATAGTATTCGAAATTGCGGTTACAGGTGTATCTGTAGGTCTGTTTTCGAATGGATCCTGTAAATGAATTGCCATTTTTTCAATTAAGAAGAACGTTCCACCGATAATTGTAATTAACGGAACAGCAAACCAGCTCAATAAACTGATCAATCCAAAAGGCAATAACAAAATAAACAAACACAGCGTCATTCTGATGTACATGCTGTAAGTGGTTGGAAAGATGGTATTTTTAATACGCTCACATTTTCCCATTGCATCACATAATCTTGACAAAGTATTGTCTATTTCAACCTGCTGATAAGCATTTAATCGTTTATCCTTTTTAGCAATTCTAAGATCTCTACCATGAAGCAATAATATCGCATTTGGGATATTCTGATGGTTTTTGACAAAATTCAGTTCTTCTTCGCTAATCAAATCTTTGATCGGTTTTATCGCATCTTTATTACGCAGGGCCTGTCCTAGGCTGTAACACCATGCAATTTGTCTTTTGGTGAAGTTCTCCTTGAATTCATTCGCTTCAACAGAAAACCCCGGATCTTTATAAAAAGTAAGCATTTGTCGCACCAAAGTTCTGGACTCATTTACAATTGATCCCCAAATAATGCGTGCTTCCCACCATCTGTCATAAGCCTGATTGGATTTAAAAGCCAGTAATAAGGATATAATTGTACCTACCATGGTAGGAATTGCGATTGGTATTTCAATCGCTACATTGATAAAATAATGATGAAAAATTTCAAATAAAATGGTGTAAGTCATTACAAGTGCCAATTCCACCTTAATTTTCCCGAGAACGTACCTCATTGGAATTCTTTTCTTTAATAACATATCTTTCCGTTTAAATTAAACTTCTATTTTTTTTGAAGAAATTGGCTTTACACCAATTCTTCGTAGAGCGAAAGCACCGGGAGACCCGTTTTATCGTTTATGCTCTCTTTTTTATTTTTCTTGAATTGTATTTTCTCTCCTTTGCGGGTTTCTACTAACAAATCGATATCGTATTTTGAAATCGCTTCTGATAAATAAGGAGCAAAATTTTCGTAGTTGTCTTCAAAACTGGAAGTCTGACTTACAATTTCAAATGAAAAATTGTTGTTCAAAAATTGCTGAACGTCTTTTACATGCATGTTGGCACGGCCGTTTTCGATATAAAGTGCTTTATTGAAGTCTTCTTTGTACTGCTCTGAACCTAAATGCAGAATTGGACATTTTTGATTTCCGGCTAATTGAACCAAATATTGGTGAATTCGTTTTGTTTCCTGCTTATACGAATTGGTAAGAACTACCAGTTTTATAGCAAAAACATCAATAATACGTTTAAAAATCGGAGACGAAAGTCCGTATTGATTGTGAACTTTTATTTTACAATTGGGTGTGTGTTCAATAATGTATCGGCAAGTGTCCAGCACTTCTTCCTGACTTGCAGTAAGTCCGGTGCGCATTTCACGTAAAAAATTAGAGGATGAAAAAGCATCAGGAGTTTCTGACACCATCATAAGAATAATTTCGCAATCTGAATCTTTTGCCTGACCAACAGCTGATTTTACAGCACAAATTGTATCGTCTTTTAAAGTAGTAGGTATAAGGAAATTTTTCATAAGTATACTCTTTTAGTTTATACTTACAAAGTAACTCCCGTCAAATTAGAAGGGTCTTAATATGAAATTAGAATTTTCTAAGATTCAACATTAGAAGTCTTAATGTTGCTTTTCTTCGAACTTGTTTTATTGAAAACAATGGTTACAATGGTGCCTTTGTTTTGCTCTGACTGCACCTGAATCTCTCCGTCGTGCATGCGAATGATTTTGGAAGCCAATGGAAGTCCTAAACCGTATCCTATATATTTAGTTGCAATTTTACCTCTAAAGAAAGGTTCGTATAAATGCGGAATGTCTTCCGGTGGAATCCCGATCCCGATATCGTTGATAGCGACCTTTATCCAGTCCTGATTGGCTGAAAGAGTAACAAAAACCTCATTGTTATCGGAATATTTTACGCCATTGGTAATAATATTGTTAATAGCAAGCTCTAAAAGCGGTTTATTACACGGAATTAAAAGTAAATTGGAGTCTTTAGGCGCAAAGTTAAGTTTGATACTTACACGATTGTCCGGATAAATTTTATCTAAATCCGACTTTACATCCATTAATACTTCGTCGATTCTGGCAATATCCAACACCTGTTTTTTACCATCGTAACCTGTTTGTGTAAGCTTTAGCAAACTCTCTGTCAAGTTTCCTAATCGGGAAGCCTGACTGTAAATATTTTCAAGGGACTGAATGTATTCCGGAACTTCTCTTTCTTTCAAAAGCATGATTTCAGACTCCGCTATAATTGTTGTGATTGGCGTTTTTAACTCGTGTGAAGCATTATTGATAAAATTGGCTTGTATTTCGAATGAGGTTTCCAAACGATCCAGCATATCGTTGAAGGTCTCCGTAAGATCTGAGATTTCATCTGAGTTTTTAACTTCCGGCAAGCGATTGTGAAGGTTGGAAGCACTAATTCTGTTTACTTCTTTGGTAATTCTTGCCACAGGATTAATAACTCTTTTGGCCAGGAAACGTCCTAAAAAGAAGGCCAGAAATATAAAACCTATACCTCCGAACAACATGATTTTTAAAATATAGATTGTGGTAGTGGGTCCTTTTCGGTCACGAGCTCCTACAATTACAATGTATTTTTGATTATTCTCTGTAAAAACCTGTCCTAAATAATACTTGTTTTCTACCTCAAAATAGTCTTTTCCTGTTTTTAAGATATTGGTATAAAACTCATTCGGTAAATTCAGTTTTGTATTGTAATCAAAACTATTGGCACTGTTTATCTTGAGAACGAACTCTTCTTCTTCGATAAGTTCTTCCAGTCCGTTTTTTTTAAGATTACTGTAGTATTTTATTTTTTCAGGATCGTTCTGAAAATGAATAGATGCGACAATTTTAGCTCTGTCTTCAAGCCTTTTTAAGAAATGGTAACGATTATTTTCTCTGAATAGAACAAAAACAACAATACATAGAAGTAATGTACTAAAAGACGACAAGGCTACATAAGTGTATGTTATTTTTTTTCTTATATCCATTTTATGGCTGTATCACATAACCCAGACCTTTCATGGTATGGATGAGTTTGGTTTCAAAAGGTTTATCGATTTTTTTTCTTAAATAAGTAATGTATACATCGACAACATTGGTGTTCATATCAAAATTAATATCCCAGACGTTATCTAAAATCTGATCTCGGGAAACGATGCGACCGCTATTTTTAGCGAGATAGTATAATAATTTAAATTCTTTTGCGGTCAGAATAATCGATTCTCCTTCTCTCTTTACTGTCTTAGCCCGACCGTTTATTTCCAAGTCGCCAATGGTTATGGTATCTACTTTTTCGGTATCCTGATGAGCTCTCCGATGTAGTGCATTGACTCTGGCATCAAGTTCTCCAAACTTAAAAGGTTTTACCAGATAATCATCTGCTCCTGCATTAAGTCCGGTCACTATATTTTCTGACGTCCCAAGAGCGGTTAACAGTAACACCGGAACGAAATTCTTACTGGCGCGAAGTCTTCTGCAAATCTCAATTCCGTTAATATCCGGAAGCATTACATCCAAAACGACAACATCAAAATTATAATTGTGAATCATCTCCAGAGCAGTTCTGCCATCCAGAGCCACACTAACTTCATTATTGTTTTCGGCAAATCCTTTCCTCAAAATGGACAATAGATTTGGTTCGTCTTCGACTATAAGTAATTTCATCTTAGTTCAGGTATGAATAGCAAAAATAGGGATTGGCATTAAAAATATAAATCACACTCGTTATAAATTATGATTTAATTATGAACAATAGATCCGTTTCCATAAAAAAAGCCGACACTAAAAATAATGTCGGCTTTCTGTAAATAGAGAGAGTCTCTCCTATTTTGTAATGAATTTTGGGTTGATCAAATTATCCAATGAATAAATTTCGTCCCATTTTTCCTGAGTGATTAATTTTCTTTCGATCACGGCAATCTGATGTACACTTTTGTTCAATTTCAAAGCTTCACCTGCAATACTAGCACTTTCTTCATATCCTAAAATTGGGTTTAGCTGAGTCACGATTCCAATACTATTCATGACCATATTGTAACAGTGATCTTCGTTTGCAGTAATTCCAATGATACATTTATCAATTAAAGTCTGAATTGCATTTGAAAGATAATCCAATGAAGTAAACATAGCGAAAGCAATTACCGGCTCCATTACATTCAATTGCAATTGTCCCGCTTCGGCTGCCATAGTTACAGTCAAATCCTGTCCGATTACATAGAAACAAGTCTGATTTACCACTTCCGGAATTACAGGGTTTACTTTCCCTGGCATGATAGAAGATCCCGGCTGACGTGCAGGCAGATTGATTTCGTTGAATCCTGTTCTTGGTCCTGAACTCAACAATCTTAAATCGTTACAGATTTTAGAAATTTTAACCGCCGTTCTTTTCAATGTTCCCATGATTTGAACATAAGCTCCGGTATCTACAGTAGCTTCAATTAAATCAGGAGAAAGGGTTAACGGAATTCCAACTTCTTTTGCTAAGTAGTTTACACAAATTTCAGGGTATCCTTCCGGTGCGTTTACTCTTGTTCCGATAGCTGTTGCTCCCATATTGATCTCTAAAACCAAACTCTGAGCATCTCTTAATCTTCTAACATCTTCTCCAATAGTGGTAGCATAAGAGTTAAACTCCTGTCCTAAAGTCATAGGAACAGCATCCTGCAATTGTGTTCTTCCCATTTTCAGAACACTTTTAAACTCTTCACCTTTTGCAGCAAATGCTACTTCAAGGCCTTCTAAAGTTTTAATAAAACTTTCTATTTTCAGATAAAGTGCAATTCTAAAAGCTGACGGATAGGCGTCATTAGTAGACTGAGAACAGTTTACGTGATTGTTTGGGTGTAAGAAGTTATAATCTCCTTTTTTATGTCCTAAATATTCTAAACCAATATTAGCGATTACTTCATTAGCGTTCATGTTTACCGAAGTTCCGGCTCCACCCTGAATTAAATCGCTTACAAATTCCTGATCAAATTTACCG
This sequence comes from Flavobacterium tructae, assembly GCF_002217475.1. GTDB lineage: Bacteria > Bacteroidota > Bacteroidia > Flavobacteriales > Flavobacteriaceae > Flavobacterium > Flavobacterium tructae. Next base: position 10,775 of record NZ_MUHH01000036.1, read on the forward strand.
GCAATTACCTGATCACTTCCATAACAAATTGCTTCGGCAATTTTAGCGTCTAATGCGCCACAATCTTTGTTGGCCAAAGCTGCCGCTTTTTTTACATAACCTAATGCTTTGATGAATAAAGGTTCTTTTGAAATAGGAATTCCTGTGATATTAAAATTCTCTACCGCTCTGAAGGTTTGGATACCATAATATAGATGATTTGGAATGTCTAATTCCCCTAAAAAATCATGCTCTTTTCTTGTTGATCCCATATAATTTGAATTATTACGTTTTAACTTTAAAAAACAGTGTAAATCTACATCAAATTACCCTCATAGGAAAATATTTCAAATTAAATACTGCTAAGATTTTCTTAAATTTTACCTCTAAAATTAAGTACTTAACATTTTAAGAGGCAAAAAATATCAAATTCACAAAAAACGCCTCCGAACAGAGCTCCTTAACTGCATCAGGCAAAAGGTCTTAACCTTCTTTTCTACTCCATCCGAAAGTCACCGCAGGAATCGAAAATTATCTTTATTTATCGTCTGCTAGTACTCGTATAATTAGTATCTTTTCGGTCTGAAAATTATCTTTAAAAATCACCTTGAAAAAAGAATCTCAATATTTCCTTGATAAAGAATACGATACCATTATTTATGGTAAAGAGGATGTCAATTTTAAAGATTTTGAGTGCTGTGTTTTTAACAATTGTAATTTTTCTGCCTGTACCTTTTTAGCCGTTACTTTTATCGATTGTGTTTTCAACGATTGTATTTTCAGTGAAGCCAAAATTAACTATGTTGCCTTTCGAACCGCCACTTTTAATCGCTGTGAAATTAAAGACGTTAATTTTGCCATGTGCGACAAGCTGATCTTTGAAATTCATTTTTACGATTGTATTTTGGATTTTTCAAAATTTTACACTTTGAAGATTAAGGGAACTACTTTTACGAATTGCAGTTTAATTGCTGTAGATTTTATGGCTACCGACCTCACCAGCGTTCTGTTTGAGAATTGCGATTTGTACCGCTCTGAATTTGACAAAGCCATCGCCAATAAAGCCGATTTTAAAACCAGTTACAATTACACCATTGATCCTTCAAAAACTAAACTCAAAAAAGCAGTTTTTGCTTTGAATGAAGTAAAAGGATTGTTATTCAAGCATGATATTATTGTTAGTTAGATACTGAAATAACAAGAGAACATAGAAAACTCCGATCGATTTATAGAATAGTTCTTTTTCTAAATTGCATGCCGTATTTTCTTTGCGGTTAGGCTTTCGCCCTTACAGGGCTAAACTCATACTCGATATCTTTCATAGCGCTTCGCACTATGCTGATGCTGGTGCTCCTTCAGAGCTTTACTTTTTTTATGCGGTTTGATTCTAAAACTTCGACTGTAGATTATTTTTTTTAAACTATAGATCTCAAAAAAAACAGAAAAACTTCCGATTATCGAAAAAAAATCCACAGCCTTACTTAACAAGCAAACAGGCTCTTTAACAACACCTTAAGTTTTCGAATAAATCCAAAAAAAGCCAGTCAAAAAAAACTGGCTTATTGCTTTCTCTATTCTAATTCATAGGTTGTCTAACTGAAAAGAGTGTATCACTTTTAGTAATAACAGAAAGTCATAAAAAGAAATGTGTTTCACTTACACCTACTTCACGTATTTCACATCTTACATTTCACAACTTACATTTTACTTCCTTCCTCTATGTCTTATTCTAATTATATAGAACAACGGGGTCAATTTTAAAACTTCTTCTCCATTACATAATCTTCCATCAAGTAACCGTTTCCAATATCAAGATCGGATTCTCCAACAATTTCAAAACCTATCTTTTTATAAAAACCCAGAGCGGTATTAAATCGGTTCACATTTAGGGATAATGCCTGAGAATTGTGTACTGCCCCAAGTCTTTCAATTTCTTCAATCACTTTTTTACCAATTCCTTTGCCCTGAGTTTCCGGTAAAAGGTAAATTTTATGAATTTTGGTTACTGCTTTTTCTTTATAATTGTGTTCAATTCCGATAAACCCTATATTGGTCATATCATCCTCAATCATATAAAACAACTGCTCTTTTTTATCTAACTGATCAGCCAAAGCTTCTTCTGAATAAAAAAGATCCAACATATAATCTAATTGTTCTTTGGTTAAGATTTCACCGTATGTAATCGGCCATGTTATATGTACTATTTTTTGAATTTGTTTAATATCGCTAACTGTAGCTTGTGAAATTGCAATCATATTCTATTTTAAAATGCTTTTATTACTTTGTAAAAACTTGATTTTCCTGTTCACTTACCCTAATAAAGGTAGTTCTTTTGGTAAGTTCCTTTAGACGTGAAGCCCCTACATAGGTACAAGTACTTCGCAAACCTCCCAATATATCTAATATTGTATTTATGACCTCACCTTTAAAAGGCACCTGCACTGTTTTACCTTCACTTGCCCGGTACTCAGCCACTCCTCCAACATGTTTCTCCATAGCTGTTTTAGAACTCATTCCGTAAAACTGCTTGAATTTCTGTCCCTTTTTTTCAATCACTTCGCCGCCACTTTCCGTATGTCCTGCCAACATTCCGCCTAACATTACAAAATCTGATCCTGCACCAAATGCTTTTGCCACATCTCCCGGTGTCTTACAGCCGCCATCACTAATAATATGTCCGCCTAAACCGTGAGCAGCGTCAGCACACTCAATAATAGCCGAAAGCTGCGGATATCCTACACCTGTTTTTACACGGGTAGTACAAACAGAACCACCGCCAATTCCTACTTTTACTATATCAGCACCGGCCAACAGCAGTTCTTCAACCATTTCTCCCGTAACTACATTTCCGGCAATTATAACTTTGTCTGAATATTGTTTGCGGGTTTGCTTCAAAAACTGCACAAAATGTTCTGAGTAACCATTTGCAACATCGATACAAATAAATTTAAGCAATGGATTCTCTGTAATAATCCGGCTTATTTTTTCAAAATCATCTGTTCCTGTTCCCGTACTGATCGCAATATGATCATAAAAATCAGTTGTCTTATCTTTTAAAAACACCTTCCATTCTTGTGGAGAATAGTGTTTATGAATCGCTGTAAAGAGTCTTTCTTTCGCTAGAACTCTGGCCATTTCAAAAGTTCCGACCGTATCCATATTCGCCGCCATAATTGGAACTCCGGACCAGCACGAAGTACTGTGCAAAAACTTAAAATCTTGTTTTAAAGAAACTTCAGATCTGCTTTTTAGCGTTGATCTCTTTGGACGAATCATTACATCTTTAAATCCCAGTTTCAAATCAGTTTCTATTCTCATAGGTTTCCGTTTTTGTGGCACTCAAATATAGTGAATTACGGATTGTGAATGGTGAAATTTTAGATGTAAAATGTTAGATGTGAACTGTTAAATGTGAAATATTGGATGTGAACTGAATCCTAAATACTGTCCAACGAAAACTGTAAACTGTAAACTAAAAACATTACCCGTGAATAGTTTCTCCTTTTCCGTAATTGGTAATAATTGATTCTTCAAAAGCCAGCCACTCTCTCCAACGCTTTTCTACGTCAATTCCAACGCCGTACTTTCGGGCATAGGTAATAAAAGTAGTATAATGTCCTGCTTCACTTTCCATTAACTCTCTGTAAAAAACGGCCAGTTCTTCGTCCTGAATATTTTCAGAAAGCACCTTGAAGCGCTCACAGCTTCTGGCCTCGATCATTGCAGAAAAAAGCAATCTTTCTACCAGTCCGGAAACACGGCTTCCGTCTCCGCTTTTCTTCATGTACTGATACAGTTCGTTTACGTAATCGTCTTTACGCTCACGTCCAAGCTTCAACCCTCTTTTAATGATAATATTATGAACCTGCTCAAAATGGTCGATTTCTTCTTTGGCTAAGGCCAATAAATCCTGCACTAAATCCTGATACTCAGAATTGTTAGTGATAATTGTAATCGCATTTGTTGCTGCTTTCTGCTCGCACCACGCATGATCCGTCAGGATTTCTTCAATATTTTTCTCTACGATATTCACCCATCTTGGGTCTGTTGGCAGTTGTAATCTTAGTACGCCCATTTTTTTGTTTTATTTGTTTCAGGTTTCTTTTGTTTCAGGTTTCAAGTTTCAAGTTCCTTTTGTTTCAAGTTTCAGGTTGCTTCCACAACTTACAAGATTTAACGTTCTATATTTTCCGCGGTAAAAAACATGAAACTTAATTACTCCCAGAACTAAAAAAAGTTTAAAGTTCTATACTTTTTACAGTACAAAACTTTAAACTTGAAACTTTTAAGCTTGAAACTTTATTAGTATACGAAAATTGGTCTTTCGCTCATCATTTCATTTACTTCGTCTGCTACTTCTTCGATAACTGCTTCGTTTGTATGATCTGTAAGTACTTTGTCAATTAAAGCAACAATCTTTTCCATATCTTCTTCTACTAAACCACGAGTAGTGATTGCAGCTGTTCCTATACGGATTCCTGAAGTTACAAATGGTGATTTATCATCAAATGGAACCATATTTTTATTTACTGTAATTTCTGCTTTTACTAATGCATTTTCAGCTTCTTTACCAGAAATACCTTTATTTCTTAAGTCGATCAGCATCATATGATTATCTGTTCCGCCAGAAATAATGTTGTATCCTCTTTTTACAAAAGCATCAGCCATAGCGTTTGCATTTTTCTGCAATTGCATAGCATAAGTAAAGAAATCATCTTTAAGTGCTTCACCAAAAGCTACTGCTTTAGCAGCGATAATATGCATTAAAGGTCCACCTTGATTTCCAGGGAAAACAGCAAGATCTAATAAAGAAGACATCATTCTGATTTCTCCTTTTGGAGTTTTTAAACCTTGTGGGTTCTCGAAATCTTTCCCCATCAAAATCAAACCTCCACGTGGTCCGCGTAATGTTTTATGAGTAGTTGTAGAAACAATATGACAATGTGGAATCGGGTCATTCATCAATCCTTTAGCGATAAGACCTGCAGGATGAGAAATATCAGCAAACAAGATAGCTCCTACACTGTCTGCAATTTGTCTGAAACGTGCAAAATCCATATCACGTGAATAAGCCGAAGCTCCTGCAATAATTAATTTTGGCTGTTCTTTAGTGGCGATTTCCTGAATTTTATCATAGTCTAAACGACCCGTTTCAGCATCTACACCATAAAAAACAGGACGGTACAAACGACCTGAGAAATTTACAGGAGAACCGTGAGTTAAGTGACCTCCGTGAGATAAGTCGAAACCTAAAATAGTATCTCCAGGATTTAAACATGCATGGTAAACTGATGTATTAGCCTGAGATCCAGAGTGTGGCTGAACGTTTGCATATTCAGCTCCAAATAATTCTTTGGCTCTGTCAATGGCAATTTGCTCAATTACGTCTACTACTTCGCATCCTCCGTAGTATCTTTTGCCAGGGTAACCCTCGGCATATTTGTTAGTTAAAACAGAACCAGCTGCTTTCATTACCTCATCACTTACAAAATTTTCTGAAGCAATAAGTTCTAATCCGTGAATTTGTCTGTCCTTTTCTTCTAGTATAAGGTCAAAAATTTGTTCGTCGCGTTGCATTTTTTCGTTTTTCGTTAATTTCCTGCAAAAATACAAAAAAACGTTTGTCAAACTGTTAGATTATGATATATTTGACATAGAATTTTTCAACAAATAATTAACATTCACATGCCAATAACCGCTAACGATACTAAGAGAAAATCATGGTTAGAAGTACCAGAAAATAGTGATTTCCCTATTCAAAATATTCCATTCGGTATCTTTCTTACCAAAGAAAATGTTGTTACTGTAGGAACAAGAATTGGCGATTACGCTATAGACTTAGGGGCTCTACAACAATTAAACTACTTTGCAGGAATAGATCTGACTGATGATATGTTCATGCAGGACACTCTTAATGATTTCATTTCTTATGGAAAAATAACCTGGAGATTAGTCCGTAACCGAATCGCTGATATTTTCGACGAGACCAATCCACAATTAAGAGATTCAAAAAAAGACCGCGATATTGTTATTTTCAATATTGATGATGTCGAAATGCAATTACCGGTTTTAATTGGTGATTATACTGATTTCTATTCCAGTAAAGAACACGCAACGAACGTTGGAAAAATGTTCCGTGATCCTGAAAACGCTTTATTTCCTAACTGGTTGCACATACCAATAGGTTACCACGGAAGAAGTTCTACCATTGTTCCGTCAGGAATTCCGGTACACCGTCCAATGGGACAGACTTTACCTGCCGGTCATGATACTCCGGTATTTGGTGCTTCTCGTTTAGTAGACTTTGAATTAGAAACTGCTTTCATCACTACAGATGTAAATGTAATGGGTGAAAACATTTCAACTTATGAAGCAGAGGACTATATCTTCGGAATGGTTCTATTAAACGACTGGAGTGCCCGTGATATCCAAAGATGGGAATATGTACCACTTGGGCCATTTTTAGCTAAAAACTTTGCTTCTTCAATTTCTCCGTGGATTATTACAATGGATGCCTTGGAACCTTTTAGAACTAAAGGCCCTAAACAAGATCCTACCCCACTTCCGTATTTACAGACAAAAGGAAAGAAAGCGTATGATATTCATTTAGAAGTTTCCTTAAAGCCTGAAGATCAAGAAGAAACTCTACTTTCAAGATCTAACTTTAAATACATGTACTGGTCTATGGCACAGCAGTTAACACATCATACCTCTAACGGATGTCGTGTAAACTCCGGTGACATGATGGGTTCAGGAACTATTTCAGGACCAACTCCTGACAGCTTAGGTTCTATGCTGGAATTAACATGGGGAGGAAAAAACCCTATAACCTTAAACGGTGGTGGCGAACGTAAGTTTATCGAAGATGGCGATACCGTAATCATTAGAGGTTACTGCGAAAGTAATGAAGTACGTATTGGTTTTGGAGAAGTTTCAAGCCAATTATTACCTCCTTTTGTGAGACAATGAAGAGATCCTGCCGTATCGGAAGATATATAAGCAAAAAACCTTGTTAGTCAGCTAACAAGGTTTTTTTTTATTCTTTTTGCCACAGATTAAAGGATTAAAAACTGATTTTTTATAATCTGCAAGAATCCTTTAATCTGTGGCAAAAAAATTCGATACCCTTCGAAATCTAAAAATTAAGCCGGAATCTGTTGACTCAAGCAGTGTAATGTTCCAAAGCCCCAGATAAAATCAATACAGCTGATACCGATTACTTCTCTGTCAGGAAAACATTCGGCAAGTATATTCAAAGCTACACGATCATTGCTGTCGTTAAAAGTAGGAACCAAAACACAATTATTCAAAATTAGGAAATTCGCATAGCTGGCCGGTAATCTTAACGTATCAAAATCAACACGTTTTGGCATTGGTAATACTACGATAGTCGGTGATTTTCCGTCTTCCAGTTTTGCATTTTGCAAACGTTTCAAATTGTCCTGTAATGGTTTATAATTAGAATCGTTTTTATCCGTTTCTACAATCGTTACAATGGTATCTTCGTTTACAAATCGGCATAAATCGTCGATATGTCCGTGTGTATCATCTCCTTCTATTCCGTCACCGAGCCATATTACATTGGTAACTCCTAAGTATTCCTTAAAAACAGCCTCGTAATCTTCTTTGGTAAAACCTGCATTTCTAACCTGAATGGTCGGATGCATCAAACATTCTTCAGAAGTCAATAAAGTTCCTTTTCCGTTTACATCAATTGCACCGCCTTCTACAATTACAGGTTTCCCCTTATACATTACCTGTGTAAGCGGAACATCAATAAAATCGGCTATTTTAGCAGGAACAAATTTATCCAGCTGGTAATTTTTATACTTCGCCCAACCATTGAAATTAAAATTCAAAGCTTCTCTTTTTGAACCATTTTGTACAATAATTGGTCCCGAATCACGCATCCAGCTTCTATTGGTTTTGTGAACAATAAAGGAAACATTCGCCAGATTCACACGTCCCATTTCCAGCATTCCACTTACTTTTTCTTTTAGTTTTTCATCGGCTACAACCAAAAAAACAGTTTCAAAAGTGGCTACTTTTTTAATAAATTCTACAAAAGCCCATTGAACAGCTTCGTATTTTCCCGGCCAGTCGTTTCCGTTATGCGGAAAACACAATACAATTCCTTGTTGTTTCTCCCATTCCGCCGGAAATCTTCTATTATTTGTTGACATAAAATGATTCTAAATTTGAAAGTGCACAAAGATAATGAGATAATGTGATAATTAGATAATGTGATAATTAGATAATTGGACAATTAGACAATTGAACAATCTAACAATTTAATAATTAACAAATTAACCAATTATCTAATTGACAGATTAAATTAAAGATTAAATAATAAAGCCTTAATATAAGACCACAATCTGCTAATTACATTTGGCAAAACTAAAAAACACAAAAATGAAAAATGTAAGCCTTTCATTATTAGCTGCTTTATTTGTTATGGCAAGCTGTAATAATGATGAAACCTCAAAAAATCAGGAATCCGAAGTTGTGGTCAACGAAAATCCGGGTTCTTTCAAAGAAATCGGTTCTATTACCATTGGCGGAGAAGCAGCCGCCGAGATTTCGACTTATGATGAAAAAACAAAAAGACTTTTTACAGTAAATAATAGCGGAACGAATCAAATTGATGTCATTGATATTTCCGATCCTACAAAACCCGTTAAAATTGGTAAAATCGATCTAACTCCCTACGAAGGTGCTTCCAATAGTGTTGCGGTTTACGATGGGAAACTGGCTGTTGCTTTAGAATCAACCCTTAACAAACAAGGAAATGGAAAGGTAGTTATTTTTAATACCAGCGACTACAGCTTAATCAAACAAGTCACCGTTGGTGCATTACCGGATATGATTACGTTTTCACCGGATGGAAAATTCATCATGACGGCTAACGAAGGAGAACCTAACACTGATTATACGCAGGATCCAAACGGAACCATTTCTATTATTGATACAGCTACTTATGCAGTTACAACTTTAGATTTCAGTTCTTTTAGTGGTCAGGCCGAAGCTTTGAAAAAAGAAGGATTTAGAATTTCAAAATTTGCCAAGAGTTTTGCTCAGGACATAGAACCTGAATACATCACCATATCTGATGATTCTAAAACGGCCTGGGTTACTTTACAGGAAAACAATGGTGTTGCCAAAGTAGATTTAACTTCTAAAACCATCACAGCTCTTTATCCTTTGGGCTTTAAAAATTTCAATACCGCCGAAAATGCCATTGATGTAAGTGATAAAGACGATAAAATTGCTTTTAATCCCTGGAAAGTAAAAGGAATGTACATGCCGGATGCCATTAGTCATTTTTCAGCTAACAATACTCCTTATTTTATTACAGCCAACGAAGGTGATGCCAGAGAATATGCTGCCTACGCAGATATTAAAAGAATGAAAGACATGAAACTGGATGCTACTGCTTTCCCTGATGCTGCGGCTTTAAAATTGGAAACTAATTTAGGAAGACTTAATCTTATTGCTGATATGGGAGATACTGACGGCGACGGTGACCTGGATGAGTTGGTCGCTTTTGGAGCCCGCTCCTTCTCTATCTGGAATGGAAATACCGGAAAAATTGTTTATGACAGTAAAAATGATGTTGACAAAAAAACGAATGAGCTCGGAACTTACGATGACAAACGCAGTGATGACAAAGGTTCTGAGCCGGAAGCAGTCGTTGCCGTTAAAATGGGAACTCAGAATATTTTATTTGTAGGTTTAGAAAGATCTGATGCTTTTATGACTTATGATGTAACAAATCCTGCTTCACCACAATATTTACAAACCGTAAAAACCGGTGATGCTCCGGAAGGAATACTCTTCATTCCGGCTTCTAAAAGTCCAACCAAAAGAAGTTTGTTAGTGGTTAGCAGTGAAGGAGATGGAACTGTAAAAATATACCAGCCAGATTTAAAATAACCTTCACATTTACAATTTCAAAAAGGGGCTAAAAATTAAATTTAGCCCCTTTTTTTGACCAAATATTTTGATTTCATTAACATATTTGCATAATTAAAACCCAAAAGATGGGAATTATGTAAGACCAAATAGAACACTATCTAAATTTCGTACTCTAAATTTGTCCTGAGTTTAAAAGTTAAGGCTCAAAAATAATATTAAATAAAAATTTGGATATCATGAAAAAGAAATTAGCTTCAGTATCACTTTTACTACTATCAATCGCTGCCAGTGCGCAAAACACGACAACGACATCGGCCCAGTCTTCAATTGACAAACCTGCTTACAATAAATGGTCTATAGAATTAAACGGAGGTTTAAACAAACCTATGAGAGCCATAACACCTGGCTATTCAACAGAATCACTTAGTGCATTTCATGCCGATTTAGGTGCAAGATATATGTTTAATCCTAAATTTGGTTTGAAGCTGGATGTTGGATACGATCAATTTCAGGAGCGTAAAGACACTCCGGAGTTTGACAGCAAATATTACAGAGCAAGTTTACAAGGGGTTGTTAACCTTGGAAGAGCTTTAAACTTTGAAACCTGGACAAATACTTTTGGTTTATTGGCACATGGAGGTTTTGGTGTTTCTCAATTAAGCAGCGATAAAGGTTTTGACGGTAAAGATTATATGGCTCACGGAATTATGGGATTAACCGGACAAGTGAGATTAAGCAACAGAGTTGCTTTAACCGGAGATCTTACCGGAATTGTTAACGGAAGACAAAACCACAACTTCGACGGAAAAGGAGTTCCTGCTACCGGTTCATTAGATGGTGTGCTGTTAAATGCATCTGTTGGTTTGACATTCTACCTGGGTAAAAATACAAAACATGCTGACTGGTATTCTGAAGACAATGAAAGACTGAATAAATTAGAAGACCGAGTAAATACAATTGAAACTAATCTTATTGATACCGATAAAGATGGTGTAGCTGATTTGTATGATTTAGAACCCAATACAATTTCAGGAGTGGCTGTTAATACTAAAGGACAATCTATTGACACCAATCAAAATGGTGTTCCGGACGAATTAGAGAGCTATTTAGATAAAACTTATGCTAAAAAAGGAAGTGAAGCAGCTCCAACAAACAAAACGGTTGAAGAATTAATTAACGGAGGGTATGTAAATGTATACTTTGATTTCAATTCTTCTAAACCAACCAATACTTCTCTATCTGGTGTTGATTTCTTAGTGAAATACCTGAAAAACAATTCTGGTAAATCTGCTGATATCATTGGTTATGCTGACGAAATTGGAAACTCAAGCTACAATACTGAATTATCAAGAAAAAGAGCTGAAGCAGTTAAAAAGATTGCAACAAATGCAGGAATCGATGCTTCAAGGCTGAATGTGATTGCTAATGGTGAAGACACTTCTGTGAACAAAAATTCAAAAGAAGCACGTCAAATCGTAAGAAGAGTTACTTTCCAGGTGAAATAATCTCTCTATATATTTTTAAAATCCACTTCAGACTAGTTTTGAAGTGGATTTTTTTTGCACAAAAAAAGGACGAAATTTAGATTTCGTCCTTTCTTTTATTTTTGAGTATCAGTTAAAACTAATCGATCGCTCTTTTGGTAATGTCGCCAAAAGCATCAATTCTTCTGTCTCTGAAAAATGGCCAGTTCTGACGTACGTTTTCCTGTAGATCCAAATCAACTTCAGCAATTAGAATTTCTTCCTGGTCATGAGAAGCCTGAGCTAAAATCTCCCCCTGAGGTCCCGCGATAAACGAAGCTCCCCAAAACTGAATTCCTTCTGTTCCTTCAATATACTTTTCTAATCCAATACGGTTTGCAGCGGCAACAAAAACACCATTCGCAACAGCATGACCTTTCATTACGTTCATCCATGCGCCATATTGATTTACTCCATACTCTTCTTTTTCTTTTGGATGCCATCCAATTGCTGTTGGATAAAATAAAACCTCAGCTCCTTTTAAAGCAGTAATACGTGCTGCTTCCGGATACCATTGATCCCAGCAAATAAGTGTTCCGATTTTTCCTTTTTTAGTCTCAATAGCCTGAAAACCTAAGTCACCCGGTGTGAAATAGAATTTTTCATAGAAATGCGGATCGTCCGGAATATGCATTTTACGGTATAATCCTGCTTCTGTTCCATCCGTATCAATGATGTAAGCACTATTATGATAAATTCCTGCCATTCTTTTCTCAAAGAAAGGAACAATAATTACCACCCCTAATTCCTTTGCTAAGGCACTAAAAGCAATAAATGAAGTGCTGTAAAGCGGCTCGGCTAATGCAAAATTATCTACATCTTCGCTTTGGCAAAAATAATGACTGCTGTACAATTCCGGAAGCAAGATTACTTCAGCTCCCTTAGTAGCTGCGTCTCTTACCCAGCTGATACATTTTTTAAGATTATTCTCGGCAACATCATTCAGATTTAACTGAATAACGGCTATTTTATACTTTCTTTTCGGCATGACATAAAATTTAGAGTGCAAAAATAGTATTTTTTGAAAGAATGACAAAGAACACCTATCTTCCAGTTCTTATAAAAAAGAAAACCATCTTACAAATATTTCATTCTATTAAAGAATCAAATATTTGCAAAATGGTTTCGTTACCTAAGATTTATCCGGTAAGAACTTAATTATTCAATAACCACTTTTGTCGTGATAAACTCCGTTTCTGATTTTTTGAATTTGATTTCAAATGTTCCTTTTGTTGCAGACTTAAATTTATAAACTGTCTTTTTAGGATCCGGTACCTGCATCGTACAAGGTCCTGTTGGATATTTTGCTTCCACTTGCAACCCTTTTACTCCTCCAATTGTTACTTCGCTAATTTTACTGAATTCTCCACAAGCGTTATCGACAATAAAAGTAACATCGTAGCTTAGTTCTTCGTTAACCTTCCCGGTTGCAGGACCTTTCACTTCGGTCACTAAAGCAGCTTTAGTAATTGATTCAGGAATGCTTGGTGCGTCATTATCGTTACTGCATGAAACTAATCCAATAGCTAAAAATAATACTACAAAAACTGATTTTAATTTAAACCTTTTCATATAAAATAATAATTAATTGTTAATTACTATGAAGATGCCGTTGGATGGCAATGGTTGCTTTTCAAATTTGTTAATTCTTTCTACAAAACCAATAAACCGCTAAAAATCAAACCTTTATTTCACCAAAATACTTTAAAAAAAATACCCGTTTCTTATGAAAAACCAAAATTTATCGCCTAGCCCCGATAGAAACGGCATCCTTTTTCCTGCTTCTTTAGCAGGGAAAAGATAGAGTGAATAGCGGGACAAAAGTTCTTTTAAAAATGAGTTACAGTGCTTCAAAAAAAAACACCAGCCTTTCGACTGGTGTTTGTTGTATTTAGGATACTGTTTCTTTTAAGCAGCTTCTTTTTTACCGAATATCTTTTTAAACACATTTATTACAGCCAATACTACAAAACCTAACACTAAACCTGTGACAAATTCTTTTATGATAGAAGGGACATTAATCTCTTCCATTAGATGATGTAAAAACGGAATATAGTGTACAAAAATTCCTCCTGCTACTAAAATCAAAGCTATTGTACCAATCACGGTTAAACTTTTAATGACCAAAGGCAATGCTTTTACTAGTATATTTCCGATAAATTTCGATATGCTTTTCTCTTTTTTACTGAATTTAATAAGCTTATACCCTGCTTCATCCATTCTGACAATAAGTGCCACGATACCATAAACACCAACAGTTGCAACTAAGGCAATTATTGACGTTACTATGATTTGCTGACTAAGGGGCTGACCAATTACGGTGCCTAAAGCAATAATTACGATTTCGACAGATAAGATAAAATCGGTTACGATCGCCGATTTTATTTTTCCTTTTTCAGCTTCTAAAATTTCTTCTTCTGTAAACGTTTCATCTGTGATTCCCTCAGATTCTTCGTGTTGGTGCGGAAATATAAATTCGTAGATTTTTTCTGCTCCTTCGTAAGCCAAAAATAAACCTCCAAGTACCAGAATTATAATGATCGCTACCGGCAAAAAAGCACTTAACACAAAAGCAATCGGTAAAATAATCACTTTATTCAATAAGGAACCCTTACTGATTGCCCATAATACCGGAAGCTCTCTTGAGGATGCAAATCCTGAAGCTTTCTCAGCATTTACGGCCAAATCATCACCCAAAATACCTGCTGTTTTTTTTGCTGCAACTTTACTCATTACTGCAACATCATCCATGATTGCTGCGATATCGTCTAATAGTACGAAAAAACCTGATGCCATTATACTTATTTTGTTTTAGAAAAATCACTTAATTAACTGGTTTTAAATACACCAAATTAATACGTGATCCTGGTTGTTTATTGCTGCGAATCTAAGACTTTTTTGTTGATTTTTCTAGCCAAAAATTAACTACATTGTCCTAAAAGTACCCAAATAATAATAAACACGAAAATAGTTCCAAAACAACCTCCTCCTAATTTTTTCGCACCGTAACCCGCTATTAATCCTCTAAAAATATTGTTCATTGTATTTCGATTAAGATTATTCCTCTTTTGATTTGATTTTCAAACCACTACCGTAAAGTTCTATACTTTATTCGTAATTATTTTATACTACTTTAAGAAAAGATTACATTATTTATGAATCGAAATTCTTAAATAAAACAAAATGCCAGCCTTTCGGCCAGCATTTTTATAAGTACTATGATTAAAAGTAAACTTAATCTGTTGTAACACTTGAACCTCTGCCAATTAAAGTAGCTTTATCCACAACACCTTGTCCCGTAGGAGGAGCCGATGGTTTTTGATTTTCTAATCTAACTCCCTTAAAAGAAGAGAGATTTAAAAACCTGCTTAAGATCAGATTAATCTGAGAACTTGGAAGTGCATTACTTGTAAAATCAAGAGTTGTATCCTTATCTGCGATTGTAGACAAAGAAGGCAATTCAATAGAAGTTAGAAGTATGTTATTGTGAAAATATAAGCCTTTACTTGTCGTTAATACAGGAAACGCAATAAACGTTAAAGATGGATTATTCAGAATACCAGTATCGTATCCCTGTATTATTTTCAATGCAGGAAATATAATCGATCCTAATTTATTGTTATTATCTACATCTAAATCATTGTAAACCTCCTGAAGATTGCTCAAATTTACATTAGTCAACTTTGAATTATTCTGAATCTTTAAGGTTACCAGTTTTTTCACGGCACTCAAATCTATACTTGTCAAATTTGTTGTGCTTGTCACATAAATATTCTCGGTATAAGGCCCGAACTCAGCATCTATTTGCGCCACAGCCTGTGCATCTGTAATATCGCCAGTAATTATTATACTTGGTTTTCCTTTGTTCTGACTGCTTCCTGCATATAAAGCATAAGGCACACTTAACAACTGGCTTGTGCCACTGATAGTATAGTTTGTTCCTCCTGTCGGATCGATTTCGGTCTTGATAAAGTGTGATCCGGAGCCCCAATTTATTCCTGAAAAAGTTCCTGTAGTTGGTGTTCCGCCTCCTATTTCTATAGTGGCTAATCCATTGCTGTTTGTTGTGGTGGTTTGGGTTTCTACATAAGAAGCTGTACCACTAGTTGAGCCTGCCAGTATACTCGTTTTGATGCTCACTAAAGTACCGGCAACCAATGTCCCGTCGGTTTTACGAATGACTGATTGGTAACTCATTTTTTGCGGAGCCTGTGCAAATAAAACAGTAAAGGAGTTCAATAATAGTAATGCAAGAGTAATTTTTTTCATCAATTTTTCTATTGTTAGAGGTTTTCTTTATGATTTTTTACCTTTTTATTGTCTTGCCATGGTTCTTGCTGGCAAAAAAGGATTAATCCTAAATTTAATCGGTTGAAATACTATTATTTGTTTTTATAGTTGCTTTATCGATAATCCCTTGTCCGGTAGGTGGAGCTGGTGGAGTCTGACCTGACAAATCAATAAACTTTCCGCTTGCAGGGGTAACATTTAGCAGTTTACTTAAAAGTGAATTGATGTGATAACTTGGAAGTGCATTTCTACTCACTTGAAAACTGTACTGAGTACTATAAAATGCAGAAAAAACCGGTAAATCAATATAAGAAAGAAACGGATTAGCACTGATGTAAATCGTTTTAGTTTTAGCTAATAAAGGAAAAGAAACAGATTGTAATGCCGAATTACCTGAAAAATAAATTTCAGAAGCGAGTACTGTTTTTAAAACAGGAAATGAAATGGAAGCCAATTTTGCATTGCCTTCTACATATAATACATTATAAACTTCCACAAGGTTGCCCAAAGTTACATTAACTAAACTTGAGTTACTTTTTATACTTAATTCCACCAGCCTTTTTGCAGCACTTAAGTCTAAAGTTGTCAAATTTGTGGTATTCATAATGTAAACATTTTCCGTCTCAGGTCCGAACTCAGCAGCCATTTGCGCTGCCGCTTGTGCATCTGTAATGTCACCAGCTATTATTACACTTGTCTTACCTTTGCTTTGACTGTTTCCAGCGTACAAGGCATATGGCACACTTAACAACTGACTTGTACCGCTAATGGTGTAATTACTACCTCCTGTTGGATCAATCTCGGTTTTGATAAAGTGCGATCCGGAGCCCCAGTTTATTCCTGAAAAAGTTCCTGTAGTTGGTGTTCCGCCTCCTATTTCTATAGTGGCTAATCCATTACTGTTTGTTGTGGTGGTTTGGGTTTCTACATAAGAAGCTGTACCAGTTGTTGAGCCAGCCAGAATACTTGTTTTAATACTCACTAAAGTACCGGCAACCAAAGTACCGTCGGTTTTACGAATAACCGATTGATAGCTCATTTTTTGCGGAGCCTGCGCAAATAAAAAGGTAAAAGAACTTAATAATAGTAATGCAAGAGTAATTTTTTTCATATCTTTTTCTGCTGTTAGAAAGTTATTTTTTTATGATTTTAAACGTTTTTATGGCTTTACCACTGTTACTTACTGTCAGAAAATAAATACCGCTATTTAACCCTTGCATAGGTACACTGGTATCAGGGCTTGTTACTTCTACTTTTTTGGATACGATTTTTCCGTTAGTGTCAAATAATTGGCATGATAAATTATTCCATTCGTTTGTAGCAACAGTCAAACTAAGTACATCAACAGCAGGGTTAGGATAAGCAGTCATTGCAAGAGTAATACCTTTAAATTCATCATTTCCAAGGCTGATTATTTCATAAGCCTGTTGAACACCTTGCAAAACAAAGCCATTAGCTCCTCCGGGTAAACTTGTGTAGGCAATCTGTCCTACTGAGTAACTCGAGCTACCCCCATTCCCGGTGGCATTCCCACCTGAAACGACTACACTCTCTTGTGAATAGCCATTGGCAATAAATGAAAAAACCGTAATAAATAAAATTAAAAAAGTGCGTAGATTTTTTTTCATATAATTGATTTACTGATTAGTTATTCAAATATAGAATAATTATTATACAGAATATTATTACCAAGAAAAGATTGTGTAAAAAAAACACCAGCATTTCTGCCGGTGTCTTTTTGATTATAGTAAAGATGTACTACACCTCTTTTTTTATTATTCTTCCTTGTGTGTTTGATTTCTGAAAACCAATTGCCCGTCAAAAGCGTCTAATAGGATGATACTGTCTGTCGTAATCTTTCCTGCCAGAATTTCTTTTGACAGCTGGTTCAATACTTCTCTCTGAACTACTCGTTTTACAGGTCTAGCACCAAACTGAGGATCATAACCTTTATCTGACAAATAAGCGATTGCCTCCGGTGTTGCGTCCATTGTAATACCTTGCAGAGCCAGCATTTTTGTAACACTCTTAAGCTGTAAACCTACAATTTTAGAAATATTATCTACAGTTAAAGGCGTAAACATCACAATCTCGTCGATACGGTTGATAAATTCCGGACGGACGGTTTGTTTCAGTAATCCTAAAACTTCAACCTTTGCCGATTCAGTAGCCGATTCAATACTTCCTTTTAAATTTTCAAACTTATCCTGTATGATCTGACTTCCCATGTTAGAAGTCATAATGATAATCGTGTTTTTAAAATCAGCCAGACGTCCTTTATTATCCGTCAAACGACCTTCGTCTAAAACCTGAAGCAGGATGTTAAACGTGTCCGGATGCGCTTTTTCAATCTCATCTAACAGAATAACAGAATATGGTTTTCTACGAACCGCTTCAGTTAGCTGGCCACCTTCATCATAACCCACATACCCTGGAGGCGCACCAACTAATCGGCTCACGCTATGACGTTCCTGATACTCACTCATATCGATACGGGTCATGGCATTTTCGTCGTCAAAAAGATATTCCGCCAAAGCTTTTGCCAATTCCGTTTTACCTACTCCGGTAGTTCCTAAAAACAAGAACGTTCCAACAGGTTTTTTCATATCCTGCAAACCGGCACGGCTTCTGCGTACGGCATCACTTACTGCTTCAATTGCCTCTTCCTGACCTACCACACGTTTGTGCAATTCGTCTTCCAAATGCAATAGTTTTTCTCTTTCGGTCTGAAGCATTTTCATCACCGGAATTCCGGTCCATTTTGCAACCACTTCCGCAATATCTTCACGGGTTACTTCTTCTTTAATCAAAGAATTACCGGATTGAAACTCCAGCAATTGTTTTTGCAACACCTCCTGACGTTCCTGCGCTTCTTTTATCTTACCATAACGAATTTCGGCTACTTTTCCATAATCTCCATCACGTTCCGCACGTTCCGCTTCGTATTTAAATCCCTCTATTTCGAGTTTTACCGCCTGAATTCCGTCTACAATATCTTTTTCTGATTTCCATCTTGCATAGATCTCATTGCGTTCTTCTTTTAAGTTCGCAAGATCCATACCCAGTATTTTCAGTTTGCTTTCTTCTTTTTCACGCTTAATGGCTTCAATTTCAATCTCCAGCTGCATGATTTTACGATCCAATACATCCAGCTCTTCCGGTTTTGAATTGATTTCCATACGCAGTTTTGAAGCGGCTTCATCCATCAAATCGATAGCTTTGTCCGGTAAAAAACGATTGGTAATGTAGCGCTGTGACAATTCTACCGCAGCAATAATGGCCTCATCTTTAATCTGAACTTTATGGTGCGTTTCATACTTTTCTTTGATTCCACGTAAGATCGAAATAGCACTTTCTGTGTCCGGCTCATCGATTAAGATTTTTTGGAAACGACGTTCCAGGGCTTTATCTTTTTCAAAATACTTTTGATACTCATCCAAAGTTGTTGCTCCGATTGCTCTTAACTCACCACGAGCCAAAGCCGGTTTCAGAATATTAGCCGCATCCATCGCGCCTTCTCCTCCACCTGCACCTACAAGCGTGTGAATTTCATCAATGAATAAAACAATATCTCCTTCGGCAGAAGTAACTTCTTTTACTACAGCTTTTAAACGTTCTTCAAATTCACCTTTGAACTTTGCACCGGCAATCAATGCTCCCATATCCAAGGAGAAAACGATTTTATCTTTTAAGTTTTCCGGCACGTCACCATCTACAATTCGGTGTGCCAGTCCCTCGGCGATAGCTGTTTTACCAACTCCCGGTTCTCCAATTAACATTGGGTTATTTTTGGTTCTTCGCGTTAAAATCTGTAATACACGACGGATTTCTTCGTCACGTCCGATTACAGGATCAAGTTTTCCGGTACGAGCCAGTTCGTTTAGATTTTTAGCGTATTTATTTAATGAATTATACGTTTCTTCAGCTGAAGCCGATGTTACTCGTTCTCCTTTTCGAAGTTCTTCAATGGCAGCTTTAAGCCCTTTTCCCGTAACTCCCTGATCTTTTAAAATCTGTGAAACTTTGCTTTTAGAATCAAAAATAGCCAAAATTAAATGTTCGATAGAAACGTATTCATCGTTCATTTTTTGGGCAATAATTTCTGCTTCATTCAATGCTTTGTTTGCGTCTCTGGAAAGTAATATATCTCCTCCCGAAACTTTTGGAAAGCTTGCAATAGTACTGTCTAATATTTGTAAAAACAACGGTACGTTTACGTTTAGTTTTTTCAAAATAAACGGAGCAACATTTTCATCTACTTCAAAAATAGCTTTAAAAATGTGTTCATTTTCAATCTGTTGTTGTCCGTTGCGTTGCGCCAGTTGCTGTGACAACTGTATGGCTTCCTGCGACTTTATTGTAAATTTATTTATATTCATATGTATAGGATTTAGGATTGATTATTAGTGATATAGTTCGAGATCTTTAAAATTACAATTTATTGGATTAAATTTTTAACTTTAAATATTCTAACTTTGCTATCAGAACGTTCAAATTATATTCCACACTAAAAATACAGACAAAATGGCGTTTTTAATTGATTTTCAATCCATTTAAAATGTCAAAAAGTCACAAAACAAGTCAAATATGAGTTTTTTAAATTCAATCTTCGGGAATTCGGAGTCAGCAGATGCCCCAAAAAGTAATGTAAATTGGACCCAATTAACCGATGTTGCCCAATTAATGGAAATCGAAGCGATATCTAACGAAAAACCGGTAGTCATTTTTAAACACAGTACAAGATGCAGTATTAGCCGCATGGCTTTGAAGCAATTCGAACGTGAATATGCTTTAGAAGATACTGTGGGCGCTTATTTTTTGGATTTAATAGCGTATCGTGATGTATCAAACGAAATTGCATCGCGATTCAATGTTTACCATGAATCTCCACAATTAATCCTGATCAGAAACGGGAAGGCTGTTTATGATGTTTCTCACAGCGATATTGATGCAGAAGCATTGAAAAGTAAAATCTAGACTTTTTTCTTGTGAGATGTGAAATGTGAGATATGAAACTATCCTAGTCACTTTTCACATCTCACATTTAACTTAAAAAGTTCCTTCTGAGCCTCCTCCGCTGAAACCGCCACCTCCAAAATCCATTGGAGAGTCTTCTGTCTTTGCTTCGGGTTTTACTCCAAATGCTGAAGCGACAATTAAGGTTTCCATATTTAAAAATGGATTTGACGAATTCAATCGATCCGGTTTAAATGTCAAGTCGCTTTCTTTGTCCTTTAGCTTCTTTATTGAAAAATAAGCTATTGCAAACAAAACTATCCCGCCAAGTGTCAGCGCAATTTCTATTGGTAAAACCGAATGATAAAACCGAATCGTATAAATTGAAAAGCCTATCGCTAAAAAACTAATCCATAGCAAGATTCTATCCTTAGTTTTCAAAGCTTGCACCAAATACACAAAAGGCACGATCAACGTAAAAGCATAAAAGAAAAAAGCAAATGGTATGTCCTTCCCTTCAGCTATTGGGTTATCCATAAGAATCACCGAAAGTTCCCTAACCACTAAATAATTGCAAGAAAGATAAAACAGTATCAAACAAAAACTATTGGCAAACAAAAGTCCATTATAGTGATACGTTTCGGTTAGTTTTTGAATATTTTTTTTAGTGAAAAAATAAAATCCTGCCGAAAATAATAGCGTCACAAAGGGTAAAATCATTTTTCCAATTTCTCCCAATTCTAATAGCCCAAAGAATAAAACAGCAGCCGAAGCCACACAAAATACCAATAATGCCGGTAAATTCAAATACCTTCTGTAGAGCAGAAACGACTTGAATGCCACAAAAATGGCGATTATTAGTTCGTATCCCTCAGTAGTGATTGCGACAGCAATTCCCAGGTTTAAAATTGATCCTAAAACAAAAGCATCGTCCAGACCATGTCGGTAATATTTCAGATTAGCCAAAAGTTCCGCTCCGACAAAACCAACCAAAGCAAAAATATAACAGCAGATACTGAAAAAGAATTGCTCTCCGCTAAGTCCTAATAATGAAATGGCTCCGCAAATGGACAGATACAAAAATGATCCCAGCAGAAAAAATCCCAGTCGAACCAGAATATTGTTTTGCATTCTAAAAGCAGTCAACTCACTTTTAATTCTATCTTTCTGATTTTTGTCTATAAAACCAGCTGAATACAAAGAAGCAGCTTCTTCTATTAAAATCAAATCATCTAATTCCTCTTTATCGTATGCTGTCATGCTGCCGTTTCTTTATTGAATTTCTTAATTAATTTAATGAATAGTATGATTGAGCCTATAAAATATAAAGGAAGGATTAAAATAAATAACTCCCAGATATCAGAAAAATTAATGCTCTCAAAAACTCTAAACACGAATATATTGAGACCTATATAAGCATAAATAATCATAAAAACATACAATGAAATAGCTTTAAGCTTGTAACTTACTTTATAAAAATAATAGGTTGACGCAGCCAAAACAATTGCAAAAAGCAGCCAAATACCATCCGTATAAGAATCCGTCAGGTTATGAATTAATGCAATACTGGCAATGTGCAAGGCAAAAGTGTGATAAATGATAGTAAAATGCGTTTTTAACTGAATTCTGGAGCTGTAAACCGTCCATAAAATAAGTAAAGCAGCCAATAAAATTGCCGAATAACTTAAACTTGGATCTTGGTAGAAATTACTGTTATTCACCAAATCCTGTGGCGTAACAGAAAGTCCTACATAAGCTGCCAAACCCGTAATTGCGATTGTCAAAACGCTTTTATTATCGAAATAATACGCACAAAAGAAACTTACCAGAGTTGGGATTAAAGTCGCCAGTCCGTAATGCGTTCCGAACGTTTGGTACTGGAACTGTAAATACCCAATAAAAATACAAGTAAGTATATTAGCAGCCAGAACCAGGTATTCTAAAACCGGGTGCTCAAAGGTGGTTTCTGTTTTTTGAAATCCTTTGGCATTTTTAAAACAGAAGTAAAAACAAACTCCAATAACAATCAACAACAACGAAAGAATTGCAATGTGACCTATGGAATCAATATTTTTGTAAATCAAAATTCCGATTCCTGAAGTAAACAACAATACGGACAAGTACAGGGCTAATTTAAGTTCTGCATTTAGTGAAAAAATATTCAATCCGCGATAGGACGTAATTTCCTCATACTTATTTTTACTCAATAATCCCCTTTCCCAAAGGCCTTTGGTGGCCTGATCATCAAACTTATTCATACTTTAATTTTCAAACTAAAAATCAAAAATAAACTTTTTTTACCAAGAATAATTATCTTAAGTAAAAAAAAACTTACTAAACCAGATCATTCAAACGCAAACCCGAATACTTTTGAACGGCAATAAACAAAAAAACCGATTCGTATCAGATACAAATCGGTTTTTTGATGGGTTTGCTTTCTTTACAAAGCTGCTTTCATTTTATCTTTAATAGCATTCAGGCATAAATTATTGATACTGCCTTCATGGGTGTGTTTTGTTTCTTTGGGCGATTGATACGTTCCGGCTTCCAATTGTTCCGCAACTTCTTTGTACGCGTCTCTGAAAGGCGTACCAGCCACTACCATTTCGTTTAAAGTATCTACTGTAAACAAATAATCGTATTTTTTATCTTTCAGTATGTTGTCTTTCACGGTAATATCTTTTACAGAAAAAATAGCAATATCCAGACAGGCTTTTAAGTTTTGAATCGCAGGAAACAAACCTTCTTTTAAAAGCTGAAAGTCTCTGTGGTAACCACTCGGCAAATTATTAGTGATTAAAGTTATTTCGTAAGGAAGTGACTGAATCTTATTGCATTTTCCTCTGATCAATTCGAAAACATCCGGGTTTTTCTTGTGAGGCATAATACTGGAACCTGTTGTAAGATGCGATGGCAAACTTATAAAATCAAAGTTCTGGCTCATATACAAACAAACGTCCATGGCAAATTTTGACAAGGTTGCAGCGACACTGCTCATGGCAAAAGCTACTGTTTTTTCTGCTTTTCCGCGGCTCATTTGAGCTGCGACGGCATTGAACTTTAAGGTTTCAAATCCTAATTCCTGAGTGGTAAAGGTTCTGTTGATTGGGAACGAGCTTCCATACCCTGCTGCAGATCCCAGCGGATTCTGATCGACTACTTTCGAGGCTGCATTTAACATGGTGATATCATCAATTAAGCTTTCGGCATAGGCTGAAAACCACATTCCAAAAGACGATGGCATCGCGATCTGCAAATGTGTATATCCGGGCAACAAAACATTCTGATGTTTCTCTGCAGATTCCATCAACAAATCAAAAAGTGTTTTTACCTGCTCTTTTATTGCTTTTAACTCGTCTTTTAAATACAAATGAACGTCTACCAAAACCTGATCGTTACGGGAACGCGCTGTGTGGATTTTTTTTCCGGCGTCTCCCAGTTTTACGGTGAGTAAATACTCTATTTTTGAGTGTACGTCTTCAAAACTGTTTTCTATTTCGAAATTTCCAACGGTTACATCAGCAATAATCTCATTTAACGCATCCACTAAAGAAGTGGTTTCTTCCTGGGTTAATAAACCAATTTGCCCGAGCATTTTGGCATGTGCAATGGACCCCAGTGCGTCGTATTTTGCTAAAACTAAATCCAGTTCACGATCGTTTCCAACTGTAAATTGTTCGATTTGTTTATCTGTTGGTATTCCTTTTTCCCAAAGTTTCATAAGATGTATGTTTTTTGTTTCACAGAGCTACTCAAAGAGTCTCAGAGATCCACAAAGTTCTTGTTTTATTGTATGTTTCTTATTTCCTGATTGCCATAGCCCCAATAGTAGTGGAAATCCTTTTATTTTTTTCTTTAAAAAATAAAAGATTACTTCACTTAATTCTCATTTTAATCGGAGTTCAGTGAACTTCGTTTGGAACGGATAGCGGGAAATAGCTCCTAATTAATATTATAATTTAAAGAATCCTGTTAGTATTTTGATATACAAATCGATTCCTTCTTCAATTTCATTTACAAAAATAAATTCATCTGCTGAATGTGAACGCAGGGTTTCACCAGGTCCTAATTTTAAAGACTGACAGCTTAAAACGGACTGATCTGAAAGTGTAGGCGAGCCATAAGTGGTTCTTCCTAAAGCGATTCCAGCTTGTACCAAACCATGTGCAACCGGAATTGATGAAGCATTCAGGTGCATTGATCTTGGCGTTACTTCGGCGTTTATATTGGCTTTTACTACTTCCAAAATTTCGGTATTCGAATAACAATCGGTCACACGAATATCCACCACTAAATCACATTCTGAAGGTACTACATTGTGCTGTTTTCCTGCACTGATTTGTGTTACGGTCATTTTTACAGGACCTAGAACCTCTGAAATTTTATCGAATTTATAATTTTTAAACCATTCCATTACGGGAATTGATTTATAAATAGCATTGTCGTCGTTTTGATGTGCGGCATGACTTGCGGTTCCTTTGACTTTTACGTCTAAAACTAACAATCCTTTTTCGGCAACCGCCAACTGCATTAAAGTAGGTTCGCCCACAATAGCGCAATCTAATTCTGGTAAGTGCTTTAAAACGCTGTTTAGACCATTCTTTCCGCTGCTTTCTTCTTCGGCAGAAGCTACAATAACGATATTATGTGATAAGTTTTGATTTTCGTAGAAATGTACAAATGTTGCCAGCAACGAAACCAGACAACCTCCGGCATCATTACTTCCTAATCCAAATAGTTTCCCATCCTTTTCGATGGCTTTAAACGGATCGTTAGTATAAGCCTGATTGGGTTTTACGGTATCGTGATGTGAGTTTAATAAAAGTGTCGGTTTATTTTCATCGAAATATTTGTTGAAAGCCCACACATTATTGTTTTCTCTTTGGAAAGGAATTTCGTTTTGATTGAACCAATTTTCGATTAAAAGGGCTGTTTGGTCTTCTTCACTTGAAAAGGAAGGGGTCTCGATAAGACTTTTTAATAAACTAATTGCTTCCTGGGTAAGCGTTTCTATGTTTTTCATTTTTATTAGGTACTGAGGCACTAAGATTCTAAGGTTCTAAGACTGCAAAAGTCTTAGTTTCTTGGGAACTTAGCAACTTTTTCTTTTATAACGTAATCGTTGTATGCGGAATCTCTGAATTTTGAAGCATTTTGTGGTGTCCAATTTTAATTTGCTGTACTCCTCTTGACAAACTATTGAAGCAATTATCTAATTTTGGAATCATTCCGGAATGGATTACTTTTTCTTCTTTAAGTTTGTTGTATAAGGCTTCGTTGATTTCGGTTATTACTGATGTATCGTCTTCTGAATCCTGCAAAACTCCCTGCTTTTCAAAACAATAAGTCAATGTAACCTCAAAAACTTCAGACAAAGCAATGGATAACTCACTTGCAATGGTATCGGCATTGGTGTTTAACAATTGTCCGTTTTTGTCGTGTGTGATAGCACAGAAAACAGGAATAATTCCGTTTTCTAATAACGTAGCCAATAACTTAGTGTTAACTTGTTTTACATCTCCCACAAAGCCATAATCGATTGTAGGATGGTTTCGTTTTACAGACTGGATTAAATTTCCATCAGCTCCAGAGAACCCTATCGCATTGTTGTCTTTTGACTGTAATTGCGCTACAATATGTTTGTTGATTTGGCCTGCGTAAATCATGACCACAACATCAAGCATTGCG
Organism: Flavobacterium tructae; assembly: GCF_002217475.1. Taxonomy (GTDB): domain Bacteria; phylum Bacteroidota; class Bacteroidia; order Flavobacteriales; family Flavobacteriaceae; genus Flavobacterium; species Flavobacterium tructae. Next base: position 37,126 of record NZ_MUHH01000036.1, read on the forward strand.
GCATCTGTAATTCGGCGTCCCTCAATCATTTGTGGTACCAATCCAATACTCTGAGCCATTTTTGTAGCGGATTTTCCTCCACCATGAACTAGTACTTTATGACCTTTTATTTTAGAAAAATCAGTTAAGAATTGCTCTAGTTCCTGTGGATTATCAATGATGTTTCCGCCTATTTTTATTATTGTAACTTTTTCCATGAGGTTCTAAGTTGCTAAGGTTCTGAGGGACTAAGTTTTTTTTCAACAGTTTCTCAGCATCTTAGAAACTCAGAACCTTAGTACCTCCAAAATTATAATTTCTTCAAAATCTTCTGTAAAACTAACTGTGCCGAATACGTTCTGTTATTCGCCTGTTGAATTACGATTGAATTCTTACCGTCGAGCACTTCATCACTTACAATAACGTTACGACGAACGGGAAGACAATGCATGAATTTCCCATTATTAGTTAAAGCCATTTTCTCGGCTGTAACAGTCCAGTTTGGGTCTGTATTGGTTACTTTTCCGTAATCGTTAAAATTACTCCAGTTTTTTACGTACACAAAATCGGCATTTTCAAACGCTTTGTTCTGATCGTATTCTATTTTACAGTCTTTCGTAATTTCAGGGCTAAGTTCGTAACCTTCGGGGTGTGTGATTACAAAATCCATATCTTTTTGCATTTGCATCATTTCTACGAATGAATTGGCAACGGCCTGTGGCAAAGCTTTCGGGTGAGGCGCCCAGGAAAGTACTACTTTTGGTTTATGCTTGGTTTTGTATTCTTCCATGGTAATAGCATCCGCTAAAGATTGCATCGGATGACGAACGGCGCTTTCCATATTTACGATGGGTACAGTTGCGTGTTTCAAGAATCCTGAAATCACCGTTTCAGCATAATCTTTTTCTTTGTCTGCCAAACCTGCGAAAGCACGAATGGCAATAATATCGCAATATTGTGACACTACTTCTGCAGCTTCTTTAATGTGCTCTGACGCACCGGAATCCATAATGGCACCATCTTCGAATTCTAACGTCCAGCCTTCGTTGGTAAAATTCATTACCATAACATTCATCCCTAAGTTCATTGCTGCCTTCTGAGTACTCAGACGCGTTCTTAAACTTGGGTTAAAAAATAACATCCCTAAGGTTTTATTTTTTCCTAAACTTTGATTTTTAAGCGGGTTCTTTTTAATTTTTAACGCACTTTTTACCCATTTTGATAATGAGTCGATATCTTGAATTGAAATATAGTTCATCTCTTTCTGTTTAATCGGTTAATCGTTAATTTGTTTATTTGATAAAACTTATTAACTTTTATTTTTTTCTAGTGATATTACTTCGATTAACCAAATTAACGGTTAAACAAATAAACATCTTTACACAATCCTGGTAAATGGAATTTCATCCTTTAAAGCCTTTAAAATAAAATTATCATCTAATCCATTTACGATCCAGGTTTCAATATTGGCAGCTTTTGCAATTGCGGCTGCTTCTATCTTCGACTGCATCCCCCCTGTTCCATGTGATGATTTTGATTCTCCAATTTCATTTTCCAATACTTTTAAATCCTTTACCACTTTGATCGTTTCAGGAATTTCATCGTGAATAGAATCTTTGGTATAAATTCCGTTTGTATTGGTGGCAATAATCAGAATATCAACATTTAAAAGAACGGCTGTCAGAGCTGCCAGTTTATCGTTGTCTCCAAACCGAATCTCATCTGTGGCAACCGTATCATTTTCATTAATAATCGGAATGTAATTGTTCTCTACCAAAACGTTTATCGTATTGACAATATTGACTTTAGACTGCTCTTTCTCAAAATCAGAATAAGATAATAAACATTGAGAAGTCAATAATCCCAAATCACTGAAATTCTCGTGGAAAATCCGCATCAAATGTGGCTGACCAATTGAAGCTAGGGCTTGTTTCACAACAATTTCTTTTCCTTTACTTTCGAGCTTTACAAATTGCTTTGCAGCTGCGATTGCTCCGGAACTCACAATTACAAACTCGTACTCTTTGTTTAAAGCTGCAATCTGCATTCCGAGGTCTTCAATCTTTCCCCGTGAAATATGATTGGTTTCTTTGGTTAAAGTATTACTTCCAATTTTTAATAAAATCCTCTTCTTACTCATTTTTTAAAGGTGCTAAGGTTCTAAGATGCTGAGATTCTAAGTTTTTTCAGAATTGTCTAATTATCTAATTCCCTTAATTATCTTATTTGCCATATTCTCTATTTAACCACAAAGGGCGCAAGGTTTTTTAATTTCTTTGTCTGGATAAACGCTAAGCTCGCAAAGCTTTGTTTTTATAAATTCCAAATTTTAAAATTCCAAATTCTAATAATTACAATCTAAAATCCTAAGAAAGTCCAACGATCTAACTGTCTAATTATCTAATTGCCTCAATTACCTAATTTGCCCTTCTCCGTACACATACCATTTATTGGTTACGAGATGCTGAAGTCCGATAGGGCCTCGCTGATGTAATTTATCGGTACTTATCGCTAATTCTCCTCCCAGACCAAACTGTCCTCCATCTGTAAAACGTGTTGAGGCATTTTGATAAACGGCTGCAGTATCCACGGCATCCATAAATTCCTGTGCTGCCTTATTATCTCTTGTAATTATTACTGCCGAGTGCCCTCCGCAATATTTATTTATTTTTTCGATTGCATTTTCTTCAGAATCAATGCTTCCGATTACTATTTTATAATCCAGAAACTCTTCGTACCAAATATCTTCGTTTTGAAGTGTTGTTGTATCTTCAAAGCTTTTTAGAGATTCATCTACAATTACTTCTACTTTATACTGTTTTAATTCTTCAATTAAAATAGCTGTAAATCCTTCAAAATTAGGCAGCTTCGAATCTATTAAAACCTTATCAACTGCATTACACGCTGAGATTTTAGAGGTTTTGGCATTTATAATGATTTTTAAAGCCAAATCCGTATCTGCCTTTTCATGAACGTAAACAAAATTATTTCCTCGTCCGCTTACAATAACCGGGCAACTGGCATGTGCTTTTACAAACTCAATTAACTTTTCTCCTCCTCTGGGAACAATTAAATCTACTTTTTGAGTTGGTTTTTCTAAAAAGGCCTGAGTTTCTGTGCGATTATAATTCAAATACTCCACCCAGTCCTTTGAAACTCCGTTTTTCTCTAAAGCCTGATGCCACAAATCCACAATTTTCAAATTCGATTTTAAAGCTTCTTTTCCACCTTTCAATAAAATCTTATTTCCGGATTTAAAAGCTATTCCACCCGCTTCAATCGTAACATCCGGGCGGGATTCGTAAATGATTAAGATCGTCCCGAAAGCGGCCGTTTTGTTAATCACTTTTATGCCATTATCATGAACAAAATGAAAACGCTCTACTCCAACCGGATCTTCTTGCGAAGCTAGTTGATTGAGAGATAAAATCATCTCGTCGACTTTTTTATCATCTACTTTCAGGCGTTCTTCCATCGCTAAATCTGAGCCGTCGTAATCGGCAAGATCTTCCTGATTGGTTAAGATAATCTGGTTCCGCTCCTGCTCGACCAGCTGCGCCATAGCACGCAAAACCAGATTACGTTTTTCAATTGATAATGGGTTCATTTTTTTGGTTTAATTGGTTAGCCGTTAATTCGTTTAATCGTTTAACCAATTAAACGAATCAACAGTATTATGTATATGGGTAAACTTTAATTTTTAAGTTCTTCCAAACTTTCTTTTAAAGCTGCAATGAAAGTATCAATATCTGATTTCTTTACTGTTAATGGAGGAAGAATTCTTAACAGATTTTTATTGTTGGCACTTCCGGTGAAAATATGTTTTTCGATGATTAGTTTTTTCCTTAAAGCTGCTACATCAAAATCAAACTCTACTCCAAGCATCAAACCTTTTCCTTTTACTTTTTTAATTCCTTCAACTTCTTTAATTTTTTCTAAGAAATAAGCCGAAACTTCGTTTACATTCTTCTGTAGATCCAATTTTTCAATTACATCCAGCACTGCAATTCCGGCAGCACATGATAAATGACTACCTCCAAAAGTGGTTCCCAACAATCCGAAACTTGCTTCAAATTTTGGAGAGATTAAAATAGCTCCAACCGGAAAACCATTCCCCATTCCTTTGGCAACAGAAATAATATCAGCGTTGATTCCGTGATGTTGAAAGGCAAAGAATTTTCCGCTTCTTCCATATCCTGACTGTACTTCGTCTAAAATCAAAACCACATCGTACTTTTTACAGGCTTTTTCCAGGGCCTGAAAAAATTCAGTTGTTCCCTCGTCTAAACCTCCAACTCCCTGAATTCCTTCAATAATTACTGCTGTAACATCACCTTTTGCAAGTTCTTCTTCAACTAATTCGATTTGATTTAAGGGTAAAAAAGTAACTTCCTGTTGCGCATTTATTGGCGCAACAATTTTTTTATTATCGGTAACAGCAACTGCTGCAGAGGTTCTTCCGTGAAAAGAATTATCAAAAGCTACCACTCTTGATTTTCCGTTATGAAAAGAGGCTAATTTCAAAGCATTTTCGTTTGCTTCAGCACCTGAACTGCATAAAAACAATTCATAATCTTCTAATCCGGAAAGCTTTCCTAATTTCTGCGCCAATTCTACCTGTAACGGATTCTGAATCGCGTTAGAATAAAATCCTAAGTGATCTAATTGATCTTTTAATTTAGCTACATAATCCGGTTGTGTATGGCCAATCGAAATTACGCCATGTCCGCTGTATAAATCTAAGTATTCTACTCCTTTGTCATCTACAATTGTACAATCTATAGCTTTAACCGGAGTGATGTCGTATAATGGATAAACGTTGAATAAGTTCATTTTTTTTGTTTATTTTGTTTCATGTTTCATGTTTCAGGTTGCTCGCTAAACGTTAAACCTGGAACTTCAACCTGAACTTGATTTGAGTTTCAAATCTCAAGTTACGTATAGAACGTGAAACCTGAAACTTGAAACAAATTTTTCCTAAAATCCGCTTGGTTTCAATTTTAAACCGGTGGTTTCTTCTAATCCGAACATTAAATTCATGTTTTGAATGGCTTGTCCCGAAGCACCTTTGGTTAAATTATCAATAATTGAGGTGATCAGAATCCGGTTTCCTTTTTTCATTAAACTAATGATACATTTGTTAGTTTGAACGACTTGTTTCATATTGATGTTTGTCGTTGTTATGGTAACAAAAGGCTCATTTTTATAGAATTCTTCGTATCTGGTCACTGTTTGTTCCAGACTCTCGTCAGAAATTGTATATAAGGTGGCAAAAATTCCTCTTGGAAAATCTCCTCTGTTTGGAATAAAAAGTAATTCACTTTCAAAATCATCTTGTAACTGAACCAAACTTTCTCCAATTTCTCCCAAATGCTGGTGTTCAAAAGCTTTGTAATGTGACATATTGTTGTTTCTCCAGCTAAAATGGGACGTTTCTGAAAGTCCTACTCCGGCTCCGGTACTTCCGGTTGTTGCATTAATATGTACATCATTAAGCAATAAATCACTGTTTGCCAAAGGCAGTAAAGCCAATTGGATCGCTGTGGCAAAACAACCCGGATTTGCAATATAATTTGCCTTTTTGATCGCTGATTTATTCAATTCCGGAAGACCATAAACAAAATCTTTTCCTTCAAAATGGGCATCTTTGTTCAATCTGAAATCATTTCCTAGGTCGATGATTTTCGTGTGGCTTGCAAACTGATTCTCTTTCAAAAACGAAATAGATTTTCCGTGACCAAGACATAAAAACACCACGTTTACATTCGGATTAACCACATCTGTAAAGTTCATTTCGATATCTCCCATCAAATCCTGATGTGCCACAGAAAGCGGTTTTCCCGAATTGGTTGTACTGTAAACAAAATCAATGTTTACTTTGGGATGATTCATTAAGATTCTGATGAGCTCTCCGGCTGTATAGCCTGAGCCACCAATTATTCCGATATTAATCATGATCTAAATGGTTTACAGATGAAAATATGTTTTGAGCATTACCTAAAATCTTAATAAATCCTTTTGCATCGTCAGATGTCCACGCATTATTCATTTCTCCATACTGACCAAAACCTGTATTCATTAAATCATTTTTAGATTCAATTCCGTCAAGTGAAAAATGATATGGTTTTAATGAAACTGTTACGATTCCATTCACTGTTTTCTGTGTGTCCTGCAAAAAGGTTTCGATATTACGCATTACCGGATCTAAAAACTGCCCTTCGTGAAATAACATTCCGTACCAGTTTCCTAATTGTTCTTTCCAGTATTGCTGCCATTTACCAAGTGTATGTTTCTCCAATAAATGGTGAGCTTTGATGATAATTAAAGGTGCGGCAGCTTCAAAACCAACTCTTCCTTTAATTCCGATAATGGTATCACCTACGTGAATATCTCTCCCGATAGCATACGCATTTGCCAGCTTTTCAAGTTTGACAATATTTTTTTCAGGAACATCTTTTTTACCGTTTAAGGCTACTAATTCTCCCTGCTCAAAATGCAAAGTCACTTTTTCTTCTCCTTCTTTTTGCAATTGCGAAGGATAAGCTTCACTTGGCAAAGGCTCACTTGATGTTAAGGTTTCTTTACCTCCAACACTTGTTCCCCAAAGTCCTTTGTTAATTGAATATTGTGCTTTCTCCCAAGAATAATGCACTCCATTTTTAGATAAATAATCTACTTCTTCTTGTCTTGAAAGTTTTAAATCTCTAATTGGAGTAATGATTTCAATTTCAGGAGCAATAGTCTGGAAAATCAAATCGAAACGGATTTGATCATTTCCTGCACCTGTACTTCCATGTGCAATGGCACTTGCTCCAACTTTTTTAGCATATTTGATTGCTTCAATTGCCTGAAAAACACGTTCAGCGCTCACAGATAAAGGATAGGTGTTGTTTTTTAACACATTTCCGAAAATCAAATATTTTATAGCTTTGTCATAATATTTGTCTACAATTGTTAGGTTTGCATGTTGTGCACTTCCTAACTCATACGCTCTCTTTTCGATAGCTGACAATTCTTCTTCATCAAATCCTCCTGTATCTACCAGAACCGTATGAACTTCGTATCCTTTTTCATTTTTTAAATATTTCAAACAATACGAGGTATCTAATCCTCCACTATAAGCTAATACAACTTTTTTCATTTTTTATAATTTAGGCCAATACTTTCGTATTTAGCAAGTTTGAGATTCTAATTTTTAGTTTAATTTTTAAGATAAGAACCCGAAAAACAATGTTTTATTCAGGAACAAAGCTTGTTTGATTTTTTTCAATCTGCTTAAAACGGCTACGTTAAATGGGTGTTTTGGCGGATCTTTTTGTTTGTCTTTCGGATCATGCAACATCCCTGTACAAAGACACATTTTGTTTTCTTTACTTTTTAAAATTTCGTAATTCGTGCAGGTTTTACAGCCAGCCCAAAAACTTGGATCGGTAGTCAGTTCAGAAAAAGGTACAGGTTTATATCCTAAGTCAGAATTTATTTTCATAACCGCCAAACCTGTTGTAATTCCAAATATCTTGGCATCAGGATATCTTTCAAGAGAGTAATCGAAAACTTTTGATTTGATTTTTTTGGCTAAGCCTAAACTTCTGTAATCCGGATGCACAATTAAGCCGGAATGAGCAACAAACTTTCCGTGCTCCCAACTTTCGATGTAACAAAAACCTGCAAATTTTCCGTCTGCCAAAGCAATCATCGCATCACCATTTGACATTTTTTTCTGAATGTATTCAGGAGTTCTTTTAGCAATCCCGGTGCCTCTTAATAAGGCTGATGATTCTATTGTATCGCAAATTTCCTGTGCGAATTTGAAGTGTTCTTCCTGAGTAACAACAATAGAGATTTTCATTTCAATAGTTGAAGTTAGAGTTAAAAATTAAAACGTATTGTTTAGTTTGAAATCCTGAATTCAATCCAATAAAAATAAGCAAAATAGAAGTAACATTCTCAAAATCAAAAACTTGATTAAGAAAATTTAAAAAATAATATATACTTTTAGGATATGTTTGTCCAATGGACAAATGATGTGATTTCAAAATGAAAAATGAATATAAATAAATACGCGGCGAAAAACTCTGTGGATACTATAGAGATAGTGTCCGTACTTCGGGAGAAGTTACAGCTGAGTTTGTCCGTGACAAAGAAGTTATATGTAAACTTATTTTATTCATCGACTGCAAAAGTACACTATTTTTTTATTTACAAAACAAAAAAATAAAATTCTAACATTTTTTTTACAGAATGTTAATATTGGTCCATAAAAAACCCGATAGTTCAAAATAACTATCGGGTTCTTAAGTATTTACTTTTTTATCTTTTAATTTTTAGTAAACGGTATTGCATTACCGTTGCTCAAAATAATCATATCAAAACCTGTTTTAGCCTCATTAAATTTGAACTTTAGTCCGGCTTCAGCTGATTGAAAGACATCTTTTTCATTTTCTACCGCCTTAACTGTAAACTTCGGATAATTTGTTATCAGAACATTCAATACATTATTCTTTTCTGTAAAATCAATTTTCAAAGGAGCTTTTGAAGTCGAATATGTTCCTAAATAACCATCTAAAACTACATCTTTTTCTATTTTACCGTTACTGGCTGTCCAAACATTATTAGCTTGATTATTGTCTGGAAAAACATTATCCGGATCAAGCGTGATACTTTCTATTTCTTCAGTAGAATTGTGTTTAAATGTCCAAACATTGTTACGTTGCCATACTTCAACAGGCAATTTAACTCTTGTCACTTTCCCACTTTTTGTTTTCACATCTAAAATAACCGGCATAGGCATTTTATCAAAATTTTCAACTGTGATTGCAACTCCTTTTGACGGATCATTTTTTATGTACTTAATTGAATTGATCCCCTGATTAAAGCGCCAATTGTTTACAAACCAGCTTCTCCAGAACCAGCTTAAATCTTCACCTGCAACATTTTCCATTGATCGGAAGAAATCATCCGGCTGAGGATGTTTATAAGCCCAACGCTCTATGTAAGTACGGAAAGCAAGATCAAAACGCTCTTTTCCTAAAATCTGCTCTCTTAAAATTACCAAACCTGAACTTGGCTTAAAATAACACAGCATCCCAATATTAGCCTCTTTCATATTATCAGGAGAACTCATTATCGTTTCCAGATCCGGTCTTGTGAACGGCTCTGCTAATTTGTGCAAATTCGATGGCGCTTCTTTATATTCGCCTTTATTAAATTCCTCAGTGCTTAATGAATTAATAAAAGTATTAAATCCTTCATCCATCCAGGCGAATAATCTTTCGTTTGAACCTACAATCATAGGAAACCAGATATGCCCAAATTCATGATCGGTTACCCCCCATAAATCTTGTCCTTTTGACTCCCAGCTGCAAAAAACAATTCCCGGATATTCCATTCCGCCTTCGTTTCCTGCAACGTTTGTGGCTACTGGATAAGGATATTCGAACCATTTTTTAGAATAGTGCTCAATCGATGCTTTTACATATTCAGTGGAACGTCCGTAAGCTTCATTTCCGCCACTTTCTACCGGATAAGCTGATAAAGCGAGTGCTTTTTTACCACTAGGCAGATTAATTTTGGCACCGTCTAAAACAAAAGCTGCTGAAGAAGCCCATGAAAAATCACGAGCATTTTTTATTTGATAATGCCATGTTTTCTCTCCTGTTGTTTTTGAATTTGCCGTAGCAGCAACTTCTTCAGCAGAACGAATTGTTACGGTTTTGTCGCTCTGACCAGCTTCTTTATAGCGTTTAAGCTGTTCTGCCGGTAATACTTCTGCACCGTTTATCAATTCTCCTGATCCTACAACATAATGATTTGCAGGTACCGTTAACTTTACATCAAAATTTCCATATTCTAAATAAAACTCTGATGCCCCCAAGTAAGGGGCAGTATTCCATCCTTTTACGTCATCGTACACACACATACGCGGATACCATTGCGCAATCGTAAAAATTTTACCGTTTTTAGTTTCCAAAACTCCCATTCTGTCTGATCCTTCAAAAGGTGCAACGAACGAAAACTCAATTTTAATTTTTACAGCTCCTCCTTTTGATGCCAATATTTCCGGAAGAAATATCTGCATTCTGGTATCTGTAACTATATATTTTGCTTCAATTTCAGTCTTTTTCTTTCCACCTGAAATTACTTTAACCGATTTAATTTTGTTTCCTCCGTCAAAAACCTGTCCCTGAGCACCGTTACGACTTCCTGAAAGCGGCACCACCGCATTTCCTCTTGAATCATTTTTGAATAAATTCTGATCTAAATTCAACCATACAAATGACATTTTTTCCGGACTATTATTGGTATAGGTAATTTCATCTGTACCGGTAATTTCATTCGTAATTCCGTTTAATTTTGCCGTAATCTGATAATCGGCTCTGTTTTGCCAATATTCAACTCCCGGCTGACCGTTTGCAGAGCGCGTTGGTGTTCCGTTTTTGGTATAGAAATTTGGTCCAAACGCATCGTGGTAATCGTAATTGTTAACAGGATTTACTACTGTTGCAGGAGGTGTTTGCTGTGCCCAGACAGAAGAAACTCCAACAAACAAAGCCATGGTTAATAAGGCTTTTGAGGATTGTTTTTTCATAATTTTTAGCTGTTTATGTAGCAAATTAATGAAAAAAAAAGCTATTTACAGAGAAATTATAAAACGTAAATTCAATTTTAGCAAAATTTTATGCAAAAAATATTTTAAGCCATTTTCCTAAAAAAATAAAATTTATAAAATATATTTACATCAGTATATCAGTAATCTTTTTCAATGTCAAACACTTTGAACACAACTATCAACAATTCAGCTATAAGCGTCTCAATAAAACATTCCGGAGCAGAATTATTTTCATTAAAAGACAATCAAAATAAAGAATACATCTGGGAGGGCAATCCAGACTTTTGGGGTAAACATTCTCCGGTACTTTTTCCTATTGTAGGAACCCTTAAAAACAATACTTATACAATCGACGAAAAAGCATACCAGCTACCAAGACACGGTTTTGCACGTGATATGAACTTTGAATTGATCGAAAAGACTGAAAATACAGCAATCTTCTCTTTAAAATCAAATGCCGAAACATTAGAAAAATATCCTTTTGAATTTGAACTACAGCTTATTTACAGCGTTGAAAACACAACTTTGAATATTGAATATAAAGTAATCAATACAGGAAAAAGCAAAATGCCATTTTCGATTGGAGCTCACCCTGCAATAGCTCTACCGGGAGATTTTAAAAATTATGCTTTCCAATTCGAAAAACAAGAAGTTTTAAAATATTATCTCTTAGAGAATGATTTGATTTCTAATCAAACAGAAACCTTGAAAAATGAAAATGGATTAATTCCGTTTGACTATCAATTATTCGAAAACGATGCATTAATTTTTAAAACCCTGGAATCAAAATCGCTAATACTGCTTCAAAACTCCAAACCCTATGTCAAAGTAGATTTTGAAGATTTCCCTAGTTTAGGAATCTGGACAAAACCACAAGCTCCTTTTATTTGTATAGAACCCTGGCTTGGATACTCTGACACTGCTGAAAATTCGGGAAATTTATTCGAAAAAGAAGGAATTTTAGTTCTCGAAGCTAATCAAAACTTTAATTCAAAATTTAGTATCTCAATATTATAATCTACAAAAAAATGCTGGAATTTAATTTTACTCCCTTCCCTGTAATCGAAACAGAACGTTTGCTTTTACGAAGAATCACAAATGACGACGTTAATGAAGTTTTCGAGTTGCGTTCAAATCCTGAAACGATGAAATTCATCCCTCGTCCCTTAGTTAAAGATTCTGAAGATGCCTTAGCACATATTAAGATGATTGAAGACAAAATTGTCGCAAATGAAGGAATCAATTGGGGAATTACGCTAAAAGACAACCCAAAATTATTGGGAATCATTGGCTATTACAGAATGCAGCCAGAGCATCATCGTGCTGAAATTGGATATATTTTACTACCGGAATTTCACGGAAAAGGAATCATCCCGGAATCAGTAAACGGATTGATCACTTATGGTTTTGAAGAATTAAAATTACATTCGATTGAAGCAGTAATTGACCCTGAAAATTATGCCTCTGAAAAAGTATTACAAAAGTGCGGCTTTGTAAAAGAAGGGCATTTTAAAGAATGTGAATTTTATGACGGCAAGTTCATCGATAGCGTAATCTACTCATTATTAAGCAATAAAAAACAATAGCTTTTTTTGAAAAAAAATATTCCTGTTAAATTAATGGTTCCGGATAATAGTAACTATTGGTTTGCGTTATATTTGCAGTCGAAATAAGAAAAAAGAGCTTATTTCGACATCACGAAAGCCCTTTTTATGAAAAAAATATTTATTGCCCTTGTTCTTTTCTTTTCGATTCAGTCTCAAAGTCAAACTTTTATCAAGTTTAATGCCGCAACCGCTTTATTGGCAGTGCCAAATGTTGGAGTTGAAACCAGTATTGGGAAAAATCTAACTTTTAGTGTTGACGTAATGGCGTCATTTTGGGAGTCTTTTAACGGACATAGCCCAATGAAACTCTACACACTAACACCTGAACTTCGTTATCATTTTAAAGAAAACTATAAAGGTTTTTATGTGGGTGGCCATGCAGGACCAGATATTTACCAAATTCAAAAATGGAATTACTGGGATACTAATAAATATGAACATGGTTTTGGTTACCGCTTAGGAGTTACTGTTGGGTATAACATTAAACTAAATGATAAATTTTTACTGGATATTTTTGCAGGAGGTGGATGGCACCAAGGTTTTTACCACGGTTATTACAACGATGGAACTCCGGGTAGATATGAAAAAGCACAAAACTGGAACAAAAGTGGCGAATGGCTTCCCTACCGCGGAGGTGTTATGATTTCTTATAAATTGTAAACTACTTTGCTAATTTAGACAATGTTTTTACATATAAGTTTTCAACTTTTTTTCTTGCCCAATCGGTTTTTCTTAAAAAAGTCAAGCTTGATTTTACACTTGGATTTGAAACAAAGCACTTTATCGGAATTAATTCCGCCAGAGTATCAAAACCATAGTATTCTACTAATGCTTCTACAATTTTCTGAAGCGTTATACCATGTAAAGGATCTTTCGATTGATTTTGCATTTTATACTTTTAAATAATCTTACTAAAAGACCGTACTTTTTGAAAGTACGGTCTTTTTTTTTTACAAAACTAGTAAATTAATTTACATCTATTTCATCGTCTTTTTAAAAGAGAAACTTAAACCCAAAAGAAAGTGGAGAAGTCAAATTTGGCCTGCTTCCTGCCAAAGCTGTATTATAAAAAGGGTCAACATTTGCAACATGTGCCAGTCCAAAATTGGTTACTGTGGTTTTCTCACCATTTTTTGGATCTAATGTCGTAGACGTAAAGTTTGCCAGATCGTATGAAAACTCAACCGAGAAATTTTTACTAATAAAATAATCAAACCCTCCTGAAACTGATAAGCCATATTGACTAATCTTCAAATCACTTTCTTTCTCTTTTCCTGTGATAATAGGAGCTGCTACCTGTCCGAAGAAATATAGCGAACCTGCTACATTCCAGTATTTTCTAGCCAACGGCTGAATAACAAGCAAATCTGTTTTTGCTACAGTTCCTGCTTTTGCATCAGCTTTTATATTAATAATACCAAACCCCGTTCCTACTGCAACGGAAGGCGTTACAAATGTTCCCACAATTGGTAATACAGAAAGATTTGTATTTTTAACGTCGCCTGTCTTAGTTTGCTGATATCCAAATTGTGATGTTGCAAACCAGGTCCCTTTTAAACCCTGATTTGTATCCTGTGCTTTTGCTGTTAAACCAATAAATGCAATACTTACTAATGTTAAAATTTTTTTCATGTTTTAGTTTGTTTAAATTATTCAACAAACTTATGTGTAAGTTTTTTCCTTGAATATGATTAAAATCATAGATTGCAAAAAAAGCTTTAATTTTTTCAGATTTTATTAAAGTTTTTCTTTTTTGTTTTACATTTGTACACTATGTTAAAAACAGTCAATATACTTAATAAAAGAGCCCGTTTTGATTATGAAATAATCGACACTTATACAGCGGGAATTGTTTTGTCGGGAACCGAAATTAAATCCATACGTCTAGGTAAAGCTAATATTACTGAAAGCTTTTGTGAATTTAACAACATGGAACTCTTTGCCATTAATACCTATATCGAAGAGTATTCTTTTGGGAATCAATTCAATCATAAATCCAGAAGTGAAAGAAAATTACTTTTGAACAAAAAGGAGCTTAAAACGTTGCATAAAAATGTTCAGGCCAAAGGACTAACTATTGTCCCATTGAAATTATTTACCAACGAAAAAGGACTTGCCAAACTGCAAATAGGTCTTTGTAAAGGAAAGAAAAACTACGACAAACGCGAATCTCTGAAAGAACAGGATACCAAACGTGATTTAGACCGAATCAAAAAAGCATACAACTAAAGAGAACATCTTTCCAAATCAGGATATGTTATCGACCTTGGTCAAACCGTTGATACAATTATGCAAACAGTGGCAAAAGAAATGAAAAAAGACGGTTCACTTCCTCTTAAATAGTATTTTAAAAAGCAATATTTTGATATTGCTTTTTTTTTTACTAAATTTATGACCAAATTTGTCAAGACATTTTAAATAAAATAAAAATGAAATCGCTCCTTAAAAATGCAAGAGAACAAAAAGGTCTAAAAACCCGTGAAGTAGCACAACTACTTGGCATCGATCAGGCTTTAATAAGCAAATTTGAAAGCGGTTCGCGAAAACCAACCAAAGATCAAATTGTTAAGCTGTCTCAACTTCTAGAAATAGACTATGAGACTTTAATGATCGCATGGCTGAAAGAAAAAATTCTATATGAAATTGGTGATAACGAATTTGCTTTAAAAGCGCTTGAAGTTGCAGAGAAAGAAATCAAATACAATAAAACAGTCTCCAAATTAAAATTATCAACCACTTTAGAAAAAATCCTTAGTGAAATAGATGTTTTAAAAGAAAAACTGGATACTTACAGACAGTTCGATAGCTATAAAATTAGTCAGGCACTTGAGCTCGAATATACTTTTGAAAGTAATCGAATTGAAGGAAATACCATGACGCTTCGTGAGACCGATATGGTCATCAACGAAGGCTTGACCATTTCAGGAAAAAGTATGAGAGAACATCTTGAAATCATTAATCATCAGGAAGCTATAGGTTTGATCAAAGATTTAATACAAAAAAACAACAGCTTAAATGAACGCGATCTTTTAGCTATCCATAATTTAATTCTGCGAGGTATAATTCCCGAAGATGCAGGCCGTTATCGAAAAGTGCAAGTCATGATTCAGGGAAGCAGTCACATGCCTCCACAGCCTTTTTTAATTGCAAAGGAAATGGAAGAGTATTTTATTTGGTATGAAATCAACAAAAATAAATTACATCCAGTTATTCTTGCAGCCGAAATACACGAAAGGCTAGTTACTATTCACCCTTTTATCGATGGAAACGGCAGAACCTCCAGATTAGTCATGAATTTAATTTTAATGCAAAAAGGCTATCTGATCGCCAATATAAAAGGAGATTATGAAAACAGAATGCAATACTATCAATCTCTGGAAACCGCTCAAATAAAAAAAGACAAAGAAGATTTTTTATTCTTCATCGCCAAAATCGAAAAAGAAAGTCTGGAGCGTTATATTAGTATTATTGGCCAATAAAACAAAACCCACTATTGCTAGTGGGTTTTATTTTAATTTTTATCTTCTAATAAAGGAACGAATCTAAATTCTCCAAACTCATGTTTTTCGAATTGTGTTTCATTCTTTCGAATCAATAGAGTCATAATCTGAACATCTTCTCCTAACGGAATAACAAGTCTTCCTCCTATTTTAAGCTGTGCCATTAAAGGCTGTGGAATAAACGGAGCTCCGGCAGTAACAATAATACTATCAAAAGGCGCGTAGCTCGGCAACCCTTTATAACCGTCTCCGAAAGACAAGTGTTTTGGACGAATGTTTAATTTTGGAAACAAATTAGAAGTTGTTCTAAACAACTCACTCTGTCTTTCCACACTGTACACTTTTGCTCCCAACATAAACAAAACCGCTGTTTGATACCCCGATCCTGTACCAATTTCTAAAATCTTATGATCTTTTTTAACCTCCAATAATTGCGATTGAAAAGCAACTGTATAAGGTTGCGAAATAGTTTGCCCTGCTCCTATAGGAAATGCCTTATCCTGATATGCATAATCTTCAAAACTTGAATTTAAAAAAAGGTGTCTCGGGATTTTTTTTATCGCATCTAAAACTGCTTTATCAGTAATTCCTTTTTGTTCTAAAGTGCTTACTAATTGATTGCGAAGTCCTTGATGTTTGGCAGTATCTTTCAAAATGGATTGGTTTTATTTTTGCAAAAATAGGAAAGTAAATCAATTTTAAATGCTTTCACGCAGAATGTTTTCAACTCAGAAACTTCTTTCAATTTAATGTAATCAGAACCATTTACCACTCAAATGCTTGTATCAACCGTTCGTCATTTTTTTCAAAATTTTCAGCTGATGTGTTCCTACTTTTGAAACATCAATCAATCAATCAATCAATAAAATTAACCAATAAGTAAAACCAAAATTATGGAAACCCAAAAAGAAGTAAACGTTTACAAAATTGTTAAATCATTTATCGTAGGATTTATAATCGGATTTGCGCTTTATAAATTTATCACTGTAGTCGTACTGAATTAATCTAATCTTCAATCAAAAAATATCAATCATGAAAACCAATACACTTAAAAAGATCGCTTTTCTATCTCTAGGAGTTATTTCGACAGGAAATTTATTTGCACAAAACAAACCCGAAAAAGCACCCTCTGTCCCTGCTAAAGACACTTATTTTGGAATTACGGTGGAAGACAAATACAGAAACCTTGAGGATTTAAAAAATGAACAAACCTTAAGCTGGTTAAAGGCTCAGGCAGATTATACAAACAATATTTTAAACTCAATTCCGGGAAAAAAAACTCTTATTGATGAGTTGACTTCTATAAATGACAGAGTTACCGAAGCGATCAGCGGAACGCAGATTATGGAAGATGGCACTTATTTTTATCAAAAAACAACTCCAAAAGATCAGGTTGCAAAACTGTATAAAAGAGCTGGTTTAAAAGGAAAAGAGACGTTAATCTTTGACCCACAAACGCTAAAAGGTGAAGCAAAAGACATCTTTACTATTAGTTCTTTCTCTCCCAATAAGAGCGGAAAACTAATTGCTGTAAACATTTCCAAAAATGGTGGTGAAATGAGCGAAATGTTTTTAATAAATACAGCCGACAATAAAATTTTGGCGGATAAAATCGACAAGTTAAGATTTGGAAATGCCAATTGGTTAGACGATGACAAATCATTTTTGTACTCACAATCACCAACAGCCGATATTCATGATGCAAAAGCGCAATTGAATATCGTTACAAAACTGCACGTTATAGGAAATGAAATTACAAAGGATAAAGTGATTTTTTCGAAGGCCATCTATCCTGAATTAAAAATTGCAGAAGAAGAAATCCCTATTATGGGTTATGACGTAGACAGCAAGATGCTTTTTCTGATGCCTTATTCTGTAAATCCGAACATGAAAATGTTTATTGCCAAAGGTTCAGAGTTGAAAAGTGCTAAAATTAGCTGGAAATTATTAACGGACAGAAAAGATGAAATTAAAAATTTTGCTTTCAGCGATAAAGACATTTATTTTTTCACAAGTTTAAATGCTCCAAAATTTAAAGTAACAAAAACCAGTATGGCTAATCCAAATTTAGCAACTGCAACACTGGTGATCCCTGAAGACAAAGAAGCCAATTTGAACCCTATTACGATTACCAAAGACGGGATTTTTTATACCAAAACAAAAAACGGAATCGAAAGTAAATTGTTCTTCACTGATTTTGAAGGAAAAAAACACAGTGAAATCAAAACACCAAAAAAATCCGCTACTATTGTTTTAAGCTCAAGAGGAAGTAAGTTTTCAGACTTATGGGTTCGAACAACAGGCTGGACCACCAAAGGAGAGCGTTATAAATACGATGTAAAGAAAAACAATTTTGTCAGAGAAGAGCTCTCCACTATTACTGAATATCCAGAATTTGAAAATTTTGAAATTGAAGAATTAATGGTAAAATCGTATGATGGTGTCGAAGTTCCACTATCCCTTATTTATAAAAAAGGAATCAAAAAAGATGCAAACAATCCTGTTTTATTCTATGGTTATGGTGCCTACGGAATGTCTATGTCTCCTACTTTTAATCCTAGTCTGCTTTTATGGGTAGAAAGAGGCGGAATACTTGCTGTTGCTCACGTAAGAGGCGGTGGAGAATTAGGCGAAAAATGGCATTTGGAAGGTCAAAAAAGCACAAAACCAAATACCTGGAAAGACGTAATTGCCTGTACCGAATATATGATTAAAGAAGGGTATACAAATCCGACAAAAACGGCAATCTACAGCAGAAGCGCCGGTGGAATTCTGGTAGGAAGAGCCATTACTGAAAGACCCGATTTATATGCCGTAGCCATTCCGGGAGTAGGAAGCATGAATACCGTTAGAGGTGAAAATGCACCAAACGGACCTGCAAATACACCTGAATTTGGAACTATGAAAATCGAAGATGAAGCCAAAGCTCTTATAGAAATGGACTCCTATTTACAACTAAAAGAAGGGGTTAAATATCCTGCAACCCTAACAACAGCAGGATTCAATGACCCTAGAATCATTGTTTGGTCACCTGCTAAATTTGCTGCTCGATTGCTTGAGGTAAATGCGTCTAAAAAACCAACTTTGTTAAAAGTCGATTATGAAGCAGGTCATTTTGGCGGAGCTTCAAAAGCAAAATCGTATGAAGAAGTTGCTGATGTTTTAAGCTTTGCACTATGGCAAGTGGGTCACCCGGATTTTCAACCTAAAAATTAGTTATTTAAAATGTAACTTTGGCAATGCTGGTAGCATTGCCAAAGTTTTTAAAACTTAAAATTATGATCAAAATAATTATAGCTTTGACAATTGAAATAAGCAATTTGTTATTTAAAATTTTATCTTAGTGAAATTAACCGCAAAAATTCTGATGACTTTAGTCGTACTATTCTGTCTGCTCTTTTTAGGCGCTTTTATCGCAGGAATGTATTATGGGTACCACACACCGCTAAAGGTAAAATAACTTATAAAAATGTTTCAAAAAAAGAATCACGTTTTCATTTTAGTTCAGATCATTATATGGACTATCTATACAGGAATAATTTTTATTCCTCAAATTATCATTCCGGAATTAAATTTCCTGGGATATAAAAATTGGCAGCTTCTGTTAGACTACTTCTTTAGTGTTTGCGTGCTTACATTAGTTTCGATAGCTTTAAAACATTTTTATGATCGATACATAAAACTGGACGATTTTAAGCTTTGGGAAATTATTAAACTGCTTTTTCTAATTTTCGCCTCTGCCCTTTTTTATTATGGGGCGCTAACCGCGTATAATTATCTAATGATCACTTATGTTTATGAAAACCCGGAAGTTTTTGATCATCCGTCTCAATCCGCAAAAAGACAAGTTTTATTTGTTTTTGTGATGGGATTTCTGTTCTTTCTTTGGATAGTTGTGTACACCATTTACAAAACGACCTCACAAATCAAGAACAATAAAATGGATCGAATGGAAATTGAAAATACTTTAAAAGATTCTCAACTGAATGCTTTAAAAGGGCAAATCAATCCTCATTTTATGTTTAACAGCTTAAATAATATTCGCGGATTAATTCTGGAAAATCCTGAAAAATCAAGAGAAATGATCACTCGATTGTCCGAAATGCTTCGATATTCCCTCACCAAAAACGAGATTACAACAATTGCATTGGAAGAAGAAATTGAAATGGTAGAAAACTTCATTGAAATTTCAAAAATTCAGATGGAAGAACGTTTGAATTTTACTTCTCAAATTGCCCCAAATACTTTACAGCTGCAAATCCCCCCTATGATCATCCAAATGCTGATCGAAAATGCAGCTAAACATGGGATTGCAAAATTAAAAGAAGGAGGTCAAATTGCATTAGAAACCAATATGGAAAACAACAATTTGACCATTGAAGTTTCGAATACAGGTGTACTTACCATTGAAAAAGATTCTACACAACTAGGTATCAAAAATATTGAGAAAAGACTGCATTTAATCTATGGCGAGAAAGCTCGTTTTAAATTGCAGGAAATAGAAAATAAAGTAATTGCAAAAATAACAATTCCAATACTTTAAGTATGAAAAAAATAAAAGCTGTTATTGTTGAAGATTCCCGTCTGGCCAGAAATGAGCTTAAAGAATTAATTAAAAATCATCCGGAAATTGAAATTATTGGAGAAGCAGAAAATGTAGATTCAGGCTTTAAATTAATACAAGAAACCCAACCCGATTTGCTTTTTCTGGATATCAATATGCCCGAAAAAGATGGTTTTGAATTGTTGGAAATGCTTGACAAAGTTCCCATTACAATATTCACAACGGCTTTTGATGAGTACGCTATTAAATCTTTCGAATACAATGCTTTAGATTATTTACTAAAACCTATAAATCCAAAAAGATTTGCGCATTCCATCGAAAAAGTAAGTCAAAATCTAATTGAAAAAGAAGAAAAAAGCAATAAGAAACTGACGCCAAACAATCAGATTTTTATTCGCGATGGCGAAAAATGCTGGCTTGTAAAAATTGCCGATATCTTTCTGTTTGAAGTAGATGGCAATTATACCAAAGTATTCTTTCAGGATGAAAAAGCGGTACTTAATAAATCATTAAACCATATTGAAGAGAAACTTCCTGATGATTATTTCTTCCGGGCCAATCGAAACCAAATTATCAATATAGAATACATACTCAAAATAGACCCTTGGTTTAGTGGTAATCTGCTCGTACAGCTTCCGAAAGAAGTAAAAGTAGAAATATCACGAAGACAAACCAATAACTTTAAAGAGAAGTTAAGTCTGTAAATACATTTAAAATTGTTCAAATAATTTCGACTTTGTCCTAACTAAACTTTTACTTTCAACAAATAAATTATATTTTTGTTTAAAATACATTCTCATGTTAAAAGTAGGAGTTTTAGGTGCAGGTCATCTTGGTAAAATACATTTACGCTTATTACAACAATCTGACCAATACGAATTAGTTGGATTTTACGACGAAAATCAGGAAAATGCCGAAAGAATCTCAAAAGAGTTTGGCTATAAAAACTTCAACACAATTGCAAAATTAATTCACGCTGTGGATGTTATCGACATTGTGACCCCAACTCTTTCACACTACAAATGTGCTAAGGTAGCCATCAAATCAGGAAAACATATCTTTATAGAAAAACCAATTGCCAATACTGTTGAAGAAGCCGAAGAAATCATTGCTTTGGCGGCAGAACACCATGTAAAAGGTCAGGTAGGTCACGTTGAACGCTTTAACCCTGCGTTCATTGCTACAAAAAACATGATCGAAAACCCAATGTTTATAGAAACACACCGTCTCGCCGAGTTCAATCCTCGTGGTACAGACGTTCCTGTTGTTTTGGATTTAATGATTCATGATATTGATGCCATTTTGAGCGTTGTAAACTCAAAAGTAAAAAACATCAATGCAAGTGGTGTTTCTGTAATTAGCGAAACTCCTGATATTGCCAATGCCAGAATCGAATTTGAGAATGGATGTGTGGCTAATCTAACCGCAAGCAGAATTTCGATGAAAAACATGCGTAAAACACGATTTTTTCAAAAAGATGCCTACATTTCTGTAGATTTTCTGGAGAAAAAATGTGAAGTGGTTCGAATGAAAGACGCTCCGGAAATCCCTGGTGATTTTGATATGATTTTACAAAATGCAGAAGGTGTAAAAAAGCAAATCTATTTTACAAATCCTGATGTAGAACAAAATAACGCAATTTTAGATGAGCTGGAATCATTTGCCAATGCGATAAAAACAGACACAACTCCGGTTGTGACCCTGGAACAGGCAACAGATGCATTACGAGTGGCTTATCAGATAATTGATTGTTTCGATAAATAATTTTGGAAGTTTTAAAAAAATAAATTAGCCACGAGTTCATAAATTAATTTGTGAACTCGTGGCTAAAATCATAAATATAATATCAAATTTAAATGAAAACTATAGCTGTAATTGGTGCAGGAACAATGGGTAACGGAATTGCTCATACATTTGCACAAAGTGGTTTTGTGGTAAAACTAATTGACGTTTCTGAAAAATCATTAGACAAAGGAATGGCAACTATTGCTGCCAATTTAGACCGAATGCTTTCTAAAGGAACCATCACTCAGGAAGAAGTTACCAAAACGATCACTAATATTATTACGTATACTGATATTAAAGACGGCGTTGTTGGTGTAGATCTAGTAGTTGAAGCCGCTACTGAAAATGTAGAGTTAAAACTTAATATTTTCAAACAATTAAACGAAGCTTGTTCTCATAACACCATTCTGGCAACGAATACTTCTTCGATATCTATTACTCAAATCGGAGCAGTTGTAGCACATCCTGAAAGAGTTATCGGAATGCACTTTATGAATCCGGTGCCGATTATGAAATTGGTCGAAATCATCCGCGGATACAACACCAGCAATGAAGTTACCAAAACCATCATGGACTTATCTGTAAAATTAGGTAAAGTTCCTGTTGAAGTAAACGATTACCCTGGTTTTGTGGCCAATCGAATTTTAATGCCAATGTTAAACGAAGCTATCGAAACCTTATACAACAAAGTTGCCGGAGTTTACGAAATTGACACGGTAATGAAATTAGGAATGGGACACCCAATGGGGCCTCTTCAATTAGCTGATTTTATTGGTCTTGATGTTTGTCTTGCTATTTTAAATGTAATGTACGACGGTTTCAAAAATCCAAAATACGCCCCTTGCCCACTATTGGTGAATATGGTGAGAGCCGGAAAGTTAGGAGTAAAATCAGGTGAAGGTTTTTATGATTATAGCGAAAGTAAAAAAGCAGAGAAAATCTCCAAGCAATTTATCCTTTCCTAAAAAAGAAATACCATGTCGATAGCATCGAATTTAAATACAATCAAGACAGGTTTACCTGAAAATGTAACTTTAGTTGCCGTTTCTAAAACAAAACCGGTTCCCGATTTAATGCAGGCATATGATGCCGGTCAGCGCATTTTTGGAGAAAATAAAATCCAGGAAATGACTGAAAAATGGGAACAAATGCCAAAAGACATTCAATGGCACATGATTGGTCATGTACAGTCGAATAAAGTCAAATTTATGGCGCCTTTTGTAAGTTTGATTCATGGTGTTGACAGCTTAAAATTGTTGCAGGAAATCAATAAACAAGCATTGAAAAACAATCGAATTATTGATTGCCTGCTTCAAATATATATTGCCGAAGAAGAATCTAAATTTGGTTTAGACGAAAACGAATTAAATGAATTACTATCTTCACCAGAATTCAAAGAACTGAAAAACATTCGTATCTTAGGATTAATGGGAATGGCAACTTTTACAGAAGATCAAAGCCAAATTAAAAAAGAATTTACACATTTAAAATCTATTTTTGATTCCATAAAAGAACTGAAAACTGAAAACTGCAACCTGACTACTGTCTCTATGGGAATGTCCGGAGATTATCAACTCGCAATTGAATGTGGTAGCACCATGGTCCGCATTGGAAGTAGTATTTTTGGAGGAAGATAAGTTCTCAATATCAATGGCAATTTCAAAAATCAATTATATAAATGGAAAAAATATTCAATTTTGAGGATCGATTAGTTCGTTTTGCCGGAGAATGTATTTTCTTTACAAGACAATTAGAGAAGTTATTCGAAAATGAATATTACAAAAATCAATTGATTAGATCATCCGGAAGTGCTTCACTGAATTTTGGAGAAGCACAAGGCTCAATTACAGATAAAGATTTTATTTTTAAACTTTCTTTAGTTGTAAAAGAACTTAAGGAATCCAGAAATTCGCTAAAAATTTTAGATTATATAAAAGAAGGTGATAATAACAAAAGGGACAAACTTCTAATTGAAGTTGAACAACTTATCGCAATTTCATCAAAAATGATAATAAATAAAAGATAATTTTTCAATGACAATTACAATAGCAATTGCAAATTTCAATTTTTAATATTGATTTTTAGCATTGACATTGATTTTTGAAATTGATATTGACATTGAAAATGTACGCAATACTAGACATAGAAACCACTGGAGGCCAGTTTAATGAAGAAGGAATTACCGAAATAGCCATTTACAAATTTGATGGCCACGAGGTAATTGACCAGTTCATTAGCCTTGTCAATCCTGAAATTCCGATTCAGCCCTTCGTGGTGAAATTAACTGGAATCAATAATGCTATGTTGCGGTCTGCTCCTAAATTTTTTGAAGTTGCTAAACGAATTATAGAAATCACTACAGATTGTATAATTGTAGCACACAACGCTTCTTTTGATTACCGAATTTTACGCACAGAATTCAGACGTTTGGGTTACAATTTTGAAGCCAGAACCCTCTGTACAGTCGAACTTGCCAAAAAATTAATTCCGGATCAGCCTTCCTATAGTTTAGGAAAACTGGTGCGAGCACTTGGAATTCCAATGGCAGACAGACATCGTGCCAGCGGAGATGCAATGGCAACTACCAAGCTGTTTAAAATGCTTCTGGAAAAAGACCTGGAAAAAACCATTGTAAAAGATTTTATCAAACTGGAAGTAGAAAAAGGAATTGCTCCAAAATTTCTGGATATTCTGGCACAAATGCCTGCTAAAACCGGTGTTTATTACATTTACAATGAAGGCGGGACTCTAATCTACATTGGAAAAAGCCAAAACATCAAAAAAAGAGTCAATCAACATTTTACGGGAATCACCACCAAAAGCAAAAAAATTCAGGCCGAAGTTTTTACTATCACCTATGATGAAACGGGAAGCGAATTAATTGCGCTCTTAAAAGAAAGTGAAGAAATAAAAATAAATCGTCCCAAATACAATCGTTCACAACGAAAAACGATCTTTCAGTATGCTTTATATGCAGAGAGAGACACTAATGGTTATATCAATTTAAAGCTTGAAAAAGCAGACGGTCGTAAAAAAGAAATTACCTCATTTGGTACTTTGCAGGAAGGCAAAAATGCTCTGTTCAGATTTACGTCAAAATACCATTTATGCCAAAAGCTAACAGGACTTTATCAAACCAAAAAAGAGTGTTTTCAATATAAAATCAAAGAATGTGATGGTGCCTGTATTCAAGAAGTAACGCCTGAAGTTTACAATGCCCGTGTACAACAATTTATCACAGAAAACAGTTTCGAAAATAAAAGCATGATTTTGCTGGACAGAGGCCGAAATGTCAACGAAAGGAGTGCCATTTTAATTGAAAATGGCCTTTATAAAGGATATGCCTTTTACGATCTAAATTATCAGATTACAAACATCGAGATTCTAAAAAATATTTTAATTCCGATGCAGCATAATCGTGATGTGAAAAACATTATTCAGAGTTACCTCCGAAAGAGTAAATCAATAAAGGTTCTTCATTTTTAACACTGCAAAACTTTCCTTATCTTCGTGAGGATGAAAAAAATAAAATCAAAATACGAAATCTTCCGGGAAAAAGTCAAAATCATCCTCTACGGGACAGATACATTTTTAGGAAAAATGTTTGATTTGGTTCTGCTTGGATTGATCTTACTGAGCGTTATTTTGATTATGATGGAAACCGTTCAGGGAATCAATCAAAAATACCATACTCAACTTATTATCTGCGAATGGATTATCACCGTATTTTTCACCATTGAATATGTACTTCGAATAATTTCAATTCAAAAACCAATCCGATATATTTTTAGTTTTTACGGAATTATTGATTTAATGGCAGTTCTGCCAATGTATTTATCGATATTTTTCCCCGGAGCAAGTGTGCTTTCCATAATAAGAGCCTTACGTTTCTTTAGATTGTTTAAAATCCTGCATATCCCGCAAATTTCACATCAGTCTATTCAACTTCGGGAAGCCATCGAAGCCAGTAAAGAGAAAATCCTTGTTTTTATTTACTTCGTATTGATCAGCACCATTATAATCGGTTCGATTATGTATCTGGTCGAAGGTAAAGAATCCGGCTTTACAAGTATCCCAATGAGTATTTATTGGACGATTGTTACCTTAACCACGGTAGGTTACGGCGACATTTCTCCGCAGACTCCTCTTGGTCAGTTTATTGCTGCCTTTGTCATGATTTTAGGTTACGGAATTATAGCTGTTCCTACCGGAATTGTAACGGCTGAATTTGCAAAAAGCAGTCTAAAAAACAGTGTCATAAGCAGCAAAAAAACATGCAAAAATTGCAAGGCACAGGTACATTTTGATCATGCACAATATTGCTTTGAATGTGGAACGAAATTGCCGAACAATTAATTCAACAAAAATTTCTCCATCTCATTTTTATTAAAAGTTAAACCCTGCAAGTCTAAGGTTTTACCACCATTAAGACTAAAAAAATATGAAATATCTAATTACCATCGTCGGACCAACAGCAATAGGCAAAACAGCTTTAAGCATTGCTCTGGCACAACATTTTAATTGTGAGATAATCTCCTGCGACAGTCGTCAGTTTTTTAAAGAAATGACAATTGGTACCGCAGTTCCTACTCCCGAAGAATTACAATCAGCGACACATCATTTTATACAGAATAAATCTATTTTCGAAAATTATACTGTTGGTGACTACGAAAAAGAGGCGCTTTTAAAGTTAGAAGAATTATTCTCAAAAAATGATTTCGCTATATTGATTGGCGGTTCAGGATTGTACGTTGATGCCATTTTAAAAGGATTCGATGAATTTCCGGAAATTGATCCTGAAATACGTTCTGACATAAACGCAAACTACGAAAAACTAGGAATCAATTATCTGCAGGAGCAATTACAAAAACTGGATCCTGATTATTATCAAAAACTCATCGTAGAAAACCCGCAAACACTTCAAAATCCGCAAAGAATGATGCGTTTTACAGAGGTTTGTATTGGGACTCAGAAACCCTACTCTTCTTTCTTAAATCAGAAGAAAAACAACCGAAACTTTATTCAGATTTTAATAGGTTTAGAAGCCGACAGAGCTGTAATTTACAACCGTATCAATCAACGCGTAGATCTGATGATGAATGGCGGTTTACTGGAAGAAGCCAAAGCTTTGCATCCCAACAAAACGTTAAATGCACTTCAAACAGTCGGGTATCGCGAATTATTTAGTTATTTTGACGGAGAATTCTCGTTGCCATTTGCCATCGAAGAAATCAAGAAAAATACCAGACGTTTCTCAAAAAGACAACTTACCTGGTTCAAACGAAACGAAGCTACCAAATGGTTTGATTACGCGACAGACAGAAAAGAAATTATAGATTATATAGAGAATTCTTTCAAGTAAAAATCATTTTCTGTACTCTTTACTCTATTTTCTAAATCAATCCAAAATCAACAATCTAAAATCTAAAATTCAAAAATGCCAATATCTCCTAATTTTACTTCCATTCTAAGCAAAGACTGGGAAATCAATTTTACACAATGTACACCAAATGCCTTTCTAAAGTACACTGACTTATGCAACATTCTGCAATTGACGGCTGCTGCACATTCTGAAATTGGAGGCATCAGCTTTACGGATATGCAGGAATTTGATCAGGCCTGGGTCTTAAGCCGTATGCGTGTAGAAATTACTGCCTTACCAAAATGGCGAGATATTGTTACGGTAACCACATGGATCAACAGTTTAGAAAATTCTCGTTCCGTTCGTGCTTTAGAGATACACGCAAACGGAAAAAAAATAGTAGGATGCGAAACGTACTGGGCTGTTTTTAATACACAATTACGACGTCCGGAAGCTTTAGCTCTGCCTTACGAACATTTTGAATTGTATCCGGAGAAACGCGCTACTACAGAAGGTTTTTCAAAAATAAATATCACTCACGAAAAAGAAGCTATTTTTGAAAAAACAGTTTACCTCTCTGATCTGGATATCGTAAATCATGTCAATAATGTCAAGTATCTGGAATGGTGTCTCGATCACGTTGACCCGAAAAGAATCCTGAAACAGGAAGTAAAAAGTTTTGAAATGAACTTCATGAAAGAACTTTCGCTTCAGGATAATGTAATCATTCACGAGGGCGAAAACGACAATCAAACTATTTCAACATTCAGCATTACCAAAGGGGAGAAAACATCTTTTGCTTTAAAATTACACTGGAAATAAAAGAAGATTAAAAAAAACTGCTTTTTATTGCCCAACGATTATCTGGTGCATTTAAAATTTGATTCCGTATCATGAAAATAAAAAACGATGCAGTGTTGCATCGTTTTTTATTCAATCAAGTTACTTTGATTTTTTCTTCTTCTTTAACAAATCCATCTTACCTTCAATTCTTTTCTCTACTTCCCTAATGTTGCATTCAAAAGCAAATTGCAACGTACATAGTTTGGCTTTTTTAATTTCTTTTAATGCTAATCCAAACTCTTGCTGTGCTTCGTAAAGAATTGCTTTTTTGACAAAAATTTCAGATTTGTTTATACCTTTTACTGTTAAAGCAAAATCAATTAATTTTTCTGCCTCTTCAAAATCTTCATTCAAAATTAAAGTTTGTACATAATGCGGATATATCTCAAGTGCATGAATATTTATTGCTAAAGCTTCCTGAAAATACCATTTGGCTTCTTCATAATTCCATAATTGTTCCGCCTGAATCCGTCCATACAAACAGAAAACCATCGTATTCTTAGCATCATATGAAAATGCATAATCTAAAGATTCAATCGTTTCTTCTAATGAATAAGGATAACTGTCCAGCGCCTGAAAGAGATATTTATCTATTGTTTTCATTTTACGTATCGATATTTATTGTTTTTTGGGTCACATATAATTCGCATATAGTCATTATTTTTTGTGACCAACTTTTTAATTATGCTCATTTCGCAAATCTGTTTTTAACTTCTGACGCGTTCCTTTATAACTCTTCTCTGTTTTATTCTTTTTAAAATCAGTTCCGGTAAAAACTCTGATCGGATTCCCCCGCTGAATGTTCAGCTGATTTTCCCATTGTTTTCCAACATGATTTTTAAGTTGCTGTAAAGTTTCGTCTTCTAGTTTTTTTAATAATCGTTCTGTTGCCAGTTTTTTATTCTGATGCTGCGAACGGCTGTCCATTGCAACAACCGAAATTCCGGTTGGAACGTGAGTTGCTCTGATTGCCGAACTCACCTTGTTTACATGCTGTCCGCCAGCTCCGGAACTTCGCATGGCCTGATACTGAATGTCACTTTCTAAAAATGATGCATTCTGTTGTGGTTCAATCTCAAAAATGCCAATAAACCAATTTTTACGTTTGTGCATTTTCCTAAACTGACTTTGACCAATCCATTGAATAGTTCCCGCCCAGGAAGCTACAAATTGAGCGGCATTTTTACCTTTTACTGCAATTGTTGCCGTTTCAATTGTTCCATTTTCCTGGCCCACTTCTCGCTGAAGCAAAGTCGTTTCTAATTGCTCCTCCTGCGCTTCTTCCAGAACTTTTTTAAGTACCTGAGCCACTACCCAGGTACATTCTGCCGGTCCCCGACCCGCTGTTATCTGAATTATTTTTTCCATTTTTCTATTATCTTAAGAAGCTTTTCTCTGTTTTTAGCTTCCTTTACAAATTTTGGAAGTCTTGAAACCATAGTGCTGTTACCGCTTCCATTATTATTTCTTTCTCTTAATTCCGCTTCAATGTATCTTCCTAAATAATCAATGTGCTGCTGGTTATAAGCCCAAAAAACAGCTGTTCCCACTTCTTTTTGAAACCAAAGCGGCAAATTGTAATAATACTCTTTAACTAAGCCGTCATCCCTTTTTGAATTCTTCAAAACCTTTTCCACTTTTGGTTTCCATTCTTCCTGAAAATTACAATACGGACATCTTGTTTTATATACTTTCGGTTTATCTTTTAAGGGTTGTGATTTAAATTCATATCTCTCATAACATTGATTACAATGTGCTTTGCCATAAGCAATGTATTGATAAACGGGGCTATCAAGTTTAAGAAAGCAATCTTTACATTCAAAAACTTTAGTGCAACAATGCCCGCACTCACATCCTTCTGAAAGTTTACTCTTTACCTTAGCTTTAGAATCACATTTCGGACACCTTACTAAAATCTCGTTTATAAAACTTTCTAAAAACTTATTCTCATCCTGAAATCTTTTCATAATCTTTGTTTTTTTATCGGTCCATTCTAACAATCTTTGGAGTGAAAGTTCCCAGAACTTCAACCAAATCACTTTGATTTGACATCACTTTAGTAATGTCCTTGTATGCCATAGGTGCTTCATCAATATTCCCTCCAATCAAGGTAACCTCATTCGCTTTTAGTACCTTTTTAATTTCACTTTGCGTAAAAGTACTTTTACACTTTGCTCTCGAAAATAAACGTCCGGCACCGTGAGACGCAGAGTTTAAACTCTCAGCATTACCTTTACCCTTCACGATATAACCTGGAGCGGTCATCGATCCGGGAATAATTCCTAATTGCCCTTCTCCGGCAGGTGTTGCACCTTTCCTGTGTACAATACATTCCTGACCGTTTACCATTTCTTTCCAGGCAAAATTGTGATGGTTTTCAATCGTGACCACTACCCTTTTCCCAATAGCTTTGGCAATTCGTCTGTGAATATCATCGTGACAGGCTTTTGCATATTCACCGGCTAAATTCATAGCAAGCCAATATTCCTGTCCATCATGCGTATTCAAATCCAACCAGGCTAAATGCTGCACATTTTTTGGTAACGGACACTGTTTTGTCGCCAAATAGGTATAATGTTTCGCAATATTTGCTCCTAACCCTCGAGATCCACTATGCGATAAAACTGCGAAATACTCCCCTTTTTCAAGCTTCCACTCATTTTCAGGATTTTCAATTTTAGCAATTCCGAATTCTACAAAATGATTTCCTCCTCCGGAACTTCCCAACTGCTTATACGCCTTCGGTAAAAGATTTTTCAATAATGGAATATCCTGAAATTCGCTTTTGTAAAAAACATCATGATCCACTCTTGAAGCATGAGTTTCATACATTCCAAATTTGGTATTGTCCTTCAAAATAGTTTCTAATTGATGTTCTTTGCCTTTAAAATGAGAAGCTGGCAAGTCAAAAATCGAAAGACTCATTCGACATCCAATATCCACTCCAACTCCATACGGAATTACGGCATTATCTGTTGCCAAAACTCCTCCAATGGGCAATCCATAGCCCGAATGCGCGTCCGGCATTAAAGCACCTGCAACTGAAATTGGCAATTTTAATGAATCATACAATTGATATTTCGCCTGTTCATCAATCTCATTTTCGCCAAAAATTTTGAAGGGAGCTCTTGTTGTTTTCAACTGATGCATTCTTACCTGCACCGGATTTATTAAACCTTCAGCCACCTTGCCCCAAGTACCATTTCCTTCGTACTTTTCGGGATTCAGCAGAACATCTTTCGCTTCGGTTAGAATAGATTCTTTTTTCTCTCTTTTTCTATATCTGTTTATCTGCCCTAAGGCAATATTTATTGAATTGTTTTTTGGAAACCCCAATTTAATCAGGTCTTTTCCGGATAATTTATTTCCCATGATTTAGATCATTTCGTCTACATACTGCTGATACAATGCCTGTAGACTTTTATTTTTAATTGGACTTATCTCTTTTGGATTCTCTTTTTCGTAGTAACTCCATTTATGAGAAGAGCCATTTATTAATCTGTTTATTTTATATCTCAGATGATTGTTTACAATATAATTGTCTATAAACTGAATTTGACTTTCCAAATCAGAATCAACCATTTTGGCATGTGTTATCGTATAAGGACTAACACGCAGTACATATCGCCAGGGCTCATTGAATACATAGTGAATTTTGTATCGTTTACAATTGCTGCACCAGCGTTCTCTTTTATAAAAATGTACTTTTTCTTTTTCGGTTAATTCGAGTTTTGAACTTTTCCATTCCCATTCTGAAAATTCTTTTACAGTTTGGATATTTTCTACATACACATGCTTTCTTTTTCTCTTTTTCTTTCTTTTAAAAGATTTTTCAGGAGAAAACTGCCATGTATTTATTTTTTCCAATAATTCTGTGTAAAATGAAGCTTCACTTGATCTGGCGACATCATCTCTTAATTTAAAATTACGCTGCCATCCTTTCTGATAAGGAACTTCTAAAGCTACCAATGGTAAATTTCTACGCTTTTTCCAAAGGTCAACTTCAAGTTTTCTTAACTCAATTAATTGTTTTTCAAAATCTTCTTTAATTAATCGTCTTTTCTTTCTTTTACTTTTAAAACGAGCACATAAAGCATACTCATCTACCGTATAATTTTCCATAAAAAAATTATAGTGCATTAAATTAACAGCCCAGTAGGCTTAGCATTTTATCCTTGAAGGATAAATAAAATCGATTTTTCGGGAAAATTTGAAGTGTCTAGAATAAAAAAAAGCCCGAAACTAAATGTCTTCGGGCTTTTATATATCTAAAAATATATTTCTAAGATTGAAATAAGCCACGAAGAAGCACTGCACCAAAATTGTTTGATGTGAAGCTCTGAGATGTCGATGTAAATACAAACATTTTTTCTTCGTTTTTAAAGGGTTATTATTTTTTTCGTCTGCAAATATTCAGAATACTTTTTCGATTTTCCAAATTTATTTTAAGAAAAATCAGTACAAAAAATTTATTCATATTATTCTTAAAGCCAAAAAAAAGACTACAGAACTCAAAATCAAAAAGATAGAAATCGTATTTTAAGAATATTTTTCTTGATATTTTTTTACTTAACCGCAAAGAATGCAAAGGAAAAAACGCAAAGTTCGCGAAGCTTTGAGGTGAACTCTTTGCGAACTTTGCGAAAATCGTTGCGTGCCTCGCGGTTAAAATTCTGCATAAAAAAAGTCCTGATTTCTCAGGACTCTAATATTTTTTTGTTTGGTTATGTTTTTTGTTATTCTGTAACTTTGCTTTTAACAACAAGTCTGAAACCTTCACCGTGAATGTTTAGAATTTCAACATCTTCGTCAGCTTTTAAGTATTTTCTAAGTTTAGCAATGTAAACGTCCATACTTCTGGATGTAAAATAGTTATCGTCTCTCCAGATTTTAGTTAAAGCTAATTCTCTTGGCATTAAATCATTTTCATGAAGAATCAACATTTTAAGCAATTCGTTCTCTTTTGGAGACAATTTAATTGGCTCTTCGTCCTGAAAAGTCAGGAATCTTAGTTTTGAATTTAAATGGAATTTACCAATATTGAATTCGAACTGTACCTGCTCTGCTTTTGTATCAGCAGATTTTCTTTGAATAATTGCTTTTATTTTCATCAATAAAACCTCAGAATCAAAAGGCTTATTCAAATAATCATCAGCACCAGCTTTGTATCCTTTTAATACATCTTCTTTCATAGACTTAGCTGTTAAGAAGATAATTGGCACTTCGCTGTTCTTTTCTCTAATCTCCTTGGCTAAAGTATAACCATCTTTATAAGGCATCATCACATCAAGAATACATAAATCATATACATCTTTCTTGAATTTTTCGAAACCTTCCATACCGTTTTTAGCTAAAGTAACTTCAAAGTCATTTAACATTAGATAATCTTTAAGAACTGCCCCAAAATTAAGGTCATCTTCTACTAAAAGTATTCTTTTGTTATTATTTTCCATATTTTAATTTATTAATGGTATTTTTATTATAAAGGTGCTACCTTTTCCTTTCTCGCTTTCAACATATACTTGACCGTTATGGTCCTCTACTATTCTTT
This sequence comes from Flavobacterium tructae, assembly GCF_002217475.1. Classification (GTDB taxonomy): domain Bacteria; phylum Bacteroidota; class Bacteroidia; order Flavobacteriales; family Flavobacteriaceae; genus Flavobacterium; species Flavobacterium tructae. Next base: position 70,926 of record NZ_MUHH01000036.1, read on the forward strand.
TCACATAAGCCAGACCTAGCCCGTGTCCTTTTACATTATGTAAATCTCCTGTATGTTCTCTGTAAAATTTCTCAAAAACTCGTTTTTGAGCTACCTTACTCATACCAAGACCGTTATCTTTTACTTTTATCAGAATCATGTCTTTGACATTTTCTGTAAAAATTTCTATTTCAGGCGTACCCGGAGAATATTTTATGGCATTCTCCAAAATATTAACCAACACATTTGTAAAATGCACTTCGTTTATCAGACAGGTTGTTCTCGCTGCATTAAAATGTTTGGCTACACTTCCTCCTCTGTCTTCTAAAATTAAATTTACATGTTCAATTGCATCATCAATGATATCATGAATAGCAGTTGGTTCTTTTGTAATATCCAGTTCTCTCTTTTCCAGTTTAGAAATACGAAGCACGTTTTCTACCTGAGCATGCATTCTTTTATTTTCATCCCGGATCATTTGAAGATAACGATACACTTTTTCTTTATCTTCAATTATCTTAGGATTTTTAATAGCATCTAATGCCAGATTAATTGTCGCTATCGGCGTTTTAAACTCGTGCGTCATGTTATTTATAAAATCGGTCTTGATTTCAGAAATATGTTTTTGACGTAACAATTGATTTAGTGCACTGGTATAAGCAACTATAATAATTAATGTAAAAATTATTGACAGTATCGTAATACTTAATAATTCTGACAATAAGAATTTCTTTTTATGCGGAAATGTAATAAACAATTCATATTTACTATTTCCTTCATTATCTGTATAAATTGGCACGTGGTAACTTGCGTCTTTATCGTAATGAAATCCATCCGATCTTACTTTCGTCGCAAGACCATTGTTGAGAACTCCGTATTCAAATTTGGTTTTTACACCATATTCTTCCAGTTCTTTCTTTAAGAGTTTTTGAAGTTTATCCTTTGTAATTCTACCTTCTATAGGCGTCAAAGAAGCAACGTCTTTGTACTGAATTTGCTGTTGAACTTTATTTAAAATATCTAGACTTCCAGATTTTTCGATTTTTAAATCAGGTATAATACTTTGTCCTAAAGCATTATTGTCAATATTATTGTTATTGTTGTATACTTCTGTAACTCTTTTTGAACTAAAGTTTTTAAATCTTTCGCTGCTAAATTTTTTATTAAAAATCGAGCCGCTAATATCATAATCTTCAGATGTAAGCGTATTAGAATAAACTATTGTTTTGTTTGTTTTTGCGTTTCTTTGAATGTAAAAAACCTGAAGTAAGTCTTCTTTTTTAGGTGTTTTACCGGTACTGTCTTTAATGCGGTTGTATTTATCGTAAAAACTGTATTCTTCCTGCTGCTCCAATTTATCAGCAACATTTCCAATTACCTGAGTAACATGATATTTAAACTGCTCATCGTTATTTTTGAACGAAGAATTAAACCAGTATACCTGCACCAAAATTATCCCTATTAAGGACAAGCTCATCAATAAAACAAGTAATCTAAAAAATAATTTATTCATCGAAACAAAATTAATATTTTAACAATATACTAAATAATACATTAACCAAATATTAACATTTAAGACTGATTTTGTTTTATATTTAAAATTTTAAGAATTTTAACAACTTCTTCTCTAGCAATTTTAAGATTACTGTTATTAATAACAAAATTGCTTAAAGAAATTCGTTTTTCATCATCCCACTGCATTTTCATTCGACTTAAAACTTGCTCTCGTGTGGTTTTATCACGCTTAACAACTCTTTCAATTCTCATCTCTTCGGGAGCTGTAACGGTTACTATAACATCACAATCTTTATAACGGCCGCTTTCAAACAAAATTGCAGCTTCGTAAATTACATAGTGGTATTTTTTGTTTTTCAACAACCAAAGCTCGAAGTCTTCTTTAACTGCCGGATGTACAATTGCATTTAATGTTGCCAGTTTATCGGCGTCATTAAAAACAATCTCGGCTAATTTAGCTCTGTTTAAAACATCATTTTCAAAGAGCGAGTCTCCAAAAGCAAGTTTAATTTGTTTCACAATCTTTTCAGACTGCATTACTTTTTTGGCTTCATCATCGGCGATATATAAGGGCACCCCCATTTCTGCAAAGTAGTTTGCGATAGTGGTTTTTCCGCTTCCTATTCCGCCTGTCAGGCCAATAATTTTAGCCATACCTATATTTTAAAAAACATTTTAGGAAAAGCCTCCTGGGGTTTTTTCTTTAAAATAATAACTTTCAGGAACGATTTTAGAAATCCTGTCCCGTAACCATAAAATTGCTTCCATACTGCAATTACAGATAAATATCCAATTTTAATGCTTTTATTCTGAATAGCGGCTGTCAGAAAAATTACCACGAAATATACAAAATATAATTGTAATAGGATATCAATATTGAAAATTAACAGTAAAAAAGCTAATAATAATCCTACGATAAAAACGGTAGGAAAAAAGAATGTTAGTTTATTATGTTCCGGATACCAGCTGTTTAATATTGGTCTGGCGATTCCAAATTTATTCACCTGAATTGAAAACTTTTCCCAGTCAATTCTTCGCTTATGATATACATACGCTTCCGGGAACAATCTGGTTTCAAATCCCAGGTTCCATAAACGAATAGAAAGATCAGGATCTTCTCCCGGGTGAATGTTTCCAAACCCTTTTGAAGCTATAAAAGCTTTCTTTGAAATCCCCATGTTAAAACTTCTGGGCTGAAATTTATTGATTTTTTCAGAGCCTCCACGAATTCCTCCTGTAGTCAAAAATGAAGTCATTGCAAAGTTAATGGCTTTCTGAATATCCGAAAAACTATCTAATGCCTTATCCGGCCCTCCAAAACAATCCACATAACCCGCATTAAGCGCTTTTCGAACCTCGGTCAGGTAGTTAGAAGGAATGATACAATCAGAATCAAAAATGATAAAATAATCCCCTCTGGCCTTCTGCATTCCAAAGTTTCTGGAATCTCCCGGCCCTGAATTTTCTTTAAAATAGTACGATATATTCAATTTCCCCTGATAGTTCATCACGACATCTTTACAAGGTATTGATGATCCGTCTTCGACAAGAACAATTTCAAAGGCTTCATTATAATCGGATTTAGACAAACTTTCTAAAAGTTCATCTACTTCATCCGGACGATTATACACGGGTATAATTAAAGAAAAAATCATAGCGATCACGCGGTATTAAAGTGGCAATATTTTAAATTTCAAAATTTTAACAAAGATATGTTATATTCATAAAAAAACCATTCGTCGCAACGAATGGTTTTCATATCTAGTAGTATTTTTTTCTTTTTTATTTGATACTTTCAATTTCTACAACTTCATTCGCTTCGGCAGCATAATCTACACCTGCAAATTCAAATCCAAATAGATTCAGGAAGTCATTTCTATATCCGGCTAAATCTCCAATTTCAGGTAATGTTTCGGTTGTAGCTTCTAACCAAAGTTTAGCCACTTTAGCCTGCACATCTTCACGCATTTCCCAATCGTCAATTCTGATTCTTCCTTTTTCATCTACAGGAACTTCTCCTCCGTTGTACAATCTGTCCTGAAACAAACGTTGGATTTGCTCGATACAACCTTCGTGAATTCCCTCCTCTTTCATTGTTTTGTACAAAAGAGAAATATACAATGGAATAACCGGAATTGCAGAACTTGCCTGTGTTACCAAAGCTTTGTTTACAGAAACGTAAGCTTTTCCACCAAGAGATTTAAGATTATCTGTAATAGAGAATGCTGTAGCTTCTAAATCATCTTTAGCACGACCAATTGTACCTTTACGGTAAACTGCTTCTGTTAATGATGGTCCAATATAAGAATAGGCCACTGTTGTAGCGCCTTCAGCTAATAAATTCTCTGCTTTTAGGGCATCCATCCACATTGTCCAGTCCTCACCTCCCATTACAGCAACTGTATTGGCAATATCTTCTTCATTTGCCGGAGCAATAGAAACTTCTGAAACGTTTCCAGTATGAAAATCAACTGTTTTATTGGTAAAAGTTTGTCCGATTGGTTTTAAAACCGAACGGTGTAAAACTCCTGTAACCGGGTGCTGACGCACCGGAGAAGCTAAACTGTAGATTACCAAATCAACCTGACCTAAGTCAGCTTTGATTAAATCTAAAGTTTGTCTTTTTATTTCGTTTGAAAAAGCATCTCCGTTGATACTTTTAGCATATAAACCTGCTTTGTGAGCTTCTGTTTCAAATGCAGCAGAATTATACCATCCTGGTGAAGCTGTTTTTCCTTCAACCGGTGGCTTTTCAAAAAATACTCCAATTGTTGCAGCATCAGATCCAAAAGCACTTGTAATTCTTGAAGCCAATCCGAAACCTGTTGAAGCACCAATAACTAAGACTTTTTTTGCACCAGCAATTGGTCCTTTTGATTTGATATATTCTATTTGATTTTTAACATTTTGCTCGCTGCCTTTTGGGTGGGCTGTCAAGCAAATAAATCCTCTCATTCTAGGTTCTATAATCATACTTTTTTTATTTCAATTTAATTTGATCTAAACAACATATTCTATTTCAACAAAATAGACAAATACTTACTATTTAATAATTTTATCAACATTTTCCCTAACCGTTAAAATGTCAACTTTTTTATCTTTACATTCAATTTTAACTCCATTATACTCTTCAATTAGCGCATTTAAATTTTCGCACTCTCTTATGAAGTTAAATTCTTTCTTATCAACATTAAAAACAATTCCTTTTAACGTATTCAAATTAGCTAAAATTGCTCCGCCTACTGCTCCGGCATTATATGCAAAAGCCTTAGACCACATATTTGCAAAAGGCCCTTCGAGATATAAAAACTTTCCGTCATTTAAAACTCTGTGATACGAATTTGGATTATCAGCAGACATATTTCCATCTTCTTTTGATGCAAATTTCATTAAATATCTTTGCTGAATATACAGGTTACCATTGTAAACAATAGCAAAATAATCTGTAATTTTTATATTGTTTCTTTTCCAGCAAAAGAAAACATGATAAGCATCTACATTTTTTTCAATTGATTTATACCCCACAATAGTGCGTCTTTCTAACGCATCACCCATGAAAATTCCCGTTTTTGCAATGAAATCTTCATATGTTTTATAAACGCCTTCAGGAAAGTCTTTTACTAAATAAGATTTAACTTCTTTACCAGCTACTTCTGTACCTTCTTTTACAGCAGTATCCTGAGCATTTATTTTACTAATAAACAAGCAAATAAAAGACAAAACATATAGTTTTTTAATCATATTTTATTCTGATTTTGGTCTAATAGTTATAGAAGCAAATATAATTTAAATATTTAATTTAATAATTCTTTTGCATGATTTAATGCCGAATCAGAGATTTTTGCACCTGATAACATCTGCGCAATTTCGGTAACTCTTTCTTCCTGAGACAATAGCTTAAGTTCTGACTGTGTATCCTCATCAACCGTTGATTTAGAGACTTTAAAGTGCGAATCTCCTTTGGCTGCAATTTGAGGCAAATGGGTGATGGCAAAAATTTGCATTGTACCACTCATTTCTTTCATAATTTCTCCCATTCTAATTGCAATTTCTCCTGAAACCCCGGTATCAATCTCATCAAAGATTAAGGTTGGAAGTTTTGAATATTGCGCTAAAATCGCTTTGACTGCCAGCATAATACGTGACATTTCCCCTCCTGAAGCTACTTTTTTCAGCAAGCCGAAATCAGTTCCTTTATTTGCCGAGAATAAAAACTGTAATTCATCTTTTCCGTTTTGGAAATAAGTCTCAGAAGACAAAAGCTCCATATTGAAACGCACATTTGGCATTCCCAATGTCTCTAATATTGACACTAACTTTTGTGACAAAACCGGAATTGCATTGATTCTATTCTGATGAATAGCTGCCGCAAAAGCATCTAAGTCTGTAACTTTTTGCGCTATAGATTCTGACAAAGCAGTAATTTCTTCTCCAATATTATCCAATTCTACCAATGAGTTTTCTAATGTCGCCTGTATTCCAAGTAATTCATCAACAGACGTTACCTGATGCTTTTTTTGCAAATTATAAATTAGCTGTAATTTTTGACTCACCAATTCTAACTGTGCGGGATCATTTAAAAGTTTTTCAGAGGCGTTTTGCAATTCTTTTGAAACATCATCAAATTCAATGGCCAAACTGGTAATCCTTTCAAAAACATTTTGGTACTCCGGAGAAAAAAGTGCAATTTTCTGTAGTGCCGTTTTTATTTCATTCAGACTGTGGAAAACACCAAATTGCTCTTCATTGGCAATTGCCAATGATTTATCCATAGCTTCTTTAATAATTTCAACATTGTTCAGTTTTTCAAAATCAGCCTCCAATTCTTCCTGCTCTCCTGATTTTAATTTTGCAGTAACCAATTCATTTAACAAATAGGTATTGTATTCCTGCTCTTTTCCTGAATCACTTTGTTTTTTCAGCAAAGCATTTAGTTTGGACTTATCTGATTTATATCCTTTCAAAACATCCTGATACGATTGAATCACTTCTCCATTATTAGCAATAGCGTCAATAATTTTAAACTGAACTCCCTCGTCTGACAACTCCTGAGTCTGCTGTTGTGAATGAATATCAATCAAAAACAAGCTCAGATCCTGCAATTCCTGCAGATTTACCGGACTATCATTAATAAAAGCTCGCGATTTTCCTGAAGGCAAAATTTCTCTTCTAATAATAGTCTCGTCTTCATAATCGAGATCATTTGCTGTAAAAAAATCTTTCAGGTTGTATTTAGAAATTTCAAACTGTGCTTCGATAACACATTTTTCTTCTTTATTTTTTAGTGAAGTTAAATCGGCTCTTTTTCCTAAAACCAATCCTATCGCTCCTAATATAATAGATTTACCCGCACCTGTTTCACCAGTAATAATAGAAAAACCTTTTGAAAAATCTATAGTTAATTTTTCAATAAGCGCATAGTTTTTAATCGACAAGGACGTTATCATAGGAAATTTGGGAAATATAAAAATTAATAAAGAGAGTAACTAAAATGGACTTAGAATTTAATCTGTGACCATTTGGTAGTATTCAACGGAGATACTTTATTTAAGACATCGGTCAGATCTGTAATCGGAATACTTGGTCCTCCAGAAAATATGGAGACAATTTCGTCTGATTTGGCATCGAAAAACACTCTGGTCAAAAAAGCATTGGGTTTTACCGAATTCAATTTTCCGGTAAGCATCAAGGCTGATTTGATTTTTTCTTTTGAGGCTTTCAAATCCTGACTCATGCCATCCAAGCCATTATGGTACATGAACATGGTTTGACGTAAATCGCTGTACATTGGCGAAATCATATCGGTAATCAAATAATAACGGTTTTGAACTCCGTCTGACTGGCTCCAGCCTTTTGATCCTCCTTGTTGTGCTACACTTGCAATATTCTGAGCGGTTTCAAGATATTGACTTCCTGCTCCCATTTGAAAGCTATCTGCGTCCATCGCTAAAATTAAATAACTGTAAAAAGAAACCACAGATACTAAATTAGACTCAAACGTGGTCGGATTAAACAACAAAGGCTCGTATTCAATATACCTGAAGTTAAAATCTTTGTCGTTGTAATTTAATATTGGGGAAGAATAAGTAGAATTATAAATCAATCGTGAGGATTGCACCTGAATAGTGCCCGAAAACTGATCGGAACTGTTTGACGACAGCGTAATGTACATCGAGCAATTGATTCGCTCATTTTGTTTTAAGGCTATTCCCGTCCAATCTGTTTTATTTACAAACTCCGACAACGAAGTCTGAAGTGTTTTAAATACTTGCTGATTGGGATTGGGTAATCTTTCTGTATTAATAGTTACAGTGCAATTTAGCTGCTGTGCTTGTGCGAAGCCAAAAATTAAAAATGCTAAAAAAGTAACTAATTTATTCATACGAAAGATATTATTTTGATTACAGCATACAACAGACTTACTATCCTTGTCATTGCTTTGTTTACTCTAAATCTTTATGATTTCGCAAAATGCAAAACCACTTTATTTAAAATATCAACAGCAACAGATTCTTTTGATTTTAATTCCATCGGTTCGATTTTAAAATCCTGATCAATAAAGGTTACTTTATTGGTTTCTTTTTTAAAACCTGCTCCTTCATCCTGTAAGGAATTTAGAACAATCAAATCTAAGTTTTTTTTCTGAATTTTCAGCTTCGCATTTTCAATTTCATTCTCGGTTTCCAATGCAAATCCAATTAAAAACTGATTTTTCTTTATCGCTCCTAATGAAGCCAGAATATCTTTTGTTTTTTCAAGTTCAATCGAAAATTCATCTGCCGCTTTCTTAATCTTTTGTAAAGCGACTACTTTTGGTCTGTAATCGGCTACTGCAGCCGCAGCGATTGCCACATCAACATTATTAAAATAAGCATGACAGGCATCATACATATCTTGTGCCGAAACTACATTGATCACTTCCACTAAACCATTTTTAGCTTTATAATGTGTTGGTCCTGCAATCAAAATAACCTGAGCACCTAAGTTTGCTGCTTCATTTGCCAGATCAAAACCCATTTTTCCCGAAGAATGATTTCCTATAAAACGCACAGGATCGATTGCTTCGTATGTTGGACCGGCAGTAATTAGTATTTTTTTCCCTTTTAAAGGCAATTTACTTTCTAAATCGGCTTCCAGAAAGGCTATAATATTTTCGGGTTCAGCCATTCGTCCTTCTCCGGACAGACCGCTGGCTAACTCACCGCTTTCAGCCGGAATCATAATGTTTCCGAAACTTTTTAAAGCCGTAAAACTAGACAAAACTGAAGGATGTTTGTACATATCCAAATCCATTGCCGGCGCAAAATAAACCGGACATTTGGCTGATAAATAAGTAGCTACTAAAAGATTATCACTGTTCCCTGTTGTCATTTTAGACAAGGTATTGGATGTTGCAGGCGCAATCAGCATCAAATCGGCCCAAAGAGCCAAATCAACATGATTGTTCCAGACAGCATCTTCATCATCCTGATTAAAGAAACTGGAATGTACCGGATTTTTTGATAGTGTAGATAAGGTAAGTGGAGTTACAAAATCCTTAGAAGCAGGTGTCATTATCACTTGGACATGTGCACCTGCTTTTATAAAGAGTCGTACTAATGAGGCTGTTTTATAGGCTGCAATTCCACCAGAAACCCCTAGTAAAATTTTCTTCCCGTTTAAAACTGACATTATACTATATTATTTGTTTGAACCTCTGTGGTATGTTTTACCGTCTAACCACTCCTGAACTGCTAAAGCGTGAGGTTTTGGTAATTTTTCGTAAAATTTAGAAACTTCGATTTGTTCTTTATTTTCAAAAACTTCTTCAAGACTGTCATTATAAGTAGCAAACTCTTCCAATTTCTCTGTCAATTCTTTTTTAATTTCAGAGTTAATTTGATTTGCTCTTTTAGCCATAATGGTAATTGCTTCATACACATTTCCTGTTGGCTCTTCAATAACTGTTTTATTGTAAGTTATTGTATTTACAGGAGCATTCGTCTTTTTTAAATCCATGACTTTATTTTATTTAGTAAATTTTTGTAAATCTGTTTCCACTCTGGCATTCATTTCATCTGCCTCTTTTTTATACTTCGTAGCTCCATTAAACTTAATCAAGTTTCCATAAGCTACTTTAGCCACATTTAAACGCTCTTCCATTTTTGAAGGAATACTGTTTATGGCTAATTTATATGCTGAATCATATTTATAAAACAATGCATCTTCTTTTAACGGTGTTCCCGGAAAATCAGCAATAAAATTATCAAAAGCGATTAATGCTGATTTGTAATCAGAAATTGTATTGTATCCTTTCGCGTTTTCGTATGCTTTTTTCTCCAGTTTACCATTTAAAACTTTTACAGCTTCGTTTGCCTGAGCGATATACTCAGAATTTGGATAACTTTCGATAAAAGTTTGTAATTTCTCTAAGGCTTTTACAGTATCTGTCTGATCTAAGCTATAAACAGGCGCTAATTTAGAATAACTGTATGCTCCTAAAAAAGCAGCTTCCTGAACTTTTTCACTTCTAGGATAACCTGAAACGAAACTCTCAAACTGGTAACCTGCTAAATAATACTGTTTTGTTTTGTAATACGATTGTGAGAACATGTAAAATAATTTCTCTGCCTGAGGTTTCCCTCTGTAAGAAGATGCTAATTGTTCAAAAAGACGTATGGCTTTTGAATATTTACCTGCATCATACATTTTCGTTGCAACTTCGAATTTTGCAGCAACATCATCGTTCTTTAATGCCTTTTGGTATTCGCTACAAGAACAAAAAAGGACAACAATAATTAACAGAGATACTATTTTTTTCATTTTCTTACTTTTATTATGATTTCTTAGACAATTATGCCAAAGCAAAATCACACCGAAGTTTCGGTGGCAAATTTAGTTATTAATTTAGCTACTACAAAATATTTTTTGGTATATATAGAATACCGACAATCTCATGCTTATTTTATACTATTTTTCACAAATTCATTCAATCTGCCTGCTAATGAATCATCAACAGCCACCAATGGCAAACGTACTGTATTCTCAGCAATACCAAGGGCTTGAAAAACTTGTTTGATTCCGGCAGGATTTCCCTGCTCAAAAATCATATCAATACAATCAGATAAAAGATACTGTGTTTTAAACGCTTCAGTTACCTTTTTATTGAGTCCTAAACGAATCATTTCTGTAAATTCTTTTGGAAAACCTTGTCCGATAACCGAAATTACCCCTGCTCCACCTGCCAAAACAATTGGTAAAGCAATCATATCATCTCCTGAAATAATCAGAAAACCTTCCGGTGCATTTTTAATCAATTGTAAAGCCTGAGCCATATCTCCGGCAGCTTCTTTAATCGCTACCACGTTGCTAAAGTCATTCGCCAAACGAATTACTGTTGACGGCAACATGTTACTGGATGTTCTTCCCGGAACGTTATATAAAATCACAGGAATTGGGGAAGCTTCTGCAATAGCTTTAAAGTGCTGATAGATTCCTTCTTGTGTTGGCTTGTTATAATAAGGAGAAACAGAGAGTATGGCTTCAAAAGCAGAAAAATCTCCTGTTTTTAATTCCTCTACAATTTGCATGGTATTATTTCCACCAACGCCAAGTACCAATGGCAGTCTTCCTTTATTAGTATCTATAACCGTTTTAATCACCAGTTCTTTTTCGGCTTGTGTCAGAGTAGCATTTTCTGCCGTTGTTCCCATAACTACAAGATACTCAACACCACCGTCTATCGAAAAATTAACGATGCGCTGTAAAGCTTCGATATCTACTGAAAAGTCTTTTTTAAATGGGGTTACAAGCGCAACACCAGTTCCTATTAATGATTGCATATTCTACTTTATAATTTTATTTTATACTCTTTAAATATCTAAACAATTCGTGCACGAAAAGTTTGTAATTCTTTATAGCAGTATCAATCATCCATCGATTTAATTTTTCATCTACTGATGCGAATCCTACTTTAAACTTCGCTTTTGACTTGGCAGTTATCAGCATCAAAATGGCCGTTTCAATGTCATAATAACTAATCAAAAGATCAAATTCTGTTTTTATAAATTCATTTAAGAAACCTTCTGTAATTTCCCCCTTCCAATTGACGCTTTTTCGTCCAAAAGTTGGTCTTGAATACGTTTGTTTCTCGCTAAATTTACTTCTGTACACTGCAATTTTGATATTCTCAGGAGTAATTCCTTTCGAGACCAATTCCTTTATCAGGTCTTCTGAATGATCAAATCTACTTTCATCAATCAGTAAACCAATTGTTTGCACATTACTTGTAAATACTTCGTTTTTGACATTATTCAAGTTATTTTTTAATGATTTTTTTACAAAAAATTCCTTTATATAATTTAAAAACATAGTACTTTTACCAGATTACAAAATTAATTATTTAAGTCGCATTTAAGATGGTAAAACTAAAAAAGTATAACGGAGTTTTGAAACTTTTTGTTATATTCTTAACACTTTTTTTTATATTTTCCTGTAGCCAGAAAAATTATAATCTAACAAAAATTGAAGGAAAGCAACTTCCGATAACTGAAAAAGGAACTGAAACGCCTGCTATTGAGAACTTTATTAAACCTTATCGTGATCATATTAATAAGGATTTAGATAATGTTCTGGCTTATTGCCCTGAAACTCTTGATAAAAGTACAGGGAAATGGCAAACCAGCATTGGTAACCTTATGGCTGATGTTTGTGTTAAAAGAGGAAACCTGGTTTTTGAGGCACGCGAGAAGAAAAAAATTGACTTGTGCTTACTAAATCATGGTGGTATACGAGCTATATTACCTAAAGGAAATGTAACCAACAGAACAGCATTTGAAATCATGCCTTTTGAAAACAGTATGGTGGTTATGGCTTTAAAAGGAGATCAGATTTTAGAAATGACTTCCTATATTATTAAAGCACAAAAAGCACAGCCTTTATCGGGTATGACTTTTACTATTGCAAAAGACAAGACTGCAAAGAATATTATGATTCAGGGAAAACCACTTGATCTTAATAAAATTTACTATGTAGCAACAAATGATTACTTGGCAAATGGCGGAGACAGTATGTCTTTTTTCGCAAAAAGTGTTCAAAAATATGATCTGAACTACAAACTGAGAGATGTATTAATTGATTACTTTAAAGAAGTTGATACGATTCCGGTAGCAAAAGACATCCGAATTACAGAAGAATAAAAATCCCATTTCGCAAAAACATACAAAATGAAAAGAAGAGAATTTATCGAAAAAACAGCTGCAAGTACTGCCTTATTAAGTCTAGGTTTGTCGTTGAGCAGTTTTGAAAATAACGATATCAAACACTTAACCATTCTACATACTAACGATGTTCACAGCCATATTGATCCATTTCCGGCTGATGATCCTCGTAATCCAAACAAAGGTGGTGTCTCACGCAGAGCCGCACTTATAGAAACGATTCGTAAAGAAAATCCAAATGTACTTTTACTGGATGCCGGTGATATTTTTCAGGGAACTCCATACTTTAATTATTATGGAGGGGAATTGGAATTTAAACTGATGAGTATGATGAAGTACGACGCATCGACTATTGGAAACCACGATTTCGACAATGGTCTTGACGGATTACACGCACAAATGCCTCACGCTAGTTTTGATTTTATCTGCTCGAACTACGATTTTAAAAATACGGTGATGAACGGTCTTGTAAAACCGTATAAAATTTTCAATAAAAACGGAATTAAAGTAGGTGTCTTTGGTTTAGGAATCGAGCTTGCCGGCTTAGTTGACAAACAAATGTACAAAGAAACAATCTACAACAATCCTGTAGAAATTGCACAGGACATGACGCAATTGCTAAAGAAAGAAGAAAAATGTGATTTGGTTGTTTGCCTGTCACACCTTGGATACAAATACAAAGACGATGAATCTAAAATTTGTGATTTAAAACTAGCTGCTCAAACTCAGGATATTGATTTGATTATCGGAGGTCATACACATACTTTCTTAGACAAGCCAACTGTTGTAAAAAACAAAGCCAATCAGGATGTTTTGGTGAATCAGGTAGGCTGCTACGGAATCAATTTAGGAAGAATAGACTTTTACTTCGATAAGAACAAAGCTCACACAAACGAAGGGAAATCAATTATTATTTAGCGTTTTTCTTTTTTTTGGTTTTCGTTTTTTCCAGGAAATACTCGACCATAAAAAAGTACGCTAAAATTTGAGTGACATCCCGGATCAATACCAGGACTACGGAATAGGAAAAGTATTCATTGAAAATATAGAATATATCTGAAAAGATATAGGAAATTGCCATTAATGACATGAGTAACGCTAAGTAGGTTCCTTTTGTAATATAACTAATGAAGGACAAACAACTTAACACACTTAAGACAATTCCGTAGATCATATAGATCAAACTAAATCGTTTCATATTATCAAATTGCATTCCTAGTGCTGATACTAAAAGATATACGATAAAAATAACTACTATAGAAACTGGAAGAAAATCTTTTTTTTCCAGTTTTATTTTTTCATGCCCTCCCAGATAAAGTCGGATAATTAAAAGGTAAACGACCAGAAAGCACAAGACTCCCCCTAGTTCAGAACTTTCGATATCCATTAGATTAAATACCTGACCGATAAAGCTGAATAAAAAGATAACCCCTTCGATTTTACCGATATTGAATTCGGTGCTAATCAAAAAGTAAATAAAAATCGAAGGAATTACAATGGCTTTGGCATAAGTCGCAAATAAAAACAGCTCGGTCCAGTCAAAAATGGCCGTGCACAATAATGCTAAAAAAAATAAAATCAACGACGGTTTATTCGCTTTCATTTAGTTTGTTTATAAAATCTTCTTCAGACAGAATAGGGATATTTAATTTACTGGCTTTTTCTAATTTTGCCGGTCCCATATTATCTCCTGCGACAACAAAATCTGTTTTTGCCGAAATAGAGCTTCCTACCTTACCTCCATTGTCTTCAATAGTTTTCTTCAATTCGTCTCTGGAGAATTGAGTAAAAACTCCTGAAACTACAAATGTTTTTCCGATAAATTTTTCAGTGGCATTCGGGTTTATCTTCTCTACAATTTCAAACTGAATGCCGTAACTTTTGAGACGGTCTATAATTTCCTGATTCTCTTTATTCTCAAAAAACTCAATTACACTTTTGGCAATTCTTTCTCCAATTTCATCTACCAAAATCAAATCCATCAGTGTGGCCTGACGTAATGCATCAATATTTTTGTAATGTTTCGCCAGTTTTTTGGCTACCGTTTCACCTACAAAACGAATTCCTAAGGCAAAAAGAACGCTTTCAAATGGGATTTCTTTTGATTTCTCTACTCCTTTTACCAGATTCTCGGCAGATTTTTGCGCCATTCTCTCTAAAGGTAAAATATCTTCTACTTTTAATTCATACAAATCGGCATAATTGTGCACCAATCCATTGTTAAAAAGCAAAGCAACTGTTTCGCCACCAAGCCCTTCAATATCCATTGCTTTTCTTGAAATGTAATGTTGAACCCTTCCAATAATCTGCGGTGGGCACCCATAAAAGTTAGGGCAATAGTGATTGGCTTCTCCTTCATTTCGAATCAATTCGGTTTGACATTCCGGACAATGTGTGATGTATGCAGTAACTTCTGAATCTTCTGGGCGTTTGGACAGGTCGACGGCAATTATTTTTGGAATGATCTCTCCTCCTTTTTCTACAAAAACGGTGTCATTGATTCTGATATCCAATTTTTCAATCTGATCTGCATTGTGCAAAGAGGCTCTTTTTACAATGGTTCCAGCCAGCTGTACCGGCTCTAAATTGGCTACAGGAGTTATTGCTCCCGTACGGCCTACCTGATATGAAATAGACTGAAGTGTGGTCGAAACCTGTTCTGATTTGAATTTATAAGCTATGGCCCAACGTGGAGATTTTGCAGTGTATCCTAATTCTTCCTGATGCTGAATGCTGTTTACTTTTACGACTACACCATCGGTTTCGTAAGGTAAATTATGACGGTGTACGTCCCAATAATCAATGAAGTCGAAAACTTCCTGCATATTTTGCACCAGTTTTGCTTCGTTAGGCACTTTGAATCCCCAATTTCTGGCTGATTCCAATCCTTCAAACTGGGAAGTAAACGGGAGATTGTTTCCTGTAACGAAATACAACAAACATTCTAACGGACGTTTAGCGACCTCAGCACTATCCTGTAATTTCAAACTTCCTGAAGCTGTATTTCTTGGATTTGAATACGGTGTTTCACCTATTTCAATTAAATCCTGATTCATTTTTTCGAAACCGGCAAAAGGCAGAATTATTTCTCCTCTAATATCAAATTTATCCGGGTAGTTCCCTTTTAATTGTAAAGGAATCGATTTTATGGTTTTGATGTTGTTGGTTACCTCATCTCCCTGAAAACCGTCTCCTCTTGTTAAAGCCTGAACCAGTTTTCCGTTTTCATAAGTAATACTGATCGAAGCTCCATCGTATTTTAATTCGCAGGTATATTGCAGATCTACATTTCCTAAAACTTTCTGAATTCTGGCTTCCCAATCCAGTAAATCTTCTTTAGAATAGGAGTTATCCAAAGAATACATCCTGTACTGGTGTGCAATTGTTTTAAAATTCTTGGTCACGGCACCTCCTACTCTTTGAGTTGGGGAATTTTCATCAAAAAACTCAGGATGTTTATTTTCTAAATCCTGAAGTTCCTTTAACTTAATATCAAAATCATAATCAGAAATTGTAGCGTTGTCTAACACGTAATAATTGTAATTGTGCTGATTAAGTTCGTTTCGTAAAGTCTGAATTGTTTCTTGAATACTCATAAGATTTTAAAATACCGGAGGTTTTGATTTTGAATAATTGAATACCAAAATTAGGATTATTTTTGTTCAAAAACAGTAAAATCCGAAAGTTTTATAAACTCAAAAATCAAGTTGCAAAAAGATGCAACTTGATTTTCTTCCTGCCCATTCTTCTTAAAAAAGAATTAATAAAAACCAACTTCCAAATGGTTTCTTCATTTTACAAATTCAAACTAACAATCCAATCATTAGCCTAAAAATGTAACTCTATTTTTGAATTATAATAAAGTCTGAGCGTCTGTTTAACAAATGTTCCGCCTCGGTACATTTTACACCATTTTTGCATTTATTGATCGGACGGCTTTCACCGTAACCAATAGCACTTTCGATTCTTGCAGTATCAATACCTTGTGAAAGGATATAATCACGTGTTGATTTAGCTCTATTATCTGAGAGTTTCAGGTTATAAGCATCTTTACCTCTGGAATCGGTATGGGACTCAATTTTGATGCGGATTTTAGGAAATTTTCGCATCACAAACACTACTTTATCCAGCTCAGTGGCTGCCAAAGGTGTAATATTGTATTTGTCGTAATCAAAATAGATCGGATTAACGTCTACTTTTTCGACTCCTTGTTTTTTCACTACCAGGTCATCATAATTACTGAGCTCAAAATCAACATCGGTAATTTCGGCTTCATTGATCTTGGTTGTTGCAACCTTTTTTTCGTCGTCACTGTAATTAAACTTTGAAGCTACCAAGCGAACCGCTTTATTGCAAGGAACTGTTACCGCATATTTACCGTCAAAATTGGTTTTAGTTTCCGCCAAAACTTCATTGTACGGATCATAAGCTATTATAGTTACATCGGCTAAAAGTGCTTTTGATTTATGATCGATTGCTTTACCTGAAATATTCTGATTGCAAACGGGTTGACCTTTAGTAAAGGAATAAATATCATCATCTCCTTTTCCTCCTGCTCTGTTGGAAGATACATAGCCATAACTTCCCGTTTTATCAATCACAAAAGTAAAATCATCTTTATTACTGTTTATCGGAGCTCCCAAATTTTTCGGTATCGAAAAGCTTCCATCGGATAACATTTTACTTTCGTACACATCTAAATCTCCTAAACCATAATGTCCGTCTGAAGAAAAATAAAGTGTTCCGTTACGAAAGAATGGAAAAAGATCATTTCCTAATGTGTTAATTTTTAGCCCTAAATTTTGAGGGGAACTCATGGTTCCGTCGTTTGCAATTTTCACAACATACAAATCGGTTTCTCCATAGCCGCCCGGCATATCGGAAGCGAAGAAGAGTAATTTACCGTCGTCACTTAAACTAGGATGCCCAACAGAATAATCATCACTATCAAAGAAAATCTTTTGCGGGTTTTCTACCTTTCCGTCTACCAAAGATCCTTTTAGAATTTGGAAGTTGTTGATTCTGTCCTGGTCGACTACTAATTTGTTTTTCTTGACAATATTAGACGTATAGTAAATTGTTTTTCCGCTGGCATCAAAAGAGGCGGTTGCTTCGTGATATTTAGTCATCACGTTAGGGATAAACAGTTTTTCGTTAAATAAACCTCCATCAGCGGGATTTCGTTCGGCTACATACAAATTAAGAAAAGGCTGATTGTTCCAGTTGTAAAGTTTATCGGCAAACTTCGTAGTATCTCTGGCCGATGAAAATACGATTCGGTCCTGAAAAAATGTAGCTCCAAAATCAGATTTACCGGTATTAATATCTAAGTTTCTAGTGTCGTACAAAGACTTAGTTTTGGCCAGACTGTCTAATTGTTTTTTCTGAGCAACATACCGATTGATCTCTTTCTGATCTCCTTTTTTATTGAGATATTCTTTGGTAATTTTATCGGCTTCATCATAATCCATAACAGATTTCAAGCACTGAATATAGCGCAGGTAATAAATGTCGGTCAGATTATTCCCTTGTATCTGATAGAGTCTTTTATACCATCGAAGCGCATTTCTTCCATCGGAAATAAAATAATAAGAATCTGCCGCATTTTTTATGGTTTGTGCTGTTGGATTCTCTATATTCTGCAAACACTCTTCATAAGCTTTAGAAGCATCTAGATAAGAGAAATTTCGAAACAATGCATCGGCTTTTTTTAAATTAGTCTTTTGAGCAAAACCAAAGGTAATGCTCAAGACTAAACTGAGGATATATAGTTTTTTCATAGGATTTATGTTTTAGAAGAATCGAGGTGATTTGATTTTACTTTGTTTTCTAGTAAACTGATAACGCAAGATGATCTCATGTGATCCATCATTGTATTTATTCAAATCACTAACGGTATAATCAAAAGCATACCCTGCATAAAAACTTCTGGATATCTGAAAACCTGCCAGAATACTTATCGAGTCGTCTGTTCGGTAAGATCCACCTATTACAAACTTTTCTGCTATCATAAAATTTGCCGAGATATCAGCAGTAAGTGGTGCTCCACTCACTGCTTTTACCAAAAATGCCGGCTTAAATTTTAAGTTTGGATTCAAATCAAAAACATAACCTCCCATCAGGTAGTAATGCAATCGATCGTACGATATAGACTCCTGAATATCATCGTAATAATCACTTTTAATAAAGCTTGGAACTGAAAGACCAACATACCATTTGTTAGTGTAATAGTACACCCCTGCTCCTACAGCCAGTTTCAATTGATTATTAATATTCTGATTCAGTAATACATCATTATTGTTATAGAATCGTCCTTTTGACCAATCTACGTTTAACATTCGCATACCTGCTTTTAATCCAAACGCAAGTCTTTTTTCATATCCTAAAGGAATTGAATAAGCGAAGTTCCCGTCGATATACAACTCGTTTGACGGACCAATTTTGTCGTTAACAACACTTAATCCTAAACCAATCATCTCGTTTCGAAGAGGTGAATGAACAGAGAATGATTGTGTTTCGGGTGCTCCATCGATTCCAACCCATTGCGAACGATGTAAAAGTGTCGCCTCGATGGTTCCGGTAGATCCAGCATAAGCTGGATTCACCGACATCGTATTGTACATGTATTGCGTGTACTCCGGATCCTGTTGTGCACTGGCACAAAATGTGATAAAAGAACATATTAAAATAAAATACGTTTCTATTGATTTTATATATAGTTTCATAACGATACTTATTAAGTTTAATTAATTAGATGATTAATACGGCTGCTTATCTCATTATAGATAACCATCCTTTTTTAACCGTTCCGTCTCCTATTGCTATCACATAGAAATAAGTACCTGTTGGCAACATATCTCCTCTGTTGATAACTCCGGATACATTAGCGGTTCCGTCCCAATCATTTTCATAATGTTGTTTACTATATACTAATGAACCGTATCTGTTATACACTTTCAACTCATTATTTGGATAAGTTTCGATACAATCAATTCTGAACAAATCATTTGCCCCGTCATTGTTTGGAGTAAATTCATTGTAAACGGTCAAACAAATTGGTTCAACAGAAACTGAAGCCGAGTTATTTGATGCATCTACATCTAACGGAGTGGAAGTCTCGACAGTTGCAACGCTTAAGTATTTACCACCTGGCAATACTTCTGCTACAATTGTAAGGACAACACTTTGTCCTGCATTCAACGTTGGAATCGTCCAAATTTGAGATAACAAACTGTAAGTTCCTACAGTTGCAGATGCGCTTATCAAATTATATCCGCTAGGTAATAAATCGCTTACTATCGTATTGATAAAGTTACCCTGACCAATATTATTTACTGTTACAGTAAATGTTATCTGATCACCAAAATTAGGCTTAGGATTGCTAACTGTATTGGTTATTGTTAGATCAGAACAAGTTGCTACAATTACATTTAATGATTTTGTAGTTCTCTCGTTACAAGTATTAATATACTCAACCTCAACTTTACCCGGTCCGATATCTGACCAGGAAATGGTTACAGAACCATCGTTAAGTCCTCCGCCTGAAGTAATTGTTCCGTTAGAAACTGACCATACATAATTTGATTTTCCATTGGCAATCGAATAAGTAACTCCCTGAAATACACATGGCGTATCATCTGTTGTTGTGATAGGAACCAATGCATCATTGTTAAAGGTAACAATCACCGCTAATCTCGGAACTGCTCCACAGCCATTAGTAATGTTCCCTTGTGCCGCAGCATAATAAGTTGCCGCAACAAGAGGTGTATTCGCTGCCAAAGGAGTTCCTCCAGATGCAGTGGTATACCAAACAATGTTAGCCTCATTTACTACAATATCCTGAACTGTTGGCGCTGCTGATAAACAAAATACCTGTGTCGTTCTTGGAGTAGTAACACTAAGCGGTACGTTTACCGTTACTGCAACGGCCAGTCTAATTGGATTTTCACAACCAGAACTGCTTGCGATTACGCCATAATAAGTACCAGTAGCTAAAGCTGTAGTTGCCGGAATAGCAGTTCCGCCTGTTGGAGTACTGTACCAGATTACACCGGATTCATTCACTTGAATGTTAGACACTTTTGGTGCATCTACCGAACAGAAGTTTTGAGTTGCTGCATTAGTTGTAGGTGTCGCCATTGGGGTTACAATGGTAATGACAACCTGCAAACGATTAGCACTTTTACATCCTGTTACCGGATCTGTAAGCTCTCCGTAATAGGTACCGGAAGTTAAAGCGGTTGTCAATGGAATTGCTGTTCCGCCTGTTACGCTACTAAACCATGCTACATTACTCTCGTTAACCTGAATACTTGCAAAGGTAGGAGCGCTTGTAGAACAGAAATTCTGAGTCGCCGCAGTTGTAGTTGGATCTTTAGAAATTCCAATAGTTACCGTAACTTTTAATCTCACACTGCTTTCACAACCGGATACCGGATCTTTTATCGCTGCATAATAATCACCATTTACTAGTGGTGTAGTTCCCGCAACGACAGTTCCGCCAGTTGCAGTGGTATACCACACGATGTTGCTTCCGTTTACTTGAATGTTAGCAACCGTTGGATTATTTCCTGAGCAGAATACCTGAGTGGCAGCTGTTGTTGTTGGCGTACCCGGATCGATTACATTAACATTTACTGTTAATCTCACAGCACTTTCACATCCTGATACAGGATCTTTTATCACTGCATAATAAGTACCACTGGTTAAAGCTGTAGTAGAAGGAATCACTGTTCCTCCGGTTAGCGCAGTATACCAAACTATGTTTGCCTGATTGAATTGAACACTCGCAAACGTTGGTGCATTTACCGTACAGAACGTTTGTGTTCCTGCTGTTACTAAAGTTGGTGTTCCCGGATTAGCAACATTGATCGTTACCGCTAATCTTACGGCGCTTTCACAGTTTGTAACTGGGTCTTTAATTACTGCATAATAAGTACCGCTGGTTAAAGCTGTGGTTGATGCAATCACTGTTCCTCCAGTCAGCGCTGTATACCAGACAATATTAGCCTGATTAAACTGAACACTGGCAAAGGTTGGTGCATTTACTAAACAGAAGTTTTGCGTTCCTGCTGTAACTAATGTTGGTGTACCAGGATCAGTAACATTAATTGTAATTGGTAATCTTTCGGTACTTTCACATCCTGATACCGGATCTATAACCGCAGCATAATAAATTCCCGTAGTTAAAGCTGTTGTAGAAGGAATTATAGTTCCTCCGGTTAAAGCTGTGTACCAAACAATATTGGCGGCAACGGCAGGACTTACGTCGATTGTTGCAAAAGTTGGTGCATTTACCAAACAGAAATCCTGAGTAGTTTTGGTAATAATTGGTGCTTCAGGATCGGTTACAATAATGATAATCGCCAATCTCACATTACTCTCACAAAGAGTTACCGGATCTTTGATTGCAGCATAATATGTACCACTTGTCAATGCTGTAGTCGATGGAATTAAAATTCCTCCGGTTAAGGCAGTGTACCAAACTATATTGGCCGCAACAGCTGGACTTACGTCAATCGACGCAAAAGTTGGTGCGTTGAACAAACAGAAATTCTGAGTTGTTTTTGTAATCACAGGAGTTCCCGGATCGGTTACATTGATAGTAATCGCTAATCTGACAGCACTTTCACAAAGAGTTGTCGGATCTTTGATTGCAGCGTAGTAAACTCCAGTGGTCAAAGCTGTTGTGGATGGAATTAAGACCCCTCCGGTCAACGTCGTGTACCAAACAATATTGGCGGCAACAGCAGGACTTACATCAATCGATGCAAAAGTTGGTGCATTCACCAAACAGAAATTCTGAGTAGTTTTAGTGATTACCGGTGTTCCGGGATCAGTAACACTAATCGTTACCGCTAATCTCACGGCACTCTCACAGTTAGTTACCGGATCTTTGATTACCGCATAATAAGTACCGCTGATTAAGGCTGTAGTTGAAGGAATAACTGCTCCTCCGGTCAATGCTGTGTACCAAACGATATTGGCTTCATTAAACTGAACGCTGGCAAAAGTCGGCGCATTTACCAAACAGAAGTTCTGTGTTCCTGCTGTAACTAAAGTTGGGGTGCCAGGATCAGTCACACTGATCGTTACCGCTAATCTAACAGCACTTTCACAATTGGTTATTGGATCTTTGATAACAGCGTAATAGGTACCGCTAGTTAAAGCTGTAGTCGAAGGAATCACTGTTCCTCCAGTTAACGCTGTATACCAAACGATATTGGCTTCATTAAACTGAACACTGGCAAAAGTCGGTGCATTAACCAAACAGAAGTTTTGTGTTCCCGCTGTAACTAAAGTTGGTGTTCCCGGATCAGTTACGCTGATTATTACAGCCAATCTTACTGCACTCTCACAGTTCGTGATCGGATCTTTGATTACAGCATAATAAGTACCACTGGTTAAAGCTGTAGTCGAAGGAATAATTGTTCCTCCGGTAAGCGCTGTATACCAAACAATATTTGCCTGATTAAATTGAACGCTTGCAAAAGTTGGTGCATTTACCAAACAGAAGTTTTGTGTTCCTGCTGTAACTAAAGTTGGGGTACCCGGATCAGTTACGCTTATTGTAATTGCCAATCTCACATTACTCTCACAGTTCGTGATTGGATCTTTGATGGCAGCATAATAAACTCCTGTAGTTAAAGCTGTAGTTGAAGGAATTAAAGTTCCTCCGGTAAGTGCTGTGTACCAAACAATATTGGCGGCAACAGCAGGGCTTACATTAATCGATGCAAAAGTTGGTGCGTTGACCAAGCAGAAATTCTGCGTAGTTTCAGTAATCACAGGAGTACCAGGATCGGTTACGCTAATGGTTATCGCTAATCGAACAGCACTTTCACAAAGAGTTACTGGATCTTTAATTGCAGCATAATAAACTCCGGTAGTCAAAGCTGTAGTCGATGGAATTAAAGTCCCTCCGGTAAGCGCTGTGTACCAAACAATATTAGCAGCAACTGCCGGACTTACATTGATTGATGCAAAAGTTGGCGCATTCACCAAACAGAAATTCTGTGTAGTTTCTGTAATCACAGGAGTTCCCGGATCGGTAACACTGATCACTACAGCTAATCTAACTGCACTTTCACAATTGGTTACCGGATCTTTGATCACTGCATAATAAGTACCGCTGGTTAAAGCTGTAGTCGAAGGAATAACGGTTCCTCCGGTCAACGCTGTGTACCAAACGATATTGGCTTCATTAAACTGAACACTGGCAAAAGTTGGAGCATTGACCAAACAGAAGTTTTGTGTTCCTGCTGTAACTAAAGTTGGTGTTCCCGGATCGGTAACACTGATCACTACAGCCAATCTAACGGCACTTTCACAATTGGTTACCGGATCTTTGATTACGGCATAATAAGTACCACTGGTTAAAGCTGTAGTCGAAGGAATAACGGTTCCTCCGGTCAACGCTGTGTACCAAACGATATTGGCTTCATTAAATTGAACACTCGCAAAAGTCGGTGCGTTTACCAAACAGAAGTTTTGTGTTCCTGCTGTAACTAAAGTTGGCGTACCAGGATCGGTAACACTGATCACTACAGCTAATCTAACTGCACTTTCACAATTGGTAACCGGATCTTTGATTACGGCATAATAAGTACCGCTGGTTAAAGCTGTTGTAGAAGGAATCACTGTTCCTCCAGTCAATGCTGTGTACCAAACGATATTAGCTTCATTAAACTGAACGCTGGCAAAAGTCGGCGCATTTACCAAACAGAAGTTTTGTGTTCCTGCTGTAACTAAAGTTGGCGTGCCAGGATCGGTAACACTGATCGTTACCGCTAATCTAACAGCACTTTCACAATTTGTGATTGGGTCTTTGATTACGGCATAATAGGTACCGCTGGTTAAAGCTGTTGTAGAAGGAATAACGGTTCCTCCAGTCAGCGCCGTATACCATACAATATTGGCTTCATTAAACTGAACACTCGCAAAAGTTGGAGCATTTACCAAACAGAAGTTTTGTGTTCCTGCTGTAACTAAAGTTGGTGTTCCCGGATCGGTAACGCTGATCACTACAGCTAATCTAACTGCACTTTCACAATTGGTTACCGGATCTTTGATTACGGCATAATAAGTACCGCTGGTTAAAGCTGTAGTCGAAGGAATAACGGTTCCTCCAGTCAACGCTGTGTACCAAACGATGTTGGCTTCATTAAACTGAACACTCGCAAAAGTCGGTGCATTGACCAAACAGAAGTTTTGTGTTCCTGCTGTAACTAAAGTTGGTGTTCCAGGATCGGTAACACTAATTGTTACGGACAATCTAACAGCACTTTCACAAAGAGTTGTTGGATCTTTAATTACTGCAAAATAAGTACCACTGGTTAAAGCTGTAGTAGAAGGAATAACGGTTCCTCCGGTAAGCGCCGTGTACCAAACAATATTCGCTTCATTAAATTGAACGCTGGCAAAAGTTGGAGCATTTACCAAACAGAAGTTTTGCGTTCCGGCAGTAACTAAAGTTGGAGTACCGGGATCGGTTACATTTATTGTAATTGCCAATCTCACATTACTTTCACAAAGAGTTGTTGGATCTTTGATGGCAGCATAATAAACTCCGGTAGTCAAAGCTGTCGTTGATGGAATTAAAGTTCCTCCTGTCAAAGCCGTGTACCAAACAATATTGGCGGCAACAGCAGGACTTACATCAATAGAAGCAAAAGTTGGTGCATTTACCAAACAGAAATCCTGTGTAGTTTTAGTGATTACTGGTGTTCCAGGATCGGTTACGTTGATGGTAATTGCTAATCTAACATTGCTTTCGCAAAGAGTTGTAGGATCTTTAATCGCAGCGTAATAAACTCCGGTAGTCAGAGCCGTTGTGGATGGAATTAAAACTCCTCCGGTAAGTGCTGTGTACCAAACAATATTGGCAGCGACAGCCGGACTTACATTGATTGATGCAAAAGTTGGTGCATTTACCAAACAGAAGTTCTGAGTAGTTTCTGTAATCACAGGTGTTCCCGGATCAGTTACGTTTATCGTAATTGCTAATCTTACATTACTTTCACAAAGAGTCGTAGGATCCTTGATCGCAGCATAATAAACTCCGGTAGTTAAAGCTGTAGTAGATGGAATTAAGGTTCCTCCGGTCAGCGCCGTATACCAAACAATATTGGCAGCAACAGCAGGACTTACATCGATCGATGCAAAAGTTGGAGCATTCACCAAACAGAAGTCCTGAGTAGTTTTAGTAATCACAGGTGTTCCCGGATCGTTTACGATTACGGTTACAACTGATCGAACTGAGCTTTCACAATCATTCACATCTCTGATCGCACCGTAATAGGTTCCGTTTGTCAAAGCAGTTGTCGGATTTAATGCGACTCCTCCTGTGGCTGCACTGTACCAAACCACATTAGTCTGATCGGCCTGAAGATTAGCAACTGTAGGATTGTTTATCAAACAGAAATTCTGATTATAAGTGGTAGATGTTGGTGTACCCGGATCATTAATAAGTACGGTCACCAATCTTAATTCTCCATTTTTATTCTGACAAGTAAAATCACTTGAAACTGCAACATAATAAATCATCGGGCTCATTGCCGGTGTTAAACCTGTAGCGGTTAAAACTCCGCTTCCACTAATTGCATAGGTTACTCCGCCAATTGTTCCGCTAAAAATAGGTTGCGTTTTGTTCGCATCTAAATACCAGGAGAAAACAGGATTTGTCAGAGTGCTTGACGGTGTTAGTACCGCTGCTGTATCATGACAAATAGAAGCATTGTTTATTGAAATATCGGTTACCAGTGAGCTTGGTAAAATAGTAAAAGTCACTTGTTTTCTGTCTGCCGGAGCAGTTTCACAATACTCGTCAGAACTTACTCCAACATAATAGGTATAAGTCCCCGGAAGTAAACCGGTAACTATTAATTTAGAGGTTACCTGACCAGGAATTGGCTGACTTGTTGTACCATCAAAACTGTACCAGTGGTATACCGGATTGGTAAGTACTGGTGCAGCACTTAGAACAGCATCTAGTGTTACTGTACCGCTTTCAGAACAAATAATAGTTGCACTACCTCCATTTATAGTTACGTTGGTAATAGTTGCTGCAGGAACAGTTGCTCTTACAGTTACTGTAACTTCACCTCTTTCCAGAGCCGGACATCCGTAACGAATTGGCTGAATATAATATTTATACGTTCCGGCAGCTAATGTAGCAGGAAGTGTATAAGTCTGACCGCTGGCCAACAGATTTCCTCCCGTAGGCGAATCGTACCAGGCATAATCAGCACAAGGCTTCGGAGGGACGACGAGCGTGAGGTTGGCTCCCGGACAGACCGTTATTTTATTATCAGGATCGGCCCCTATCACTTCTGTATTGGTTGTACGATCTACTGAATGAACTCTTAGCTGATCTAAAACAGTAGCAACACCTCCATAAGTTATCACTACTTTATCGTAAGGCTGCGTTTGAGGTGCAACAATAGTCATAGCCATTGTATCTCCTGAAAGCAGTTTTAAAGTCAAAAGACTGCTTGTATTGGCAATTGGTCCGCCAACCGGAATGTTTCCGGAGTAAAGCTGGATGGTAAATCCGGTAAGTAAATTAAGATTTAAAACTGTTCCCGGTTTAGAAATTACAATTCTTAAACTGTCACCCACCATCGATGGCGTTCTAAAAGTTGCAGTCAACTCTGAAGCTGCCAATACTCCTACAGCGTTAAACATTGTTGCATAAGTTGCAATATCTTTATCGGCTATATTCCATGGATTTGAAACTCCAACTGTAGCCGTTAAAGCACCTACTCCCAAATCTTTTACACCGGAGAAAACATCTTCGATATCGCCCTGACCACAGGTGATCTGAGCTACTTCTCTTTTGTAATAAGTATCATAAACATTGATGTTTTGCGCTACACTTAAAACAGATCCCAGCTGCACACGGATACCGTCGTAATCCTGAAGTCCGGAACCATCAGAAGGAACAAAAGTATATTCGAATGAATTTTGTCCCGGTAACAGGTTCAATAAAGATCCTGTAACGGATTGTAATGTTCCTATATCGATAGGGTTATTAGATCCGTCACGTTTAGTACCTACAACCGAGATACTTTGTGCTACAGCAAGCAAACTGTTTTCTAAACCTAATTTTACCGTTACCGGTGTTCCTTTGGCAATTGTAGTTGGCCATTGCAAATTTTGCCAGGTCGTTCCAATACCCAAAAGTCCTAAACCGGTTGTAATAGTTGAATACGTACTTGGATCATTATCGGCAGCAAGAGGTCCATTAGTTACCCCTCCCGTAATAATTGTTCCTGAAGATTGTGTATTGGCGTACACTCTTTCCTGTAAGGTATCACAGGCAGCAGGATCAATCACACTAATCGTGATGGTCTGACTAACTGTACAGGTACCATTGCTGGCTACTACAGTATAAGCAAAAACACCTACAGTATTAAGAACACCTGTATTATTTGAAGGCAATACATTACCCTGCTGATCGTACCAGGTTATAGTCCCGTTTGAAGTGGCTGTTAAAGCAACAGAAGAACCTTTAGTAACCGCTACTGAATTTGTTAGTACTGTTAAAGTTGGCAATGGATTAACCGTTACTGCTACAGGTAACTTAACTGATGGACAATTGCCTCCATTAAGCTGAGCCTGAATAAAGTAATTACCATTTGCAGTAATATTTGACGCGGCCTGCTCTGTAATAGGATTATTTCCCGCATCAAAGAACGTATAAGTAGTATTTCCCGATGTATCAAAATTTGTAATCGCATCTTTCAGACTTACTTTAGCACAACCGGACAAAGTTGGTGTTACCGTTAAAGCAGTACCTGTTGGGAAATTAACAACAACTTCCTTAAGAAATCCTGATGCATTCTCACAGATACCTCCATTTAGTACAGACACATAATAGGTATAAGGAGCATTTAACTCTGTAAGTCCGCTGATGGTAAGGGCACCTGTTCCTAAATCTTTAGAATAAGTAACCCCGGCTATCGTTCCGGTTGCTTCCTGTGTTTTATTTGCATCTAAATAATACTTGAATGTTGCTCCTGCTAAAGGAGAAGAAGGAGTCAAAACAATACCTCCGGCACAAGAAGCTGTTACGGGGCTTGTTATATTGATATCACTGGCTGTCGGCAGAGGTAAAACTGTTACCGTAACAGCCTGACGAACTGTATTAATACAAGTTCCGCCACGTGTAGCTTCTAAATAAAATGTAGTAGTAGCGCTTAATGCAGCCGTTGGATTCACAGCTACTATGTTTCCTCCGGTTGGCGCATCGTACCACACAAATGTATCTCCTCCGGTTGCGGATGCTGTTAAAGAAGCTGTTTGTCCGGCACAAATTGGTGTTGCGTTCCCTGTAATTACCGCATTGGCAAATCTATAAGAAGCTTCGTAAATCTCCAGACTTGATAAAACAGTAGCTAATCCATTTAATCGGACACGCACACTGGTAAAAGTACCCGCTGCAGCAAAACTTGCTTTGAAACGATTTCCTGATAAGATCTGAACATTCAGAAGATTATTGATGGTGCTAAAATCTCCGTTAGGTACCCCCGAGTTAAAACTTTGCAGGCTAACATTAGAAAGTGCACTAATATCAAGAAGTCCAACAGGAATTCCCAGTTCCACATCTATAATATCGCCTGCCTGCCCCGTTGTTGGAAAAGTTAAATCTTGCTGAATATGATCTGTTACTAAACCAATAGGTATTGAAAGAGTAGCTGCTGTAGCATTATTACCGTCTACAGAGTTTCCATCTGCACTGGAACTACAGGTTAAACAATTTGTGGTTCCTCCTTTAGTGGTTATTTGTGAATTGGCTAATAAGCAATTATTCACTCCGGTAATTACGGTAACAACAATTGCGGTTCTTGTACTACTGGTACAATCTGACGTTAAATCTACCGACTCTACATAAAATGTTTTACTGGCTGTTAGTGACGGGCTAGGTGTGAAACTGTCGACATTAGTGGCCAAAAAAGTCCCTCCCGTAGGTACATCATACCACGTATGTTTAATCCCCGGATTAGCTACAACGGCCAGTGTTACATCCTGACCGGACTGAATAATCACAGGTGAAGATACCGCAACCGGTGCTGAAGGTCGTGAATTAACATTTACCGTAACCGGTGTGCGGGTTGCACTTATACAACTTGCGATTGAAGCTTCGACATAATAAGTAGTCGTAGCCGTCAGATTTGGTGTATTGTAAACAGTACCTGTAAATACTAAATTCCCACCGGAACTTGCATCATACCATTTGTAAACAGTCCCGACAACCGGTGAATCAATAGTCACTGTTGTTGAAGTTCCGCTGCACAAATTCAAAGGACTAGCAACAACAGTTGCCGGAGCTATGGGATTATTTACAGTAACAGTAACAGGATTTCTTTCACTATTCACGCAACCATCGCGAGTAACTTCTACATAATACGTCGTATTTGCCGTTAAAGCCGGAGTAGTATAAGCCGCTGTACTGGCTAACAAAGTTCCTCCTGTTAGAGCGTCGTACCATTTAATAGTTTCGCCAGCAACAATATTTGCCGTTAAAGTAGTCGTTTGTCCTCCACAAATTGTGGTATTTCCTGTAAATGATGGCAGCTTATAGCGATGAGTAGCCTGATAAATTTTTAAAGTCGTTAAGGCAGATACCAGTCCGCCCAATCTAACTTCTACACGATCAAAATTGGCTCCCGCTGTAATAGTCGCTCTAAACTTATCCCCCGACAACAATTGTAAGGTAACCAGAGCGTTATTGATAAAAGTGCGATCATTATTATAAGTCGCACCATTATAAGTAGCCAGACTGACAGCGCCTAACAAGCTCAGATCAGCAATTCCTCCAGGTAACTCCAGGTCAACATCTATAAAATCACCTGTCTTTCCGGGATTATTAAATTGTAAGGTTTGCTGAATCCACCCATTGACTAAACCTACTGGCAGCGTTATAGAGGAGGAAGTAGTGCTATTCCCGTCAACAGAATTATTCTGGGCACTTGAA
This sequence comes from Flavobacterium tructae, assembly GCF_002217475.1. Taxonomy (GTDB): domain Bacteria; phylum Bacteroidota; class Bacteroidia; order Flavobacteriales; family Flavobacteriaceae; genus Flavobacterium; species Flavobacterium tructae. Next base: position 101,595 of record NZ_MUHH01000036.1, read on the forward strand.
GAGCAAAGTAAACAAAGACCGTTTTGAGTAGTTTGCTGACTGTTGGCTTCCAGACATCCTCCCAAAGGATTAGCTAAAACCGTTACTGTAACAGGAGCTCTCGTAGCGCTAACGCAGCCTCCTGCAATAGTACGAGACTCCACATAATATGTTTTGGTTGCCACTAATATCGGAGTGGTAAATGTATTTGAATCTCCTAATAACTTTGTTCCGCCAGTAGGTACATCATACCAATCCAGAGTTACTCCCGCTTCAGCTGTTGAAGCACTTAAAGTAGCATTCTGACCAGATAATATAGATACGCTTTGGGTTAAAATAGTAGCGACCCCGGGAACCGGAGTTGAAGTAACCGTAACCAGAGTTCGTGTTGGTGTCACACAGGAACCAATCGATGCTTCGACATAAAAATTGGTCACACCCGTCGGAACGGTTGGTGTATAGGTACTGCCTGTACTCAATGCCACACCACCTGTTGGTGCACTGTACCAGGAGTAAGTCGTTCCCAGTACCGGATTAATAACCGACAAGGTAGTTGCCTGTGTTGCTCCCGAAGAACAAATTGAAGTTCCAACCGTACTTATCGTTGGCAATACCGGGTCCAGAACATTAATAGTTACCGGAAATCTTTCGTCACTTTCGCAACCTGCACTTCTGGTTATACCTATATAATAAGTAGTACTTGTGGTTAATGCCGGTGTTGTAAAAGTATTCACGCTTGAAAGAGCTGTGGTAGATGTTGGCGAACTGTACCAGGCCAATGTAGTACCAGCTGCAGGAGTTGCAGTAAGTGCAATAGACTGTCCTAAACAAACAGACTGAGTGGCTCCTCCGGTAATGGTTGGTTTTGCAAACTCCAATCGCACATCATATATACGTATATTAGTCAAGACACTAAGTAACCCGCCAATTTCTACCTTTACCTGATCGGAATCGGCCGTTAGGGTATACTTTATTGTACCTGTAGTTGCTCCGCTAATCGCGTTCACATTCAGCAACGGACTGTTTAAAGCCAATGCCGTACTGCTTGTACTATTGACTGAATTGCTTGGCTGGATTGTCGCATTAGACAATAATCCAACATCCAGCAAATCGGCATTTGATCCGTAAACAATTACAATCTGGTCACCGGCTTTCGCCATCTGACTAAATTTAACTGTTTCCTGCACGGAACAAAGTACACCCAGCGCATTGGTTAATGATGCATACGTACTTGTATTTGCATCATAAGCAAAGGTTGGGTTTAGTACTTCTGTAGTTCCCAAACATACTCCCGCTCTACTGTTCGTTTGAGAGATGGGTCTACAAAAAGTCTGGGCAAAATTTTCATTGCAAAAGAGCAGTAAAAAAATTAATCCCAATAATCTCCTCTTCATAAGAAGATCATAAAAAGTAAATTTTTTTTTCATAATTTGGAAGATTAGAAAATGGACAATAAAATACCTCTTGCGATAAGCACTTATGCTTAGGCAATTTCAAAAAACACTAATAATCAACTTGTTGAAATAAAATTTAGATTCCCAGAATACTAAGAATGTAAACAACATTTCAGTAAAAAAAAATCATGCTGTACACTCTAAACAGAAGTACATTAAAGAACCGCTCCTATTCTTTCGAATAAAAGACATACCAAAAAAAGTGCGGAAATACAGATCGAAATCAGACTTCCAAAAAGGGTGATTTGTTATTAACCAATTTTCATGAAAGAAAATATACGTTTTGGAGAATTGGGAAATTCTACCTCCTATATAGTCTGATTCAATATTCATAAAAAGTTGATTACTCTTTTTATAAACTTTGTTTCTTTTAGAACAGAACTCTAAAAATTGAATCAATTCATTTTAAAAAACGCAGTGCGGATTTAAAAAATTTTTAAACACAACAATACGTTTCATCAACAAACCCCTTATTGGGATTTGAAAATAAAAAAATACTAAAACTGGAAAATTTATGAAACAAGTCTGAAGTGGAACAAAAATTAAATTTGATGATAAATTCATTTTTTTTCAAACTCTTACAAGATAAAGCTAAAATAATACGAAAACCTAATGCAAACTTGATAAAGAAAGTAGTGATCAATTCCATACGCAAACTAATTAAGTTATTATAAAAAACCTCAACTCTAGATAATCATACAAAAAACACTATTTGATGTATTACATAATAACTTAAATAGTTGTTTTTGGAAAAAGAACAAAAAGTTTTGTTTAACTTTTTCTTATACTAAAATTAGAAAAAAGGAAAACACCAAACAAGTATAATTTTCCTGTTTTTTAAATTTAAAGAAAAAACGAAAATAGAAAAAACAGGTAAATCATCGGAAAAACCTGCCCTAATAACGTCAAAATGAGATGAATTAAAAGAATGAAAATATTTTATCTTTTTTCAAAATCATCAAAAAAGAAAGTAAAAGATTACAATTTAAAAAGGTAATCGATTGAAATTGAACAAAAAAGACATAAAAACAGGAAGGATTTGATATTTACTAC